>BMSM01000002.1 GCA_014649155.1 Streptomyces griseoviridis | reverse complement strand
GGCCAGCTTGTAGACGTCCACCTGGGCCCGGCCGCAGGACGGGCAGGAGACGATCTCCAGCTTCCGGGGGCGCAGGTTCAGCGACTGGAGGATCTGCGCGCCCACCTTGGCCTCCTCCACCGGCGGGGCGGAGAGGGAGACCCTGATGGTGTCGCCGATGCCCTGGCGCAGCAGCGCGCCGAAGGCGACGGCGGACTTGATGGTGCCCTGGAAGGCCGGTCCCGCCTCGGTGACGCCCAGGTGCAGCGGGTAGTCGCACTGCTCCGCGAGGATCTCGTAGGCGCGGATCATGATCACGGGGTCGTTGTGCTTGACGGAGATCTTCAGGTCGTGGAAGTCGTGCTCGGCGAAGAGCGACGCCTCCCACAGCGCCGACTCGGCCAGCGCCTCGGGCGTGGCCTTGCCGTACTTGCGCATCAGCCGCTGGTCCAGCGAACCGGCGTTCACGCCGATCCGGATGGGGGTGCCGTGGTCCTTGGCGGCGCGGGCGATCTCGCCCACCTTGTCGTCGAACTTCTTGATGTTGCCGGGGTTGACGCGGACCGCGGCGCAGCCGGCCTCGATGGCCGCGAAGACGTACTTGGGCTGGAAGTGGATGTCGGCGATGACCGGGATCTTGGACTTCCTGGCGATCGCGGGCAGCGCCTCGGCGTCGTCGGCGCTGGGGCAGGCGACGCGGACGATGTCGCAGCCGGCGGCGGTGAGTTCGGCGATCTGCTGGAGGGTGGCGTTGACGTCGGCCGTGACGGTCGTGGTCATCGACTGCACCGAGATCGGGTGGTCACTGCCCACGCCGACCGTGCCGACCCGCAGCTGACGGGTGGGGCGGCGGTCGGCGAGCGTGGCGGGGGGCGGAGCGGGCATACCGAGCGCGACCTGGGTCACCGCGGTGTCCTTTCCCGGGAGGAGGGGGCGGGTGTACGCGCCGGCGTGGTGTCGCCGAGCAGCGCGCGGGCGGAATCGGCGACGGACCGGGCGGTGAGGCCGTGGTCGGCCAGGATGGCGGGCCGTTCGCCGTGGCTGAGGAACTCCCGGCGCAGCCCCAGGGCGTGCACCGGGCCGGGGACGCGGGCGTCCGCGCAGGCCTGGGCCAGGGCCGTGCCCACGCCGCCGGCCCGGATGCCGTCCTCCAGGCAGAGGGTGAGCCGGTGGCGGGAGGCCAGGTGGGTGAGGGCGGGCGCGACGGGGAGCACCCAGCGCGGGTCGACGACGGTCACGCCGACGCCCTCCTCGGCGAGGAGTTCCGCGGCGCCCAGGGCGGGGCCGGCGAGGACGCCGGTGGAGACCAGCAGGACGTCGAGGGGCCGGGACCGGGTGCGGTGGAGGATGTCGACGCCCTCCATGCGGGTCAGGGCGGGGATCTCGGGTCCGGCGCCGCCCTTGGGGAAGCGCAGCGCGGTCGGGCCGTCCTGCACGGACAGCGCCTCGCCCAGCAGTTCGGCGAGCCGGGCGGTGTCGCGGGGGGCGGCGACGCGCATGCCCGGCACGGTGCCGAGCAGGGCGAGGTCCCACATGCCGTGGTGGCTGGCCCCGTCGGGGCCGGTGACGCCGGCCCGGTCCAGGACGAAGGTCACCGGCAGGTTGTGCAGGGCGACGTCCATCATGATCTGGTCGACGGCGCGGTTGAGGAAGGTGGCGTAGAGGCAGACCACCGGGTGCAGGCCGCCCATGGCGAGGCCGGCGGCGCTGGTGACGGCGTGCTGCTCGGCGATGCCCACGTCGAAGACGCGCTCCGGGAACCGCTCGGCGAAGCCGTGCAGGCCGACCGGCCTGAGCATCGCGGCGGTCAGCGCGACGACCTCGGGCCGCTCGGCGGCGATCCGCTCCAGCTCCGCGCCGAACGCGGCGGTCCAGCCGGGCGAGGACGCGGTACGCGACCGGCCCGTCGCGGGGTCGAGGACGCCGATGCCGTGCATGCGGTCGGCCTCGTCCTCCTCGGCGTGCGCGTAACCGCGGCCCTTCTCGGTGACGCAGTGGACGACGACCGGCCGGCCGAGCCGCGCGGCGTCTCGGAGGGCCTCCTCGACGGCGGCGATGTCGTGCCCGTCGACCGGGCCGAGGTAGGCGAGGCCGAGGGTCTCGAAGAGGTTCGGTCCCGGCTCCCCGGCGCCGCGCAGCGCGGTCAGGTGGTCGGCCAGGCCGCCGACGGTGGGGTCGTAGGAGCGGCCGTTGTCGTTGAGGACGACGATCACCGGCCGGCCGCCCCGGCCGAGGTTGTTCAGGGCCTCCCAGGCCATGCCGCCGGTCAGCGCGCCGTCCCCGATGACGGCGATCACCCGGCGGTGTTCCTCACCGCGCAGCCGGTGGGCCTTGGCCAGGCCGTCGGCGTAGGAGAGGGCCGTGGAGGCGTGGGAGTTCTCCACGTGGTCGTGGGGGGACTCGGCGCGCATGGGGTAGCCGGACAGTCCGCCCTCGGCGCGGAGGGTGTCGAAGGCGGCCTGCCGGCCGGTGAGCACCTTGTGGACGTAGGACTGGTGTCCGGTGTCGAACACGATGCGGTCGACCGGCGAGTCGAAGACCCGGTGCAGCGCGATGGTCAGTTCGACCACGCCGAGGTTGGGACCGAGGTGCCCGCCGGCGGCGCACACCTTGTCGACCAGGAATTCCCTGATCTCGTCCGCCAGCGCGGGCAGTCGGTCCGGTCGCAGTTCCTTCAGCCGGCGCGGTCCCGTGACCTGGCCGAGCACAGTCGATGACACGTCTCTCCTCGCTCAGCTGGAACGGTCGCCCGCCGCCCGCCGCGACTGGCCGCGTACGGACGAGGGAAGGTCGAAGCTCACGGTCTCGCGGGCGATCTCGCGCTCCTCCACCTGGACCGGCCCGAACTCGCCGAGGCGGTCGACGACCTCGGTGACCAGGGCGGGCGGCGCGGAGGCGCCGGCGGTGAGGCCCACGGTGCGGACGCCCTCCAGCCACTGGGGCCGGATGTCGCCGGCGCGGTCGATCAGTTCGGCCCGGGTGCCCTCGCGGCGGGCGATCTCGACCAGGCGGACCGAGTTGGAGGAGTTCTCCGAGCCGACGACGAGCACGAGGTCGGACTCCGCGACGATCGCCTTGAGCGCGGCCTGCCGGTTGGTGGTGGCGTAGCAGATGTCGTCGGACGGGGGTTCCTGGAGCAGCGGGAACCGCTCCCGGAGCGCGCCGACGACCTCCTCGGTCTCGTCCACGGCGAGGGTGGTCTGGGTCAGGTAGGAGACCTGCCCGCCGACGGCGGCCGGCAGGCCGCGGGCCTCCTCGGGGGTGGAGACCAGCACCATCGACCGCGGTGCCTCGCCCATCGTGCCCTCGACCTCCTCGTGTCCGGCGTGGCCGACGAGCACGACGGTGTCGCCGCGGGCCGCGAACCGGCGTGCCTCGGCGTGCACCTTGGCGACCAGGGGACAGGTGCCGTCGATGACCTCCAGGCCCCTGCGGTCGGCCTCCTGGCGTACGGCGGGCGACACCCCGTGGGCGGAGAACACCACCGTGGCGTCGTCGGGCACCTCGTCCAGTTCCTCGACGAAGACGGCACCGCGCGCGGCGAGGTCGTCGACGACGGTGACGTTGTGCACGATCTGCTTGCGGACGTAGACGGGAGCACCCCGCTGTTCCAGAGCCCGCTCCACGATCTCGATGGCCCTCTCGACCCCGGCGCAGAAGGAACGGGGGCCGGCCAGCAGGACACGGCGGGTCACGCCGTCCCCCGCGTTCTCGTACGAGCTCACATCAGCCATGGTCGGGACAGTACGGAGGGCCGGGCGGTCGGCTCTACGGCGGTTTCCACTTTCCGGAACGGTGGTTGCCGCTTGCCCGTGGCGAGCCCGCCGAAAGGGCCCGACCCCGAGCATCCTCGGGACAGCATCCCCGGCCGGCCTTGAGTCCGCCAGGCCCGCGCGGATAGGGATGGAGGCCGGTTGGTCGGTGTGCTTCGTCGACGGGAGCATCACGGTGGACGGTGAACGGCAGCCTCGGGCGGCGCGCGCGGGAGCGGGCGCGGGCACAGGGGCGGGCACGGTCGTGCCCGGCGCCCCGGGGGGCCCGCTGCGCAAGGCGCTCACCGTGCTGGAGACACTGGCCGAGGCGTCGCGTCCGCTGACCCTGTCGGAGCTGTCCCGGCTGGTGAACCTGCCCAAGTCGACGCTGCACCGCCTGATGCGGGCGCTGACCGACATGGGGCTCGCCGTGCGGCGGGAGTCGAAGTCGTACGAACTGGGCACGTATCTGTCCCGGCTGGCGGCGACGCGGGGGCCGGCGGGGGTGCAGCGGCTGAGCTATCCGGTCACGCCCTTCCTGATCGAGCTGTTCCAGCTCACTCACCGGATCGTCAGCCTGGGCACGTTGTCGGGCACGCGGGTCCAGCACGTCGGGACGCTGTACGGCCAGGAGCACGTGCGGCTCGCGATGGCCCTGCGGCAGCCGGTCCCGGCGCACCGCTCGGCGGCGGGCAAGCTGCTGCTGGCGATGGACCAGCGCGACCCGGCGGACCTCTTCGACACGGCGGCCGCCGACCTGAGCATGACCCGGGCCCGGACGGACGCGATGCGGCGCGAGTTCGACCGCATCCGGCGGACCGGGCTGTCGTACGCCCGCAGCGAGTGCATTCCCGACCTGGTCGAACTGGCCGCCCCGGTGCGGCTGGGGAAGACGGGTCCGCTGGCGGCGGTCGTGGTGGGCGACACGGTGAACACCCGGGATCTGCGCGGGGTCGCCCGGGTCCTGCTCGACACGGTCGACGCCATCGAGCAGCAGCTGGCCGACGCCTGCTGACGTCCCGGCGGCTTCCGGCGCTTATCAACGACGGCCGTGGTGTGTCCGGATAATCGGTGACTGTCAGCAGAAGCGGTGATCTCTCCGTTCTTCTCCCTCTCCCTCCGGCGGCGCGCGGCACAGTGGTCGCTTCGTAAGGCCGTCGTCGGGTGCGGGACAGGGGAGGGTGCGGTGCGGGTGGCGTTGACCGGGGCCACGGGTTTCCTGGGGCTTCGGCTCCTGGACGAACTGCTGTGCCGCCACCGGTCGGTCACGGTGCTCGCGCGCGGCGAGCCGGAGCGCGCGCGGGAGCGGATCGCCAGGGGCCTGGCCCGGTTCGCCACCCCCCGCCCCGACCTCCCCGCCCGGCTCCGGGTGGTGTCCGCGCGCATCACCGAGCCCCGCCTCGGCCTGCCGGAGGACGCCCACCGGGAGCTGGCCGACTCGCTGGACGCCGTCTGGCACTGCGCCGGCGACACCACGCTCGACGGCGACCTGGCCGTGCTGCGCCGGGTCAACGTGGCGGGCACCCGGCACGTCCTGGACCTGGCCGGGGCCGGGAGCGGGCAGCCCATGGTGTTCCACGTCTCCACCGCGTTCGTCGCGGGGGCGCGCCGTGCCGGGGTGGTGTACGAGGACGAACTGACCGACGCCTACGGTTTCGAGGGCGCTTACGAGCGCTCCAAGTACGAGGCGGAGCTGCTGGTGCACGCCTGGGCGCGGGCCACCGGACGGCCGGCGGTGGTCTTCCGGCCCAGTGTGCTGACCACGGGCCTGCCGCCCCACCCGGACCTCCCCGAGCACCCACTGCTGAACATCGAGCGCACCCTGACCGGCATGGAGCGGTCCTACTTCGGCCCCGGCGGGCTGCGGGAACACGGCCGGTTCCGGATCGTGGGCCGGCCGGACGGGCAGCTCAACCTGATGCCGGTGGAGGACGCCGCCGCCGTGATGGCCCGGCTCGCGGACCTGCCCCCGGCCGGCGGGGTGGAGACGTACCACGTCGTGCACGGCCGGGAGACGCCGGTCGAGGAGTTCCGGCGGCTGCTGGAGCGGCTCACCGGGGTCCGGGTGGCGATCGTGCCGCGGCTCACCGACCCCTCCCCGCGCGAGGCGGCCGTCGCCGTCGTCAGCGGGGTCTTCTGCTACCTCGGGCAGCGCCGCCGCTACGACGACTCCCGGGTGCGGGCCCGTCTCGGGCCCCCGGGCGTCCCGGCCCGCGTCGACGCCGACTACCTGCTCTCCGGGCTCCGGCCCGTCCCCCGTCCGGAAGGAGCCGTACGGTGACCACGACCCAGCCGCAGGGCGTGTCCGGGGCCGGTGCCGGGACGGCCCCGCCGTGCTGGCGGCCCGGCCCCGAGCCGGCCGTGTTCGGCCCGGCCGGGATCACCGCGTACGCGGGCCGTGTCCGGGAGCCGGTGCACGTGGTGCGCGGCGACGCCGGGTACGGGCTGGCGGTGGGCGGCGCGCTCGGTCCCGGCGGGGGGTGTCCGCTGGTCGGGACGGTGCCGCCGGTGTACCCGGAGTGGCTGGGCGACCGCGGGTTCGCCGAGGCGCACGGGACGCGGTTCCCGTACGTGGCCGGGGAGATGGCGGGCGGGATCGCCACCACACGGATGGTGACCGCGCTGGCCGGGGCCGGGCTGCTGGGCTTCTTCGGCGCCGCCGGGCTCGGCCCCGACCGGGTGGCGCGGGCGGTGGCGGAGCTGACCCGGGATCTCGGCGACCGGCCCAACTGGGGGGTGAACCTGATCCACTCCCCCGCCGAGCCCCGGCTGGAGTGGCAGGTCGCCGATCTGCTGCTGCGCCACGGGGTGCGCCGTGTCTCCGCGTCCGCCTATCTGGACCTGACCCCGGCCGTGGTCCGCTGCTCGGCGGCCGGACTGCGGCAGGACGCCGACGGGCGGGTGGTCCGGGACACCCGCCTCTTCGCCAAGGTGTCCCGGCGCGAGGTGGCGGAGCGGTTCATGTCGCCCGCGCCGG
The DNA here is from genome assembly GCA_014649155.1 of Streptomyces griseoviridis. GTDB lineage: Bacteria > Actinomycetota > Actinomycetes > Streptomycetales > Streptomycetaceae > Streptomyces > Streptomyces griseoviridis. The sequence goes on along the minus strand of BMSM01000002.1, from coordinate 526,309 downwards.
ACGCCCTGCTGGACGCCCTGGTCCGGGACGGCGCGCTCACCGCCGAACAGGGCCGGCTGGCCCGCCGGGTCCCGGTCGCCGAGGACGTGACCGTGGAAGCGGACAGCGGCGGCCACACCGACAACCGCCCGCTGACGGTGGTCCTGCCCGAACTGCTGGCGCTCCGCGACACCCTCACCGCCCGGTACGGCTACGGCCGGCCGGTCCGCGTCGGCGCCGCCGGCGGACTGGGCACCCCCGCCGCGGTGGCCGGCGCGTTCGCCCTCGGCGCGGCCTATGTGACCACCGGCTCGGTCAACCAGCTGGCCGTGGAGTCCGGGCTGTCCGCGGACGCCCGGGAACTGCTGGCCGGAGCCGGCGTCACCGACGTGGCCATGGCACCGGCCGCCGACATGTTCGAACAGGGCGTACGGGTCCAGGTGGTGACGCGGAACACCCTGTTCGCGGCGCGCGCCGGACGGCTGTACGACACCTACCGGCGGTACCGGTCGCTGGGGGACCTCCCGGCCGACCTCCGGCAGCGGCTGGAACGGGAGGTGTTCGGCGCCGGTCTGGACGAGATCTGGGCACGGACCGAGCGGTTCTGGCAGCGGCGCGACCCGGAGCAGCTGGCCCGCGCCGCCCGCGATCCCCGGCACCGGATGGCCCTGGTGTTCCGGTGGTACGTGGGCAACGCCAGCCGGTGGGCGATCGAGGGCCGCGTGGAGCGCCGTACCGACTACCAGCTGTGGGCCGGACCCGCGCTCGGCGCGTTCAACGGCTGGGTCCGGGGCAGTCTGCTGGCCGACCCGGAGCGGTGCACGGTCACCCAGATCGCGCTGAACCTGCTGGAGGGCGCGGCCGTCGTCACCCGCGCCCATCAGCTGCGCACCTTCGGCGTCCCGGTGCCGGACGCCGCCCTGACCTTCCGTCCCCGCCAACTCGCCTGACCGCTTCCCAAAAGGTGCCGCAAAGATGAGTGCAGAACGTGTCCAGGTCCCGGTCGCGGTCGTCGGTCTCGCCGCGTACACCCCGGGCGCACGCGACGTCGCCGGGTTCTGGCGGAACGTCCTGGCCGGCCGGGACCTGATGTCCGACGTGCCGCCGGAGCGCTGGTCGGCCGCCGACCACTACGACCCGGACCCGTTCGCCCCGGACAAGACCTACGTCCGCCGGGGCGCGTTCCTGCCGGACCTCCCCTTCGACCCGATGGCGTACGGTGTCCCGCCGGCCGACCTGCCGGCCACCGACACCGCGCAGCTGCTGGCGATGATGGCCGCCGGTGACCTGCTGGAGGACTGCGGTCTGCGGCGGATGACCGCCCGGCAGCGGGAGCGGGTCGGCGTGGTGCTGGGCAGCAGCGGTCTGGCGCTGGGGTTCGAGGTGTCCGCCCGGCTCACCCGGCCGGTGTGGCGGCGGGAGCTGGCCGCCGCCGGGCTGGACGCGGCCCGCGCCGAGGAGATCTGCGACCGGATCAGCGCGCACTTCCCGGTCTGGACCGAGGCCACCTTCCCCGGCCTGCTCGGCAACGTGGTGGCCGGGCGCGTCTCCCACCGGTACGACCTGCACGGCGTCAACCACGTCACCGACGCGGCCTGCGCCTCCTCGCTGGCCGCGCTCTCCACCGGGCTGGGCGAACTCGCCCTCGGCGGCTGCGACCTGGTGGTCTGCGGCGGGGTGGACGTCCTCAACGACATCACCATGTACGTGTGCTTCTCGAAGACGCCGGCGCTCTCCCCGACCGAGGACTGCCGGCCGTTCGCGGCCGACGCCGACGGGACCATGCTCGGGGAGGCCGTGGTGATGTTCGCGCTGAAGCGGCTGTCCGACGCCGAACGCGACGGGGACCGGATCTACGCGGTGATCCGGGGCGTGGGCGCCTCCGCCGACGGCCGGAGCCCGGCGGTCTACGCGCCGGTGCCCGCCGGGCAGGAGCGGGCGCTGCGCCGGGCGTACGACGCGGCCGGGTACGGGCCGGAGACGGTGGAGCTGGTCGAGGCGCACGGCACCGGGACCAGGGCCGGGGACGCCGCCGAGTTCGCCGCGCTGCGCGAGGTGTTCGGTGCGGCCGGGGGTCCGGAGCGGCAGTGGTGCGCGCTGGGCTCGGCCAAGTCGCAGTTCGGGCACACCAAGGCCGCCGCCGGGGCCGTGGGCATGCTGAAGGCGGTGCTGGCGCTGCACCACCGGGTGCTGCCGCCGACCATCAAGGTGGGCCGGCCCCATCCCGGACTGGCCCTCGCCGACTCCCCGTTCCATCTGAACACCGAGACCCGGCCGTGGATCGGCGCAGGGGACCGGCCGCGCCGTGCCGGGGTGTCCAGTTTCGGCTTCGGCGGCACCAACTTCCACGTCACGCTGGAGGAGTACGTCCCCGCCGGGGGCGGCCGGCCGGCCTGGCGGGTCCCGGCGGCCGGCAGCGAACTGGTGCTGTTCAGCGCCGGCACGCCCGGCGCGCTGGCCGAGCTGGTCCGGCGGCCCCGGCCGGGGGCGTCGTTGGCGGCGCTCGCGCGGGAGAGCCACGCGGCGTTCCGGGCCGGGCACGGGGCGCGGCTGGCCGTGGTGGCGGACGACGCCGACGATCTGGCCGGGCGGCTGGAGGCGCTGGCGGACCGGATCGGCGCCGGGGAGCCGTTCTCCGCGCCGCGGGCGCACTTCGCCACCGGTGACGCCGCCCCCGGCCGGGTCGGTTTCCTCTTCCCCGGGCAGGGGGCGCAGTACGTCGGCATGGGCGCGGACCTCGCGGTGCACCACGCGGCGGCCCGGGAGGCGTGGGACGCGGTCGCGGCGGTGCTGCCCGTGCACCGGGAGGTGTTCCCGCCGCCGGCGTTCGACGAGGAGGAGCGGGCGGCGCGGGAGGCGGCGCTGACCGCCACCGAGGTCGCGCAGCCGGCGCTCGCCGCGCACGGCCTGGCCCTGCTGGCCGTCCTGTCCCGGCTGGGCCTGACACCGGACTGCGTGGCCGGGCACAGCTTCGGCGAACTGGTCGCGCTGCACGCGGCGGGCTGCTTCGACGCGGCGGCACTGGTCCGGCTGGCCCGGCGGCGCGGGGAGCTGATGCGGGACGCGGCGACCGTGCCCGGCGGGATGCTGGCGGTCACCGCCCCGCTGGAGCAGGTCGAGCGGGTGACCGACGGGGTGGACGGGGTCTGGGTCGCCAACCACAACGCGCCCCGGCAGGTCGTCCTGGCCGGCACGGACGAGGGCCTGGCCGCCGTCGCGGCCCGGTGCGCCCAGGCCGGGCCGGCGACGCGCCGGCTGAACGCCGCCGCCGCGTTCCACAGCCCGCTGGTCGCCAAGGCCGCCGAGCCGTTGACCGGCTTCCTGGCCGGCCTCACGGTCCGCCGGCCGGCCCTGGAGGTGTACGCGGGGGCCGACGCGGCGCCGTACCCGGACGACCCGGCCGCGGTGCGGCGGGGGATCGCCGGGCAGCTCGCCGCGCCGGTGCGGTTCCGGGACGTGGTGGAGGCGATGTACGAGGCCGGGGTGCGGACCTTCGTCGAGGTCGGGCCCGGCACGACCCTGACCGCGCTGACCGGGGCGGTCCTCGGCGACCGCCCGCACGAGGCGATCGGTCTGGACCGGCGCGGGCAGCACGCGCTGGCCGCGTTCCACGACGGACTGGGGCGGGCCGCCGTACGCGGGGTGCCGATGGACCTGTCCGCCCTGTGGGAGGGGCACGCTCCCCCGCCCGAGCCCGACGACCGTGAGGAGAAGCCGCGGATGACGGTGTGGATCAACGGTGGCAACCAGCGGGGCGGGGCCGCCGGACCGGCCGGGCCCGAGCGGCCGGCCCCGCCTGCGGAGGCCGGTCCCGCCTCGCCTCCGCCGGATCCCGGCGCCGGGGCGGTGCCTGCCGCGCCCGACGTGCCGCCGGGTGCCCCGGAGCCGGTGGCGCCGGGTGGTGCCCCGCCGTACGCGGTCCCGGCCCCGGCCCGGCCGGTGCCACCCGAGGCGGCGCCGGCCGCACCGGCCGTCCCAGCTGTCCCGGCCGTTCCGGGCGACGTGTCCGGCGGGCCCGCCCGTGCCGCCGTGCCCGGGGAGTGGCTGTGGCTGCTCGCGGAGGCCCAGCGGCAGAGCGCGGAGGCGCACGCCACCTATCAGCGGGTGACCGCCGAGAACCACCAGACCTACCTCCGGACGGCGCACGCCTCGATGGAGGCCCTCCTCGGCGCCGCCGGTGTCCGGGTCCCCGGCGTTCCGCATCCGGAGCCGGTCGCCCCCGGCCTCTCCGCTTCCCCTTCTCCCCCCGCTTCCTCTTCTCCCCCCGCTTCCTCTTCTCCCCCCGCTTCCTCTTCTCCTCCCGCTTCCCCGGCTCCCCCCGCTTCCCCGGTTCCGTCGGCGGCACCCCCCGCGCACACGGCTCCGATGATCCCGCCTCCGCCGACACCTGCCACGACCCCGATGGCGCCGCCTCACGCGGTCCCCGCGGCGTCCGCGCCGGCCGCGCCCGCGGTGTCCGCCGCCCTGGCCGCGCTGCCCCGGGACGCCGAGTCGATCGGCGCGCTGCTGCTGGAGGTGGTCGCCGAACGCACCGGCTACCCGGCGGACATCATCAACCTGGACATGGAGCTGGAGGCCGACCTGGGCATCGACTCCATCAAGAAGGTCGAGGTGCTGTCCCGCATCCGCGAACGCGTCGGTGAACTGCCCGCCGCCGACCTGTCCGAGCTGGCCTCCCTGCGCACCCTGCGCGAGATCTCCGCCAAGGTCGCCGAACTGGCGGGGCAGGACGGGACCGGGGCGGGGTCCGAGGCCGGGACGGGGACCGGCTCCGGGGCCACCGGCGGCCCCCCGCCCGCCGCGTCGGCACCCGCGCTGTCGCCCCTGGTCCCCGGCGCCCGCGCCGCCTCGGACCGGCCCGATCCGGACCTCCCGGTGGAACCGGCGCCCCGGGGGGAGCCGGTCCGCCGGGCGGCGGTGCGCGCCGTGCCGCTGGCGCCGGCCGGGCTGGCCCTGGCCGGCCTGCGCGACCGGGAGACGGCGGTCCTCGACGACGGCACCCCGGTGGGCCCGCTGCTGGTGGAGGCGCTCGCGGCGCACGGCGTACCCGCCCGGGTGGTCTCCGCCGTGCCGTCCGACGCCCGGTCGGTGATCCTGCTCGACCAGGGTGACGACCCGTCGGCCGCGTTCGCGGTGGTGCGGTCACTGGCGGGCCGGCTGCGCACGGACGGCGGCGTCCTGGTGACCGTGCAGGACACCGGGGGCGACTTCGGTCTGGGCGGCGGCGGTGACCACCCGGTGCGCGGCGGGCTGGCCGCACTGGCCCGGACCGCCGCCCGGGAATGGCCCTCGGCCGGGGTGAAGGCCATCGACTGCGCGCGTGCCGGACGTACCGACCAGGAGGTCGCGGCCGCGATCGCCGCCGAACTGGTCGCCGGCGGACCGGCCGTCACGGTCGGGCTGCCCGCCGACGGCGGCCGGGTGGTCCCGCTGCCCGGCCCCGCCGAGCCCGGACCGCCCCTCCCCCGGATCACCGCCGCGTCGGTGCTGGTGGTGACCGGGGGCGCGCGGGGCGTCACCGCGCTGGCGCTGCGGGAACTCGCCGCCGCCCACCGGCCCCGGCTGGTGCTGCTCGGCCGCACCGACCTGGCCGAGGAACCGCCCGGACTGGCCGGGGCCACGGACGAGGCCGCCCTGGTCCGGTCGCTCGCGGCGGACTCCCACCCCGGCGGGCCCGCCGGGATCGCCGCCGAGGCCCGCCGGGTACTGGCGGTCCGCGAGGTCCGGCGGACGCTGCGCGCGCTGCGGGAGGCCGGCTCCGAGGTCCGTTACGCGGCCGTGGACGCCCGGGACGAGGCCGCGCTGCGGGCCGTGCTGGCGGAGGTACGCCGGGACTGGGGTCCGGTCACCGGGGTGGTGCACGGCGCCGGGGTGATCGCCGACCGGCTGATCGGTGACAAGACCGACGCCCAGTTCACCCGGGTGTACTCCACGAAGGTGGACGGGCTGCGCGCCCTGCTGGCCGCCACCGCCGACGATCCGCTGGACCTGCTGGTGGCGTTCTCCTCGGTGTCCGGGGTGTTCGGCAGCCCCGGGCAGGCCGACTACGCGATGGCCAACACCGCCGTGGACCACCTGCTCTCCGCGTACGCGGCCCGCCACCCCGACCGCCTGGTCCGCTCGCTGGCCTGGGGTCCGTGGGCCGGCGGCATGGTCACCGAGGCGCTCGCGGAGCGGTTCCGTGCCGCCGGGGTCGGGCTGATCGAACCGGCGGCCGGGGCCCGCGCCTTCGTGGCCGAGCTGGCCGACCCCGGCGGCCCGGTCCGGGTGCTGCTCACCGCCGGGGACCCGCCCGAGGACCGTCTCGGCGGGTCCGGGCCGGTCGCCGAACTGGCCCTCGCGCGTCCGGCGTACGCGTTCCTGGACGACCACCGGATCGGGGGCGCGGCCGTGGTGCCCGTCGCCGTCCTGGTGCACTGGTTCACCGCGCTGGCCCGGTCCTGGCGTCCGGCGGACGGCCCGGTGGTCCTGCACGAGCTGCGGGTGCTCCGGCGGATCGAACTGCCGGAGCGGGAACGGCGGTTCCTGCTGCGCGGCCGGGCCGAGCCGGCGGACCCGCCCCGGCCCGGCGGTCTCGCCGTGGAACTGAGCGCGGCGGGACGCGCGTACGCCGGCGCCGTGATCGGCACCGGCCGGCCGCCGGCGCCGTACGACCGGCCGGTGCCGGAGGGGCTCGAGGCGGTTCCCGAGCCGTACGACGGGCTCGCCCTGTTCCACGGGCCGGTCCTCCAGGTCCTGGACGACGTGCGGATCGGGGCCGGCGGGGGCCGGGCCGCGCTCCGCGTCCGGGACACCGGGCCCTGGCGGACCGTGCCGTGGACGGTGGACGTCCCCGCGCTCGACGGCGCCCTCCAGCTCGCCGTGGGCTGGGCGGCGCGGTGCGGCGCCGGGGCCGCGCTGCCGATGGCGGTGCGGGAGTGCCGGATCCACCGGGCCGGTGCGGACTGGGGAGCGGCGCGGGTCGTCGTCTCGGCGCGGCGGACCGGAGAGGTGTCCGCCGAGTGCGACGCGGCCGTGCTCGACGGAGACGGCACCCCGCTGGCCGAACTGCTCGGCGTGGAACTGATCCGCCGGCCCGACCAGGACCGGGAGCGAGCCTGAGATGCCCCCGTCCGGACCCACGCCCCCGGCCGGGTCGCCCGCGCCCGGCCGCGAACCGGTCGCGATCGTCGGGCGCGGCTGCGTCCTGCCCGGCGCGCTCGACCCGGACACGTTCTGGGCCGGTGTCGTCGCCGGCCGGTCCGCGCTCTCACCGGTGCCGGACGGACGCTGGGACGTCCCCCTGGCCCGCGCGCTGGGCGCGTCCGGCGAACCCGACCGGGTCTGGACCGACACCGGGGGCTATGTCCGCGGTTTCGAGGAGGCGTTCGACCCCACGGGATTCGCGCTGTCCCCGGCCGAGATCGCACCGCTGGACCGGGTGTTCCACTGGGTGCTGCACGCCGGCCGGCAGGCGCTCGCCGAAGTCACCGGCCGCCGCCCCGACCCCGCCCGTACCGGTCTCGTCCTGGGCAACCTGGCCTACCCGACCACGGCCATGGCCCGGTTCGCCGAGCACGTCTGGCTGTCCGGCCAGAATCCGCCGGTTCCGGCCGGCGGTCCCCGGCCCGACCCCCGGAACCGGTTCGGCGCCGGGCTCCCCGCCCATCTGGCCGCGCGGGCGCTGGGGCTCGGGGCCGGCGCGTACGCCCTGGACGCCGCCTGCGCGTCCTCGCTGTACGCGATCAAGCTGGCCTGTGACCGGCTGCGGGACGGGGCGGCCGATCTGATGCTGGCGGGGGCGGTGGCCGCCGCCGACAACCTCTTCATCCACCAGGGTTTCTGCGCGCTGACCGCGATGAGCCGGTCCGGCCGCAGCCGGCCCTTCCACCGGGACGCGGACGGGCTGGTGCCCGCCGAGGGTGCCGTCCTGTTCGCCCTGGCCCGGCTCCGGGACGCGGTCGACCGGGACCTGCCGGTGCTCGGGGTGATCCGGGGGATCGGCCTGGGCAACGACGGGGCCGGCGGTGGTCTGCTGGCCCCGGACCGGGCCGGGCAGGAACGGGCCGTGCGCGCCGCCTACGCCGCGGCCGGGATCGCCCCGGAGTCGGTGTCGCTGGTCGAGTGCCACGCGCCGGGCACCCCTGCCGGTGATCTGACCGAGGCGCTGGTGCTGCGCGAGGTCTTCGCCGACGCGGCCGACCTGCCGATCGGCTCCGTCAAGTCGAACCTGGGGCACCCGCTGACGGCGGCGGGCGGCGCCGGACTGCTGAAGGTGCTGGGGGCGCTCGGCGCCGGGGTGCGGCCGCCCACCCTGTACGCCGACGCGCCCCTGGAGGCGCTCGCCGGGACGCCGCTGCGGCTGCTGCGGGAGCCGGAGGAGTGGCCGGGGCCGCGGCGGGCCGCGGTCAGCGCGTTCGGGTTCGGCGGGGCCAACGCGCACCTGGTGGTGGACGCGTGGGAGCCCGGCCGTACCGTGTCCGTGCCGGCTCCCGGTCCGGCCCCGGCCGTCGCGCCGCCGCCGGACCGGCGGGTGGCGGTCGTGGCGATCGGCGCCCGCGCCGGGAACGGAGCCGGCTGCCGCGACCTGTGCCACGCCGTCCTGACCGGCGAGTCCCGGCCCGGCCCCCGGCGCTCGATCGAGGTCGCGCTGGACGGACTGCGTCTCCCCCCGGCGGATCTGGCGGAGACCCTGCCGCAGCAGGTGCTGGCGCTGGAGGCGGCCCGGGAGGCCGCCGCCGCGACCCGGCTGCCCCGCGACCGGACCATGGTGCTGCTCGGCATGGGCCCGGACCCGGAGGCCGCGCGCTGCCGCGCCCGCTGGCGGGCACCCGGCTGGGACACCGGCGGCGGGCCCGCCGCGGCGATGGCCCTGCCGGACGCGGTGCGCGGTCCGCTGGCTCCCGGGACCGTGCCCGGCACCATGCCCAATCTGGTGGCCCACCGGATCAACGCCGTCCTGGATCTGCGCGGCCCCGGTCACGTGGTCTGCGCCGAGCAGGCGTCCGGCCTGGTCGCCCTGGAACTGGGCGCGCGGGCGCTGCGGGCCGGGGAGGCGGACGCGGTGCTCGCCGGCGCGGTGGACCTGTCCCACGAGCCGGTGCACCGGGCGGCGCTGCGGGCGCTCGGCGACGACCGGCCCGGCGGCGACGTGGCCGTGGTCCTGGTGCTGAAACGCCTGGCCGACGCCGAGCGCGACGGCGACCGGGTCATCGCGCTCCTCGAGGAGGACACGGACGCCGTCCTGGACACGCCGGCCGGCCTCCTGATCGAGGGTGACCTCCCGGCCGAGGGTGACGGGACGGGCGGTGAAGCGCCCGTGGCGACCGGGTCCCGTGACCCTGTCCGGTACGACCACAGTGGCCTGTTCGGGGTGGCCCATGCCGCGCACGGCGTCCTCGCCGTGGCGGTGGCCGCGCTCGCGGTCCACCACCAGGCGGTGCCCCGGCGGGGCCGGATCGCGCTGCCGGCCGACGCGCCGCTCACCGCCCGCGCCCGGGTGACGCCGCTGGGCGGCCCGCCGGCGGCGGTGCTGCTGCGTCCGGCCGGACCGCCCGCGCCCTGGTCGCCGGTGGCGCCGCGCGCGCACGTGTTCTCGGGCGCCGACCGGGCCGGGGTGCTGGCCGCGGCGGCGCGGGGCCGGGAGTCCGGCACGGGTCCGGCCCGGCTCGTGGTCGTCGTGGACGGGGTCACCGAGGGGCTGCCGGAGCGGGTGGCGGCGGCACGCCGCTGGCTGGCCGAGGGCGGGCCCCGCCCGGACCGGATCGCCTACCGGGACGCCCCCCTGACCGGGGAGACGGCCTTCGTCTTCCCCAGTGGCCGGGCGAGCTACCCGGAGTGCGGGGCGGAACTGCGGCTCGCGCTGCGCGGCCTCGACGCCGGGGCCGCGCGGGACCGGGGACCGGCCGGCGCGGCTCCCGTACCGGTCCTCGACCGTATCCGGGCCGCCACGGACCTCGCCGCCCTGCACGGCGAGGTGACCCGGGGCCTGCTCGGGCTGCGGCCGGACGCGGCGGTCGGCTTCTCCTCCGGGGAGTCGACCGCGCTGATCGTGCTGGGGGCCTGGCCCGACGCGGCCGGCCTGTACCGGGCGGTCCAGGACAGCGAGGTGTTCCGCGTCGACCTGTCCGGCGAGTGCCGTGCCGCGCGCCGGTACTGGCGGCGGCACGGGGTCGAGCGGGGCCGGTGGGCCGAGTACCTGGTGTGCGCCGGGGCCGCCGAGGTGGACGCCGCCCTGGCCGGGGAACCGCTGGCCCACCTGCTCGCGGTGGACTCGCCCGGCACCTGTGTGATCGGGGGGCTGGACGCGGCGTGCCGGCGGGTGCTGGACCGGATCGGCCCGGGGCTGGCGCCGCCCGACGACGGGTACCGGATGGTGGCGCACGCCCCCGAGGCGGCCGAGGCCGCGGCGGAGTTCCGCGCGCTGCACCGCCGGCCGACCGTCCCCGTGCCGGGCGTCCGGTTCTACAGCGCGGCCACCGGAAGGCCGTACCCGATCGGTCCGGAGAGTGTGGCCGACGCGCTGGTCACGCAGATGACCGGCTCGCTGGACTACCCGAGGGTGATCGAGCGGGCCTGGGCGGACGGGGTGCGGGTGCTGGTCGAGCACGGCCCGGACGCGGGGCGGACCCGGGCGGTCCGGCGCATCCTGGGCGACCGCCCGCACCTGGCGGTCGCTCTCGACGTGCCGGGCGGAGGGCTGCGGCAGGTGTGCGACGCGGTCGCGGAACTGACCGCCGCCGGGGTCTGCCCGGACCCCGCACCGCTGTTCGACCGGCTCACGGCGGCGGCGCAGGTCCCGGCGGCGCCGGGCGCGACGGTCACCGTGGCGGCGCACCCGCCCGCGATCCGGCTGCCCGCGGCGGACCTCCCCGGCGAGGTGATGCGGCCCGCGCCCGGACTCCCGCCGGTACCCGTGCCGGCCCCCTCCACCGACATCGCCGCCGGAGCACTGCCCTCTCCCGGCCTCGCGGACCGCCCCGTCCTGTCCGTGGCCGCCGCCCAGCACGCCCGGGTCGCCGCCGCCCAGCGGGACTACCTGGAGCGGCAGGCGCAGGCGCACGCGGAGTTCCTGCGCGCCCGCCGGCGGCTGGCCGACTCGGTCGCCGCCCTCGCCGCCACGGCCGTCACCCGGCCGATCCCGGCCACTCCCCCGGACCCACCGGACCTGCCCGGTGCGCTGCCGCGGCAGTCCCGGCCGGCGCGGCACCGGCCCCTCGCGCTGCCGCTCGACCGCGCCCGGCTGGAGTACCTGGCACGCGGACGCGTCTCGGACGTGTTCGGTCCCCTCTTCCGCGCGCAGGACGGCAAGCGCAGGCAGACCCGGTTGCCGGGTCCGCCGATGCTCCTGGTGGACCGGGTCACCCGGCTCGACGCGGAACCCGGCTCGATGTCCACCGGCTCGGTCCACACCGAGACCGACGTCACCCCGGAGGCCTGGTACCTGGACCCGGCCGGCCGGATGCCCGCCGGCCTGTTCATCGAGGCCGGCCAGGCCGACCTGCTGCTGATCAGCTGGCTCGGAGCCGACCTGCCCGAGCACGCCGGCCGGGACGACCGCGCCTACCGGCTGCTGGGCTGCGAGGTCACCTACCACGGGCCGCCGCCGGCCGCCGGGGAGACCCTGCGGTACGAGATCCACGTCGAGGGCCACGCCGAGCACGGGGGCGTCCGGCTGTTCTTCTTCCGCAACGACTGCTACGTCGGCGAGGAGCTGCGGCTGTCGGTGCGCGCGGGCCAGGCCGGTTTCTTCACCGACCGGGAGCTGGCCGACTCCGGCGGGGTGCGCTGGACGCCGGGGACGGCGCCCGACTCGGTGGTCGACCCGCCCGCCTTCGCGCCGCCCGCCGGCTCCTTCGGGCCGGAGGCGGTACGCGCCTTCGCCGAGGGCCGCCCGGCGGACTGCTTCGGCCCCGGCTGGGACGTGACCCGCGCCCACGTTCGCACCCCGACGCCCGGGGCGGGGCGGCTGTGGCTGCTGGAGGAGGTGACCGCACTCGACCCCGCCGGGGGGCCGTGGGGCCGCGGTTACCTGTGCGCGGAGAGCGAGGTCCGGCCCGACGACTGGTTCTTCGACGGCCACTTCCACCACGACCCGTGCATGCCGGGCACGCTCATGTTCGAGGGCTGTCTCCAGGCGATGGCGTTCCACCTGGCCGCGCTCGGGTTCACCCTGGAGCGGGACGGCTGGCGGTTCGAACCGGTCCCGGGCGAGCCGTACACGATGCGCTGCCGGGGGCAGGTCACCCCGCGCAGCCGGCGCGTCCGCTACGAGGTGTTCGTCAGCGGACTGTCCGCGGGCCCGCGCCCCACGCTCCACGCCGACCTGCTGTGCACGGTCGACGGGCTGCCGGCGTTCCACGCCGCCGGGGTGGGGCTGCGCCTCGTACCGGACTGGCCGCTGGAGCACTGGCGCCGGCTCGGACCGCCGGCCGTCCAGACCGACGCCCGGCCGGTACCGCTGCCCGCGCTCGGCGGCCTGCTCGGTACCGGCCCCGACCCCGGGGCGGTCACCCTCGCCGGGCAGAGGGCGGACTACGCGCGGATGCTGGCCGCCGCGTGGGGCCGTCCCGGCGAGGCGTTCGGCGACCGCGGCGCCCCCTACGACGACGGCAGGCGCTGCGCCCGGCTGCCCGGTCCGCCCTACCTGTTCGTCACCCGGGTCGTCGACGCGGACCTCGAACCGGACCGGCCCGTCCCGGGTTCCTGGCTGACCGCCGAGTACGACGTGCCCGAGAAGGTCTGGTACTTCGAGCAGAACGGCGGGCCGGTGATGCCGTTCGCGGTGCTCGGCGAGGTGGTCCTGCAACCCTGCGGGATGGCCGCGAGCCTGCTGGTGCCGAAACCCGCGGACGCCCCCGAGCTGCTCTTCCGCAACCTCCAGGGCACCGGCACCGTGCTGCGGGAGGTCCCGGCCGGGACGCGGGCCCTGCGGACCCGGGTGGAGCTGCGGACGCACTCGGAGTTCGACGGCGTCACCCTGGTCGCCTTCGACGTCCGCTGCGAGGCGGTCGACGCGGCCGGCGACCGGGCGCCGGTGATGGAACTGTCCACGGTGTTCGGGTACTTCCCGGTGGCCGCGTTCGCCCGGCAGCCGGGGCTGCCGCCCACCGACGCCGAACGCGCCCGGCTGACCGAGCCCTGCGACCGGGTGGTGGAGCTGCGCGACCGGCCCGGGCGGTACGGCTCCGGCGCGCTGCGGCTGCCCGGCCCGATGCTGCTCATGCTGGACCGGGTCACCGGGTACTGGCCCGGGGGCGGAGCGGCCGGCCTGGGCCGGCTGCGCGCCGAGCGGGCGGTGGACGCCGGGGACTGGTACTTCCGCGCCCACTTCTTCACCGACCCGGTGCAGCCCGGCTCCCTCGGTCTCGAAGGCGTCGTCCAGCTCCTCCAGTGGTACCTCCTGGAGCGCGACGCCGGGGCCGGCCTGGCCGCGCCCCGATTCGAGTCCGTGTCCGTCGGGCACGAGGTGCGGTGGCTGTACCGGGGGCAGGTGGTGCCCGCCGACCGGCGGGTCGTCTTCGAGGCCGAGGTCACCGCGTACGGGACGGACGCGCGCGGCCGGTACGTCCTCGCCGAGGCCTGGCTCTGGGTCGACGGCCGGCGGGTCTACCACCTGCCCCGGATCGGGGTCCGGGTGGTCGACGGCGACCCGGCCGTCCGCGAGCACACGCTGGACCCGGCGGTGGACACCTGGCTGGACGACCACCGGCCCAACCACGTGGTGCCGGCCGTGCCGATGATGACCACGGTGGACCAGCTCGCCGCCGGGGCCGCCCGGTTCACCGGCCTGCCGGTCACCGGCCTGCGCGAGGTCCGGCTGCACCGCTGGCTTCCGCTGACCGGCCCGGTGCGGCTGCGCACGGAGGCCGCGCCGGCGTCCGGGGGCGGGACCGCCGTACGGCTGTCCGTCCGGCAGGAGGCCGGGGGGCGGTCCCGGTACGAGGTGGCCGCCGAGGCCACCGTGCTGACCGGCGCGGCGCCGCAACCGCCCCCGGAGCCGCTGGCCCCGGTCCCCGACGGGCTGCCGCAGCCGGACCCGTACGAGGCGGCGGAGCTGTTCCACGGCCCGGCGCTGCGCTGCCTCACCTCGCTGTCGATCGGGGCGGACGGGGCGAGCGCGGTGCTCGACGCCGGGCTGCTGGGAGCGCCGTCCGGGCAGCTCGGGCAGGGGCTGCTCGACGGTCTGCTGCACGCCGTGCCGTCCCAGTCGCTGTGGCGCTGGCTCCCGGAACTCCCCCGGGACTCGGTCGGTTACCCGCACCGGCTGCCGTGGCTGGACCTGTACGAGCCGCTGCCGGCCCGGGGCGAGGTACGGGTCGAGACGCGGTTCGCGGGCTTCGACCAGGGGCTCAGGTTCCTGCCGATGGTCGACGTCCAGGCGCAGATCGACGGCCGGGTGGTGGCGCGGCTGCGGCTGGTGGAGATCCTGGTGCGGCTGCCGGGCATCGAGCGGGTGTCCCTGCCGGACCGGCGGGCGTTCGCGACGGGCACCCGGTACGTTCCCGCGGCGGGTCTGTCCCGTACCGAGGACGGGGTCACCACCCTGCGGGCCGACGTGGTGCGCCGGTTCGACTTCCTGCCCGGTTCCAGCTCACGGATCTACGGGCTCTCCGACGAGCTGCCGCTGCCCGGGCGGACCGCCCTGATCGCCGTGAAGGAGCACGTCTCCCGGCTCACCGGGACGCATCCCGCCGGGATCGAGGTGGCGCCCGGCCTGGACGCGGCGTGGCCGGCCGGCGATCCCGGGCGGCTCCGGCCGGTCCGGGTCGAGCAGGACGCGGACGCGGTGGTGGTGCGCGACGCCGGCCGGGACGGCTGACGCCACCGGCCGGGCGCGCCCGGCCGGTGGCGGGTCAGCGGCCGTGGTCGCGCAGGAAGGCGCGGAGCAGGTCGTCGTACCCCGCGGGGTCCTCCAGGAACGCCGCGTGCCGGCGGCCCTCCAGCACGGTCGGTGCGCCGTGCCACAGGGCGGCGTAGGTCAGGGACGCCACGTAGGCGTGGTGGACGAACGGGTCGTCCCGGCCGTCGATGACGGCCAGCGGTACCGGGGAGGTCGCGACGAGGGCCTTCTGGTCCGAGTCACGGCCGGCGGCGAAGGACTCGAACATCAGGCGCCGGGCCCGGCCGTCCGTGCGCCGGATGTCGTCGACGACCCAGCCGGGCGGCGGGGAGAAGGTGATCTGTGCCGCGAACTCCGCGGCCTGCGCGGCCGTGACGGTCTCGGTGCCGGCGTAGCCGAGGGTCGGCAGGAAGCCCTCCGCCAGGGTGTCCCGGTTGACGGGCGGGGTGCCGGTCACGACGAGACCCGCCACACCGGGGAAGCGGGCCACCAGTTCCAGGCCGATGTGCCCGCCGAGGGACCAGCCGACGACGACCACCCGGTCGATGCCGAGGAGGCCGAGGAACTCGGCGACGGTGGCCGCGTAGCCGCGCTGGGTGTAGGCCGCCCCGGGGTCCGTCGCGTCGTCGGATTCGCCGTGGCCGGGCAGGTCGAGGGCGAGCAGCCGGCGACCGCCGAAGTCGTCGGCGAGCTGGGCGTGGAAGACCTTCCGGGAAGCGGAGTTGCCGTGCACGAACAGCAGCGGCGGCAGGGCGGACGCGCCGAGCGGGTCGGTGTCCGTGTAGGCGATCCGCCCGTACCGGGTCCCGGCGTACCGGGTCGGGCCGGGCAGCGGCGGCGGCTGGTGCTCTGCTTCCATGGCGGCATGCTACGGCGCGGTGGCGGGGCGCCGGCCCCCGGTACCGCGCCGGGTGCTGCCGGGTTCGCCGGTCTTCCGGTGCCAGGCCATCACCGGTTCGTGGTGGGCGCCGGACCGTGCCAGGGGCCGGTGCCCACCACGTCCGCCGGCCCACCACGTCCGCCGGCCCGGCCGGCCGGTCCTCCGGCGCGTCGACGGTCGGCAGCAGGGCGCCGTCGCCGGCGGCGAGGGTGCCGGTGCCGTCCTGGGAGCGGAGGTGCCCCACGACCGTCTCCTCGTCCCGGCCGGACCCGGCCCGCCGGCCGGGGCGGGCGGCGGGCCGCGCCGCGCGGCGGCTCGCCCGCCCACCAATGGGGATGTGTAGTATCCCCGTTATGCAGATGGGCGAGGGCGTCGAGTGGGGGCTGCACTGCTGTGTGACCCTGGGGTGGCTGGCGGACGAGGGGCCCGTGCCCATCCGGCGTCTGGCGCAGTGGTTCGACCTTCCGCAGGAGTACCTGAAGAAGCGCCTCCAGGCCCTGACCCGGGCCGGCCTGCTCGCCTCCACCCCGGGCGTCAAGGGCGGCTTCTCGCTGGCGCGCGCCCCGCGGGACATCACGCTGATGGACGTGGTCACCGCCCTGGAGGGGCCGGTCGAGCCGTTCCCCTGCACGGAGATCCGCCGGCGCGGCGTCAGCGGCGAGGGCGCGGGGCGCGAGTTCGACCGGCCCTGCGGCATCGCGGCGGCCATGCGCCGGGCGGAACTCGCCTGGCGGCGCGAGCTGGCGGCCCGGACCGTCGCGGACCTGATGGACCACTCCCCCGGGTCGGCGGAGCGCACCCGCCGCGGCTACCGCCGCCTCATCGGCTGACCGCCGCCCACGGCACCGCGCGACACGACCACCGCGTCACCACCGCACCGACACCGCTCACGTGAGGAAAAGGGATGCGACATATCCCGGACAAGGTCACGTCGCCACCGGGCCGGGGCCCCGCCCGCCGGGCCGCCGGTCCGCGCGGGCCGCGCGCGACCGCCGTCCTGGCCCTCGGGACCTTCGCCGTGGGCACCGACGCCTACGTGGTGGCCGGGTTCCTGCCGTCCATGGCGCGCTCCCTGCACGTGTCGCAGGGGGCGGCCGGCCAGTCCGCGACCGCGTTCGCCGTCGCCTACGCCGTTCTCTCGCCGGTCCTCGCCACGGCCGCCGCCCGGCTGCCGCGCCGGACCCTGCTGGTGGTGGCCCTGCTGGTGCTGGCCGGGGCCAACCTCGGCACGGCGCTCGCCCCGGACTTCGGCTCGCTGATGGCCTGCCGCGTCCTGGCCGCGGCCGGCGCCGCCGCCTTCACCCCCACCGCGGGCGCCGCGGCGGCGGCCCTGGTGCCGGCCGGGCGGCGCGCCCGCGCGCTGGCCGTGGTCGTCGGCGGTCTGACCGTCGCCACCGCCCTCGGGGTGCCGCTGGGCAACCTCGCCGAGCGCACCGTGGGCTGGCGCACCGGCCTGGCCCTGATCGCCGCGCTCTGCGCGGTCTGCGCCGCCGCGGTGCGCGCCGTGCTGCCCGCCCTGCCCGGCGCGCCGCGGGTCGCCCTGCGGGTGCGGCTCGCCGCCGTACGCCGCCCCGGGGTGGCCGGCGTGCTGCCGCTGACCGCCGTCGGCATGGCCGCCGGCTTCGGGCTCTACGCCTACGCGGTTCCGCTGATGCGGGCGCTCGGCGCCGGTTCCTCGGCGCAGACCTGGCTGCTGTCCCTGTACGGCCTGGGCGCCCTCGCCGGAAGCCTGGGCGCGGGCGCGGCGGCCGACCGGTTCGGCCCGGTCCGGGTCCTGACGGTGGGATACCTCGCCCTCACCGGCACGCTCGCGGCGCTGGCGGCGGCCGTCGCCGCGGACGTGGACCGGCTCGCCGTGTCGGCCGTGCTGCTGGCGGCGTGGGGGGCCGCCACCTGGTTCCAGACACCGGCCCAGCAGGTGCGGCTGATCGCCGCCGCCCCCGGGGAGACGGCGGTGGTGATCGGCCTCAACGCCTCGGCGCTGTACGTCGGCATCGCCGCCGGGACGGGCCTCGGCGGGCTGCTGCTGCCGCACGGCGTGCTCGTTCCGCTGCTGTGCTGTGCCGTGCTGGCCGCGCTCTGCCCGCCGTATCTGGCGCTCACCGCGCGGCGGCGGGTCAGGCCGACGCCCTGACGTCCGCCGCGCCGGCCGCGCCGGCCGCGGCCGGCGCGGGCCGGACGACGCGATGGCGGCGGGTGGGCAGGCCGAGCGTCGGGTGGGCGATGCCCCAGGCGGCGGCCTTGCAGACGAGTTCCTTGTAGAGAGCGGCGGTACGGCCGGTCAGGGCCGCGTTCACGGCCCGGTCGTCGGCGGTGACGTACTGGATGAGTCCCTCCCTGCGGCCCAGCGAGACGCACTGGTTGAAGTAGCGGACGGGAACGTGCGGGAGTCCGCGGCCGGTCAGGCGGGCCGCGATGGCGTCCGCGGCCTGCCACGCGGTGGGCGTGCCGGACGCGCACGACATGCGCAGCGGCTTGTCCCCGGGGCCCAGGGCGAGGGCGGCGTCGCCCACGGCGTAGACGTCCGGGTGCGAGACCGAGCGCATGGTCGCGTCGACCACGATCTGCCCGGTGCCGGTGACCTCCAGGGCGGTGGCGCGGGCGATCGGGTGGACCGCGAAGCCGGTGGTCCACACGGTGGCCACGGAGGGGAGGTCGGTGCCCCCGGCGGTGTGGACGCGGTCCGCCTCCACACCGGTGACGGTGGTGTGCTCGTGCACGGTGACGCCGAGTCCGTCGACGACCTTCCGCAGGTGGCGGCGGCCCTTGTCGGAGAGCCAGTCGCCGAGGCCACCGCGGGCGACGAGGGCGACCGCGAGGTCCGGGCGGGCCTCGGCGATCTCGGTCACGGCCTCGACCCCGGTGAGGCCGCCGCCGACGACGACCACGGGCTGCCCGGCGCTCAGGCCGGCCAGCCGGTCGCGCAGCCGCAGGGCGCCGGCCCGGCTCGCGATCTCGTGGGCGTGCGCGGCGGCACCGGGCACCCCCTGGTCGTCCCAGCCGCTGCCGAGGGCGTACACGAGGGTGTCGTACGGCAGTTCCTCGGTGCCGTCGCCGCCGTGGGCGGCCTGGACGGTGACGGTCCTGCGGTCGACGTCGACGCCGGTGACCCGGGCCTGGCGGACCTGGACGCCGGTGCCGTCGAAGAGGGCGGTCAGCGGCCGGGTCCGGAGCCGCTGGCCGGTGGCGACCTGGTGCATCCGGACCCGTTCGACGAAGTCGGGTTCGGCGTTGACGAGGGTGACGGTCACGTCTTCGCGGTGCAGCCGCCTGGCGAGGCGCCCGGCGGCGGTGGCGCCGGTGTATCCGGCGCCGAGGACGACGATGCGGTGCTGCATGTCCGGTCTCCTGTCCTGGTCTGTCCTGCGGGATTCGCCTCTTGAACCGGGCAGGGCGCCGTTTCCTGACAGGAGCCGGATGTGAAGCACCTCACATCCGGGACGGGTCAGTGGAGCCGCAGCGCGGGCGCCCCGTGGTCGCCGGCCGCCCAGTGGCGGGTCGCGCGGGCGAGCTTGTCGGGGTTGACCTGGCTGCGGAAGGCGGCGATGCCCTCGGGGGTGATCTCCAGGCACATCACGCCCAGGACCCGGCCGTCGACGACGACCACGAGGGCGGGGCCGCCGTTGGCGGTCGCGGCGTAGATCTCCGGGGAGCCGCCGGCCAGGGCGCGCTGGGCCTTGCCGGGCTTGAACAGGCCCCGCATGAACGTCGCCACCGCCCGGGCGCCCTCGAACGCCTTCGTGCGGGCCGGGACCTTGCCCCCGCCGTCCCCGACGGCGACGGCGTCCTGGGTCAGCAGCCGTACCAGCGGCTCGGTGCGGCCGGTGGTGGCGGCCGCGAGGAACTCCTCCACGACCCGCCGTGCCGCGGCCTCGTCGACCTCGGCGCGGGCCTTGCCGTCGGCGATGTGCTTCTTGGCGCGGTGGTAGAGCTGCTGACCGGAGACCTCGGTGATGTCGAGGATGCCCGCGATCTCCCGGTGCGAGTAGTCGAACGCCTCCCGGAGCACGTACACCGCCCGTTCCTTCGGGGAGAGCCGCTCCATGAGGGTGAGCACGGCGTACGAGACCGACTCCCGCCGTTCCGCGGTGTCGGCGGGGCCGAGCATCGGGTCGCCCGCGAGCAGCGGCTCCGGGAGCCACTGGCCGACGTAGGTCTCGCGCCGCGCGCGGGCCGAGGTGAGCTGGTTGAGGCAGAGGTTGGTGAGGACCTTCGTCAGCCAGGCCTCGGGGACCTCGACGCGGTCGGTGTCGGCGGCCTGCCAGCGCAGGAAGGTCTCCTGCACGGCGTCCTCGGCTTCGCTCGCGGACCCGAGGAGGCGGTAGGCGAGGGCCTCCATGCGGGACCGCGCGGCCTCGAACCGGTCCACGGCGTGCGGGGTCAGCGGCATGCCCGGATAGTAGCCGTCACCGCCGTCCGGCGAGGACCCCCTCCACCGCCGCGGCCGGGGCTCTGCCGTCGCCGCCGGTGCCGGCCCAGGCGACGTGGCCGTCCGGGCGGATCAGCGCGGCGCGTACGTCCCGCCAGGCGGCCGGGGGCCGGGCGAGTGCCCCGGTGTGGACGGCGAGCCCCGGCCGGGGCGGGACGCCGGGCGTGCCGCCGGCCGTGAGGTCGAGCAGGAGGTACGCGTCGGGGCGCACCAGCGCGAACAGGGTCCGGTCCGTGCCGGTGAGGGCGAGGTCCGGGGCGCGGGTGCCGGTGAGCGGGTGGGCCGAGGGGTCCGCGGCGGGGTAGCGGACGCCGAGCGCGGTGAGCCGTTCGGCCAGGAACCGGTTGACGCCGGGCTGGGCGGCGATCAGCTCGCCGAGCAGGCCGCGCAGGTCGGCCACCTCGGGCGTGAAGGTGGCCAGCAGCGCGGTCTGGGCACGGCTGTGCGCGGCCAGTTCGGCGCCGACCGGGTGCCGTTCGGCGTGGTAGGTGTCCAGCAGGCCGTCCGGCGCCCAGCCGCGCAGCGTCGCGGCGAGCTTCCAGCCGAGGTTGTGCGCGTCCTGGATGCCGACGTTCATCCCGACGCCCCCGGCGGGAAAGTGCTGGTGGGCCGCGTCGCCGGCGAGCAGGACCCGGCCGCGGCGGTAGGCGGCGGCCAGCCGGGTGGCGTTGCCGAACCGGGAGAGCCAGGAGGGGTCGCGCATCCCGAAGTCGTCGCCGGTGACGGCGGTGACCTTGCGGCGCAGTTCGTCCAGGGTGAGGTCGCCGGGCCAGGTGGTGGTGTGGCTGCCGGGGTCGGCGCCGACCAGCCGGTGCCGTCCGTCGGGCAGCGGCACGGCCATCACCCCGCCCCGCGGGGTGTGGCGGCCGTAGCCGGGCCGGGGCGGGCGGTCGAGGAAGACGTCGCCGAGCCAGCCGAGGACGGTGGAGGGGGTGCCGGGGAAGCCGATGCCGGCGGCGGTGCGCACGGTGCTGCGGGTGCCGTCGCAGCCGACGAGGTACGCCGCCTCGGTCTCGTACTCCCCCCGCGGTCCCGTCACCCGCACGGACACCGACGCGGCGCCCTCGGTGAAGCCGGTGACGCGGTGGCCGCGCAGGACGGTGGCGCCGAGGCCGAGGGCGTGTTCCTGGAGCAGGGCCTCGGTGCGGGCCTGGGGCAGGGCCAGGGTGTACGGGAAGGGGGTGTCCAGGGAGCTGAAGTCCAGCCGCTGGTCGAGCATGCCGAAGTGCCCCGCGGGGATCGGCAGGCCCTCGGCGAGGAACGGCCCCTGCGCCCCGCGCGCGGCGAGGACCTCCAGGGTGCGGGGATGGAGGGTGAGCGCCTTGGAGCGGGCGTCGATCTCGGTGCGCTCCTCCAGGACGGTGACGGCGACGCCGCCCAGCCGGAGTTCGGCGGCGAGCCAGAGTCCGACGGGGCCGCCGCCGGCGATGACGACATGGTGCTGTGCCATGACCCAACCCTTCTTGGTCACTGACCAATAGTGTGGGTCCGAAGTAAACTAGGTCAATGACCAAACGGCAAACGGGTGACCGTCTCGCGCCGGACACCGTGGTCCGGGCCGCGCTGGACCTGCTGGACGAGAAGGGGCTGGAGGCGCTGTCCGCGCGCGCGGTCGCCGACCGGCTCGGCGTCCGGATGAACACCGTGCTGTGGCACGTGAAGACCAAGGCCCGGATGCTGGACCTCATGGCGGACGCGGTCGTCGGGGAGGCCCCGCTCGACGGTCTGCCGGACGAGCCCCGCGAGCGCGCCCGCGAGGTGGTCCGGCGCTACCGCCGCGCGCTGCTCGCCCACCGCGACGGCGCCGCGCTGGTGGTCGGCACCTATGTCGCGGAGCCGCACACCCTCCGGCTGGCGGAGACGCTGGTGGCCGCCCTCCTCGACGCCGGTCTGGACGAACGCGGGGCGGCCTGGACCACCTGGACGGTCCTGTACTTCACCCTCGGCCTCACCCAGGAGCAGCAGGCGGCGGAGCGGATGTCGGGCGACCGGCTGGAGCGCGCCGTCACGGAGGCCGGTCACCCCGCCCTGCACCGCGTCCTCGGCCACCTCGCCTCGGGCTCCTTCGAGGAGCGCTTCGAGTACGGGCTGGACGCGGTGCTGGGCGGGCGGTGAGCCGGGAGGCTCAGCGGAGCGCGGCGACGACGGCCTTCGTGGCGTCCGCGATCAGGGCGTCGTCGGAGGCGGCGTCCCGGGTGGCGCGGTCGGACAGGACGGCGAGGACGATCGGGGAGCCCTGCGGGGGCCGGACGACGGCGATGTCGTTGCGGGTGCCCCAGCCGCCGCTCCCGGTCTTGTCCTGGACCGTCCAGCCGGCGGGCACACCGGCACGGATGTAGGGGCCGCCGGTCGTGTTGCGGGCCATCCAGTCGCCCAGCATCGCCCGCCGGGCCGGGGGCAGCCGGTCGCCGAGCAGGAGACGACGCAGGTCGGTGGCGAGGGCGCGCGGGGTGCTGGTGTCCCGGGTGTCCCCGGGGGTGGCCTCGTTCAGCGCCGGCTCGACGCGGTCGACGCGGGTCGTGGTGTCCCCCAGGCCGCGCAGGGCTTCCTCGACGGCGCCGGGGCCGCCGAGCCGCTCCACGATCAGGTTGGCCGCCGTGTTGTCGCTGTACCGCAGCGAGGCGTCGAGGAGGGCGCTCAGTCTCATCCCGGTGTCTGTGTGCCGGGAGGTGACCGGGGCGTACTCCAGCAGGTCGGAGGAGTCGTAGCGGACGACCTCGCCCAGTTGTTCGTCGGTGGCGCGCTCCAGCAGCACCCCGGCGGCGAGGGCCTTGAACGTGGAGCAGTGCGCGAACCGTTCGTCCGCCCGGTGGGCCACCGTGCGGCCGGTGCCGGTGTCCAGGGCGTAGACGCCCAGCCGGGCGCCGTCGTACCGCTTCTCGACCGCCGCGAGCGCGCGGGCCGCCGGCGCGGGGGCGGCGGACGATCCGGTGGCGGTGGCGGTGGGTGCCGGTGCCGCGCGTACGTCGTCGGCGTCGTCGGCGCAGCCGGTCAGGAGGCAGGTGACGAGCAGGAGGGGCGCGGCGAGCAGCGGACCGCGGTGGGGAGAGAAGGTCATGGGGGAAGCCTGTCAGCGGGCGGTCACGCGGACGAAGACAGGGTGCCGGGTATGGGGAACCATGCGTTCCGGCGCGGGCCCGGGCGTGGGACCCGGCCTGCGGGCGACCCGTGCGGCGGGTCAGCCGGCGGTGGGGCGCAGGACCAGGCAGAGGAAGCCGAAGGCGTCCCGGTAGCCGCGCAGCCATTCCGTGCGGCGGGCGGCGGCCGTCGCGAGGGCCTGGGCGCTGTCCGGGTCGGCGGGGTGGTCGAGGGCCCAGCCGGCCAGCGTGCCCCAGCAGGACCACTCGTAGGCGTCCAGTTCCCGGCGGGTGCTGATGTGGCCGTGGACGGGGACCCAGCCGTCGGCGGCGATCCGTTCCACGGTGGTGGGGAGATCGGCCAGGTCACCGAGGAGGCCGACGGCCTCGGGGGTCGGGGTGCCGTCCCAGAAGCCCTCGCCGATGAGGACCCGGCCGCCGGGTGCCAGGTGGCGGCGGGCCGCGGCGAGGGTGGGGAGCAGACCGCCGAAGGCGTGCGTGGCGCCGACACTGAGGACGAGGTCGAACGTGTCCGGTCCGGTGAAGTCCGCCGCGTCCCCCCGGTGGAGGACGAGGCGGTCCTCGACGCCTTGTTCGCGCGCGCACCGGCGGGCCAGGGCGAGCGCGTCCGCGGAGGTGTCGACGCCCTCGGCCCGCAGACCGGGGTGGGCGGTCAGGGCGCGCAGCAGCCAGGCGGCGGTGCCGCATCCGAGGTCGAGGACGCGCTCGGCGCCGGGCGGGACGCCGTGGTCGAGCAGCCGGCGTACCGAGTCGTCGTCGAGCGGGGCCTTGACGGGGTGGGCGGTATGGGCGATCGCGGAGATCTGTTCACGGTTCACCGGCGCAGCCTGCCAGCGCCGGAGGCGGTACCGCACGTGCTTTTCGGCTGCGGCCCCCTGGGGCGCGGCCCCGTCGCGTCCCCGGGGCGGCGACGCGGCCGGTCGGCGTCCGCCCGGCTCCGGACACCCTCGGAGCTCACGGATTCCCGACCACCACCAGCCGCCCACCGTGGCGGCGTCCACCGGCCCCGGGTTCGGGAGGATGCGGCGCTCGAACTCGTCGTCGATACGGGCGATCAGCCGGCCGAGATCGCGCCGGGCGGGAGGTGGCGCATGACCTCTTCCAGCTCGCCGCGGGCGTACTCCACCTCCAGTCCGGACTGCCGGACAGGGGACGCGTTCAGCCAGCGGCCGGGTTGCCTGAACGCCCACTCGGAACGGGCGACCGCGCCGGGCCACCTACGCTCCTCCTCGACACGGCGGACGGCCGCACGGGTCTTGGCGGAAACGCCCCGGACACGCCGCACCACCACGTGTCCGCGAGGCCGCCACCGCCCGGAACGGAGGGCTTTCGGGCGCCTACGCGGCATCGCCCTTTCTGATCGTCATGCCGTCATCCTGCCACGATCGGCCCTCCCGCCTCCGGGAGTTCGGCGGGGCGTGGCCGGAGGCCGCGGTGTCCTGGCGCAGACGGGCTCACAGGCCCGCGTCGCGGACGCGGAGGTCCTCGAAGGACTCGCGGCGGACGAGGAGCCGGGCGGTGCCGTCGTGCACGGCGGCCACGGGCGGGCGGCCCACCAGGTGGTGGGCCGAGGCCATGGAAAGGTGGCAGGCCCCGGCGACGGGTACCGCGATCAGGTCGCCGGGCCGCAGGTCCACGGGGAGTTCGACGTCGGCGGCGAGGACGTCGCCCGCCTCGCAGTGCCGGCCCACCACGGTCACCCGGGCCGGGGCGGCGGTGCTGGGCCGGCCGGTCAGGCGGGGTGCGTACCGGACGCCGTACAGGTCCGGGCGGGGGTTGTCGCCTCGCATGGGGGTCCTCCCGATGGGCCCGCGCGGTGCGCGGGAAGGCGGGCGGCGGGCCGGCCGGGCGGCCCGGGTGTGCTGCCCTGGCGCCGGGGCCGGTGATCGGCGCCAGGCCCGGCGCCAGGCCCGGCGCCAGGCCCGGGGTGAGAGGTCCTGACGGGACGCTGACGGGGAGGCGGGGGACGTTGACGGATCGCTGGCGGCGGCCGGACGCGGACCGTCAGGTACGTGCCGGGAAACGGGGCGCGGGCCGGCCGGGGACCCGGTGCCGGGGGTGGGACGGGGACGGTCCCCGCGAGAGGCACCGGCCGGGGCCCGCCGTCCGGCCGGCCCGGTGCGAAACGGTGAGGCGATGCCTGGATCGGGTCCGGTACCCGAATCCCGCTCGGGGCGTGAGCCCCGTCCGGGGCCCCTGTGCGCCGCGTCGGCCGGCCGGGGTGTGGTGGGGGTGAGCGGTTCCCCGGGCAACCGGGCCGCGCCGGTCCGGGCGGCCGAGGAGGCGCGGCGCCGGGGCGCCGCGCTGCGGGCGGTGCCGGCCCGGCGTGGCGCCCGCCCCCGTCCGCGCCCTCGCCGGCCGCGGTGGCTGCCGTCCCGTCCGTCCCGTCCGGTGAGCGGGCGCGGCTCGCCCGGGTGCGGCTGCTGCGGACACGGGACGGGGTCCTCGGCGCTCCCGTACAGGCGCTGGTCGTCCGGGGTGCGTCCGGCCCGGCGCCGGTCGAGGCGGCCGGCCGGGAGGGCGGCGTCCTCTTCGTCGGCGCCGGGCGGCGCGGCCCGGTACGGCGTGCGCCGTGGCCGTCGGTGAGCCACCACCGCCTCGCCCACGCGGTCCGTCCGGTCCCCGCGGTACCGCCCTCACCGCTCCCGGCGGCGCCGACGGCCGCCCGCCGGGGTGTCTTCCGGCTCCCGCTGCCGGGCACCGGGCGCCGTTGAGCCGCCGCGTCCGGGTCCCGGGCAGAAGCACGTCGGCTGCTGCCCCGGGCCGGGGAAGCTCCGGGCCCGGGATGCTCCGGGGCCAGGAATGCTCCGGGGCCGGGTCAGACGCGCAGCGGTGTCCGCCGCGCGTCGGCCGCCGGGACGTGTTCCAGCGTGGTCAGGCTGGGGTGGCCCGTCAGGTCCTCGTCGGTCAGGAAGCGCGCCAGGACGTCGCTGAAGTCCTTGGGGCGCTCCAGGTGGACGACGTGTCCGCTGCCCTTCATGGTGGTGAAGACCGCGCCGGGGATGCTCTCGGCGACGGCGCGGGCGCGCTGCGGCGGGCAGAGCCGGTCGTGCTCGCCGCTGACGCACAGCGCCCGGACCCCGTGGATGCCCTCCGGGTGGTCGAAGGGGTGGCGCAGCAGGCGGTCGTTGGCGGCGGCGTAGCGCTCCACGTCGTGCGGGTCGGCGGCCTCCAGGACCCGGCGCAGCACCTCGGCGGCACTGTGCGGATGCGCCTCCAGGCACTCGGGGCGCCGGCACACGAGCAGGTCGACGGCGCGGCGGGCGAACTCCGCCATGGCGCCCTCGCGCAGCAGCCGGCTCATCGCCTCGACCGTGGCCCGCGCGTCCCCGGGCAGCGAGGGGGTGGCTCCCACCAGGGCCAGCCGGGCCACCCGTTCGGCGCGGCGGTGCGCGTAGCGGTAGGCGATGGCGGTGCCGTAGGAGACGGCGATGATGTTGACCCGGTCCAGGGCGAGTTCGTCCAGCAGGTGGCCGAGCGCGTCGCCCATGAAGTCGAAGCCGTACTCGGCCGGCAGGTCGTCCGCCGTGCCGAGGCCCGGCAGTTCGACGTTGACCAGCGTCGCCGCGCTCGCCCAGGGCCGCTCGGAGCGCCGGTTGGAGTGCATCGTCTGGTAGGCGCCGCCCAGCACGACGACGGGTTCCGTCCGGGGGGCCGGCTGCTCCACCACCCGGCAGCCGAAACGGAACCCCTCGAAGACGCTCTGATGGATGAACTCCACATCTACTCCCGACCTGGTCGTCACGCTTACCGGCGGTCAACGAGCCGGACCCGCCCCGGTCACGAGGCCGGACGGGGTGCCGCGCCGGCGGGAGCGCCGACCCGCCCCGGACGGGCGGCAGCAGGAAGGCGCGCCTCACGGCGGAGGGCACCTACCGGACGCGTGTTCCCTCCTGGCGGCAGGCCGCCGTCAGCCGCCGTGCGCGGTGAGCCGGTAGCCCTCGGGGCCGGTGAAGGAGAACATCCGGCCGAACGGGCTGTCCAGCAAGGGGCCGACGTCCTCCGTCCCGGCCGCCAGGAGCTGCTCGCGCAGTGCGCCGGCGTCGGGGGTGCGCAGCCACAGCGCGACACCCAGGCCGGGGCGCGCGTCCCCGGTGAGGTCGGTGCCGGGGAGCGGCTCACGGACGGCGAAGGGGATCGGGGCGGTGGCGAAGACCACCGCGCCGGGCGGTGACGCGGGGGCGCGGCGGAGTCCGAGGCGTTCCTCGAAGAACGTGGCCGCGGCGGGCACGTCCCGTACCTGCAGGGCGATGAAGTCGGGGCCTTCCACGGCGACGGTCATGGCTTCTCCTCGTGGGACGGGATCGGGTCCGGATGTCAGGACTTTGACATCCCTGACCGTAGGCGGTCCCGCCGGACTATGTCAAAATGCTGACATGGAAGAGCACGGACCCGTTCCCCCGCCCCATCCGGCCGAGGACGTCACCGAGCACGTGGGCTACCGCCTCAAGCGCGCCGCCGCCGCGCTGCGCGGCGCCATGGACCGCGCCCTGCGCGACCACGGCCTCACCGTCCCGCAGTACTCCTGCCTGGAACTGCTCGACGAGCGGCCGGGCCTGTCCAGCGCCGAGCTGGCCCGCGGCACGTTCGTCACCCGGCAGTCGGCCCATGTCGTCCTGCGCGGACTGGAGGACGCCGGGCTCCTCGCGCGGGCCGCGCACGCCGGGCACGGGCGGGCCCTGCCCGTCCATCTCACCCCGGCCGGACGGGAGCGGCTGCACGCGGCCCGCGGCGCCGTCTACGCCGTCGAGAGCCGCATGATCGAGGCCGTTCCCGCCCGGCGCCTCGCCGCTCTCCTCGCCGACCTCGACACCATGGCGGCGGCGCTCGGCGAATGAGCCGGGGCGCCGGGCCCGAGGTGCGTCCGGGGCCGACCGCCCGGATGCTGGGGGGAAGCGTCGGCCGCGGTGCTCCGGCCGCGGCCCCCACCGCCACGGGAACGGACGGTACGGCTCATGGACAAGGCGCGTCTGGTCGAAACGGCCTGCGAGGGCACCGCCGGGCACGGCGGCGAACGGCCGCTGGCACCGGAGGAGGTCGGCAGGGTGTTCGACGCCGTCTTCGGCACCGTGGAGCGGCCCGGTGCCATCGCCCGGGCCCTGCGCGCCGGCGAGACGGTGTCCATGGGCAGTTTCGGCAGTTTCCGCAGCGAGGACGGCACCGCCGCCTTCCGGCCGGGTACCGCCCTCACCGAGTATCTGCGGGACCGGGTCCGCTGACCCGCCCCGTCCCGAGCGCTACGACCGGTCGGGCCCGGCCCCGGTGCCCGCGGTCCGGTCGGCCGGGCGGCGGGCACCGGCCTCCCACAGGCACCAGGTCGACCACAGCAGCAGGCCCAGGAAGGCGGCGAGCAGGACCAGCAGCAGGACCGTCTGCCGAGCCGATCCGTCGCCCCGGACCATGTTCCACAGCAGGCAGGCGGACCACGCCGCCACCCCGCCCGAGTACAGGCCCCTGAGCTGTCGCAGCTGAGTCACCGAACCCATCGTCACCCTTCCGGCCGTCCTGTCACACGTCGCCCTCCCGGTACCCCCTCCCCCGCGCTTTACAGCGTGCGTTCCAGCCGGTCCGCCATCAGCTTCACGAAGCGCGCGGGCTCCTTGGGCTGGCCGCCCTCCGCGAGCACCGCCAGACCGTGCAGCAGCTCGGCGGTCTCGACCAGTTCCGTACGGTCCTCCCGCTGGGTGTACGCCTCGTTGAGGCCCTTGACCAGCGCGTGGTCCGGGTTCAGCTCCAGGATGCGCTTGGTGGCCGGCACCTCCTGGCCCATCGCGCGGTACATCTGCTCCAGCGCCGGGGTCATGCCGTCCGTGTCGGAGACGACGCAGGCCGGGGAGACGGTCAGCCGGGAGGACAGGCGCACGTCCTTGACCTCCTCGCCGAGCTGCTCCTTCATCCAGCCCAGCAGCTCCTCGTACGCGGCGCTCTGCTGCTCCCGCTCCTCCTCGCTCTTGCCGTCGCCGTCCGTGCCCAGGTCGATGTCGCCCTTGGCCACGGACCGCAGCGGCTTGCCGTCGAACTCCCCGACGGCGTCGGCCCACACCTCGTCGACGGCGTCGGTGAGCAGCAGCACCTCGATGCCCCGGTCGCGGAACGCCTCCATGTGCGGGGAGTTCTCGATGCTCTGCCGGGACTCGCCGGTCATGTAGTAGACCGCGTCCTGGCCGTCCTTCATCCGCTCCACATACGTCTTGAGCGTGACCGGCTCGTCCTCGGAAGCGGTGGTGGCGAAGGAGGAGACGGCCAGGATGGCGTCCCGGTTGTCGGCGTCGGTGACCAGTCCCTCCTTGAGCACCGCGCCGAACTCCCGCCAGAAGTCGGCGTACTTCTCCGGGGAGCCGGTCATCAGCTCCTTGACGGAGGAGAGCACCTTCTTCGTCAGCCGGCGCTGCATCAGCTGGATGTGCCGGTCCTGCTGGAGGATCTCGCGGGAGACGTTCAGCGAGAGGTCGGCCGCGTCGACGACGCCCTTGACGAAGCGCAGGTACGGCGGCAGCAGCGCCTCGCAGTCGTCCATGATGAAGACGCGCTTGACGTAGAGCTGCACACCGCGGCGGTAGTTCTGGGTGAACAGGTCGTGCGGGGCGTGGGCGGGCAGGAAGAGCAGGGCCTGGTACTCGAAGGTGCCCTCCGCCTGGAGGCGGATCGTCTCCAGCGGGTCGCGCCAGTCGTGGCTGATGTGCTTGTACAGCTCGTGGTACTCGTCGTCGGACACCTCCTCCCGCGAGCGGGCCCACAGGGCCTTCATCGAGTTCAGCGTCTCGGGCTCGGGCGCCTCGCCGTCCTCGCCGGGCGCGGGCACCAGCTTGACCGGCCAGGTGATGAAGTCCGAGTACCGCTTGACGATCTCGCGGATCTTCCAGGGGGACGTGTAGTCGTGCAGCGCGTCCTCGGAGTCGGCCGGCTTCAGGTGCAGGGTCACCGAGGTGCCCTGCGGCGCGTCGTCGACCGTCTCCAGGGTGTACGTGCCCTCACCGCGCGAGGACCAGCGGGTGCCCTGCGCCTCACCGGCCCGCCGGGTCACCAGGGTCATCTCGTCGGCGACCATGAACCCGGAGTAGAAGCCGACGCCGAACTGGCCGATGAGCCCCTCGGCCCCGGCGTCGTCCTTCGCCTCCCGCAGCTCCTGCAGGAACTTCGCCGTGCCCGAGTTGGCGATCGTGCCGATCAACTGGCCGACCTCGTCGTACGACATCCCGATGCCGTTGTCCCGCACGGTCAGGGTGCGGGCCTCCTTGTCGGCCTCGATCTCGATGTGCAGGTCGGAGACATCGGCGTCGAGCGTGTCGTCACGCAGCGCCTCCAGGCGCAGTTTGTCCAGCGCGTCGGAGGCGTTGGAGACGAGTTCGCGCAGGAAGACGTCTTTGTTCGAGTACACCGAGTGGATCATCAGCTGGAGCAGCTGACGTGCTTCTACCTGGAACTCAAACGTGGCGGCCGGCATGGTTGCTGAGCACCTCACAGGTCACGGCTTTCCGAATGGTCGGAGCTACTGTAAAACAGCCGGTCACCCCGTATGCGCGGTTGCCGTCACCCGGTCGGCGCGTCCGGCGCCGGGACCGCTCAGGCGGCGAGCGGGCGGGGCACCGCGCGGGCCGGTGCCCGGGGGGTGCGCACCGGCGCGGCCGGGAGGCGGGTGGGCGGCGCGGGGGTGCCCGCGGGGCGGACCCGGTACGTCGTCTTGCCGGGGTCGACGAGCGGGCCGTCCAGCGCGATCCGGCCGGCCTCGTGCAGCTGGTCGCAGACCGCGGTCGGCAGGGCGACGTAGCAGCCGCCCCGCTTGGTGCGGGAGTCGTAGGGCTGCCAGTAGCCGTAGCGGCGCCGGCCACTGGTCTGCACGGTGACGAAGACCGGGGTGCGGGGGTCGGCGATGACCCGCAGGACGCCGGCGCCGTCGGCCTCGAACGGCACGGCCGGGTAGGGCGCGTCGGGCCGGTAGCTCGGGGTGGCGACCCGCAGCGTGCCCTGGTTCCTGGCCGGGAAGGCGCCGGGCTGCCTGCCGCCGCGCACGACACCGCCCCGGCCGGGCGCACCGGTATGGTCCGTCGCCGCGCGCGAGAAGGCGGGCGGGGCGACGGTCGGGGCCTGGGCGAGGACGGAAGACATCAGCGGGCGCCTTTCACGGACAGGAACGCAAGATCACCTACCCAATCCAACCAGATGTTGATCTCTTTTTCCCAACTTTCCGTCACCCGCGTGTTGTTGATCGGCCACCCGCCGCTCGCGGGCCGCCGCCGGGCCGTCCGGCGGCCCCTTCCGTGCTCTCGCGCAGCACCAGCCGGTGGGCGACGACCAGGTCCTGGGGCGAGCGCACCCCGGCCGCGGCGCTGTCCTCGGGGGCCGGTCCGGCGGCCTCGTCCATCCGGCGCCGCAGCAGGTCGACGGCGATCCGGGCCACCGCGGCCTTGTCCGGGGAGACGGTGCTGAGGGTCGGCACGCTGAACCGCCCGCCCTCCACGTCGTCGAAGCCGATCACGGCGACGTCCTCGGGCACCCGCAAGCCGTGCTCGTGCAGGGTGCGCAGCGCGCCCAGCGCCAGCTGGTCGTTGAGGCAGAGCAGCGCGTCGGGGCGGGCGCCGGCGCGCAGGACCCGGTCGACGGCCTCGGCCCCGTCGGGCATCCGGAAGGACGGCACCGGCAGCAGCGCCGCCGGGTCGAAGGCGAGGCCGGCCGCGGCGAGGGCGGCGCGGTAGCCGCGGGTGCGGGCCTCCGCGGTGCCCAGGCCCGCGTCGTCCCGGCCGCCGACGGCCAAGATCGCGCGACGTCCGAGGCCGAGGAGGTGCTCGGTCGCCTCCCGGGCCGCCCGCTCGTTGTCGATGGCGACGTGGTCCGCGCCCTCCTCCAGCAGTTCGCCGAGGAGCACGGTGGGCGGGGCGCCCGCGCGGTCGCGCAGGTCGTCGGCGGTCAGGGCGAGCGGGCTGAGGATGACCCCGTCGACGAAGGTGGAGCCGAATCCGGCCAGCGCCGCCAGCTCGTGGTCGCGGTCGGCGCCGGTCTGGTGGATGAGGACGGTCAGGGAGCGCTGTTCGGCCTCGCGGATGACGTGCCGGGCGAGTTCGGCGAAGTAGGGGACGTCGAGTTCGGGGACGACCAGGGCGATGATGCCGGTGCGGCCCCTGCGCAGATGGCGGCCGGCCAGGTTCACCTTGTAACCGAGGTGGTCGATGGCCTCCTGGACCACCCGCCGGGTCCGCTCGGAGACATGGACGTAGTCGTTGATCACGTTGGAGACCGTCTTCTCCGACACCCCCGCGTGCCGCGCGACGTCCTTGATCCTGGGCCGTGCCACCGCTACCTCCCTGCCCCGCACCGGCCCCGAGTGTAGATCGCGCCAGGCCGGGGGCCGGCCGGCGGTGGTGCGGGTCCCCCGCCTTCCCCGGGGACCGGCCGTCCGCCGCCAGCCCTTTACAGCCAATGTACATCGATGTAAAAACGAGCCACCGCACCGCGTCAGCCGGTGCGGACCCCGCCCGCCGGACGCCGCGGGGGCCACCCCGGCGGTGGCCCGCCGCCGGTCCGGTGCGCGTGTCCGGCGTCGAAAGGTCGATGATGACTGCGCGATCCCCTGTCCCCGCACCGCCCCCGGAGCCGCCCCGCGGCCTGACCCGCCGCCGTCTCCTGGGCACCGGCCTCGCCGGGGCGGGCGCGCTGCTCGGCGCGGGCACGCTCGCCGGCTGCGCCTCACCGGCCTCGGCCTCCGGCGCGTCCGCGCTGAGCGTCTGGGACCTGTTCCAGGGCGGCGACGGCATGCTGATGGACGACATGATCGAGGCCGTCTCCCGGCAGGGGCGGGGCTTCGACGTCGACCGGACGATCCTGGACTGGGGACCGTCGTACTACACGAAACTGGCCATGTCGGCCGCCGGCGGCCGGGCCTCGGACGTGGCCGTCCTGCACCTGTCCCGGCTGGCCGGATACGCCCCCGGCGGACTGCTCGACCCCTTCGACCTGGAGCTGCTCGCCGAGTTCGGCGTCACGGAGCGGGACTTCACACCGGCGGTCTGGGCGCGGACGAAGCACGACGGCACGGTCTACGCGATACCTCTCGACGTCCACCCCTTCATCGTGTTCTACGACAAGGAGGCCGCCGGGAAGGCCGGACTGCTGGACGCCGACGGGGAGCTGGCGCCGATGGGTTCCCCGGAGGCCCTGCTGGAGGCGGGCCGGGGCCTGGCGGAGGCGACCGGCGCGGCCGGCATCCTGTTCGGCCACGTCACCGACACCGCGCAGAGCTGGCGCCAGTTCGCCGCCTTCTACGCCCAGACCGGCGCCGCGTTCACCCTGCCCGACGGCGGGCCGCCGCGGATCGACGTGGACGCGGCGGTCGAGGTCGTGTCGTTCATGCGGCGCCTCTTCGACGGCCGGACCAACCCCGACAACCTCGACTACAACGGGGCGCTCGCCGCCTTCACCTCCGGCCGCGGCGGCATGGCCATGCTCGGCGAGTGGGAGCTGCCCACGCTGAGGAAGTCCGGCATCCCGCTGGGCGCCGCGCCCTTCCCGCAGGTCTTCGACCGGCCGGCCGTCTACACCGACAGCCACAGCTTCGTCCTCCCGCACCAGGACGACCCCGACCCGGCCCGGCGGCGCGAGGCCCACCGCTATGTCGCGGAGATGATCAAGCAGAGCCTCACCTGGGCGAGCGCCGGTCACATCCCCGCGTACCAGCCCGTGCTGGCGACGCCGGAGTACGCCGCCCTGACACCGCAGTCCTCGTACGCGGAGGCCGGGAAGGCGGCGGTGCTCGATCCGCCGAACTGGTTCACGGGGGCCGCCTCCAACTTCCAGAACCGGATGTGCCAGCCGCTCCAGTCGGCGCTGCTGGGCAACACCACCGCCGAGCAGGCGGTGCGTCAGATGGTCCGCGAGGCGGACGCGCTGCTGAAGCAGCCCAACCCGGTGGCCTGACCGGCAGAAGGAGTGATCCCCGTGACCACCACCGCACCCCCCGGCACCGGTGCGCTGCCCGTCCCGGCGGCGCCCCCGACCGCCACCCCGGGACGCCTGGGCAGATTCCGGGCCGGCGGCTCCGGCCTCGTCTTCGTGCTGCCGTTCCTGCTGCTGTTCGTCCTGTTCCTGGTGTGGCCCGTCGTCCAGGGCCTGTGGATGAGCTTCACCGACTCCTCGCTGGCGCTGCGCGACACCGCGTTCGTCGGGTTCGACAACTACGCCGAGGCCCTCGGCGACCCGGACGTGTGGAGCAGCCTCGGCAACACGGTGTTCTTCACCGTCATCTCCAGCGTCCCGCTGGTCCTGGTGGCCCTCGTGATGGCACTGCTGGTGCACAGCGGGCTGGCCGGCCAGTGGGCGTGGCGGCTGGCGTTCTTCGCGCCGTACCTGCTGCCCGTGACCGTGGTGACGCTCGTCTTCACCTGGCTCTACCAGCCGGACCTGGGCTTCGCCAACCAGTTCCTCGGCGCCCTCGGAACGGACCCGGTCGGCTGGCTGTCGGACGAGTCCGTCGCCATGTGGTCGATCGCCGCGCTGACCGTCTGGTGGACGGTCGGCTTCAACTTCCTGCTCTACCTGTCCGCGCTCCAGTCGCTGCCCTCGGCCTTCGACGAGGCCGCCGCCCTGGACGGCGCCGGCGCGTGGCGGCGGCTGTGGTCCATCACCCTGCCGCAGCTGCGCCGGACCACCGTGCTGGTGGCGATGCTCCAGGTGCTGGCGTCGCTGAAGGTGTTCGACCAGATCTACATCCTCACCAAGGGCGGCCCGAACGCGTCGACCCGGCCCGTCCTGGAGTACGTCTACGACGTCGGCTTCACCGGTTACCGGCTCGGTTACGCCTCGGCGGTCTCCTACCTCTTCTTCGCGCTGATCATCGTCGTCTCGCTCGTGCAGCTCCGCCTCTTCCGCCGGGAGGACTGACCGTGTCCGCCACCGCACCACCCCTCCGTCCGCGGCGCCCCGCGCCCCGGGACGCGGCCGGCTCCCCGCTGCTGCTCGGCCACGGCCGGCTGCCGCGCGTCCTGGCCGGGACCGCGCTCGTCGTCCTCGCGGTCCTGTGGCTGCTGCCGTTCGTCTGGGCGATCGCCACGTCCGTGCAGAGCGAACAGGACCTGTCGAAGCCCGGCCTCTCCCCCGTCAAGGGCGCGTTCACGCTGGAGGCCTACCGGGAGATCCTGGAGCGGGGCAACGTGCCCGTCTGGGCGTTCAACAGCTTCCTGATCGCCGCCCTGGTCACCGTCATCACGGTCGCCGTCTCGACGCTCGCGGCGTACGGCTTCTCCCGGGGCACCTTCCGCGGGCGCCGGGCCCTGCTGGCCGTGACGGTGGCGGCGATCATGGTGCCGCCGCAACTGCTGGTCGTACCGCTGTTCCGGCAGATGCTGCTCTTCGACCTGGTGGACACCTATGCGGCCGTGATCCTGCCGCAGGTGGTCGCCCCGATGATGGTGTTCATCCTGAAGCGGTTCTTCGACGGCGTCCCCCGGGAGCTGGAGGAGGCGGCCCGGAGCGACGGCGCCTCCGAGTTCCGGGTCTTCCGGTCGGTGGTGCTGCCGCTGTCCCGGCCGATCGTGGCCGCGGTGTCGATCTTCGTCTTCATCGGGGCGTGGAACAACTTCATGTGGCCGTTCATCGTGACCAACGACCCCGACCTCATGACCCTGCCGGTCGGCCTGGCCACCGTGAAGGACGCCTACGGCATCCAGTACGCGCAGGCCATGGCGTCCGCGCTGCTGGCGGCGCTGCCGCTGATCGTGGTGTTCCTGGTCTTCCAGCGCCGCATCGTCGACTCCGTGGCCACCACCGGCCTCGGCGGTTCCTGAGCTCTCTCCTCTCCCGCCCCGCCCCATCGATCGACTGGAGCACGTGTGCCCACCCCCTCCGTTCCGCGTCCGGAGTACCCGCGTCCGCAGTTCACGCGCCGGGACTGGCTGAACCTCAACGGCGTCTGGCAGTTCGAGACCGACCGGGGGGACAGCGGCCTGGAACGCGGTCTCCTCGGCCGGGAGCTGCAGGGCGAGATCTTCGTCCCGTTCCCGCCCGAGTCCGCGCTGTCGGGCATCGGGGACACCGACTTCCTGCACGCCGTCTGGTACCGGCGGGCCCTGACCCTGCCCGCCGAGTGGGCCGGGCGGCGGGTGCTGCTGCACTTCGGCGCGGTCGACCACGACACCACGGTCTGGGTGAACGGGACGGAGGTCGCCCGGCACCGGGGCGGCTTCACCCCGTTCACCGCCGATCTCGGTGACATCGCGGGCGGCGGCGAGGAGGTCGTCGTCACCGTCCGCGCCCGCGACGCCAGGTCGGGACCGCAGGCCCGCGGCAAGCAGGCAGTCCGGTACGCCAACCACGACTGCAACTACACGCGGGTGACCGGCATCTGGCAGACGGTGTGGCTGGAGCCCGTGCCCGAGGTCCATCTGCGCCGGCCCCGGATCACCCCGGACCTCGCCGGCGGCGCCTTCCACCTGGAGCTGCCACTGTCCGGCAACCGGCCCGGCCACCGGGTGCGCGCCGTCCTGACCGACGGCGACGGCGAGGTGAGCCGCGCCGAGGCCCGCGCCGACCTCGATCTCGCCCCGCGGCTGCACCTGCCGGTGCCCGAGGACCGGCGCCGCGAGTGGGGGCCGGGCGACCCGCACCTGTACGGCCTGCGCCTCGAACTCCTCGACGCCGACGGGACGGTCGTCGACAGCGCCGGGAGCTACGCGGGGCTGCGCGCCGTCGGGCTGCGCGGCAAGGCCGTCCTGCTCAACGGCCGGCCCGTCTTCCAGCGGCTCGTCCTCGACCAGGGCTGGTACCCGGACGGCCTGATGACCGCCCCGACCGACGAGGCGCTGGTCCGGGACATCGAGCTGGCCATGGAGGCCGGTTTCAACGGCGCCCGGCTGCACCAGAAGGTCTTCGAGGAGCGGTTCCTGTACCACGCCGACCGCCTCGGGTACCTGGTCTGGGGCGAGTTCGGCGACTGGGGCTGCGAGACCGGCGGTTCCTCGGGCGACAACCAGAAGCCGGACGCCTCGTACGTCGCCCAGTGGCTGGAGGCCCTGGAACGGGACTACTCCCACCCCTCGATCATCGGCTGGTGCCCGCTGAACGAGACGTACCAGAAGCTGCACGACCGGATCACCCAGCTCGACGACGTGACCCGCGCGATGTTCCTCGCCACCAAGGCGATGGACACCACCCGGCCGGTGATCGACGCCTCCGGTTACGCCCACCGGGTCCCGGAGACCGACATCTACGACGCCCACAACTACGAGCAGGACCCGGCCGAGTTCCGGCGGCTGATGTCGGGGCTGGCCGAGGACGAGCCGTTCGTCAACGCCTACGAGAACGGCGCCGCCTACTCGCTGCCGTACGCGGGGCAGCCGTACTTCGTCAGCGAGTTCGGCGGCATCTGGTGGGACCCCCGGGCCGCCGCCGAGCTGTCCGGCGAGGACCGGGAGCGGTCCTGGGGGTACGGCGAACGGGTCCGTGACGAGGAGGAGTTCCACGCCCGGTTCAGCGGCCTGACCGGGGTGCTGCTGGACGATCCGCGCATGTTCGGCTACTGCTACACGCAGCTGACCGACGTGTTCCAGGAGCAGAACGGCATCTACCGCTTCGACCGCGGCACCAAGCTGGACGTGGCGCGGGTGCGGGCCGCGCAGCTGCGGCCGGCCGCCATCGAGGCACAGCGCTGACCCGGACCGGCGGGAGGAAGGCGGGCGGGGGCCGCGGCCCCCGCCCGTTCTCATGCCCGCACCAGCCTCCAGATCTGCGGCTGGCGGCCGTTGCACGTCCACTGCTGGACGTCGGCGCCGGCCGTCCGTGAACCCTGGGCCACGTCCAGGCACTGTCCGCTGGAGCGGACGACGAGGCGGTAGTAGCTCCGGCCGACGTTCTCCAGCCGCCAGTCCTGGGCGGCGGCCCCGTTGCAGTACCACTGGCGGACGTCGGCACCGGCCGTGGCGGAGCCGTCCTCCACGTCCGCGCAGTAGCCGCTGCCGCGGCCGGTGAGCGTGAAGCGGCTGTCGCCGCGGGCGGTCAGGGTCCAGTCCTGCGGGGCGAGGCCGTTGCAGGTCCACTGCTGGATGTCGCCGCCGGCCGCGCGGGAGTCGGCGGCGACGTCGAGGCACAGTCCGCTGTTCGCGTTGACCAGCCGGTACACCGCACCGCCGGTGACGCCTGCGGCGTCGCCGGTGCCGGTGACGGAGCCGGTCGCGTAGGAGGGCTTGCAGACCGTGCCGTCGAAGTCGGTGGCGATCTGGAGGACGGTGCGGCCGTCGGCCGAGGGCAGCAGCGCGGAGCTGTAGTTCTGGCAGTAGTTGATCTGCGGGTCGGGCACGTTCACCGGTGCCTCGATCTCGTACCACGGCCCGCGGCCGTTCTCGGTGTTGGCGAGGATCGTGCGACCGCTCCCGGCGGCCACCCCGCCGTCCTTGTTCAGCAGGCGCTGGCCGATCAGCAGCAGCCTGCCGTTGGCGGCGCCGCCGGGGTCCGGTGCCCAGGCGATGGTCGGGGTGGCGCGGAAGTACGTGCCGTCGACGGTCTCGGGGCGGGTGCCGAGGTCGGTGACGCTCCCCCAGTTCCAGCCGTCGGCGGAGGTGCGGTAGTGCACGACGCACTGGTACTGGCCGCCGGGCGTGCAGATCTCGTAGCTCATGAAGTAGGTGCCGCCGGGGAGCCTGCGCACCACCGGCATGCCCGGACGGTCGGTCTGGAGGCCGCTGGCGACGGTGTCGTGGCGGCCCTGCCAGGTGACGCCGTCGTAACTGCGCACGGCGACGAGCTTCTGGCTGTGCGCGGCGTCGGTCTCGTCGGAGTAGTGGCAGACCAGGGCGCCGTCCGAGGCGATGGAGAACTCCGGCTCCCACAGGCCGCCGGTACCGGTGGCCGCCGCGCAGGACGAGAGGTAGGACCAGGTGCGGCCCACGTCGTGGCTGCGCCAGATCCGCAGGGCCATGCGGCGGCCGGTCTCGTCCTGCCCGGCCGAGGAGGCCCAGAGCAGCGTGCCGGCCGGCAGCGCGCCGACCGCCCGCGGCAGTTCGAACAGGGTGGTGCAGCACAGCCCCTGACCGGACGCGGACTCGGGGTCGGCGACCCGGCCGACCTCGTGGAAGGTCGCCCCGTCGTCGGTGCTCTCGTGGATGGCGCCGATGCCGCTGTCGCCGTCGAAGGTGACGACACTGGCGAGGACACGGCCGTTGGCGGCGCCGTTGTGGGCGAGCCGGACGGCACGCGGGTACAGGCCCGTGCCGTCGCGCAGCGGGGTGCCGGTGGCCGTGGCGGAGGCGGCGTCCGCGGCGGGCGCCGCCTCCGCCGGGGCGGCGAGCGCCAGGCTCGTCAGGGCGGCGACGAGAACGAGCAGCACGGCGTGGGGGCGGCGTCTGAGGGCGTGGAACAGGCGGAGCATGGGCGTGTTCTCCCTTCCTGCGGGCTTCCCGCGCGCGTCCGGGGAAGCGGAATCCGCGCCAGGCTAGAGCCGCGTGTACATCGATGTAAACAGGCGGGCGCGCGGGGGTGGCCGGACGGGTGTGCGGGACGGGACGGTGCTCAGTCCTCTATCCGTACGGTCGTACGGTCGGTGTCCCCGCCCGGGTCCGCGGCCGGGTCCGGGCAGGTCAGGAAGGCGGCCAGGGAACGGGCCTCGTCGGTGATTCCGGCGCGTTCCCGCCGGGACAGGGGGCGCAGGGGGGTGATGCGGAGGGTGGTGTCCAGGGGCGTGGTCTCCAGGGTCCAGGTGGCGGAGACCCGGCCGTCGACCAGGACGGCCCGGTCCCCGGCGACCGACAGGCCGCGGTGGGCGTCGTCGATGATCCGGGTGCGGTCGTGGTAGCCGAGGATCGCGTTGTCGAACGCGGGGAGGAAGCGGACGGGCGCGGGCGTGTCGGGGTCGGGACGCGGCGCGTCGGGGAGGTCGAGCAGTTCGCGCCCTCGTTCGTCGCGGAAGGAGACGAGTTCCTCGCGTACGGCCCTGATCGCGGCGGGCAGCCCGGCCAGGCCGCACCAGGCGCGCAGGTCGGCCGAGGCGGCGGGT
The DNA here is from genome assembly GCA_014649155.1 of Streptomyces griseoviridis. Taxonomy (GTDB): domain Bacteria; phylum Actinomycetota; class Actinomycetes; order Streptomycetales; family Streptomycetaceae; genus Streptomyces; species Streptomyces griseoviridis. The sequence goes on along the minus strand of BMSM01000002.1, from coordinate 486,130 downwards.
CCGTAGGCGGCCAGGTAGCGGCGGACCAGGGCGCAGCCGGCCGGGTCGGAGCCGTCGGCGGGCAACGGGTCGGGGTCCTGGCCCAGCCAGGCGGCCAGGGGCAGGTTGCGGACTCCGGCCCTGGTCCGCCAGAGGCCGCGCGGGGGCAGCTGGGCCATGGGGATGAGAGCGGCGACCAGCAGTTCGCCCAGGGCCCGGCGGGGCGCGGCGGGCCGGCGGTCGGCGAGGGCGTCGACGAGTTCGGCCATGGTGCGGGGCCGGCCGTCCGCCATGACCGCCCGCCCGGCCGCCGCGACCTCCTCCATGTCGAGGCCGGCGAGTTCGGCGCGGTAGGCGGCGAGCGCGCGTTGGCGCAGCATGGCGTCGTGCCGGGAGCGCCAGGCCAGGGCGTCGTCCGCGGTCACGAGGTGGACGGTGCGGCGCATCAGGTGGGTGCGGACGGCCCGCCGGCCGGTGAGCAGGGCGTCGAGGTCCGCCGGGCGGAAGTCCCGTACGCGGGACCACAGTCCGGTGAAGGGTTCCTGCGGTTCCTGGGCCTGTACGCCGCCGAGGTGCGCGATGACGTCGAGGACCGGGGCGGTGGTGCGGTCGAGCAGGAACTGCCGGGCGAGGGTGGCGCGGTTGAGGGCGCGGGTGCCGAGGACGGTCATGGTCGTCGGGCCGCCGTCCGCTCGCCGGCCGGGCGGCCGGGCAGCGCGGGACCCGGCCCCGTCCGGTCGCGGGCCTCGGTGTCCTCGGCGGGGGTGCCCGGTGGGCCGAACTTCGTCACAGGGGTGTGTCCCTCGGTGTCGCGGTGGAAGGGGGCGGGGGCGCGGCGGGCGGTTTCCGTGGCCCGCCGCGCGCCCTGTTCCGGGTCAGCCGTTGTACGGGGCGGCGACGTCCATCACCCAGACGACGCCGAAGGCGTCCTTGAGCATGCCGTACAGCGGGGCCCAGGCGGACGGCGCCAGCGGCTGTACGACGGTGGCGCCGGCGGAGAGCTTCTGCCAGAGGCCGGTGATCTCCTCGGCGTCGTCGCCGCGCACCGAGACGAAGACGGCGTTCTCGCCCGGGTTCCACGGCAGTGCGGACGGCACGTCGTAGGCCATGACGCGGAAGCCGTTGTCCGCGGTGACCTGGCCCCACATCACCCAGTCCGCCTCGTCCGGGTTCCGCACGTCGCCGGTGTCCTTGTAGGTGACGGCGACGGTCTGCCCGCCGAAGACGGAGTGGTAGAAGTCGAGCGCGGCACGGGCGTCGCCGCGGAAGTTCAGGTGGGTCGTGGTCGTGATCGCCATGGGTGGCTCCTGGCCTGCGGTTGCCGGTAAGGGGGAGGTGTCGGCCGGGCGGGCCCCGGCCGGGGCCCGTTCGGTGTCGACGACCTCACCTTCGCAGCGGTGGCGGACAGGGTGTGTCCGCTACTCGCGGCAGGATGGCGGACATGCAGAAGACCTCCGCACGGCTGCTCGCGCTGCTCTCCCTGTTGCAGTCCCGCCGCGACTGGCCCGGGGACGAACTCGCCGCGCGGCTGGACGTCAGCACGCGTACGGTCCGCCGGGACGTGGACCGGCTGCGGGAGCTGGGCTATCCGGTCACGGCCGTCAAGGGGCCGGACGGCGGCTACCGGCTGGGCACGGGGGCGCAGTTGCCGCCGCTGCTCTTCGACGACGACCAGGCGGTCGCCCTCGCGGTCGCCCTGCAGACCGCCACCGTGACCGGCGCGGGGATCGGGGAGGCCGCGGCGCGGGCCCTCACCACGCTCCGGCAGGTGCTGCCGGCCCGGCTGCGGCACCGGATCGCCGCGTTCCAGGTGACGGCGGTCGCGCCACCGGGCGCCGACCCGGTGCAGGCCGACAGCCGGGTGCTGATGGAGATCAGCACGGCGATCCACGCCCGCGAGGAGCTGCGGTTCGACTACGTCCCGGCGCATCCGGCTGTGCGGGGCCGGGAGGGCGGGGCGGTCTCGCGGGGCGGGAAACGCGAGGAGGTGACTCGGGGCACGGAGGGCCGGGTGGGCGTGCGGGACGCGGGGGGCGGGGCGGGTGTACGGGGCAGGGAGGGCCGGGGGGTGGCGGCGGGGGACGCGGAGGACCGGGGGGACGAGCGGGACCCGACGGAACGAGGGACGGTGGCGCGGGGTGCCGAGGACCGACGGGACGAACGGAACCCGACGGAACGAGGGACGACAGCACCGGACGCCGAGGACCGACGGGACCAGCGGAACCCGACGGCGCGGGGTGAGGGTGCCGGGGCGGTGGTCCGGCGTCGGGTGCTGCCGCATCACCTGGTCACCTGGCGGGGCCGCTGGTATCTGCTCGCCTGGGACCTCGACCGGGACGACTGGCGGACGTTCCGCGCGGACCGCGTCTCCCCCCGCACCCCGACCGGCCCCCGCTTCACGCCGCGTGAGGTCCCGGGCGGAGACGTCGCCGCCTTCGTCACCGGGCGTTTTCGCGGCATGGACGGTCAGGCGGGCCGGCTCTGCCGGGGCGAGGCGGTCCTGGACGTGCCGGCGGCCACCGTCGCGCCCTACGTCCACGACGGGCTGGTCGAGGAACTGGGGCCCGGCCGCTGCCGGGTGGTGCTCGACTCCTGGTCGTGGACCGGCCTGGCCGCCGCGATGAGCCGGTTCGACGCCGTGCCGCACGACGTGCGGCCCGCGGAGCTGAGGGAGGCGTTCGCCGTGCTGGCCCGCCGTTGTGCCGTCGCGGCCGGCGGCGTCGAGGAGGACGGTGTCGGGGAGGACGGTGTCGGGGAGGGCGGCGTCGGGGAGGGCGGCGTCGGGGAGGGCGGCGTCGAGGACGAGGGCGGGGCCGGGGAGGCTCCGCCGTCACCGGGCGTTGTCAGTGGTGCCTGCGAGACTCGTCGTGGACCTCGCCCCTCGGCCGGGGCCACGGACGGACCGGAAGGCGGACCATGACCGACACACCCATCCCCGCGCACTTCGCGCCGCGTTGGCCCGGCGCCGCGCGCCCCGGGCTGCCGTCCGTCGGCACCGAGCGCGAGACGCTCGGCGCGTACCTCGACTGGCACCGGGCCACCTTCGAGCAGAAGTGCTCCGGCCTGCCCGCCGAGCGGCTCTCCGAGCGCGCGCTGCCTCCGTCCACGCTGTCCCTGCACGGCCTGGTCCGGCATCTCGCGGGGGCCGAACGCTGGTGGTTCCGCATCCAGTTCGCCGACGAGGACGTGCCGATGCTGCACTACTCCGACGACGATCCCGGGCAGGACTTCGACCGCCTCGACGGCGATCCCGCCGAGGCCTTCGCCGTCTGGCGCGCGGAGTGCGAGCGGTCCCGGCGGATCACCGAGGCCGCGCCGACGCTGGACGCGACGGGTATCCGCAGGAGCACCGGCGAGCCGATATCGCTGCGCACGATCCTGGTGCACCTGATCGCCGAGTACGCCCGGCACAACGGCCACGCGGACCTGCTGCGCGAGCGCCTCGACGGTTCCGTCGGGGTGTGACGCCGGGTGCGGTCGGCGGTACGGGGGCCGGCCGGTGAGCGCGCCGCCCGGGCCCACACGCCGAGCTGCCGGGAGAGGCCGGGCAGCGCACCCCGCGCCCGGACCGTCCGGGCGTCAACGGCGGTGACACCGGGGACGTCCGGAAGCACGGCGGCCACCGAGGCCGGCTGCCGGCGGACGGTGCGGTCGACGGAGCCCTCCGGCGGCGCGGCCGGAGCCGCGGGCGGTGCGCAGAGCGCGGCCACGACGGCCGCCTCGACGGCCCGACGCGCCTCGCCCGGCGGACGCGGCTCGGCCATGACCCGGTCCCGGGCGTACCTGACGGCCACGGTCGACAAGATCACCAGGAGGACGCCGGTCCCGTACTTCCGGTTCCCGGCGCCGGCTGCCCGAAAGGGCAGAGAGAATTGCCCGACCGTACGGAAAGGGAACCGTGCGGCAGGTGGCGGGGAATTGCGGTACGGAATTGACGCCGAGTCGAACAAGACGTCGTCACCCTCACGCCCGACGGCCACTGCCTGGTATTACAGGGCGCGCTCACCTGACGGTCATACGCCGTCGCACTTCTTTCACAATCGAACGTCGGCTATGCCGAAAGCGATGTGACGGCTGATAACGTGCGTGCGGCTCCACCCAGTTCCACCCCCACAGATCGATCTACGTACTCGACTCTTGGATTTCACTTCATGACTGGAACGCCGGACGAAACCCCCACGACCCCCACGAACACCTTCGCCCCGGCCGGCGGCCGCCGGCACCGCAGGGCGAGAGTGAGCCGCACCGGCGCGCGCCGGGCGCTCGTGCTCGCGATGGCCGTGCCGGTGGCCTCCGCCACCCTGGCCGGCACCTCCGCGTTCGCGGCGGACAGCACCCCCACCACGGCGTCGCAGGCCGTCGCGGCCGGCGGGCTCGACGCCGACGACGCGCAGTTGGTGAAGAACCTCACCGAACGCGTCGCCGACGCCCGCCTCGGCTCCGACGTCAGCGGCGTGGTCCTCGACGCCGACTCGGACACCGCCCTGTGGGACCACAACGGCTCCACCGCGCTCATGCCGGCCTCCAACGCCAAGCTCGTCACGGCGACCACCGCCCTGACCCTGCTCGGCGCGAACCACGAGTTCACCACCAAGGTCGTCTACGGCGACGGCACCCTCACCCTCGTCGGCGGCGGCGACCGCACCCTCACCGGTGACGACCTCGCCGAGATGGCGCGGACCGCTGTCGACGGGCTCAAGGCCGCGGGCCGCACCGACGTCAAGGTCCGCGTCGACGACAGCCTGTTCGCCGAGCCCACCCTCGCCACCGGCTGGAACGAGGGCTACTACCCCACGGAGGTGGCACCGGTGCGTTCCCTCGTGGTCGACGGCGCCGCCGTCCAGGACACCGCCCTCGACGCGGGCAAGGTGTTCGCCGAGAAGCTCACGGCGGCCGGCGTCACCGTCGACGGCGAGGTCGCCCGGGCGACCGCGAAGCGGTCCGACGTGCCGGTGGCGCAGCACAGGTCGGCGCCGCTGTCGCGGATCGTCAAGCAGATGCTCAAGACCAGCGACAACAACATCGCCGAGACACTGCTGCGGATGACCGCCGTGGAGATGGGCAAGCCGGCCACCTTCGAGGGCGGCATCGAACTGGTCCGCCAGGTCCTCAGCTCGTACGGCATCTCACTGGACAACTTCGCGATGTACGACGGCAGCGGACTCTCCCGCGCCGACCGCATTCCGGCGGCCACCCTCGCCCAGCTCCTCGACTCGATCACCGAGGTACCCACCCTCGCCTCGATCCTGGAGGGGCTGCCGGTGGCCGGCGAGGCCGGTTCCAGCCTCGGCCCCGAGTGGGGGCGCTTCGACGACGCCGTCTCGAAGTGCGCCGTCGGCAAGGTGCACGCCAAGACCGGCACGCTCACCGGCGCGATCGCCCTCAGCGGCGTGACGCGGACCGACGACGGCGAGTGGCGGATCTTCTCCTTCATCGAGAACAACTCCACGGCCGCCCCGAGCGACATCAAGGACGCCATGGACGGCCTGGCCGCCACGGTGAACGGCTGCTGGGCCTGACCGGCCACCGCGGCCGGGACAGCGCCCGGCCGGACGTGTCCGCGCGCCGCTCACCGGCGGTGCGCGGACACGTGAACCTCCGTACGCTCCCGCTCGTTGACCCCGGGGACGGCCCGTCCCGCGCACACGACACGTCGAGGAGTTTCGGTGAAGGATCTCGCGGATGCGATCGAATCGGTGGAGCAGCTCGCCACGGTGTGGCGGACCATGGTCCTCGACCGTGACCCGGGGGCAGACGTACGTGACCTCCCGGGCATCGCCGTCCGCTGGGCGGACTGCGGCTTCGCCTTCTGGAACTGCCTCACGCTGACCGAGGCGGGGGCCGACGCCGCGCTGCTGGAACGGCGGCTGGCCGATGCGGCGGACGTGATGCGCGCCAAGGAACACCCCGGGTTCCTCTGGCTCTTCGAGGACCTGCTGGACGAGGGGGCGCGGGCGGCGCTGGACGGCGCGGCCGGACGGGCGGGGCTCCGGCTCGCCTTCCCCGGGACCGGGATGGCCGGGGACCTGCTCCCCGTCCCCGACCCGGTCCACCCCGACCTGACGTTCGTACGCGTCCGCACCGACGAGCAGCTGACCGCCTACGCGGACCTGAACTCCCGCGCCTACGGCTTCCCCCTGGAGGCGGGCCGCGACGGGATCGGCGGCTCCGCGCTCTGGAAGAACGACGTGCACGCCTATCTCGGCCTGCGCGACGGTGTCCCGGTGACGTGCGCCGGGACCGTGCCGGCCGAGGGCCGGCTCTTCGTCGCGCTCGTCGCCACCGACCCCGACTGGCAGCGCCGGGGCTACGGCGAGGCCGTCACCCGCAAGGCGCTGCACGAGGGCGCGCGGGCGACGGGGCTGACCCGCGCCACCCTGCACGCGACGGAGGCGGGGGCGCCCGTGTACCCGCGCATCGGCTTCCGGCCCACCGCGCGCATCCGCTTCTACGGCCTGGCCGGCTGAGCGGGGCGGCCCCCGCCTCAGCGGGCGGCGAGGACGATCCGCGTGACCCGGTCCTCGCCGTCCGGCCCGGAGGCCGACTTGTCCAGGACGTAGGCGGTGCCGTCGTCGCGAACCTGGACGTGGTTGGGGAGCGCCGCGGTGACGACGGTTCCGGTGACGGTCCCGGTCCGCGGGGCGACGACGGAGACACTCCCCGCCAGCCGGTTGACGACCAGCACCCGGCCCGAACGGGGGTGGGTCGCCACGGACTTGGCGCCCTCGCCGGTGGGGATCGACCGGGTCACCTCCCCCGCGCGCAGGTCGACGACGGAGACGGTGCCCGCTCCCTGGTCGGCGGTGTAGGCGGTGCGGCCGTCGGCGGAGAGCGAGACGGAGAGGGGGCCGTCCCCGGTGGGGATGAGCCGCGGCACGGCGGAGCGTGAGGTGATCCGGATGACGCGGTCATGGGTGAAGTCGGCGGCGTGCACGGCGCCGGTGCGCTCGTCGACCGCCAGCCCGGTCGGGCCGGCCCCCTCCACGGTGACCCGCCTGACCTCCTCGTACGTACGGCTGTCGAAGGCGACGACGGAGCCGCTGCCGTAGGCCGTGGCCCAGACCAGGTTCCGCTTCTCGTCCACCACGACCTCGCGGGCGTGCGCCACGCCGGGCACGGTCGCGAGGTGCCGGCCGGTGCGCTGGCTGTACACGGCGACGCTGTCGTCGCGGGTGTTGGTGACCCAGACGGTGTTGTGCTCGTCGTCGACGTCGATGCCGTAGACCGCCTCGATCGTGCCGTCGCGGGGATCCCGCGGGGCGTCGTAGGCGGCCTCCACCTCCAGGGTGTCCGGGTCGAGCCGGACCAGCCGGGAGCGGGTGACCGCCGCCGGGGGCTGGCCCACCGACGCCGTCGCCCACAGCGCGTCGTTGCGCTCGGAGTAGGCGGACTGGTAGAGGCCGGCGACGAGCGGCGCGGAGGTGACGGACGTCCCCGTCGCCGGGGCGGCGGTCGCGGGGGCCGCCGGCGTCAGGACGCCGGCGGCCGCGAGCACCACCGCCGCCGCGGCGGCACGGTGGACACGTCGGGTGAGCGTGGGCATGGTGTGCGGTCTCCCTGCGGAGGAGCCCCCGGCGAGGGCGGGCTGAAGATGATCCTGAGTAAAGCTCAGGCAAGCCTAAGCCAATGGGATCTTCAACCGTGCGGCGTCCTACAGCAGGTCCCTGGGCACCTTCTCGTTCCAGGTGCGGGAGAAGACCCGGCGGTCCCCTTCGTAGCCGTCGAGCGTGGCGTCGACGTGGAAGTCGCGTTCGTCGCAGGTGAGCCGGGTGTGGGTGACGACCCGGACCTCCCAGGGTGCCCGCCGGAAGGTCATCGTCCAGGTCGTCTCGCCGCTGACGGAGGTGAAGTCGTCGGCGACGGCCGTGTAGCGCTCGTGGGCGCGCCGGCCGACGTCCAGGCCGATCTGCTCGAAGCGGGTCATGCCGCGGTCCTTCACGATGTCCAGTTCGGCGTGGTAGCCGATCAGGTCGCGTTTCACCTCCCAGCGCTCCTCCGGCGGGCTGAGCGCCGTGGTGGCGAGGGGCTCGGCGCCCTCCGGTTCGCCGAACGGCTCCGGCGGGGTGCCGTCGGGCGCGTCCGCCGGGCGGACCGGCAGGGTCAGCGTGCTGGAGTGCGCGTGGATGCCGAGCCGGGCCGGACGCGGCGGCGGCCAGGCCAGCGGCCAGTAGGACGTGGACAGCGAGAGACGGACCCGGTGTCCCGCCGGGAAGGTCTGCGCCACCCCGTTGAGGTGGACGGTGGCGCGGTAACGGCGGCCGGGCTCCAGGGCTTCCGGATGCTCGGTGCTGTCGTGCCGGGTGAGGTTGAGCAGACCGTAGGTGACCCGGGTCGCGGCCCCGTCGGGGCGGACGTCGGAGAGCCGGGCGGCCACCATGGCGACCGGCCGGTCCACGACGAGGTCGAGGTCCACGGACGGCGAACCGAGGATCTCCAGGGGCTCGGCCAGCGGCTCGGTCTCGAAGACCAGCGACCCGCCGTCCTCCTCCCGCTGGTCGTAGGGCAGGTCCGGGGGCGCGTTGTAGGAGGCCCACTTGCCGCCGAACTGGCCGACGGACAGCGGCGACTGCACGGTGAGCACCTCGCCCCCGGCTCCCGCCGCCGGTTCCCCGGGCGGCGCGATGCGGTGCCGGACCAGGGAGTGGGTGACGGGGCGGACGTTCGGGGAGGGCCAGGACGGCTCCCCCACCCAGCGGCCGGGCCGCTCCTCGTAGGAGGTGGACGGCGGGACGCTGTCCTGCATCCAGGTCAACAGCATGGGGCCGTCCATGACGCCGTTGTCGACGCCCTTGAGCCAGTGGTCCCACCAGCGGACCAGTTCCTGGAGGTAGCCGACGGCGGGGCCGGGCTCACCGAGGTGCGGGAACTTGTGCGACCAGGGGCCTATCAGCCCCTTGCGGGGCACGTCCAGGTGGGCGAGGAGGCGGGTGACGGCGTTGGAGTAGCCGTCCGCCCAGCCGCTGGAGGCGAGTACCGGGCAGCGTACGGCCGCGGGGTCCTCACCGACCGAGGCGTGCCGCCAGTAGTCGTCGCGGCGCTGGTGGCGCAGCCACGGCAGGACCCAGGGCTCGGTCTGCTCCAGGCGTTCGAACCACATGTCCCGCCAGCGGTCGCCGACCACGGCCGGGTCGGGCGGGCAGGTGGCGTAGGCGAACATGGTCCCGGCCTCGGCCAGGTTGTCCGACAGCATCGCCCCGCCCATGTAGTGCATGTCGTCGGCGTGCCGGTCGTCGGTGAAGGAGGCGATGGCGATCGCCTTGAGGCCGGGTGGCTGCCGGGCCGCCACCTGGAGCGCGGCGAAGGCGCCCCAGGACAGGCCCATCATGCCGAGGGAGCCGTCGCACCAGGGCTGTTCGGCCAGCCACGCCAGGACCTCCTCCGCGTCGCGCTGCTCCTGCTCCAGGTACTCGTCCTTCAGCACGCCCTCCGACTCGCCGGTGCCGCGCAGGTCGACGCGGACGCAGGCGTAGCCGTGCCCGGCGAGGTAGGGGTGGTGGACGGAGTCCCGGACCGCGGTGAGGTCGCGCTTGCGGTAGGGGATGTACTCCAGGACCGCGGGGACGGGGTCGTGGTCGGAGGAGGTGGGGCGCCAGACGCGGGCCGAGAGACGGACGCCGTCGGACATCGGGACGACGACGTGTTCCTCCTCCTTGGTCGCGTACGGCGGATTCGTGACGTACCGCATGTCGGCGGCCTCCTTACGCGTGCGGTCCTTCCCCGGGCTCGTCGATGGCGAGTCCGAGGGCGGCCACGCAACGGTCGAACTTGCGGCGCAGGTCTTCCTCGTCGTTGCCGCCGGTGAAGATGTGCGCCACCTCGTAGCTGTAGCTGTCCTGCTGGGAGAGGCCGGACAGGCGCTGCCCGGCCTCGGGGATGACGTGGACGCGCACGCCGGGTATCTCGCGTTCGATCCGGGCGATGTCCTCGGGCGAGGGCACCGCGCGGACCGCGCCGTCGGTGAACCAGCGGTAGTACCACTTGGCCGCCATGGCGTACTCGCCCTGCCGGTGGGGCATGGCGGGGTCGGTGCCGAGGGCGAACGCGATCATGCAGTGGTGGTTCGGGACGCCGTCGACGTACTGGAACAGCTCGGCGTGCGACTGGGAGTGGCGGGGGTTGATCTCCAGCAGGCTGACCTGCTGGGTCCCCGGGTCGTAGAAGTACTCCACGCTGAAGGTCGCCGAGTCGAAGCCGATGCGGGTCATCACGCGCCGGGTGACGTCGTGCAGCCGGGCGACGACGTCGGGCGGCAGTGCCGAGGGGTACTGGTGGCGCAGGAAGCACGGTGAGCCGGGGTAGTCGATCGAGTCCAGGGTGCCGTAGACGGTCACCTCGCCCTGGTGGACGTAGCCCTCCACCGCGACCTGAATGCCCGTCAGGGGCTCTTCGGCGAGGCACACCTGTCCGCCGACGCCGTGCATCTCCGGGGGCAGGTCGACGCGGTCGAGGACGTGCTCGAAGGGCCGGCCGACCCGTGCGATGCCGTCCCGGATCTCGGCGGCGGCCTTGCGGAACTCCTCCTCGTCCTCGACGCCGAAGACGAGTTCGGAGGAGTACGACAGGGCGGGCTTGAGCCACATCGGGAAACGCAGGCCCTCCGGGACGGGCGGCGGATCGGCCGTCAGGTCGACCCGGCCGAAGCGCGGCAGGGCGTCGGTGACCTTCTCCTGTTCCACCCGGCGGCCGGAGATCATCGAGAAGGCACAGGGCATCCCGACGCCTTCGAGGGAGCATCGACGCGATCGTCGGCTACGGGGACTTCCCGGTCAGCACCCTCGTGCCGATCCTGGGCGAACGCCACGGCACCCGCACCACGAGGCCGACGACGAAGACGTTCTTCTTTTCCTCAACAGAGGAAAATCTCTCCCTCCCGAGGGCGGCGGAGTACCCTGCCTCGTCACGGCCAACCTCGCCGCACCGGAGAGGAGCTATGCGATGGGCACCCCACCCAGGCACGCCAGGCCGAGGTCGCGCGCCCTGCGGGCCGGTGTCCTCCTCGTCTCGGGGGCCGTCGTGACGACGGCTCTCTCGCTCGCCGGCACCGCGAACGGCGACCCGCCCGGCCCCCGTGTCACCCAGCTCGGCCTCGCGCCGGACCACCTCACCGCGGGACACCGCGCTCCGGCCCGGCTGGAACTGACGGCCGACCGGTGCCTGACCGCGGCCCGGGTCACCGTCGCCGTACGCGACCGCGACGGCCGCAACGTCGACTTCCCGGGCGCCGCCTCCGACGTACGGGTGTGCCCCTCGGGTCACACCTTCACCTCCGGGGCGCGCGCGTTCGCCGCCGGGTCGTACACGATGTTCGGCTCGTGGCAGGACGGGGAGGGGCGGTGGCACCCGCTGACGCCGATCACGCTGAGCGTGGCGGAGCCGGCCGGGCAGGCGGAGCCGGCCGATGCCGGGGCTCCGTCCGGTCCCGGTGAGCCCTCCGGGTCGGCGGAGCCGGCCGAGGCGGACGGCGGCGGTCCGTCGTGGGACGCGTCCGGCGGGTGGCGGCGGCGGTTCACCGACGAGTTCGACGGGACCGCGCTGGACACCTCGAAGTGGAACACCGGCTGGTTCGGCACCGGCGTCACCGGGCCGGTGAACACGGCCGAGGACGCCTGCTACGACACGCGCAACGCCGTCGTGTCCGAGGGCGCGCTGCATCTGCGGCTGACCGGCGCGAGCGCCATCTGCAAGGGGGAGACCCGCCCGTACAGCGGGGCGCACGTGAACACCATGGGCCTGTTCTCCTACAGCTACGGAGCGGTGGAGTACCGGGCCCGCGTCCCGTCGGTGGACGGGGCGGTGGCGAACTGGCCGGCGCTCTGGGACACCGGCTCCCTCTGGCCCCGCGACGGCGAGATCGACACCCTGGAGGGCCTGTCCGGCGAGGTCTGCTCGTACTGGCACAGCACGCGCGTCGACCGGGGGCACTGTCCGCCGTCCGGTGACCGGGCCGGGTGGCACACCTTCGGCCACACGTGGGAGCCCGGGAGGATCACCTGGTTCCACGACGGGAAGCCGGTGCACACCGAGACCTCGGGGATCGTCGGCTCCCCGCACCACCTGGTGATGCAGAACACCCAGGGCTCCTTCGGCGGCCCGACGCTCGTCCCCGCCGACCTCCAGGTCGACTGGGTGCGGGTCTGGTCCCGCCGGGCCGGGTGAGGGGATCACGCGGCAGGACCAAGACATGTGGCAGCCGTTCCGGGGGCACCCGAGACTGGCAGGACGAGCGCTCGTAGACAGGCGGGTCATGAGCACCATCGAAGAGACGGTCCAGATCGCGGTGCCGGTGCGCACCGCCTACAACCAGTGGACCCAGTTCACGGTCTTCCCGCGGTTCATGGCCGCGGTGCGGGACGTCGAGCAGTTCAAGCCGACCCTCACCCGCTGGACCGTCGGACGCGGTCCGGTCCACCGGGAGTTCCTGGTGGAGATCACCGAGCAGCGGCCGGACACCGTGGTGCGCTGGCGGGTCCTGGGGGGTCGCGGCCACGGCGAGGCGGCGTTCCTGTCCCTCGCGCCGGACCGGACCTCGCTCACGGTGCGCGTCGGCCCCGGCGACCCCCTCGGGGTGACGCGCCGTGTCCTCGGAGCCTCCCTCGCGCACTTCCGCGAGTTCATCGAGGGCGTGGGCGAGGAGACCGGCGCCTGGCGGCACACGGTCCGCGACGGGCACGTCCTGCCGGCCGAGGCCGAGCCGTCGCGCAGCCACGGCGCCCACTGGCCGCACGGCTGACCGATCCGACCCACCCGGAGGAAGCGAGTGACGCGCCTGATGCACACCTCACCGAGCGACGAGCCGGAGGAGAACCTCACCGTCCAACCGCCCAAGACCTGGGCCACGGGCGCCCCCGCGGTGGCGCACGCGCTGCAGTACTCGCTGGAGGAGACCTCGGTCCGGCGCACCGGTACGACACTGCTCACCATGAACCAGGTCGACGGCACCGACTGCCCCGGCTGTGCCTGGGCCGACCCCTCCCCCGGTCACCGGCACGTCAACGAGTACTGCGAGAACGGCGCGAAGCACATCAACGACGAGGCGACGACCCGCCGGATCACCGCCGACTTCTTCCGCAGGTACTCCGTCTCCGACCTCGCCGCCCGCTCCGACCAGTGGCTGAACCAGCAGGGCCGGCTCACCGAACCCGTGGTGAAGCGTCCGGGCTCCGACCACTACGAGCCCATCGGCTGGCAGGAGGCGCTCGGGCTGCTCGCCGGGGAACTGAACTCCCTCGACTCGCCCGACGAGGCGGTCTTCTACACCTCCGGCCGGGTCAGCAACGAGGCGGCATTCGTCCTCCAGCTCTTCGCGCGGGCGTACGGCACCAACAACCTGCCCGACTGCAGCAACATGTGCCACGAGTCCAGCGGCTTCGCCCTGCACGAGACGCTCGGTACCGGCAAGGGCACGGTGACCCTGGAGGACCTCCACCACGCCGACCTGATCTTCGTCGTCGGGCAGAACCCCGGGTCCAACCATCCGCGCCAGCTCAGCGCCCTGGAGGCGGCCAAGCGCAACGGCGCCCGCGTGATCGCGGTCAACCCGCTGCCGGAGGCGGGACTGCTGCGGTTCAAGAACCCGCAGAAGCCGCGCGGGGTGATCGGCCGCGGCGTGGAGATCGCCGACCGGTTCCTGCACATCCGCGTCGGCGGGGACCTCGCCCTGTTCCAGGGGCTGAACCGGCTGCTGCTGGAGGCGGAGGACGCCCGTCCGGGGACCGTCCTCGACCATGACTTCATCCGGGCGAGCACCTCCGGTTTCGAGGAGTTCTCCCGGCACGCCCGGACCGTCGCCTGGGAGGACGTCCTCCGCGCGACCGGCCTGACCCGGGCGGAGATCGAGAAGGTGCGCGACGACGTGCTGGCCAGCGAGCGGGTCATCGTCTGCTGGGCCATGGGCGTCACCCAGCACAAGCACGGCGTGCCCACCATCCGGGAGATCGTCAACTTCCTGCTGCTGCGCGGCAACCTCGGCCGGGCCGGGGCCGGGGCCTGCCCGGTGCGCGGGCACAGCAATGTGCAGGGCGACCGCACGGTGGGCATCTGGGAGCAGATGCCGGACTCCTTCCTGGACGCGCTGCGCGACGAGTTCGGGTTCGAGCCGCCCCGGCACCACGGGCTGGACGCGGTGAACTCGATCAAGGCCATGCGGGAGGGGCGGGTCAGGTTCTTCCTCGGCGTGGCCGGCAACTTCGTGCGGGCCGCCCCGGACAGCGACGTCACCGAGGAGGCGATGCGGCGCTGCCGTCTCACCGCGCACATCTCCACCAAGCTCAACCGGTCGCACACCGTGTGCGGCGACACCGCGCTGATCCTGCCGACGCTGGGCCGTACCGAGCGGGACATCCAGGCCACCGGCGAGCAGTTCGTCACGGTGGAGGACTCGATGAGCGAGGTGCACACCTCGCGCGGACGGCTGGAGCCGGCCTCCCGGCTGCTGCTCAGCGAGGTCGCGATCCTGTGCCGGCTGGCCCGCCGGACCCTGGAGGGCCGGACGGAGATCCCCTGGGACCGGTTCGAGGCCGACTACGGCGTGATCCGCGACAGGATCGCCCGGATCGTGCCGGGGCTGCACGACTACAACCGGCGGGTCGTCCGCCCCGGCGGCATCAGGCTGCCGAACCCGGTCAACGAGGGCGTCTTCGGCACCGAGAGCGGCAAGGCCCTGTTCACCCGCAACGACTGGCAGATGCCGCGCGTGCCCGAGGGGCACCTGCTGCTCCAGACGCTGCGCTCGCACGACCAGTGGAACACGGTGCCGTACACCACCGACGACCGGTACCGGGGCATCCACGGCAGCCGCCGGGTGGTCATGGTCAACCCCGACGACCTCACGGAGCTGGGGCTGGCCGACGGGCAGCGGGTGGACCTGGTGAGCGTGTGGTCCGACGACGTCGAGCGCCGCGCCGCCGGCTTCACGGTGGTCGCCTACCCGAGCGCGCGCGGCTGCGCGGCGGCGTACTACCCGGAGACCAATGTCCTGGTCCCGCTGGACAGCGTGGCCGACATCAGCAACCAGCCCGCGTCCAAGGGCGTGGTGGTGCGTCTGGAATCCCGTGCCCTGGCCGGTACGACCCCGGATTGACGTGCGGTTTTGACGTGGACTAGGTTTTTGGCCGGCTGCCGCGCGGCGGTCGGCCAGAGACATGCCCAGCCGGTGGACGGCCCCGTGCCGCGAGTCCGGACCGAGTCGCCAGGACCGCTGCCGGGTCCGAGGCGGGGCCGTGTCCACCAGTGGGAGTTTCGTCAGTCATGCGCAGCCACCGGGTCCCCTCCCGTCCGTCCACCCTCGTCCTCACGGTGACGGCCGCCCTCACCGCCCTGCTCGGCACGGCGTGTTCGGGCGGCGCCGTGCGCGACGCGCGGGCCGCGGACGCCGTGACGCCGCCGCCCGCCCGCACCGGGTTCGACTACCAGCTCGGCGGCCCGTACACCCCGGCCGACGACGTCCGTGTGGTCGTCCGCGACCACACCGCGAAGCCCGCCGCCGGCCGCTACACCATCTGCTACGTCAACGCCTTCCAGGCCCAGCCCGACGCCGAACGGGAGTGGGACCCCGACCTCCTGCTGCGCGACGGCGACGGGCACGTGGTGATGGACGAGGAATGGGGCGAGGCCATGCTCGACATCGGCACCGCCGCCAAACGGGAGCGGATCGCCGCGAAGGTGAACGGCTGGATCGACGACTGCGCCGCCCGGGGCTTCGACGCGGTGGAACCGGACAACTACGACAGCTACACCCGTGCCCCCGGGGGCCTGCTGAGCGCGGCCGACGCCAAGGCGTTCCTCGGGCTGCTCGCCGCGCACGCCCATGACGAGGGCCTGGCCATCGGCCAGAAGAACACCGCCGAACTGGCCGCGGACCGCGAGGAGGTCGGCCTCGACTTCGCCGTGGTGGAGGAGTGCGGCCAGTACGACGAGTGCGACGCCTACACCGCGGCGTTCGGCGACGAGGTGCTGGTGATCGAGTACGAGGAGAGGGGCCTGAAGCGGGCTTGCGAGGGCTGGGGCGGGGAGATCAGTGTGGTACGGCGCGATCTGGACGTCCTGCCGGCGGGACGCCCCGGGTATGTGCGCCGGACCTGTGACGACCTCTGACGACAGCGAGGGCCCGCCGTGACCGACGTGCACCGGACGGTGTGGGACGAGACGGGCGGGGCGGGAGCCCCGGTGGTGTTCGCGCACTCCGTCTTCACGTGGGGTGACGACGACGCCTACGGATTCGCGGCGCAGCGGCCGCTGGCCCGCCGCTACCGGCTGCTGCTCGTGGACCGGCGCGGCTACGGGCGCACTCCGGGCACCGGGCGCAGCGACTTCGACACCGACGCCGACGACCTCGTGGAGCTGCTGGCCCGGCAGGAGGGCGGCGCGCACCTGGTCGGCCACGGCCACGGCGGGCTGGCGGCCATGCTCGCCGCGGGCCGCCGGCCCGGCCTGGTGCGGTCCCTGGCCCTGATCCAGCCCTCGGCGTTCTCGGCCAGCGCCGGGCACCCGGTGGTGGAGGCCATGCTGCGGCGGGTGGCGCGGAACCCGCCGCTGCCGGACTCGGTCACCCCGGAGGACTATCTGCGCGCCTCCACCGAGGGCCTCGGGCTGCCCATGCCGGAGCCCACCGAGCGGCGGCTGCGCGCGGTGGCCACGTCGATGCGGGAACGTCCCGTCTGGGAGGCGCGGGTGCCGCTGGAACCGCTGCGGACCGCGCCCTGGCCGACGCTGGTGGTCTGCGGCACCTGGGAGGGCGCGCCCGAGCCGTACCGCGCATACGCCGGTGAGCCGCTGATCGCGTGCGCGGAGGCGGTGGCCGGGGCGGTCGGCGCCCGGCTGCTGCGGGTGCCCGGTTACTACCCGCACACCCAGCGGCCGGCCGAGGTGAACGCCGCGCTTCGCGAGCTGTGGGGCTGACGTGCCGTCAGGGAACGCCCGGGTCTTGCGGGGGGTCGTGGGGGGCGCCGCGCCGGACGTCCCCCACGTCTCGCCGTCCCTCTTCAGGCCGGGGTGATCCGGGCGGCGACCGGCAGGTGGTCGCTGCCGGTGGCGGGCAGGGTCCGGATGGGCCCGACGGTGGCCGACGCGGCCATGATCTGGTCGATGCGGGCCAGCGGGAGGCGGGCCGGGAAGCTGAAGGCGAAGCCGCGGTCTGGCCCGTCCAGCCGGGAGGTCAGCGGGGCCAGGCCGCCGTCGTCGACCGTGCCGTTCAGGTCGCCGAGCAGCAGGACGCGGTCCTGGTCCTCGGCGTCGAGGGCCGCGCCGAGGAGACCGGCGCTCTCGTCGCGCCGGGCGGAGGCGAGGCCGGTCGCGCCGAGCCGGACCGAGGGCAGGTGGGCGACGTACGCGGCGAGGTCGCCGTACGGGGTGCGGACCACGGTCCGCAGGGCGCGGTTCCAGGACCCGTCGACGCCCTCGGGCCGGATGTCGATCTGCCGGGTCCCGGTGAGCGGGTGCCGCGACCAGATGCCGACGGTGCCGCGGACGGCGTGGTACGGGAACTCGGGGGCGAGGGCGTCCTCGTACGCCTGGAGGGCCGGCGGGAGCAGTTCCTCCAGGGCTATGAGGTCGGGGCCGGCGGCGGCCAGGGCGCGGGCGGTGCCCGCCGGGTCGGGGTTCTCGTCGCTCGCGTTGTGCTGCACCACCAGCAGACCGCGTGGGCGCTCATGGTCGGCGCCGGGCCGCAGGAGCGCGCCGAAGTGGGCCGTCCAGGCCACCAGAGGGAGCAGGGCCGCCAGGGCCGCGGTGGCCGAACGGCGCAGCAGGGCCAGGGCGAGCAGCACCGCGGTCACCAGGCCGAGCCAGGGCAGGAAGCTCTCCAGCAGGCTGCCGAGCCGGACCGGGGAGTCGGGCACGGCCCCGTGGAACAGCAGGAGTCCGCCGGTCAGCACCGCGGTCGCGGCGAGCACCCGCCCCCGGCGCCAGGCGGAGCCACGCGGCCGGGGCAGCGGCGGTCGCGGCCTCTCCCCCACCCCCGGCCCCCTCCGTCCACGCGTGCCGGACCGTCCGGCGACGGCCCCTGTTCCCGCTCAACGGCCGGGGCACCGGGCGAGTTCCGGCCCGGTCCGCGGGAGAAGGACGGGGAGGTCACCGTCTCACCGGCGCCGTGTCACCACAGGCGCAGCGAGCGTCCCGCCGAGCGGTAGGTGACGAAGGCGTACACGGACAGACCGGCCCACAGGAAGGCGCTGAGCAGCGGCCACCACCGGTCGTGGCCCTGTGCACCCGTGATCACGCTGTTCACCCAGGACAGGACCCAACCGACCGTCAGCAGCGAGGCGACCCACCGGAACCAGCGCATCAGGTTCATGGTTCCCGCGGCCCGTGCCGCGGCCGTCTTCCGGCTCTCGGGCCGGGTTCGTTCGTTCCTCATACCCCTTCGGGTACCCCGAGACGGCGCGCCCGCGCCCGCCGTTCGAGGCGGATGCGGGCGCGCGGTCTCCTTCGGTCAGGTTCGGCCAGGATCGGTCAGGCGGCGTGCGGCTGCGCGGTGCGGCGCACCCCGGCGACGGCCACCAGGGCGCCGATGACGCACAGCACGCCGGCGACGAGCACGGCGGTGTGCACCCCGTTCATGAACGCCTGGTGGCTGCCTTCCACGACGGCGTCCCGGAGCCGGGCGGGCATGTCCGCGGAGACGGGGGCGACGCCCATGGCGACCGCGTCCGTCGCCTCGCCGAACCCGGCGGCGGCGGCCGACGGCACGCCGGCGGAGGTCAGTTCACCGGTGAGCGTGGAGCTCACCCGGCTGCTGATGAGCGACACCAGTACGGAGGTGCCGAGCGCGCCGCCGATCTGCAGGGCGGTGGCCTGGAGACCGCCCGCGACTCCGCCGTCGCGGACCGGGGCGTTGCCGACGATGGCGTCCGAGGAGGAGGACATCACCATGCCGACGCCGAGGCCGAGCGCGATGAACGGCGGCCACATGACGGTGTAGGAGGAGTCCGCGCTCCAGCCGAGCATGACGAAGCAGGCGACCGCCTGCAGGCCCATGCCGAGCGGCATGGTCAGCCGAGGTCCGAACCGGTCGGTGAGCGCGGCGCCGAGCGGGGAGGCCACGACGGAGGCGAGGCTGAGCGGCAGGGTGCGCACACCGGCCTCGACGGGGCTGAAGCCCCGCACGCTCTGGAGGTAGAGCATGACGAAGAAGATCACGCCGAGCAGGACGAAGAAGTTGAGCGCGGTGACGAACGTGCCGATGGTCAGCGCGCGGCTGCGGAAGAGGCGCATGGGCAGCAGCGGGGAGGCGACCCGGGTCTCCCAGAAGCCGAAGACCAGCACGATCACCATACCGGCGGCGATGGAGCCCAGGGTGCCGCCCGAGGTCCAGCCCCAGGTCTCGCCCTTGACGACGCCGAACACGATGGCGAGCAGTCCGAGGGCCAGCAGGACGACGCCGAGGATGTCGAACTTCTCGTCGGCGGCGGCGCTGTTCCTGGTCTGCGGCAGGACGATCAGGCTGAAGACGAGGGCGATGACGCCGATGGGCGCGTTGATGTAGAAGACGGACTCCCAGCTGACGTGCTGCACGAGCAGCCCGCCGACGATGGGGCCGAGGGCGGTGGAGACCGAGGAGACCATGGCCCAGATGCCGACCGCCATGCCGAACTTCCTGGGCGGGAAGACGGCCCGGAGCATGCCGAGGGTGTTGGGCATCAGCAGGGCGCCGAAGAAGCCCTGGACGGCGCGGAAGGCGATGACGCCCTCGATCGACCCGGCGAGTCCGATGGCGACGGAGGCGACGGTGAAGCCGGCGACGCCGACGAGGTAGAAGGTGCGGCGGCCGAAGCGGTCGCCGAGCTTGCCGCCGAGGATCAGCGCGGCGGCGAGGGCCAGCAGGTAGGAGTTGGTGACCCATTGCAGGTCGGAGGTGGAGGCGCCCAGGTCGCGGCCGATCTCGGGGTTGGCGATGGAGACGACCGAGCCGTCCAGGCCGACCATGAACAGGCCGAAGGCGACGGCGATCAGCGTCAGCCACGGGTTGGACCGCCGCCCGCGGGGGCGGTCCGCGGCGGGGGCGGGGGTCGGCGGGGCGGAGGTGCCGGTGGCGGCGGAGGGCATGGCTGTGCGTGTCCTTCTGTAGAGCGGGGAAGAGTCCGATCGGGCGGTCCCCCGTGCGGCGTTCACACGGGCGGGAGAGCCCAGGGGGGAACAGGACGGGGCCCCGACCAGGGCGGGGCCCTTGTCCGGGGCGGCGCGGCACGTCCTGACGGCCCCGGTCCGCGAGGGTCCGGGGCGGATGGTCAGCGGCGCGGGCGCACGTGCCGTTCGAGTGCCGTGAGGGCGCCCAGGGCCGCGCCGAGGGCGTCCTTCTCGCCGTCGGTGAGCGCGCGCAGGGCGCTCCCGAGGTGGGCGCTCATCAGGCGCTCGACCTCGGCGAGCCGCTGCCGGGCGAAGACCGTGAGGTGCAGGTGCGCGACCCGCTTGTCGGCGGTGTCCCGCCGGCGTTCCAGCAGGCCCTGCTCGGTGAGCTGGGTGACCAGCGCGCTGACGTTGTTCGGCTTCATCAGCAGGGCCTCGGCCGCCGCGCGGACGGTGGTGCCGTCGTTGTCCTCGACGTGCCGCAGCAGGGCGAGCTGCGCCTCGGGCGGCTTGGGGTGCGCGTAGTCCTGCGCGACCTGGCGGTCGAGGGCCCGGGCCAGCCCCGGCAGGCACGCCACGAGCCGCGCGGCCACGTGGTCGGTGTCCTGCGCGGACGCGTTCTCCTCGGGCATACGGAGAGAATAAATATGGAGACATACCTATGTCAAGAAAGCCATCGTCACCGGCCGGCCCGATGGGAGGGTGCCCGTGCCGACGGCTCACGCCGGGACCGCTTCCGCCGCCGTACGCACAGCCGGTCGCCTTCGGGACCGGCCCGTTCCGGCCGTACGACGCCGGGCACGGCGGCGGCGTCGACGCGCGCGGCGCCGGACCAGCGGGAGGAGTCACCGAAGGGCTCCTCCAGGCTCCCCTCGACCAGGCGGCAGGGGCCCTCCACCCCGTCCTGGCTGATCAGCGTGAGGAGCCGGCCTTCCTGGCGCAGTCGCCCGTGCGGGCCACGAGGCACCGCCTGCCGCGGAAGTGGCGCGGTTCCGGCTCGGCGGGAACGATGTCGTCGTCCCAGGGGGCGGTCACCCGCAGTCCGGGGACACGGGTGGTGCCGGTGCCGGTGGCGGCGCGGAGCGGACGGCCGTCGACGGTCACCGGCGGGCCGGGCGCCTCGTGGACATCATGTGTCGCGGCCGGGCGCGCCGAACGCGCCCACCCGGCCCAGCGTGCTCTCGCGTTCCGCCAGGCGGTGACCGGCCCGGACCCGCCGGGGTGCGGGCGTCCGGCCGCCGAGCCGGGCCAGCACGGACTCCACCGCCAGCCGGCCGATGGCCTCCTTGTCCGGGGAGACGGAGGTGAGGCTCACCGCCGCGAACCGCCCCTCCACCACGTCGTCGAAACCGGCCACCGCGATGTCCTCGGGGACCCGGACGCCCCTGGCGTGGAGCGCGCGCATGGCACCGATGGCCATCGGGTCGTTGTAGGCGAAGACCGCGTCGGGGCGCCGGCCGGAGTCCAGCAGGCGGATCATGGCGGCCTCCCCGTCCGCGTGCCCCCAGCCGTCGGTGGCGGCGACGAGCCCCGCGTCGGAGGGGAGTCCGGCGGCGGTCAGCTCCTCGCGCCAGCCGCGGACCCGGAGCTGGGCGGGTTCGCTGCGGCCCCGCCGGGCGCCGATGAACGCCACCTCCCGGCGGCCCAGGCCGATCAGGTGCCGGACGGCGGCGCGGGCGGCGGCGACGTTGTCGATGGCGATGTGGTCGTACGGCAGGTCGTACTCGCGCTCGCCGAGCAGCACCAGCGGCACGTTCTCCGCGCGGTCGCCGAGGTCCTCGGCCTCCAGCTCGATGGGGCTGAGGATCAGTCCGTCGATCACCCGGGCGCGGAAGCCCCGGCAGACCAGGAGTTCCTGTTCGCGGCGTCCGCCGGTGTGGTCGAGCAGCACGGTGTAGTCGTGTGCGGCGGCGCTGTCGATGACGGCGGCGGCCAGCTCGGCGAAGTAGGGATTGCCCAGTTCGGGCAGGGCGAGGGCGATGATGCCGGTGCGTCCCTTGCGCAGGTGCCGGGCGGCCAGGTTGGGCCGGTAGCCGAGGGCGTCGATGGACCGCTGGACGCGGGCCCGCATGGCGGGGGTGACGTGCTGGTAGTCGTTCACCACGTTGGAGACGGTCTTGACGGAGACCCCCGCGTGCGCGGCGACGTCTCTCAGGCTGACCCGCACGGTATTCCCTTCCGGCATCGGCCCTGGGTGGGCGGCGGCGGCCACGCTATCCAGGTACGGGAGGCGGTCACAAGGAGATATGCGCGCCGCCCCCGCCCGTCCGGAACCGGGGAGGCCGGTTCCGGACGGGCGGGGGCGGCGGCCGCCGGCGGTCAGCCGGCGTATGTCTCCACCTCGGCGACCTGCGGCGTCCCGCCGGCGCCGGTGATCTCGAAGGTGATCTTGCGCAGGGAGGTGGCGGGGAAGGTGATGACACCCGCTCCGCTGCCCGAGGCCAGGACGGCGCCCGTGTCGCCGTTGCGGACCCGCCAGGAGCCGATCCGGCCGGCGGTGGCCGTGGTCTCCCGGACGACGACCGTGGAGACGGTCGTGGCGGAACCCCACTTGACGGAGACGGAGCCGGTCGTGCCGTTCGGCGACCAGTAGGTGCCCAGGTCACCGTCGCGCACATGGCCGTAACTGGTCCCGCTCGCCTTGCTGGAGCCGTCGGCGCCGGCGCCGAGGCTGAGGTTGGTCCCGCCCGGGGCGGTGGGCCCGGGCGTCGGCTCGGCCGGGTCGGTGGGGTCGGTCGGGTCCGGAGTGGGGTCGGTGGGCGTCTGCGGTGTGCAGCTGCCGTCCGACACCTTGAGTCCCTTGCCCGCGCCGGCGGTCTGGCGCACGATGTCCGGCACGCAGGACGCCTGGTCCAGGGTGTACGCGTAGGGGATGCTCACCGTGGTGTTCGACTCGGGGTCGGGGCCGGCCGGGTCGGTGTCCTCGCCCGGGGCTGACCAGGTCACGTTGTCGTAGACGTTGCCGCTGACCTGCCAGTAGCCGGCCTGGTCGGTGTAGAAGGTGCCGAGGACGTCCTTGGAGTCCTCGAAGTAGTTGTTGTCCACCCTGGCCTTGGCGCCGGCCCGGGAGTTGATGCCGGACTCGTTCAGGCTCAGGTAGTGGTTGTTGTACATGTGGGCGGTGCCGCCGCGCAGCAGGGGCGCGCGGGAGTCGATGTTCTCGTACAGGTTGTGGTGGAAGGTGATGTACCCGTTGGAGACGTCGCTCTCGCTGGACCCGATGAGGCCGCCGCGGCCGGAGTTGCGCAGGGTGCTGTAGGACAGCGTCACGTACTGGGTGTTGTCCTTCATGTCGAAGAGTCCGTCGTAACCCTCGGACTCCCCGCCCGACGCCTCCAGGGTGGTGTGGTCGACCCAGACGTTGCGGACGTCGCTCTCCATGCCGATGGCGTCACCGCCGTTGGAGAGGGGTGATCCGGACTTCTTGACGTTCCTGACGGTGACGTTCTGGATGATGATGTTGCTGGACTCCCGGATGTGGATGCCCAGTTGGTCGAAGACGGCACCGCTGCCGACGCCGACGATGGTGATGTTGCTGACCTGCTTCAGCTCGATCTTGTCGGCGGCGGTGCTGCAACTGCCGCCGGACACCTTGGTGGTGTTGCCGTGGTTGATGGTGCCCTCGACCTCGATGACGATCGGGGTGTCGGCGGCGGCGCGGCCGCACAGGGCCTGGTGGATGGCGGTGCCGGTGGTGGCCCGTACGGTCCGGCCGCCCGCGCCGCCGGTGGTGCCGCCGTTCTGCGTCGCGTAGCCGGTGGCGCCGGCGGTGACGGCCGCCGTGGCCTCCGGCGCCGTCAAGACCGCGCCGGTAGCGGCCGCCAGGGCCAGCGTGCCCAGCGCCGCGGACAGCCGCAGCGCGACTCGTCGTCTCATTTTCGCACTCCCTTGCCTCTTCGCCTACCAGATGTGGTGCCGGGGGGTTGTGCCGAGCGGTGGTGCGAGCCGTTGCGTCGAGCGGTTTCCGCACGTGACGATGCGCCGCGCATCAAGAAAGCGCTTACCGAGTGGGGAGAATAGGGTGACGGGCGAGATACAGGCAAGAGTCTGTGCGGTTACAGAGTCCGGGTCGCTGATTCCAGAAACGGCTTTCTACGGACATTCACCGGTTCCCCACAAGAGAGCGGACCGGCGTGGGCGCCGGTCCGCTCCGGGTCACCGCTTCCGCGGGAAGGTTCAGCAGGGATAGTCCCAGGCGCGGGCGATGTCGCGCAGGGGCGCCGGCACGTCCGCCGGGGCGGGCAGCGGCCGGGCCTTCTGGATGGCACCGGACTTGATGTTGTCGCTCCAGTCACCGATGAAGGGGACGAACGGCCCGTGGTCGCCCCTGCGGTACTCCAGCATGGCGGGCGTCCAGGCGACGCCGAGGAAGGCGCAGATCTCCTGGGTGGTCCGCTCCGGCCGCTCGGTCAGCTCCTCGTAGCGGACGGTCAGACCGGGCAGCGCGGCGCGGGCCGCCTCCACCGCCTCGACATAGCCGCGCACCTCCCGGACGGTGGCATCGAGGTCGCGGTCCGGACGGTTGTTGATCAGGGAACTGACCATGGAGGCGGGGTGGCGCAGCAGGAAGAGGTACCTGGCGCCGGGCCAGCCCTCGTGCAGCCGCTCCCACACCCCGGCGTTGCCGGGCGTCTTGTCGACGATGACCTTCTTGCCGCTGCGCACCAGTTCGCGGTGGAGGACGCGGTCCCACAGCAGGTGTTCCAGCTCGCGCCGGTCGAGCTGGAGTTCCGTCATCGCCTTCTCGGTGTACGGCTTGGTCAGATCGACCGTGAGGGTGCGCAGATGCATCTCGTGCGGGGCGCGGATCTCCGGGTGGCTGTTGAGGAGCACCCGCAGCAGGGTGGAGCCGGAGCGCACGGAGGAGATGAGGAACACCGGATCCGGTACGAGCCGGTGGGCGGTCCGGGGCACCGGGGGTTCCGCGAGCCGGCTCAGGCGCCGCCGTATGCCGCGCGCCACCCGGCGCATGTCCGTCCTCGTACCGTTCGACATCGGCACCGGGCCGCCTCCTGTTGACAACTGTCCGTGATCGTGAACCCCCCTGATGTTTAGTTGACCCTAACGTGGGCAACCCTGGGGACCGCCATGGGTGAGGGATGAGAATCCTATGAATCACGGCCGGTTCCGCCGGGGGGTCCGGGCGCCGCGTGGCGCATTGCCGAACACGCGATCGACACGCGGACCGGTGCTGCGTACCCTCCGTGCGATGGACAGCCATCCCGCTCTTCTGGACCACCTCGTCCTCGCCACCCCGGACCTGGCCGCGACGGTCGCCGACTTCACCCGGCGCACCGGTGTGGCGCCCGCGCCCGGCGGGGTGCACGTCGGGCGCGGCACCCGCAATTTCCTGGTGTCGCTGGGCGGCACCGGTTACCTGGAGATCGTCGGGCCGGACCCGGAGCAGGCCACGCCCGACGGCCCCCGCCCGTTCGGTGTGGACGGGATCACCGCGCCGCACATCGTGACCTGGGCGATCCGTCCTCCGGACCTGGACGCGGCGGTGGCCGCGGCCCGCGCCCGGGGCTACGACCCGGGCCCCGTACGGCCGATGAGCCGCCGGCGGCCCGACGGCAGTCTGCTGTCCTGGCGGCTGACCGACGGCGACAGCGCCCACCCGTCCGGTCTGGTGCCGTTCCTCATCGACTGGGGTGACACCGCCCACCCCTCGGCCGGACTTCCGGTGACGCGACTGCTGTCGCTGACCGCGACGGCTCCGGACCCGGACGAGATCCGCCCGCTCCTCGCGGCGCTGGGCACCGGACTGCCGCTGAGCGCGGGGCCGGTGGGGTTCTCGTGCACGGTGGACTCGGCGCGGGGTCCCGTGGAGCTGAGGTGAGGGCAGCGGACCGTGACCCCCCGGCCTGCGGCGGGCGAGGGGACGCGCGCGGTCGTCAGAAGGACGTGACGACCACCCGCGCCACCCCGGGGTCGGCGAGGGCCGCGTACCCCGCGTCGATCTCGTGCAGGGCGATCCGCCGGGAGACGAGGCCGTCGAGGTTCAGGAGGCCGCGCAGGCAGAGGTCGGCGTAGCGCGGGATGTCCCGCCGCGGGTTGCCCGCGCCCATGATGAGCCCCTGGATGCGTTTCTGCTGGAGCAGCAGCCGGGGCAGGGAGAGGGTCAGCTCACCGCCGGCCGCCGCCAGGCCTACCACGTGGACCCCGCCGCCGAGCGCGGTCATGTCGAGCGCCTGACGCGTCGTCGCCGCCGTACCGACGACGTCGAAGGCGTGCCGCACTCCCCCGCCGGTCAGTTCGCGCACGGCCGCGACCGGGTCGGTCCCGGTGGCGTCGACGACGTCCGTGGCGCCGAACTCCCGCGCCCTGCGCAGTCTGTCCGCGGCGACGTCGACGGCGACGATGCGCGCGGCACCGGCGACGACCGCGCCGCCGACCGCGTTGAGCCCGACGCCTCCCACGCCGATCACCGCCACGGTCTCCCCCGCCCGCACCCGCGCGCCGTTGAGCACGGACCCCACGCCGGTCAGCACCCCGCAGCCCAGCAGGGCGGCGGACGTGAACGGCAACCGGCGGGGCACTGCGGTCAGTTGGTTCTCGTGGACGAGGGCCCGTTCCGCGAAGCCGCCCAGGCCCATCCCCTGGGTGACGGGCCGGCCGGCGCGGCTCAGCCGGGGTCCCTGCCGTCCGGGGTCGCGCAGGGTCGCCCCGGGGCGCAGGCACTGGTGGCTCCGGCCGTCCAGGCAGGCCGGGCAGTCGCCGCACCACTGCACGAGGCAGCCCACGACGTGGTCGCCGACGGCGAACTCGGTCGCCCCTGGACCGACGTCGACCACGACACCGGCGATCTCGTGCCCGAGGACGACCGGCGGGGTGAGCCGTCCCAGGCCGTGGGTGGCCAGGGTCAGGTCGGTGTGGCAGAGGCCGGACGCCCGCACCTCCACCAGCACCTCGCGGCCCGCGGGCCGGTCCACGTCGACGTCCTGGACGGTGAAGCCACCGCCCACGGCCTCCACCACCGCGGCTCTCACGGCGGACCGCTCAGTCCCGTTCGAGGAAGAAGTAGAAGAAGGGCCCGTCGCCGAAGCCCTTGCCGTTCATGATGCCCATCAGGGTGCGGTCGTCGACGGCCTTGAAGTGGTCGAGGACCGGCTGGCCGTCGTAGACCATGGTGGCCGTCACCTCGCCCCGGAACTCGACCATCCACAGGCTGGCCTCGCCCTTGCCGAGCGTGGTGTCGGAGTGGAGCCGTCCGTCCTCGCCGCGCATGATCAAGGGCTTGGCGTCGGCGGCGGAGTGGAACGTCTTGCCGTACCAGCCCGACTTGCGCAGCCGTCCGTTCAGCGGGTGTCCGGTGTCGAACTCGCCGCCGCGCCACGCGCCGAGGATCTCCTCGACACGGACGGTGGGCAGCGCGGCCCAGACGGCGTCCAGTTCCTCGGCCGAGACCGCGGATTCCTTGCCGCGCAGGACCGCGAACCGGCCCCGTGCCTCATCGATGTCCATCGGACCCTCCATCGGACGCCCCCGGACGGCACCGGACGGCACCAGTGGGATACAAACATCCACAGTATGTATCACTGTTGCGCTGCATACCAGGGGGTGGGTGGGCGTCGGTCGTTGCGCCAGGTGGCCCCATAGGGTGACCCCCATGTCTGCCACGTTGAGTTCCGCGAGGACCCGCGCCGCTTTGCGCGCCGGGGCCCGCCTCTCCCTCGATCTGCTGTTGCTCCTGGTGATGCTCGCGGTGGCCCTCTGGCTGTTGGGCCGGATGTGGTCGGTCGTGTGGCCGCTGGTCGTCGGCCTGTTGCTGACCACTCTGACCTGGCCGCCGGCCCGTTTCCTGCGCCGGCGCGGCTGGCACCCCGCGCTGGCCGCGACCACTGTGACGGTGGCGTTCCTGCTGGTCGCCGCCGGGGTGGTCGCGCTGATCGCCGTCCCCATGGCCTCACAGACCGACGAACTGACCGATGGCGTCGTCGAGGGCATCCAGCGGCTGCGCGACTGGGCCGCGGGGCCGCCGCTGAACATCAAGGACGCCCAGATCACCAGCGCGGTGGACGCCGCGATGGCCCGGGTCCAGGACAGTGTCGGCAGTGTGGTCGACACGGTCGCCACGGGTGTCGGGACCGTGGTCAACGGGCTGGTCACCGCGGTGCTGGCGCTGTTCCTGATGTTCTTCTTCCTCAAGGACGGGCCGCGCTTCCTGCCCTGGCTGACCCGGCAGCTGCCCGGCCGGCTCGCCACCGACGTCCCGGCCGTGGCGTCCCTCAGCTGGACCACGCTCGGCTCGTTCGTGCGGTCGCAGGCGCTCGTCGGACTGCTGGACGGCGTCTTCATCGGGATAGGGCTGTGGATCCTGGGGGTTCCGCTGGTGCTGCCGCTGGCGGTGCTGACCTTCGTCTCCGCGTTCGTGCCCATCATCGGCGCGCTGTTCG
Source organism: Streptomyces griseoviridis (assembly GCA_014649155.1). Taxonomy (GTDB): domain Bacteria; phylum Actinomycetota; class Actinomycetes; order Streptomycetales; family Streptomycetaceae; genus Streptomyces; species Streptomyces griseoviridis. The sequence goes on along the minus strand of BMSM01000002.1, from coordinate 457,694 downwards.
CCGGGTTCGTCGCGGTGCTCATCGCGCTGGTGTCCAACGGCCTGACGGACGCGCTGATCGCGCTGGCCATCATCATCGTGGTGCAGCAGCTGGAGGGGAACGTCTTCCAGCCCATCATCCAGAGCCGCGGTCTCGGACTGCACGCCGCGGTGATCCTGCTGGCGGTGACCCTGGGCGGCAGCCTGGCCGGCATCGTGGGCAGCCTGCTGGCCGTGCCGGTCGCCGCCCTGATCGCCGTCGTATGGACCTACGTACGCGAGCAGTTGAGCGATCCGCCGCAGGAGCCGGAGGCGGCGGAGCCGGGCGCGTCGGCGTGAGCGCGGGCGCGTCGGCGTGAGCACGGGCGCGGCCGGTGGACGGGGTCACGCCAGCGGGTCGTGGCCCCAGTTCATCAGCGAGTGACGCCACTTGGTGTCCGTGACGTCGCCCGTCGGCCGCTGGGCCAGGTGCCGGCGGACATAGCCGACGACCTTGCGCATGTGGGCGTAGTCGTCGTCGGTGAGGTCGCCCTTGCGTGACCGGAGGATCTCCACGATCCGGCGGCCGGAGGCGTGGCCGGTGGACTCCCCGCCGTCCCGGTGCTGTCCGGCGTCCTTCGACGCGTCCGTGGACAGCCACTTCTCCAGGTCGGCCGGTGTCATGTTCACCAGCTCGTGGAAGTCGTCCCAGGTCTCGCCGTGGCCGTCGCCGCTCACGGCCGGGTCACTTCTTCTTCTTGAGGGCGGACGGCTTGTGCACCGCCGACCGGCCCGACTTGTCACTGCGGACCTGGTACTGCGGGTCGTCCGAGGAGGCGTCCACCGTGCGGCCGGCCGCTTCCGTCCGCTCGGTGATCTTCTTCTCGACCGTGCCCTCGGTCTCGCTGCCGTGGCTGCTCCAGGCGACCTTGTCGCCCTTGGACAGCGCCTTGCCGGCACCCTTGCCCGCGCTCTTGCCGTCGTCCCGGCTCTTCGCCATGCCGTACTCCTCCGTACCGGACCGCGCTCGGTCGTCCCCCTGCCAGCGTGGGCCCGCCCGGCCCGTTCCGCACCCGGGACGCCGTCCTACGGGGCCACCCGCACCGGCAGGCTGAACGGGCCGCGGATCAGCATGCCGGGGCGCCAGGTGACGGCGGCCGGGTCGATGTCCAGGGCCAGTTCGCCGCAGCGTTCCAGCAGGGTGCCGAGGGCGATACGGGCCTCCAGCCGGGCCAGTGGCGCGCCCAGGCAGTAGTGGATGCCGTGGCCGAAGGCGAGGTGACCGCGGGCGTCCCGCCGGATGTCGAAGTCGTCCGGCGCGGTGAAGCGGGCGGGGTCGCGGCCGGCGTCGGCCAGGGCGACGAGCACGAGTTCGCCGCCGCCGGGGACGGTGGTGTCGCCGATGGTCAGCGGTGCGGTGGTGAAGCGGTACGTCGGGGTCTCCACCGGGGAGTCGTAGCGGAGCATCTCCTCCACGGCGTTCTCCATGAGGCCGGGGTCGGCACGCAGGGCGGCCAGTTGCTCCGGATGGGTGAGGAGGGCGAGGACGCCGTTGGAGATGAGGTTGACGGTGGTCTCGTGGCCGGCGACGAGGAGCAGCCAGGCCATGCCGAGGAGTTCCTCGGGCGAGAGGGAGTCGCCGTCCTCGTCCGCGCCGTGGATCAGGGCGCTCAGCAGGTCGTCGCCGAGGTGCCGGCGTTTGTCGTCGACCAGTTTCGTCAGGTACTCGACCATGGCGGTGGCCGCGGCGGTCCGGTCCGCCGGGTCGGTGGCGCCGAGCGCGTCGTTGGACCAGGTCCGGAAGGAGCGGCGGTCCAGGTCCGGGACGCCGAGCAGGTCGCAGATGACGGTGATGGGCAGCGGGAAGGACAGCGCCTCCACCAGGTCGACGCGTCCGCCGGGGGCGGCGAGCATGGTGTCGACCAGGCCGTCGGTGGTCCGCTGGATGCGCGGGGCGAGCTGTTCCACGCGCCGCGGGGTGAACTCGCGGGCGACCAGTTTCCGCAGCCGGGTGTGGTCGGGCGGGTCCGCCCGGAGCATGTGCGGTCCGGCGGAGACGGCACCGAGCCCGAGGGCGGGCGCCGCCTTGCTCCAGTCCTTGGTGAGCGTGGGATCGGTCAGCACGGCCCGCCCGGCCTCGTGCCCGACGACGAGCCACGCCTCCGTGTTCCCCTCCGGCATCCGGATGCGGTGGACCGGTCCCCTGGCCCGTAAGCGGGCGTAGACGGGGTACGGGTCGCGGGTGAAGGACTCGCCGAGGGCGGCTAGATCGACGACGGTCATGGGGGCCACCTCACTGGTGCCGGTCGGTCCGCGGGATGCGGCGTCCACCAGGATGGGACGCGCCCGACGCCCGGTCCAGAGGGAGTCCGGGGGCCACGGGGGCACGGCGGGTCCGGAAGGCAGCGACGATGCTGTGCGGTGGGTCGATGGGGCCGGTGGGCGCCGAGGGCGCTGTCCGGTGGGTCCGGTGGATCCCGTGGGCACCGAGGGCGCTGTCCGGTGGGTCCGGTGGGTGACCGGCACGGCCACCCGGCGCGACCGTCCGGCGGCGGACGGGGTCAGCCGGAGGCGAAGGGCAGCGTCCACCGACGCGGCGATCTCCGCCTCGTCCGGCACCCGCTCGCCCTCGCCGAAGACGATCCGGTACACGACGAACCCGATCCAGCTGTCGGCGAGCGGAGCCACCGGCAGCCCGGCCGGCAGATCGCCGCGCCCGACGCCCCGTACCAGCGGTGGCCGCGGCTGCTCCGGACGCGCGGCCGGCAGGTCCCGCAGGTCCCCGCGGCCCGCCTCGGCCCGTTCCACGAGGGCGCCGGCCACCACGCTCGGGTCACCGGGCAGGGTCAGGGTGCCGGGGCAGGTTACGGCGTCCGGGCGGGTGCTGCAGTGTCGGGCAGCGGGCGGGGCGTCGGCCGGTCGGCCACCGCCTCGGTCACCACCGGCCTCGGGGGAACATCGGTACAGCGGTCAACGCCAAGCCGGTGATCTTGTTCAGTCGGGAACTCCGAGGCCGGTGACGCGGTTCTCGTACTACGAAAAACTCAGTAATCACTCGTCCGGTCACAGGCCCAGGACCGTCGCCACCAGTTCGCTGCGGCTGCGGACACCGGTCTTCGCGAACACACTCTTCAGATGGTCCTGCACGGTCGCCGCGGTGATGTGCAGTTCCACAGCGATGGTCCGCGACGGCAGACCGGCGACGACTCGCGCCAGCACGTCCCGCTCGCGCGGTGTGAGCCCGTACGCGAGCAGCAGTATCTCGGCCACGTCGGCGGCCGGCGCCGGATGTACCGTCACGGCGATGGCCGCCGGGTGCGGGCCACCACTCAGCGGCGAGGCCTGGACGGAGAGCCACCGGCCCGAGCGGCCGCGGATGCGTCCGTACGCCGGCAGCTCAGCGCCTCTTCCCCGTGCGGCCACCTCCAGGATCGCGGACGGCAGTTCCGCCTGCGACGGGCCCAGCTCGTCCCGCCAGAGTTTCGCGGCCAGGTTCTCCGAAAACAGCCGCAAGTCCTGGTCGAGCAGGAGCACTCCGGCCTCGGACGGGCCCGCAGCGGTGTCGTCGGGTGCCCGGTGGGCGGCCCGGCGCAGGGCCGCACCGACCGGGGCGGACAGCCGCCGCAGGACGCCGACGTCGGCCGGGGTGAAGTCGGGCCGCCGGCCGCCGCGGAAGAGGGCGACGACGCCCCAGCAGCGGCCGTCCACCACGAAGCCCGCCCGCAGCTCGTGCCGTGCGTCGATCATCGGCAGCACGGTCCGGTAGCGGTGGCTGGATTCCGGATCACCGCCGGTGGCCGCACCGAGCGTGCCCGCGGACACCTCGGAGCGGGCCAGCGCCGCGAACTTCAGGACGTCGTCCACCAGGTACTCGTTGTGCGCGGCGGCCGCGGCCGCCTCCGGTACGAGCCCGGCGCTGACTTGGTCGGCGGTCAGCAGCGTCATCGGGTCGATCGTGCTGAAGCAGTAGGAGTCGGCCGGGATGAGGCGTGTCAGCCGGTCGGCGATCCGGCGGCGCAGTATTCGGGAGTCGAGGTCGAGACGGCAGATCGCCTCGATGTCGCGCACGGTCTCGCGCCGGACCATCGGGGAACTCACCCTTGCCACGGTATCCCAGAAATGTGGGAGGGCCGCCCTACCTCCAGGCGCCTACCGTGGGTCCGAGAAACCCCAGGTCACCGGAGGTACACCGACATGTCCCCGTCCATGCTCAACGTCGGACTGGATCCAGCGCTGGTGGACGACGCGCCCTCGTCACGGGCGGCGTTCCCTGAAATCGACGCCGAGGCGGTCCGGGCCGGAATGGCCGCGGGCCGGGCTCGGCTCGAGGAGCTCGGCCTCAGTGTCGATGTCTGCCTGCTCGACTACGGCCGCACGGCCGAGGCGGTCTTTCGCACCGCGTTGACCGCCAAGGACTACGACATCGTGCTGATCGGCGCCGGCGTCCGGCTGGACCCGGAGCTGACCCCGCTGTTGGAGGTGCTGGTCAACACCACCCACGAGCTGGCACCCGGCGCGAAGCTCTGCTTCAACGTCAGCCCGACGACGGCTGTCGAAGCCGTCCAGCGGTGGTGGCCCGAACACAAGCCGCTGGTCTAGGCGCTCCATAGCACTCAAGAGACGATTCGATGAACGGGAGGCGGTCTTCCGCCATGTCTGCGCGCGCACTCGAGGACAAGGTCGCACTGGTCACCGGCGGCAGCCGGGGCATCGGCCGGGCGATCGCGGAGCGGCTCGCCCAGGACGGCGCCGCCGTCGGCGTCACCTACGCCCGCGACGAGACGGCGGCGAGCGAGACCGTCGAAAACATCCGCAAGAACGGAGGACGGGCCTTCGCACTCCAGGCGGGGCTGGGCGAACGCGGCGACGCGGCCCGCCTCTGGGCCGCCTTCGACGCCGCGGGCACGGAGCACGTGCCCGACGGGAAGCTGGACATCATCGTCAACAACGTCGGCATCGGGGATTTCGCATCCCTGGAGTCGTTGACCGAGGACGCCTTCGACAAGGTCTTCGCCGTGAACGTGCGTGCACCGTTCTTCGTCACGCAGCAGGGACTGCCGCGCCTGCGCGACGGGGGCCGGATCATCAACATCTCCAGCTCCGTGGCCCGCCTGGCCACGCCGGGAATGATCGCCTACGGCGCCACCAAGGGAGCCCTGGACAACTTCAGTCTCGCCCTCGCCAAGGAGCTGGGCCCCCGGGGCATCACGGTCAACTCGGTGGCCCCCGGAACCGTCCTCACCGATGCCAGCGCGGCCACCCTGCTGGGCGATCCGCATGCCGAGGCGCAAGCGGCGTCTCTTGCCGCCCTCGGCCGGATCGGGCGGCCGGAAGACATGGCCGACATCGTGGCCTTCCTCGCCTCCGACGACGCACGCTGGGTAACCGGCCAGGTCATCGACGCAACGGGAGGCATGGCCCTCTGACGTGCTGAGGAGAGGAACACCGTCGAGCGGCTGATCAACAAGATGAAGGCCTGGCGTGGCATCGCCACCCGGTACGACAAGTCTCCCGACAGCTACCTCGCCGGCCTCCACCTACGCGCCTCGATGATCCGCCTCAAGGACCTCACCCGAGCCACCCATTGATCGGAACTCAATACGGTCCCTAAGCGTTGTCCCGTTTCCGACTCGGCAGTTCGGCCCGGCCTGGGTCACGGCGGTGAGGGATGATCAGACCGGTGCCCCGGTAACCGCCGTCAGCGGTCACGGTGGGCCGGCCGATGGCGTCCTTCGTTCCGGATGGCTCCCATGCCTTGCGGTCGTTGCGGTTGCCCGTGACCGGTCGGCCGACGATGACAACCAGACGGGTGTCGGCATCGGTGACGACCTGGTGGTTGGTGGAGTACCTGTAGTTTTTCGGCTGCTCGGCGATCGTGTGGTCCCGGGTGGGGACTCGCGCTCGGCGTGTTCGGCGAGCGCCCGGTAGATGCTGGCGACGGAGGGGTTCTGTTCCTTGCGCTTGCCGGTGGGGATGATCAGGTCGGGGCTGGATCTGCTCGACGGACTCGCCGCCCGCGCGGCGGCGGAGCACGGTCTGGAACATGTCGGCGGTGATGACCGGGGGTCGGCCGCCGTGCTTGCCCTTGCGGGCCGCGGTGTCGAGCCCCTCCAGCGTCGACTCCCGGATGCTCTCCCGCTCGGTCTCCGCCATCGCCGCGAAGAACGCGAACAGCAGCTTGCCGGGCCGGTGGGGCCGTAGATGCCGGGCAGGGGCCCGGCGAGCATCTCCAGGACCAGGCCGTGGGCGGTGAGGGGGTCGGCGAGCGCGGTGAGTTCGGCGGCGTCGCGGCCGAGCCGCTTCATCCCGTACCCGGTAAAGATGATGCGGCGGTGCGGGGCGTGGGCCGTGACCTCCCGCGCCGCACGAGCGCCTCCTCGAACCCGGCCCTCCGCGGACGCGGGTGCTGATCTTCTCGCTGAAGATCTTGTCCCTCGGGATACCGTGGCCCGCAGGGCGTCGAGCCGGGAGTCGTCGTCCTGCCCAAGGGCGGAACAAGGGGCGCGGGTGATGCCGTCTCTCACGCCGGCCTCCGCGCCGGTTCTCGTGATCGTCACGGACTCATGGCAGGCCGAGCCCTCCACGATCCGGGCACGCGGGGAACTCCCCCACGGTCAGCGGCGGATGCGCAGGGCTTGGTGGCATGGGGAAGGGCAGTCCGGCCCCGTGTACCTCGATGATCTTTGAGGTGGGATCTCGTCGCAGCCGTGTGTCTCGTGGAGGCGGGCCTGGAGAACGACACTCGATGTGGGTCGTTGCCCTACCTGCCGGCCAGGGCTGCTGATACTCGATGAGTCGGCCCGCCGGGTCGTGTCGGCGGTTGGGTGCGAACAACAACGTCGTTCGAGAAGCAGCGCCGGGCATGCGGCCCGAAGAAGGGAGTGTCTTGTCGCACACTCGGCGCTGACCGGCGGAGTTACGCCGTCGTGGCTGCTGTCTCGGTGGCTTCGACTGCGGACTTGAAGTCAGGGTGGACCCCGATTTGATCAAGCCACACGCTCATCGAGTTGTAGCAATTGAACCTTTCGATCTTTCCGTCACGGAGGTACCAGAGGTCCGCCGCCGGCACGTCGATCCGGTTCCCGGTCGGTGGGATCTCGCCGACCGGAGTCGGAAATCCTCCGAGATGCGTGCCCTGGATTCGCAACTCGACGGCGACGACATCACCGAACGCATGTACCTCGAGCAGCTCACGGTGTACATCGGGGAACGAGCGGGCGAGGCCCGCGATCACCTGAGGAATCTGCTCTCCGCGGAAACTCTGCGAGGTCGACATGTCGTTGAACGACCCGTCCTCGGCGAACAAGGCCAGAAAACCGTCACCGTCGAGAACGTTCCCTTCCGCGAGCCGGTAAGCCTCGCGAACGGTCTTTTCGTTACTTTCCATTCCTGTTCTCCTCTGATTTCGCAACACGCTCACGATCCGCGCTTGCCTTCGATTGCCCCTTTTCCGGCCGTCGTAACCATAATCGTTACGACAGGTTGTCGCAACCTTCACTGTTGCGACTGTGCTGTCGTAACATGGAGCGTTGCGACCGGAGGAGGGATCATGAGCGCCAACAGCAGGCTGACCATCGCCGCCCATGCGCTGGCCTGGATCGGTCTCTATCAGCGCCAGGGCCATGAGGTCGCCACCTCCGAGCAGGTCGCGGCCAGTGCGAACACCAACCCCGTGGTGGTCAGGCGGCTGCTCGGCGAGCTGCGCAGGGCCGGCCTCGTGGAGTCCCGGCGGGGCGCGGGCGCGGGCTGGTCGCTGGCGCGCGAGCTGGGGTCGATCACCCTGCTCGACGTGTACGAGGCAGTGGAACCCGGCCCGCTGTTCGCGATGCACCGCACCACCCCGGACCAGGGATGCGTGGTGGGTCACGGCATCCAGCCGGCGATGCGGGGCATCTACCAGGACATCGAGGAGACCCTGAGACACGAACTGGCCCGCGTCACGCTCGAGAAGGTACTCAGGGACGTACTCGCGGCACCTCGCCAGCCTCTCTGATCAGCTGGGCGACCCCGTGCGAACCGTAGGGTTCGCGTGGGTTCTGCCCACCGGGGCGGAGTGACGTGAGCGTGGAGATGGAATCCCGCGCCGAACGCGTTGGATCCGCCGCCGGAACAGACGGCGGGCGCAGGCCGAGCTCACCGCGGACCAGGCCGTGCTCGTCCAGCGGCTCTACGACGACGAGCGGGAGAAGACCGTCCAGCAGATCCCCGACAGATTCGGCGTGCCCCGTTTCACGGTGCACGGGCACCTCGACAAGCCCGGACCATCCCCCGCCAGGCCCGGAAGGCTGCGACCGCCCACCCAACCAGCCAGCCGGACAGCCCATCAGCTGCCGCACTTCCTCAGGCCCCGGGTTCCTCCGGTGACGTCGGCGGCTCGGCCGGCGTCGGCATGGGCGGCCGGAGGACGGCCACGGAGGGGGCGAACAGGCTGGTGACGGGTGCGCAGAGGCCCAGTACGGAGCGGAAGGCGGTCCTCACCACCGGGTCACCGGGATAGCGCTCCAGGACGCGCCGCAGGTACCGGCCGGCGACGCGGTCCGCCGGCCCGGAGGCCAGGGCACTGCCCGCCGCGCCCGGCATCGAGCGGTCCGACCCGGCGGAGATGCCCCCTGCCTGCCGGGACGCCGCGAGGAGCGCTTTCTGCACGCGCCGCGTCGTGGGGATCCGGCGCGGATCGGACAGAGTCTCACGCAGGACGACCGCGCTCATCGCGGTGACAGCCATGCCCTCGTCAAAGCGGGTGCTCCCGGGAAGCGGTCACCGGGAGCACCCGCGGGTCGGGCTCGCGGCGGTGCGGCCCGCCGGCTTCGATGCCGACGGGCGTCCGGCGCTAGTGGGCGGGGCGGAACGGGCGCAGCAGGCGGATGCCGTCCTCGATGGACCCGTCGATCAGTTCGAGCATCTGCGGGACGAGTTCCCGCATTCGGGGCGCGGCGAGGTGTGCGTCGAGGTGGGTGCGTGTCTCCCAGCGTTCGTAGATGACGAATTCGCCGGGTCGGCCCTCGACTTCGTGGGCCTCGTAGTCGATGTTGCCGGGGTCGTTGCGCGAGGGGGTGACGGCGGCGGTGATGAACGCCTTGAGGTCGGCCTCCCTGCCCGCCTTCGCCTTCGCGTCCCAGACGACGGTCACGTAGCCGGTGGGTGTTGCGGTCATGGTGATTCCTTCTCTGTTCCGTGTTGTGTTCCGTGCTGACGGACTGTGTGTCGGCACCGAGCCGGGTCAGCTCTTGATGAAGTCGAGGAGGTCGGCGTTGACGGTGTCGGCGTTGACGGTGCACATGCCGTGCGACAGGCCCGGGTAGACCTTCAGGCCCGCGTTCTTGACCAACGTGACCGCCGACCGGGCGGAGTTGGCGATCGGGACGATCTGGTCGTCGTCGCCGTGCATGATGAGCGTGGGCACGTCGATCGCCCGGAGGTCGTCGGTGAAGTCCGTCTCCGAGAACGCTTCGACCCCCTCGTGGTGTGCCTGCGCGCTGCCGGCCATCCCCTGGCGCCACCAGTTCTGGATGATGCCCTGGGAGACGTCCGCGCCCGGACGGTTGAACCCGTAGAACGGCCCGGAGGCGATGTCGAGGTAGAACTGGGATCGGTCGGTGGCCACGCCCTCGCGGAAGCCGTCGAAAACTTCCGCCGGCAGCCCTGCGGGGTTGGCTTCCGTTCGGACCATGAGCGGCGGGACCGCTGCGATGAGGACGGCCTTGGCGACCCGGCCGGCACCGTGCCTGGCGACGTACCGGGCGACCTCTCCGCCACCGGCGCAGTGGCCGACGTGGACGACGTCGCGCAGGCCGAGGTGCGCCACCACGGTGGCGGCGTCCGCCGCGTAGCGGTCCATGCCGTGCCCGTGGCCGACCTGGGCGGAGCGGCCGTGTCCGCGGCGGTCGTGGGCGACGACGCGGTAGCCTCGCCGGACGAGGAACAGCAACTGGGCGTCCCAGTCGTCCGAGCTCAGCGGCCAGCCGTGGTGGAACATGACCGGCCGGCCCGAGCCCCAGTCCTTGTAGAAGATCTCGACTCCGTCGCCGGTGGTGACGAACGGCATGGTCCGCTCCTCGTGGTCTCGCCCGGGTACCGGGCGGATTCGATGTCTCCACGAGAATGGCTCGGCCACCGTGCCGACAGCCTCCGTCAGCTGACTGACATCCGGCCGACGGCTCGCTGGTCATGCTTAGGTCAGTACCGGGGCAGTACTGAGACCCGATCGGTAGCTCTCACGGCCGGGTGGCCGGAGGCTCGGGAGGCAGCGCCTCCAGAGCGTCGCGGAGCCCGGCCCGCGACGTGATCCCCAGCTTCGGGAACACTCGGTAGAGATGCGACGACACGGTCCGCGGCGAGAGGAACAGACGCGACGCGATCTGCGGGTTCGACAGCCCCGTCGCCGCCAGCCTGGCGACCTCCAGCTCCTGCGGGGTGAGGGTCTCACCGGCCTTGCCCCGGCCGATCCGCGTCATCCCGGTGGCGCGCAGCTCCGCCGCGGCCCGGGCCTCCCACGAACGGGCCCCGAGCTTCTCGAAGCGGCTGCGGGCGGCGGCCAGCTGCGCCCGGGCCTCGCGGTTGAGTCCCTGACGGCGCAGCCTCTCGCCGTACGCCAGATGAGCACGGCCGACCTCGAAGGGCCACTGCTCGACGCCCGGCAGCCCGAGCGCCTCCTCGAAGCACCGGACCATGTCCTCGGCGGCCGATGTCATCGCCGTGACCGTGGCCGTGCTCAGCGCGAACCGCACCGAGAGGTGACCGACACAGGCGTCGCGCAGCGCGTCCGCGTGCCGTCGCGCCTCCGCGTGCCGCCCGGAGCGCACGGCGGCTTCGACGAGGTCCGGCGCGGACCACACGGCCTCGGGGTTGAACGGCGGCAGCACACCCGGAGCGCAGATCGCCGTGGCGTGCCGGAACGCCGTCTCGAAGTCGGCGGCGCCGAGGGCCACCCGGGCCGCCGCCTGGTGGGCGCAGTTTTCCAGCCGCCGCAGGCCCCTGGGACCCGACCACCCCCAGATGTCCTCGCAGTGCTCCCGGCACGCGTCGAGGGAGCCGCTCTGGGCCGCGGCCATCGCAGCGACGTAGTGCCCCACCTGGGCGAACAGGTGGTACCCCGTCTCCTCGGACAGTGCGATGAGCTCGTCCGCGGCACCGGCCGACGCCTGCCACCGGCCGGCGTACAGGTCGTCCAGGGCGACGAACATCAGGGCCGGCATGCTCGATCCCACCGCGCCGCCGTCGCGTATGACCCGGGACACGGCCTCGCGACAGCCCGGAAGCCGGTCGAGGTACGAGGCGATCAGGGCGGTGCGGATGACCACGTCGGCATCACTCTGGTCCTTCAGCCGCGCGATCTCCTCGTCCAGGCGGCGCAGCATGCCGTCGGTGACGGAGCCGAGGTCGTGGTGGACACGCCCCAGCGACGCCGCGGCGGCGGGCGCTGCCTCGGGGAACCGGGCGAGCACATCGACCAGAGGCTGCCAGTGCTCGGGCCGACCCGAGTACTGGCTGGCGAGGGTGAGAGTGAACAGCGCGGTCTCCAGCTCCTCACGCGGCGGTCCGGGCATCACCGGGGCCTGCTCGACCGCCTCCATCAGGAGTGCATGGGCCGTATCGGCGTCGCCTTCCGTGACGAGCACCAGGAAGCCGGCCGTCGCGGCCGCCGAGAGCGACCGGGCCGCCGGACCGCCCTCGACCTCACGCATGATCTCGTGGCTGATCTCCAGATGGCCTGCGACCCAGGCGGCGGCATAGGCGGCCTGAGACAGGCGGCGCCTGCGGTCCGCTCGGTCGGGGCTCAGTTCGGCCGCGCGCCGCAATCTCGCGATCGCGCCGTCAGCGTCACCGCGCCGCAGGCCGCTCCGGGCCGCCGACTCCACAACGGCGGCGACCGCCTCGTCGGGCGCCGTCGTGGCTCGCGCGAGGTGATCACCGCGCCGCTCGGGCTGGTCGGCCAGCGCGTCGGCCAGCCGGCGGTGGGCGCCGCGCCGCTGTTCACCGGTGGCACCGTCGACCACCGCGGACCTGACCAGCGGATGCCTGAAGCGCACCGCGCGGCCGTTCTCCGCGACCATGACCAGGTGGTCACGCTCCGCGGGAGCGAGTTCCTCAAGGCTGCCCGGCCCGCCGGCCGCCTCGAGGACGCCGATGTCGCCGGAGCCCTCAAGAGCCGCGAGCAGCAGCACCTCGCGCGTTCCCCGCGGCAGTCGTCCGACGCGGGCGCCGTACAGAGCGCGGACATCCCGCCCCGGGCCGCTCGCCCACCCCGCCCATTGGCCGTGTTGGTCGCCGGACACCCCGGTGGACCCGGCGAACTCGAGCAGCGCCAGGGGATTTCCCTGCGCCTCGTGCGCCACGGTCGAAAGAACCCGGCGGGGAAGGTGAGCAAAGCGCCGGGACAGCAGCCGCAGGGCGTCCGCGTCACCCAGCGGCGCGACCTCGAGTTCCGACAGCCCGGTGGACCGGAAGGATTCGCCGGGCTCCGCCCGCTGCGCTCCGAGCAGCCCGATGCGGCGGCCCCCCAGTCTTCTGGCGACGAAACCCACCGCAGCCTGGCTCGCCCGGTCGACGACATGGAGGTCATCGACCACGAGGAGCAACGGCCGCTCCTTCGCGGCCTCGTGGAACAGGGACAGTGCCGCGTTCAGGACGGCGATCCGGCTCGGCGCGGGACCGGCGCCGAGACCGAGGGCGACCTCGAGGGCCTCCCGCATGGAGCGCGGCAGACGACCGAGCTCGTCCGGCAGCGAGCCGACGAGCTGATGGAGCCCCGCGAAGCTGATGTCCGTCTCGTACTCGACACCGCTCCCGCGGACGACCCGCACTCCGTTCGCCACCGCCAGCTCGGCGGTCGCGTCCAGGAGCGCCGTCTTCCCTACGCCCGGATCACCGGTGAGCAGCAGGACAGCTCCGTCCGTCCCGGCCATGTCCAGGAACGCCGCAAGCTCGGCGAGCTCGCCCTCCCGACCGACCAGCCCGGTCGGGCCGACGCCCATGCCTGTCCCTGACTTCGCCCACATCCGCCGCGTCCCTCGTCCTGCCTCGCGAAGCGGTCGAACCACCAGCCACGCACTTGACCAGGAAGTATCGCACCCGTCGGCAAACGGAGCGTGAAGCCATCTGCTTCACCGACACCGCGTCCCAAACGAAGATCATGCAGGACACCAGCCGGGCACCGCAGCCTCACCGCAACGACAGCACCAAGGTCGCGCGGATCACCGTGCCGGTCCTCCTCCCGCCCGGCAAAGATCCGGCTGACACGGTCGCCTCCGCCAGCTACCGCCCCCCTCGTCGCCGTCCTACGAGCCCCGCGCAGTCATGATGAACGACTCGTCGAGCAGCTCGCCTCCCGCGCCCAGACCAGCGGACAGCGCGAGATCCACGTCCGACGCGACGAAGACGGAGTGCAGTGGTTCGTGGTGTGCGGGCGCCGCGGTGCACACCGGCGGCGGAGTCGGACTGCTTGTCATCTGGTCAGCCAAGCTCCGAAGTGCCGCTGCAGTCGGGGATTGATCTGCCAGACCATCGCTGCTGCCGCCGCCGGGACGAGTACGGCGAGTCGCACCGGCAGGTACAGATCCCCCAGAACAGGGTTCGTGGCCAGGCCCAGCAGGACGATGGTGGGGTAGATACCGCACACGGTGAGGAGCCACAGCTTCCAACGCCGGACGGCGGCCGGAACGGTGGGGCCGGGCCGGGGTTCGGCGTTCGCGGACGCGTTCCGGCTCTGCTCCCGGAGCGTGTGCCGGATGTCTGTCACTGCCGGTGGGCTCGGCAGTGAAGCATCGTCGGTGCCGTAGGCATGGGAAACAAGCCTCTCCTTCATGGACCACTCCACATCGAAATGCTGCGTTTCTGGTTCCCATCGGTTCCTGTGCGACCGAGGCGATGTTGGTGCCGCGTGATGGGCTGCCCGTGCGCAACAGCGGCAGCAGTTGCCGGGTGAGCAGCACAGGGCTCAGGTTTTTCACCGCCAGCCGCTGCTGGTGCCGTGCCACCACTTCGGCCGCGAGTCGCTGGGTCTTGGCCGGAGCGGACAGGTCGGCGATGTATTGCTCGGCCCTGAAACGTTGCGCGATCGACACCGGTTGCCGCGGGTTACGACCGTGCAGAAGCAACTGGTGCCCGACTCCCGCAACCTCCTCAGTCAGAGCGAGACCAAGACCGTTCGTCGCTCCGGTGATCAGACTCGACGGCATGGTGTGGCCTTCTTGTACGGGGGCCCGGCCCGGCGCCCGGGCGGACGCCGGACGGGTCATGAGCTGATCAGTGAGCGGACTGGGTGTGGTCCTGCTCCACGTACACCTTGAGGGCCTGGAATTCCTCGATCGCTCGCGGGCCGCACAGATAGCCGTAACCGCTGCCCTTGACGCCGCCCTCCTCGAAGTCCTCGCTGATGGCTCCCCATGTGTTGATCCATACGGTGCCGGTGCGGATGCGCCGGGCGATCCGCCGGGCCTTCATCGAGTCCGAGCTGAACACCGAGGCGGCCAGACCGTAGATGGTGGCGTTCGCCTTGGTCACGGCGTCGTCCTCGTCGTCGAAGATCTCGAACGTCTGGACCGGGCCGAAGACCTCTTCCTGCACGATCCGGACGTCGGTGCGGTCCACCTCGATCAGACTCGGCCGGTAGAACGCGCCGGCGGCCAGGGGGCCGTCGGTGACCACGCCGCCGCGCAGAAGTACCGTGCCGTACGAGGTGGCTTCCTCGACGATCGCGTCCACCCGCTGGGCGGACGCCCGGTCGATCACCGGGCCGAGCTGGGCATCCTTGTCGTCGCCCGAGCCGAGCCGCACCTGCGCGAGCGCACTGGTGAGTCGGCTGCGCACCTGGTCGGCGATGTCCCGGTGAACCAGTACGCGGGAGCCGGTGCAGCAGAACTGCCCGTTCATCAGCACCAGCGACTGCACCACGGTCGGGATCACCACGTCCAGATCGGCGTCGGGAAGGATCACCATCGGCGCCTTGCCGCCCAGTTCCAGACCGAGCCGCTTGAGCGTCGTGGAGGCCGCGGCCGCGATGCGGCGCCCGACCGGCGTACTGCCGGTGTAGTTGATCACGTCGACCTTGTCCGAGGAGACCAGGAACGGGGCCCCGGTGTTGCCGGACTCGGTGAACACGCTGACCACGCCCGCCGGAATCTCCGTGACCGAGGCCAGGACCTGCGCGAAAAGCTCATTGGTCAGTGCCGTCTGAGCCGGAAGTTTGACCACGACGGTGCAGCCGGCGGCCAGTGCCGGGCCCAGTGCCCGCACGGTGAGCATGATGGGGGAGTTCCAGGGAGAGATGATCCCGGCGACACCGAGCGGTTCGGGCACCGAGTGGGTGTACTGGCCGGGTGCCGTCTCGGCGGCGCGCCCGGCGCTCTGAGTGCGTGCAGAGGCCGCCGCGTACCGCAGCCACCCGACCGCACCGCTGACCTCCCACGTGGTCTCACCCAGCAGCTTGCCGTTCTCCCGGGACAACATGGCCGCGATCTCGGGCACCCGGGCCTCGAGGGCGTCGGCCAGCCGGCTGAGTGCGGTCGCCCGGAGCGAAGGAGTGCGGGCCCACTCGGTGGTTTCGAACGCGACGGCGGCGGCGTCCACGGCGGCCGAGGCCTCCGCCTCACCACCGTCGTAGAAGGAGCCGACGACTGTGCCGTCGGCCGGGTTGATCGATTGCAGAACCGAGCCGGAGCCGGTCCACCGTCCGTTGATCCAGTGCTGCGCGATGGTGTTGATGGTCCGCTCCTCGTGGTCCCGCCCGGGTACCGGGCGGCTTCGATGTCTCCACGAGAATGGCTCGGCCACCGTGCCGACAGCCTCCGTCAGCTGACTGACATCCGGCCGACGGCTCGCTTAGGAGCCGTTGTCTTTCCGGGAGTGGCAGTTTCGCGACCCGCCCGTACTCCGCGAACGCCGTCCCCAGCGGGGTCGGGCCCCCCTCACCGCCGAACATGCGCAGCAGGTCGTAGGCACGGACCTGGTCGGTCACCAGGGAACCGGCGACCTTCAGCATGTCCGGCCAGTGCGTGATCACCTTGTTCGGGTTGACCCGGTTGGGGGCCAGGTCCTCCACCGCACCGTAAGTGCCCGTCTGAACGCCGGGCATCGTGGCCCGCCAGAACCGCTGATCGTCCAGGTCACGGAAGCGGGGGCTGAAGTTGTGGCCGAGGATCTTGACCAAGCCGAACACCATGTCGGCGTATGAGGCGTTGTCCGTCGCCACCATGCGGTAGACGCCATGATCACGGGCTCAGCGTTGACCGCTGTACCGATGTTCCCCGAGGCCGACCACGGCCACCTTGGTCCGGCCACCAGCGGTACAGCGTCATCCGGGTGGCGCCGGGACCGGGCCGCAAGCCGCTCCACGGTGACGCGGTGGTAGCCGGCACAGCGGCGGCGACCACGGACCTCAGCCCCACGACCCCGGCCCACGCACCCTGCCCGGCGGACGACGGCCCCGGAGATCACCGATCGCGCACCTCGCCCTTCGAGGAGGTCTCCTCGTGACGAACAGGTCCGACGGCAAGGCCGTCGTCATCACCGGCGACGGCACGGGACTGATCGAGCAGGCGTCGCCCGGCACCGAGGTGCTGCGGGTCACCGCCGATGTGAGCGACGCCGCGTCGGACGGCGGCATCCGGGGCGTCGGCAACCAGTCGGGGACGCGGCCCGCCAAGCACGGCGTGGTGGGCTTGACCGGCAACTCCGGTGTGGAGCAAGGCAGTTCGTCCTCACCGTCAAGGTGAACGCCCGCTGCTGCCCCACTACGCGTCGTTCGTCAGCACGTCGTTCGTCGGCGCCACGGTCGTCGCGGTCGACGGCGGGCCGTGCGAGAGGTACTGAGCGCATCGGGACGCGCCCGCGGGCCGGCGGGTACCGGCGGCGCGGGCACACCCGGCCGGTGTCCGGTCAGCAGACGCCGTCGCCCGGCTTGGGATTGCCCAGTCCGAACAGCGGACGCAGCTTGAGACCGACCCACGTGCCGGCCAGGGCGAAGGCGCCCCAGACCCAGCCGCTGAGGCTGCCGGAGGCGATGCCCGCCAGATAGGCGCCGATGTTGCAGCCGCCGGCGAGCCGGGCACCGACGCCCATCAGCACTCCGCCGAGCACGGACGCCACCGCCGTACGCCAGGGGATGCCGCGGTGCAGGGCCCAGGTGCCGCCGAGGGCCGCGGCGACGGCCGCGCCGATCATGATGCCGACGTCGGTGAGCGTGGTCTTGTCGGCGAGGACGGGGCCCGCCAGCATCTGGGCGTTGCCGGGCTGCCGCCACCAGGTCCAGTTCTCCGGGTGGCCGCCGAGCGCGCCGACCAGTTCCGAGCCCCACAGGCTGAAGGCGCTGGTGACACCCCAGGCGCCGCCGGAGACCAGCAGCACGCCCGCGCCGAGCACGGACAGGACCAGGGCGCCGGCCGCCAGCGGCCAGGACCCGCGCAGCGCCCGGACGGCGGCGGTGCGCGCCGAGGGGACCGGGCCGAGCGGCGGCGGGTTGCGTCGGGCCTGGACGCGGCGCGAGACGAAGACGACGAGCAGCAGCGCGGCGATCGTCACGGCCCAGGAGCCGAACCAGCCGATGTGGTCGGACAGGACGACCGGGTCCCAGGCCGGCAGGTCCTTCCAGAGGTCGAACTGCCAGGCCGCGAGCGTGGCGCCGGCGATGAATCCCCCGAGGGTCAGCACCACCGAGGTCTGTCCGGAGCCGACGGCGAAGAGGGTTCCGGAGGCGCAGGCGCCGCCGAGCTGCATGCCGACGGCGAAGAGCGCCGACCCGGCGACCAGGCCGACACCGAGCGAGCCGCCCGACGGCGCGGGCTGGGCGCCGAACAGTCCGGTGCCGGTGCCGATGATGACCGCGAAGAGCGTGGCGGTGGTGCCGAGCAGCAGGGTGTGCGCCCGCAGTCCGGTGCCGTTGCCGACCGCGACGAGCTGCCGCCAGGCGGAGGTGAAGCCGAAGCGGGAGTGGAAGAGGGCGACACCGAGGCCGAGGCCCAGCAGGAGCAGGACGCCGGGCTTGGCGCCGTGCGCGGACCAGACGTACGCGGTCAGGGCTGCGGCCAGCAGTCCGGCCACGGCGAGGGGCATGCGCCGGATCGCGGGCAGTGGCGGGGCCTGCGGCCGGGGCGCGGAGGTGGGGGACGGGGTGAACAGGCCGGCGGGTGCGCGCGGCGGCGCGGCCGGCCCGGCGGGCGGGGCGGTGGTCACGAAGGGTCTCCGGCGGTGGTGCTCGGGGGCGACGGGCGGGGGCACGGGGCGCCCGGCGGCGCGGCGGCGCGGACGGGGCGGGCGTCAGGGGCGACAGAGACCGTCGTCGACACACCACGCGGAGTTCGCGAAGAGCGCGAGGCACAGCAGGGCGGCCGGAGCAGACATGCGTGCGAATATACGGAACGGGCACCTCCACAAGCCACGCCGTCTCGGCATGCGGATGCTCTTTTGAGACAGCGTGGCTGTCATCACAGCGGGCCTCAGCGGGGCCGCGAGGCCGCGAGGCCGCGAGGCCGCGAGGCCGCGAGGCCGCGAGGCCGCGAGGCCGCCAGGCCGCGAGGCCGCCAGGACGCGTGTCCGTCAGGACGCGTGTCCGTCAGGACGCGTGTCCGTCAGGACGGGGTGGCTCGGTGCGGGCTGAGCGATGCGGCCCGGCCCTGAGACCGAAGGGGCGGGGCCACGGGTCAGACCCGGTCCAGCGGCCGGTGCGGCCCGCTGGGGAGTTCCGCCACGACCGGGTCGCCGGGGCGGACCACGCCGCCCACCTTCACGACGCCCATGATCCCGGCCTTGCGCACGAGGCGGCCGGTCTCGTCGCGGCCCACGACCCGCCTGAGCAGGCCGCCCTGGAAGCGATCGATCTGGAGGCAGGGGTTGCGCAGGCCGGTCACCTCCACCACCGCCGTGTCGCCGAGGCGCAGCAGGGCACCGGCCGGCAGGGCGAGCAGGTCGATGCCGCGGGTGGTGACGTTCTCGCCGAGGTCGCCCGGGGTCACCTCGAAGCCCTCGTCGGCGACCTCGGCGAACAGTTCCTCGTGGATGAGGTGGACCTGGCGCAGGTTGGGCTGGGTCGGGTCCTGCGCGACGCGAGAGCGGTGCTTGACGGTCACCCCGGCGTGCACGTCGCCCTCCACGCCCAGGCCGGCCAGCAGGGTGATGCTCGGCCGGTTGGGTTTGGTGAAGGAGTACTCGCCGTTGCTGCTGACCGCCGTCACGGTCCCGCCCGTCGCCCCGCCCGTCGTCCCGCTCATTCGCCGCGACCCCCTTCTGGGCGTGTCTCCGTACCGGATCGGTCACGACCCTGACCCCGCGTCCCGCCCCCGGGAGGGAAGGGACCGCTCACCCGGTCGGCGCAACGGAGGGCGCCGGACGGGTCCGCGGATTGCGCGACCGGGCCGGCTGGACTCTGCTGAGAACACGGCACCGGAACGCGCGGTGCCCCTCCCCTTCCCCGCGAGGAGCGAGTCCCATGCCCATCTGCACGACGCGTGACGGAGTCGAGATCTTCTACAAGGACTGGGGCAGCGGACGTCCGGTCGTCTTCATCCACGGGTGGCCACTCAACGGCGACGCCTGGCAGGACCAGCTCAAGGCGGTCGCCGACGCGGGCTTCCGGGGGATCGCCCACGACCGCCGGGGCCACGGGCGTTCCACACCGGTGTACGACGGCTACGACTTCGACACCTTCGCGGACGACCTGGAGGACCTCGTCACCCATCTCGACCTGCGCGACGTCACCCTGGTCGCCCACTCGATGGGCGGCGGTGAACTCGCGCGGTACATCGGCCGGCACGGCACCTCGCGGGTCAGGTCGGCCGTGCTGCTCTCCGCCGTCACCCCGCTGATGGCGCAGGGCCCGGACAACCCCGAGGGGGTGCCGGGCTCGGTGCTGGACGGCATCAAGGCCGGCATCCTCAAGGAGCGCTCGCAGTTCTGGCAGGACACCGCGGTCGGGTTCTTCTCCGCGAACCGCGAGGGGAACAAGGTGACGCAGGGCAACAAGGACGCGTTCTGGTACATGGCGATGCAGCAGGCGATCACGGGCGGCGTCGACTGCGTGGACGCCTTCGGCTACACCGACTTCCACGAGGACTGCCGCAGGTTCGACGTGCCGACGCTGATCGTGCACGGCGACGACGACCAGATCGTCCCGATCGACGCCACCGCCCGCAAGGCCGCGCGGATCATCCCGCAGGCGACGCTGAAGGTGTACGAGGGCGGCTCGCACGGCATCGCGATGGTCGACGGCGACAAGGAGCGGTTCAACCGGGATCTGCTCGACTTCCTCAAGAGCTGACCCCGGACCGCGACATGGCTGCGACGACCCGTCCGGTGACCGTGTATCCGCCGGACGACGAGGGGGGCCGACGGGTGCGGGTGGACGGCGAGATCCTGGGCCGGGCGTACAGCGTGACGGACGTCGCCCGCTTCCTCCAGGAGGCCGGGCTCCAGGGGTGGGACGAGATGGACGTGGTCCGCTCCCTGATGATCGACTGGCGTGGCGGCGGCCCGGACGTGTGGACGCGAGGGGTCTGACGACCGGTGCGCGGGACGCCACCGGGGCCGGCGCCGGCGGCAGGCCCGGCCGCCCCGCGGTCACGGGCGGCTCCGCGGCTGACCGGCGGGCCGCTCCGCGCGCCGCGGGGGCGGGGTCCCGGCGCGGGTGAGGCACGAGGTGACCACCATGAGCGGCCACACCGACTGGGCGAAGGTCGTCACGCGTTCCGCGAGGCCCGCGGCGCCGTGCCGCTGTGTCTCGACGATGTACCAGAGGCCGCATGCGGCCATCACGGCCGTCGCCGCGAGCGCCGGTCCGGGCCGCAGGGCCCAGGGAGTCGCGGTGCCGCCGCCCCGCGCGGCCAGCACCGGCCAGAGCGCCAGCAGGGTGAACCCGATCACGGCCACCGAGCCGTGCCGCAGGGAGCCCCCGCTGCTCGGCGCGGGCAGCACGACCACCACGAACGCGACGAGCCCGCCGCCGCCCAGCGCCAGGCGGCCCGGGGTCGCGGCGGGCCGCAGTGCCCAGGCGGACAGCAGATGGCAGACGCCGAGGGCGAGCAGCGCCCCGGTCATCAGCCAGTAGCCGGGGCTCCCCGGGGCGGCCAGGACGCTGATCGTCTGGGTGAGGGGGTCGTAGGCGGAGCCTTCGAACGACGCGGCGCCCGTCCAGCCCGCGACGAGCAGGACGGGCGCGCACCCGGAGGAGAGCAGGGCCCAGCGGGGGACACATCGCACCGGAACACGATAGAGCGCCCACTCAGTCCCCGGCGGCGCACACGCGGGCACGGCCGGGACCGGCGCCCGGCGCTCCCCTGGCTACCGGCCTCCGGTGCCCCGGTGGATCAGGGACGCCAGCCGTACTGCGGGGGAATGCGCACGTCGCCGCCGAGTTCGCGGGCGGCGCGCCGGGCCCAGGTGGGCTCGCGCAGCAACTGCCGGCCGATCAGGACCGCGTCGGCGTCACCGGCGGCGAGGATCTTCTCCGCCTGGCCGGGGTCGGAGATCTCGCCGACCGCCGCCACGGGCATGTCCGTCTCCCGCTTGATGCGGGCGGCGAACGGCACCTGGTAGTCGGGGCCGACCGGGATGGTCACCCCGGCCGCGTTGCCGCCGGTGGAGACGTCCATCAGGTCGACGCCGTGCTCGGTGAGCACCCGGGCGAGGGCCACGGAGTCGTCCGGGGTCCAGCCGCCCTCCTCCAGCCAGTCGGTGGCCGAGAGGCGGAAGAACAGGGGGAGGTCGTCGGGCCAGACCTCCCGTACGGCGTCGACGACCTCGACGGCGTAGCGGATGCGGTTCTCGAAGCTGCCGCCGTACGCGTCGGTGCGCCGGTTGCTGTGCGGGGAGAGGAAGTTGCCGATGAGGTAGCCGTGGGCGCCGTGGATCTCGACGACCTGGAAGCCGGCGGCGAGCGCGAGCCGGGCGGAGGCGCGCCACTTGTCGAGGGTGTCCTGGATCTCCTCGACGGTCAGCGCGTGCGGGACCTTCAGGCCGGGGTAGGGTTCGGCGCTCGGGCCGACCGGCGTCCAGCCGTGCTCGTCCGGTCCGACCGGGCGGTCGCCCTGCCACGGCCGGCTGGTCGAGGCCTTCCGGCCGGCGTGGGCGAGCTGGATGCCGGGGACGGTGCCCTGGCTCTTGAGGAAGTCGGTGATCCGGCGCAGCCCGCCTGCCTGCGTCTCGTTCCACAGGCCGAGGTCCTGCGGGGAGATGCGGCCCTCGGGCGCGATGCCGGTGGCCTCCACGATGATCAGCCCCGTACCGCCCGCCGCGCGGGCGCCGTAGTGCTGGAAGTGCCAGTCGTCGGCCACGCCCTGGGACAGACCGTCGGGGGCGGCGGAGTACTGGCACATGGGCGGCATCCACACCCGGTTGGGCACGGTCACCGAACGCAGCGTGTAGGGCTCGAAGAGAGAACTCACAGAAAATCTCCTGGTGACGACGGAAAGCAGGCACGGTGCGGCCCCGGGGCCATGCCTCGGCAGCCGGTGCGAGCGGGCGGTACCGGCCCCTCGCACCAGTTTGCACACGTAGATATTATCACTGCGCGTATACCCGCATACACAATAGCCCGCGTACGCAATCAATCACCCCGCCCGCTCCGGCCCCGGCCCGACACACCGTGTCCCGCGCCGCGCCCGCGCCGCGTCCCCCACGTCGGATTCGAGTCGCTTCACCGACCGGCCGTCCGTCGCCCCACCGGCACACCGACCGGGCCGGGGAGCGCCCGCCGGAACCAGCACCACCGCGCTCAAACCCACCACACCGGTGCCGGTTCTCGCACGCCGGAGCCACCCGTTGGCGCGCGTTCGATTCGAGACGGTCCCGATCCGCTCCGGAACCGTCATCGAGCGGGCAGGTAGACGACCGGAAAGGACACTCCTGGACCAAAAGGGGAAGCACCTAGCCTTATTGACGACATGGTGCGAAGGGGCCCGAGCTGAGGCCGTGGCCGTGGGTGTGCTCATCGTCGACCACCGTCCCCTGTTCCTCCAGGGACTGCGGGTCGCCCTGGACACCGAGGACGACCTGGCGGTGGTCGGGGAGGCGGGCAGCGGCGAGGGGGCGGTCGAGACCGTCACCCGGCTCGGCCGCGCCGTGCAGGTGGTCCTCATGGAGCCGCGAGCGCCCCGGACGCGGGCGTGGAGGCGATCCGCGCGATCACCTCGGGGACGGCCGGCCCCCGGCCACGGGTGCTCGTCGTCTCCCGGTTCGAGGACGACGACGAGGTGGCGGCGCCGCGCGCGGGCGCGCACGGCTGTGTGGCCGAGGAGGCGTCCCGGGACGAACTGCTGCGCGCGGTACGGACGGTGGCCGATGGAGGCGCGGTGTTCAGCGCCTCCATCGCCGAACGGCTGGGCACGTACTTCTCCGCGATCCCCGCGTTCCCCGGCCGGCTGGCCTTCCCCCGGCTGACCGGCCGGGAGCGGGAGATCCTCGATCTGCCGGCCCGCGGGCACACCAACCGGCGGATCACCCGTCATCTGGCCCCGTCGGACCAGACGGTGCGCAACCACGTGTCGCACGTCTTCGCCAAGCTCCAGGTCAGCAACCGCGACGACGCGATGACCCGCGCCCGCGACGCCGACCTGGGCACCTGACCTCCCCCACCGGGCGCACCTCCGGACGCTCGATGAGCAAGGTACTTGCGCGCCCTGCTCGTTTCTTTGCGCTCAGCCACCTACCGGATGTCCCCGCGCACAGCCCTCCGCCTCCTCCGCACGAGACATACGGCGGGGTCACCGCGTAGGCAGCCGGAACGCGCCGGTCAACGCAAGGCGGCGCAAGCAGCGCAAGCGGATTTCCGCATGTCACAGCTCCCTTCCCGGAGCATTGACAAACCCCTGGGCCACCACAACTCTGATGACGCGTTTTCTGCAAAAAGTCGACCTGGTTGCTCAATTGGCGTGCAGACTTCACGGAAACAGAGGACCTCATGAGATGGAGATCCCTCGGCCGCCGACCGCTGACCTGCGCGGTCACGGCGTGTCTCGTGGCGGCCGGACCGGCGACGCTGGCCCTCGCCGCCCCCGCCCAGGCCGCGCCGGGCCGGGCGCCCGCCGCCGCCGGCGCCAACCTCGCGCTCGGCCGTCCGGCCACGGCCGGCGGCACACACGGTGAATACCCCGCCCGCAACGTCACCGACGGCGCGCAGGCGTCCTACTGGGAGGGCCCCGCCGGGTCGTTCCCGCAGTGGGTGCAGACCGACCTCGGGACCGCCCGGGACGTCGACCGGGTGGTGCTCAAGCTGCCGTCCGGCTGGGAGGGCCGTACCCAGACGCTGTCCCTCCAGGGCAGTGCCGACGGCTCCGCGTTCCGCACCCTCGACGCCTCCGCCCCCCGCGCCTTCGACCCGGCGCGGGGCAACACCGTCTCCGTCGACCTGGCGGACGCGGCCGAGGCCCGGTACGTGCGCGTCGCGATCAGCGGCAACACCGGCTGGAACGCGGCCCAGCTCGCCGAGCTGGAGGTGTACGGCGAGGACGCGACCACCGAGCCGCCGCCCACCGGTACCAACCTGGCGCGCGGCAAACCCGCCGAGGCCACCTCCTCGACGCAGTCCTACGTCGCCGCCAACGCCACCGACGACTCCCTTTCCACCTACTGGGAGGCCGCGGGACAACCGGCCGACCTCACCGTGAAACTGGGCGCGGACGCGGACGTCAGCGCCGTGGTGGTCAAGCTGAACCCGGACCCGGTGTGGGCGGCCCGCACCCAAGGCATCCAGGTGCTGGGCCGTGCCGCGTCCGCGGGCACCTTCACCTCGGTCCGCGACCGCGCCGACTACGCCTTCACCCCGGCCACCGGCAACACCGTGACCATCCCGGTCAACGGCCGCTGGGCCGACGTACGGCTGAGGTTCTCCGCGAACACCGGGGCCCCCGGCGGCCAGGTCGCCGAGTTCCAGGTGGTCGGCACCGCGGCACCCGCGCCCGACCTGACCGTGACCGGCCTGGACTGGTCACCGGCCCAGCCCACCGAGCGCGACCCGGTGACCGTGCGCGCCACCGTCCGCAACGCCGGGACCGCCCGCTCGGCCGCGACGACGGTCGAGGCCAGCGTCGAGGGCACGGTCGCGGGCGGTGCCCAGGTCCCCGCCCTGGAACCCGGCGCCTCCGCCCAGGTCGAGGTCGGCGCCGGGACCCGCCCGGCCGGCAGCTACGGCGTCTCCGCGGTGGTGGACCCGCGCGGCACGGTCGTCGAGCTGGACGACACCAACAACAGCCGCAACGCCGCCGACCGGCTGGTCGTCGCCCGCGCGCCCGGACCCGACCTGGAGGTCCGCGCCATCACACCGGACCCGGCGAACCCGGCCGTGGGCGCCGCCGTCTCCTTCACCGTCGCCGTCCACAACGCCGGGACCACCGCCGCCCCGGCCGGATCGGTGACCCGCCTCCAGGCCGGCACCACCACCCTCGACGGCACCACCGGCCAGGTCGCCGCGGGCGCCACGGTGGACGTGCCGGTCACCGGCGCCTGGACGGCGGCCGCGGGCGGTACCACACTCACCGCGACCGCCGACGCCACCGGCGTGGTGACCGAGACCGACGAGACCGACAACGTGTTCACCAAGCCCCTCGTCGTCGGCAGGGGCGCCGCCGTGCCGTACACCGAGTACGAGGCCGAGGACGGCCGCTACCGGGGGACCCTGCTGGAGGCCGACGCCGAGCGCACCTTCGGGCACACGAACTTCGGCACCGAGTCCTCGGGACGGAAGTCGGTCCGGCTGGACGCCACCGGCGAGTACGTCGAGTTCACCTCCACCGCCTCGGCCAACTCCGTCGTGGTGCGCAACTCCGTCCCCGACGCGCCCGGCGGCGGCGGCGCGGACACCACTATCAGCCTGTACGCCGACGGCCGGTTCGTGCAGAAGCTGCCCCTGTCGTCCAAGCACAGCTGGCTGTACGGGTCCACCGACGACCCGGAGGGGCTCACCAACCGGCCCGGAGGTGACGCGCGGCGCCTGTTCGACGAGTCCCACGCGCTGCTGGCGGACACCTACCCGCCGGGCACCACGTTCCGGCTCCAGCGCGACGCGGGCGACACCGCCGCCTTCCAGATCATCGACCTGATCGACCTGGAGCAGGTCGCTCCCCCGGCCGGCAAACCGGCGGACTGCGTGTCGATCACCGAGTACGGGGCCGTCCCCAACGACGGGCTCGACGACACCGACGCCCTCCAGCGGGCGGTCACCGCCGACCAGGACGGCCGGATCCCCTGCGTGTGGGTGCCGGCCGGGCAGTGGCGCCAGGAACAGAAGATCCTCACCGACGACCCCCAGAACCGCGGCCAGTACAACCAGGTCGGCATCCGGGACGTCACCCTCCGCGGCGCCGGCATGTGGCACGCGCAGTTCTCCACGCTGACCCCGCCGCACGAGGCCGGCGGCATCAACCACCCGCACGAGGGCAACTTCGGCTTCGACATCGACGACAACACCCGGATATCCGGCATCGCCATCTTCGGCTCCGGCACCATCCGGGGCGGGGACGGCGGCCAGGAAGGAGGGGTCGGTCTCAACGGCCGCTTCGGCAAGAACACGAAGATCTCCGATGTGTGGATCGAGCACGCCAACGTCGGTGTCTGGGCCGGCCGCGACTACTCGAACATCCCGGAGCTGTGGGGGCCCGGCGACGGGCTGGAGTTCACCGGCGTCCGCATCCGCAACACCTACGCCGACGGCATCAACTTCGCCAACGGCACCCGCAACTCGACCGTCCACAACTCGTCCTTCCGCAACACCGGCGACGACTCGCTCGCCGTATGGGCCAGCAAGTACGTGAAGGACACCGCCGTCGACATCGGCCACGACAACCACTTCCGCAACAACACCATCCAGCTGCCGTGGCGGGCCAACGGCATCGCGGT
Source organism: Streptomyces griseoviridis (assembly GCA_014649155.1). Lineage (GTDB taxonomy): Bacteria > Actinomycetota > Actinomycetes > Streptomycetales > Streptomycetaceae > Streptomyces > Streptomyces griseoviridis. The sequence continues at coordinate 430,920 of BMSM01000002.1, read as the reverse complement.
CTACGGGGGTTACGGCAACACCGTCGAGAACAACGTCGTCTCGGACACCATGAACTACCCGGGCATCATGCTGGCCACCGATCACGACCCGCTGCCCTTCTCCGGGCAGACCCTGATCGCGGGCAACGCCCTGTACCGCACGGGCGGCGCGTTCTGGGGCGAGGCGCAGGAGTTCGGCGCCATCACGCTGTTCGCCCAGGGGCAGGACATCCCGGGGGTGACCATCCGGGACACCGAGATCCATGACTCGACGTACGACGGCATCCAGTTCAAGACGGGAGGCGGCGCGACGCCGGACGTCCGGATCACCGGTGTCCTGATCGACGGGTCGATCCACGGCTCCGGCATCCTGGCGATGGGCGGCGCCCGGGGCAGCGCCACGCTCACGGACGTCACCATCAGGAACTCCGCCGAGGGCGACGTGCGGATCGAACCCGGTTCGCAGTTCACCGTCACCGGTACGCCCAGGACGTGACGGTCCCCCGTGACCGGGCCGGCCGTACACGGCCGGCCCGGTCCGTCGTCGCCACGGTGTCCGGCGGCCTTCTCGCCGGGACCCGCCCCCGCGGGGTACGGTCCGCGCCGGTGGACCACCGCACGCGCCGTTTCCCCGCCTGGAGGACCCCGTGACGACGACCCGCACGACCACCGCGCCACCGGTCACCCTGATCGGGGCCCGCCTCGGAGCCGACGGGCCGCTGAGCGACGTACGGATCGAGGACGGCCTGGTCACGGCCGTGCACCCGGCGGGCGAGGCGCCCCGCGCCGCGGGTGAGCGCGTCGACCTGGACGGCCGTACCCTGCTGCCCGGCCTCTGGGACTGCCATGTGCACCTGGTCCAGTGGGCGGGGGTGCGCCGCCGGCTCGACCTGTCCGGCGCCCGGTCGGCGCGGGCCGCCGCCGACGCGGTCGGCGCCCGGGCCGCCACGCTGCCGGCCGGGGAGATCCTCGTCGGCTACGGCTTCCGCGACGGACTGTGGCCCGACACCCCCGGCAAGGACCTGCTGGACGCGGTCGCCGGGGACCGGCCGGTGCTGCTGATCGGCGCCGACCTGCACTGCGCCTGGCTCGACTCCGCCGCCCTCGCCGCCGCCGGACACGGCGGCCATCCGACGGGAGTGCTGCGGGACGAGACCTGCATGCGTGCCGTCGCGGCCCTCACGGCGGTGTCCGCCGAGGTGACCGACCGGTGGGTGCGCGAGGCGTGCGCCGCGGCGGCGGCCCGCGGGGTGACCGGCCTCATCGACTTCGAGTACGCGGACAACATCACCGACTGGACCCGGCGGGCGCGGGCCACGCCGCCGCCGCTGCGGGTGGCCGCCTCGGTGTGGCCGCCGTACCTGGACGCGGCGGTCCGGCGCGGGCTGCGCACCGGTCAGCTCCTGGACACGCCCGCCGGCCGCGTCGAGGTGGGGCCGCTCAAGGTGCTCGGCGACGGCTCCCTCAACACCCGTACCGCCCTCTGCCACGACCCCTACCCCGGTCTGGAGCCCGGCGCGCCCGGTTCCCACGGGCTCGCCGAGGTGGGGCCGGACGAACTCGTCGCGCTGCTGCGCCACGCGTCCGCACACGGCATCACCCCGGCCGTGCACGCCATCGGGGACCGCGCCAACCGGACGGCGCTGGACGCGTTCGAGGCGGTGCGCTGCCCCGGCCGGATCGAGCACGGCCAGCTGCTGGCCGCAGAGGACGTCCCGCGCTTCGCCGAGCTGGACATCACCCTCGGGGTGCAGCCGACCCATGCCGTGGACGACCGGGACGTGGCCGACCGGCACTGGAGCGGCCGCACCCACCGTGCCTACGCCTTCGCCGGCCTGCTGCGCGCCGGCGCCCGGCTGGAGCTGGGGTCCGACGCGCCCGTGGCGCCGCTGGACCCGTGGCTGACCATCGCCTCGGCGGTCGAGCGGACGGACGGCAGCCGGCCGCCGTGGCACCCGGAGCAGCGGATCACGGTGGCCGAGGCGCTCGCCTGCTCCACCCGGGGCAGGCGGCTGATCCGGGTCGGGGACCCGGCGGACCTGGTGGTGACCGACGCCGACCCGCTGCGCGCGGACCCGGGCACCCTGCGCGCCATGCCGGTGCACGCGACGATGCTGGCCGGCGGCTGGACCCACCGCTCCCCGTCCTGACACCCGGGCCGGCCCGGGGCGTCAGTCGCCCGCGCCGCCGAGCCGGCCCAGCGGGCGGGGCGGGGCCAGCGCGGCCCGGCCGCCCGCGCCGAGCAGGCCGGTCGCCTCGAACGGCTGGGCGGCGGCGAGGCGGGGCAGTTCCCGCCGGGACACCGCGGTGACGACGGGCGGCATCGCGGCCCGCACCAGCTGGGCCGCGCGCAGCCAGCGCGGTACGTACACGCTGGGCCGGCGCCGTTCGACCGCGTCGGCCAGCCGTCCGGCCACGAGGGCGACCGGGTAGACCTTCCGGGCGGGCGGCGGCATGTGGCCCCGCAGCTCGCGCAGCACGGGGTACCGGTCGGCGTCCTGGATCATGTCGGTGTCGGTCCAGTTGATGTAGGCGATGCCGACGCCGACCCGCCGGTGGGCCACCTCGGCCCGCAGCGCGTGGGCGAAGGACTCCACGCCCGCCTTGGACGCGCAGTAGGCGCTCATCAGGGGCGCCGCTCCGATGGAGGCGAGCGAGGCGACCTGGAGGTGGTAACCGCGGGTGCGGAACAGGTCGGGCAGGAAGGTGCGGGCGGTGACGGCGCTGCCCACGAGGTTGACCTCGATGACGCGCCGCCAGGTCTCCGGGTCGGACTCGGCGAACGGACCGCCCTCGGCGACGCCCGCGTTGGCGACCACCACCGACGGCGGCCCGAACCGCTGCCGGATGCCGGCGGCGGCCCGGGCCATGGCGGCGTCGTCGGTGACATCGGCCTCCCAGCATCCCGCCTCGCCGGGCAGCTCGTCCCGGACCCGGGCCAGGGCCGCCTGTTCCCGGCCGAGCAGGGCCAGCCGCATGCCCCGCCTGGACAGGTCGTGGGCCAGGGCGGCGCCCAGTCCGCGCGCCGCGCCGGTCACGACGGCCGTCCTGCCGTCGAGCGGATTGTTCTTCACCGGCATACGACCACTCCTCGTGCCCCGCTCCGGGGTGCGGCGGGCTGACCGGGTACCGCGTCCGGGCCGGGTCAGACGCCCGAGTCGATGCCGGTGATCACGGCCGGTCCCAGCGGGGCGGCGCGCTCGTCCAGGCCCGCGTCGGCCAGCGCGTCCTCGGCGAGCCGCCGCGCCTGCCGTTCCGCCTCCGGGCCGGTGGCCGCGTCGACGGTGAGCCGGACGGTGAAGGTTCCGTCGTCGTTGACGGAGAGGACGTCCAGGTCCTCCTCGTCCCCCATCTGGGTGCGGTGCGGGTCGGCCGGGCGCAGGGACCGGGCCACCCGGGCGCGGACCTCCTCGCCGGCGGTTCCGGTGAACGTTCCCGGGACCGAGATGACGTACGTCGTCATGACACTCCTCCCTCGGCGTTCCCCTCCGCGTACCCGCACTGTCCCGGTCCACGTACGCCGGTCCGGGTACGAGGGTCAACCCGGAAAACTGTGCAGGCTGAACTGCACAGGTAAGGCTGCCTGGATTCACGGTGGCGTCATGAGCGACGGTCCGAGGACCCGGCCGACAGACGAGACGCCCGTCGCACCGCGGGACGGCGGGGCCCGGTACCGCGCCGGCCGGGCGGTTCGACCGGGGCTGATACCCCCCGGTGCCCCCGGCTGGGTGCTCGACCCCGTCACCTCCACGATCATTGCCTTCGCCCTGGTCCCCATCGGCGCGGCCCTCGGGTGCCCCGCCATCCCGGACGGCCTGGCTGGTGTCCGCCCTGTACCCGGCCACCGCGCTGGGCCGGCCGGCCCATCGACCCGTTCGGCCCCCGGCGGCTGTTCCTCGCCTCCACCCGCCGGCCGGCACCCTCGCCCCGGGCTTGGGCGTGCGGGACCGGCGCGCGGGGGCTGCTCGGTTCGCGCGTGTGCCGGCTACCCGGCCGCCATGGCCCCGCTGCGCAGCGAGGCCGTCCACACCAGGACGGACGGTCCGGCCGGGCCGCTGACCGTGCCGGCGGTGGCCGGCCAGAGGGTGGCGGTGACCGGCCGGTCGCTCGGCTCCGCTGATCTGCGGTGATCGGCCGGTCGCTCGGCTCCGCTGATCTCAGGGGGCGGCCGGCGGGCCGCCCTCGCCGTCACCATCCCGCTCTCGGCGGCCGCGGTCCCGCTCGGCGGTGCGGCTGCCCCGGCAGGGCGGCGCGGACCACCGGGCCAGGAGCGGGCGGGTGACCCGCGAACTGGACCTGCCCGGCACGGCGCTCTTCGCGGCGGCACTGGTGGCGCTGCCGCTCCTCCTGATGAACCCGCACCCGGGCACCTGGTACCCGCCGGTGATCGTGGTGGCCGCGGGCGGCGCGTTCGCGGCGCGGAGGCTACGGGCCGACGTGCCCTTCACCGGCCCGCGGGGCTCGGGGCAACCGGCCGCTGCCGACGGCGTACGCCCGCACCCTGGTGGCCGTCTCCGCACCCACCGGCCGCCGCGCGGGGTGCGCGGCGAGTTGCTTCGTCGGGGCCGTCGGCCGGCTCGCGGCCCGCGCGCTCGTCCTCACGCTCGGCGCCGGCAGCCCGGTGTGGATACTGCTCGTCGTCACGCCGATCTGCGGTGTGCCGCAGGGACCGAACAGCCTGGCGCTGCAGAATCCGGTCTCCCACCAGGCCGACCCCGGGCGGATGGGCTCCTCCGCCGGGCTGATGGGCACCTTCATGTACCTGGGCTCGATGGTCGCCTCGGCCCCCACCGCCACCGGCGCCGCGTCCGGCGCGCACACGAGCACCGGCGGCCTGCACCGGCCGGCCTGGTTCATGCTCGGCGCGGGCGCGCTGTTCCCGCTGCTGCCCCTCTTCGACCGGGGCCTGCGGCACGTGGGCGCGCCGGTTCATTCCCGGTAGCCGGGGTACCACGGCCTCGCGTCGACTCACGGAACCGCGCGCGGGTGGACATGTCCCGCGGACCCGCGCAGGGCCTCCAGCGGCAGCCGGGCGGTGAACTCCTCCTGCGCGATCCGTCCCGCGGTGCCGAACTCGTGGGCGATCAGCTCGCGTCCGTCGGGTGAGACCGGCAGGCCGGCGTGGGCGACGTGGTCGTCACGCTCCAGCGCGGCCGGCGCACGACGGACCATGCGAGTACCGCCGGCCCCGGTGACGGCGAGGGTGAGGGTGAGGGTGCGCCGCTCCGCCGACCGCCGGACTGCCGCGGGTTTCGCACAGCGTGGCCCTTCCGCGTGACACGGGGCACCCCTGGGGGCTGCCGTCCGTTCTCACCTGCGGAAGGTCGGAGGCCGGCCACAGGCGGCCGGCAGTGGAGAGGAAGATCGTTAGATGAACCACCAGAAGGTGTGCGAGCTGATGAGCGAGGCCGTCGTCCGCGTCCAGCGCGGCACGCCGTTCAAGGAGATCGCCCACCTGCTGCAGGAGTACGACATCACCGCCGTGCCCGTCGTGGACGCGGACGACCGGCCGGTGGGGGTGGTGTCGGAGGCGGACCTCCTGCAGAAGATCTGGGGCGGCGAGCCGGACGCCGAGCCACCCGGCGGGGCGAAGGCGTCGGCGACGGACGCGGCGGGGCTGATGACGTCACCGGCGGTCTGCGCCCGGGAGGACTGGAGCGTCGTCGAGGCCGCCCGGGTGCTGGCCCGGCACGGCATCAAGCGGCTGCTGGTGGTCGACGCGGACGAGCGGCTGGTCGGGGTGGTCAGCCGCAGCGATCTGCTGCGGGTCTTCCTGCGCAAGGACCGGGAGATCCGCACCGAGATCATCGAGGAGGCCCTGGTGCGGACGCTCGGCCTGGCCCCGTCCGCCGTGCAGGTCGATGTGACGCACGGCCATGTCGTCCTCACCGGCCGCCTCCCCGACCACATCGCGGTGCCCGTGCTGGAGGACCTGTGCCGCCATGTGGACGGCGTGGTCGCCGTGGAGTTCCGGGCGGCGGGCGACGCGGAGACTGCGCGCTGACCCCGGCGGCCGGCGGCAAGCCGTCCGGACGCGCGCGGGATGCGGGCGCGCGGCGCGACGGGTCGGATGGGAGACGTGCGCAGACCCATAGCCGTGGCGGACGGCCGCTTCCGCCTGCTCGCGTCGGGCACTTTGCTCGCCGCACTGTCGATCCTGACCCCGCTCCACACCTCCCCGTCCGCGGCCGGTGGTGACGCACCGGTGCGCGGCTCGGCCTACATGGGCATGGGCGTCCTGGCCCACGAGGGCGAGCAGGACCGCCCCGTCGGCACCCGGGCCACCCAGACCGAGGGGGTGGACGTCTCCAGCCACCAGGGGGACGTCGCCTGGCCGGACCTGTGGGCCAGCGGGGTCAAGTGGGCCTATGTGAAGGCCACCGAGGGCACCTCCTACGTCAACCCCAAGTACGGCCAGCAGTACAACGGCTCGTACGACGTCGGCATGATCCGCGGCGCGTACCACTTCGCGACGCCGGACAGCTCCGGCGGTGCCGCGCAGGCCGACTACTTCGTCGACCACGGCGGCGCCTGGACCGGGGACGGCCGGACGCTGCCGGGTGTGCTCGACATCGAGTGGAACCCGTACGGGGCGTCCTGCTACGGCAAGACACCGGCCCAGATGGTGTCCTGGATCCGGGAGTTCGTCGGCCGGTACGAAACCCGTACGGGCCGGGCCGCGGTGATCTACACCTCCACCAGCTGGTGGAAGCAGTGCACCGGCGACAGCGACGCCTTCGGTTCCGCCAACCCGCTCTGGATCGCCCGCTACGCCGCCACCCCCGGGACGCTCCCGGCGGGCTGGTCGCGGTACACGATGTGGCAGTACACCTCGACCGGGCCGATCGTCGGCGACCATGACCGGTTCGACGGGACCCTGGACCAGCTGGCCCGATTCGCGTCCGGGTGACGGGGGTTCGGGAGCGGCCCCGCGGCCGCCCTCGGTCCAGTGGGCGCCGCGCCTCCCCGCACGGGTGCCCGGCCGGTGCCGGGGGGCCGAGGGCGTCCGGGCCGGCGGCTCCTCCCGGACGCTCACCCGGACCTGACCGAACCGGTGGTTTTCGGCCAAGGAGGACGCGGGGCCGAACAGGCGTCCACGACCCCCTGTCCTGTGCGACGGATGATCAATAACCTTGGGGCGTACACCTGTTACTGACTCCAGGGAGCCCCATGTCCACGGCTCAGCAGGTCCCCGACATCCTCTCGCCGGAGTTCGCGGCGGACCCCTACCCGGCCTACCGGGTGATGCGCGAGAGCGCGCCCCTCATCTGGCACGAGGCCACGCAGAGCTACATCGTCTCCCGCTACGAGGACGTCGAGCGCGTCTTCAAGGACAAGGCCGGCCAGTTCACCACCGACAACTACGACTGGCAGCTCGAACCGGTGCACGGCAAGACCATCCTCCAGCTCAGCGGCCGGGAGCACGCCGTGCGCCGGGCGCTGGTCGCGCCGGCCTTCCGCGGCGCCGACCTCCAGGACAAGTTCCTGCCGGTGATCGAGCGCAACTCCCGCGAACTGATCGACGCCTTCCGCCACACCGGCTCCGCCGACCTGGTCACCGACTACGCCACGCGTTTCCCGGTCAACGTCATCGCCGACATGCTCGGCCTCGACAAGGCCGACCACGACCGGTTCCACCGCTGGTACACGGCCGTCATCGCCTTCCTCGGCAATCTCTCCGGCGACCCGGAGGTCACGGCGGCCGGGGAGCGGACCCGGGCCGAGTTCGCCGCGTACATGCTGCCGATCATCCGTGAGCGGCGCGAGAACCTCGGCGACGACCTGCTCTCCACGCTGTGTGCCGCCGAGGTCGACGGTGTGAGGATGAGCGACGAGGACATCAAGGCGTTCTGCAGCCTGCTGCTCGCCGCCGGCGGGGAGACCACCGACAAGGCGATAGCCAGTATCTTCGTCAACCTGCTGATGCATCCGGAGCAGTTGGCGGCCGTCCGCGCGGACCGCTCCCTGATCCCGCGCGCCTTCGCCGAGACGCTGCGCTACACCCCGCCGGTCCAGATGATCATGCGGCAGTCCGCGACCGAGGTCGAGCTGTCCGGCGGCACCGTACCCGCCGGGGCCACCGTGACCTGCCTGATCGGCGCGGCCAACCGGGACGGCGACCGCTACCGGGACCCGGACCGCTTCGACCTCTTCCGCGACGACCTGACCACGACGACCGCGTTCTCCGCCGCCGCCGACCACCTCGCCTTCGCGCTGGGCCGGCACTTCTGCGTGGGCGCCCTGCTGGCCAAGGCCGAGGTGGAGATCGGCGTCAGCCAGCTGCTGGACGCCATGCCCGACCTGCGGCTCGCCGAGGGCTACGACCCGGTGGAGCAGGGCGTGTTCACCCGCGGCCCGCAGTCCGTCCCGGTGCGCTTCACCCCCGCCGGCGCCTGAGCCGCCGGCCACCGCGCGGACACGGGGGCACGGGGCCCCGCGAGGGGGCCCCGCCGGGCCGCGTACGACATCCCCCGCCGTCACGGCGGCCACCGCCGCGACGGCCACTGCCGAAAACGGCGGCTACTGCACGACCGGCGTGAACTGCACCGGCAGCGCGGTCAGTCCGCGCATCCAGATCGAGTCGCGCCAGGTCAGCTCCTCCGGTTCGACCGCCAGCACCAGGTCCGGCAGCCGCTCCAGCAGGGTCTCCACCGCCGTGCGCGCCATGACGTCCGCGAGCAGCGGCGCCGGGTAGGGGCAGCGGTGCTCGCCGTTGCTGAACGACAGATGGGCGGAGTTCTCGGCGCCGACGTGCGACTCGGGCCAGATCTGCGGGTCGGTGTTGGCCGCGGCGATGCCCAGCACCACGCAGTCGCCGGCGCGGATCAGCCGGCCGCCGAGCTGGGTGTCGCGCACCGCCCAGCGGCCGATGAAGTTCTGCGTCGGGGTGTCCAGCCACAGCACCTCGTTGAGCGCCTCGCCGACGCTGAGCCGCCCGCCGGAGACGTTGATCGCGAACCGCTCGTCGGTGAGCAGCAGCCTGAGCGTGTTGCAGATCCAGTTGGCGGTGGGCTGCTGGGCCGCCGCGATGACCGAGATCAGGTCCTGCACGATCTCCTCGTCGGTCAGCCCGGCCGGGTGCAGCAGCATCCGCGAGGTGATGTCCGGGCCGGGCCGCTCCCGCTTCTCCTTCACCAGCTGGGCGATCCGCTCGCCCACCCGCTGGTACGCGGCCACCGGGTCGTCGCCCTCCGCCGCGTCCAGGGAGATCCGCAGGTCGTCCACGAGCCGTTCGGTGTCGCTGCCGGCCTGCGGCATCCCGCACATCTGCACGACGGCGGTCATCGGCAGGGCATGCACGTAGGAACTCATCAGCTCGGCCTCGCCGCTGCCCGCGAAGGCGGCGATGAGTCCGTCGGCGATCTCCCGGCAGTCCCGGGCCAGTTCGAACTGGTCGACGCCCTCCAGGGCTTCGGTGATCACCCCGGCCCGGCGCTGGTGCTCCTCACCCTCGGTGAACAGCACGGAGGGCTGGTAGCCGACGAACGGCAGCAGCGGCCAGTCGGCGGGGATGTTCGCCCACTGGTTCCAGCGGCGGCTGTCCCGCGCGAACAGCTCGTCGTGGTTGGTGACGTAGGTCAGCTCGGAGTAGCCGAGCACCAGCCAGGCGGGGATGTCCCCGTCCAGCAGGACGGGTGCCACCGGGCCGTGCTCCCGGCGCAGGGACCGGTAGAGCTGCGACGGTGTCTGCTGGTACTCCAGCCCGGCCAGGCGCAGCGCGCCGCCTCCGTGGGCCGGGCAGCCCGGCGGCGGACCGTCGGGCGTGGGCGATCCGGTCTCGGTCACGGTGTCGTCTCCCGGGCCATGGCGAGGTCGTAGAGGTGGTCCACGAGGGTGATCAGCACGTCCTTCCCGGAGCGTCTCACCCGGGCGTCGCATTCGATCAGCGGAACGTGCGGGGGCAGGGCGAGCGCCTGGCGGATCTCGTCCAGGGAGTGTCCGGCGGAGTCGTCGTCGAACCGGTTGACGGCCACCACGAACGGCGTGCCGTGGTGTTCCAGCCGGTCGATGGCGTACCAGGAGTCGTCCATGCGGCGGGTGTCGACCAGGACGACCGCGCCGAGCGTGCCGGAGAACAGCCGGTCCCACAGGAACCAGAAGCGCTCCTGGCCGGGCGCGCCGAACAAGTAGAGCACCATGCGCTCGTTGAGGCTGATCCGGCCGAAGTCGAAGGCGACCGTGGTGGTGGTCTTGCCGGCCACGCCGCTGGTCTCGTCGACGCCGACGCCCGCCTGGGTCATCACCTCCTCGGTGTTGAGGGGGCGGATCTCGCTGACCGAGCGGACCAGGGTGGTCTTGCCGACCCCGAACCCGCCGACGATCACTATCTTCAAGCCGGTTTCGGCGGCGTCGGCCAGGGGCGTACGGCCGGCGGGCAGTTCAGAGGTTACGGAGCCCATGGAGCACCTCCTTGAGAAGGGCGGAGTCGGGGAGCGAGGCGACGGACTCGGCCGCGCGCGGGTGCCGGGCGGTGATCCGGCCCATGGCGAGGAGGTCGCCGAGCAGGATGCGCACCACCGTGATCGGCAGCCTCAGTTCCGCGGCGATCTCGACCACGGCGGTCGGGTGCCGGCACATCTCCAGGATCCGGACGTGCTCCGACTGCATGCCGGCCGACGGTTCGCTCTCCCGGACCACCAGGGTGACCAGGTCGAAGGCGTCGTCGGCGCGGCTGCGTCCGCCGGTGACCGTGTAGAGCCGGTCGGGGTCACCGGTGTCCACGGGCCTGCGCGGCGTCACGAGGCGGCACCCCCGGGGAGGGGATTGCGGGGTTCGGCCCGCAGGTGCTCGCCGATCTGCTCGACCAGTTCGGTCATCTGGTGGCCCACCACGCCGGGGTCGGCGTTCTCCTCGGCGACGACCGCGAGATGGGCGCCCTCGCCCGCCTCGACGATGAAGAGCAGCCCGCCGTGGAACTCGGTCATGGAGTGGCGCACTCCGCCGGTCCCGTCGCCGAACTCGACGGAGGCACCCTGGGCGAGGGCCTGGATGCCGGAGCAGATCGCCGCCAGCTGGTCCGCGCGGTCCAGGGTGAGGTGGTCGGACCAGCACAGCTTCAGCCCGTCCCGGGAGAGGACGAGGGCGTGCCGGGTGCCCGGGGTGCGCTCCAGAAGGTTCTGCAGAAGCCAGGTGAGGCTGTTGTCGGTGGTCTGCATGGTGGTGATGGGACGGTGGGTGCCCGGCTGACCGGTCACCGGCCCGTGCCTCCAATCTCACGTGCTCAAGCGGGGGGTATGGGGCGCCGAGCCCCGGGCGGGGCGAGGGGCGGGCGCTACGGTGCGGCCGGGCCCGGCTCGGGGCCGCCGTCCGGGGCCGTGGTGCCGGACCGGCGGGCGCGGTGGAAGGCGCCGAACCGGGAGCCGGCGTCGCGTACGGCGGGACGCTCCGGGCGGGCCGTGCCGTCCCCGGTGCCGTCCTGGCCGCGGCGCTGCTCGCGTTCGCGTTCGGCCTGCGCCATGGTGCGGCCGGGGTTGCGCACCGGCAGTCCGCCGGGCGTGCTGTCGGCCGGCGGGTGGGCGGCCGGGGTCTCGGCCCGAGCGGGCAGGGCGCGGGGCGCGACGGGCTCGGCGGGTGCGGGCGGCGCGGGGGCCGGGGGCGCGGGGGCGGCGGCCGGTGCCGGGGCGGGGACGGCGGCCGGGCGGCGGGCGGTGCCGGCCGGCGCGGGCTCGCGCTGCTGGGCGAGGAGCTGCCGGGGCAGCAGGACGACGACGCCGGTGCCACCGCGCGAGGAGGGCCGGTAGTTGACGCTGATGCCGTACTTGACGGCCAGCCGCCCCACGACGGCGAGGCCGAGCCGGGTGCCCTGGAGGGAGGCGAGGTCGGTCATCCGTCCGGCCACCGACTCCTCGGCGCGGCGCATGGCCGCGGCCGGCATCTTCAGGCCGCTGTCCTCGATGGTGACGACGATGCCGGCGCTGCGCTCCTCGACGTAGACGTTGACCTCGTCGATCGGCGGGGAGAAGTTGGCTGCGTTGTCCATGAGTTCGGCGAGCAGGTGCATCACGCCCTCGGCGGCGAAGCCGGTGACGGCGGCGCCGGTCGAGCAGTGCAGGCGGACCCGCTGGTAGGCGGCGATCCGGCCGACGGCGCCGCGCAGGATGGACTCCATCACGATGGGCTTGTTCCAGGCGCGGCTGGACCGGCCGCCCATGAGCAGCGCCAGCCGGTCGGTGAGCAGGCCGAGCTGGGAGGTGCTGTGGTCGAGCTTCAGCAGGTCGCCGAAGACCTCCTCGCCGTGCCGGTCCTGCATCTCGCGGAGGTCGGCGAGCATGCTGACCGCCTTGGCCTGGACCCGGCTGAGCGCCTTGGCCGAGGCGGCCTGCGCGGCGGCGGCCCGGCGCTCGCTCCGGGCGAGTTCGCGGACGAACGATTCGGCGGGGGCGCCCAGCGCCGGGGTGCGCGGCCAGTCCAGCTCGCCGAGGACGGTGTCGGCGGACTGCCCCTCGCGGAGCCGGGACACGGCCGCGGGGAGCAGTTCGTCGCCGAGCCGCTTCAGTTCGGCGGAGGTGCGCTCCAGCTCGTCGGCCGCCTGCCGCCGTTCGGTGTCGTAGGCGACGGCCAGCCGTACGGACTCCTCGATCTCGGTGGCGAAGGTGTGGGCGAGCCGGCGCAGCTGCGGGTCGGAGGGGTGGGTGATGTGCGCCAGGGCGTCCTCGGCGCTCGTCCCGTCCCGCAGCCGCTTGGCGACGGCCGGGAGGGTGACGCTGACCAGGTGCGCGCACTCGGCCGCGAGCTGGGCCGCCTGGGACCTGGCCTGGGCGACGTCGTCGCCCAGGCGCGCGCCCGCCCGGCGGGCGCGCCGGACGGCCAGCGTGCCGGTGACGACGGCGACGGCGAGGCAGAGCCAGGCACCGAGCATCGCGGCCAGCGACCAGGTGCGGGCCCCGTCCGGTGCCACGGCGACGGCCGCGCCGGCGGCCGCGGCGGCGGCCACCAGGGCGGCGGCGGGCAGGACCGGGACGGCTCGGGGGGCGTTCGCCGACCGGCGCTGGCTGGATGGTGCAGGCACTGACATTCCGCGGTCCCTCGGGATGGAGAGCAGGAGAAACGGTCGACCGACACACGCGACGGTCACGGGTCGGAAGCCGACGTCAACGGGACGTCGATCTTCCGGACCGGGTACGGGCTCATGCTAGTCACCCGGCCGGGTGAGGAGTTCTGACTATCCGCACACTCCGCCCGGCATCCGATTTCGGCCCGAAGGAGCGGTCGGCGGGTACTGCCGTGATAGAGGGAAAGATCCCATGTCCCTTGCCTGACAGGGCAGTTCTGCGGCATCGGAAGCCGGTCGTGCGGCGGGCCGGACAAGGATGACCGTTTCTTCGGACCGGAAAAAGCACCGGACGATGCACACTTTCCGGCCAACTGCCGGTGTCTTTTCTGTCCGATCACCTCAGGACCTCCACACCACACTCGCACATTCATGCGATCCGGGGGCGTGGGCGGTGGCGGTGTGCGGCCCATCGGTTGCCTCCCTCCCGGTGCCGGGTTCCGAGGGGTCGATGCTGCACGGCGGTGACCGGGCGCGGCGGGGTTTCGGTCTCCGTTCACCCGATCGGTGGGATTCCGCGCGGTGCGTGATCGCGTCCGGCGCCGCGCGTGACCGGAACCGTCGCCCGACGGGCGGCCCGGCCCCCTCGCCCGCGTGACCGCGCGGGCCGACCGGGTCCCCGCGTACCGCGTCGTCGAACAGCCGCCCGTACTGCGGCACTTCACGACCCGGCTGGAACCGGTGCCCGGGCACGCGCCGGGCGTACGCCACCCGTTCGGGTGCTCTGCCCCCGACGGCCCCCGCCCCGCCCGCTCTTCTCCCTACACTCGGCGGCGGGCGGGGCCTCCCGAGGGACTCGGGCGGCCCCGTGGGGGGACAACGCGGGGGGCGGACGCGAGCACAGGGCCACGCTCATCGGCCGGGCACCCGCCCTGCGCGTCCTGGCCGGCCGACTGGCCCGGACCCGGCCGAGCCACGGCGGGCTGATCCTCCTCACCGGCCGCCCCGGCATCGGCAAGACGTCCCACGCCCGGCACACCGCGCACGAGGCGGCTCGGCAGGAACTGCGGGTTCTGTACGGCAGTTGCCTGGACGGCGGCGCCGGCCCCCCGGCCACTGTCCCTGGACGCAGACGATGCGCGGACTGCGGCGCCGGGCGGCCGGCGCGGCGGACGGGGGGATCACGGCGGACACGGGCCGGGTCCTGGCCCTGCTGTCGGGCGGCGGGGCGGCCGAGGGCGCTGACCGGTTCAGCTCTGCGACCTGGTCACCACCCCGCTGGCCGACGCCCCGCGCGTCCGCTCGGTCCCGGTCGTCCTGGAGGACCTGCGCTGGGCGGACCCGGTCTCGCTGGAGCTGGAGTTCACGGCCCGGCACCGCTGGTCCGAACGGCCGCTGCTCGGCGCCTACCTCGACGGGGAGACCGCCGGCGGGCCGGGCGGCGCGCTGTCCGGCGAGGCAGAGACGCTGCGGCTGACCGCGCTGGACACCGGCACGCGACCGGGAACCGACCGGCCGGACGGGGACGCGCGCCGGACCCGGGGCTCGCCGAGGAGATGCGCCGGCGGACCGGTGGCACCCCCTTCGTCGTCGAGGAGACCGCCCGGTGTGGTCGGCCGGGCAGCCGCTCCACGCGCTGTCGCCCGGGGTCCGGGCGGCCGTGCGCCGCCGGCTGTCGCTGCCGAGCGGGCCGGCCGCGGCCCTGCTCGGCGCGGCGTCGGTCCTGGGGCGGCGCTTCCGGCCCGCGGTCCCCACCCGGACGGCGGGTACCCCGCGCGGACACCGGGCGGCTGCTCGCGCAGGCGGCCCGCGCCCACCCGGTCGAGGACCCCGGCGACAGGGCCCGGCGCTTCGTCCACGACCCGGTCCGGGAGGCACCCCGCTCGGCGCTGGACACCCCGCGCCGGCACCGGCTGCACGCGGCGGCGGTACCCGCCCCCACCGCCGGCGGGCCGGGGACCGGCCCGGTGCTCCCGGCCGACCTGGCGCACCACGCCCACCGGGCGCGGGACGCGCTCGGCGCCGAGGATGCGGTGGGGCTGCTGGTGAAACCCGCCGCCCGCGACGCCGCGAACCGGCTGGCCCACGACGGGGCCGCCGGCCACTACGAGCGCACCCCGGACCGGGTGGCGGGGGGCCGGTCGCGCCACGGGGTGCCGCTCGCCCTCGACCTCAGGCTCGCGCTCCAGCTCACCGGCGGGCACGGACGTGCGTGGAACGTGTTCGCGGGGGCCGTCGCGCGGGCCCGCGAGCGTGCCGACGCGCCGTGCCGCTGGGCCGGGCGGCGCTGACGCTGAGCGAGGCCGACACGCGCGGGGACACCACGGGTCTCAGGGGCCGGGTGCCGCGCGGGGCGCTCGACCCGCCGGAGTCCGTACCGCCCGCCGCCCGCAGGCACCGGGGCCGGTCAGCCCAGTTGCACCAGCAGGTCCCCGCCCTCGACCTGCTGGACCCGGTGGACGGCCAGCCGGGTCACCGTGCCCGCCCGGGCGGCGGTGATCGCGGCCTCCATCTTCATCGCCTCGATGGTGGCCACCGTGGCGCCGGCCTCGACCCGGTCGCCCTCCGCGACCGCGAGGGTCACCACGCCCGCGAAGGGTGCCGCGACATGACCGGGATCGGCGCGATCGGCCTTCTCGGTCACCGGGACGTCGGAGGCGGCGGCCCGGTCGCGGACCCGGACCGGCCGCAACTGGCCGTTGAGGCCGGCCATCACGGTCCGCAGGCCACGCTCGTCGGCCTCGCCGACGGCCTGGAGTTCGATGAGCAGCCGGACCCCGGGTTCGAGATCGACGGTGTACTCGGTACCGGGGCGCAGCCCGTAGAAGAAGTCCAGGCTGTCGAGGACGCCGGTGTCGCCGTAGGCCTGCCGGTGGGCGGTGAACTCGCGGGCCGGGCCGGGGAAGAGGAGCCGGTTGAGGGTGGCCCGCCGGTCCCCGGCGAGGCCGTCACGGTCCTCGGCGGACAGCTCCGGGACCGGCCGGGGCTCGGCGCGGCCCCGCAGCGCCTTGCTGCGGAAGGGCTCGGGCCAGCCGCCGGGCGGGGTGCCCAGCTCACCGCGGAGGAAGCCGATGACGGAGTCCGGGATGTCGTACCGGTCCGGTTCCGCCTCGAAGTCGGCCGGGGCGACGCCCGCGCCGACCAGGTGCAGGGCGAGGTCGCCGACCACCTTGGACGAGGGGGTGACCTTGACCAGGCGGCCGAGCATCCGGTCGGCGGCGGCGTACATGGCCTCGATGTCCTCGAAGCGGTCGCCTAGGCCGAGGGCGACGGCCTGGGTGCGGAGGTTGGAGAGCTGGCCGCCGGGGATCTCGTGGTGGTAGACGCGGCCGGTGGGGGCGGCCAGGCCCGCCTCGAAGGGGGCGTAGACCTTGCGGACGCTCTCCCAGTACGGCTCCAGGTCCCCGACGGCCTTCAGGTCCAGGCCGGTGGGCCGCTCGGAGTGGTCGGTGGCGGCGACGATCGCGGACAGCGACGGCTGGGAGGTGGTGCCCGCCATGGACGCCACGGCCCCGTCCACCGCGTCCGCGCCGGCCCGTACGGCGGCGAGGTAGGTGGCGAGCTGGCCGCCCGCGGTGTCGTGGGTGTGCAGGTGCACCGGCAGGTCGAACTCCCGGCGCAGCGCGGCGACCAGCTTCTCGGCGGCGGGGGCGCGGAGCAGGCCCGCCATGTCCTTCACGGCCAGGACATGGGCGCCGGCGGTGACGATCCGCTCGGCGAGGCGCAGGTAGTAGTCGAGGGTGTAGAGCTTCTCGCCGGGGTCGCAGAGGTCGGCGGTGTAGCAGAGGGCGACCTCGGCGACGGCGGTGCCGGTGGCGCGGACGGCCTCGATGGCCGGGCGCATCCGGTCGACGTCGTTGAGGGCGTCGAAGACGCGGAAGATGTCGATGCCGGTGGCGGCGGCCTCCTCGACGAAGGCGTCGGTGACCTCGGTGGGGTACGGGGTGTAGCCGACGGTGTTGCGGCCGCGCAGCAGCATCTGGAGACAGATGTTGGGCACGGCCTCGCGCAAGGCGGCGAGCCGCTCCCAGGGGTCCTCGGCGAGGAAGCGCAGGGCGACGTCGTAGGTGGCGCCGCCCCAGCACTCCAGGGAGAGGAGGCCGGGCAGGGTGCGGGCGACGACCGGGGCGACGGCGAGCATGTCCTTGGTCCGCACCCGGGTGGCCAGCAGGGACTGGTGGGCGTCGCGGAAGGTGGTGTCGGTGACGCCGAGGGTGCGTGACTCGCGCAGCCGGCGGGCGAAGCCCTCGGGGCCCAGTGCGGCCAGCAGCCCGCGGGAGCCGGCCGGGGGTTCGCCGGCGGGCAG
Source organism: Streptomyces griseoviridis (assembly GCA_014649155.1). Taxonomy (GTDB): domain Bacteria; phylum Actinomycetota; class Actinomycetes; order Streptomycetales; family Streptomycetaceae; genus Streptomyces; species Streptomyces griseoviridis. The sequence goes on along the minus strand of BMSM01000002.1, from coordinate 413,644 downwards.
CGGCGGGAGTCTGGTGAGCGGGTCGGTCAGGTCGGGACGTTCGCCGTGCGGCTTGTTGACGGTGACGTCGGCGAGGTAGGTGAGCAGCTTGGTGCCGCGGTCGGCGGAGTGCCGGGAGGTCAGCAGGTGGGGGCGCTGCTCGATGAACGAGGTGGTGATCCGGCCCGCCCGGAAGTCGGGGTCGTCCAGGACGGCTTGCAGGAAGGGGATGTTCGTGGCGACGCCGCGGATGCGGAACTCGGCCACCGCGCGCCGGGCCCGGCCCACCGCGGTGGCGAAATCCCGTCCCCGGCAGGTGAGTTTGACCAGCATGGAGTCGAAGTGGGCGCTGATCTCCGTACCGGCGTGGGTGGTGCCGCCGTCCAGGCGGATGCCGGAGCCGCCCGGTGAGCGGTAGGCGCTGATCCGGCCGGTGTCCGGGCGGAAGCCGTTGGCCGGGTCCTCGGTGGTGATGCGGCACTGGAGGGCGGCGCCGCGCAGGGTGACGGTGTCCTGGGACAGGCCCAGGCCGGCGAGGCTCTCGCCGGCGGCGATGCGCAGCTGGGCCTGGACCAGGTCGACGTCGGTGACCTCCTCGGTGACCGTGTGCTCGACCTGGATGCGCGGATTCATCTCGACGAAGACGTGGTTGCCGTCGCGGTCGAGGAGGAACTCCACGGTGCCGGCGTTGCGGTAGCCGATGCGGCGGGCGAAGCGGACCGCGTCGGCGCAGATCCGGTCGCGCAGCTCCGGGTCGAGGCCGGGTGCCGGGGCCAGTTCGACGACCTTCTGGTGGCGGCGCTGGAGCGAACAGTCCCGCTCGTAGAGGTGGATGACGTCGCCGTGGCCGTCGGCGAGGATCTGCACCTCGATGTGGCGGGGTTCGACCACCGCCTTCTCCAGGAAGACCGTGGCGTCACCGAACGCGGAGGCCGCCTCCCGGGACGCCGCCTCGATCGCCTCGCGCAGCCGGGCGGGGTCCTCGACGCGGCGCATGCCGCGCCCGCCGCCGCCCGCGACCGCCTTGACGAAGACGGGGAAGCCGATGCTCTCGGCGGCGCGGACCAGGGTGTCGGTGTCGGTGGAGGGCGCCGAGGAGCCGAGGACGGGGACGCCGGCCTCCCGGGCGGCGGCCACGGCACGGGCCTTGTTGCCGGTCAGTTCCAGGATGTCCGCGTCCGGGCCGACGAAGGTGATGCCCGCCTCCTCGCAGGCGCGGGCCAGCTCGGGGTTCTCGGAGAGGAAGCCGTAGCCCGGGTAGACGGCGTCGGCACCGGCGTCGCGGGCCGCGCGCACGATCTCCTCGACGGAGAGGTAGGCCCGCACCGGGTGGCCCGGCTCGCCGATCTGATAGGCCTCGTCGGCCTTCAGACGGTGGAGGGAGTTGCGGTCCTCGTGCGGGAAGACGGCCACGGTCCGCGCGCCCAGTTCGTAGCTCGCGCGGAACGCGCGGATGGCGATCTCACCGCGGTTGGCGACCAGCACCTTGCGGAACATCAGCGATCCCTTCGGCCTGCCGGTGACGAGACCATCGTGGCGGCGGCACCCCGGTTACACCATGTGAGGCAGGCCACTGGGCGGACGGGTGACGGCGGGGTACGCCCCCGCCTGCGACGCGCCGCCGGGGGAAGGCTCCCGGGCATGCGCGCACTCGTCGTCAACTGCACTCTGAAGCCCTCGCCCGAGCCGTCGAACACCGAGGCCCTCGCCGCCACCGTCATCTCCTCGCTCCAGGGGCACGGGGTGAGCGTGGACCTGGTGCGGGCCGTCGACCTGGACCTGCGGCCGGGGGTCGAGACCGACATGGGCGACGGGGACGACTGGCCCGCGGTGCACGAGAAGCTCCTCGCGGCGGAGATCCTCGTCCTCGCCTCCCCCACCTGGCTGGGCCGGCCCTCCTCCGTCGCCCAGCGGGTGCTGGAGCGGATGGACGCCATGCTGGGCGAGACCGACGACGCGGGGCGGCCGGTCGCCTACAACCGGGTGGCCGGGGTGGTGGTCACCGGCAACGAGGACGGTGCCCACCACGTCATCAGCGAGATCAACGGCGCCCTCGTCGACATCGGCTACACGGTCCCGGGCCAGTCGTGGACGTACTGGCACCTCGGGCCCGGGCCCGGCCCCGACTTCCTGGACGACGCCCGCGGCCACGACTGGTCGGTGTCCACGGGGAAGGCCATGGCGTCCAACCTGGTGCACGCGGCCCGCGCCCTGGCCGCGTCGCCGCTGCCCGCGCCGCCGTCCTGAACGCCGGGCCGGCTCAGCTGTCGTAGTCGACGGTCAGGGTCTCGGAGACGGGGTACGACTGGCAGGTCAGGACGTATCCCGCGGTGACCTCGGCCGGTTCCAGGGCGTAGTTGCGGCGCATGTCGGCCTCGCCGTCGGTGATCCGGGCCCGGCAGGTGCCGCAGACGCCGCCCTTGCAGGCGAAGGGCAGGTCGGGGCGGACCCGGGCGGCCGAGTCGAGCAGGGTGCTGTCGCGGGGCAGCCCGGTGGTGGTGGAGCGGCCGTCCAGGACGACGGTGACCCGGCTGACCGGTCCGCCGGGGCGGGGCTCGGGGCGGCGGGCGGCGGCGGGCGGTTCCTCACCGGCGTAGAAGAGTTCCTGGTGGACGCGGTCGGCGGGGACGCCGAGGCCGGCCAGGACCTTGCGGGCGTCCTGGACCATGCCGGGCGGGCCGCACAGCCACCAGTGGCCGGCGGTGGTGACGTCGACCAGGCCGTCGACGAGCGCGGCGAGCCGCCCGGCGTCCAGGCGTCCGGTGAGCAGCTCGGCCTCGCGGGGCTCGCGGGAGAGGACGTGGGCGATCTGGAAGCGGGCCGGGTGCAGGTCCTTGAGGTCGGCCAGTTCGTCGGCGAACATCACCGAGCCGGTGCGGCGGTTGCCGTAGAAGAGGGTGACGCGGGAGCGGTCGTCGGCGGCGAGGACGGACTCGGCGATGGAGAGCATCGGGGTGATGCCCGAGCCGGCGGCGACGAGCACGTGGTGGGCGGGGACGGTCAGGTCGGGGGTGAAGGCGCCGGTGGGGGTCATCACCTCGACGGTGTCGCCGGGTTTCAGCTCCCGTACCAGCCAGGAGGAGAACAGGCCGCCGGGCACCTCCCGCACGGCGATCCGGGGCGGGGCGCCGGCCGGGGAGCACAGGGAGTACGAGCGCCGCTCGTCGCGTCCGCCGACCCGGCGGCGCAGCGTGAGGCACTGGCCGGGCGCGAACGCGAACTCCTCGGCCAGCTCGTCCGGTACGGCGAACCGCACGGCGGCGGCGTCCTCGCACAGCCGCTCCACCGAGGCCACCGCGAGGGTGTGGAAGGCGGGCCGGCGGCGGGGCTTCGCCGGGGCGGGGCCGGTCGGGTCCGCCATCAGATCTCCTTGACGTGCTCGAAGGGCTCGCGGCAGACCCGGCAGCGCCACAGCGCCTTGCAGGAGGTGGCGCCGAACCGGGAGGTCTCCTCGGTGTCGGCGGCGCCGCAGCGGGGACAGGGCACCGCGCGCCGGGTGCCGGACAGCACCAGCGGCACCGGGCCGGGGGCGGGGCGCGGGGCGGGACCGGGCGGCGCGATGCCGTGCTCGGCGAGCTTGCGGCGGCCCTCGGGGGTGATCCAGTCGGTGGTCCACGGCGGATCGAGGACGGTCCGCACCTCCACCCGGGCGAACCCGGCCGCCCGCAGCCGCGCGGCCACCATGGCCCGCATCTCGGCCAGGGCGGGACAGCCGGAGTAGGTGGGGGTGAGCGAGGCGCGGACCGTGCCCTCGCCGGTGACCTCTACGGCGCGCAGGACGCCGAGGTCGGCGAGGGTCAGCATGGGCAGCTCCGGGTCGGGGACCGTCTCCGCGAGGCGCCGGGCGCGCCGGACGTCGGCCGGGGCGGTCACCACGACGCCCCCGGATGGGCGCGGGCCACCGACTGGAGTTCGGCGAGCAGCGGGGCGAGGTGCTCGGTGTGGGCGCCGGTGCGGCCGGCGCGCGGCAGCGGCTGCCAGGCGGGCAGCGGCAGCCCCGCCGCGTCGGTGACCTGGCGCAGGACCGCGACCACCTCGTCCCGTACGTCGCAGGCGGAGAACAGCTCGCCCAGGTAGGGGACGACCTGCTGGAGCCCGGCCCGCATCCGCCGGTGGGACTCGTCGGTGCCGTCGCCGAGCCGGACGGTCCATTCGGCCGCGTACTGGCGGTGGTACGTCAGTTCCTTGGCGCCCTTGGCGGCGACGGCGGCGAGCACCGGGTCGGGCGAGGCGGTGAGCCGCTCGAAGTGGGCCAGCCGCCAGCTGGCGAGCACGAGCAGCCGGGCGATGCTGAACGCGAAGTCGCCGCCCGGCAGTTCGGCCAGGGTGACGTTGCGGAAGTCGGCGGGGTCGCGGAGGTAGGCGTAGGCGTCCTCGGTGCGGCCGGTGCCGTCCACCTGGCCGGTGCGGGCGTAGAGCAGGCGGGCCTGGCCGAGCAGGTCGAGGCCGATGTTGGCGAGGGCCACCTCCTCCTCCAGCTCCGGGGCGCGGGTGGTCCACTCGGCCAGCCGCTGGGCGCTGACCAGCGCGTCGTCGCCGAGTGCCAGGCACAGGGCGGCCAGTTCCGCCCGGTCGACGCCGTCCGGGACGGTGGTGTCGACGCCGTGCAGGGGGTCCTCGAAACCGGTGCCGTAGGCCCAGCGGGTGTCGTCCTCGTGCTCCTCGGCCAGGGACAGGTAGACGTGGTCGTCGCTCATGCCCCGCTCCTAGATGTGGGGGACGTCGTCGGGGATGTCGTAGAAGGTGGGGTGCCGGTAGACCTTGTCGGCGCTGGGGTCGAAGAAGGGGTCCTTCTCGTCGCGGGTGGAGGCGGTGATGTGCTCGCTGCGCACCACCCAGATGCTCACGCCCTCGTTGCGCCGGGTGTACAGGTCCCGGGCGTGGGTGAGGGCCATCCGGTCGTCGGCGGCGTGCAGGGAGCCGACGTGGACGTGGTTGAGGCCGCGCTTGCCGCGTACGAACACCTCGTACAGTGGCCAGCCGCGCTGCTCCCCGGTGCTCATGCCGCCGCTCCCCTCGCCGTGCGGGCCGCCTGCTTGGCGGCGTGGGCGAGGGCCGCCTCGCGGACCCAGGCGCCCTCCTCGTGGGCGGTGCGCCGGCGCTCCACGCGGCGCGCGTTGCACGGTCCGTCGCCCTGGATGACGCGCGTCAGCTCGTCCCAGTCGGGGGTGCCGAAGTCGTGGTGTCCCCGTTCCTCGTTCCAGCGCAGCTCGGGGTCGGGGAGGGTGACGCCGAGCTTCTCGGCCTGCGGGACGGTCATGTCGACGAAGCGGCGGCGCAGTTCGTCGTTGCTGTGCCGCTTGATCTTCCAGGCCATCGACCGGGCGGAGTTGGGGGAGTTGTCGTCGGGCGGGCCGAACATCATCAGGGACGGCCACCACCAGCGGTTCACGGCGTCCTGGACCATCTCCCGCTGGGCGTCGGTGCCGCGCATCATCGTCATCAGCAGTTCGTAGCCCTGCCGCTGGTGGAAGGACTCCTCCTTGCAGATGCGGACCATGGCGCGGGCGTAGGGGCCGTAGGAGCTGCGGCACAGCGGTACCTGGTTGCAGATCGCGGCGCCGTCCACGAACCAGCCGATCACGCCGACATCGGCGAAGCTCAGGGTCGGGTAGTTGAAGATCGACGAGTATTTCTGGCGGCCCTCGATCAGCCGCTCGGTCAGGTCGGCGCGGTCGGCGCCGAGGGTCTCGGCGGCCGAGTAGAGGTACAGGCCGTGGCCGGCCTCGTCCTGGACCTTGGCGAAGAGGATCGCTTTGCGGCGCAGTGACGGCGCCCGGGTGATCCACTCGCCCTCCGGCTGCATGCCGATGATCTCCGAGTGCGCGTGCTGGGCGATCTGCCGGATCAGCGTCGCGCGGTAGCCCTCCGGCATCCAGTCGCGCGGCTCGATGCGCTGGTCGCGCGCGATCGTCGCGTCGAAGCGCTCCTGGAGGCCGTCCGCCACCGCCGGTTCCGCCGGTTTCGCCTGCCCTGCCGTCATCCCTGTCACCTGACCCCAGCCGCCCTCTCGCCACCGACCGATCGTTCGGTTCATGGTAGGCAGAGACCCCCGGGTCCCGGCAACCGTCCGGCCGCACCCGCTTGCCGGGCGGTGCGCGGCGGATCTCTTGACAGGCGGCGGCGAGGCTTGAATTACTGGGTCCGGCCGCACGGGAACCGAATGGTCGGTCGGCGCACGGGGCGGCGCGGCCGGTGCCGCCCCCGCGCCCCGAGGGGGACGCTCTGGCGGGACCCGGCGCGTCCGCAGCACGCAGAGCGAGGAGCCGCGATGACCCGTGAACCGCACGTCACCGACACCGGCCGCCCCCGGCGCGGCGACCCCCTCCCGGCGGAACTCCTGGACGACGCGGAGCGGATGCCGCGCGCGGAGCTGGAGGACCTCCAGCTCCGCCGGCTGCGGCGGACCCTGCGGCACGCCTACGACCACGTCGAGCTGTACCGCGCGAAGTTCGACGCGGCCGGGGTGACGCCCGACGACTGCCGGTCGCCTGCGGACCTGGCCCGGTTCCCGTTCACCACCAAGGCGGATCTGCGGGACTCCTACCCGTTCGGCATGTTCGCCGTACCGATGCGGGACGTACGGCGCCTGCACGCCTCCAGCGGCACCACCGGCCGGCCCACCGTCGTCGGGTACACGGACGGCGACCTCTCGGCCTGGGCGGACCTCGTCGCCCGTTCCATCCGGGCGGCGGGCGGCCGGCCCGGCCACAAGGTGCACGTGAGTTACGGCTACGGACTGTTCACCGGCGGGCTCGGCGCGCACTACGGCGCCGAGCGGGCCGGGTGCACGGTGATCCCCGCGTCGGGCGGGATGACCGCGCGCCAGGTGCGGCTCATCCAGGACTTCCGGCCCGAGATCATCATGGTGACGCCGTCGTACATGCTGACGCTGCTGGACGAGTTCGAGCGGCAGGGCGTGGACCCGCGGTCCACGTCGCTGCGGATCGGGATCTTCGGGGCGGAGCCCTGGACGGAGGAGATGCGGCGGGAGATCGAGGAGCGGGCGGACCTGCACGCCGTCGACATCTACGGACTGTCGGAGGTGATGGGCCCCGGGGTCGCGCAGGAGTGCGTGGAGACCAAGGACGGGCCGCACGTGTGGGAGGACCACGTCCGGCCCGAGATCGTCGACCCGCTCACGGACGAGGTGCTGCCCGACGGCGCGGAGGGCGAGCTGGTCCTCACCTCGCTCACCAAGGAGGCGATGCCGGTCGTCCGTTACCGCACCCGGGACCTGACCCGGCTGCTGCCGGGCACGGCACGGCCCGCGTTCCGGCGGATCGAGAAGATCACCGGCCGCTGCGACGACCTGGTGATCCTGCGCGGGGTGAACGTCTTCCCGAGCCAGGTCGAGGAGATCGTGCTGCGCACGCCGGGCCTGTCGCCCCACTTCCTGATCGAGCTGACCAGACGGGGCCGGATGGACCACATGACGGTACGGGTGGAGTCCCGGCCGGACACCCCTGCCGCGCTGCGCGAGGAGGCGGCGCGGACGCTCGTGAAGGCGGTCAAGGAGGGGGTCGGCGTCACGGTCGAGGCGGAGGTCGTCGGCCCGGACACCCTGGAGCGCTCGGTCGGCAAGCTGCGCCGGGTGCGGGACCTGCGGACGCCCTGAGGTCCCGGCCGGTACCGGCGGTACCAGGACGGGGAGGGCGGTGGCTGACGGGCGGCGGGCGGCCCATCGTGGGAAGCGCCGCCGGCCGCCCCGGCCGGCGGGATCTCCCTTCCCGCACCGCAGGAGCAGTCCCATGAGCAAGCTCGCACTCGTCACCGGCGCCTCCTCCGGCATCGGCCGGGCCTTCGCCCGGCGGCTGGCCGGCCAGGGTCACGAGGTGGTGGCCGTCGGCCGTCGCGCCGGCCGGCTGGCGGAGCTGGCCGCCGAGTTCCCCGGCGGCACGATCCGCCCCCTGGTCGCCGATCTGGCGACCGACGAGGGGGTGGACGCGGTCGCCGCCGTCTGCGCCGCCGAGCCGTTGACGACGCTCGTCAACAACGCGGGCGTGGCCCACTACATGCCGTTCGCCGAACTGCCCGCCGACCGGGCGCGGGAACTCGTCCACGTCAAGGTGGTCGCCCCGACCCTGCTGGCACGGGCCGCGGTGCCGGGCATGCTGGCCCGCGGCGCCGGCGCGGTCGTCAACGTGGCGGGCATGATCGCCTTCAGCGGTCCCGCCCCGGCGGCGGGGCTGCCGCACCGGGCGGTCTACGCCGGCACGCTGGCCCATCTCGTCGCGATGACCCAGGCCCTGGCCGTGGAACTGTCCGGTAGCGGGGTGCGGGCGCAGGTGCTCTGCCCCGGCGTGGTGGCGACGGAGTTCCACGAGCGCCAGGGCCTCGACCTGAGCGCGGTGCCCCGGATGTCCGCCGAGGACGTGGTCACCGCGGGGCTGCGCGGGCTGGAGCTGGGCGAGACGGTCTGCGCCCCGGGTGTGGAGGACGAGAGTCTGCTCCGGCGGGTCTTCGAGGCGGACCTCGCGGCGTTCGGCGGGCAGGGCGCCGAGCTTGCGGGGCGGTACCGGGCACCCGCGAAAGCCTGACGGGCCGTCAGTCACCCTGCGCCGGGAGCGCGTGGAGCCCCGGGAGGTTGACGACGATCGCCTCCTGGGTGCTGCGGGCGATGACCACCACGGCCTCCTCGGCGGGGTCGGGGTTCTCCTCGCGGTGCGGCACGAACGGCGGGACGAAGACGTAGTCGCCGGGCGCGGTGCGCAGCCGGACCTCCTCCGGCTCCCCGTCGCCCGAGTCGTCGAGGAAGACGAACTCGGGGTGCCCGCTGACCACGTAGATGGCCGTCTCCGACTCCCCGTGGTGGTGGTCGGAGGAGGAGGTGGACGGAGCGACGTGGGTCTGGCCCATCCAGAGCTTCTCCGAGCCGACGGCCCGGCCGCTGACGGCGGCGAAGCGTCGCATGCCGCCGGTCTGCGCGGTGCCGCCGTCCAGGGAGCCGGCGCGGATGTGGTGCAGCCGCGCGCGCAGCGGCGTCACCGGAGCGGGGGTGTCGGACAGGTGCGGGTGGAAGCCCTCACCGGCGGTCGTGGGCGGCTTGCTCATGGCCGGGACGCTAGGGCCGCCCCGAAAAGGATGTCAAGAGGTGTCCAATGCTGTTCACCTGCGGCAATGTTGCCGCAACGGGAGCCGCGGGCCACCGGTTCCCGGCCGCGCCCGGCGGTGGCTCGGGCATGATGGCGGCATGCATATCTCCGCGAAGGCGGACTACGCCGCGCGCGCCCTGCTGGAGCTCGCCCGCGAACCCGCGCGCCCCTTGACCTGCGAGGCGATCGCCTCGGCCCAGCAGATTCCGTTCCGGTTCCTGAAGTCGGTGGTGGGCGAGCTGCGCCGGGCCGGCCTGGTGCGCAGTCAGCGCGGCTGCGAGGGCGGGTACTGGCTGGGCCGGCCCGCCGACGCCATCACCCTGCTCGACGTCACCCGCGCCGTCGACGGCGAGGTGCTCACGCTGCGCGGGGAGGACCTGGGCGGCCTGGACTATCCCGGCGCCGCGGCCGGACTGCCCGGGGTGTGGCGCCGGATCGAGGCGGACGCGGCGGCGGTGCTGGGCGGGACGACCGTCGCCGCGCTGCTGGCCGCCGGGGCGCGGCGCGGACCGGCCGCCGGGGGAGCCGCGTGACCCCGCCCGAGGAGCGCCTCCCGGTCGAGGTCGTCGAGTACACCGACCCGCTCTGTCCCTGGGCCTGGGGCTCCGAGCCGGTGTTCCGGCGGCTGCGCGCGGGGCTGGCCGGGCGGGTGCGCTGGCGGCGGGTGTACTGCCTGCTGTTCGACCACGACGACGATCCGGCGCCGGACCCGGCGGCGGAGACCGCCTGGTACGCGCGGTACGTGGCGGAGATCGGGGCCCACACCGGGGCCCCGCGGGCGGCGCGGCTGAGCCGGGTGGCGGCGTCCTCGTGGCCCGCCTCGCTGGTCGCCAGGGCGGCGGAACGCCAGGGCGCCGAGGTGGCCGACCGGGTGCTGCGCCGGCTGCGGGAGACGGTGTTCGTGCTGGGCGAGCCGGCCGACACCCCCGGCCTGGCGCTGGCCGCCGTACGGGGTGTGCCGGGCCTGGACCCGGCGCGGCTGGGGGCCGACGCCGCCGGGGACGCGGTGCGGGAGGAAGTGCGGGCCGACCGGGCGGAGGCGCGCCGCCCGGTGCCCGAGGTGCGGTCCGTGCCGGCCGCCGGGTCGCCGCACCCCGGCGCGGCCAAGGAGACGGACGACGGCGGGTACCGGTACGCGCTGCCGACGGTGCTGGTGCACGGCCCCCGGGGACGGCGGGCGGTGCCCGGCTGGCGGCCGCTCACGGCGTACACCGCCGCCCTGGACGCCGTGTGCCCCGGGCTGCGCCCGGCGCCGGAGACGCTGTCCCCCGCCGAGGCCCTGGAGCGCCGCCGGAGCCTGACCGAGCCGGAGCGGGCGCTGCTCGCGCCGGGCGCCTGGCCCCCGGCCGGTGCCGTGCGGGTGGACACCGCGGGCGGTCCGCTGTGGCTGCACCCGGAGGAGGCCGCGACCCATCCGGCGACCCGGCCCCGGCACCCCTGACCTGCCTCTGATCAGCCGTCATGTCCGTCCGCGCAATGAGACATCGATCGGTGTCCATTGACAGTCGCCGGCCGCGCCCCCGAGGATGGCCGCATGCTGACGACGCACCCCGGTGTGGTGTGCCGCTACGTGGATCTGCGGCGCACCTGCAGCGCTCTCTGTCGCTGACCGACGCCGCCCACGAGCCCGTTCCGCCGTTCCGGCCGGCTTCCCCGCCGCACCGGAACGCGGGGTCCTTTCCCTCGCGGCCCGCGGCCCATCTCCCCTTCCTCCTCAGGCCGTTCCGCGTGTCCCGTGACGCCCCGCCGTGCGCGGGGCGGGTCCCACCTGCCCTTCCCCGCCCCCTCGGCATGCCCGCCGCGGGACCGCGCGGGCCGGTCGCGGCGGTACGTGCCCCTCCTTTCCTCCCCGGCCGCTCACCACGGCCGTCCTCACCAGGAAGTCAGCCATGCCCCGACGCCCCCGCTCCCCCGGCCGCCCGCGCACCGCCGCCCTGAGCGCCGTGCTCGCCCTCCTCCTCGTCCCCGTCCTCGCCGCCTGCGGCGGCACCGGCGCCGCGGCGGGCGGCGCGGCCACCCTGAAGTGGACCTCGACCTATTTCCCGGCCCACTGGGACCCGGTGGTCAGCGGCAGCGGCGCCCAGTTCCGCGAACTCGCCCTGGTCTACGCGTCGTTGACCCGGGTCGACGAAAAGGGCGAGGCCGTGCCCGACCTGGCGGAGAGCTGGGAGTACGACGACGAGGGCGACGAGATCACCTTCCACCTGCGCCCCGGGCTGAAGTTCAGCGACGGCGAGCCGGTGGACGCCGCCGCGGTGAAGGCGGCCGTCGAACGGGCGCAGCGGCAGCAGAACTCGGCGCTCCACGGCGACCTGACGTCCATCGAGTCCGTCGAGGCCGACGGCCTGGACGCCGTCTTCCACCTCACCCAGGTCGACTACCAGATCCCGCAGCTCCTCGGCGAACGCGTCCTGCAGATCGCCAGCCCGAAGGCGGCGAAGTCCCCCGCGGAACTGGACCAGAACCCGGTCGGCGCGGGCCCGTTCGTCATCACCCAGCTCATCCCCGGCACCAAGGCCGTCCTGGAGAAGAACCCGGACTACTGGGACGCGGAGCACATCCACATCGAGAACGTGGAACTGACCTCCGCGCCCGACACCTCCACGGTCGTCTCCGGCCTGCGGACCGGCGTCTACAACTTCGCCGACCTCGACCCCAGCCAGGCCGGGAGCGCCAAGAAGGCCGGCCTCGACGTCTTCGTCCAGCCGGGCTACAACGCCTCCAACATCAGCCTCAACGTCAACAAGGCGCCGTTCGACGACGACCGGGTGGCCGATGCCGTGCGGTACGCGGTGAACCGCCAGGAGTTCGTGGACAAGCTGACCTTCGGCTACGGCGAGACCACCGACCAGCCCTTCCCCAAGGGGTACGTGGCCTACGACCCCGAGTCGGAGAACGCCTACCCCCACGACCCGGCGAAGGCCCGGAAGCTGCTGGCCGAGGCCGGGCACCGGGCCGGTGACATCGAGCTCGATCTGGTCATCCCCGCCGAGGACCCGGCGGCCGAGATCGTCCAGTCGCAGCTGGCGGCGGTCGGCATCACCGTGAACATAAAGATCGACAAGAACTGGGCCACCCCGTTCTTCGCCAAGGACCTGACCTTCTCGCTGTACAGCACCACGGGCCGGGACTCGGCGGTGCAGACCCTCACCGCGCACTTCGGACCCGACGGCCCGCTGAACCTCAGCTCCCCCTACGAGCCCGCCGGTTTCGAGGCGGCGGTGGCCGAGGTCCGCCGGACCCCGCTGGACGACCCGCACTACGCGGAGACCCTCCAGGCCGCCACCCGGGCCGGCCTGCGCAGCAAGGCGCTGGTCTTCACGTACTCCTCCCCCAACCTCTTCGCCAAGAGCCCCTCGGTCTCCGGCCTGCCGAAGAACCCCGCCCACCTCAACTGGACCGGCGTGACGATCGGGGACACCCGGTGAGGCGGCACACCCTCTCGCGGGTCCTGGCCGTCGCCGGCCGGTCGGTGGCGGTCTTCGTACCGGTCTTCGTCGTCGCCACCTTCGTCACGTTCGCGCTGCGCTCGCTCAGCGGGCTCAGCCCGGCCCGCATCCAGCTCGGCGAGGAGGCGACGCCGGAGGCCATCGCCCGGGTGGAGGCCCAGTGGGGACTGGACCGGCCCTTCCTCGCGCAGTACTGGGACTGGTTCACCGGCGTCCTGCACGGTCAGCTCGGTACGAGCTGGACCAACGGCGCCGACATCTCCACCCTCATCGGGCTCGGCCTCGGCGTCAGCCTCTCCGTCGCGGCTCTCGCGCTGGTCATCGGGGTGACGCTGGGCTTCGCGCTCGGCACCCTCGCGGCGCTGCGCCGCACCACGTGGGTGGACCGGGCGGTCACCGGTCTGGTCACCGTGGTGTCGGTGATGCCCGCGTTCGTCGTGGGCATCGTGCTGGTCTCCGTGTTCGCGGTCGGGTCGGGCCTGTTCCCCTCGGGCGGGTACGTGCCCGCCGCGCAGGGCGTCGGGCCGTGGCTCGCGCACATCACGCTGCCCGCGCTCGCCCTCAGCCTGGACGTCGTCGCCGATGTGGCCCGGCAGTTGCGGGGCAGCCTGGTGGCGGCCTACCGCGAGAACTACGTGACGGGGGCGGTGGTCCGGGGGCTGAGTCCGCGCCGGATCTTCTTCGCCCATGTGCTGCGCAACGGCCTGGGGCCGACCCTGGCCACCCTCGGCCTGAAGTTCCCCGCCCTGGTCGGCGCCTCCGTCGTCACCGAGTGGATCTTCGGCCTCCAGGGCTTCGGGCGGTTCGCCAACGACTCCGCGCAGGCCGGTGACGTACCGGCGGTGCAAGGGGTGCTGGTGGTGTCGGTCGCCCTGGTCGTCTCCTTCAACCTGATCGTCAACCTGGTGCTGGCCCGGGTCACGCCGGCCGCACAGCGAGGGGTGTGACATGGTGCGCCGCGTTCTCTCCCTCACCTCCGGCCGGGTCGCCATGACCGTCCTGCTGCTGGTCGCCCTGCTCGCGGCCCTCGGACCGCTGCTCGCCCCGCAGGACCCCCTCGCCACCAGCGACGACGTGCTGGCCGGGATCTCCGGGGGGCACTGGCTCGGCACCGACAACCTGGGCCGGGACGAGCTGAGCCGGCTGCTGGCCGGTTCCCGGGTCAGTGTCCTCGGCGCCCTGGAGGTCGCGCTGACGGCGCTGGTCGTCGGCGCGGTCCCCGGCATCCTCTCCGTCTATCTGGGCCGGGCCTTCGAATGGGTGACGCTGCGGCTCGCCGACACACTGGTCGCGCTGCCGTTCCTGCTGTTCGCGGTCGCCGTGATCGCGCTGCTGGGCAACGGCCTGACCCAGGCGATGCTGGTCACCGGGGTCCTGGTGGCCCCGCTGTTCTACCGGGTGGCGCGGGCCGCGACGCTGACCGTGGCCCGCTCGCCGTACGTGGAGGCGGCGGTGATCGCGGGTGCCCCGGTCGGCTGGATCGTCCGGCGCCATGTGCGGTCCAAGGTGCTGCCGCCGGTCGCGGTGGCGTTCGCGCAGACCGTCGGCACCGGGTTCGTCATCGTCTCCAGCCTGACCTTCCTCGGCATCGGCGTGCAGCCGCCGGAACCGACCTGGGGCGGTCTGCTCGCCTCCGACCTCGGCTACCTCGGCCAGAAGCCGTGGGCGCCGGTGGCCCCGGCCCTGCTGATCATGGTGACCGTCTGGGCGGGCAACCTGCTCGCCGACGCGATCCGCGACGTCTCCGGTGAGGCCGGCCGCGCCCTGCTGCGGTCCCGCGGTGCCCGCCGGCGTCCGGGGACCACCGGTCCCGACCCTGCTCCCGCTCCCTCCGGAGGCGTGCGATGACCGCTCCGTCCAGGACGGCCCGTCCCGGGGCCGTCCCTCCCGTACCCGCCCCGCCCGAGTCTCTGCCGGGAGACCGCGCGGACCGGCGCCCGGCCGGGGACGCCCCCGCCCCGCCCGTGCTGTCGCTGCGCGGCGTCCGCGTCACCGACCGGACCGGCGGCCGGGACGTCGTGCACGGCGTCACCTTCGCGCTGGCCCCCGGCCGGACGGTCGGCATCGTCGGCGAGTCCGGCAGCGGCAAGACCCTCACCTGCCGTGCCGTGCTCGGCATTCTCCCCGAGGGCTTCGAGGTCGGCGGCGGCACGATCGAGATCGAGGGCACCGACATCGCGACGCTGACGCCCGCCCGGTGGACCGCGCTGCGGGGCGCCGTGATCAGCGCCGTCTTCCAGGACCCGGCGTCCTATCTCGACCCCTCGGTCACCGTGGGCGCGCAGATCGCGGAGGTGGTCCGCGTCAAACTGGGCCTGAAGCGGCGCGCGGCACGCCGGCGCGCGGTGGAACTGCTGGACGCGGTGCGGCTGCGCGACCCCGAACTGGTCGGCGGTCAGTACCCGTACGAGCTGTCCGGCGGCATGCTGCAACGCGTGCTGATCGCCGCGGCGATCGCCGCCGGGCCCCGGGTGCTCATCGCCGACGAGGCCACCACCGCGCTGGACGTCACCGTCCAGGCGGAGATCCTGGACCTCCTCGCCGACCTGCGGGAACGGACCGGGCTCGCGCTGGTCGTCGTCTCCCACGACCTCGCCGTCGTCGCCCAGCTCTGCGACGAGGTGCTCGTCATGCGGCACGGTGAGGTGGTCGAGCAGGGGCCGGCCGACGCGGTGCTGCGGGACCCGCGGCACGAGTACACCCGGCTGCTCGTCACCGAGCACGAGCGGTACGGCCTGGAGAAGGTCCTCACCCCCGAGCCGTCGAAGGAGACCCCGTGACCAGCGCCCCGCACCCGCCGCGTCCCGTGCTGGAGGTCACCGGCCTCACCGTGCGCCACGGCCCGCGCCGCCGGCGCCGTACCGTCCTGGACGGCGTCTCGCTGAGCGTCGCGCCCGGCGAGACGCTCGGGCTCATCGGGGAGACCGGCTCGGGCAAGTCCACCCTCGCCCGCGCCGTGCTCGGCCTGGTGCCGGTCTCCGCCGGGACGGTCGTCGTCGACGGCGAGGACGTCACCGGGCACGACGAGCGCCGGTGGCGCGCGCTGCGCCGCCGGGGAGTGGTCCAGTACGTCTTCCAGGACCCGCTGCGCAGTCTCGACCCGGACCTCACCGTCGAGGAGTCCCTCACCGAGCCGCTGCTGGTGCGCGGCGTCCCGCGGACGGAGGCGGCGGCCCGCGCCCGGCGGTTCCTGGACCGCGTGCACCTGACCACCGCACTCCTCGGCCGGCTGCCCGGCGAGCTGTCCGGCGGGCAGCGCCAGCGCGTCGCCGTGGCCCGCGCCCTGGTCACCGAGCCGCGCGTGGTCATCCTGGACGAGCCGGTGAGCGCCCTGGACTCCGCCAACCGCGTCCGCGTCCTCGACATCCTCGGGGAACTGCGCGCGGACGGGGTGGCCCTGGTCTTCATCTCCCACGACCTCGGCTCGGTCGCCGGGACCGCCGACCGGGTCGGCGTCCTGTACCGGGGTGAACTGGTGGAGACCGGCACCGCCCACGCCGTCGTCAACCGTCCCGGCCACGTCTACACCCGGCTGCTCGTCGGCTCGGCGCCCACCCTGCGCGGCGCGCCCGCCGACCGGGCCGAACGCGACCGCCTCCGCGCCCTCCTGCACGCCTGAGCCCCCCCTCACACCGGGCCTGCGCCACCGAGCCTCCCCACCGAGTCCCTTCCGCCCCTCGCACAGACAGGACCCCCATGTCCCGCACGCTCCACCTCGCCCTGCACCCCTACGGCGTCGGCGGCCCCGGCCAGCACGGCCTGTGGAAGGACCCGCGCGTCGCGAAGAACGCCAGCATCGACATCGGTTACTACATCCGGCAGGCCCAGGCCGCCGAACACGCCCTGTTCGACGCGCTGTTCATCGTGGACAGCCAGTTCATCAACGCCACCTACCCGTCCCACTACCTCAACCGGCTCGAACCGCTCACCCTGCTCTCCGCGGTCGCCACCCACACCTCGCGCATCGGACTGGTCGGCACGGCCAGCTCGACGTACAACTCCCCCTTCAACCTGGCCCGGCGGTTCGCCTCGCTGGACCACATCAGCGGCGGACGGGCCGGGTGGAACGTCGTCACCAGCTTCGACACCGGAACCTCCCGCAACTACGGGCTGGACGAGCACCTCGACTACGCCACCCGCTACGGACGCGCCCTGGAGTCCGTGGAGGTCGCCCGCGGCCTGTGGGACTCCTACGAGGACGACGCCTTCCCGGCCGATGTCGAGCGGAACGTCTTCCTGGACCCGGCCAGGCTGCACGCCCTCGACCACGTCGGCGAGCACTTCAAGGTGGCCGGCCCGCTCAACATCTCCCGCTCGCCGCAGGGCCAGCCGGTCATCTTCCAGGCGGGGGTCTCGGAGGAGGGCCGGGACCTGGCCGCACGGGTCGCCGAGGGCGTCTACGCGCCGGGCGGCTCGCTGGAGCAGGCCCGGGAGTACTACGCCGACGTCAAGCGGCGCACCGCCGCCCACGGGCGCGACCCCGACCACATCAAGATCTTCGTCCACGGCGGTCCGGTGGTGGCCGCCACCGACGAGGCCGCCCGGCGCCGGGAGCGGGAGATCTTCGAGGAGGACAACGACTTCGACCGCAACCTCGCCCTGCTCGGCCGGTCCTTCGGCGCGTACGACTTCGCCGTCCACGACCTCGACGCGCCCTTCCCGGACGTCGCGCACCTCGCGGAGAAGGGGGGCCGCACCGGGGCCGCGCAGATCATCGAACGCGCCCGTGAGCAGGGCCTGACGCTGCGTCAGGTGGCGGAGTCGGTGAACGAGTTCCGGCGTTCGCCCTTCGTCGGGGCGCCGGAGACGGTCGCGGACACCATCGAGGAGTGGTTCGCCGCCGGCGCCTTCGACGGCATCAACCTGGCCTTCCGCACCGACGACGAGCTGGAGCCGTTCGTCGACGGGGTGGTGCCCCTGCTCCAGAAGCGCGGCCTGTTCCGCACCCGGTACACCGCCGACACGCTGCGCGGTCACCTCGGCCTGCCCGTCCCGGCCAACCGCCACACCGAGGCGCGCCGCCTCGCCGGCGCCTGAACACCGTCCCCCCTCGTATCCGCAGGAGCGTCCGACATGACCGACCACACCGACC
Organism: Streptomyces griseoviridis; assembly: GCA_014649155.1. Lineage (GTDB taxonomy): Bacteria > Actinomycetota > Actinomycetes > Streptomycetales > Streptomycetaceae > Streptomyces > Streptomyces griseoviridis. The sequence goes on along the minus strand of BMSM01000002.1, from coordinate 396,029 downwards.
ACCACGCCCCCGAGGGGCTGCTCACCCGCGGCACGGTGCTCGTGGTGCCGGGGCGCGGGGAGTCCCCGGCGACCTATGACCGGCTCGGCAGGCGGCTCGCCGCCGACGCCTACCGGGTGCGGGTGACCGGCGCCCCCGGCCTCGACGCCGATGACCCGCTCGGCTCGCTGGCCCGCTTCGGCGCCCGGCTGGCCGCCGCGGCCGAGGACACGGCCGGCGCGGACGGGGTGGCCCGCCCGCTCGTCCTGGTGGGCGCCGACTCCGGCGCCGCCGCCCTCGCCGCGCTGCTCGGACGGGCGGACACCCCGGCCGCCGTGGCGCCGGACGCGGTGGTCCTCGCCGGACTGCCGGGCCGGCCGGCGGCGCAGGCCCCGGCGGACACCTGGGAGCACGAACTCGACGTCCGGACCTCCTGCCCGACCCACCGGGCCGTGCTCAGCGGGGACCCTGGGGTGCGCCGCGGTGCCCTCGACGAGGCGCTGCCCGAGGCCCTGCTCGACGCCGCCGCCGGTGCCCGCCTCACCGTACCGGCCCTGCTCCTCGCCGGGGACTCCGATCCGCTCGCCGACCACGCGGCCCTGCGGCGTACCGCCGGCGCGCTCCCCCGGGCCCGTCTCTCGGTGGTCCGCGGCGCCCACCACGATGTCCTGAACGACCTCCAGCACCGCTCGGTGGCGGCGGAGATCGTCACGTTCCTGGAGACCCTGCGCAACGAACTGCGGCCACTCATCACGGTGGAGTCCAGCAGCTGGTGAACCCCGCCGGGGGCTCCCGCCCCCGGCTCCTACCCCGGAAGGTCCCCGATGGCTCTCGTCCTCTCCGTCTCCGGCAGCCCCTCCCCCACCTCCCGTACGGCGCGGCTCCTGCGCCACCTCGACGACCGGCTCCGCGCGCAGGGCCACGAGGTGGTCCCGCTGGACGTGCGCACCCTCCCGGCCGAGGCACTGCTCGGCGCCGACTTCCGCCACCCGGCGATCGTGGAGGCGACGGCGCGGTTCGAGCGGGCGGACGGTGTCGTGATCGGCACCCCCGTCTACAAGGCCGCCTACTCGGGGCTGCTCAAGTCGCTGCTCGACCTGCTCCCCCAGTACGCGCTGGCGGACAAGACGGTGCTGCCGCTGGCCACCGGCGGCAGCACCGCCCATGTGCTGGCCATCGACTACGCCCTGCGGCCGGTGCTCAGTTCGATGGGGGCGGCGCACATCGTGCCGGGCTGGTTCACCCTCGACCGGAGCCTCGCCGTCGGCGAGGACGGGAGCCTGACCGTCGCGCCCGACACGGCCCGCGCCCTGGCGGAGGTGACGGACCGCTTCTCGGCGGCGCTCGGCGGCCGGACGGCCGCGCCGGTACCGGCCGGGTGATCAACTTCCGACGACGGGCAGTCGTTTACGCACGTTTCCTGACCCCATGTCATCAGTTCGCCCGGTGATACGATCACCGCGTTCGCGGGGCGGGCACATGGATCGATGACGACATCTCCGACTTCAGGGACGCGGCAGTGCGGGGCACCAGGACCGCACCTCACCGTCACCCCGAGCGCGCCGGTCCGCCCCGCCGCACCGCGTCCCAAGGAATCGAGAGCACGCATGGACCCTCGCCCCACCCCTGCCCCCGTCCCGGTCCCCCCGCCCGGCTGTCCGGCCCACGGCTCCGGTGCCCGGGTGCCGCTGTACGGGCCGGAGTTCGCCGCCGATCCGGAGGCGTACTACGCGTACCTGCGGCACTACGGCCCCGCCGCGCCGGTCGAGCTGGCGCCGGGGGTGGAGGCGACGCTGGTCACCGACTACACGGCCGCCCTCCAGCTGCTGAACGACTCGGTCTCCTTCCGCAAGGACGCGCGTCGCTGGCGCGCCTTCAACGAGGGCGAGGTCGGCCCGGACAGCCCGGTCGTGCCGCTGCTGGCGTACCGGCCGAACTGCATGTTCGCGGACGGCGCCGACCATGTGCGGCTGCGTCAGGCGGTCACCGACAGCATGGCGCGGGTGGACGTCCGCCGGCTGAGCCGGAGCACCGAGCAGATATCCGGCTACCTCATCTCCCAGTTCGCCGCGCGGGGTTCGGCCGACCTGGTCGGTGACTACGCCAAGCAGCTGCCGCTGTTCGTCTTCAACGAGCTGTTCGGCTGCCCGGCCGGCATCGGCGACCGGGTGCTGTTCGGCATCTCCGGCATGTTCGACGGGGTCAACGCCGAGAAGGCCACCGAGGTCCTGTTCGGCGCCGTCGGCGAACTCGTCGCCCTCAAGCGCGCCCAGCCCGGTGACGACGTCACCTCCCACCTGATGCGGCACGACGCGGGGCTCAGCGACGAGGAGATGGTCCACCAGCTCGCCCTGCTGCTCGGCGCGGGCGCGGAGCCGCTGCGCAACCTGCTCGGCAACACGCTGCACCGGCTCCTCACCCACGAGCGGTACGCCCGCGAGGGCGGCCTCGTCGAGGAGGCGCTGGACGACACGCTGTGGGAGAACCCGCCCATGTCCAACTACGCGCCGCACTACCCGGTAAGGGACATGGAGTTCGCCGGCCGGGACCTCCGGGCGGGCGACCTGGTGATGGTGAGCTTCGCGGCGGCCAACGGGGGTGCCGGCCAGGGGCATTCGCGGCGGGCCGGCGGCCACCGGGCGCACCTGGCGTGGAGCGCGGGTCCGCACGCCTGCCCGTCGAAGGACCCGGCCCGGCACATCACCGTCGCAGCCATCGACCACCTGTTCAACCAGTTGCCGGACATCGGACTCGCCGTCCCCGAGGACAGCCTGACCTGGCGGCCGGGTCCCTTCAACCGGGCTCTGGCCACGCTGCCGGCCCGGTTCACCCCGGTCCGGCCGGAGCGGACCGCCGCGGCGGCACCGGACACGCCGGCCCAGGCGGCTCCGGAGTCCCGGCGCCCGGCGGCGCCGCCCCGGCCGGCCGACGCGCCGGAGCAGCGGCCCGAACGCGGCGGCCTGTGGAGTTCGTTCCTCACCTGGCTCACCAAGTGACGGAGGCAACCGCCGTCCGGCCCGTCCCTGCCGCATGAACGTGTCACCGCGGGGGTAGTGAGCACGCGGCCTTCACCATGTGCTCATTTCGTAAAGGAGGTGCCATGGGCGGCCGTTCCATGGTGTCCGATCCCCTGCCGGCGGCCCCGGCACACCCCCCGATACCCGCCCCACCGGGCGGGTATCTCCTTGTCGGCCCCCGCCTCGCCGGGACGGCCCGGTGACCGGCTCCGGGCCCGCCGGCAGACCGGCCCTGGGGGCGTTCACCGGTGCCCAGTTACGCGGTCTGTGCGCGGTCGCGGGGCTCTCCGGGACGGACGCCGGCATTTATGCCGGCGTCCTGGCCGAGGCGCTGGGCCCGCTCTCCCGGCGGCCCCTGGACCTGCCGCCGGCGGACCCCACCTTCCTGTCCGACGACCACACCCCGGTGGAGTTCTCGCTGTCCTTCCGGGCGGGCGCGGACCCCGCGCTCCGGGTGCTCGTCGAGCCGGGGTGGGGGGCGGGCGGTCCGGCCCGCAACGGCCGCCGGGGCCTCGCGGCGGTCCGGGCCATGGCGCGGCGCTGGGGCTTCTCCACCGGGCCGCTCGACACGGTCGCGGACCTGTTCCTGCCGCCGGACGCGCACGGCCCGCTCGCCCTGTGGGTCGCGCTGGAGCTGCGGCCCGGCGGCGTACCCGGGGTCAAGGTCTACCTCAATCCCGGCGCGTCCGGGCCCGAGCGGTCCGCGGAAACGGTCCTGCGTGCGCTGTGCCGACTCGGTCACCGCTCGGCCGCCGCCGCGCTGCCGGAGGCGGACGGGCACCCGTTCTTCGCCCTCGACCTCGGGGACTGGGAGCGGCCCCGGGTCAAGGTGTACTGCCGCCACGACGGCCTCACGGCCGAGCGGGCCGGGCAGCTGTCCCGGGCGGCGTACGGGCCCCGTCCGGAGGTGGTCGCGGAGTTCTTCCGCACGGCCGCCGGACCCTGTCCCGGCCCCGGCGGGCAGCCGGTCCTCACCGGCCGGCCGGGGCTGACCTGCCTCGCCTTCACCGGCCCGGACGGCCCGGTCCCCGGCGGCTTCACCCTGCACGTCCCGGTACGGGACTACGCCGGGGACGACCGGGAGGCGCTGGCCCGCGCGGAGCGGGTGCTGCGCCGGCACGGCATGGACCCCGCCCCGCTCGCCCGCGCCTGGCCGGCGCTGACCGGGCGCCGCCCCGAGGACGGCGTGGGGCTGGTCGCCTATCTGGCGCTGGCCCACCAGGCGGGCGCGCCGCCCCGGGTGACGGCGTACCTGTCCTCGGAGGCGTACGCGGTCCGGCCTCCGGCCCGGACCGGCCGAGCGGCTCGCGCGGCGGCCGTCCCCTAGCGGACCGCGGGGAGGCTCCCGGCGGGTGCGTGCCGGGAGCCTCCGTGCAGGGCACGGTTTCGCACGTCACTCGTCCAGGGCGTCGCGCAGTTCCGTCAGGTAGGGGCCCACGTCGACCTGGATGGAGGAGCCCTGGGTCCTGCCGTACCGCTCGGCGACGGCGTCGAGGTATCCGGCGATCTCCTCGCGCATCACGTCCTCGGCCGGCAGGACGGCGGTGCCGGTGACGAGCCGGGTGATCCAGCGTGCCTGGGCCTCGACCAGCCGGGTGATGGCGCCCACGGGCCGCACCAGGCCGGCGAAGTACAGGCCGGGCAGGCCGGGCGCGGCCACCCTCCGGTACAGCTCGACCGCGCCGTCCGGGGCGAGCGGGCAGCCGGCGGGCAGGAACGGGAAGTCCATGCGGTAGCCGGTGCAGTAGACCACCGCGTCGGCCGGCTCCGCGGTGCCGTCGGCGAAGACGACCCGGTCGCCGTCGAACGAGGCGATCGCGGGCCGGGGGTGCACGGCGCCGTGCCGGATGCGGCTGAGGATCTCGTCGGAGATGGTCACGGCCGAGGAGAAGACGGGGTGGTCGGGCTCGGGCAGGCCGTAGTCGGCGAGGCGGCCCCGGGCGACGCGCAGCGCCTCCTCGCAGAACTTCCGCTGCCCGGCCAGGGACATCTCCTGGAACCAGGGTGCCTCGGCGATCTGGTCGACGGACATGCCGTAGAGCTGCTTGGGGACGATGTGCAGGCCCCGGCGGACCGAGAGCAGGGTCCGCGCGGCGTGCCGGGACAGGTCGGCGGCGATGTCCACCGCCGACGCGCCGAGGCCGACGACGACCACCCGCCGGCCGGTGAAGGCGGCGCCGTCCTGGTAGTCGAGGGCGTGCAGCGTCCGCCCGGTGAAGGTGTCCGCGCCCGGCGGCAGGGGGTCGGGCAGGGCCGGCTCGGTGTGGTGGCCGGAGGCGACGACCACATGGGTGAACCGGCGGGACGCCTCCGTGCCGTCGGCGTCCCGGCCGGCGACGGTCCAGGCGCCGTCGCCGGCCGGCCGCACCGATGTCACCTCGGTGCGGAAGGCGAAGTGGTCGAGCAGCCCGGCCCGCTCGGCGAAGTCCCGCAGGTAGGCGGCGACCTCGGTGTGCCGGGGGTAGAGCGGGTAGGAGGACGGCATCGGACGGCCGGCGTAACCGGTCAGGTCCCTGGCCGTGTTCAGGTGCAGCGTCCGGTACCCCGGGCCGCGCTCACCGGCGCCCGGCTGCCGCCAGAGGCCGCCGGCGTCGGGCGCCCGGTCGAAGCCCGTGAAGTCGACACCGCTCTCCTTGAGGGCACGGCCCACCGCCAGCCCCGACAGTCCCGCGCCGATCACGCACACCCGCACCTTCGCCCCCACGGCAGCCGCCCCGTCCCGCTCACACCGAACGCACCTTCACTTCCCCTTCACAACTCCTCACACACCGGACCGGCGGAAGAGCGGGCGTGTCACCGCTCACACCCCCGGCGGCGGACCGGCCCGCCCCGCGGACCCGCCGTCTGCGCCGAACGGGGGAGGCGGGGCGGCCTGCGGGAAACCGGCGCCGGAAGCGGTCAAGCATGTCTGGGACACGTACGGAGTCGGAGAACGGTATGACCCTGAGGAAAGCCCTGGCCTGTGCGCTCGGCGCCGCGGTCTGCGCCGGCCTGCTGGGAACCGGCTGTACCCCGGAGCCACGCGGCACCTCTTCGCAAGGGACGCCCGCGCCCGGTGCCGCCCCGGCGCGGACGGCCGCCCGGCCCCTGCCCGGGGTGGGGCCCGCCCTGCGCGCCCGGGTCCCGGCCGCCGCCCGGCAGGCCGTGGTGGTGCGGGGCACCACGGAGGACGGCAACCGCGCCCGGGTCGTGCTCTACGAGCGGGGCGCCGACCACGGCTGGCGGGCGGTCGCCGGTCCCTGGCCGGCGCACAACGGGCTGCGCGGCTGGACCCGCGACCACGAGGCGGGCGACCTGCGCACCCCCATCGGCGTGTTCACCCTCACCGACGCCGGAGGGCGGCTGCCCGCACCGTGGGCGAAGCTCCCCTACGACGAGGACCCGGACTTCCACGCCGAGGGCACCGGGCACTTCGGGGAGTCGCTGGAGGGCTCCTTCGACTACGTCGTCGCCATCGACTACAACCGGGTGCCCGGCACCACCCCGCTGGACAACACCCGTCCGCTGGGTGAGGAGAAGGGCGGCGGGGTGTGGCTCCACGTCGACCACGACGGGCCGACCAACGCCTGCGTCTCGCTGAGCGAGGAGCACATGCGCGTCCTGCTGCGGGAGCTGGACCCGGCGAAGAAGCCGGTGGTCGTCATGGGACCCGAGGCGGCTCTGGCGCAGTGACCGGGGCGGCCGGGGCGGGCGCCGGCTCCCAGCGGATCCGGGTGGCGCACAGGGTCACCACCGCTGCCGATCCGGCGACGGCGGCCATCCCCCAGGCCAGGCCGACGGCGTCCGCGAGGAAGCCGATGAACGGCGGCCCGGCCAGCAGACCGGTGGTGCCCATGGCGGCGACGAGGGTGAGGGCGTCGGAGCCCTGCCGGGCCGCCGCCGCGTAGACGCAGGGTGTCACGGCGGCGACGCCGAGGCCGACGAAAGCGAAGCCGATCAGGGCGGGCAGCACCCCGCCGGCCAGCAGCGCGCAGGCCAGCGCCGTCGCGGCGAGCGCGCTGCCGAGGAGGACGACCCGCCGGTCGCCCCAGCGTTCGCGCCGGCCGTCGGCGAAGAGCCGGGCGAGCAGCATCGCGCCGGACACCACGGCGATCCCGAGCGGCGCGAGCCGGGCCGACGCCCCGGCGACGTCCTTCAGGTACAGGGCGGACCAGTCGTTCATGGCGCCCTCGGCGACGGTGCCGAAGACCATGGCGCAGCACATCCACAGGGTGAGCGCGCTCGGCAGGGACCGGCTCCTGCGCTTCTTCCGTCCGGGCGCGGGCGCCGGCGCGGCGGTCTCCTCGGTGAGCAGTCCGGTGCGCGCGACGGCGCCCAGGGCCAGCAGCAGGGCGACCGCGACGCCGAAGTGCGCCGCGACGGACTCGGTGAACGCGGTCATGCCGGAGGCGACCAGGGCGGCGAGCAGCGACCCGGCGCTGAACGTGGCGTGCAGCCGGGCCATGGTGGTCCGCTCGAACCGGGCCTCCAGGGCGGCACCCTGGGCGTTCATGGCGACGTTCAGACAGCCCACGAGCACGCCGTCGACACCCATCACCAGCAGGGCCGTCCGGTAGTCCGGGGCCGCCGCCAGGGCGAGCAGGAGCAGGGCGAGGCAGAGCTGGGAGAGCAGGGCGAGGCGGCGCGATCCGAGGCGCCGCATCAGCCAGGCCACCAGCGGGAAGGAGACCGCGGCGCCGACGCCGGCGGCCATCAGCAGCACGCCCACCTCGGACGGGCTCAGACCGAGGTCCGTCTTGACGGCGGGGATGCGCGCGGCCCAGGTGGCGTACTGGAAGCCGAGGGAGCAGAACAGCGCGGCGGCGGCCAGCTGTCCGCGCCGGAAGGGGTCGTGGAGTCGGGTCACGTGGATCAGCTCGCTTCGTGCGGGTCCGGCACCGGCCGGGACATGTAGACGGCGCCGGCGCCGTAGCCGCCGGAGGGGGTGACATCCGGGTGGGGTGTGAAGCCCCGGGCGGACCAGTACCGTTCGCTGCCGCCGACGGCGACGAGGGAGATCCGCCGGTCGCCGCGGGTTCGCGCGGTGCCGGTGAGCCGGCGCAGCAGGTGGCGGCCCAGTCCCCGGCGGCGCAGGCCGGGCGCGACGACGAGGTCGTGCAGGTGCAGGTTGCCCGCCGGGGGGCCGGGCGGTTCCCCGGCGCGGCCGAGGTCGGGGCAGGCGAGGGCCGGGTAGGGCAGGGCGAGCAGGTAGCCGGCGGGCCGGCCGCCGACGTCGGCCACGAAGCAGGTCCCCGGTGAGGCGGCGGCCCGGGACTGGAGGGCGGCGCGTCCCTCGGAGAGGCCCAGCGGCGCGTAGGCGGCGTGCTCCAGGGAGACGACGGCGTCCCAGTCGGCGCCGGTGAGCGGGCGGATCCGTACCGGCTCGCGGGGCGGCTCAGTCATCGGTGCCTCCGGTGACCGTGTGGCAGGGCAGCGGGGGGAAGCCGTTGAAGCCGCGGGTGGTGTAGCTGAGGGCGTAGGCACCGGCGGACAGCACCCAGACGGGGTCGCCGGAGGCCAGGGCGCGGGGCACCCGGACCAGGCTGCCGGCCTCGTGGGAGTAGGCGTCGTCGCTGTCGCAGGTGGGTCCGGCGACGACGGCCGGGACGGTGTCGCCGCCGGGGTGGCCGGGGAACACCAGCCGGTACTGGAGGGCGTCCATCTCGTAGAGCCCGTTGAACTTTCCGCAGCTCAGGTAGAGCCAGTACCGGTCCGTGCCGTCGGGTCCGCTGCGGCGGGCGAGCCGGGCGACGTGGGCGCGGACGGCGCCGTGGTCGGCGACGAGGTACCGGCCGGGTTCGACGACGAACTCCAGCGCGCCGCCGTGCGCCCGGCGCAGCGCGTCCATGCCCTCCCGGAGCACGGCGAAGATCTTGTCCAGCGGCGGGTCGAGCCGCCGGCCGTGCCGGTCGAGGTAGCCGCGGGCGGGGAGGCCACCGCCGAGGTTCACGTGGTCGAGGGTGATCCCGCGGTGGCGCAGGGCGCGCAGCACCTCGCCGAGGTCGGCCACGGCCGTGCGCCACGCCCCGGCCGTCATCTGCTGGGAGCCGACGTGCACGGAGAGCCCGGAGGGCACCAGGCCCAGGTCGCGGGCGAGTTCGAGGACGCCGGCCGCCTGCGCGGGCGGGCAGCCGAACTTGTGGCTGAGGCCCCACAGCGCGCCCTCTCCCCCGGTCGCGACCCGGCAGAAGACGCGGGCGCCGGGGGCGTGCGCGGCGAGGGCGGCGACGTCCTCCCGGCTGTCGGTGGCGAAGAGGCGTACGCCGAGCCGGTGGGCGGCGGCGATGTGCCGGTCGGACTTGACGGTGTTGCCGTAGTGGACGCGGTCGGCCGGTACGCCGCACCGCAGGGCCTGTTCGATCTCGGCGGGGCCGGCCGCGTCGGCGCCGGCGCCCGCGCGGGCGAGGGTGGTGACGACCTCGTCCGCCGGGCACGCCTTGAGGGCGAACCGGACGTGGACGCCGGGCAGTTCGCGGCGGAGCGCGGCGAGGCCGTGCTCGATGCCGGTGAGGTCGAGGACGAGCCGGTCCGTGGTGGCGGCGGCGAGCGCGCCGGCCAGGCGGGCGCCGGGCCCGGGGGCCGTGCGGGTCGTGGTGCTCACCGGGGCTGTCCGGGCGGTGCGGTGAGCGGGGTGGTCCGGGCTGCCGCGATCAGCGGTTCCCAGGCCTCGGTCAGCAGCGCGAAGTCGGCCATGTCGTCGCGGGCCTCGTCCAGCAGGCGGTCGCGGCGGCCGGCGAGCAGGTCGGCGACGTCGGCGTACCGGCCGCCGAGGCGCCGGTAGGCGGTGTCGACCGCGGCCAGGCGCTCGGTGTTCTCCGTCCGGTCCAGTCCGGTGCTCTCCCGGGCCAGGGCCGCGACGGCGTCCGGGCGGACCCGGCCGTCCGCGTCCAGCAGGGTGTCGCCGGCGGCGGCCATCCCGTCGTAGACGGCGTGGAAGTAGAGCATGGAGAGGAGGAACTTGACGAAGCGGAGCTGGTAGGCGCGGAAGCCGGTGCCGGTACGGCGTTCGCCGGTGTGGTAGTTGACGATGTGCCGGTTGTGCAGGACGCCGGGCAGGCGGGCGTCGTGGACCAGGTGGATGAGGAAGTAGTCGCTGCCGATGGTGTCCCGGGCGGGTGGCAGCGGGACGCGTTCGTGCACCCCGTGGAAGGCGATGTTGCACATGTCGACGCGCATCGGGTCGACCAGGGTCAGCAGGGAGTGGTCGGTGGTGAAGGGCGTGGTGCCCGCGCCGCGGAAGGACTCGTCGGCCAGGTCCCGCTTGGCGGCGGCGGACCAGTGGGCGGGGGCCCACAGGCCGACCACGTCGCGGTAGGCGTCCGGGTCGGCGGCGCGCATCTCGGCGATGTCCACGGAGAGTTCGCCGATGAAGGAGGCGCCGGTCATCGCCACGCGCCGGTCGCGGCAGTCCGCCGGCAAGTCGGTGGCGGTGACGCCGGCCGCGGCGTCGGCGGCGCGGCGGCCGAGGGAGGCCAGTTCGTGGTGGACGGGGAAGACGGTACGGCCGTCCAGTACCTGGTAGCGGCTGTCGGAGTCGCGGCGGTGCACGGAGGCGCAGCCGAGGGCGGCGGCGATCAGGAAGGCGCGGTCGGTGCAGGCGCCGTAGGAGAGGCCGTCGGGCAGGAGGAGGTCGAGCAGCAGGTCGGGCTTGGCGGCGCCGGAGCGGGTGAGGGCGCGGGTGAGGAAGTCGCGCTGGGCGGCCTCGTCGAGGTGGTGGACGGTGACGCGCGGGTGGGCGGGCAGGCGCCGTACCACGGCGGCGTGGGCGGCGCGCACGGCGGGCGGGCAGGAGTCGAGGATCAGCACCGCCACCTCGACGCCGGCGTGGTCGGCGGCGTACCCGGCCTCGGCGCCGAGGGCGGCGATGGTGTCCGGGCAGGCCCGGTCGGTCGGCAGGGTCAGGCAGATGCGGCGCATGATGCGTCCCCGGTGGCCTCGTCGGTGTCGCCGTCCTCGTGCCAGGACCTCAGGCCGAGCAACCGGGCGCCCAGGCCGGTCAGTCCGGCGGTCGGGTAGCGCTCGGACTCGGGCCGGACGGCGTCGCCGAGGAGGGTGGCGTTCCAGTCAGGGGTGGCGAGGGTGCGCCAGGACTCGACGCGGGAGCGGCGCAGTTCCGTGTGCTCCTCCAGGGCGGGCATCATCGACAGGTACTGCACGGCGCGCACCCCGCCGCCCGAGGTGTTGGGGGCGACGCCGTGGGCGAGCAGCCCGTTCCAGATGAGCAGGTCGCCGGCCTTGAGGCCGGGCCGTACGACGGGCATCTCGGTGCGGTCGATCACGGGCCGGATGGGGTCGCGGTCGTTTGGCTGGGTGACCTTCCAGCGGTCGAAGCGGCGGAAGAGTTCCGGGCAGCACTGGAAGCCGCCGTGGTCGTCCTCGGTGTCGTTGAGGGCGATGATGCCCTGCACGCGCTGCGGCAGGACCCCGAGGGTGGTGTCGACGTCCCAGTGGAGTTCGATGTCGAAGCCGCGCTCGCGCTGCTCGATGAGGGCCCGGTCGCGGTTCTTGACGTTGGGCGGGTTGAGGTTAAGCCGGTCGAGGGTGACCCACAGCTCCTCGCAGTCCCACACGTCGACGAAGGCGTCGTAGACCCGCCGGGCCTGGCGGCTGTCCCAGATGAGCTGGTGGTGGTAGGCCTCGACGAAGCCGTAGACGTGCAGTTCGCGGTCGAGGTCGCTGCGGTACTCGCGCTCCTCGTACCAGGTCTCCGGGCGGTCCGGGTCGAGGCCCTGGAACTCCCAGGCGAAGTCCAGCAGCCGCCGGGCCGACTCGGCGGGTATCGCCTGCTCGACGACGGTGTAGCCGTACGTCTGCCAGTGCGCGAACTGCTCCTCGGTCAGCACCCGCAGGGGCCGGGTCTTGGTCAGGTCGCGCAGCGGGGTGCGGGCGAGGTACGTGTCCGCGTCGGCGCTGAAGTAGGGGACGTCCGAGGCGGCTCGGTGCAGGTAGGGGTCGGGTGTCGCCATGGGGTGCTCCAAGTCGTCGCCGTCGCGCCTGCCGTGGACGGCGGTCTGTGCGGAGGGCGTGCCGCGGTGCGCACGCGGGAGGGGGCTGCGGGATTCCGCTCGGGCCGGGTGGCGGAGCGGAGGGGGCGGCGGTCACCGGTCTGCTGTGCCACTCGCCGAACGTGGCCTCACAATGGACTAGACCAAGTGACGGTGTCAACACCCGTCACAGGCTGCGCTGTTGACACGAATTCAAGATCCTCGATCCCGGCTCGACCCTTGACACACCTGGTTAGCCTGGGCGCATCGTGTGCTTGGTCCGTACCAAGAAGCAGGGTCGGCACCGGTGTCGTATCCGCCCCGTCCGAAAGGCACGGCCGATGTCCTCCAGCAAGCACAGCAGCGAGTTGCGGCGGCTCGCGCTCTCCGTCCTTCAGCCGGGGTTCGTGGGCACCGAGGCCCCCGACTGGGTGCTGCGGGCCGTCGCCGACGGGCTCTCCTCGGTGGTGCTCTTCACCCGGAACATCGTCACGCCGGAGCAGGTGGCGCGGCTGACCGAGCGGCTGCGCGCCGAGAACCCGGCGCTGATCGTCGCCATCGACGAGGAGGCGGGGGACGTCACCCGGATCGAGTCGGCGACCGGCTCCAGCCGGCCCGGCAACTTCGCCCTGGGCACGGTGGACGACCCGGCGCTGACCGAGGCGGTCGCGGCCGACCTCGGCCGGGAGCTGCGCGCCGCGGGCGTCAGCCTCGACTACGCGCCGAGCGCGGACGTCAATTCCAACCCCGACAACCCGGTGATCGGCGTACGGTCGTTCGGCACCGGGACCGACGTGGTGTCCCGGCACACCGCCGCCTGGGTGCGGGGGCTGCAGTCGGCGGGCGTGGCGGCCTGTGCCAAGCACTTCCCGGGTCACGGGGACGTCGCCGTCGACTCCCACCACGACCTGCCCGCCTACCGGGCCGGGCGGGAGGAGATCGAGGCGCGGGCGCTGCCGCCGTTCCGGGCCGCCGTCGAGGCGGGGGCGCGGGCGGTGATGAGCGCCCACCTGCTGGTGCCCGCGTACGACGCCGGCCTGCCCGCCACCCTCAGCCGCCGGGTCCTGCACGGGCTGCTCCGCGAGGAACTGGGCTTCGACGGCCTGGTCGTCTCCGACGCCATCGAGATGGCGGCGGTCACCCGGGCGTACGGCATCGGCGGGGCGGCGGTACGGGCCGTCGCCGCGGGCGTGGACGCCGTGTGCGTCGGCGGGGAGAGCGCCGAGGAGTCCGTCACCGAGCTGCTCGCTGACGCGCTGGCCGGCGCGGTGGCGGGCGGGGAGCTGCCGGCGGAACGGCTGGCGGACGCGGCGCGCCGGGTCGGGGAGTTCGCCGAGTGGTCGGTGAAGCTGCGCGAGTCCGCCGCCGTGCCCGCCGGGTCCGCCGCGGGCATCGGCGCCGTCGCCGCCCGCCGTGCCGTACGGGTCACCGGTGACGCCGGCGCGCTGCCGCTGGGGTCCGCGCCCCATGTGGTGGAGCTGGCGCCGGTCACCCATCTGGCGATCGCCAAGGAGACGCCCTGGGGTGTCGCCGCCCCGCTGCGGGAGCGGCTGCCGGGCACCACGTCGGTCCGGGTGCACGCACCGGAGCCGGCGGACGGCGCGGCCGGGTGGGAGGAGCGCGCCCTGCGTCCGGCGGCGGGCCGGCCGCTGGTCGTCGTGGTCCGCGACGCCGCCCGGCACGCCTGGATGAGCCGGGCGGTGGCCGAGCTGACCCGGGCCCGCCCGGACGCCGTCCTGGTGGAGATGGGGCTGCCGCACCCCCTGACGGCGGGGGCGGCGCAGGTGTTCACGCACGGCGCGAGCACGGCCTCCGGGGTGGCGGCGGCGGAGGTGCTGACCGGGGGCGTCTGAGCCCGCCGGGCCATGCCCCGGCGGCAGCGGCCCGGCCGCCGGCACATCCCCGGTGCCCGGCTCCGGTTGCCGCCGTGGGGTCCACCGGTACGGCTCACAGGTCCACGACGAGCCGCGCGGACCGGGCGCGGGACACACACGGGTACATGCGCCCCGCCGGGGCACCGATGTCGTCGCGGTGGTCGGGGACGCCGTCCAGGACGGTGAGTTCGCAGCTCCCGCAGACACCCTCACGGCAGCCCGCGGGCACCCGGAGCCCGGCGTGGACCAGGGCATCGAGCATCGATTCCCCGGCCGCCACCGGGACCGTCCGGCCGGAGCCGGCGCACACGGCCTCGAACGCGGTCGCGGGCCCGGACTCCCGGCGCAGCGGACGGAACCGCTCCATGCGCAGCCGGCCGGCGGGGAACGCCTCCTCGGCCGCGGCCAGCAGGGGCGCGGGGCCGCAGCAGTAGACGAGGGTGCCGTCGCCCAGGCCCGCGGCGACCGCGCGCAGGTCGGGCCTGCCCCGCTCGCGGGTGGCCACGATCCGCACCCGGTTCCCGTACTCCGCGCGCAGGCTGTCCGCGAAGGGCATGGCCCGCGTCGACGGCCCGAGGTAGAGCAGTTCGGCGGGGACGCCCGCCGCCGTCGCCGCCCGCAGCATCGGCAGGACGGGGGTGATGCCGATGCCGCCGGCCAGGAACAGGTAGCGCGGCGCGGGCAGGAGCGGGAAGTGGTTGCGCGGGGCGGACACCTCCAGCGGGCGGCCGGGGCGCAGGAAGCGGTGGATGTACTCCGATCCGCCCCGGCTGAGACGGTCGTGCCGGACGGCGACGCGGTAGCGCTCGCGGTCGGCGGGGTCGCCGCACAGCGAGTACGGCCGGGTCAGCCAGTTGGGCAGCGTCACGTCCACGTGGGCGCCCGGTTCCCAGGGGGCGAGCGGGCCGCCGGTGGTCCGCAGGGTGAGGGAGACGACGTCGTCCGCGAGGGGGGCGATGCGGTCGACGACGGTCCGCTGCGTCGGTGCTGGTGTCATGGGGAGGCGTCCTTCGGTCCGTCGGGGTCCGGGGCGGTCAGTAGAGTTCGCGGTAGCCGGCCTCCAGGTGGCTCTCCAGGACCTCCGGGGGGATGCCGACGCCCGTCTGCGCGGCGAAGACCTCACCCACCGGGGGCAGTTCGCCGGCGAGGGCCTGGGTGGCGGGGTCCCACAGCCGGGACCGGATGAGCGCGCGTCCGCAGTGGAAGTACACCTCCTCCACCTCCACCACGACGGCGAGTGCGGGCCGTTTGGCCTCCGTCTCCATCCGGGCCAGGACGTCGGGTTCGTCGGTGGGCCGGCCCCGGCCGTTGACGCGGAGCGTCTCCCGCGCGCCGGGGACGAGGAAGAGCAGACCGACGCCGTCGTTCTCGGCCAGGTTGGAGAAGGAGTCGGCGATCTTGTTACCGGGCCGGTCGGGAATGGCCAGGGTGCGGTCGTCGAGGACCTTCACGAAGCCGGGGTAGTCGCCCCGGGGCGAGCAGTCGGCGCGGCCCCTGGCGTCGGCCGTGGCCATGGTCAGGAACGGCGAGTGGGCGATGAACCGGCGGTGGTACGCGTCGAGGCGGTCGGTCTTCTTCGCCGCGACCATGGCGTCGGGCTCACCGAGCCGGGCGCGGACCCCGGCCGGGCCCAGGGGTCGGGGGCGGGTGGCGGCACGCGTCATGGGAGTCCTTCCGCAGCAGGCGGGGCAGAAGCCGTCCTTGACGGTGCCGCCGCAGGTCATGCCAGTATTGTGAGCAATTACTCAGGTCGTGCGCTACTCGCTTTCGCACGCCCCGCCAGGAGGTGCCATGACATCCGGCCGACGCGGTCTCGCCCCACGTAAACAGCCCCGTCAGCTCCGGGCGGAGCTGACCCGGCAGCGCATCCTGGAGGCGGCTGCTCACGTTTTCGAGGAGTACGGCTACGCCGCGGGCACCACGAACCGCATCGCGGAACGGGCGCGGGTCTCGATCGGTTCGCTGTACCAGTACTACCCGAACAAGGACGCGATCCTGGTGGAGCTGGTGACCCGGCACCTGGAGGCCGGCGAGGCGAGCGTCGGCCGCCGCCTCGCGGAGGGCCTGCCCGAGTCGCTGGAGGAGATCCTCCGGGAGTACGTCCGGGCCACGATCGAGAACCACGTCGACGACCCGCGGCTGCTGCGCGTCATGGCCGAGGAGACCCCGCGGTCGGCCGAGCTGATCGCCAGGGTGAACGCGTACGAGGAGGAGCGCTTCCGGCACACCCAGGAGCTGTTCGAGAACCACCCCGAGGTGCGGGTGGCCGATGTGGAGGCCGCCGCCCGGCTCACCGTGACCACGGTGGAGCTGGTGGTCCACAAGGTCTGCGCGGCGCCCGACCCGATCGGCACCCGGCGGCTGGAGGACGAACTCGTCGCCATGCTGCACCGGTACCTCACCGGTCCGGCGTGAGGATCAGCCGGACGGCGTCACGGGGCGCGGGGACCGCCGCAGGAAGCGGATGACCGGGTGACCGGGGCCGTCGGTGACCTCGGCGCGCACCCCGTAGACCGTCTCGATCAGGTCCGGGGTGAGGACGTCGCCGGGGGCGCCCCCGGCGACGGCGCGGCCCTCGCGGAGCACCAGGACGCGGTCGCAGTACATCGCCGCGAGGTTGAGGTCGTGCAGGGCGACGACCGTGGTGACCGGCAGGCTCACCACCAGTTCCAGCAGGTCGAGCTGGTGCTGGACGTCGAGGTGGTTGGTGGGTTCGTCCAGCAGCAGTTCGCGGGGCTCCTGGGCGAGGGCGCGGGCGATCTGCGCCCGCTGGCGTTCCCCGCCGGACAGGGTGTGCCAGGACTGGCCCGCCCGGTCGGTGAGGCCGGTGCGGTCCAGGGCGGCGGCGACGGCACGCGCGTCCTCGGGCGAGACCGGCGACCAGGGGCGGCGGTGCGGGACGCGGCCGAGGGCGACGACGTCACGGACGGTCAGTTCGGTCTGGGTGTGGGCGTGCTGTTCGACGGTGGCGACGCGCCGGGCGGCGGTACGGCGGCCGAGGCCGGTCAGGGGCGAGCCGTCGAGGGTGACCACGCCGGCGGAGGGCCGGAGCACACCCGCGAGCAGTCTCAGCAGGGTGGACTTGCCCGAGCCGTTGGGGCCGAGCAGGCCGACCGTCTCGGCCGGGCGGGGGGCGAGGGTGACACCGTCGACGACGAGCCGGCCGCCGGCCCGCCGGCTCACCCGGTCGGCGCGCAGCCCGGACGCGTCCGGCGGTTCGGGAACGGTCACGCGGGCCTCCGGCCCCGGTAGAGCACGACCACGAACGCGGGCACACCGATGAGGGACGTCACCACTCCCACCGGGATCTCCTGCGGGTCGAGGACGGTACGGGCGAGGGTGTCCACCCACACCAGGAAGACGGCTCCGGTCAGCACGGTCACCGGCAGCAGCCGGGCGTGCGCGGCGCCGGTGAGGGCGCGGGTGGCGTGCGGCAGGACCAGGCCGACGAAGCCGATGGCGCCGGCGCAGCTGACCAGGGCGGCGGTGAGCAGCGCGGTGGCGCACAGCAGCACCAGCCGGGCGCGGGCCACCCGGACCCCGAGGCTCGCGGCGGCCTCCTCGCCGAAGGTGAAGGCGTCCAGGGTGGCGGAGTGGGCGAGGCAGACGACCAGTACGGCCACGAGGATCCCGGCGCACAGCAGGACGTCGGCCCAGTCGGCGCCGGTGAGCGAGCCCAGCAGCCAGAACATCACGCCCCGGGTGGTCTCCGCGTCCGCCGAGGTCAGCACGGTGAGCGAGGTGAGTGCGGAGAAGAGCTGCATGGCGGCGACCCCGGCCAGCACGACCCGGTCGACGCTGCCGCCGAGGGTGTGGCTGAGCAGCAGGACGAGTCCGAACGAGAGCAGGGCGCCGAGGAACGCCCCGGCCGACAGCGACACCGCTCCCCCGCCCACGCCGAGCACGATCACCGCGACCGCCCCGGTGGAGGCGCCCGAGGACACCCCGAGGACGAACGGGTCGGCCAGCGGGTTGCGGAGCAGGGACTGCATCACCGCCCCGCACAGCGCGAGGCCGGCGCCGCACACCGCGGCCAGCAGGGTGCGCGGCATGCGCAGGTCCCAGACGATGCCGTCGCGCAGCGGGGCGAGGCCGCTCTCGCCCAGTCCGAGGTGGGCGGCGACGGAGGACCAGACGTCGGCCGTGGAGATGTCGGCGGGCCCGATGGTCACGGCCACGGCGACCGACACCGCCAGCGCGGCCAGTCCGGCCGCCGTGAGCAACGGGGTGCGTATGCCGGTCACTTGGCGAGCCCGAGGTCCCGCAGGCCCGCGGCCACCCGCTCGACGCCCTCGACGGTGCGGACGGAGGGGTTCATCGCCTGCCCGCTGAGCAGGATGTACCGCTTCTCGCGCACCGCCGTCAGATGGCGGGTGGCCGGGTTGGTCTCCAGGAACCTGATCTTGGCCGCGGCGGTCTCGGCGGTCTGGGACTTGCGGGAGAGGTCGCCGAGGACGATGGCGTCGGGGTCGCGGTCGGCGACGGTCTCCCAGTTGATCTGGGGCCATTCGTCATGGGTGCCGGAGAAGACGTTCCGCGCGCCCACCGCGCGGGTGATGGCGCCGGGTGCGCCGCAGCAGCCGGCGAGGTAGGGCGACTGGGAGTTGGCGAACCAGTACATGAGGGAGACACCCGAGGCGTCCAGTCCCTCGGTGGCGGTGCGCACCCGTTCCCGCAGCCGGGCGACCAGCGCGTCGCCGCGTTCGTCGACGCCGAAGGCGTGCGCCAGGTCGCGTATCTCCCGGTAGACGGTGTCCAGGGTGAGCGGGGTGCTGCGGGAGCCGTCGCCGCCGCTGTCGTTGTCCTTCCCGGCGGAGCAGTCCGACGGGGAGACGTACGTGGGCACGCCGAGCTTCTCGAACTGCTGGCGGGTGGCGACCCCTCCGGTGCCGAGGGTGGAGACGAACGAGGCGGTGACGAAGTCGGGGCCGGCGTCCAGGACCTTCTCGAAGGACGGGTTGTTGTCGGCGAGGCGGGGCACCTGGGCGTTGGCCTTCTCCAGGCCCTTCATGACGGGGTCGGTCCAGGTGGCGGTGCCGGCGAGCCGGCCGGCGAGGCCGAGGGAGAGCAGGATCTCGGTGCTGCCCTGGTTGAGGGAGACGGCGTGCTCGGGCGGCGCTTCCAGGGTGACGCGGTGGCCGCAGTTCTCGATCGTGACGGGGTAACCGGCGGACGCGGCGGTCCCCTTGGCACCGGACGGGCCGGCCGCGCCGGACGTGCCGCACGCGGTGAGCAGGAGCAGGGACACGCACAGGAGCGCGGCGGGACGGGGGGTGGAGCGGAGCACGGGCATGCCTCGGGTGTCGGGGCTCTGGACGCGGAGCCTGGCCTACGGTCGACCTCCGCGCGGGAGCGCGGAGGTGCCAGCAGGTCTTCGGACTCGGGTTCGTCCGGACGAGGCGCCTTCCCAGGACGGTGCACCGCCGGCGCTGTGGCCCGCGCGGTGTGTCCCAGTGGCATCAGTGCCCCGCCCGTCCCCCTCACCGCTGCGCGTCAGTTCCGGATTCGCACCGGATTCCCTGACCACCGAGGTGGCGTGACTGGCCCCGGCAGGGTACCAAGCCCCGGTCCGGGGCCGGTGCGGCGGTCCGCTCAGGGCGGGACCACCGCGGCCAGCCGCTGCCGTATCCGGTCGGCGCCGACGGGGGTGCGCAGCGGCGCGGCGGTGGCGCAGCCGGGCAGGCCGGCCTTGACCAGGGCGCTCAGCAGGGCCCGGGGGCCGCTGTCGATGTAGGTGGTGAAGCCCGCCCGGCGCAGGACGCGCAGGGCGCGGGGCAGGGCCATGGGTTCGGTGAGATGGGCGGCGGCCGTACTGCGCAACTGGGCGGGGGTCGACGCCCAGCGCCCGGCGGTGGTGTGCACCGGGAGGGCGGGCCGGGCGACCGGCTGGGCCCGCAGCAGGCCGCGGAAGTGACGGTGCACCTCCTGGAGCAGGGGATGGTGGTAGGCGGTGCGGCTGGCCAGCCGGGTGACCCGGTGCCCGTCGTCCCGCAGGGCGTCCGCCAGGCGCGCGAGCTGGCTGTCGGGGCCGGAGAGCACCACCTGGGCGGGGGCGTTGTGGGCGGCGATCCGCACCTGTGCCGTGCCCTGGGCGCGGATCAGGTGTTCCGCCCGGCCGGGGCCGGCGTCGGTGGCCACCATGCCGGCCGCCGGCAGGGCCGCGCCGCGCAGCAGCCGGTCCCGTACGCGCAGCAGCCGCACCCCTTGGCCCACGGTGAGGGCGCCGGCCACGGTGAGCGCGGCGAGGTCCCCGACGCTGTGGCCGAGGACCGCGTCGACGCGGGCGCGGGCGAGGTCGAGCAGCACCGTCCCGGCGGCGACCACCGCGGCGTACGTGGCCAGGTCGAAGCCGAGCGGGTCCGCGCGCACCAGTTCCTCGGGGCCGGGGGCGTCCGCCTCGGTGAGGAGCCGGGCCACCGGCAGGACGGTGCCGGCGCGGTCCGGGGCGTGCGCGTCCACCGCCGCCAGTACGCCGGCGACGGCGGGCACCTCCCGCAGGTGGCGCAGGGCGCCGGGGAGGTAGGCGCCCTGTCCCGGGCACATCAGCACGGTCCGCGCCGGCGCCGGGGGGACGCCCGCGCTCACGGGGCGGCGGTGAAGGCCAGCGCCACGTTGTGCCCGCCGAACCCCATGCTCGTGCTGACCGCCGCCAGGGGCCCGGCGGGCAGGGGTTCGGGGACGCGGCCGACCACGTTCAGCTCGATCGCCGGGTCGACGCGGTCGAGACTGCGGGTGGGCGGTGCGGTTCTCTCCCGCAGGGCCAGGACGGTGGTGACCGCCTCGATGGCGCCGGCCGCGCCCAGGGTGTGCCCGAAGGCCGCCTTGGTGGCGCTGACCGCCACGTCGTCCAGCGCTCCGCCGAAGGCCGTGCGCAGCGCCTGTGCCTCGCAGAGGTCGCCGACGGGCGTGGACGTGGCGTGCGCGTTGACGTGCCGGACGTCCTCCGGGAGGAGGCCGGCGTCGTCGAGGGCGGCGGTGACTGCGGCGGCGCAGCCCGCCCCTTCGGGGGCCGGCTGGGCCACGTGGTGGCTGTCGTTGCTGATGCCCGCGCCGCTCAGCCGGGCGTGCACGCGGGCGCCGCGGGCCGCGGCGTGCCCGGCGCTCTCCAGTACGAGCATTCCGGCGCCCTCACCCATCACGAAGCCGTCACGGCCGGGGTCGAACGGCCGGGACGCCCGTTCCGGTTCGCCGCACCGCTGCGACAGGGCGCGCAGCCGGGCGAAGCCGGCGAAGACCAGCGGGTGCAGACCGGCCTCCGTGCCGCCCGCGACCACCACGTCGGCACGGTCCTCCCGGATCAGGGCGAGGGCCTGGGCGACGGCCTCGGCGCCGGAGGCGCAGGCGCTGACCGGGGTGTGCACCCCGGCCGTCGCGCCGACCATCAGGCCGACCTCGGCGGCGGCGTGGTTGGGCAGCATGACCGGGACGGCCCGGGGGCTGACCCGGCCGGGGCCGCCGGTCTCCAGCCGCCGGTTCTGGTCGAGGATGCTGAGGAGCCCGCCCAGCCCCGCGCCGACGATGACGACGACCCGGGAGGCGCCGCCCGCCAGGGACCGGTCGTCCGGCAGACCGGCGTCGCGCAGCGCCTCCCGCGCGGCGACCAGAGCGAACTGCGCGGAACGGTCGCAGTGCCCGGCCTTCACCGGCGACAGCCCGGACGCCGGGTCCACGGCGGCGGGCGCCGCGAGGTAGACCTGGGGCGGCCCGTCGGGCGGTCCGTAGTCGCGGCTCCTCACCCCGCAGGCGCCGTCCAGCAGCGCCGACCAGGTGGACGGGGCGTCACCGCCCAGCGCCGTGGTCATGCCGAGCCCCGTGACGACGGCGGCCCGCCCGTCGCGGGGCGGGGCGGCCCGGTTGCCTCGGCTCACGCGGCGCCGCCGGCCGGGGCGGGCACCACGGAGGAGAGGTGGTCGACGATCTCACGGACCGTGCTCAGCCGGGCCGCCTCGTCCATCGGCACCTGGACCTGCCAGCGGTCCTCGATCGCGGCGACGAGTTCCAGCAGGGCCAGCGAGTCGACGCCGAGGTCGTCCTTGAGGTCGCAGTCGAGAGCGACCTCCTCGACGGACACGTCCTCGACGGTGGCGGCCAGCAGTTCACGCACTTCGTCGAAGAGCTCGCGGTCGTCGGCTGTGGGCATCGGTGGTTCCTCCTCGATCGTTCGCACGGGGCGCACCCGGGACAGCCGGTGGAGACCGTCCGTCCCGGGTGCCGGGCCCCGGGCCCGGCATCTGCCGGTTGCACGCCGACAGCCTTTCCGACCGACCGGAACGGTAAGCGCCGGTCGGGGAGGAACACCGGGGCAACCGGAGCACGCCGGGGCGCCCCCTCAACTTCCGCTGCCACGCTGTGCGTTCGGGCGCCCCATGGCGCACTCAGGGTGGGCGGGGGTCCGTGCGTAAAGGGGGCACCCGGTGCCGTGCCGCTCCCCCGGCGTCCGCTCCCGCCGCGCCTACTCCTCCTCGCCCTCCTCGTCGTCGCCCTCGAAGAAGTCACCGATCTCGTCGACCGCTTCGGCCGCGACCATGCCGCCGACGACGCCGACGGCCAGGCCCGCCGCTCCCGCGGCGACGGCGGTGCCGACCCCCGGGCCGGAGTGGTGGCCGCCGTGGTGGTGGTCCTCGGAGCCCTGGTGACCGTAGGAGGCGTGCGCACCGTAGGCGGCACGGTGGCCGATCAGCTCCCGGATCCAGCCGTCGACCTCGGTGTTCCAGTCGCGGACGTCGTGGTGGCCGACGGTGAAGCGGGTGAGCGCGTCGTGTCCTTCGGAGAACAGCCCGCCGCGCTTGTCCGCCTCCAGGACGACCTCGAGTCCGCCGGGGTGGGCGAGGAAGGTCAGCTCGATCTCGTCGACCTGGTGGGCGTACTGGGGAGCGGGGGTGAGTTCGATCTCCTGGTAGAAGGGCAGTCGCTGCCCGGTGCCGCCGATGCGGCCGTACTCCAGGTCCGCGGAGCGGAAGCCGAAGCCGAGCTGTCCGAGGGCCTCCAGGATCGCCTCCTGCGCGGGCAGCGGGGCCACGGCGAGCCGGTCGAGGTCGCCCTTGTCCCGGGCGCCGGCCACCGACAGTTCGGTGCGCACGCCGAGGACGATGCCGAGGCCCTGTCCGTACAGCTCGGTGACCGGGGTCTCCCAGGGCAACGGCACGCTGAACGGCACGGTCCGCTCCTCGCCCTCGCCGAGCCGGAACCCGCCGGCGACGACGAACCGGTCGAACGCGGCGACGCCCTCGTCCTCGCCCCCCTCGTGCTCGGCCTCGACCCGCGCCACCAGTTCCAGCGCGATGTGCTCGATGTCGAAGTCGGCGGTGCCGCCTTTGAGGCGGACCTCGCCGGTGAGCGCCGCGCCGGGGCGGGCGGCGCCCGGGGCGAGGACCGTGTCGACCGTGGGCCCGCCCACGCCGAGCGAGCCGAGCAGTCGTTTGAACACCATCGTGGCGTCCACTCCTTCGTATGCCAGGTGGTTCTCCGCGCACGCGTGGTTCTACGTGCATGTAGAAGAGTAGTGGCTCAGTGTGCCCGAAGGCCGCCGCGCGGGGCGCGAGTTGGACCGGGGGACACCCCGTCCCATGAGCCGCTTTTGCTTTTCCTTTGCCCCTGGGGAACCGTGCGGCCGCGGGAGGCGTTTGATCCGGTGGGCGCGCGGTGGCGTGACCGACGACTTGGACGATCAGCGGCAGAAGGTGGCACCAGTGGCGATGTGGGACCGGATCAAGGACCAGGCCAAGAACCTCCAGCAGTCCCAGAGCTCCCGCGGGACGAGCGGCGGGCAGGGGGCGTACGGCGGTCAGGGCCAGGCTCCGGGCCAGGGCCAGGGCCATCCGTACGGCCAGGGGCAGGGGCACGGGGCGGCGGGTTCGTCGTCCGGCGGGACCAAGGCCCAGCTGGTCGGCCTGTTCAAGTCCCAGCTCGCGTCGGTCAAGACGGAGCTGAAGAGCGGCGCCTACCGGGACGCGAGCATGGCGATGTGCGCGCTGGTTGCCGCGGCCGACGGAAGGGTGGAGCAGGCGGAGCGGCAGCGCGTGGAGGAGCTGATCGTCACCAACGACGTGCTGCAGAACTTCCCGGCGGACCAGCTGCGCCAGCGGTTCAACCAGCATGTGGACCGGCTGCTCGCCGACTTCCACACCGGCAAGGCGGAGGCCCTCCAGGTGATCGCGAAGGCCGCGAAGAAGCCCGCCGAGGCGCGCGCGGTCGTCCAGACCGGGATCGTGGTCGCGGGCGCGGACGGGGTCTTCGAGCCGGCCGAGCAGCAGGTGATCCGGGAGGCGTGCACCGCCCTCGGTCTGCCGCCCACCGAGTTCGCCGTCTGAGCGGACGGCGGTACCGGTTCCATCGGGGGCGGCCCGGCGGTTCTTTGAGGCTCCCTCATGGCGGCGCTCCGGGCCCCGTCGGCGTGCCCGCGGCACGCCCCCGCACCCCCGGTGGGCGGGTCGTGTCCACCGGGTCCGTTCGGTATTCGCCGGACCGATCAGCCGAGTTGTCCCTGGCATGGTTCCCGAACGAGCCGCCCGCCCGTCCCGTTCGCATGCCCGCCCGTCCACGGGACGGCGGGCGCGCGGCGCCGCTCTGGTGCTCGGCGCCGTCCCCGTGGCCGCCGGCGCGGGGGTCACGCTGACGACCGTCGGGGGTGAGGAGGGCGGCCGGCCGGACCGGGTCGCCGCGGGCGCCACCAAGGACACCACCACCGGGACCGCGTCGCCCGGCGGGTTCCCCTCCGCCTGCCCGTCGGCGGCCCCGGACGTCTCGGCGAGCGCCGCGCCGGGCGGGACCGCCACCGCCGAGGCGACCACCGCGCGGACACGGCCGGCCCGCCCCGCCGGGACCGCCGGGCCGGCCACCGGACCCGTCCCCGCGAAGCCCTCCGCGACGGCCACGCGCGGTACCGGGCAGGACGGCGCCACGGACACCGCCGAGGTCCCGGGCGCCACCGGGGACCCCGGCCGCCGCCTCCGGTGGGTGGCGGCCGGGGTCCTGGCACTGGTGAACGAGGAGCGCGCGGCGGCCGGTCGCGCGGCGGCCAGCGCCGACGACCGGCTGACCCGCCGACTACCGCGGCGTGACGGCCGCGGCCGGCGTGATGTCCCGCACCGGCCCGGACGGCTCCACGATGGCCGAGCGGGTCGAGGTCGCGGGGTGCCTGTGGTCCGTGCCGGGCGAGAACGCAGCGCGCGGGCAGGCCGACGCCGATGCGGTCATGGACGCCTGGATGAACAGTCCCGGCCACCGGGCGAACATACTGGACCGCGCCTTCGAGGAGATCGGCATCGGTGTCCACGCCGGGGACGGCGGCCCCTGGGGGCCCCAGGACTTCGGCGGCGCCCGCTGACCCGGCCGGGCCCGGCGCGGCGGAGTGCTCAGGCCGCCGTCTGCGCGGTGAGGGCGGTGAGCAGCCAGTCGTGCGCGGTCCCCGGGGTCGGTTCGGGACGCGCGCCCGGCGGGGTGACGACCTCGGCGACCAGGTCCCAGTACTGGTCGAGCCGTGGATCCGCCGCGAGCTCCCGGGCCAGCGCGCGGCGGAAGCCGGGGGTGTCCCGGGTGCCGTACGCGGTGCTGTACGCGCCCACGAAGCAGTCCAGTGCCTCCCCGGCGGCGGGCGCGCGGCCCCGGCGCAGCGGGACGCCGGCCAGTTCGTACGCCTCGGCCAGCGCTGCGTAGAGGACGGCGGCGGCACGGCTGTCCGCCGTACGGTGCGCCGCGGGCTGCGGCCGGGTGTGTCCCGGACAGGGGCCGGTGGTCAGGGCGTTGAGCCGGGCGAAGGCCAGGACCTGGGCCGGGGCGGGGTCGGCGGGCGGCTGAGGGACCGCCGTGTCCAGGAAGGCGGTGACGGCGCGGGACGGCATGCGCGGTGGCAGCCAGGCGCGCCAGAAGCGGGCCAGCGGGGCGGTGCTCGGCGGGGCGCCCACCGTGCCGATCAGGCGCAGCCGCCCGGCCCGCTGGTCCGGCGGGCACTCCCGCACCAGGCGCAGCGCCGCCTCCCGCCAGCGCAGCGCGGCGAGTTGGCCGCCGAGGGCGCGCAGCTGCCCGGCGACGGCGTCCTCCAGGGCGCGGTCCGCGTCGTCCCCGGCGTCGAGGACCCGGCGGATCTCGGGCACGCCCAGGCCGAGGGAGCGCAGGGAGCGGATCAGCCGCAGCCGGTCCAGCGCCTCGGGGCCGTAGCGGCGGTGGCCCCCGGTGGTGCGGGCGGTCTCCGGCAGCAGGCCGCCGTCGGAGTAGAAGCGGACGGTCTTGACGGTGACCCCCGCCCGCTCGGCCAGTTCGCCGATGCCGAGCGGACCGTCGTGCGCTGCGGGCACTTGAACCTCCCTCTGGGGGAGTTCCTACGGTACCGGTGAGCGCGGCCCGGTCACCGGCCGGACCGCGGGGACACCACCGTCGAGGAGAGCGTCATGACCGTATTCGTCCTGGTGCCGGACTTGTTCACGGGCGCACACGTCTGGGAGGGGACGGCCGCCCGGCTGACCGCGGCGGGCGCCGAGGCCCGCCCGGTCACCCTGACTGGGCTCGACGGCCCACCGGGCGCGGGCCGCGCCGGCATCGACCTGGAGACACACATCTCGGACGTCGTCGCGGTGATCGACTCGGTGATCGATTCGGTGACTGACTCGATGACCGACCCGGTGGCAGGAGAGGAGACCGCTACGGCGACCGGCGCGGGGGCCACCCCGGTGACCGGCGAGGAGACCGGTACGGGGGCCGGCACGCAGATCGGCGCGGGGGCCGGCTCGCAGACCGGCGAGGAGGCCGGAACGGACACCCGCACGCGCCTCCGTGAGGAGGCCGGCTCACAGACCCGCGAGGAGGCCGGCCCGCAGACCCGCGGAGGGAGCGGTACGGGAGACGGTGCCCCCCGGCGGCGCCGGATCGTGCTCGTCGGTCACGGCTACGGCATCCACCCGGCGCTGGGGGCCGCCGACCGCCGGGCCGGGCGGATCGCGCGGGTCGTGTACCTGGACGCCGGGATGCCCCGGGACGGGGTGCCCGCGCTGGCCGCGTTGCCCGACGCGGCGCTGCGGGAGAGGCTGGCGGCGGGCGGGCCCGAGGGCGTGCTGCCCCCGCCGGGGCGCGACGCGTGGACCCGCTGGGGAAGCACCGCGGGCGTCCCCGGCCCCGCGCTGGACCGGCTCACCGCGCGTGCCGCGCCGCAGCCGCTGGGCACCCTGCTCCAGCCGCTGCGGCTGACCGGCGCGGTGGCCCGGGTGCCCGCCACCGGCGTGCTGTGCACCGGCAGCGGGGCGGGCGTCGACCTGCTCCAGCTCCAGGTCGATTACGGCGACCCCGCCCTGGGCGCGCTGGCCGAGGCCGAGGTGCCGTTCTTCGAACTGCCCACCGGACACTGGCCGATGCTGTCCTGCCCGGACGACCTGGCCGGAGTCCTGCTGCGGGCCGCGGAAGGCGGGGGACGCCGGCTGGCCCCGCTCGATCCCTCGCGCCCGCCGGCCCATCTGCGGCCGTTCCCGCTCGGGGTGCCGCCGCGGGAACCGGAGCGGACGGGGCGCGTCGACCTGTACCCGCCGGACGCCGACGGCCCGCGCCCCGCGGTGCTGTTCGTGCACGGCGGTCCGCTGCCCGCCGGGGCGCGGCCGGGCCCGCGCGACTGGCCGCTGTACCGGGGCTATGCCCGGTACGCCGCCGCCCGGGGGGTGGTGGGTGCCACGGTCGCCCACCGGCTGCACGGTGTCGCCGACTACCCGGTCGCCGCCGACGACGTGGCCGCCGCGGTGGCGGCCGTACGGGCCGATCCCCGGGTGGACGCGGACCGGGTGGCGCTGTGGTTCTTCTCCGGCGGCGGGCCGCTCACGGCGGAGTGGCTGTCCGCTCCCCAGCCCTGGCTGCGCTGTCTGGCGGCCACGTACCCGATCCTCGCCCCGCTGCCCAACTGGGCTGTGCCCGCCGGCCGTTTCCGTCCGGCCGAGGCGCTGGCGGGCGGGACGGACGCGCCGCCCGTCGTCCTCACACGGGTCGGGCGGGAGATGCCGGAGATCGCCGCCACCGTGGCGGAGTTCCTCACCGCCGCCCGGCGGCACGAGGCCGCCGTGGAGGTGATCGACGTACCGCACGGGCGGCACGGCTTCGAGTGCCTCGACCCGGGCGAGGAGTCACGCGAGGCGGTGCGGGCCGCGATGCGCGCGGTGCTCGGGCACCTGACCGCGTGAGGGGCGTCCCGCGCCGGTGCCGCGCGGGACGCCCCCGTGCCCCCCCCCTGACCGGCCCCGGCCGGGGGCGGCCAGGGGCGGGCGGAGCCGGTCAGACCAGGTCGAACCGGTCCAGGTTCATGACCTTGACCCACGCGGCGACGAAGTCACGGACGAACTTCTCCTTGGCGTCGTCGCTCGCGTACACCTCGGCGAGGGCGCGCAGCTCGGAGTTGGAGCCGAAGACGAGGTCGGCGCGGCTGCCCGCCCACTTCACCTCGCCGGTGGCGGCGTCCCGGCCCTCGAAGAGGGTCTGGTCCTCGCTGGTCGCCTTCCACGTCGTGCCCAGGTCGAGCAGGTTGACGAAGAAGTCGTTGGTCAGGGACCCGGGGGTCGTGGTGAGGACGCCGAGCTGGCTCTGCTGGTGGTTGGCGCCCAGCACGCGCAGGCCGCCGACCAGGACGGTCATCTCCGGGGCGCTGAGGGTCAGCAGGTTGGCCCGGTCCAGCAGCAGGTACTCGGCGGGCAGCCGGTTGCCCTTGCCGAGGTAGTTGCGGAACCCGTCGGCGGCCGGCTCCAGCGCGGCGAACGACTCGACGTCCGTGTGCTCCGGTCCGGCGTCCACCCGGCCGGGGGTGAAGGGAACCTCGATCTCGAAACCGGCCTCCTTGGCGGCCCGCTCGACGGCGACCGAGCCGCCGAGGACGATCAGGTCGGCCAGGGACACCTTGCGCGCGGCGCCCTCGTTGAAGTCCCGCTGGATGCCCTCCAGGGCGGACAGGACGGTGGCGAGGCGGCCGGGGTCGTTCGCCTCCCAGCTGCGCTGCGGCTCCAGGCGGATGCGGGCGCCGTTGGCGCCGCCGCGCTTGTCGCTGCCGCGGAAGGTGGACGCCGACGCCCAGGCGGTGAACACCAGGTCGGAGACGCTCAGGCCGGAGTCGAGGAGCTTGGCCTTGAGGGCACTGATGTCACCGGCGCCGAGCGGCTCGCCGCCGGCCTCGGGCAGCGGGTCCTGCCACAGCAGCGTCTCCTCAGGGACCTCGGGGCCGAGGAACAGGGACTTCGGGCCCATGTCACGGTGGGTCAGCTTGTACCAGGCGCGGGCGAAGGCCGCCTGGAACTCCTCCGGGTTCTCGTGGAACCGGCGGGAGATGGGCTCGTAGACCGGGTCGAAGCGGAGCGCCAGGTCGGTGGTGAGCATGTTCGGCGCGATCTTCTTCGTGGCGTCGTGGGCGTGCGGGACCGTGCCCTCGCCCGCGCCGTCCTTCGGCTTCCACTGGTGGGCGCCGGCCGGGCTCCGGGTCAGCTCCCACTCGTAGCCGAAGAGGTTGTCGAAGAAGCCGTTGCTCCACCGCGTGGGCGTGGAGGTCCAGGTCACCTCCAGGCCGGAGGTGATGGTGTCCGCGCCCTTGCCGGTGCCGTAGGTGTTGCGCCAGCCGAGGCCCTGCTCCTCCAGGGAGGCGGCCTCGGGGTCGGCGCCGACGTGGTCGGCCGGGCCGGCGCCGTGGGTCTTGCCGAAGGTGTGGCCGCCGGCGATCAGGGCGACGGTCTCCTCGTCGTTCATCGCCATCCGGCCGAAGGTCTCACGGATGTCGCGGGCCGCGGCGAGCGGGTCCGGCGTGCCGTTGGGGCCCTCGGGGTTGACGTAGATGAGACCCATCTGGACGGCGCCGAGCGGGTTCTCCAGCTCGCGGTCGCCGGTGTAGCGCTTGTCGTCGAGCCAGGTGGTCTCGGGGCCCCAGTACACGTCCTCCTCGGGCTCCCACACGTCCTCGCGTCCGCCGCCGAAGCCGAAGGTCTCGACGCCCATCGACTCCAGCGCCACGTTGCCCGCGAGGACCAGCAGGTCGGCCCAGGACAGACTCTGGCCGTACTTCTTCTTCACCGGCCACAGCAGACGGCGGGCCTTGTCGAGGTTGGCGTTGTCCGGCCAGCTGTTGAGGGGGGCGAAGCGCTGCTGCCCGGCACCGGCGCCGCCGCGGCCGTCGCTGATCCGGTAGGTGCCCGCGCTGTGCCACGCCATCCGGATGATGAAGGGACCGTAGTGGCCGAAGTCGGCCGGCCACCAGTCCTGCGAGGTGGTCAGCACCTCCGCGATGTCCCGCTTGACGGCCGGCAGGTCGAGGCTCTTGAACGCCTGGGCGTAGTCGAAGTCCTCGTCGAGCGGGTTGGACACCCGGGGGTTCTTCGCGAGGATCTTCACATTGAGCCGCTCCGGCCACCACTGGCGGTTCCCGCCGCCCTGCGTCGGGTGGGCGGCGCGGTCGTGCGCGACCGGGCAGCCGCCTTCGCCCTCGGCCTTCGGGTCGGTGACGATCGCGTCGTGGTTCTCGGTCATGGGAGTCCTTCCGGGCATGTTCTCGGTGCTCAGGAAACGGGTGCTCAGGAAACGGTGCTCAGGGAGCGGGGGCGGGGGAACAGGCGTGGCACAGGCCCCAGTAGGTGACCTCGGCCTCCTCGACCGTGAAGCCGTGGTCGTCGGAGGCGGTGAGGCAGGGTGCGTGGCCGACCGCGCAGTCGACGTCGGCCACCGCGCCGCAGGCGCGGCAGACGACGTGGTGGTGGTTGTCGCCCACGCGCCCCTCGAAGCGGGCCGGCCCGCCCGCCGGTTCGATGCGGCGGATCAGTCCTGCCCTGGTCAGCGCGTGCAGCCCGTCGTAGACGGCCTGCACGGAGACATGGCCGACGCGGTCCCGCACGCCCGAGGCGATGGCCTCGGCCGCGAGGTGGTCACCGTGACGGACCGTCTCCAGCAGCGCGACGCGGGCGGCCGTCACACGCAGGCCGGCACGGCGCAGTTCCTCGGCGGCGGCCGGAGGCCGGGACGCGGTCATGGCGGTGAACCTACGCCTTGAACCGGAACAGTTAAAGAGAACGAACGGTTCAAGTTCGGTGTCGTGTACGGAGGTTGCCGGTGACCGGACGGTTTCCCCGCCCACCGCTCACCTGCCCCGGGCCCGCCCGAACGGGTGCGCTACATTTTGCGTCTCCTTGAACAGCGGTTCTTCGGACAGCCAACCCGACGCCCTTCCCTACCACTTACGGAGCCGGCACTTCCATGAGCGACATCGTCAACGGTCTCGGCCGGGCCACCGCCTACGGCGCGCTCGGTCTGGTCCTGCTGGTCCTCGGCATCGTCCTGGTCGACGTGCTGACGCCCGGAAAGCTCGGCCGGCAGATCTGGGAGCAGCGCAACCGCAACGCCGCCACGGTGCTCAGCTCCGCCCTGCTCGGCATCGGCGCGATCGTCTTCACCTCCATCTGGACGACGTACGAGGACTTCGGCAAGGGGTTGGTGTCCACCGCCGTGTTCGGGCTGCTGGGGCTGGTGATGATGGCCCTGGCGTTCCTGGTGGTGGACCTGATCACGCCCGGCCGGCTGGGGGCGACGCTGGTCGAGCCGGAGCCGCACCCCGCGGTCTGGGTGACGGCCTCCTGCAACCTCGCGGTGGCGGCCGTCATCTCGGCCTCCATCGCCTGACCCGCCCCGCCGAGACCGCCGGAGCCGTGCGCCCCGCCCCGCCGGCCGGTTCCTTCCGCGCGGGCCGGGTGATCAGCCGAGCCGCCTGATGTCACCGCGGACGCGGTAGAAGCCGCCCGCCGCGGCGTGCACCGCGTCGACGACGTACCGGGCGCCCGGCTCCCGTATCGCCCTCGGGAACTGCACGTTCCACGACGGGTCGTACCCGTCGGACACGACGTGGATACGGGTCCGCCCGCCGTCGCGCACGCACTCCACGACCACCGAGCCCGCCGGAGCGGCGGTGACCGTGGTCACGGACTCTGCGGCCGTGGCCGCACGGTAGGTCGGCAGCGCGGCGGCCAGCTTGACGTCCCGGGCGACCGGCACGGAACCCTGCTGGGCTGCGGTCACCGCGGCCTCGCTCGCGTCCACGCACACCAGGGAGCCGTCGGTGGTCACCAGGTAGAGCCGCTCGTCGCGGTACTGCATCGACAGCGCGGAGCCGCCGCCCGTGCCGAGCTTCCACAGCCGGGTGCCGTCCCGGTCGAAGCAGTACACCGAGGAGGCCGCGTCGCCGGCGAAGACGTACCGGCCGCCGGGCGAGGTCGCGCACGAGTACACCGAGCTGTCGCACCGGTAGGTCGCCTCGACGGCGCCGGTCCGCTTCGAGAGGCGGTGCACCACCCGGTGGGCCGTCCCCGCGTACACCGCGTCGTCCTCCTGCCAGCCGAAGAGCACCGCGCCCTGGGTGGCGGTGTGCCACACCTCGGTGCCGCCGTCGGGCGCGTGGGCCGTCACCCCGCGGGTGTCCCCGTGGTACACGGCGCGGTCGTCGGCGCGCACCATCCAGGCGTGCTCGCCCCGGCCGCCGCGCGCCCACTGGTGTTCGTCCTCGTGGTCGATGACGGTGAGCCGGCCGGCCCGGTCCGCCACGTGCAGCACGCCCTCGTGGATGTCGAGCCAGAAGATGTCGACGTCGGCGGCTATGTCGTAGGCGGCGAAGGGGAGTTTCGACGACAGGTCGTAGACCCGGCCGTCGTCGCAGCCCGCGTACATCCAGAAGTCGTCGGCCACCAGGCACTTCACCCCGTCGGGCAGCTGGTAGCGGGCGAGGACCTCGCCGCCGTGGGCCAGGGTGTAGACGTCACCGGCCTGGTTGCCCACCCAGCAGTGCTCGTCGTCGATGTGGATGCCGAAGGCCGCGGAGCCGGTCCGGAACCGCCAGAGCACCGGCGCGACGGAACGGACCGTGGACGGCGCGGAGGCGACCTGCCGGCGGGTGACGGACCGCGGGGCGCGCTGCCCTTGCACCGCGGGGGCGTACCCCTTGCGCACCTTCTCGCCTATCTTCTTCGCCGCCGCCGCCTGGGCCTTCTGCACCGTGGGGAACGTCGACGTCTGGGTCTGCCCGGCGGCGCCGATCCGCCCGTACCGAACGGTGACGACCGTGCCGTCGACCGTCACCTCGTAGAACTTGTGCGCTCCCCCGTCGTCCTGCGACAGCTCCAGGTACGTCGTCGTCATGGCAGACCTCTCCCCAGGTCAGGGTCGGCGGCGTGTCCGCGAACCCCACTGCCCGAACGGTAGATCGTGGCACTGACAACGGGCCGGGCGCCGTCGCGGCCGGCCTCCCCCGCCGCCCCGTGACGCGCGCGCCGGGTTCGTCTGGCACCCTGGCGGCAGGAGCCGCACGGGGAAGGACCACCATGATCATCTTCGGCACCAAGGGGTACCTCTACCAGCTCGCCGTACTGACCTTGGTCTGCGGCCGGTGCGGCAACCCCGCCGCCCACGTCCTGCGCAAGCGGGTCACCAAGTTCACCCTGTTCTTCGTTCCGCTGTTCCCGGTGTCGACGAAGTACGCGACCCAGTGCACCTTCTGCGGCGCCGAACGCAAGCTCACCGCGCAGGAGGCGGAGCGCCTGCGCGCGCAGGACGCGGGCGGGGCCGTCAGCCGGCCGGTGTGACCGTCACGGAGAGGTCGTTGTCGACCGTGTAGTAGGGGCGTACGGCCGTGTCCCCCACCAGGGCGGCGGGCTGGACGTGGATGTGCTTGCGGTCGGCCACGTCGTCGAGGAGGCGGGCGAGGCGGACCCACGGCGCGGCCTCGGCGGGCCGGACCGACACGTCCCAGAAGCGCTGCCCGGCGCCGGGATCGGCGTCCGCGACCAGGTCCGCCAGGGCGACGGCGAAGGTGAAGTCGCGGCGGTCGTCGGCGACCCGGGGCGTGACCAGCCGCTCGGTGCGGGTGCCGCGCAGCCGCAGCCGTACGGCGGCCCCCGGGCCGAACTCGGTGCCGTGCAGCCGGGCGGCGGCCGTCAGCGCGCCCTCCGCCGCCCTGACCCGGCGGGTCTCGGCGTGGGCGTCGCGCAGCCAGGCCCGGACCGCCAGGAACCCGTCCTTGGTGACGTAGGGAATGCGGACGGCGACGGGCGCGGCGCGGTCGCGGGTGTGTCCGTCCACGAGGGCGCGCAGGTCGCGCGGTCCGGGGCGCACGCGCCGGTGCCCGCCGTCCGGTCCGTCGACGAGATGGACGTCCCACCGGCCCTCCGCCAGGACCGTGCCGGCCGGCAGGACGGCGGTGCGGTGGCCGTCGACGGCGGTGTCGAGGGCGAGCAGGTGCCGGAGGTGTTCGGTCCCTCCCTTCTTGGGGCGGAGCCGGAGCAGCAGCCGGCCGCCGGGGTCGGCCGGCGGCAGGCGCAGGGCGAAGGTGATCCGGCCGTCCCGCTCGACGGTGCAGGCGGTCCTGGGGTCCGTGGCGTGGTCGGTGGTCATCGGCGTGCCTTTCGTATCGTGCGCAGCGCGCTGCTTCCGGTGGCGTACACCGCGTCCCGGGCCGCGTGGCCCCGGCCGGTCAGGACACGGCCGACCGGGTCGCGGTCCCGGGTGACGGGCCGTCCCGTCCGCCGTGCCTCGCACGCCTCCTCCAGGAGCCGTTCGGCCTGGCGCACCACGGGGCCGGGGGCGAAGCGGCGGGCGTTCTCCAGCGCGGCCCGGCCCATCCGGCGGCGGCGTTCGTCGTCGCGGACCAGTTCGAGGAGCGCCTCGCCGAAGGCCGCGGCGTCGCCGACCGGGACGAGCCGGCCGTCGACGCCGTCCTTGATGATCTCCCCGGGGCCGTGGGGGCAGTCGGTGCTGACCACCGGCAGCCCGCAGCGCATGGCCTCCACGAGGGTCATGCCGAAGGGTTCGAAGTTGGACGCGGCGGCGCCGATCGAGCCCTTCACCCACTCCGCCTCCATGGGGGCGGCGGGGCCCATCAGGAAGACGTTGTCCGACAGGCCGAGCCGTTCGATCAGCGCGCGCAGCCGGTCGTGCTCCTCGCCCTTGCCGT
This sequence comes from Streptomyces griseoviridis, assembly GCA_014649155.1. Lineage (GTDB taxonomy): Bacteria > Actinomycetota > Actinomycetes > Streptomycetales > Streptomycetaceae > Streptomyces > Streptomyces griseoviridis. Next base: position 361,267 of record BMSM01000002.1, on the reverse strand, counting down.
AGACGCGCAGCTGCCAGTCGGGGTGTTCGGCGGCGACCCGCGCGAATGCCTCGATCAGCAGGTCGTAGCGTTTGACCGGGACCAGCCGGCCGGCCGCGATCACCAGTTTGGCGTCGCCGTCGGCGGGGGGCAGCACGGGGTCGGGGACGCTGTTGGGCAGGGCCTCCACCCGGACGCCGGGCAGGCGCATCTTGCGCCGGTAGGCGGCGGCGTCCGCCTCGGTGACCGTGGTGAGCACGTCGAGCCGGCGGTAGGCGCGGCGCAGCGCGGTGCGCAGCCGGGGCGGGTGGTTGTCCAGGGTGAGGTGCTCCTGCCCGACGCGGGCGACCCGCTGCGGCGCCTGGAGCGCGAGGTGCACGTTGAGGCCGGGGCGAGTGCCGATGACCACGTCGGCGTCGAGGTCCGCCAGGCACGCGCCGATCCGCTCGTCGGTCAGCTCGCTGTACTGGTGGTAGCGGTACTCGGCGGCCGGGAAGACCCTGGCCGGCCGCAGATGGGCCGGGTGTTCCTTCTCCTGCCGGAGGTCCACCAGCGGTCTCAGCGACACCCTGGGGTCCAGGGTGAAGTTCGGCCGCTCCCGGTGCCGCAGCACCGAGACGATCTCCACGGTGTGGCGTTCGGCCAGTGCCTGGGCCAGGTTGAACGTGGTGGTGATCGTGCCTCCGATCCCGTAGGCGTTGTGCAGGAGGAAAGAGATCTTCATGAGGGACTAGACAGCACGCGCGTGCGAACGGTTGCCCGCCGTTATCACTTCGTGGTCCGTCCGTTCACCCGTCGTTTCCCCCGGTGGCGGGCCGCGGCGGCCCGTCCCTCGATCGTGTGGCGTCCGGCCGGGCGTTGGGCCGGACGAGTGAGCGCGGGCCGGGGCGCCGGGGGGCCGCCGGTACGGTTCCGCGGTGACTTCCACGCCAGTTGAAACGCAGCCCGTGCGCACCGACGACCTGGGCAGGCTCCTCGTCATGTCCTGGAGCCGGGAGGCCCCCCAGGGCACCGTCCCCTACATCCTGGTCTGCCCCCGCGGCGACGGCTCGAACGGCCCGGAGGCCGAGTCGGCCGCCGCCGCGCGGCTGCTGGCCGGCGCCGGCATCCCGCCGAAGCACGAACTGGTCGACGCGACGCTGATGCCCAGCCTGCCGGTCAGCCTGCTCGTGCTGCCGGGTGCGGCGGTGCTGACCCTGCCGCAGGTGACCGCCCAGTTCGTGCCGCCCGCGGACTGGCTGGAGGCGGTCGGCGCGCACGGGTGCGCCTACCTCATCTTCACCACGCGCCCCTGGCCGGACGCGAAGCCGGGAGACGCCGGGACGCTGACGGCCTTCGCCTCCGACGAGGCCACGTTGAAGTCGGCGGCGCACGTGGTGCTGCCGGCCCGCAGCCTGCGCAACTGACCCGCGTGCGCGGCGGGCGGCCACCGCACCACCCGCCGCGCACGCGCCCCGCACGTCCCTCCTCTCACGCGGTCTTGACATATTTCGTGTGCATGACAGATTTGTTGACAGCTGTTCAACTCCCTTGTCCGCCACCCGGAGTTGGTCAAGGCTGTACCCCGGCCCGGAGCGGAACGCGACGCTCCCCGGGCCGTGTGCGCGATCCCGCGCACACCCCCCACAGTCGCGCGCCCCCACCCGGGCCCGCGCTGCCCAGAGGAGGACCCCCTCGTCATGGCACCTCAGCGCAGCAAGAGACTCCGCTTCACCGCGATAGCCGGCCTGGCCGCCGCCGCCCTGACCGGCGGGCTCACCGCGATACCCGCCCAGGCCGCCCCGGCCGAGGGCACCGTCCTCGCCGCGGGCTCCCCCACCGCGGTCAAGGACAGCTACATCGTCACCCTCAAGAAGGACGCCGGCCTGAAGGCGTCCTCCGCCGCCGGCAAGGACGTCGTCGAGGAGTACGGCGGCACGGTGAAGAAGACGTTCACCAGCGCGCTGAACGGCTACACCGCGACCCTCTCCGCCGCCGAGGCCAAGCGCCTGGCCGCCGACCCGGCCGTCGCCTCCGTCGAGCAGAACCAGCGCGTCACGCTCGCCGACACCACGCAGTCCAGCGCCCCGTGGGGCCTCGACCGCGTCGACCAGACCTCGCTCCCGCTCTCCGGCACGTACACCTACCCGGACAGCGCGGGCAGCGGCGTGACGGCGTACGTCATCGACACCGGCGTCCGCATCACCCACGGCGACATCAGCGGCCGGGCCTCCTACGGCTACGACGCGGTGGACGGCGACACCAACGCCGCCGACGGCAACGGCCACGGCACCCACGTCGCCACCACCATCGCGGGCACCAAGTACGGCGTCGCCAAGAAGGCGAAGGTCGTCGCGGTCCGCGTGCTCGACAACAACGGCTCGGGCACCACGGCCGGCGTCATCGCGGGCATCGACTGGGTGACGAACAACCACTCCGGCCCCTCGGTCGCCAACATGTCGCTCGGCGGCGGCGCCTCCTCCACCCTGGACACGGCCGTCCGCAACTCCATCGCCAGCGGCGTGACCTACGCGATCGCGGCGGGCAACAGCTCCGCCAACGCCTCCTCGTACTCCCCCGCCCGGGTCACCGAGGCCATCACGGTCGGCGCCACCACGAACACGGACGCGCGGGCCAGCTACTCCAACTACGGCTCCGTGCTGGACATCTTCGCGCCGGGCTCCTCGATCACGGCCGGCTGGTACACCAGCGACACGGCGACCAACACCATCTCCGGTACGTCGATGGCGACACCGCACGTCGCGGGCGCGGCGGCGGTCTACCTGGCGGGCCACACCTCCGCCACCCCGGCGCAGGTGGCCTCGGCGCTGACGGGCGGCGCGACCACCGGCAAGGTCACGAGCGCGGGCACCGGCTCCCCGAACCGGCTGCTGAAGATCGTCCCTTGATCCCCCGGACGCACCCCCGTCCCGTGACGTAACCCCGTCCGAGACCCCCGCACCCCCGGAGGCCACCCGCCTCCGGGGGTGTTTCCGCATGCCCGGCACCCCGGGCCGAGATGCTCGAAACCGCTCGTACGAACGCCTGGTCAGTCAGCTTCGGTCACCGATCCAGGCGGTGCGGACCCAGGACGCGGTCGGGACCGGGTCGGTTCACTCCCGGTCAGCACCGCCCCGCAGGACCGGCGCCAGAGGTACGCCCAGCCGGTGACCGGCCCCGCGCCAGGAGTCCGGACCGAGTCACCAGGGCCGCTCGCGGTGCCGAGGCGGGGCCGTGCCCACGAGAACGGAGCCCGCGGGACGCCGTGACCGCCGACGGCCGGGGTCGCACGCCCTGCCGCCCGCTTCCCCGGCGCCAGTGCCTGGTCGACGCCTCCGGTGTCCGGCCCACCCGGATCGGCTCCCTGCCCCCGCAGTCGGCGGCGCTCCACCGCTCCCGCCTCGGCACCACCGGCCTCGTCGTGCGGGCGGCCACGGAGGACGAACCGCTGCGCATCCGGCACGCGGCGATGACCGACCCGGCGACGGCGGCGGCGCTGCCGGTGAAGCGGATCCGGCAGCTGTGCGACGACATGGTCCGCGCCCACGGCGACCGGTCGCAGCCGTTCCCGCGGGCGGCGCTGGACACCTGGGCCGGCGCCCGCCGGCCCACGGGAAGCCGGAGGCGGCGGACGGCCACGAGAGGTCCGTCGAGGAGGACGGGCGTGCCGGGTGCCGGTCGTTCCCGCTGCGGTACGTCCCGCCGGGTGAGCCGGACCTCATGGCGCGGTCGGCCGGGATGCGGCCGCGACACCGCCGGGACGGGTGGTCACGGGTGCCGTTCACCGCGGAGAACACGGGGCAGGTGCCGGTGTACCGCAGGCCGGCCGGCCGACGGGGCCGTACGGACGGCCGACGACCGTGCCCTTGCGGGCATCCCGCGCTGCCTCGGCGTCTCCTGACGCAGGCGGCCCGGCGCGTTACCGTCCGTGCGTGAGCATCACGTCCCTCCGGCGGCCGGCCCCGGCCTGCCGACGCACGTCCGTCGCGGTGCTGACGGACCCCCCTTCCCGCGTACACGTCCCCGGCCCCGTGGCGGACGGCCGGTGAACGCCGGGCGCACGGCCCAGGACCCGGCGCCGTCCGGCGCCGCGGCCCCGGCACAGCCGGACGCGGAGGAGCGGCGGGAGCAGCCGAAGCAGCGGCGCAAGCGGCGCGGGCCCGGCCCGGTCGTCCTGCTGGTGCTGCCGGGCCTGGTCACCCTGTCCGGCGTGGCGGGCTTCTTCGCGCTGAACGGGGGTTTCCCCGTCGAGTCGGAGCAGGACGCCGGACCGGAGCGGAGCGCGGCGGCGGCCGGGGTCGACGCCTCCTACGTGCCGTGGCTGCGCAAGGCCGCCGACGGCTGCGCGGCCGTCACCCCGTCCCTGCTCGCCGCGCAGATCGACCAGCTCTCCGGCTGGAGCAACGACACCGGCGAACTCTCGGGCCAGAAGGGCATCGCCGCCTTCACCGGCGACCAGTGGGAGAAGTGGGGGGAGGACGCCGACGGCAACGGGCGTTCCTCGCCGCGCGACCCGGCGGACGCCGTCATGGCCCTCGGCCGGCAGGACTGCTCCCTGGCCGGGGAGGTCACCGGCCTGCGCACCGAGGGACGCGTCAACGGCGACCTCGTGGACCTCACCCTCGCCGCGTTCGCCACCGGCGCGGACGAGGTGGCGGGGGCCGGCGGAGTGCCCGACGCGGCGGCGGCGTACGTCGCCGAGGTCAAGGGCCTGCTGTCCCGGTACGCGTCGCTGGACGAGGCGGACTCCGGCGCGACGCCCGCGGCGGCCGGCGCGATCCTCGCCGCGCCCGTGCCGGCCCTCACCGTCACCTCGCCCTACGGCTCCCGGCAGCACCCGCTGACGGGGGTGACCAAGCTGCACACCGGCGTGGACTTCGCCGCCGCGCAGGGCGCGCAGGTCTACGCCGCGCGCGGCGGCCAGGTCGTGTTCGCCGCGCTGACCAGCGCGTACGGCAACCGCGTCGTGGTCGACCACGACACCATCGAGGGCAAGCGCCTCCAGACGACGTACAGCCATCTGTCGCGGATCGACGTCGCCGTGGGGCAGACGGTGGCGACCGGCGCGCCGGTCGGGCTGGCCGGGTCCACCGGTCTGTCCACCGGCCCGCATCTGCACTTCGAAGTCATCTACGACGGCTACTACACCGATCCCCAGCCCTGGCTGGCCCCCTCCGGCTGACCCCGCCCGGCCCGGTCCAGCCGGGTTTGACACGGAGAAAGAGTGAGTGGTCGACTACACCCCATGAAGACGGAACGCCGACGCCAGCTGTCCACCGCCGAGGAACGCCGGGAGAGCGTGCTGCGGACCGCCATCGGCGCCTTCGCCGGCAAGGGGTACTTCGGCACCACGACGACCGAGGTGGCGCGGGCCGCCGGGATCTCACAGGCGTACGTCTACCGCCTCTTCCCCACCAAGGAGGCGCTGTTCACCGCGGTCGTCGAGTACTGCTTCCACCGGGTCCGCGCGGCCCTGGAGGAAGGCGCGGCACGGGCGACGGGCAGCACGCCGGAGGCGGTCCTCGACTCCATGGGTGACGCGTACGCGCGGCTGATCAGCGACAACGACCTGCTGCTCGTCCAGTTGCACGCCCAGGCCGCCGCCGTGTCGGAGCCGGCGGTCCGGGAGGCGGTGCGCACGGGGTACGCGCGGACGGTGGAGTACGTCCGGGGCGCCTCGGGCGCGGGCGAGGAGGACGTGCAGCGGTTCTTCGCCGTCGGCATGCTCTGCCACCTGCTGGTGTCGATCGACGCGGAGGCCGTCGACGCGCCGTGGACCCGCACCCTGGCGAAGGGCATCACGCGCTACTGATCTGCCCGGCCCCCACGGCGTGAGCGGTCGATCACTCTTCGGCGGTGGGGGCGCGGCGCTCTCCGGTGACCCTGGAGGCGGGGAGGCGGCCGGCCCGCGAGGTGCCGGTCAGGGTGTCGCCGTCGATCGTGACGGCGAAGGCCAGGTTGAGCCGGAGCGGCTTGGTGACGGCCTGCTTCCAGGTGAGCCGGTCGCCGTCGGCGACGAGGTCGGTCAGCGGGACCTCCTCACCCTGGCCGCGGGCGGTCCCGGTCAGGACGCCGTCGCGGCGGATCAGTTCCACGGTGGCCCCGATCCGGCCGACGGGGGTCGACATGATCAGGTCCCAGGTGCCTTCGGCCGAGTGCATGGCGGGGTACGTCCTCACGGTGTGAACGGTGGGTGCGGGGGCGGGCGGGTTCAGAAGGCGACGGGCTCGGGGCCCCGCGCGCGCCAGACGATGCCGCGCCGCTCGTGGGCGAACAGCTCCTCGACGGCGTGCGCGACGCGGGGGCCGATCTCCCGGTCCAGGAGGTGCAGGCCCAGGTCGAGTCCCGAGGTGACGCCGGCGCCGGAGACCAGGTCGCCGTCGTCCACCACCCGGGCGTCGACCGCGCGGGCGCCGGTGGCGTCCAGCAGGTCCATGCCCAGGTGGTGGGTGGTGGCGGGCCGCCCTTCCAGGAGTCCGGCCATGGCGAGCAGCGCGGAGCCGCCGCAGACGGTGGCGACCATGACCTCCGGGTGGGCCATCGCCGCCCTCATCAGCTCGGGCAGCGGGGTGGTCAGGGCCCGGCCGAGCAGCACCGGGACGGTGTCCTCGCCGGCCTCCTCGCCCGGTTCGCCGATGCGGCCCGAGGCGCCAGGCACCAGGACCCAGCCGGGGCGCCCGGGGTCCAGGGCGGCGGTGGCGCGCAGGGTGAGGCCGCCGGTGCCGCCGGTCACCTCGCGGGGCCCCTCGGCGGAGACCATTTCCACACTCACCGCGCCCCCGGTGGCGGTGCGGCCGGCGTGCAGGACCTCGAAGGGGGCGACGACGTCGAGCGGGTCGAAGCCGTCGAACAGGACGATCTGGACGTGCATGGGCTTCCTCTGATTTCCGACGGCGGACAGGGGGTCCGGGCGGGACGCCCCTGACGCTAGGCGCCGCCCGACCGGTTCTCCCAGTGGCGCGAGTGCCAGCTTGCGACGGAAAAGTGCCAGCGGCCCACCGGACCTGAACTCCCTTTCCCACCAGGTGGTTCCGGGCCGGGGTGGCCGTCGGCGCCGTCCGGCGGCGCGGTACGTTCTGGTCATGCACACCATCGCCGTCCTCGCTCTCGACCGGGTGATCCCGTTCGACCTGTCCACGCCGATCGAGGTCTTCACCCGCACCCGGCTGCCGGACGGACGCCCCGGCTACCAGATCCGTGTGTGCGCCGAGCGCCCGGAGGTGGACGCCGGTTCCTTCGCCCTGCGCGCCCCCTGGGGGCTGGACGGCCTGACCGGCGCCGACACGGTCATCGTGCCCGGCACCTCCGCCCCCGCGGACCCGCTGCCGGGGCCCGTGCGGGACGCGCTGCGGGCGGCGGCGGAGGACGGCACCCGGATCGCCTCCATCTGCTCGGGCACCTTCGTGCTGGCCGCCGCCGGGCTGCTCGACGGGCTCCGGGCCACCACGCACTGGGTCGCCGCCGGTCTCCTGGCCGCCCGGTACCCCGAGGTCGAGGTCGACCCGGACGTGCTGTACGTGGACAACGGGCAGATCCTCACCTCGGCCGGCGCCGCCGCCGGGCTGGACCTGTGCCTGCACCTGATCCGCCGGGACTACGGCTCGGCCGTCGCCGCGGACGCCGCCCGGCTGTCGGTGATGCCGCTGGAACGGGAGGGCGGACAGGCGCAGTTCATCGTGCACGACTACGCGCCGCGCCCCCAGGGTTCCGTCCTGGAACCGCTGCTCGCCTGGCTCCAGGAGAACCTGGGCCGCGACCTCACCCTGGGCGACATCGCCGCGCAGGCCGGGACCAGTACCCGCACCCTGATCCGCCGCTTCCGGGAACAGACCGGCACCACCCCGCTGCAGTGGCTGCACCGCGCCCGCGTCCGCCAGGCCCAGCACCTGCTGGAGACCACCCGCCACCCGGTGGAGCGCATCGCCGCCCAGGTCGGCTTCGGTTCCCCCACCGCCTTCCGCGAGCGGTTCAAACGCACCACGGGCGTCAGCCCGCACGCCTACCGCCGTACCTTCGCCTCACCCCCCGCCGCCTGACCGGCGCCTCGTTCCCCGCCGCCGGCGCCGTCCGGCCGGCGCCGCAGCCGCTCGCGCAGCGTGCCGGCCCCCTGGAGGGCCCGCGCGGCGGTGGCCGCCAGCCGGGGCCGGTCGCGCACGAACCGGCGGGCGGCGCGGGCCGGTTCCCTGGCCAGCAGATGAGCGGCCCCGCCCGGCACCGGGCGCACCACGGCACCCTCGTACACCCGCAGGTCCCGTGTCTTCAGCGACTCCTTGTAGCGGGCCGGACCGCTGCCGAGGTCGACCGTACGGATACCGTCCGCCGCGGCCGCCTCAAGCATCCTCAGGTGCAGCAGGATGCCCGGCGAGTAGGCGCCGAAAGCGCGGTCGTAGGCCGGGAACCACCAGGAGAGCACCGTGGCCGACCGCAGCCCGAAGTGGGCGGCGACCGGCCGGTCACCGGCGTAGAGCACGGAGAGCTGGCCCCGGCACTCCGGTTCGCCGCCCCGCGCGAGCAGGTCCACCAACCCGGTGATCCACTCCTGGGCGAACCGGTCCCGGCGGCCGGTGCGGCGGTACTGCGCCGACTTCCACCGCATGAGCTGCCGCAGGGCCGCCGGGTCCCGGGAGTCCGGCACGAACCGCACCTCGCCGACCCGCCGGGCGAGTCTGCGCTCCTTGGCCCGGGTCTGTCTGACGAACCCCGGCGCCCGCGCGCGCAGCGACTCCAGGTACCCGTCATATCCCGACCCGAGGTCGACGACCGGGGAGGCGTGTTCCTCGACGGCGTGCGCGGCGAAGGCGTCCTGGCCGTCCTCCAGGGTGTCGAACTCCCAGGAGGCCAGGCCGCAGGCGCGCAGCAGCCGGCGCGGGTCCACCACGGTCCCGGGCTGCAGGACGGCCCCCTGGCTGTCCGACACACCGAGCCCGATCGCCCGCCCCCGGCCCAGGGTGCCCTTCTCGTACGGGAGGTAGCCGACCGGTGTGCCGTCCTGCTGGAGGACGGCGACCCGGGCCCCGGCCCGCACCCGGCCGACGGCGGCGGTGAACACCGGGTCGAGGAAGGGGTTGGCCGGGGCCGTCGTCCCGGCGCGGATCTCTCTCCACATCCTGACGTCCTCCGGCCCGAGTTCGTCCGGCCGCAGAACGAGAACGCGCTGTCCCGGCATGGCTGCCGCCTCCCGTGTGGTCGATTCGAGGACACACGCGGGCCTGTTCCGTCACCGCGTACCGGCCGGGCGGCCGGCGGGCCGCGTGACGCAGGCCCTGTCACCGCTCGTGCCGCTCAGCAGCGGAACGTCCGGAGCCGGCCGGCGTCCGAGGCGGGCCGGGCGGGCGACGGGCGGGGGGACCGGACGGCGCCGGGGTCGCCGGGGCCGGGGCGGTCCGCCGCGCCCGCGCGGACCGGGGCACCGGGGAGCGGCCCGCCGGCGCCGGCCGCGCCGGTGGTCCGGGCGGGGCGTGGCAGGGCGCGGTGGACGGCGGGGCCGTCCTCGCCCGGGGCCGGTTCGGTGAGGGTCTCGTCCCCGGTGCTCCGGGGTTCGCCGCCGCCCGGGGTGTCGATGAGCGCCGTGGCGGCGGGGGCGGTGACCGCGGGGGCGGTGACCACGGGCGCGGGCACGAGGAGGCCGAGCAGCACCGAGGCCAGCAGCAGCACCAGGGCCACTGAGCGTCGGCGCGGCACCATCGGCCTCCTGCCCCTGCGTCTCGGCGGGGGCGCCCTGCGGGTACGGACCGGACGGCTCCCCCCGTCACGCCCGGCCGCGCCTACCAGTAGGCCGACCGTGTCGCGGCCCGTCAAGCCCCCCGCGCGCAATCGGCGCGCCCGGTACGGGAGCCGGGGCCGGCCCGACCGGAAAGGGTGCTCAGTGCTCGGCGGCGCGGGTGAGGATCTCGGTGACCTGTTCGCGCAGCACGGCGCGGGCCCCGGCGGGCAGGGCGCCGAGGGCGGAGGCCTCCACGGCGTCGGCGGTCCGGCCGGCGTCCGCGCTCAGGTCGGCGCTCTCGCTGAACACCTCGTAGCCGTCGCGGACGGCGACGCGCAGCCGCCGGTGCCCGGAGGCGTCGGCGTGCACGGCGGTGGCGACGACCAAGGGGGGTGGACCGCCCGCTTCGGCGGGCAGCTTGCGGTAGCCGCTCACCAGTGGCGCGTCCCAGCACAGGGAGAGCAGCACGGGCCGTTTGGCGACGAGTTCGGCGAGGTCGGTCTCGAAGACGCGGTCCTGGGAGAGGACCGTGGCGCGGGCGTCCAGGACGAGCGCGGCGGGCAGCAGGCAGCGCAGGGTACTGCCGACGATGTTGCCGCCGACCGTGGCGGTGCGCCGCACGGCGCCGGTGCCGACGGTGCCGGCGGCCCGCCGCAGCACCTCGGGCACCCGCTCGTCGATCCGGTGCAGCAGCACGGCCGCGCCCAGCGTCTCGCGGCCGATGCCGTTCGCCTCCGGCAGGTTCCGCAGGGACATGGCCAGTTCGGGGAAGCCGTCCCGCTGCCAGCCCGCCCAGACGAGCGTCGCGCCGCCTATGGGCACCGCCCCCTGGGCGAGGTACTCCTGTGCTTCGGACACGGACGTGGGCAGACGCAACAGCACGGCGGCCGACCTGCCTTCCTGACAATTCGGTGGCGGGGAGCTCGGCACCTCAGCCACATGATCGCTGGCATGGCGCATTGTGCCCACGCACGCGGGGGCGCGTACAGGGCTCACGCCGGAGCACCATGCGCTCCTTCTGCGCCGGGCGCACGCCTTGATGACCGGTCGGACCGTACGCCGTGGAGGGCGGGCGGTCCGCGCCACCGCCGGCTTCGCTACGGCCGGTGCGCCGCCGCGTCCTTCGTCAGCTGGACGGCCGAGAGGAGACCGAGGCCGGGCACCGACTCCCGCAGGGTCTTCACGGCCCGTACGGAGTCGACGGGGCCTTCGTGGCCCGCCGCGGTGAGCCGTTCGTGGACCCAGCGGGCGCGCAGCGCGGCGTCCGGCACGGCCGCTGCCTGTTCCACCAGGGCCGCGGCGCGTTCCAGACCGGGCCGCTCCTCGGGCGCGGCGGCGGCCAGGGCGGTCCGCAGGGCGGTGGCGATGACGTCGGCGTCGCGCAGGACGAGGACGTTGAGTTCCAGGGGCTTGCTCCGTCCGAACATGCGCCCATGATCGGCGCCGTGCGGAGTGCGGGGCAAGGGACTTGAGGCGCTTCTGAGCCGCCTCAGCCGGTTCCCACGGGGTCGGTGTCGACGCGGCCGGAGAGCCGTTCGTAGCGCTGGCGGGCGGCCTGCGGGGTGCCGAGGCCCAGGCCGAAGGCGATCTCGTGCCAGGTCATGCCGCGGCCCCGGGCCATCCGCAGCAGCCCGGCCTCCAGTTCGTCCAGTTCGCCCCGGACCAGCGGGACCAGGCTCAGCGCGGCGGTGATGTCTGCGCGGTCCACCTCGGGTTCGCCGTCGTCCGGCAGCGCCGCCCCGCTGAGCAGGAACGACACGAGCCGGACGGCCTCGTGCGGGCCGAGCATCGCGGGATGGGTCTGGCGGCGGCGCTGGGCGTCGGTGGCCGCGTGCCGTTCGGCGATCCGCAGCAGCGAGGCGTACACCCGCTGGGCGCGGGCCTCCTCCGGTCGCGGAGGCGTGAACGGGTCGGCGGGGTCGGTGGACGGCTCGGCGCCGTTCGGCGGGTTCGAGGACATGGGCACAGCCTGCACGATGAACAGAGCGATCTCAACTGTTCATGGTGAACGACTTGTTCAAAACGGTGAGCGGCCGGTCGGCTGCTCCGCCGGCCGCTCTTCCTGGCCCGGTTGCGGTCCGGCGGGCCGGGTCCGGCGCGCGCCCCGCCGGGCGCCGGGCGAGGATCGGTGGATGGGTGTCGTACTGCCGGTCCTCTTCGCGCTCCTCGCCGCGCTCAGCAACGCCACGGCCACCGTGCTCCAGCGGCGGGCCGCGCTGACCGTGCCGCAGTCGCAGGGGTTCCGCTTCTCGCTGATCGCCGACCTGCTGCGGCGGCCGGTGTGGCTGGGCGGGATGCTCGCCGTGGTCGTCGCCGGGGCCGGGCAGGCGGCGGCGCTGGCCACCGGGCCGCTCTCCCTGGTCCAGCCCCTGTTCGTGCTGGAACTGCCACTGGCGCTGCTGCTGGCCTCGCTGTCGGCCGGCCGCCGGCTGCCGCTCGCGATGTGGACGGCGGTGGCCGGGGTGGTGGTCGGCCTCGGCGTCGCCCTCGCCGCGGCGGCGCCGTACGGCGGTCATGACCAGGTGTCCGGGACGCGCTGGCTGTCCGGGCTGGTGGCCTGCGCGGCGGCGGCCGTGCTGCTGGCCGGGGCCGGGCTGCGGCGGCCGGTGGGCAAGGCGCGGGCCGGCTGCCTGGGCGCGGCCACCGCGGTGTGCTACGCGCTGACGGCGGCGCTGATGAAGGACTCCATGGGGGTGCTGGACACCCACGGGGTGACCGGTTTCTTCACCGCGTGGCAGACGTACGCGTTCGCCGCGGCCGGGGTGGCGGCCGTCCTCCTGCTGGAGCACTCCATGCAGGGCGGGCCGCTGGTCGCGTCGCAGCCGGCGCTCACCCTGGGGGACGCCACGGTCAGCCTGCTGCTGGGGGTGTTCCTGTACCTGGAACACCTGCGGACCGGCTGGTGGCTGCTGCCCCAGCTGCTCGGCGTCGCCCTGGTCGTGCTGGGGGTGCTGACCCTGGCGCGGCGCGGGGTGGACCTGCGCACCGGGACCTGACCGGCCCGGCCGGGCGGTACTCCGTCCGAGTGGTGCGCCGGCTGACCCGGCCTTAGCGTCGTACTCGGACGGTGAACCGCGCGCGGTGACGGCGGTTCCTGAACGGCAGGAGCGGACATGCGCGGACATGCGATGAGGGCAGTGGTCACACTCTGTGCCGCCGCGGCGCTCGCGGCGCCCCTGGGCGCGGCCTCGGCGGCCCCGGCCACGGAGCCGGAACCGCAGCGGCACCGGACGGGCGGCCCCGTGCTCCCCGACTGCCAGGGCCGCCCCGAGGTGCGGCCCGGCGCCTACCTGCTCGCCTGCGGCGACGGCAACAGCCGGCTGGACTCCCTGCGGTGGTCGCGCTGGGACGCGCGGGCGGCGGTGGCCCAGGGGGTCAACGTGGTCAACGACTGCGTGCCCTACTGCGCGGCGGGCACCTTCCGCTCCTACCCGGTGACGGTGCGCCTGGAGGCGCCCGCGGGCGACCGGGGCGCGGGTGAGCCGCGTTTCACCCGGATCAGCGTGACGTACACCGACGGCCGGCCGGCCGGCGCCCCGCGGACGGTCAGCTACCCACTGCCCGGCTGAGCGGCGCGGCGGCCCGGGGACGGTCCGGGAGGGCCAGGCGGCAGGTGTCGCCGGGCTGCACCCGGACCGTCCGGCCGGGCAGCCGCACGTCGATGGGCAGCCGGCCCGACTCGGGCACGGCGATCTCCAGCAGGCCGTGCTCCAGCCGCAGCCGGACGCCCCAGTGGCCCCGGTAGCGCAGCGCGAACCCGTACGAGGACAGCTCCGGCAGCGGTACCGGGTCCAGCCAGAGCGCGCCGGAACGGGTCTCCAGTCCGGTCAGTCCCCGCTGGACGAGGTCGAGGGTGCCGGCCATGGCGCCGAGGTGGATGCCCTCGCCGGTGGTGCCGCCCTGGAGGTCGGCGACATCACCCTTGAGGGCCTCCTGGACGTAGGTCCACGCCTCGGCGCGCCGGGCGCGGGCCAGGACCCAGCCGTGGACCAGTCCGCTGAGGGTGGAGCCGTGGCTGGTGCGGGCGAGGTAGTAGTCGACCGTGCGGTGCCAGGTCACGTCGTCGAGGCGGTGGCCCAGCCGGGCGAAGAGGGAGCGCAGTTCGGACGGGGAGAAGAGGTAACCGAGCATGAGGACGTCGGCCTGTTTGGACGCCTGGTAGCGGTTGACGGTGTCGCCCTCGGCCTCCAGGACGCGGTCGAGGCGGCGGATGTCGCCGTGCCGGGCGCGCAGGCCCCGCCAGTCGAGTTCGGCGAGGTCGCCGTAGCCCTCGAACTGGCTGATCACACCGTCGTGGAAGGGGATGTGCAGGGTACGGGAGACCTCCTCCCACCGGTGGAGTTCGGCGTAGTCCAGCTCGGTGCGTTCGACCAGTTCTCGGCGGCGCGGCTCGGGCAGCGCCGCCAGCACCTCCAGGGTGCGGGTGAGCACCCAGGCGGCGGTGACGTTGGTGTACGCGTTGTCGTCGAGGCCGGGCCGGCCGGCGCCGGGGTACGCCTCGTGGTACTCGTCGGGGCCGACCACACCGCGGATGCGGTGCCGGCCCAGGCGGTCGTCCCAGACGGCCGAGTCGGCCCAGAAACGGGCGATCTGCAGGAGCATCTCGGCGCCCTTGGTGTGCAGGAACTCCGCGTCGCCGGACGCCTCGCAGTACTGCCACACGTTGTAGGCGATCGCCGAGCCGACGTGGTGCTGGAGGTGGGAGTGGTCCGGCAGCCAGCGGCCCGAGCGGGGGTTGAGGTGGAGCTGCTGGGTCTCCTCGCGTCCGTCGCTGCCGCTCTGCCAGGGATAGAGCGCGCCGCGCCGGCCGAGCGCGCGGGCCGCCGACCTCGCCCGTTCCAGACGGCGGTGCCGGTAGCGCAGCAGGGCCCGGGAGACCTCGGGGAAGTGCAGGTTGAGGTAGGGCAGGACGAACAGCTCGTCCCAGAAGACATGGCCCCGGTACGCCTCCCCGTGCAGGCCCCGCGCCGGGACGCCGACGTCGAGGTCCGCGGTGTGCGGGGAGAGGGTCTGCAGGACGTGGAACAGGTGCAGGCGCAGGATGGCGCCGGCCTCGCCGGGCACGTCGAGTCCGGCGCGGCGCCAGAGCTGGGCCCAGGCGGTGCGGTGGGTGCGCAGCAGGCCGTCGAAGCCGGGGGCGCACTCGACCCGGTCGACGGCGGCCCGGAGCGGGTCGCTGATCGCCGCGTCGCGTGAGGTGTGCAGGGCGACCGTCTTGTCGACGACGGCGGCGCGGCCGGGTTCCAGGCGCAGCCGGAGCCGCTGGACGGCCCGTCGCTCCTCCGCCCCGGCCGCGACCGGCCCGTCGGCGGTGAGCCGGCAGGCCAGGCCGACGCCGATGTCCGAGGTGCGGGTGCGGCAGCGCAGCCACACCGTGCCGGTGGCCGCCGCACCGGCGCGCACGTGGGTGAGGTGCCCGCCCGCCAGGTCGCGGTAGCGCGGCACCCCGGAGTTGGTGACCCGGCCGTCGAGCGCCGCCTCCACGTCGAGGTCCACGGCGTCGGTCTCGGCGGTGAACTCGGTGCGCAGGCAGGCCAGATGGGGATCGGCCATGTGCACCAGCCGGGTCTGCCGCACGGCGAGCACGCCCCGCTCGCCGAGCTGGAACCGGGTGTGCCGCTCCAGCGTCCCGGAGTCCAGGTGCACCACCTGCCGGTGGCCGAGCACCTGAGCGGTGTCCGGGGTGAGCCACCCGCCGCCGGTGGCCCGGAACCGCAGCGGCAGCCAGTCGGGCAGGTTGACCATGTCCTCGTTCTCGACCTCGCGCCCGGCGACGGTGGAGGTGAGGCGGTCGTAACAGCCGGCGACGTAGGTACCGGGGTAGTGCACGTCGTCCGCGGCGCACTCGGGCAGGGCGCCGCGGGTGGCGAAGTAGCCGTTGCCGAGCGTGCACAGCGATTCCCGCAACCGCTCCTCGGCGGGGTCGTAGCCGTCGTACTCCCAGGTCGAGGCGGCGGTCGCGGTCACGGCGGGGCTCCTTCTCGTCGGGTGCTGCGGCGGGCTCAGCCCTCCCAGGACCAGTCGGCGACCTCGGGCAGGTCGACGCCGTGCTCCCGGATGTGGGCGTGGTGGCGCAGCCGGACGTCCTCCATGTGCTGGCGGACGGCGGCGGCCCGTACGACCAGGCCGGGGACGCGGTCGATGACGTCCATGACCAGGCGGTAGCGGTCCATGTCGTTGCCGACGACCATGTCGAACGGGGTGGTGGTGGTGCCGATCTCCTTGTAGCCGCGTACGTGGAGGTGCTGGTGGCCGTTGCGCCGGTAGGCCAGCCGGTGGATCAGCCAGGGGTAGCCGTGGTAGGCGAAGATCACCGGCTTGTCGGGGGTGAACAGGCCGTCGTACTCGAAGTCGCTCATGCCGTGCGGGTGTTCGCCGCTGGGCAGCAGCCGGGCGATGTCCACCACGTTGACGACGCGGACGGTGAGGTCGGGCAGGTGCTGCCGGAGCAGCTGGGCGGCGGCCAGCACCTCCTGGGTGGGGACGTCTCCGGCGCAGGCGAGGACGACGTCGGGTTCGCGGCTGCCGTCCTCGGTGCCGGCCCAGTCCCAGATGCCGGCGCCGCGCGCGCAGTGGGCCTTGGCGTCCTCCATCGACAGCCAGTCGAAGCAGGGCTGCTTCCCGGCGACGACGACGTTGACGTAGTCGCGGCTGCGCAGGGCGTGGTCGGCGACGGAGAGCAGGGTGTTGGCGTCCGGCGGCAGATAGACCCGTACGGCCTCGGGGCTCTTGTTGAGGATGTGGTCGACGAAGCCGGGGTCCTGGTGGGAGAAGCCGTTGTGGTCCTGGCGCCACACGTGCGAGGTGAGCAGGTAGTTGAGGGAGGCGATCGGGGCACGCCAGGGCAGGCGGCGGGTCACGCGCAGCCACTTGATGTGCTGGTTGACCATGGAGTCGACGATGTGCACGAACGCCTCGTAGCAGGAGAACAGTCCGTGCCGGCCGGTGAGGAGGTAGCCCTCCAGCCAGCCCTGGCAGGTGTGTTCGGAGAGGATCTCCATGACCCGGCCGTGCGGGTCGAGGTCCTCGTCGACGGGGAGGGTCCGCTCCTGCCATGCCTTGCCGCTGGCGGCGTAGACGGCCTGGAGGCGGTTGGACGCGGTCTCGTCGGGGCCGACGAGGCGGAAGTCGCGCCGTTCCGCGGTGGCCGCCATGACGTCGCGCAGCACGTCGCCGAGGACGCGGGTGGGTTCGTGGCGGGTGGCGCCGGGTTTGCCGACGGGGACGGCGTACGTCTCCAGCGGCGGCAGGGGCAGTTCGCGCAGCAGCAGACCGCCGTTGGCGTACGGGGTGGCGCCGAGGCGGCGGGAACCCTCGGGGACGGCGGCCATGACGGCGGGGCGCGGGGCACCCCTGTCGTCGAAGAGTTCCTCCGGGCGGTAGGAGCGCAGCCAGCGCTCCAGCTCGCGCAGGTGGTCGGGGTTGTCCCGGACGGCGGCCATCGGCACCTGGTGGGCGCGCCAGGTGCCCTCGACGGGGAGGCCGTCGACCTCGGCGGGTCCGGTCCAGCCCTTCGGGGTGCGCAGCACGATCATCGGCCAGGCCGGCCGCTCGGTGGCGCCCTCCTCGCGGGCGGCGCGCTGGAAGGCGGCGATGCGGTCCAGGGCGGTGTCCATGGCACGGGCCATGGCGCGGTGGACGGCGGCCGGGTCGTCGCCGGTGACGTGGATCGGGTCGTGGCCGTAGCCGCGCAGCAGCGCGTCCAGCTCGCTCTCGGGGAGCCGGGCCAGGACGGTCGGGTTGGCGATCTTGTAGCCGTTGAGGTGGAGGACGGGCAGGACGGCGCCGTCGTGCACCGGGTCGAGGAACTTGTTGGAGTGCCAGGACGCGGCCAGCGGGCCGGTCTCCGCCTCGCCGTCGCCGATGACACAGGCGACCACCAGGTCCGGGTGGTCGAAGGCCGCGCCGTAGGCGTGGGAGAGGGAGTAGCCGAGTTCGCCTCCCTCGTGGATGGAGCCGGGCGTCTCGGGGGCGACGTGGCTCGGGACGCCGCCGGGGAAGGAGAACTGCTTGAACAGGCGGGCCATCCCGGAGGCGTCACGCGTGACGTCCGGGTAGGTCTCGGTGTACGTGCCCTCCAGCCAGGAGTTGGCCAGCACGGCCGGGCCGCCGTGGCCGGGGCCCCAGACGCACAGGGCGTCGAGGTCACGGGCCTTGATCACCCGGTTGAGATGGGTGTGGACCAGGTTGAGGCCGGGCGAGGTGCCCCAGTGGCCGAGCAGCCGCGGCTTCACGTGCTCCGGGCGCAGCGGCTCGGTGAGCAGCGGGTTGGCCATCAGGTAGATCTGGCCGACGGAAAGGTAGTTCGCGGCGCGCCAATGGGCGTCCAGGGCGGCGAGTTCGTCATCGGTCAGCGGGTCGGGCGCCTCGTGCGGGTCGGCGGACATCGGGGGTCCTTTCCGTGTCGGGACGGCAGCCGGGCCGGGGACGGACCGTGGTGCCCGGTGCACATCCCACCACCCTGCGCGGACCAGCCGGGTACCCGGCAGGGCCGTTCGGGTCACTCACGGGCCCGAACGGTGACCGGGTGACCCCGAATTTTGCATGACGTGCATGTTTGCATACCATGCAACTTATGACGGAGGGGAGCGCCGCGGGGGGCGGCCTACGGGAACGGAAGAAGCGGGCCACGCGCGCCGCTCTCACCGAGGCAGCCGTGCGTCTGGCCGCGGAGCACGGGGCGGAGAGGGTCACCGTCGAGGCGATCAGCGCCGCGGCCGGTGTGTCGGTGCGGACGTTCTTCAACTACTTCGACACCCGCGACGACGTCTTCGTCCTGACCGGGGCCGAGACCGGGGCCAACGTCCGCAAGGCGCTGCTCGCGGCGCCGGCCCGGCTGTCCCCCATGGAGGCCCTGCGCGAGGCCCTGACGGCCGAACTGGCCGAGGCCGAGCAGCGCCACGAACTGTGGCGGCTGCACGGCGAGGTGCTGCGCGCCGCCCCGCATCTGCTGGTGCGCGTGCTCGCGGCCCATCTGGCCGACGAGACCGAACTGGCGGAGGCGGTCGCCGAACGGATCGGCCCGGGCCGGGGCGCCGCCCCGCCGGGCACCTCCCACGAGGAACGGCGCAAGGCGCTGGACCTGTACCCGCGGGTGCTGGCCGCGGTGGCGGTCACCGCCGTCCGGGTCAGCGTCGACCACTGGTGCGCCCGGCAGGAGGAGCGCTCCTTCCGGGAGGTGTTCCAGGAGGTCTTCGCGCTGCTGGCCGCCGGACTGCCCGCGCCGCCGCCCGCGTGACCTCGCCCCGCCCGGCGGACCGGCCCCGCGCCGGACCACCGCCGCGCGCGCCGGCCGGCCCGTCCCGGCCGGCGCCGCCCGACCCTCACCGGAGGACCGGCGCCACCGCCTGATCACACCGTCCGATCAGCGCGCGGCGCCCGATCGGCACCGCGCCGTCACACCGCAGAACCCGGTCAGCGCCGCCTGACCACCACAGGACCCGGTCAGCGCCGCCTGATCGTCGCCGTAGAACCTGATCACCACCGTCGAAAGAGATGTCGTGACCACATCGCAGGCGCCTGTCGCCGCGCCGCCCAGTTCCATGACGCAGAAACAGATACTCCAGGCCATGTCCGGCCTGATGGCCGGCATGTTCGTCGCCATCCTCGCGGGCACCGTGGTGTCCAACGCGCTGCCGACGATCATCGCCGACCTGGGCGCCAGCCAGTCCTCCTACACCTGGGTCGTCACCGCCGAGCTGCTGGCGATGACGGCGACCGTGCCGCTGTGGGGCAAGCTGTCCGACCTGTTCAACAAGAAGCTGCTGCTCCAGCTCTCGCTGTGCATGTTCGTCGTCGGCTCGCTGCTCGCGGGGTTCTCCCACGGTGTCACCCTGCTGATCTTCAGCCGGGTCGTGCAGGGCATCGGCGCCGGCGGTCTGACCGCCCTCGCGCAGGTCGTCATGGCCGCCGTCATCCCGCCCCGTGAACTGGGCAAGTACTCCGGCATCTTCGGTGCCGTCTTCGCCGTCGGCACCGTGGCCGGCCCGCTGGTCGGCGGTGTCCTCGTCGACACCTCGTGGCTGGGCTGGCGCTGGTGCTTCTTCATCGGTGTGCCGTTCGCGCTGCTCGCCATCCTGCTGCTGCAGCGCACCCTGAATCTGCCCACCGTCAAGCGCCAGGTGAAGATCGACTGGCTCGGCGCCTTCCTGATCGTCGCCGGTGTCTGCGCGCTGCTGATCTGGGTGTCCCTGGCGGGCAACCAGTTCGACTGGGCGTCCTGGCAGACCGCGGCGCTCGTCGCCGGCGGCGTGGTGCTGCTGGTCCTGGCGGTCCTGGTGGAGTCCCGCGCCGACGAGCCGGTCATCCCGCTGGACATCTTCCGGAACCGCACGGTCACCCTCACCACGGTCGCCAGCCTCCTGGTCGGTGTCGCCATGTTCGGCGGGACCGTCTTCCTCTCCCAGTACTTCCAGGTGTCCCTGGGCAAGTCGCCGACCGTCGCCGGTCTGATGAGCCTGCCGATGATCCTCGGTCTGCTGGTGTCGTCCACCGTCGCCGGCCAGCTGGTCAGCCGGACCGGCAAGTGGAAGCGGTACCTGGTGGCGGGCTCCGTCATCATGGCCGCCGGCCTCGCGCTGCTCTCCCTGATCAGCGCCGACACCCACTTCGGGCTGCTCAGCGTCTACATGGTGGTCCTCGGCGTCGGCGTCGGCATGCTGATGCAGAACCTGGTGCTGGCCGCGCAGAACGACGTCCCCGCCGCCGAGCTGGGCGCCGCGACCTCCGTGCTGTCCTTCTTCCGCAGCATGGGCGGCACCATCGGCACCTCGGTCCTCGGCGCGATCCTCGCCAACCGGGTCGCCGACGAGATGGTCAAGGGCCTGCGGGACGCGGGCGTCGCCGGCGCGGCCGGCGGTGACTCGGGCGGCGGTGAGGGCGCCGTCCCCGACATGTCCTCGCTGCCCGCGCCGATGCGCGAGATCGTGGAACACGCCTACGGGGTCGGCACCGCCGACCTGTTCCTCATCGCCACGCCGTTCGCGCTGCTGGCGCTGGTGGCGGTGGTCTTCATCAAGGAGAAGCCGCTGAAGACCACCAGCGGCATGGAGCGGCTCGCGGAGGAGGCGGCCGGGGCCGGCAAGGGCCCGGCGGCGCCGGTCGCCTGAGCCACCGCCGGTTCCGCGCGCGGGGCCGCACGCCCGATCCGGGGTGTGCGGCCCCGCGCGCCTGTCCGGGGCGCTGGGTCAGATGCCGAACGGCGCGGCGTACCGCACGGTGCCGGCGGGCAGGGGCCGGCCGGGGTCGAGGGTGAGGGCCATGAGGGCCTCGTCGGGGACGTCGATCGTCAGGCGGATGCCGTGCGCCGAGGCGCGGCCGAAGCCGAACCGTGGGTAGTACCCGGGGTGCCCGAGGACGACGACGTGCGGCTCGTCCGCGCGCCGGGCGGCGTCGAGGGCCGCCCGGACGACCGCCGCTCCGGCGCCCGCGCGCTGCCGTTCGGGGCGGACGGCGACCGGTGCCAGGCAGAGCGCGGGGTGTTCGCCGATGTGGCAGCGGGTCAGCAGGGCGTGGCCGGCGGGGCGGTCGTCCTCGTCCACGGCGACGAGGGACAGCCCGTCGATCCAGGCGTCCGGATCGGCCCGGAGCGCGTCCACGAGGCCGGCCTCCGCGGGGGTCGGGAAGGCGGCGAGGAGGATCTCGCGGACGGCGGGACGGTCGGCGGCGGTCTCGGCTCGTGCGGTCCAGTGCTGCGGCATGGCGGGTGGCGGTCCGTTTCTCGGGGCGGTCCGGCTGAGACGGGCGGGTCGGGGAGCGGTCGCGGCGTCGGCGTCGGCGTGGACGGGGAAGACCTGGTCGAGGCCGACGGTGTGCAGGACACGCAGGGTGTTGGCGGGTACGGCGGCCAGGGCGACGGTGGCCCCGCCGGCGGCGGCGTGGTGGTGGGCGGCGATCAGCGCGGCGATGCCGCTGGAGTCGCAGAAGCTCAGCTGCCCGAGGTCCAGCACCAGGCGCTGACCGGACCGGAGGACGAGGGTGGGCAGGCGTTCGCGCAGGCGGGGGGCGGTGGAGTGGTCGAGGTCGCCGGAGAGGTGGAGAACCGGACCGGTGGGCGCGTCGCGGACGGCGATCTCGAACGGACCCATCCTCAGCGCCCCGTTGCCGGGCGGTGGGGGAACGGGCTGCCCGGGACACCGAGGGCGAGGAGCGCGGTGTCGTCGTCGACACCGTCGCCGAGGCCGTCCAGCAGGGCGGCCAGGTCCCGGACCATCTCCTGGGCCGGGAGACCCGCACGGGCGGTCACGAAGGCGTGCAGGGCCTGGTCCCCGTACAGGCTGGTGCGGTCGGGGCCGGTGCGGGCCTCGGTGAGGCCGTCGGTGTACAGGAGCAGGGTGTCTCCGGAGCACAGGGTGGTGCTGGTCGAGCTGAAGCGGGCCTGGGCGAGGGCGCCGACGAGGAATCCGCCGGGGGTGGGGAGGAAGCCGGCGCTCCCGTCGGCACGGGCGACGAGGGCGGGCGGGTGCCCGCCGGAGGCCAGGCGGACCGTCACGGTGCCGGTGTCCTGGCCGGGTTCGAGGACGCCGAATATCGCCGTGCAGTAGCGGGGGTCACCCCTGGTGTAGCGCTCGTTCAGCACGGTGTTCAGAGTGGTGAGCGCGGCGACGGGGTCGGGGTCGTGCAGGGCGGCGGTGCGCAGGGTGTGGCGGGTCAGCGAGGTGACGGCGGCGGCCTGGGGGCCTTTGCCGCACACGTCACCGAGGAAGAACGCCCAGCTCCGGCCGCCGAGGGCGAAGAGGTCGTAGAAGTCGCCGCCGAGCTGGTCGGGGGAGGCGGTGTGGTAGTACACGGCCGTCTCCAGCCCCGGCACGGCGGGCAGTGATGCGGGCAGCAGGGACTGCTGGAGCACGGCGAGGGCTTCCTGCAGCCGGGTCCGGTCGGCCTCGGCCTGTCTGCGTGCCTCCTCCGCCTGGCGGCGGGCTTCTTCGGCGTCCTTCTTGCGCCGCAGCAGTTCCTGTTCGTAGGCACGGCGGTCGGAGGCGTCGAAGACGGTGGTGCGGATCAGCAGCGGCTCGCCGTCGCCGCTGTGTTTGACGGTGGACGAGACCAGGACCGGCAGCCGGCCGCCGCCGGCGATCTTCATCTCGAGGGCGATGCCGCTGATCTCGCCCTGCATCCGGAGCAGCGGCGCGAAGTGCGTCTCGTGGTAGAGCTTGCCGCCGACCGTCAGCAGGTCGGTGAACCGTCTGCGGCCCACCACCGCCTCAGCGTCCAGACCGAGCCAGCCCAGGAGCGTGGCGTTGATCTTGGCGATGGTGCCGTCCATCAGCGTCGAGAGGTAGCCGCACGGGGCGGACTCGTACAGTTCCTCGGCGCTGTCCTCCAGCAGCGCGGTGAACGCCACGTCCGTCGATTCCCCTTCCCCGCTCTCGCGGGGCCCGGGGTTCTCCCCCGTGCGGCACATCATCGCCGGGTCTCCAGGAACTGGAGGATGGCGGTGTTGGTGGGCTGGGGCGCGGACAGGTGCGGGCAGTGACCGGTGGCGGGGAGGGTCACCAGGGTGGAGTCGGGTATCCGGGCGTGCACATAGGCACCGACCTCCCGGGGGGCGATGACGTCGTCGGCGCATTCGAGGATCAGCGTCGGCACCGCCACCGTCCCCAGGTCGTCGCGGCAGTCGGTGAGGAAGGTGGCACGGGCGAAGACACGGGCGACCTCGGGGTCGGTGGCGCAGAAACTGTTCGTCAGCTCCTCCCCCAGCTCCGGCCGCTCGGGATTCCCCATGATCACCGGGGCCATCGTGGCCGACCAGCCCAGGTAGTTCGACTCCAGCGAGGCGAGCAGTTCGTCGATGTCCTCGGCGCTGAACCCACCGCGGTAGGCGTCGTCGTCGATGTAGCAGGGCGAGGGCGCCACCATCACCAGCGAACCGATCCGCTCCGGTGCCGCACGGGCGGCCAGGACGCCGATCATCGCGCTGACCGAGTGGCCCACGAACGCCGCCTGCCGCAGGTCCAGCTCCTCCAGGACGTCGACGACGTCCTGTGCGTAGCCGTCCAGCGCGGCGTAGCGCTCCTCGCTCCACGCCGACAGGTCCGAACGGCCGGAGCCGACGTAGTCGAACAGCACGACGCGGTAGCGGTCGGCCAGCGCGGGCACGGTCAGACGCCACATGTTCTGGTCGCAGCCGAAGCCGTGCGCCAGCACCACCACCGGACCGTCCGGACGACCGGTCACCACGACATTGTTCCTGCGGCGTACATCCATACCCCCATCCTGTCAGCGTCACCACCGGGCGGCGGCAGCGCCCCGTCTCCTCCGGGGGGACCCGGGCCCGAGCGGGTGTCAAGGAGCCGCCGCACCGGCCCCCCGGCGGGGTGGTTCCGACCGGCGCCGGCCGCTCGCGGGCGCCGGGCCCGCGAACACTGGCCGCAGGGGTGGCACGGGCCACCGGGGAGGGGGACGGCATGGCCGACGGACACGCCGACGGCGGTGCCGCCGGCGCGGCGGCGGAGCGGACGGAGCGCCGGGCCGGTGGGGTGAGCCGCACGTGCGGGGGGGGCGTACGAACGCCCTCGCACGCCGGAGCCGTCCCTCAGTCCCGGCCGACGACGACCACCTCGTCCCGCGCCGTCCACCGGCGCCGTTCGTCCTTGGGCGGATTGATCCGCACGCCGTAGGCGGGCCCCGTCGGCACGTCGGCGTGGCTCCGGTAGCCGATGGCGCACTCGCCGCGGTGCCGGGCGGCGGCCACGACCGTGGCGAAGGACGCCTCCCGCCCCGGCAGGACGTAGTCGGCGGCGGGCCGCAGGCGGACCCCGGCGCCGTCGGCGGAGAACAGCTCCTCGAACACTGCGGCCAGGAGCCGGTTCTGGGAGATCTGGGCCATGAGCAGGCCGATGAGCCTGCCGCTGACGATCACGTCGGCGCCGGGGCCGAGAGGCGCCAGCGCGCGGTTGCGGTCGTCGATCAGTTCGGTGACGACCGGCAGTTCACGCCCGGTGGCTTCCTCCATCTGACGCAGGAGCAGGAGGGTGACGAGGGTCCGGGTGTCCGGGTCGCCCGGCGGGTCTCCGGGGACGGGGTCCCGGCCGAGCACGATCACGCTGTCGTAGGAGTGGACGTCCAGGCGCCGCAGGGTCTCGGGGCGGGTGGTGTCGCCGTGGTGCAGGGTCACGCTCAGGCCCGTCCCGCGGCCCGCGTCGGCCTCCCCCACCTGCCGGGCCGTCGCGTCCCGGGGCTCCGCCACCACGTCGACGACCGATCCGGGCCGGGCGCGGCGGCGCAGCTGGTCGACCAGGAGCGGCGCCCGGCGGTTCCAGCCCAGCAGGAGGACCCGTTCCGCCCGCGCGGGCGCGGCGGGGGCGGACGCCATGACCGCCTCCTCCACCAGCGGCGCGCAGTCGCCCGGGCGGGCCGTGTCGTCGTCCCGGGAGACGGCCACGAGCAGGTCGTCCGGGGCGATGGGCGTCCGCGGCGGCGGGGCGAGCAGGGCGGTGTCTCCTCGCATCAGCCCGACGACGCTCGATGTCGGGTAGGCCAGCAGCGCGTCGCCGAACGGGCGGCCCGTCAGGCCCCCTCCCCTGACCAGGTAGAACTCGTCGCCGGCGAAGTCGAGGAGTTCCTGGTGGACGAGGGAGAGGCCGGGGCGGCGGGCGGCCTGGACGATCAGCCGGGCGGTGACGGTGTCGCTCTCCAGGACGACGCCGCTCGGCCCGGCGGCGAGCTCGGCGGCCAGCCGGTACCGGTCGTCCCGGACGGCGGCGACGACGGGCGGGCGGGTCCGCTCGCCGGCCAGCGCCGCCCTGAGCGCCAGCAGGGTCCTGACCACCTCGGCGTCGGCGTCGGGCTCGTCGTGGGGCAGGACCAGCACGACACCGGCCGTGGCCGGGCCGGTGAGCGGGAGCACGGCCGGGTCGGTGGTGGGGCCGCTGCGGCAGATCAGCCGGGTGCGTCCGAACGGGCCGGTCCGCGGTCCCAGGGCTTCCTCCATGAGGGTCTTGTCGCGGTCCGCCAGCACCACCACCGCCGCGCGCCGCTGGTTGGCGTTGGCGGCCACCAGCTCGCCCACCACGGTGAAGACCTGCTCCGACCAGCCCAGGACGACGGCGTGCCCCTCCTCCAGGACGGTGGAGCGGCCCCGCCGCAACGCGGTGAGCCGGTCCGTGAGCGCCGTCGTGATCAGGCCGACGAGCGTCGAGACGTACAGCAGGGCGACGAGCGCGAGCAGCACCGACGTCATGACCCGCAGCGGCGTGCCGGTCGCGCCGCCCAGCCGCAGGGTCTGGCCGGTGAGGCGCCACACCTGCGCCAGCCGGTCCGTCAGGGACGCCGGCGCGTCGGAGTCCGTCCACACCAGGACCGCATTGGCCGGGACCACGACGGCCAGGCACAGCAGCGCCATCCAGCCGACGAGGGCGGCGGCACCGCGGGCCAGCGTGCGGTCGAACCAGTAACGGGCCCTGTCCCCGAGCGGAGCGCGCCGCTGCGCCACCCTTCCCCCTCCGTCGTCCCGTACGTCCGCGAGACCGGCGCCGGCGCCCACGGGAGGCGCCGCGCGGACCGGCCGGCGAGCACGGGTGTGATCACGCACGTCGTAGTGTGCTGGGCGCGTCACCGCGGCCGGCCCGGTTCGGGGCGCGTTCATCCCTTCGGGTCGCCGCGCCGGGGGCCGCCGCTTGCCGGGGGGCGGCGCGGGGCGGCACGCTGCGGGGATGGCCACCTTGCTGATCGTGCATCACACGCCGTCCCCGAACTGCCAGGCGCTGCTCGAAGCCGTGGTGTCCGGGGCGTCCGCGCCGGAGATCGAGGGGGTCCGCGTGGTGCGGCGCGCGGCGCTGGCGGCCACCGCCTCCGACGTGCTGGCGGCCGACGCGTTCGTCCTGGGAACCCCGGCCAACCTGGGCTACCTGTCGGGCGCCCTCAAGCACTTCTTCGACCAGATCTACTACCCCTGCCTGGACGAGACGCGCGGGCGGCCGTTCGGCGCCTATGTGCACGGCGGCAGCGACACCACGGGCGCGGTGCGCGCCCTGGACACCATCACGACCGGGCTCGGCTGGCGGCGCGCGGTCCCGCCGGTGACCGCGACCGGCGAGCCCGGCAAGGCCGACCTGGCGGCCTGCTGGGAACTGGGGGCGGCCCTCGCCGCCGGCCTGACGGAGTGAGCCGGCCGGCCCCGTCTCCCGGCGCCGGGCCGCGCGGTGCCGGCCCCGGCACCCGATCGCACCGCCGTGAGCAGGGGCGACACCGGGAGCCGAGGCGCGGTGCGGACGCCTCGCGCACACTGGTGTCATGCGCGACGTCGACCGGCCGGAGGACGTGTCACGGCGGTTCCGCCCGGTGCCCGAGAGCGCGGCGGCGGCCCGGCGTTTCGTACGGGACGCGCTGGACGGGAGCGCCCAGGAGAGCGCCGGCACCGCCGCGCTCCTGGCCGGCGAGCTGGTGACCAACGCCGTGCTGCACGCCCGCACCGACGTCGAGGTGACGGTCCGGGTCCGGGAGGGCCGGCTGCGCGTGCGGGTCGCCGACGGCCGGCCGGACCGCTCCCCCGTGCCGCGGCACTACCCGCCGTACGCGGGGACCGGGCACGGGCTCGCCCTGGTGGCGGGGCTGGCGTCGCGCCACGGGGTGGAGACCGGGGACCGGCACAAGACGGTGTGGTTCGAGCTGGACCCGGCTCACGCCCCCGGCGCGGACACCGCCGACACGGACCCGGGCATCGGCACGGACACCGAGACCGACCCGGGCATCGGCAGGGACAGCGAGACCGGCCCGGGCATCGGCACGGACACGTACACCGACACCGGCGCCGGCACCCGCCCCGGGGTCCCCTCCCGTCCCGCCACCACCGTGACCCTCGTCGACGTGCCGAGCGCCCTCTGCTCGGCGGTCCAGCAGCACCGGCACGCGCTGCTGCGCGAACTCGTCCTCGCCGTGGCCGCCGGCGGCGGTTCCGGGGTACGTGCCGGGGACCTCGCGGTCGCCGCCGGCATCGACCGGGTGATCAGCTCCGGTGTCCCGGACACGCCGGACGGGCCGCTCCCCGGGACCCAGCTGCGTTCCCTGCGGCTGGAGATGCCCGCCGGCGCCGCGCGGGCGGTGCGCGTCCTGCGCCGGGTGCTCGCGCGGGCGGAGGAGGCGGCGCGGGAGGAACTCCTGCTCGCGCTGCCCGCCCTGCCGCGCGCCCGTGCCTTCCAGGACTGGATGTTCGGCCAGATCCTGGGCCAGCTCGCCGGGGACCGGCCCATGGCCTGGACCGTGACGCCCCGCGAGCCGGACGTCGCCGCGTCGGCGCCGGTGCCCTGGGAGCCCGGTCAGGTGCGGGCCGGCCGATCCCCGGTCATCGCCGCCGACACCGACAACCGGATCATCGCGGCGAACGGCCCCGCCGGGGACCTGCTCGGCTGGCGGCCGGAGGACCTCGTGGGGCGGCGGCTCACCACCCTGATCCCCGAGCACTTGCGCCGCCGGCACAGCGAGGCGTTCACCTCCCTGCTGCTCACCGGGCGGTCCCGGATCGTGGGCCGCTCCGTACCGCTCCCGGCGCTGCACCACGACGGCCGGGTGGTTCCCGTACAGCTGTACATCGAGACGCAGGAGACGGCCGACGGCGAGACCGTCTTCGTCGCCCGGCTCGCGCCCCGGGCCACCACGTCCGCCGGACCGCCGGCCCCGCCCGGCCGCCGGGCGCCGTCGCTCCCCGAGGACGAGGGGACGCCCGCCGCGCGCCCGCCCAGGCCCGGGGCCGGCGGCCCGTCGGACCTGGACGCGCTGGAGCGGCTCGCGCTGCTGGCCGACGCGGGCGCCGCGCTGAACGACTCCCTCGACCTCGGCGAGGGGCTGAACGCCGTCGGCCGGCTGCTGACCC
The DNA here is from genome assembly GCA_014649155.1 of Streptomyces griseoviridis. Classification (GTDB taxonomy): domain Bacteria; phylum Actinomycetota; class Actinomycetes; order Streptomycetales; family Streptomycetaceae; genus Streptomyces; species Streptomyces griseoviridis. Next base: position 332,798 of record BMSM01000002.1, on the reverse strand, counting down.
GGCGGCTGGCCGACTGGTGCGCGGTGGACCTGTTCACCGAGGACGCCCGCGTGGAACGGGTCCGCGTCGTCCACCGCGATCCCGGCGGGGTGCGTCCGGAGCGGTACGAGGGCAGGCTGCCGCCGCTCTCGGAGGCGTCCCGCGGGCCGCTGGCGCGGGCGCTGCGCGGCGCGGGACCGCTGCTGCTCACCGGAGTCCCGCCGGGCGGTCAGGTCGGCAGCGCGCTGGACGCCGGCTACCGGGACCTGTTCCGGGGGCTCGGCGCGGGCAGTGCCGTCGTCGCGCCCCTGCGGGCCCGCCGGGAGATCTTCGGCACCCTGACCCTGGGCCGTGGTGCCGGGCGGCGGCCGTACGGGGATGCGGACCTGTCCCTCGTCGGCGACCTGGCGCGCGGCCTGGCCCTGAAGGTGGACAACGACCGCCTGTACCAGCAGACCCGCGACATCGCCGAACGCCTCCAGCACTCCCTCCTCCCGGTCCTCCCCGAGGTCGAGAACCTCCAGGTCGCCGCCCGCTACGCCGCGTCGTCCGCCACCGCCCAGGTCGGCGGCGACTGGTACGACAGCTTCATCCTCCCCGGCGGCGGCACCGCCGTGGTCATCGGTGACGTCACCGGGCACAACCTCGACGCGGCCATCGCGATGAGCCAGTTGCGCAGCATGCTCCGGGGCATCGCCGTGGACCGCCAGGAGCCGCCGGGGATCGTGCTGCGCCGCCTGGACCTGGCCAACCACAGCCTGTACCGGGAGGCGACCGCCACCTGTCTCTACGGCCTGGTGAAGGGCTCCCCGGACGGGCCGTGGGAGCTGGTGCACTCCTCCGCCGGTCATCCGCCGCCCCTGCTGGTCACCCGGCGGGGCGACGCCCGCTACCTGGAGGAGGGCTCCGGCCTGCTGCTCGGCATGGACCCGACGGTGCCCCGCCGCTCGGCGCACACCGTGCTGCCGGCCGGCTCGACCCTGCTGCTGTACACCGACGGGCTGATCGAGCGCCGCGACGAATCCCTCGACCGGGGCCTGGCCCGGCTGCGGCGGCACGCGGCGGAGCTGGCGCGCGAGCCGCTGGAGACGTTCTGCGACGAACTGCTGATCGGCCTGGGTGCCGACAGCGCCGACGACATCGCCGTCCTCGCCGTCCGTCCCGCGCCGCGCGTCTGAGGCGCCCCGGAACGGCCCGGGGACGGAACGGGAAACCGAGGTGCCCCGTCCGCGACCGGTCGGGTACCGTGCGGCCCATGTCGAGTCCCGAGTCGGACGAGGTGGGGGCTCACGGTCACGCCGTCAGCCCCCTGACCCCCTGAGTACACGCACCACCGCGCTCCCGGTCGGGTGCTGACCGCGGTGACGAGCCGGCCTGTCCGCGCCTCCTCCCACCTCGGAGCCACTCGATGCCTTTCCCGCTGTACCTGCTCGCCCTGGCCGTGTTCGCCATGGGCACCTCGGAGTTCATGCTCGCCGGCCTGCTGCCGGACCTCGCCGGTGACCTCGGCGTCCCGGTCGGGACGGCCGCCCTGCTCACCCCGGCGTTCGCGGTCGGCATGGCCGTCGGCGCCCCGCTCATGGCGGTCCTCGTCCGCGGCCGGTCCGGCCGCGCCGGTCTGCTCACGTTCGTGCTCGCGTTCGCGGCGGCCCACGTCCTGGGCGCGGTCACGTCCGGCTTCCCGGTCCTGTTCGCGACCCGGGTGGTCGCGGCGCTCGCGAACGCCGGGTTCCTCGCCCTCGCCCTGACGACGGCGGCCGGGCTGGTCCCCGCCGACCGGAAGGGACGCGCCCTGGCGGTGCTGCTGTCGGGCACCACCGTGGCGATGGTCGCCGGCGTCCCCGGCGGTGCCCTGCTGGGCGCGCTGTTCGGCTGGCGGGCCGCCTTCTGGGCGGTCGCCCTGCTCTGCCTGCCCGCGGTCGCCGGCCTCCTCACCTCGGTCCCGGCCGGCCCCGCGCGGCGGGACGCGCCCGCCCGGCCGGCGCTCCGCGCGGAACTGGCCCGGTCGGCGCGTCCCCGGCTGCTCCTCGTCATGCTGCTCGGCGCGCTGGTGAACGCGGCGACCTTCGCCGGCCTCACCTTCCTCGCCCCGGTCGTCACCGGCCCCGCCGGGCTGGGCGAACTGTGGGTGCCGGTCGCGCTGGTCCTCTTCGGCGCCGGCTCCTTCGCGGGGGTCACCGTCGCCGGCCGGCTGTCCGACCGGCGGCCCGGCCTGGTCGTCGCGTACGGCGGTCCCCTGCTGCTGGCCGGCTGGCCGGCCCTGGCCCTGCTGGCCGAGCGGCCGGCCGCCCTGCTCGTCCTGGTCTTCGCGCAGGGCGCCCTGTCGTTCGCGCTCGGCAGCACCCTGATCACCCGGGTCCTGTACGAGGCGGCGGGCGCCCCCACCCTGGCCGGCTCCTGTGCCACGGCCGCGCTCAACGCCGGCGCCGCCGGCGGTCCGGTCGTCGCCGCGGCCACCCTGGGCGCCGACGGCACGGGCCTCGGTCCGCTGTGGGCGAGTGCGCTGCTGGTGCTGGCCTCCCTGGTGGCCGCCTGGCCGGCCCGGGGCGTCCTGCGCGGCGCGTGATCCACCGCACCACCGCCGGGCGGGCCGGGGACGGCGGCCGGGGCCGTGTCCGTACGCCGCGTGGCCCGCCCTCCGGGCGGGCGGGAGGACTTCGCGGGCGCGGCCCAGTCTTTCGAGTCAGGAACTCTGTTCAGACAACCGGCGAGGCGTTCGAGGATTCTCCCGGGCGTGGACGCTTCCGCGGATGCCTCGCCGTGTCTGCTTGCTGGCCGGTTCTGCGAACCACCGCTCGACCAGGGTGAACCAGGACGAGCCGGTGGGCGTGGAGTGCAGGCGGAAACGCGGGCGGGCCGGCGGCTTGAACATCTCCGAGCGGTGCGGGTGCGGGCCGACGGACCGCCAGATCCGCGACACGGCCGACTGCGACAGACCCATCTCCTGGGCCGTCACCCGCGCCGACCAGTGCGTGACGTTCCTCGGCGTCGGCTCCGGCATCCGCTTGACCACGGCGGCGACCTGCCCGTCGGCGACCGTCCGGGGGCCGCCGGACCGCGGCATGTCATCCAGTCCGGCGATCCGGTGCTCGACGAACCGCTTCCGCCACCGGCCCACCGCATGCGGTGCCGGACCGAGCCGGGCGGCCACGTCCATGTTCCAAGCACCGGTCGCACAGGCCGGGACGATCCGGCAACGCGAAGCCCGCGCCCGCGGAGCGGCGCCGCACCCACCCCTCCAGCGCGGCCCACTCGTCGTCCGACAGGGAGTTCCTGGCTCAGAAGACCGGAAGACTAGAAGGCCGCCCGGAAGATCAGGAACATGGTCACCGTCGCGTTCGCCGAGGACATCACGGACGCGGCGGTCCCGGCGGCGGCCGCCCACGCGGCCAGGCCGACCGACGTGAAGAGCGAGGGGCGGCGGCGGGCCGCCGGGGCGGGCCCGAGCAGGGCGGCCACCCGGCGCGGCACCGGGCCGGGCACGGCGGCGAGCCCGGCGAGGGTGGCGAGCGGGGTGCCCCGGGAGACGAGGGCCGCCTTGCCGATGGCGGTCGCCACCGCCCGGCGGTTCCCGGTGACCCGCGCGGCCTCCTCGTCGGCCCACCGCTCGGCGGTGTAGGCGACCGCCGTCCGCAGGGGCCGCAGGAACGGGTTGGCGAGCGCGGCGAGCCGGACGGCGAGCAGGAAGCGGTGGTGCCGGCCGGCCAGATGGGCGCGCTCGTGGGCGAAGAGCGCGCGGCGTTCGGCGGGTTCGAGGCGGTCCAGCAGGGCGGTGGTGACCACCACCCGGTCCCGCCGCCCGCCGGGAAGCGCGTACGCGTAGGGGATGTCGTCCGGCAGGACGGCCACCGAGGTGCCCGGCAGCCCGGCCAGCGCGCCGTGGGCCCGGCGGCGTACCCGGCCGTGCCGCCACAGGGCCCGGCCGCAGGCCATGAGGACCGCGCACAGGGCGGGGATCGCCGCCTTGCCGGCCACCTCGTCATAGGGGACGGCGGCCCGCACCTCGGGGTCGGACCAGCCGTCGGGCAGCGGGTTGCCGGGGAGCTGGGCGGTGCCGACGACCATCACCAGCGCCAGGCAGACGGTGCTGCACAGGGCCATCACCGCGGCGACGGCGGTGAGCAGCCGGGTCGCGGCGCGGGGGTGCAGGTGCTGCTCGGCCAGGCGCGCTACCGGCCATGCCGTCAGCGGCAGGACCAGCGGGAGGAAGACGAAGACCCCCATGCGGTGTCAGTCTTCCCCTTCGCCCCGGGAACCGCCGCCGGAGCCAGGACGGGAGCCGTCACCGGGGGCGCCGGCGTGCCCCAGCAGGTCGCGCAGGAGCCGCTCGTCGTCGGCGTCGAGGCCGGTGACGAAGCTGGCGAGGACGGCCTCGCGGTCGCTCTCGGCGTCCAGGACCTTGCGCATCTTGCGGGCGGCGAGGCCCGCCTGGTCGGCGGCGGGCGTCCAGGCGAAGGACCGGCCGGCCCGCTCCCGGGTGACCGCGCCCTTGTCCAGGAGCCGGGTGAGGATCGTGATCACGGTCGTGTAGGCGAGGCCGCCGCCGAGGCGTTCCTGCACCCAGCCGGCCGTCGCCGGTCCGTCGGCCTCGCCCAGCGCCGACAGCACCAGTGCCTCCAGCTCGCCCTGCCCCCTGCGGGGACGCGGGTGATCCGCCACGGTCCGTCTCCTCTCCGCCGCCGTCCGTTTCCCGGGGCGCCATCGTATAGAGGCGGCCGGTCCCGGAAGCATCCGGACGGCTTCCTCGCGGACCGGCGGCCCTCCCCCGGGGCACCACCGCCGTTCCCGCCGCCCGCGTTCCCCCGCCGGTCACCCTCCCGTCACCGGAAAAACGTTCCACCGACCCCCTCCGCACCCAAGATCACACCCGTACCGTGTTGTCATGTCTCCGACCTCCGAGGAGTACCGGTGAGGCACCCCTTCCGGCGGCTGGCCGTCTCCGCCCTGACCCTGGCGGTCGCCGCCCTCCCGGCCGGCCCGGCGCTGGCCCGGCCCGGCCACGGCGCGGCGGCCCTGCCGGCCGTGCACCCCCGCGCCGAGACGGCCCCGCTGACCGACGACGAGGCCGGCGGCAACGCCGACGCGGACGATCCCGCGATCTGGCGGAACGCCGCCCAGCCGGACCGCAGCCTGGTCGTCGCCACGGCCAAGGAGGGCGGCCTGCGGGTCTACGACCTCGACGCGCGGCTGGTGCAGTCGATCGCGGCGCCGGCCGGCCCGACGCCCGACGCCGCGCCCGGCCGGTTCAACAACGTCGACCTCGTGCAGGGCATGAAGCTGGGCGGCCACCGGGCCGACCTCGCGGTCACCACCGACCGCGGCAACGACCGCCTGCGCGTCTACCGCATCGACCCCGCCGCCCCCGGCGGCCCGCTGACCGACGTCACCGACCCGGCCGCCGCGCCGGTGTTCTCCGCCGGCCAGGCCGAGATCGACGAGCAGCGCACGGCGTACGGCCTGGCCACCTGGACCGACCGCGCCACCGGCCGTTCCTACGCCCTGGTCAGCCGCCGCGAGCGCACCACCCTCGCCCTGCTGGAGCTGACCGCGACCGCCGCCGGCCGGGTCGGCTACCGCGAGGTCCGCACCCTCGACCTGCCCTCCGCCTTCCGCCTGCCCGACGGCACCTCCTGGTCGCCGTGTGCCGAGCCGGGCGAACTCCCGCAGGTCGAGGGCATGGTCGTCGACCCGGACAACGGCGTCCTGTACGCCGGCCAGGAGGACGTCGGCATCTGGCGGCTGCGCGCCGACCTCACCGGCACGCCCCGCCTGCTGGACAAGGTCCGCGAGTACGGGGTGCCCGGCACCTACGACGAGAGCACCGAGGAGTGCGTCGCGGGCGCCGGCCCCGGCTACGGCGGCACCCGGCTGACCGCCGACGTCGAGGGGCTGACGCTGCTCCAGGAGGACGACGGCGACGGCTATCTGCTCGCCTCGAGCCAGGGCGACGACACCTTCGCCGCGTACGACCGCGAGACCGGCGAGGGCAACGAGTACGAGGGCGGCTTCCGGGTCACCGCCGCCTCGGCGACGCTGGACGGTTCCGAGGAGTGCGACGGCGCGGCCGTGCTGAACCGGCCGCTCGGGTCGCGCTACCCGAACGGGCTGCTGGTCGTGCAGGACGGGCACGACACCCCCGGGGACGGCGAGACGGCCGTCACCGACTTCAAGTTCGTCGACCTCGGGGACGTACGGGACGCGCTGGACGGCTGACGGCCGCGCTCAGGCGCAGCAGGAGCGCCGGTCGAGGCGGCAGAAGCAGGACGCCTCGACCGGCACGTCCGCCAGCGCCTTCGCGGTGCGCAGCTGCCGTTCGACGATCCGCGCCTCGCCGTCCTTGCCGAGCCGGACCAGGCACTCGTGCAGGCCGTGCAGCGCCCAGACGTTGCCGGGGTGCTGGAGGGCGCGCGGCAGGGTGTCGTCCAGGCCGAGGTCGGCCCGGTAGACCGCCTCGGCCTCCGCCACCCGCCCCTGTTCCAGCAGCAGGGCGCCCAAGGCGTGCCGGGTGGGCTGCATCCAGCCCCACGGCTCGTCGTAGGGGAGGCCGTCGTCCAGCTCGACGGAGCGGCGCAGCGCGGTGAAGGCGGCCTCGAAGTCCCCTTTTCGGTAGGCCAGTTCGCCGTCGAGCATCGCGGAGGCGATGGCGAGGAGATCGGCGCAGGTGTTGTTGAACAGGGTGCGTGAGGCGGGCACGCGGGTGACGGCCCGCCGGAACAGCTCGCGTTCGCGTTCGGCCTCGGCGACCCGGCCGGTGGCCGAGAGCGCGACGCCGCGCGCGTAGCGCAGCATCGCGGTGGTCACGCGGTACAGGTCCGGGTCGGCGGGGAGCGGCTCGGCGAGGATGTCCGCCCAGCGGCCGAACCGGATCAGCACATGGGCCCGCATGGCGAGGAAGCCCTCCAGCCAGTCGGCCATCGGCGGGCTCTCCACCCGCAGCAGTTCCTCGGGGATGGACTCCGCCAGCCGGTCCGCCGTCTCCAGGGCGTCCCGGAAGCGGCCCAGGAACATCGCGCCGTAGATCTTGAAGTGGTGGTTGTGCGAGCGGTACAGGGTGTAGAAGTTCATCGCCCCGGCGCGGGCCAGGTACTTCTCGTCGGCGGCGGTCGCGGCGGTGTTGTCCGACAGCACCCTGCGGTAGTCGCCGCACAGCACCTCCAGGTGGGAGGGCATGTGCAGGAGGTGCCCGGCGTCGGGGACCAGGTGGCGCAGCCGGTCGGCGACGGTCAGGGCCGCCTCGGGGGTGGCGGACATCTCCATCAGGTGGACGTAGAGGTGCACGAGGCCCGGGTGGTCGCGGCCCGCCCCGGTGGCGAGGGCTCGGTCCAGGACCGTCTTGGCCTCCAGGGTGCGGGCGCCCTCGGCGGGGCGGCCGGTGCGCAGGTCCCAGAGCTGCCAGGGCGTCAGGTTCATCAGCGCGTCGGCGTAGAGGGCGGCGACGTCCGGGTCGCCGGGGGCGAGGTCGTGGACGGCACGCAGGGCGTCGGCGTACGGCTCGTTCCACACCGAGCAGTCGGCGACGGCGTCGGGACGCGGGTAGCGGGCGCGCAGGGCGCCGATCAGGGCCCGTTCGACCGGGGTGGCCGCGGCGGCCCTGGCGTGGGCGCGCTCCACGGCGGCGTGGGTGCGGTGGACGGTCAGCGCGAGTTCGGCCGGGTCGAACGCCGCCCAGGGCTTGTTGTAGTTGGGCCCGAGCGCGTAGGCGAGGCCCCAGTACGCCATGGCACAGTCCGGGTCGGCCGCCGCGGCGGCCTCGAAGCAGGCGACGGCCTCCTCGTGGTGGAAGGCGTACGTCCACACCAGGCCGCGGTCGAACCAGGTCTGCGCCTCGGGTGACGTGGTCGTCACGGGGCGGTGGTGCGTGCCGAGGTCGTAGTAGTCGTCCATGCCGGACGTATAGCGCACGGCACGGCGGGGCCGCGGCCTTCCGGCACAAGTGCGCCGGATCGGGTGCGGCCCCGCCGCCGGGCGGCACGAGGGCCGGGATCAGGTGAAGTTCACGTCACTGCACAGGAAGTACGTCTGGTCCATGTGGGACGCCTGCCAGATCGTGTACACGACGTGCCGGCCGCTCAGACCCGAGGTGCTGACCGGGATGTCGTAGGTGTTGGCGGGGGCGTACCTGCCGGTCTGGGCGACGAGCTGGAGGCTGCTCCAGGTCAGCGGCCGGGTGGCCGGGTCGAAGCCCTGCTTGGTGACGTAGACGCGGAAGTAGTCCGCGCCGTGGCTGGCCTGGTCGTACAGGTGGACGGTGAAGTCGTCGGTGGCGATGTCCGTGGTCTTCCAGGCGCCCACCGCGTCCAGCGCGTTGTACCGGCCGCCCTCGGTCCGGCCGCCGCTGCACAGCTGCCCGTCGGGGACGACCGCCTGGAAGTTCCCGGCGGAGCCGTTGCGGTACAGGCCGTTCCAGTTCCACATGGCGTTGGGGTCGGCCTGCCACGCCTGCCAGCACATGGGGTCCTGCTGGGCCATGGCGGGGTTCTGGAAGTCGCTGCCCCAGCGCAGCCAGCAGCCGTAGTTGCGGGAGGCGGGGTCGACGACGGAGCCGTGCGCGACGGCGGTGCCGCTCCACGGGACCAGGGCGAGCAGGGCGGCGGCGAACGCGCTGAGGACGAGCGTCAGGACGCGGCGCCCGGCCCCTAATGTGTTGGGGTCATGACAATCTCGTGCGGGACCGAACATGGTCTCCTTCTTCCAGGTGGGGGACCGATGAAGGATGGGACGCGGGAGCGATGTGGGAGCGCTCCCAATGCACAGGCTGCGCCCTGCGAAACACGGCCGCAACCTTCGTTCTCGCCAGATCCGCCGGGGCGGTGGCGCGTTCGACGCGGGTGTTCGACAGGGCGCGGCGCGGGGCTGCCGGGTCCGGCGGTTCAGGGGCGGAGCACGAGCCGGATCGGGTGGCCCACCTTGTCCTCCAGCCGGGCGACCGCCGCGGCGGCCTCGGCCAGCGGCAGTACGCCGCTGATGGAACCGGAGAAGTCCAGCCGGCCGCCCTCGATCAGCCGCAGCAGCTGGGGCAGCGCCACCGGCATGTCGGAGCCGTAGTGGCCGAGAATGCGCTGCTGGAGGTAGCTGAAGCGGGTGCCGTCGGTGACGGTGAGCGGCTTGTCCGTCAGGCCGGCCAGGACCAAGCGGCCCTTGGGGGCGAGCACCGTCAGGGCCTGCTCGCGCACCGCGGGCACGCCCGCGAAGTCGAAGGCCGCGGCGATCCCGGCACCGCCGGTCGCCTTGCCGACGGCCTCGCGCAGACCGGGGTCGGCGGAGTCCAGGACGAGGTCGGCGCCGGCGGCGAGAGCACGCTCGCGGGCCACCGGGTCGGGGTCGACGGCGATCACCGGGCAGGCCCCGACGGCGCGCAGCAACTGCACGGCGTGCACACCGAGTCCGCCGACGCCCCAGACGCCGACCGCCTCGGCGGGGCGGACCTCGCCGGTCCCGGTGATGGCGCCCCAGGGCGTGGACACCGCGTCGGGGATGATCGCGCCCTGCTCGAAGGGGATGGCGTCGGGGAGCAGGGTCAGGGCGTCCGCCGAGGACAGGGCGTACTCGGCCCAGCCGCCGTCGTAGTCGACGCCCCGGGTGTAGGTGACGCCGTCGCGCACCTCGCCGGCGTACAGGACCACACGCTGCCCCGGCGTCCAGGCGGTGACGCCCTCGCCCGTCCCGGCGACGGTGCCGGAGACCTCGTGGCCGAGGGTGACGGTGTCACCCCGGAGGAACAGCGGGGTGAGGGTGCCGTCGATGAGGTGGACGTCGGAGAGGCAGACCCCGGCCGCCTCGACCCTGACCAGCACCTCGCCGGGGCCGGGCTGCGGCCGGGGCACCTCCTCCACGCGCAGGGTGCGGCTGGGCACGTGCAGACGGGCGGCGAGCATCCGCTCCATGACGGGACCTCCTCGATGCGGTGGCGACCTCACTCGTATCGCAGGTCGTCTTGCGTTGACCGTACACCCAACGCAAGTCGGGTTGCTTTAAGCTGGGGTGGTGACCGCCCCTGAGGACTCCCCCGCGTCCGTCGTCCCGCCGCTGCGCCGCCGTGGTGAGCCGATGCGGCGGGCGGTGCTCTCCGCCGCGGTGGAGCTGCTGTCGCGCGAGGGCCTGGCGGGGGCGACCGTCGCGGCGGTCGCCCGGGCGGCGGGGGTGCACGAGACGTCGGTCTACCGCCGCTGGCGGACCCGGGAGAACCTGATCCTCGACGCGCTCACCAGCGAGCTGGACTCGGCGCTGCCGATCCCCGACACCGGGCGGGTACGGGAGGACCTGCTGGCCTTCTTCGACCGGCTGGCGCGGCTGCTCGGCACCCCGCAGGGGCACGCCCTGCTGCGGCTCAGCGTCGAGCGGGACGACACTCTGGACGACCGGCGCGGCCCCTACTGGCGGGACCGGCTGGACCGCGCCGTGGTGATGGTCCGGCGCGGTGTGGAGCGCGGCGAGCTGGCTCCCGGCACCGATCCCGGGCTGCTGGTCGAGGCGGTGAGCGGGCCGCTGTTCGTCCGGGCGCTGCTCAGCCGGGCTCCGCTGGACGAGGCGCTGGTGACGGGTCTGGTCGACCTCGCTCTGGACGGCGCGCGGCCGGGGAGACCGGCCGGTTCATAGGCCCGCCGGAGGCGGGCCCGGACGCGCCGGCCGGCGAGAGCGGCGGCGTACCCCGTCGGCGGGGTCCGTGCGCCGGGCCGGTGTGACGGGCCGGCGAGGTCGGCGTGCCCGGCGCCCTTGTGGCGTTCCGGCCGGGGTGTGACGATGCCCGCGTCGTCACCGCCGACGGAGGGACACCGGACGTGCCCGAGGGAGAGCAGCGGCGGGCGCCGGCCGCCGTGGTGTTCGACGCGCTCGGTGCCGCCTACGAGCGGGCGTTCGCCGGGTCCGCCGCGCACGGCAGGTCCCTGGCGTGGCTGCTCGGCCGGCTGGCGCCCGGCAGCCGGGTGCTGGACGTGGGCAGCGGCACGGGCCGGCCTACGGCGGAGACCCTGGTCCGGGCGGGGCACCAGGTGCTGGGCGTGGACGTCTCGCCCGTGATGGTGGAGCTGGCGGCGCGGCAGGTGCCCGCCGCCTCCTTCCGCTGCGCCGACATCCGGGAGTTCCCGCTCGACGAAGGGTCCTTCGACGCCGTCTGCGTGTACTTCGCGCTGCTCCAGCTGGACCGGGCCGGGCAGACCGCCGTGCTGCGGCGGCTGACACGGGCGCTGCGCCCCGGCGGGCACCTGGTGCTGGCCACGGTGCCGCTGGACGTGGAGGCCGCCGAGGGCGTCTTCCTGGGGCAGCCGGTCCGGGTGACGAGCTTCCCCGCCGACGCGCTGGCGGCGGTGGCCGAGGGGGCCGGTCTGGAGGTCCTGGAGCGGACGGAGGACCTGTTCACGCCCGCGCATCCGCGGGCCGTGCCCGAGCCGCACCTCTTCCTGCACTGCCGGCGCCGGGACGCCGCGCGGCCGGCCTGAGCCTCCGGGGGGCGACGCCCGAACGGGGTAACAGCACACGCGCCCGCCGCGCGGCGCGGCCAGAGTGGTGCGCATGACAGACAACGGCGACCGCGGACGCGGTACGACGTCCACCACCGAGCGACGGCGCCCCGTGCGCGGCGCCCAGGACGCCGCCCGGCGCGCCGCGGACAGCCTGGCGGCGCTCGTCCACCACCGTCTGGAGGGCGTCTCCGCGGTGGGCCGGAGCGAGGACGACGGCTGGACCGTCCATGTGGACGTCCTGGAACTGGCACGCATCCCCGACACCACCAGCCTCCTCGCCACCTACGAGGTCGAACTGGACCCGGCGGGCGACCTGCTGTCCTACCGGCGGATCGCCCGCTACCGGCGCGGCGCCCAGGACCGATGACCCGACCGATGACCGGACCGCAGCCCCGACCGGTGACCCGGCCCCCGACCGCACCGGAGGACCGGCCTCCGGGCCCACCGGAGACACAGCCTGCGTACGCGACCGCACCGGAGACCCGGCCGATGACCGGCCGGGCGCCCCGTCCGGCGCCGGGCCGGTGGCCGGACCGCTGACGGGCCGCTCCCGAGGCCCGCTCCCGAAAAGGACCGTCGCATGATCACCACCTACGAAGACGAGGTCGTCTGCGCGCCGCGCGCCGGCACCCTCTACGACGTACTGGAACTCATCCTCGACCGCGGCATGGTGATCGACGTCTTCGTGCGGGTCTCGCTCGTCGGCATCGAGATCCTCAAGGTGGACGCCCGGATCGTCGTCGCGAGCGTCGACACCTACCTGCGGTTCGCCGAGGCCTGCAACCGCCTGGACCTGGAGCGCGACGTGCGTTCCAAGACGGTGCCGGAGCTGTTCGGCGGGCCGGTGGCCAAGGCCGTCGGCCGGACCGGCGCGAGACGGACGGCGCGGTCGCTCACCGACAAGGTCCGCGACGTCCTCGCCCCGCCCGAGCAGGACCTGCCCGAGGAGGACCTCCCCGCCGAGGACCTCCCCGCCGAGGACGTCCGCGACGGGGTACGGACCCCGGCCGGCCGGGAGCGGGAGCGGCGCGCCGCGCGCCATCAGCGCCGGTCCCCGGCGGCCCGCCCCGGCGGCGAGGCCCGCCCCCGAGCCCGCCGCCGCCCGGCGGCCGAGGAGTGACCGTGCCGACGCTCGCACCCCCCGCCGTCACCGGCCTGGGCACCCTGTACGTCTACGGCATCGCCGCCGCCGGGGTCCGCGCCCCGCGCGCCACGGGCGTGGCCGGCTCCCCGGTGGGGCTGCTCACCGAGTCCGGGCTGTGCGCGGCCGTCTCCCCGGCGCCGGAGCGGCCCCGGGCACGCCGCCGCGACCTGCTGGCCCACCAGGCGGTCCTGGAGGAACTGGTCGCGCAGGGCCCGGTCCTGCCCATGCGGTTCGCGGTCCTGACTCCGCGGCCGGACGCCCTCCGCGCCCAGCTACGCTCCGACGCGGCCCACTTGAAGCGGCAGCTGGACGACATCGCGGGCTGCGTGGAGCTGAACGTCAAGGGCACGGTCGTCGCCGACTGCCTCGCCGAGCTGGTGCGCCGGGACGAACAGCTCCGGACGCTCGCCCTGCGGGCCCGGCGCCGGCCCGGCTACGACGCCGACGTACGGCTCGGCGAGGCGCTGGCCAAGGCCGTCCGCCGGGAGGCACGGCGCGCGGCGCGCGAGGTCCTCGCCCGGTTGACGCCGCTGGCGGTACGGACCGCCGACGGCCCGCTGGACGACGGACGGGTGCTCAGTACGTCGTTCCTGGTGCGGGCCGACGACGAGCCGGGGTTCCGGCGGGAGGTGGCCGCCCGGGCGCGGGCCCACCGGGACCGGCTGGCGCTCGGTGTCACCGGCCCGCTGCCCTGTTACAGCTTCGTCGAGGCGCGTCCCGCGTCGCGGCCGGCCGGGCGGTGACGGCCATGGGACTGGTGAGCGGTCTGTTGCTGCTGCCCCTGGCGCCGGTGCGCGGCACGCTCTGGGTCGCCGACCACCTGCTGGAGGAGGCCCGGCGGCAGACGCGCGACCCACGGGCCGTACGGGCGCGGCTGGCCGCGCTGAACCGCGCCCTGGACAGGGGCGCCATCGACGAGGCGGCCTTCGAGCGGGAGGAGGAGCGGCTGCTCACGCTCCTCGAACGCCGGACCCGGCCGCGCACGACCACCCACGGACCATCGCAGGGAAGGCACGTATGAGTGACAACAAGGCGGCACTGGCGGCGGCCATGGCCGGCGGCTATCTGCTGGGACGGACGAAGAAGGCGAAGCTGGCCCTCGTGGTCGGCTCCTATCTCACGGGCCGGCGGCTCGGGGTGTCACCGGCTCAGGTGCTGTCCCGGTCACTGGGCCGGCTCCAGGAGGCGCCGCAGTTCCGCGAGCTGACGGACCAGGTGCGCGGTGAGCTGTTCACCGCCGGGCGCGCGGCCGTCACCGCCGCCACCGACCGGAGTCTGTCCCGCTTCGCCGACGCCCTCCGCGACCGCACGGACGCGCTCGGGGCGACGGACCGCCGGGACGGGGCGCGGCCCGAGGACGCGGACACGGACGAGAACCCGGACGAGAACGTGGACCAGAACGTGGACGAGTTCGACGACGAGGACGAGTTCGAGGACGGCCCTCCGCCCCGGAGGGCGGCGAAGAAGGCCCCCGGCCACCGGCCGCCACCGGTGCGGACCACCGCCAGGAAGACGGCGGCACCGGCGCGTCGGCGGGTCCCGGGGGGTGGCCGCGGATGACCGGGAACCGGGCACTCGACAGCCTCAAGGACGCGCTCGGCGGCTACCTCTCCGCCAAGGGCACCGACCTGACCGGCAAGGCCGGCGAACGGGTCAAGGGACTCACCGGCCGGCTGACCGACCTCGCCGAGGGCAAGAGCGGCGGCGGGGGCGGAAGCGGGGGCGGCGGCTCCCAGGACGGCCGACCGCGCGGCAGCGTCAAGGCGACCCACATCATGGAGACCGTCGACGTGGGCGTGCCGCTGCGCACGGCCTACGACCGGTGGACGCGCTTCGAGGAGTTCAGCGACTTCACCAAGGGCGTCCGGGGGGTCAACAAGAGCGACGACACCACCTCCGACTGGAACGTCAAGGTGGGCCCGTCCGCGCGCAGTTGGAAGGCGACCGTCCAGGAGCAGATCCCCGACGAGCGCATCGTGTGGACCTCAGAGGGCGCCAAGGGCAGTACGACCGGTGTCGTCACCTTCCACGAGATCGCCCCCTCCCTGACCCGGATCGTCGTGGTCGTCGAGTACTACCCGGCCGGCTTCTTCGAGAAGACCGGCAACCTCTGGCGTGCTCAGGGGCGCCGGCTCCGGCTGGACCTCAAGCACTTCGCCCGGCACGTCACCCTCCGGGGCGACGAGGAGGTGGAGGGCTGGCGCGGCGAGATCCGCGAGGGTGAGGTCGTCCGGTCGCACGAGGAGGCGTTGGAGGCGGAGAACGCCGAGACCTCAGAGGACGCCGAGAACGCCGAGAACGAGGACGGCTACGACGACGGGGACTACGACGAGGCGTATGACGAGGACGAGCAGGACGACGACGAGGACGACGAGGACGACGGTTACGAGGACGAGGCCGAAGAGGACGGCGGCGGTCACACCTACGACGAGGACGATGAGTACGACGAGGACGACGAGGGGAACGGCGACGACGAGGACGACGGCCGTGGCCCCGCCCGTCCGCGCCGCTGAGTCCCCGGGGAGCACACCGTGACCGACCTCGACCGCCGGTACGCCACGCTGGAGCCGGAGTACCCGGCCGCCTCCGGCAGCCTCGCCGACCTGCTGGAACGCGTCCTGGACAAGGGCATCGTCATCGCGGGCGACATCAAGATCGACCTGCTGGACATCGAGCTGCTCACCATCCGGCTGCGGCTGTTCATCGCCTCCGTCGACACCGCGAAGAAGGCCGGAATCGACTGGTGGGAGTCCGACCCGGCGCTGTCCTCGCGGGCCGGGCGGGACGCCCTCGCCGAGGAGAACGCGCGGCTGCGGGCCCGGCTCGACGCCCTGGAGGCGGCCACGGACGCGGACGAGGCCGAGCGCCGTGAGCGGCCCGGGCGGCACGAGCGGCACGAGCGGCAGGAGTACGTGGAGGAGACCCGGTGAGCACTCCGTCCCCGTCCTCAAGCCTCGTCTGTGCCTTCGCCGTCACCCGTACGCCGCCGCCCGCCGGTCTGCCGGCCGCCGCCGGTCACGAGGAGGGCGGCCCGCTGCGGCAGCTGCCCGCCGGGGACCTGTGGCTGGTCGTGCAGGACGTGCCGGTCGCGGCGTTCGGCGAGGCGGCCCTCGGTGAACGCCTGAACCGGCCCGCCGACCTCGAACGCTGCGCCCGCGCCCACCACCGGACCGTCGAGGCCGCGGCCCGGACGGGGCCGGTCGTCCCGCTGCCCATGGCCACGCTCTACCGCTCCGACGAGGGTGCCGTCGACGCCGTCACCTCCCGCGCCGCCGCGCTGCGCGCGCTGCTCGACCGGCTGCGCGGCCGTACCGAGTGGGCGGTGAAGGTGCACGCCGCCCAGGTCCCGGCCGAGGGCGCCGGAGAGGCCGAGGAGGCGGGGGCGGAGGACGCCGGCGGTTCCGGCGGGCGGTCCTACCTCAGCCGGGCGTCCGCGCGCCGCCGGGTCCGGCAGGACGGCCACGGCCGGGCGGTGGCCGCCGCCGAGGCCGTCGACGCGGAGCTGCGGCGGTACGCCGTCGCCGCCACCCGGCACCGCCCGCAGAGCGAGCGGCTCACCGGCCGCCGCGCGCCCCAGCTGCTCAACGCCGCCTATCTGGTGGACGACGCCCGCCGGGAGGACTTCGCCGCGGCGCTCGCCCGGCTCGGTGGCGCCGGCGGCCCGGCGGGCGTCGAGGTCGGCGCGTCGGGACCCTGGGTGCCGTACTCCTTCGCACGGTGGGACGAGGAGGGCGACCCGGAGCCGGAGCGCGAGGTGGTCCGGCCGTGACCGCCCCGGACGTCCGTGAGCCCGGCCTCACCCACGTGCCGTGGAACGGCCCCGAGCGGTACGCGCCGGTCGGGGTCCCGCTGGTCGACCTGCTGGACCGGGTGCTGGCGACCGGCGTGGTGGTCAGCGGCGACCTGGTGCTGGCCATCGCCGACGTACCGCTGGTACGGGTGTCGCTGCACGCCCTGCTGTCGTCGGTGAACGAGCGGGTGCCCAGCCCCTGGCCGGACAGCGGGCCGCTGTGAGCGCGCCCCGCGACCGCACCCTGGACCTGGACCCGGACCGGGTCGGCAACGACCTGGCCGCCCTGGTGCTGACCGTGGTCGAACTGCTCCGGCAACTGATGGAGCGTCAAGCGGTGCGGCGCTTCGACGCGGGCACGCTGAGCGAGGAGCAGGAGGACCGGCTCGGCACCGCGCTGATGCTGCTCGACCAGCGCATGGACGAGCTGTGCGAGCGGCACGGGCTGAGCCGCTCCGACCTCAACCTCGACCTCGGCCCGCTGGGTCCGCTGCTCGCCGATCCGGAACCCTGATCACCCGCACCCGGCGATCGCTATGATGAGCCGAAACGCTCAAACGAACATTCTCGGGTGAGGCTCGGGTGGGTGGGGAGGCCCAGGTGCGGGAGCCGGTCGATCTCAGGCGGCAGCGGATCCTCGCGGCGGTCCGGGCGCGGGGCGCCGCGCGGGTGCGCGATCTCGCCGAGGAGTTGCAGGTCTCCGTGGTGACGGTGCGCCGGGACGTGGAGGAGCTGACCCGGGCGGGCCGGTTGCGGCGCGGTCACGGTGTGGTGCGCTCGACCGTGCCCGCCGCGGAGGCGCCCGCCGCGGCGGACCCGCGCGGCGGGGGCCGGGTGGCGCTGGTGGTGCCGGAACGGCACGCGTATCTGACGGAGGTCCTGCACGGCGCGCGGACGGTCCTGGAGGAGGCCGGGGTGCCGTTCGCCCTGCACATCGCGCCCCGGGGGCCGGGGGCGGAGCGTCCGCTGGTGGAGCGGGCGCTCGCGGACGGCGCCGCCGGGCTGCTGCTGGCGCCGCGCTGGCTCGCCCGGTCCCACGAGGAGGCCGACCAGGACTGGCTCGCCGCGCTGGACGTGCCGACGGTGCTGATGGAGCGCCGGCCGCGGCCGGGCAGCCCCTCGCACGCGCTGGACTCGGTCTGTTCCGACCACTGGTACGGCGCGCATCTGGCGGTGGAGCACCTGGTGGGGCTCGGGCACCGGCGGATCGTGTTCGCGACGCGGGAGGACAGCCCGACCGCGCGCACCCTGCGGGCCGCGTTGACCGAGACGGCCCGGGCCCATCCGCTGGTGGAGGCGTGGGCGTGGGCGCTGAGCGCGCCGGGGGCCGGGCAGGAGGGGCCGTACGCGGCGGACGGGACGGCCGAGGTGCCGGCGCTGCTGCGCCGGACCGGGGCGACGGCGCTGGTGGGGCACGGCGACGAGGACGCCCTGATGATCGTCCAGCGGCTGGCGCAGGAGGGCGTGCGGGTGCCCGAGGACTGTTCGGTGGTGGCGTACGACGATGTGGTGGCCGGCCTCGGGACACCGCCGCTGACGGCCGTGTCGCCGCCGAAGGCGGAGGTCGGGCGGGTGGCCGCGCGGCTGCTCCTCGACCGGTTGCGGGGCGCGCCGGAGCGGTCGGTGCGGCGGGTGGAGCTGTTGCCGCGGCTGACGGTGCGCGGCTCGACGGGGCGGCCGGCCGACGCCGGGTGACCCGGTGCCCGGCTCCTGCCGGTCGTGGGTGATGACCTTCCTTGCACGATCGTTTGATCGCTTTAGTTTCCTCTGATCGATCTATTGACCGTTTCCGTTCGAGCGATCAGGATTCCCGTGTCCCGAAGAGTCGTGTCGTGGACGACGACACACCCAGAGCCGCGGGAGGCGCCATGCCCGGTCGACACAGTCGTCGATCCGTGCTCGCCGCGCTGGCCGCCGTGCCGCTGACAGGAGCCCTGGGCGCCTGCAGCGGCACGGGCGCCGGCAGCCGGTCGAGCGGCACGAGCAGTATCACGCGCATCACCTTCTGGTCCGCGCTGCGCGGCAGCCAGGAGGTGGTCGACGCGTTCAACCGCACCCACGACCGTGTCCAGGTCGACTTCCAGCAGATCCCCTCCGGCGGGCAGGGCGGCTACGCCAAGCTCAGCAACGCCGCGCGGGCCGGCAACGCACCGGACATCGCCACCATCGAGTACCCGCAGGTCCCGGGGTTCGCCATCGACGGCGTCGCCCGGGACATCACCGACCTGGTCGACGACCGGCTGCGGCGCAAGCTGCTGCCGCAGGCGCTCGGCCTGACCACCTTCGAGGGCCGGGTGTTCAGCGTGCCGCTGGACATAGAGCCGATGGTGCTGCACTACCGCGCCGACCTGTTCGAGCGGTACGGCCTCCGCCCCGCCCGCACCTGGGACGAGTTCGCCGAGCAGGCGCGCACCGTGCGGCGCGAGGCGGCCGGCCGGCGGCTGGTGCTGTTCCCGACCGACGGGATGACCCAGTTCGCCGCGTACGCCTGGCAGGCCGGCGCCCGGTGGTTCGACACCTCGAAGGGCGCGTGGAACGTCTCCCTCGCCGACGCCCCCTCGCGCCGGGTCGCCGCGTACTGGCAGCGGCTGATCGACGCCGGCGAGGTGTTCATGAACGCCGTGGAGAGCCGGCAGTCGGACGCGCAGCTCGGCAACGGCCTGGTGCTGACCCGGCTCACCGGTGCCTGGGACGCGGGCGCGCAGATGAACGCCCGCCCCGGCCAGAAGGGGCAGTGGCGGATCGCGCCGCTCCCCCAGTGGGACCCCGCCCGCCCCTCGGTGGGCACGCACGGCGGCTCCACCTTCGCCGTCACCAAGGACAGCCGGCACCCGGAGGCCGCCATGGAGTTCATCGCCTGGCAGGTCTCCCACCCGGACGCGCTGCGCGCCCGGCTCTCCAGCGGCACCAGCAGCCAGTACCCGGCCGCTCCCGACCTGGTCCCCGTCGGACGGGAGGCGTTCGACCGCTCGTACTACGGCGGGCAGGACATCTACGCCCTGTTCGAGCGGGAGGCCGAGAAGATCGGCGGACAGTGGACGTGGGGGCCGCGGATGACCGCCACGCAGAAGGTCATGCAGGACTCCTTCGCCCGCGTCGGCGGCGGTCAGGGCAGCCTCGTGCAGTCGCTGCGCACCGCGCAGGAGGGCACCATGCCCGACCTCAAGGCCCTGGGCCTGTCCACCACCCAGCACAGCACCTGAGCCGCCGAAAGGCAGGTGACACCCCATGACCGCGACCACCCGGCCCGCGGTGCCGGCCCTCGCGCCGCCGGCCACCGCCCCCGCCGCCCACCGCGCCCGCAGGGCGGCCCGGCGCCGGCGGCTGACCGCCTGCGGCGTCCTGATGGCGCCGTTCTTCGTCCTGCTGCTGACCGTCTTCCTGATCCCCGTCGGCACCGCCGTCTACCTCAGCTTCTACAGCGACGACCAGCCCGGCCTCGGCTTCGGCCCCGAACGGACCGTCTTCGTCGGCCTGCGCTCCTACGCCGCCGTCCTCACCGACCCGACCTTCCTCGGCGGACTCGGCACGGTCGCGCTGTACTGCCTCATCTACATCCCGCTGATGGTCGCCGGCGCGCTCGCCCTCGCGCTGCTGCTGGACTCGGGAGCGGCCCGGCTGCGCGCCTTCGCCCAGCTCGGCCTGTTCCTGCCGCACGCCGTCCCCGGCATCATCGCGGCCCTGATCTGGCTGTACCTGTACACGCCGGGCATCAGCCCGGTCATCGACCTGTTCGCCCGCGCCGACATCACCGTCGACTTCCTCGGCGTGCACACGGTGCTCCCGTCCATCGTGAACATCGCCCTGTGGAGCAACCTCGGCTACAACATGGTCGTCTTCTACGCCGCCCTCCAGGCCGTCCCCCGCGAGGTCATCGAGGCGTCCGTCGTGGACGGCGCCGGACCGGTGCGCACCGCGCTCCAGGTCAAGACCCCGCTGGTGCGCGCCTCCATCGTGATGGTGGCCATCTTCACCCTGATCTGGGCGCTCCAGCTGTTCACCGAGCCGATGCTGCTCAGCCAGTCCTCCCCGATGATCAGCTCGCGCTTCTCGCCGAGCATGTACATCTACGACGCGGCCTTCAACCGCACCAACTACAGCCTGGCGGCGGCCGCTTCGGTGGTCCTGCTGGCCTGCACCGTCGCCCTGTCCTACGGCGTCACGCGGTTCACCGGCCGTGCCGACGCCGCCGAGGAGGCCCGATGAGAACCCGCCTGCTGGGCCGCCTCACGGTCAACACGGTCGTCGCGGTCTCCGTCCTCTACACGCTGCTGCCGGTGCTGTGGCTGCTGCTCGCCGCCACCAAGGACCGCGACGCCCTCTTCAGCAGCGACCTGCTCTCCTTCAGCGACTTCTCCTTCGGACAGAACCTGGGAGACCTCTTCGCGATGGACGGCGGACTGTACGGCCGCTGGTACCTCAACAGCCTGCTGTACGCCGTGCTGGGCGCCGCCGTCGGCGCGCTGGTGAGCGTCGCCTGCGGGTACGCCTTCGACAAGTACCGCTTCCGGCACAAGGAGAAGCTGTTCGGCCTGGTGCTGGCGGCGGTGATGGTGCCGCAGACGGTGCTCGCCCTGCCGCTGTACCTGATGGCGTCGGAGGCCGGCCTGGTCAACACCTTCTGGGCGGTGTTCGTGCCGGTGCTGTTCAACCCGTTCGGGGTGTACCTCGGCCGGATCTTCAGCCGGGGGTACGTCCCCGACGAGGTGCTGGAGGCGGCCCGGGTGGACGGCGCGGGCGAGCTGACCACGTATGTGCGGGTGGCGCTGCGGATGCTCGGCCCCGGTCTGGTCACCGTCTTCCTGTTCCAGCTCACGGCGATCTGGAACAACTTCTTCCTGCCCATGGTGATGCTGTCCGACCAGGACCTGTATCCCGTCAGCCTCGGCCTGTACCAGTGGAACAGTTCCGCCTCGGTCTCGCCGGAGTACTACCCCGTGGTCATCATGGGGTCGCTGCTCGCCGTCGTCCCGCTCATCCTCGCCTTCGTGCTGCTCCAGCGTTTCTGGCGCAGCGGACTGACCGCCGGAGCCGTCAAGTGATCCAGCAAGTCCCCGGTCCCGGCTTCCGGCCGCGCGCGGCCGTGGCCATGTCCCCCGAGGCCGCCGGGGCCGTCCTCGACCCGGAGTCCCTCGCGGCCCTCCGCCGGGTCTGCGACCTCGCCCCCCTCCCCGTCCTGGACGACCTGTCCACCCCCCGCGCGCGGGCGGCGCTGGCCGACGCCGACCTGCTCGTCACCGGCTGGGGCTGTCCGCCGCTCGACGCGGAGGTGCTGCGGGCGGCGCCACGACTGCGGGCGGTCGCGCACACCGCGGGCAGTGTCCGCGGCCACGTCACCGACGCCTGCTGGGAGCGCGGCATCGAGGTGTCGTCCGCCGCCGCGGCCAACGCCGTGCCGGTGGCCGAGTACACCCTCGGCATGATCCTGCTGACCGGCAAGCAGGTGCTGGAGCAGGCCCGGGAGTACCGCGCCACCCGCCGCCGGGCCGCCTGGCTGCGCACCCCGCGCACGGTCGGCAACCACCGGCGCACCGTCGGCATCCTCTCGGCGTCCCTGATCGGCCGCCGCGTCATCGAGCTGCTGCGCCCGCACGACCTGCGCGTCCTGCTGCACGACCCGTACGTGTCGGACGCCGACGCCGCCGAACTGGGCGTGGAGCGGGTGGGACTGGCGGAACTGTTCGCGCGCTGCGACACCGTCAGCGTGCACACCCCGCTGCTGCCGGAGACCCGGGGGCTGGTGAGCCGGGAACTGATCGACGCGCTGCCGGCCGGTGCCGTGCTCATCAACACCTCCCGGGGGCCGGTCGTCGACCAGGACGCGCTGACCGACGCCGTCCGCGCGGGCCGGGTCCGGGCCGTGCTGGACGTCACCGATCCCGAACCGCTGCCGCCGGACCACCCCCTGTGGGACTGCGAGGGCGCGCTGATCACCCCGCACCTCGCCGGTTCCCTCGGCAACGAGTGGCGACGGCTGGCCGACCTGGCCGTCGCCGAGATCGGCCGCTGGGCCTCCGGCGCCGGTTTCGCCCATCCCGTACGACGCGAAAGGCTGGCCTTCCTGGCATGAGCATTCCCTTCGCACTGCCCGCCGAGGACCGCGTGACCAGCCCGTACACCGGGTACGGCCGCGCCCACTGGGAGGCGGTGGCCGACGGGCTGCTGGCCGCCGCGTGGCGCTGGAGCACACCCGGCTCGGCCCTGCTCGACCTGCCCGGACGGCCGTCCCGCTCCGGGGTCCGCTCGGACGGCCTGGAGGGCTACGCCCGGACGTTCCTCGCCGCCGCGTTCCGGGTGGCGGGCGCGGACGGCGCCGACCCGCACGGCTGGCTGGACCGCTACGCCGAGGGACTCGCGTCGGGCACCCGCACCCCCGGCCGCGAGGACACCGAGTCCTGGCCGCTGGTCCTCGACCACCATGTACAGGGCCAGCCCATGGTCGAGTCGGCGTCGGTCGCGCTCGGCCTCCGGCTGACCGCGCCCTGGCTGTGGAAGCACCTGGACGCCGGTGTCCAGGACCGGGCGGAGGAGTGGCTGCGCGGCGCCCTGCGGCACACCCCGGCGCCGAACAACTGGTACCTCTTCCCGTACACGGTCGCCGGTTTCCTGGAGTCGGTGGGCCGCGGGGACGCCGAGACGGCGGCGGCCCGGCACCGGGCGCTGGAACTGCTGGAGGGCTGGTACCGGGGCGGCGGCTGGTACGCCGACGGCGACGGCCGGGCCTTCGACCACTACAACGGCTGGGCGCTGCACCTGTACCCGGTGCTCGACGCCCACCTCGCCGGCGACGCGGAGGCCGGCGCGCGGTACGGGGAGCGGCTGCGCGCCCATCTCGACGGCTTCTCCCTGCTGTTCGGCGGGGACGGGGCGCCGCTGCACTTCGGCCGGTCGCTGACGTACCGGTTCGCGGCGTCGGCGGCCGTGGGTCTGGGCGCGCTGACCGGGCACACCCCGCTGGCGCCCGGGGTCTCCCGGCGGCTGGCCAGCGGCAGCCTGCGGTACTTCCTGGACCGGGGCGCGCTCACGGACGGCGGTCTGCTGAGCCTGGGCTGGCACGGTCCGCACGACGCCGTCCTGCAGTCGTACTCCGGTCCCGCCTCCCCCTACTGGGCGTCGAAGGCGTTCGTGGCACTGCTGGCCCCGCCGGACCACCCGCTGTGGACGGCCGTGGAGGAACCGGCGCCGGCGGAGGTGTCCGACCGGGTGCTGGCCCTGCCCGCGCCCGGGCTGCTGGCACAGGCGACGCGCGGCGACGGGATCGTACGGCTGCACAACCACGGCAGTGACCACGTCCGGCCGCACGAGGGGGAGTCGGCCGCCGAGGACGACCCGTACTACGGGCGGCAGGCGTACTCGACCCGGACCGGGCCGACGGCGCCCCACAACCCCGCCGACAACCACCTGTCGGTGGAGGTGGCAGGCCGGCCGAGCGTGCGGCGCCGGCTCCACCCGCTCGGTGCCGGGCACGGCGACGGCTGGGGCTGGGCGGCGTCCTGGCACCGGCCCGTGCTGCCCGGCGGGGCGCCGATGGTGCCGGGGTTGCGGGTGGAGAGCGTGACGGTGGCGGTGGGGGCGTACGAGCTGCGGGCGCACCGGGTGTCCGGGGCGCCGGCCGGGGCGCGGGTCATCCAGACCGGATGGGCCACCGGGCCCGGCGAGGACCTGGTGTCGGGGCTGCACGGCCTGCTGGGTCTCGGCGCGGACCCCGAGTGGCTGCGCGCCCCGCAGGGCACGGCGTACACCCGCTGGGCGCGGGTCCCGCGGGTCACCGGCCCGGCGGGCGGCACGTCCCTCCACGTCTGCCTGGCCGCCCTCACCGGGGAGCCGGACCCGCGTCCGCTGCGGGAGGCGGTCACGGAGGTGGTGCCGGACGGCACGCGGGGTGTGGAGGTGCTGTGGGCCGACGGCGCCCGGACCCGCGTCTCCTTCTCACCCGCGGAGGTGACGCACCGGGCGGGCTGAGCGGCCGGGGCAGGGGGCGGCGCCGGTCCTGGCCGCGCGCCCGGGGGCGGTGGCCCGGTCGCGGGCGCCGGGTTCCGCGCCGAGGCGCGCGGCCGGGGAGCAGGGACGCCCGCGCTGGACGCGCGCCGGCCAGGGGGGTGCGGGTGGGCGGGCCGGGCGCCGGGCCGCGCCGGTGCCCCCGCGAGGGCGGTGGGCGCGGCGGGGTCCGTCCCCCGGGCGCCCGTGTCCGGTCGCGGGGCGGGCGGGGGGCGGCGAGGCTGGTACGGCACGGGTCACCGAAGCCGGGAGCAGTCATGTACAAGTCGTCGTGCGCGTTCGCCGCGGCCCTGGCCGTGGCGCTGGTCTGGCCCGCCGGGACGGCGGACGCCACCCCGCGCGCGGCCGCCGCGGACCGCCCGGTCCACGCGCCCGCCGGCGTCGGAGCGAGCGAGTGCGTCGCCGGCGGCGGGATGATCATCGTGTCATGGGAGGGCGAGGGCGAGGCGTTCAGCCAGTACTGCCACGGCGGCCTCCACGACGGCGAGACCGTCGTCTGACCCGCTTCCGGAGAGCGCCCCCCCTCTCCTGACGGACCGTCAGCACAGTCGTCGCCACATCGGTGCGCTGTCCCGGCGCCAAGTGGGTACCCGCTGCCCGCGGCCGGGTCCCGCGGCTCCGGCCGTGACGACATCGACCGGCCGGCCGACATCGGAGGAAAGAGACATATGAGCGAGGCCAACCCTCTCAAGCGGGTCGCCGACAAGGTCAGCGACGTCCTGCGGAGCGACGGACCGGAGGACGGCGTCCCCGGCAAGCCGGGCCCCGAGTCCCCGGCGCTCGCCGAGCCCACCGAGCCCCGCGAGCCGCTGCCGCCCAAGCCCGACCAGAGCGGCCCGGCCACGGTGTCGCCCACCGGCCAGCCGACCGGCGCCGACCGCGCGCGCATGGCCCAGTCCGGGGCGTACCTGACGACCGCGCAGGGCACCCGGGTCCACGACACCGACCACTCACTCAAGGCCGGGCCGCGCGGGCCGGTGCTGCTCCAGGACCACCACCTGCGCGAGAAGATCATGCACTTCGACCACGAGCGCATCCCGGAGCGCGTGGTCCACGCCCGGGGCGCCGGGGCGCACGGCACCTTCCAGAGCTACGGCACGGCGGCGAACGTCACCAAGGCCGCCTTCCTCGCGCAGGACGTGGAGACACCGGTGTTCGTGCGGTTCTCCACCGTGGTGGGCTCCCGGGGCTCCTCCGACACCGTGCGCGACACCCGCGGTTTCGCGACGAAGTTCTACACCAGCGAGGGCGTCTTCGACCTGGTCGGCAACAACATCCCGGTCTTCTTCATCCAGGACGCCATCAAGTTCCCGGACGTCGTGCACGCCGCGAAGCCGCACCCGGACCGGGAGATCCCGCAGGCGCAGAGCGCGCACGACACCTTCTGGGACTTCGTCTCGCTGCACACCGAGGCCACCCACCACACCCTGTTCTTCATGGGCGACCGGGGCATCCCGCGCTCCTACCGGATGATGGAGGGCTTCGGCGTCCACACCTTCCGGCTGGTCAACGCGGCCGGTGAGACGACGCTGGTGAAGTTCCACTGGAAGCCGAAGCTGGGCGTGCACTCCCTGGTGTGGGACGAGGCCCAGCTCATCAACGGCGTCGACCCGGACTTCCACCGCCGGGACCTGGCCGACGCCATCGAGGCGGGCGCGTACCCGCAGTGGGAACTGGGCATCCAGACCTTCCCCGACACCCCGGAGCAGACCTTCGAGGGCATCGACCTGCTGGACCCGACCAACCTGGTCCCCGAGGAGCTGGCGCCGGTGCAGCCGATCGGGCTGCTGACCCTGGACCGCAACCCGTCCAACTTCTTCGCCGAGACCGAGCAGGTCGCCTTCCACGTCGGCCATCTCGTCCCCGGCATCGACGTCACCGACGACCCGCTGCTGGCGGGCCGGCTGTTCTCGTACCTGGACACGCAGATCACCCGGCTGGGCGGTCCCAACTTCCCGCAGCTGCCCATCAACCGGCCGCACGCGCCGGTCAACGACATGCAGCGGGACGGCTTCCACCAGACGGCAGTGCACCGCGGGGTGGCTCCCTACCGGCCCAACTCCCTGGACGGCGGCTGTCCGTTCACGGCGGGCGCGGACAACGGGGCGTTCGTCGAGGCGCCGGTGACGGTCCCGGAGGGCCGCAAGGTGCGCGAGGCGCCCGAGTCGTTCGCGGACCACTTCAGCCAGCCGCGCCGGTTCTGGCTGAGCATGAGCCCCATCGAGCGCGAGCACATCGTCGGCGCGTACACCTTCGAACTGGGCAAGTGCTACGAGCAGGCCGTCAAGGAGCGCACCCTCCAGGTCCTCGCCAACATCGACCCCGAACTGTGCCGCCAGGTGGCCGAGGGCCTCGGCCTGCCGGCGCCGGAGCCGACCGTGCCGCTGGCCGACGTCGAGCCCAGCCCGGCGCTGTCGCAGGTCGGCCAGGTGTGGCCCACCGAGGGCCGGATGATCGGCATCGTGACCGCCGGGGACGACCTGGAAGGGGTCGCTGCGGTGCGCGAGGCGGTCCTCAACGCGGGCATGGTCCCGCTGATCGTCGCGCCCACCGGCGGCACCCTCGGCGAGGGCGCGCTGACCGTCCAGCGGACCTTCGTCACCGCGCGGTCCGTGGAGTTCGACGCCGTCCTGCTGGCCGGGGTGCCCGGACCGGGCAGCGACGCGTACACCGCCCGCGACGCCAAGTCCGACCCCGCGCCCGCCGGTCCGGCGACCACCGACCCGCGGGTGGCGCTGCTGCTGTCGGAGGCGTTCCGGCACGGCAAGGCGATCGGCGCGTGGGCGGGCGGCGAGGCGGCGCTGGAGGCCGCCGGGGTGCCTACCGACGCGCCCGGCGTGGTCCTCGCCACCTCCGGCACCTCGGCCCTGGAGCAGGTCACCACGCTGCTGGGCAGCCACCGGGTGTGGGAACGCTTCACCACGCGGGTCTGAGCGACGGCACCGGGGTGCTGTCCGGCCGGCGCGTCCGTACGAGGTCTCAGTACAGGACGCGCAGCGCGCCGGGCAGCACCTTCGCCGTGACCGGCAGGGCCGCCCCGACCTCGCCGTCGGCGCCGTAGGGCAGCGGCCGGTCGGCCTCTATGCGTATCTCCCGGCCGCGCAGCACGCGGACCTCGGGGCGGTGGACGTGGGTGCCGGCGTCCAGTTCCCGCATCAGGGCGAAGAACAGCCGGCGCGGGGCGTGCCGGATCAGCACGACGTCCAGCAGGCCGTCGTCCACCCGGGCACCGGGGGCGATGCGGCGGCCCGAGCCGTAGTAGCCGGAGTTGGCGGCCACCACCGTGTAACCGCGGCACAGGTGCTCCTCGCCGTCGACGGTGACGCGGTACCCGGCCGGCCGCCAGCCGGCGACCGCGCGCAGCGCGCCGGCGTAGTAGGAGGCGGTGCCGCGCAGCAGCCGGGCCCGGTTGGCGTACCGGTTGGCGAGCGCGTCGACGCCCGCGTAGACGCCGCCCAGCACCACCGCGCGGTCGTGGGCGGCGGAGACCAGCTCGACGGTGTCGACCGGGCGCGGTACGCCGTCCAGGAGGAGCCGGGCCAGCTCCGCCGGCGCTGCGGGCAGGCCCAGGGCACGGGCGAAGTCGTTGCCGCGTCCGGCGGGGACGAGGCCGAGCACCGTGCCGGTGCCGCTGAGTGCGCCGCCGACCGCCCCGGCGATCCCGTCCCCGCCGACGGCGAGCACCACCCGGCCGCGCTCCCCCGCCCGCCGGGCCAGCTCCCCGGCGTGGGCGAGACCGCGGCCGGCCTCCGTCTCCAGCCCGGCCCCCGCCGCGCGCAGCAGCGGCGCCACCCGGTGCAGGATCGCGGCGCCGCCCGCGGTGGGATTGACGACGGCGGTGAACTGTCGCATCGACGGTGCCTTCCGGACGGACCCGGCCCCGGTGAGCGGGGCGGGGGAAACTGACGGACGGTGCCGCACAGTTCTCTCACGGGGTCCGTGCCGGACGACAGGCGGGGCGGGTCAGGGGGCGGTGTCCGGTCCCTCGCCGCGGTGCGGGTGGAGCGCCCTGCCGACCTCCTCCTCCACCTCGCGGGGCGTCTGCCCGTGCTCCCTGACGTAGTCGGCCAGGGCGGTGCGCCAGTCGCGGTCGAGGTCGCGCCAGGCGCGCACCGCGGTCTCGTAGGTGCTCGACTGGCGCGGGGTCCACTGCTGCTGGGTGGGCGGCCCGTACGCGTCGCGCAGCTGTTCGACCCGGCCCTGCGCCTGGTCCGCCGCGCGGCGTTTGTGCACGAGCTCGTCAAATGTGTAGGCCACGGAAGAAGACCCTAGTCAGCGCACGGCTCCCGCGCGCGTCGAGCCGGTCCTCCACAAGTTGCCCACCAAGGCCCCCCCGGACCCTTAACATCATGGTCACCAACCATGGCCGGACCTGCACGAGAAGTGAGGAAGCGTGTCGGACACCGAGGGAGCGGCGGTGCCTGAGCGGCTGCTGATCACCCGTACCACCACGGACGACGACGTCTGTGTCGTCACCCTCGCGGGGGAAGTGGATCTCGACGGCAGCGCCCAGCTCCGCGATGTGCTGCTGTCGGGGCTCGAGGGTTCCCGGGGCGCGGTGGTCGACCTGGCGGACGTGGCCTTCATGGACTCCAGCGGCATCAACGTGTTCATCGCGGCGCACCAGGCGGCCACGGCGGACGGCGGCTGGCTGCGGCTGGCCGCGCCCCGGCAGGCGGTGCGCCGGGTCATCCAGCTCGTCGGGGTGGACGTGCTGATCCCCTGTTACCCGACGCTCGAGCAGGCCCTCGCGGACTGAGGCGCGCGGGGGCCCGCCGGGCGCTCACGTCAGGGGAAGCCGCGCGTACACGGTCTTCCCCGGGGCGTGCGGCTTGGTGATCAGCTCATCGCACAGCCGGGTGACGATCTCCAGTCCGTGCCGGCCGACCCGCTGCGGGTCGCGGGGCAGGAAGGTGGGGAAGCCGTCCCCGGTGTCCGACACCGCGATCTCCACCTGGCCCTCGTCCTCCACCAGGGTCAGCACCAGCCGGCAGGGGCCGGGCGCGTGCCGCAGGGCGTTGGTGACCAGTTCGCTGGCGACCAGCCGGGCCGCGTCGGGGAAGGCGGGGGACATCGCCACCCCCGCCTCGCCGAGCCGCCGCACGAATCCGTGCACGATGTCGCGGGAGGCGGGGATCATCGCCGAGCCGCCCCTGAAGTCCACCGCGGTGGACAGGACGGACGAACCCGTGGCATCGGGTCTGCGCGCCGGAGTCATACAGAGCCTCACCGTCCGGTCCGGGGCCGAGTAGCGGAAGCAGGAGCCCGCGGCCCCTCACGATACGCAGCGATCGGCACCCCGCCCTTCGCTTGCCGTCAACTCGCCCGGGGTATGCGGCTTTCCGGACACCACCGGGACGGGCCGGTGACATCCGGCGCCCGCACGCACCACTGTTGACATGCGCACACCCCACCGGCACTCTGAGAGCGCTCTCAGAAGGTTCGGACCAACCCCCACGTGCCGTCTTCGGCCCGTCCCCCACCCCCACGTCTCCGCGGCCCTCCCCCCGGGCCCGTAGGAGGTTGCGCATGTTCAGACGACTCACCCGGCGACTCCCCGCCCGGCTCCGGCACCGGATCGCCGCGACGGCGACCGCCCTGGCCACCACCGCGGCGGGCGCGCTGCTCGCGACCGGCGCCGCCGCCCCCGCCGAGGCCGCGGTCCCCGCGACGATCCCCCTTCAGATCACCAACAACTCCGGCCGCTCCGGACCGGTCTACGTCTACACCCTCGGCACCGAGCTCTCGTCGGGCCGGCAGGGCTGGGCCGACGCGAGCGGCGCCTTCCACGCCTGGCCCGCGGGCGGCGCCCCGCCCGTCCCGGCCCCCGACGCCTCGATCGCCGGGCCGGGCCCCGGACAGACTGCGACGATCCGGATCCCCAAGCTCTCCGGCCGGATCTACTTCTCCTACGGCCAGAAACTGGTCTTCCAGCTCGCCACCGGCGGCCTGGTGCAGCCCGCCGTCCAGAATCCGTCCGACCCCAACCGGAACATCCTGTTCAACTGGTCGGAGTACACGCTCAACGACTCCGGCCTGTGGATCAACAGCACGCAGGTCGACATGTTCTCGGCGCCGTACGCGGTCGGCGTGCAGCGCGCCGACGGCACCACGGCGACCACGGGACACCTCAGGCCCGGTGGCTACAACGGCTTCTTCAACGCGCTGCGCGCCCAGCCCGGCGGCTGGTCCGGCCTGATCCAGACCCGGTCCGACGGCACCGTCCTGCGGGCGCTCTCCCCGCTGTACGGCGTGGAGACCGGGGCCCTGCCCGCCTCGGTGCTGGACGACTACATCAACCGGGTCTGGCAGAAGTACGCCACGTCGACGCTGACGGTCACGCCGTTCGCCGACCAGCCGGCCGTGAAGTACTACGGGCGGGTCTCGGGCGGCGTCATGAACTTCACGAACAGTTCGGGCGCGGTCGTCACCAGCTTCCAGAAACCGGACGCGAACAGTGTCTTCGGCTGCCACCGACTGCTGGACGCCCCCAACGACCAGGTGCGCGGCCCGATCTCCCGCACCCTGTGCGCGGGCTTCAACCGCTCCACCCTGCTGACCAACCCCAGTCAGCCGGACACCTCCTCCGCCGCCTTCTACCAGGACGCGGTGACCAACCACTACGCCCGCGCGGCACACGCGCAGATGGCGGACGGCAAGGCGTACGCCTTCGCCTTCGACGACGTGGGCCACCACGAGTCGCTGGTGCACGACGGCAGCCCGGTCCGGGCGTACCTGACGCTCGACCCGTTCAGCTGACCGGGCTCCGGGGGCGCGGCGCAGGCCGGCGCGCCCCCGGAGGACGCGGCCGGGAGGCCGTGCGGGCGCCCACCGCCGGCACCGCGGCGCTGCCGTCCCTCGCGACGGTGAAGCCGAAGCCGGTCGACGCGCCGGCCGCCAGGCCGCCGTTTCGGGGCTCCGGCACCGCCCAAGCGGCCGGCTACGGCCGTCGCGGCTCCCCATAAGCGTGTCGGACACATGACATTCCGCTCCGGGCGAGGGGGCCGGAGGGGGCGCCTTCACGTGTCCCGCCGAGTTCCCCGAGTGTCGCGCCCAAGGCCACGGACTCCCCCGACCGGTTCGACGCCTGCCACCGCGCCGTCCTCCGACGCCACCGGTCTTCGCGTGAACCCGTCACGTCCGGCCCGGTCCTCGAAACATTCGACGACCGCGTCCCGGGCATCGTCTGTCGCCTCATCCGGCCCGGCAGTGTAGACATGGGCATATGGTCCGACTCCCGGGCGGATCGGAAGCCCGGCCCATCCGCCGTCCCGGCGGTCCGCGGCGCGCACCGGCCCCGGGGCTGCGGTCCGCGCTGTCCCGGGGCAGCCTCGCCGGACAGGTGTTCGTCCTCCAGGTCGTCGTCGTCCTGCTGCTGGTGCTGGCGGCGGTGGCGGCGCTGGTGCTCCAGGCCCGGGGCGACAGCGGCACCGAGGCCCGCAACCGCTCGGTCGCCGCGGCCGGGGCCTTCGCCGCCTCCCCCGGCATCCAGGAGGCGCTGCGCTCCCCCGACCCCACGGCGGTGCTGCAACCGAGGGCCGAGGCCGCCCGCGAGGCGGCGGACGTGGACTTCGTCGTCGTGATGAACACCGACGGCGTCCGCTACACCCACCCCGAACCCGACCGCATCGGCCGCACGTTCGTCGGCACCATCGGCCCCGCCCTGGCCGGGCGGACGGTGACCGAGGAGATCGACGGCACCCTGGGACCGCTGGTGCAGGCCGTGGTCCCCGTCAAGGCGGCCGACGGCACCGTGGTGGGCCTGGTGTCGGCTGGCCTCACCCTGGACCGGGTGGGCGGCGCCGTCGACCGCCAGCTCCCGCTGCTGCTGGGCACCGCCGCGACGGCACTGGTCCTGGCCACGGCGGGCACCGCACTCGTCAGCAGGCGGCTGCTGCGCCAGACCCACGGCCTCGGACCGGGCGAGATGACCCGGATGTACGAACACCACGACGCGGTCCTCCACTCCGTGCGGGAGGGCGTCCTCATCGTCGGCGGCGACGGCACCCTGCTGCTCGCCAACGACGAGGCGCACCGTCTCCTCGGTCTGCCCGCCGACGCCGAGGGACGACCGGTGCGCGGCCTCGGGCTCGACCCCGGCACCGCGGAGCTGCTGGCCTCGGGACGGGTGGCGACCGACGAGGTGCACCGGGTCGGGGACCTGCTGCTCGCGGTCAACCAGCGGCCCACGGACATCCGCGGCGGCCCGCCCGGCAGCGTCGCCACCCTGCGCGACTCCACCGAACTGCGCGCCCTGTCCGGCCGCGCCGAGACCACCCGGGAACGCCTGGACCTGCTCTACGACGCCGGCCTGGGCGTCGGCACCAGCCTGGACGTCACCCGCACCGCCGAGGAACTGGCCCGGCTGGCCGTGCCCCGGTTCGCGGACTTCGCCACCGTGGACCTGTCCGACACGGTGCCCGGCGGGGGCCGGCCGGAACCGGGACGCCCGCTGCTGCGCGTCGCGGTCAGCGGCGTCGCCGAGGGCGGCCCGCTCTTCCCGCGGGACCGGCCGATCCGCTTCGCCGACGCCACCCCGCAGGCGGAGGCCGTACGCACCGGCCACGCCGTCCTCGAACCCGACCTCACCCGGGCGGACGGCTGGCGGGCCCAGGACCCCGAGCGTGCCCGGCGGGTGCTGGAGTACGGCGTGCACTCCCTGATCGCCGTGCCGCTGCGGGCGGGCAGCACCCGGCTCGGGGTGGTCACCTTCTGGCGGGCGGGGAAGCCCGAGCCGTTCGACGGGGACGACCTGGCGCTCGCCGAGGAGCTGGTGGCGCGGGCCGCGGTCTCCATCGACAACGCCCGCCGCTACACCCGCGAGCACAGCATGGCGGTCACCCTGCAGCGCAGTCTGCTGCCGCGCACGCTGCCCGAGCAGAACGCCCTGGACCTCGCGTACCGCTATCTGCCGGCCCGGGCCGGGGTGGGCGGCGACTGGTTCGACGTCCTGCCGCTGTCCGGGGCCCGGGTCGCCCTGGTGGTCGGGGACGTCGTGGGCCACGGGCTGCACGCGGCGGCGACGATGGGGCGGCTGCGCACGGCCGTGCACAACTTCTCCGCACTCGACCTGCCGCCCGACGAGCTGCTCACCCTCCTCGACGAGCTGGTCGGCCGCATCGACCAGGACGAGACGACGGACCCCGACAGCGCCCCGGTCACCGGCGCGACCTGCCTGTACGCGATCTACGACCCGGTCACGCGGGACTGCGTCCTCGCCCGGGCCGGCCATCCGCCGCCGGCCCTGGTCCACCCCGACGGCCGGGTGGAGATCGCCGACGTCCCGGCGGGCGTGCCGCTGGGCCTCGGCGGGCTGCCGTTCGAGTCGACCACGCTGCGGCTCGCGGAGGGCAGCCGGCTGGTGCTGTACACCGACGGGCTGGTCGAGGACCGGGAGCGGGACATCGACGCCGGGCTGGACGAGCTGCGCGGCGCGCTGGCGGTGGCCGGCCCGTCGCCGGAGGAGACCTGCCGGGCCGTGCTCGACGCGCGGCTGCCGGCCCGGCCCGGCGACGACATCGCCCTGCTGGTGGCGCGGACCCGGGCGCTGGGCCCCGACCGGGTCGCCGAGTGGCCGGTGCCCGC
Organism: Streptomyces griseoviridis; assembly: GCA_014649155.1. Lineage (GTDB taxonomy): Bacteria > Actinomycetota > Actinomycetes > Streptomycetales > Streptomycetaceae > Streptomyces > Streptomyces griseoviridis. Next base: position 298,843 of record BMSM01000002.1, on the reverse strand, counting down.
CGATCCAGCGGCGGTCGGCGAGGTGCGGGCCCAGGTGACCCGACGGCTGGCGGAGTGGGGGCTGGACGAGCTGGTGTTCACCACCGAGCTGATCCTCAGTGAGCTGGTCACCAACGCCATCCGGCACGGCGCCGAGCCCATCGGCGTCCGGGTGCTCTACGACCGCAGCCTGATCTGCGAGGTGTCGGACAGCACCAGCACCTCCCCGCACCTGCGGTACGCGGCCATGACGGACGAGGGCGGACGCGGCCTCTTCCTGGTCGCGCAGCTCGCCGAGCGCTGGGGCACCCGCTACACGCCCGCGGGGAAGGTCATCTGGGCGGAGCAGCCGGTGCCGTGACCGGAGGGGGCGGGACGGGGGCGGGCGGCGGGGCGACTGCGCGTCCGCGGCTGCGGGCCGTAGGACAGGAGGGCCGTACTGCGGGGGGACCGTACGGCAAGAGCGCCGTACGGCACAGGAAAGGGCCCCGGCGCCTTCGTGGCTGCCGGGGCCCTGATCCGTCGTCGCCGTCAGTGGCGGAACGCGTCCTTCGTCTTCTCCTTGGCCTGGCGGGCGTCGCCCTTCGACTGCTCGGCGCGGCCCTCGGCCGTCAGCCGCTCGTTGCCGACGGCGCGGCCCACGGCCTCCTTGGCCTTGCCCTTGGTCTGCTCGGTCTTGGCCTTGGACTTCTCGGTGCCTGCCACGGTTCGTCTCACCTCTGCTGTCACGTCGGTCACGGATCGTTCGCTGACCCTGCGGGTTTCCCGGTCCGCGCGGCGGAAACGTCCCCGGACCGCCGGGTGAGCGGGACGGGGGCGGGTAGGCGGTCGGTGCGCGGGCGGCCGTCGCCCGCGCACCGGGTCCGATCGCAGGAGGAACGTGATGGCCGGAGTGCTGGACAGGATCATGCGGTACGCGCGCAGTCCCCAGGGCCGCCGGACGGCGGAGCAGGTGCGCCGGGCGGCCGCGGACCCGCGCCGCCGGGCGCAGGCCCAGCAGTTGCTGCGCCGGTTCGGCAAGCGGCGCTGACCGCCGGCCGGGCTCAGTCCTGGACGACGTGGGCGTGGCTGGGAGACGTCTCCGGCGGCCGGCCGCCGGCGCCGGAGCGGTCCCGCCGCCAGTCCGCGACCGCGACGGCCAGCGCGCACACCATGAAGGCGACGCCCGTCCCGACCGACAGCGCCACCGCGTCGCGGTAGTCGTCGTGGGTGACGGTGAGCACCAGGTAGAAGAGGCCGGGCAGCGCGGCCGTGCCCACGGCCCCGCCGACCCGCTGGCCCGTCTGGAGGGCGCCGCCGGCCGCGCCGGCCATCCGGACCGGTACCTCGCGCAGGGTCATCGTGACGTTCGGGGAGATGACGCAGCCGCTGCCCAGCCCGCCGACCAGCAGCGCCGGCGCCGCCAGGTAGGCGGCCGAGTCCGCGGGCGCCAGCCACAGCACCAGCGCCGTGCCGCCCAGTCCCGCCATGACGGCGACGAGCCCGCACACGGTCAGCAGCCGCCCGAACCGGCCCACCAGACGGCCCGCGACGGCGGCGGCACCGGCGGAGCCGACCGCGAACGGCGTCACCGCCAGCCCGGAGGCCAGCGGTGAGTATCCGAGCCCGTTCTGGAAGAACAGCGCGAACACCAGCCAGACCCCGCTGAAGCCGACGAAGTACAGGGCGGCCAGGCTCGCGCCGGTGGCGTAGCCGCGGGTCGCCGTGAACAGCCCGGTGTCGAGCAGCGGGTCACCGTCGTGGGCGGCGACCCACCGCTCCCAGCCGACGAAGCCCACGAGGATCACCAGCCCCACCAGGAACAGCCACCACAGGCGGCTCAGTCCGCCGGCCTCGGCCAGCACCAGGGGCAGCATCAGCGCGAGGATCCCCGCGCCCAGCAGCAGCACCCCCACGGGGTCGAGGCGGCCCCGGGGGCCGGGCGCCACGCGGGGCAGCAGCCGGGCGCCGAGGAGCAGGGCGACCAGCCCGACGGGCACGTTGACGTAGAAGATCCAGCGCCAGCCGTCCTCGCCGGAGGCGAGGGCCAGGATCAGGCCGCCGGTGACCGGGCCGACGGCGCTGGAGACGCCGACGGTCGCGCCGAAGAGGCCGAAGGCGCGGCCCCGCTCGGCGCCCCGGAACATCTGCTGGATCAGCGCGGTGTTCTGCGGGGCGAGGCTGCCCGCCGCGATGCCCTGGGCGAGCCGGGCGACGACGAGCCAGGTGATGCTGGGTGCGGCGCCGGCCGCCGCGCTGCACAGCACGAACGCGGCCAGCGCGATCAGGAAGACCCGGCGCCGGCCGAAGGCGTCGCCGATCCGGCCCGCGGTCACCAGGGTGAGGGCGAAGGCCAGGGCGTAGCCGGAGACGACCCACTGCACGGACGCCGCCGACGCGTGCAGTTCCCGCTGCATCGACGGCAGGGCCACGGCCACGATCGTGACGTCGAGCAGGGTCATGAACCCGGCGACCAGGGTGGCCCACAGGGCCCGCCAGCGGTTGGGGTCGTCCACGGAATCTGCCTCCACCGGTCCGGTGTACCGCCTGTCTGTCTGCGTCACCGGTCACCGCGCGGCGGCGGTCCAAACAATCCCGTAAGGGACTCATAAGTGGGCCTTATGGGCCCATAGACCGGACCCGCGTACCCACTTAGGGTGCCCTTAGCTTAGGCTTCCCGTCGAGTCGATCTGTCACCGCTCGAAGGGAAACCGCACATGCCCCGCCCTCTGCGGGTAGCCATCGTCGGATCCGGTCCCGCCGGGATCTACGCCGCCGACGCCCTGCTCAAGTCCGAAGTGGCCGCCGACCCCGGCGTGTCCATCGACATCTTCGAGCGCATGCCCGCCCCGTTCGGGCTCATCCGCTACGGCGTCGCGCCCGACCACCCGCGGATCAAGGGCATCATCACGGCCCTGCACCAGGTGCTGGACAAGCCGCAGATCCGTCTCTTCGGCAACGTGGAATACCCCACCGACATCAGCCTCGACGATCTGCGGACCTTCTACGACGGGGTGATATTCGCCACCGGCGCCACGGCCGACCGCGATCTGGCGATCCCCGGCGTCGACCTCGACGGCTCCTACGGCGCCGCGGAGTTCGTCGCCTGGTACGACGGCAACCCGGATTTCCCGCGCACCTGGCCGCTGGAGGCCGAGAAGGTCGCCGTCCTGGGTGTCGGCAACGTGGCCCTGGACATCGCCCGTGTCCTCGCCAAGACGGCCGACGAGCTGCTGCCCACCGAGATCCCGCCGAACGTCTACGAGGGCCTGAAGGCCAACAAGGCGCTGGAGGTCCACGTCTTCGGCCGCCGCGGCCCGGCGCAGGCCAAGTTCAGCCCGATGGAGCTGCGGGAGCTGGACCACTCCCCCAACATCGAGGTCATCGTCGACCCCGAGGACATCGACTACGACGAGGGCTCGATCGCCACCCGGCGCGGCAACAAGCAGGCCGACATGGTCGCCAAGACCCTGGAGAACTGGGCGATCCGCGACGTCGGCGACCGCCCGCACAAGCTGTTCCTGCACTTCTTCGAGTCCCCGGCGGAGATCCTCGGCGAGGACGGCAAGGTCGTCGGCCTGCGCACCGAGCGCACCGAACTGGACGGCACGGGCAACGTCAAGGGCACCGGCACGTTCACCGACTGGGACGTGCAGGCGGTCTACCGCGCGGTGGGCTACCTCTCCGACAAGTTGCCCAAGCTGCCCTGGGACATCGACTCCGGCACGGTCCCGGACGCGGCCGGGCGGGTCATCGAGGAGTCCGGCGAGCACCTGAAGTCGACGTACGTCACCGGCTGGATCCGGCGCGGCCCGATCGGTCTGATCGGCCACACCAAGGGCGACGCCAACGAGACGGTGGCCAGCCTGCTGGACGACTTCGCGAACGAGCGGCTGCACACCCCCGCCTCGCCCGCCCCGGAGGCCGTCGACGCCTTCCTGGCCGAGCGCGACGTCCGCTTCACCACCTGGGACGGCTGGTACCGGCTGGACGCGGCGGAGAAGGCACAGGGCGAGCCGCACGGCCGGGAGCGGATCAAGTACGTCGAGCGGGAGGACATGCTCCGCCACAGCGGGGCCTGAGCCCGCGCGTCCGCCCTGACCTGCCGCTGGGCCCCGGGGAGCCGTCCCCGGGGCTCAGTCGTGCGTGGCGGTGACGTCCCCGTTGACGGTGGTGAGCCGCAGGGTGCGCCCGTCGCCGGCGTCCGTGGTGGGCACGGCGACGGAGGCGGCGCCGTTGTCGGTGGCCGCGGTGACGCGGTAGGCGGGGGGATCGGCGGGCAGGACGAGGCGGACCGAGCCGTTGGTGGTGCTGCCGCCGACGCCGGCCGGTGCCGTGGCGCAGGCGAGGGCGACGTCACCGTTGACCGTCCCGGCGCGCAGCGTCCCGGCGCGCAGCGCGGTGGCGCGTACCGAGCCGTTGCGGGTGGTGAGGCGGACGGTGGCGTCGTCGGCGCCGGAGCGGGTGACGGTGACGTCCCCGTTGACGGTCGTGAGGTCGAGGGCGCCGGTGAGCCCGGCGGCGTCGATGCCGGCGTCGCGCGCGGCGACCGTGACGGTGACGCCGCCGGGCACCCCGACGCGGGGCATCCGGGGGCAGCGGCCGTCCCGCCCGGCGCAGTCCAGGTCGAGCACCCGGGTGCCGTCGCGGTGGCTCCAGCGCGGGCGGACCGTGTCGTCCACGGTGATCCCGTCGCCGTCGGCGGGGCGCAGGGTCACGCCGTTCTCCGTGGTGATCACCAGGTGGGTGCCCGAAGGGGCGCGGAGCGCTCCGGCCCGGTCCGTTCCGGCGGGGCCGTCCGTGCCGCCCGCGCAGGCCGCGGTGAGGGTCACGAGCGCGAGAACCGGTGCGGTGCGGGCCGCTGTCGTCGCCTTCATGCCGGACCGCCTTCCCGCGAAAGGAGGCGGACATGACACCCGTCCGGAACGGGCCGCGTCGCCGGGCCCGGTCCGGACGGGAGCCGGTCAGACCTCCAGCTCGGTCTCGATCCGGCGGAGCTGGTGGCGGGCCATCGCCAGGTTGGCGCGGCTCGCGTCGAGCACCAGGTAGAGGAACAGCCCGTTGCCGCCGCGCCCCTTCAGGAGGCGGATCAGGTGGTACTGGCTGCTCAGGGTGATGAGGATGTCCTCGATCTCCTCCTTGAGGCCGAGGAGTTCCATGGTGCGCAGTTTGGCCCGTACGACGTCGGTGTTGCCGGCGGCGGCGACCTCCAGGTTGAAGTCCTTGGTCCCTCCGAGGGTGCCGAGGGCCATGCCGCTGGTGTAGTCGACGAGCGCGGCGGCCGAGGCCCCGTCGATGGAGCTGAGGCATTCCTTGAGCGCTGTTTCCAGGTTGGCCATGGTGGGCTTCCTTCCGTGCGTGATCGGGCGTGCTCGGGATCGGTGGTGTTCAGGTGGGCCGGCGCTGACCGTCGGCCTGCGGGCGGGGTGGCCGGGCGGGCCGCTGCGGGGCGCGCACCGGCAGCGTGCCGACGGGGCGGGCGGGGTCCGCGGGGGCGGTGCGCTCGCCGGCGGTACGGGCCGGGCCGGCGACCAGTTCCCCGATCCGGGCGCCGCTGCGGCGGCCCTCCAGGTGCAGCCGGCCCACGTTGACCCGGCCGTCGGCGAGGAGGGTGAGCACGGCGGCCGGTCCGGCGGCGTAGGTGGCGACGTAGCCGTCGGCGCCGCGCAGCAGCAGTTCGCGGAAGTCGCCGCGGGCGGTGGCGTCGGCCGTGCGGTGGGCCACGCCGAGCGCGGCGGCGGTGAGCGCGGCGAGGCCCTCCGGTTCGGTGCCGGGCGCGTCGTGGGCGAGGACGAGCCCGTCGACGGTGGCCGCGAGGGAGCCGGTGAGCCGGGGGACGCGGGCGCGCAGGCGGTGCAGTTCGGCCAGGACGTCGCTCTCGACGGCCATGAGCAGTCTCCTTTCGGCATGCCGGCGGCGCGCGCGGATCACAGGGCCTCCAAGGCGTCTCGGAGCCGGCGCAGCAGGGCGGCGTCGGGGTCGTCCCAGGCGGTCCCGCACGGGTCGGGGGCGGCCGGGCCGGGCCGCGCGGGGACGCGCGGGGCGGTGGTGACGAGTCCGTCGGCGGCGAGCCGGCGCAGCTCGACGAGGGTGTGGTAGGTCCGGAAGGCGAGGTCCTCGGCGATGTCGGCGGCGGTGCGCACGCCGTCGACCCGGTCGAGGACCCGGGCCCGCCGGGCCGGCAGGGCGGTGGCGCGGGCGCCGGGGACGCGGGCGAGCGGGGCGACGTCGACGAGGGGGTCGGGCCAGATCTCGTGCAGCAGGTCGCGGCGGCGCCGGGACTCGCGGAGCACGGTCGCCACCGGGACCGGGCGGAGCGCGCCGAGCCAGTGCGCCGCGCCCGGCCGGAAGCGGTGGGCGCGGGGGTCGTGGGCGAGGGCGAAGTAGGCGGCGTCGAAGAGGGCGCCGAGGTGGCAGACCTCCAGCGCGCCGGCCGCGACCCGCCCGCTGTCGACCAGCCGGCGGCCCACCCGGTGCCGGGCGCCGTCCCGGTCGACCGCCTCCCACCAGCCGTCCTCGGCGAGGGCCCCGCCCCGGGTGAGCAGGACGCCGAGGCCGGGGGTGTGGGCGGACTCGACGTGCACGACACGGCCGGCCGCGAGGTAGAAGACGCCCCGCTCGCCGGTGAGGGCGCCGGTCGCCGCCTCGGCGGCCAGCGCGTCCAGCGAGGCCGAGGTCGTGTCGCGCACCGCCGTCATCCGAGCACCAGCCGGGCCGCCGTCTCGCCCAGCCGGATGCGGGCCAGGGCGAGGTTGCCCTCGCCGCGGTCCAGCCACAGGTGGAGGAAGACGGTGCTGTCGAACGGCGTGCTGACGAACCGGATCAGGTGGTACGAGTCCCCGGTGGTGACGATCAGGTCCTCGACCGGCGGCTCCGAGCCGACCGCGCCGTCACCCCCGCCCGGCGCCAGCGCGCCGCTCTCGGCGGCGTGCCGGGCCAGTTCGGCGGTCTCCGCGGCCGTCGTCTCCGCGTCGCCGCCGGGCGCCTCGCCCACCGCGCCCAGGGCCAGTCCGCTGATCCAGTCGACCAGCCACGCCCCCCGAGCGCCGGGCAGGCGCATCGCTTCCAGCAGGCTCTCGTCTATTCCGGGCACGCCGAAACCCCTCCCCGCACGTCGGCACCCTGCGCACGGCCGCTTCGTCAACGTGACGGGGACACTACGGAAAGTGCGCGCGCCGGGTGAAGGGTTTGGCATTTTCCAGAGGAACGTGCGCTCGATCCGTCATACTGCGGGGGCCCGCGGCCCTCCGCGCCCACGCCCGGCTGCCCCTGCCCGTGGCGGGAGTACGGACAGGTCCGCACGGTCGGTCTTCCTCCCACGGCGTGCGTGGGAGGCGCGGGACGGGCTACTCGTGCGGCATGGCCCGACTTCACATGCCCCACCTCGGGAAGCACGCATCCGGTCCGCAGGACCCGCGCGCCGCGCATGGCGCCGACGAGGATTTCGGCCCCGACGCCGCCACCGAGCGCGCCGCCCCCGACTCCCCCACCGAGCTGCCGAAGCGCTCCTGGTCGGCGCTGCTGCGGCGGGTGCTGAAGGAGTTCAAGGACGACGAGCTGACCGACCGCGCCGCCGCCCTCACCTACTACGGGGTGCTGTCGCTGTTCCCGGCCCTGCTGGTGCTGGTCTCCCTGCTCGGCATCGCCGGGGAGTCCGCCACCCAGGGGGTCCTGGACAACGTGCAGAAGCTCGCGCCGGGCCCGGCGCGGGACGTCCTGACCAACGCGATCGAGCAGTTGCGGGCCAAGGCCGGGCTGGGCTCGGTCCTCGCGGTGGTCGGCCTGGTCGGCGCCGTGTGGTCGGCGTCCGGGTACGTGGCCGCCTTCATCCGCTCGGCGAACGCCGTGTACGACGTGCCCGAGGGCCGCCCGGTGTGGAAGGTGCTGCCGCTGCGGGTGGCGCTGACCGTGGCGCTGCTGGTGCTGGCCGTGGCCAGCGCGCTGATCGTGGTGTTCACCGGTTCCCTCGCCCGGCAGGCCGGCACCGCGCTCGGGGTCGGTGACACCGCGGTGACGGTGTGGTCCATCGCCAAGTGGCCGGTCCTCGTCCTGCTGGTCACCGTGATGATCGCGATCCTGTACTGGGCCACCCCCAACGCCCGGGTGCGCGGCTTCCGCTGGATCACCCCGGGCAGCGTGGTCGCCCTGCTGATCTGGCTGGTCGCCTCCGCCGGGTTCGCGTTCTACGTGGCGAACTTCGGCTCGTACAACAAGACCTACGGGACCCTGGCCGGTGTGATCATCTTCCTGATCTGGCTGTGGGTGACCAATCTGGCCATCCTGCTGGGCCTGGAGTTCGACGCCGAGCTGGCCCGGCAGCGGGTCATCGACGGCGGCCATCCGGCCGACAGCGAGCCGTACGTCGAGCCCCGCGACACGCGGGCCTGGGACGACGCCGACCGGCGGCGAGCGGAACGGGAGGACTGAGTCCACATGGCCCCGGGCGGTACGGGTACGCGGACGCCATGAACGAGCACGAGAAGCACGACCACCGGGACGAGGCCCCTTCCCCCGCGTCGGAGGAGGAGCGCGCCGCGTCCCGGCCGTTCAGCTATCCGTACCCGGAGCGGCGCGCGGGCGTGCGGGCCACCCGGCACATCAGCCGTGAGGAGGCCGACGCGGACAGCGTCCCCGGGGTGACCGGCGGCTACGGCACCACCGGCGGCGGCCAGCCCGGCGGGGGCCGCAGCACGCCCCGGCAGCACGCCGACACCGCCGACGAATCCGGCGTCACCGACCTCGCCGGCGGGCGCGAACCGCACCCGGACCGGCCACGCCGCGGCGGTGGCACCGGCCGGGAGTGAGCCGGCCCGGCCGACCGGTCACGGGAGGACGGAACCGACGCAGCCGCCGTCGACGCGGACCGCCGCGCCGGTGGTGGCGGACACCCGGGCCGGCTCAGGCGGACCACCGGGTCGGCGACGCGCATCGAGGACGCGCTGGGCAGGTCGCGGCCGACCAGCTGGTAGACGAACTCCTCGCCCCCCTCGGCTGGGGTGGGCCCGGCGATCACCGAGTTCACCGTGACCCCGCTGCCCGCGGCCTCCTCGGCGAAGCCCCGGGAGACCGCGAGGAGCACCGTCTCGGACATGCCGTAGTGGATCGTCTCGGCCGGGATGACGGCCGCCGAGTCACTGGCGACGTACCGCACGCGGCCCCGGCCCCGTTCCCCCATCCGGGGGAGATGGGCGCGGGTGAGCCGGACGCCGGCGGGGACATCGATCTCGCGGTCGGCGGCGCCCTTCGTCGTCGCTGATCTCCGGGGCGGGCGCGGCGCCGAAGATTCCGGGCTTGTTGACGAGGAGGGCGCCGGACGGGCGGTCGCCGACCTGCCCGTCCGGCGCCCTCCTCGGTGCCGAGGCCGGCCGCCACCGGGGCGAACTCCCCGTCCGGCACCTGCTCGCGCAGCGCAGCGCGGCGACGCTCCGCTCCAGGCGCCCGGCGTCGCGGCCGTCGACGCCCGCCCGGGGCGCCGGCCCGGGTGGGCGTCGACGGCGATCGCCGCGCCGATTCCCTGGGACGAGCCGGTCGCCGGCGCCGTCCGTCCGCCGAGGTCGAGTCTCACCGGGTCGCTCCTCGCCGTGCTGTCGTGCCGTACGGCGGTACGCCGTCCCTCTGCCCCGCCCGGCGCGTCGGCCCACCCCGGGTGATCCGTGACGGCCCGCGGCGACGATACTGGCCCTGCGCCCGTGCCCCCCGCCCTGCAGATGGACTCATGCCGACCTCTTCCACCGAACGCCCCACGACCCCGCCGACCGTGTGGTTCGCCCGCGGCCGTCACGTCGGAACCGACGCGCGGGACGTCCTGCTGCGCACCCTGCGCCGGCACCGGGACGACGGCGTCCTCGACGACTTCCACGAGCTGCCCCCGGAGGGCGCCGACGCCGACCGGGTCCACGAGGCGCGCTGGCGGGTGGCCGGGGACGTCACGGTCCGCGCCCGGCTGACCCTGGCGCCCGCTTCGGCCGGCTCCCAGGAGTGGACGCTGCTCGCGGAGGCCGAGGATCACTGGGACCAGGAGTGGCCCTCCCCCGCCGGGATGTTCTGGCCGGACGACCCGGACGTCCCCTGGGACCGGGACGCCGCCACCGGCCTGCGGCTGCGTGGCCTGAACACGCTGCCGGACGACGACAAGGCCGTACGGCGGCTGCTGCGGGACGCCGGGCGGGACGGCTGGCTGATCCATGTCGTGGTGCACGAGGCGATGACGCCGGACCACCGCGGCCGGGTGCCGCTGGTGCGGTGGCTGCCGCCGGGCCTGGCGCACCGGGTGGTCGAGCACCGCGCGGCGCCGCAGCAGCTGCGGGTGGTGAACTGGGCGCTGGAGGAGTTCGGCGTGCAGGTGCCGCGCGGCGGCGCGGTCGTGCTGCCCGGCACCCCGGCCGCGCCCGACGCGGGGGACCTGTCGGTGCGGACCGTCTTCCTCGACGGCTCCGAGCCGGCCGGGCTGATCGCGGTGGTCCGGCGGTTCGCCGCGCGGGAGAGTCCGCTGCCGGACGGCGCCGAGGCGGCGCTGACCGCGCTGCGGGAGGACTGGCGGCTGCTGACGCTCCGCGAGGAGCTGGAGCGGGAGCGGCGGCTGGTGGCGATGTACGCCGAGGCGCTGGAGGCGATGACCCGCTCCCGTGACCTGTACCGGGAGGCCGCCGAGCAGGCCAACGAGGCGCTGGCCGCCCTGCGCGAGGCCACCGGGACGCCCGCGGCCCGCACCGAGCCGTCCGCGACCCGCCCGGTGTCCCCGCTGCGCGCCCTCACCCGCGGCCTGGAGCGCTTCAGGGGCGCGTCCGCGGCCCGCCCGGCGGACCGGGACACCGCCCCGGCCCGGCCGCCCGAGGAGTGACCGGGCCGGGGTGACCCGGGTCCGGCACGGGAACGGCGGGCGTCCGCCACGGGACGGCCCCGTTCCGCCACGTGTCAGCGCGGCCGGCCTGGATACGCGGACGGGACAGCCGTACGGCCCGTCCCGGGAGGTCACCGACACGATGGACAGCCATGACAGGACCGCGACCACCGGTCACGCACAGCCGGACACCACGGACACCACGCTCCGCGTCAACGGCAAACCCCACACCCTCGCCGTGGACCACCGCCGGGTCCTGCTCGACCTGCTGCGCGAGGATCTCGGGCTCACCGGCGCCAAGAAGGGCTGCGACCACGGCCAGTGCGGGGCCTGCACGGTCCTGGTGGACGGCCGGCGCGTCAACAGCTGCCTGCTGCTCGCCGTGACCCTGGACGGCGCGGAGGTCACCACCGTCGAGGGGCTCGCCGGTGACGGGGAGGACCTCCACCCCTTGCAGCGGGCCTTCCTGGACCGGGACGCCTTCCAGTGCGGGTACTGCACCCCCGGCCAGCTCTGCTCGGCGCTCGGCGTGCTCGCCGAGGCCGCCGCCGGCCACCCCTCGCACGTCACCGACCCGGCGACGCCCTCCGGGGCGCCCGTGCCGCTGACCCGGGAGGAGATCCGCGAGCGACTGAGCGGCAACCTGTGCCGGTGCGGCGCGTATCCGCGCATCGCCGACGCCGTAGAGGACGTGATGTGAGTGAAGCCCTTCGCCTACGTCCGGGCCGGCAGCGTCGAGGAGGCCACCGACGCCTTCGCCGCCCGGCCCGGAGCCCGCTACCTCGGCGGCGGCACCAATCTCGTCGATCTGATGAAGCTCGGCGTGGAGACGCCCGCCGCCCTCATCGACGTCACCCGGCTCCCGTTGGACGGCGTGGAGGAACTGCCCGACGGCGGCCTGCGCGTCGGCGCCACGGTCCGCAACAGCGACCTCGCCGCGCACCCGGTGGTCCGCGACCGGTACCCCGCGCTGTCGCAGGCGCTGCTCGCGGGCGCCTCCGGGCAGTTGCGCAACGCGGCCACCACCGGCGGCAACCTCCTCCAGCGCACCCGCTGCCCCTACTTCCAGGACGTGACCAAGCCCTGCAACAAGCGGGAGCCCGGCACCGGCTGCGGCGCCCTGGAAGGGGTGCACCGGGACCACGCCGTGCTCGGCCACTCCGAGCGGTGCATCGCCACCCACCCCTCCGACATGGCGGTGGCGCTCGCCGCGCTGGACGCCCGGGTGGAGCTGCGCGGGCCGGAGGGCGCCCGGAGCGTGCCCGCCGCCGACTTCCACCGGCTGCCCGGCACGCGTCCGGAGAAGGACACCGAGATCCATCCCGGCGAGCTGATCACCTCGGTGCTGCTGCCGGCCGCGACCGGCGGGCTGCCCTCGCGGTACCGCAAGGCCCGGGACCGGGCGTCGTACGCCTTCGCGCTGGCCTCCGTCGCCGCCGTGCTGCACTGCGGGAACGGCGTGGTCGAGCGGGTGGGCCTCGCCTTCGGCGGCCTCGCGCACCGGCCGTGGCGGGCGCGCCGGGCCGAGGACGCGCTGATCGGCGCGGCGCCCACGGCCGCCGCCTTCGAGCACGCCGTCGACCTGGAGCTGGCCGCCGCCGAACCGCTGCGGGACAACGCCTACAAGGTGCCGCTGGCCCGGCGGCTCGCCCTCGACGTCCTCGGCCGGCTGGCGCCGGCCGCCCAGCTCTGAACCGGCGTCCCCGAGGAGGACTTCCATGACCGGCACCGAGACCGTCCTGGGCGCCGCCACCGAGCGCCGGGAGGGACGGGAGAAGGTCACCGGCACCGCCCGGTACGCCGCCGAGTACACCGGACCCGGCCGCGCCCACGCCCGGCCCGTCCCGGCCGCCGTCGCGCGCGGCCGGGTGACCGGCGTCGACGCCGCGCCCGCCCTCGCCCTGCCGGGGGTGCTGGCGGTGCTCACCCACGAGAACGCGCCCCGCCTCGCGCAGCCGGACGACCCCGTGCTGGCGGTGCTCCAGGGGCCGGAGGTGCCGCACCGGGGCTGGCCCGTCGCCCTGGTGGTCGCCGAGACCCCGGAGGCCGCCCGGGCGGGCGCCGCCGCGGTCCGCGTCACGTGCGCCGCCGAGCCGCACGACGTCACGCTCACCGCCGGACACCCCGGGTCGTACGTCCCCGAGGAGGCCAACGGCGGCCATCCGGCGGTCCGCGAGCGAGGCGACCAGGACGCCGCCTTCGCCGCCTCCGAGGTGCGGATCGACACCGAGTACCGGGTGCCGCCGCTGCACAACCACCCGATGGAACCCCACGCGAGCACCGCCCGCTGGAAGGGCGACCGGCTCACCGTGCGCACCTCCAGCCAGGGCACCAACGCGGTACGCGCCACCCTGGCCCAGCTGTTCGAGGTCCCGGAGGAGGGGATCTCGGTCACCGCCGAGCACGTCGGGGGCGGCTTCGGCTCCAAGGGCACGCCCCGGCCGGACGTGGTGCTCGCCGCGCTCGCGGCCCGGCACACCGGCCGGACGGTCACGGTGGCGTTCCCGCGCCGGCTGCTGCCGTCCCTGGTCGGGCACCGCGCGCCCACCCTGCACCGGCTGCGTCTCGGCGCCGGGCGGGACGGCCGGCTCACCTGTCTCGGGCACGAGGTGGCCACGCACACCTCCCGGATCAAGGAGTTCGTGGAGCAGGCCGCGGTGCCCGCCCGCGTCATGTACGCCGCGCCGCACAGCCGCACCGCGCACCGGGTGGTCCGCCTCGACGTGCCCACGCCGTCCTGGATGCGGGCACCGGGTGAGGCGCCCGGCATGTACGCCCTGGAGTCGGCGATGGACGAACTCGCCACCGAGCTGGGCCTGGACCCGGTGGAGCTGCGGGTCCGCAACGAGCCGGCGGAGGAACCCGACAGCGGCAGGCCGTTCAGCAGCCGGCACCTGGTGGAGTGCCTGCGCGAGGGCGCCCGCCGGTTCGGCTGGGCGGACCGCGACCCCCGGCCCCGCTCCCGGGCCGAGGGGCCGCTGCTGGTCGGCACCGGGGTCGCCGCCGCCACCTACCCGGTCCTGGTGGCGCCGTCCACCGCGTCGGCGTGGGCGCTGCCCGACGGCGGCTTCGTGGTGCGGATCAACGCCACCGACATCGGCACCGGCGCGCGGACGGTGCTCGCGCAGGTCGCCGCCGACGCCCTCGGGGTGCCGACGGAACGGGTCCGCACCGAGGTGGGCAGCAGCGCGCTGCCGGCGGCCTCGCTGGCCGGCGGGTCCTCCGGTACGGCGTCCTGGGGCTGGGCCGTGCACGAGGCGTGCGTCCGGCTCGCGGAGCGGCTGGCCACGCTGCCGGGCCCGGTGCCGGAGGACGGGATCGGCGCGCACGCCGACACCACCGGAGAGGCGGACGCCGGGAGCGCGTACGCCCGGCACGCCTTCGGGGCGCACTTCGCCGAGGTCACCGTCGACACGGTCACCGGCGAGGTGCGGGCTCGGCGGCTGCTGGGCGTCTACGCGGCCGGGCGGATCCTCAACGCCCGTACGGCGCGCTCCCAGTTCGTCGGCGGGATGACGATGGGCCTGGGCATGGCGCTCACCGAGGACAGCCATGTCGACCCGGCCTTCGGTGACTTCGCCGAGTCCGACCTGGCCTCGTACCATGTGCCCGCGCACGCCGACGCCGTCGGCATCGAGGCGCACTGGGTGGCGGAGGAGGACGCCCACCTGAACCCCATGGGCAGCAAGGGGATCGGTGAGATCGGCATCGTCGGCACGGCGGCGGCGATCGGCAACGCCGTCCACCACGCCACGGGCGTCCGCTTCCGGGAGCTTCCGCTGACCCCGGACCGGGTGCTGACCGGACTGCTCGCGCACGAGACCCCGGCGGGCACGTTCGGCGGCTGAGGCGGACCGCGACGGACGGGACCCGGGCCGCGTCGGCGGCCCGGGTCCCGTCCGTCACCGGGTGGTCAGTCCGCGCTGCCGCCCGGCCCGGCCGCCGGGCGGGCGGCCCAGCGGCTGCCGGGCACGAGGGCGGCGACCCGGACGCACAGGGCGGCCAGCGCCGCCAGCGAGGCGAGCACGGCGACCACCACGGCCGCCCAGCCCGGGGCGAGGGAGAGGTCCATCAGCCGGTGCAGCCGGGACTCCGCCGCCGTCAGGGCGTACAGCCGGGCGGCGGCCAGCGCCGCCGGTGCCACCACCGCCGCCGCGAGCACCGCCACGAAGGGCCGCACGCTCAGCACCAGGGCCAGCAGCAGGCAGAGCGCGGACAGGCCGAGCGCGGCGCCGTAGACCCGTCCGGAGGCGCCGTCGGCGTGCAGCGGGAAGTACGCCACCCCGCAGCCGGCGAGCACCGCGACGGCGAGCCAGCGGGTCAGGGCCGCGGTCCGGGAGACCGGTGGGCGCGGCGCCTGCCCGGCCGTGCGGCGCGGCGGGTCCTGCGGGCTCTCCCGCCGGGCGCCGGCGGCGGGGAGGTGGCGCCGGGTCCGCGCGTGCTCGCGGCCCTTGCGGCCGGCCCCGGCGAGCGCGGCGCCCAGGCCGCCGGTCCGGGCGGTCTCCCCGGGGGCGGGGGCCGGCGCCGTGTTCCCGGCGGCGGGGGTGTGCGGGGCGCGGTCCTCGGGTCCGCCGAGGGGGTCCGGGCGCTCCTCGGCGAGCCGGCCGATCAGGTGCACCAGTTCCTCGACGGGCCGGCCGGTGGCCGCGGCCCGGACCGCTTCCTTGCCGCAGTGCGGCTCCAGCGGGGTGCGGTGCAGCAGGGCCATCAGCCGGGTGACGTCCTCCACCGGGCGGTTCTCGGCGGCGGCGCGGATCGCCTCGTCGGCGCTGTCGGCGTGGCGCGGCGGCCGGGTCAGCAGGCCGACCAGCCGGGTCACGTCCTCCACCGACCGGTTGACGCCGACCGCGCGCAGGGCGTCCAGGGTGGCCTGCGCGTACTGCGGCGACTGCTCCAGCATCGTGATGAGCGAGACGACCTCCTCCAGCGGCCGGTCGGCCACGGCCGCCCGCACCAGGTCGCCGACCGGGTCTCCGTAGGCCGCCGGGTCCCGGTCCGGCCGCCGCGCGGCCCGCGCGCCCTGCCCCGGGTGGTGGGGGCCGGCGGGCGGCTCCGGCTCCTCGAACGGCGGCTCCTCGTCGGCGTAGGGGTCGCCGGCGAGCGGGTCGTCCCCGTACGGGCCGTCACCGTAGGGGCCGTCGGTGTGCGGGCCGGCGGGCGGCTGGGGATCGGGCGCGGCGTCCGGCGGGCGCACCGGGTGGGTGCCGGTGGTGCTGGTGGTCTCCGCGGACGGCAGGTCCACGGAGGTGGCTATGGCGTACTCGTTCGGGCGGGGTGTTGAAGAGCCGGTGGTCATGGTCTTCTCCGTCTGAAGGAATGCGGCCGCTTCCTGCGTCCCCGACTGCGACGCGCGACTTGTGTGGTGACCATTACTAAGCTCCCCCGCCCCGCGCCGCCACCCGGGTGAGCCACCGGGATGAGCCGGTGCGCGCGGACACCCGTCCGGGTGTCATATCCGCGCCCGGCGGGGGAATCCGGTCCAGGACGCGTGCGTCACGGCGCACCGGGAGGAAGAGGGGCGGGATGGATACGACCACGGTGCTGCTCGTCGTGGCGGCGGTGCTCGCGGTGGCCGTCCTGGCCCTCGCCGTGACCGTCCTGGTGCGGCTGGTGCGGACCCGGCGGGAACTGCGCCGGGCCGGGCTGCCGACCGGACCCCGCTGGGTCTTCTGGGGTGCCGTCCTCTATCTCGTGCTGCCCGCCGACCTCGTACCCGACCCGGTGTACCTGGACGACATCGGCGTGCTCCTCCTCGCTCTGCGGTCCGCGCGCGGCTCTCTCCGGGGACCGCGCGGTGATCACACAGGGTAAGGAAACCATTCACCCGTTCGAGTCGTATAAGTCTCTGGAAGCCGATGGAAGTCGGCGGACCAGGCGACGGCACAGGCGGCCCATCGCTTGATCGGCACAGCACCGACCAGGGAGAGACGATGCAACCGTTCGCGCTCGAATACGCACGTCCCGTAGGGGATTTGGAAGTCGCCACTCCGTACGTGTACGACTCCGGACGGCAGGTGAACGTGCTCCTCGACGGGCGGGTGGCGGCCGGCGACCACGCGCTGCTGCGGGAGCTGGGGACGACGACGTCCACCGCGGGTTCGAAGACCCACTTCGACGACTGACCACGGAACGCGTTCATGACGGTGCTGATCCTGACCACCGAAGAGGACGTCACCGCGGACATGGTGGTGGTGTGCCTGAACGAGTCGGAAGTGCCGGTGGTGCGCCTCGATCCGGCCGACCTGACCGGTTCCGTGGCCCTGTCGGGCGAGTTCGCGCACGGCTCGTTCCGGGGGCACCTGTCCTCGGGGGGACGGCTGGTGGGCATCGACGGGCTGCGTTCCGTCTGGGTGCGCAGACCGGGCGCCCCCGCCGCCCGGGCCGCCACGCCGTCGGCCTGGCTGACGGAGGAGTCCGCGCAGGCGCTCTACGGCATGCTGCTGGGCAGCGGCGCCCGCTGGATGAACCATCCGGACGCGGCCCGCCGGGCCCGGTACAAGCCCTGGCAGCTGGGGCTGGCTCAGCGGTGCGGGCTGCCGGTGCCGGCCACGCTGATCACGACGTTCCCGCGCGCGGCCCGGGAGTTCGCCGGGCGCCACCCGGACCTGGTGGTCAAGCCCGTCTCGGGCGCGCATCCCCAGGACCCGCCGCGGGCGGTGCCGACCAGCCGGGTCTCGCCGGAGACCGACTTCGCGGCCGTCGCCTTCGGTCCGACGCTGCTGCAGCAGCGGGTGGCCAAGCGGGCCGACCTGCGGCTGACGGTGGTCGGCGACCGGCTGCTGGCCGCCCGCAAGGCGGTCGTGGCCGGGGCGGACCCGGACGAGGTGGACGTCCGCTTCGCCGCGTCCGCCGAGCCGTGGCGCCCGGCCGGGGTGCCGCCCGTGGTCGCGGCGGGGGTGCGCGCCTACGTCCGGGCGGCGGGGCTGGCGTACGGGGCGTTCGACTTCGCCGAGGACGGCGACGGCACGTGGTGGTTCCTGGAGTGCAACCAGTCCGGGCAGTTCGGGTTCATCGAGGTGGACACGGGCCAGCCCATCGCCCGGACCATCGCCGAGTGGCTGGCCCGGCCGGACGCCGGGGGCCCGGAGCCGGCCGCGGACCCGGACGGCACGGACGCGGCGACGCGCTGAGGGACCGTCCGGGGGCGTCGTGCGGACGCGGCGGCGTGCCAAGGAGCCGTCCCGGGCATCGCACGGTCCGGCGGGGGCGCGGCGGGTGTCGGCCGTGCCGTCACCGCCGCCGGTCGGTCAGCTGGGGCGCGGGCCGGGCAGGAGGGCGGTGCGCTGCCAGCCGTTGCCGGGGGCCGGCGGGCGCTCCCGGCCGGGCAGGCGCATCGGACGCATGACGGCCTCCAGCTCCCTGTTCACCCGCTCCGCCTCCCGGCGCACCAGCGTGGGGACGTCGCCGCATTCGGCGACCAGTCGGTCGTAGATGGGGGAATCCTGGAACACCCGTCAACGTGCCTTTCCTGTCGTCCGCCCCTGCGGGTCAGGCGCGACTGAGCAGTCTAGGCGTCCCTCTTCCCCGGCGTGCGCATTACCCCGGGTACCCGGCCCGGGGGTCAGGCTCCGGTCGTGGAGCCCGGCCGGACGATCATCAGGACGGTGACGGTGGCCCACAGCAGGTTGAACAGGCCGGTGAGCACGGCGAGGCGGACGGTGCCGGAGCGCTCCACGGCGCCCCGCCCCTCCAGCCGTTCCACGAGGCCCTCCTGGCCGGGCAGGACGAGGACGAGGAGGACACCGGCCGCGGCCGCGGTCAGCACGATGGAGACGATGAGCCAGGTGTCGCCGAGCACGCCCATCACCTGCGCGGTGACGAGACCGAGGAGGGGCACGGCGATGCCGACGCCCGCGTAGACCCGGCAGATGCGGTGCAGGAGCCGGACGGTGCCCAGCTCCGCCGCCGCACCGCCGTCCCCCTCGGGGAGCGCCGCCCGGCGCACCGCCGGCGGGAACATGCTGGCGGCCACCGTGACGGGGCCGACGGCCACGATCGCGGCGAGGACGTGCAGGGACAGCAGCAGCTTGGTCATCGGCGGGGCTCCGGTGCGGGACGGGCGGGATGGTCCGAAACCACGCTAGAAAGCCGCCGGCCGGCCGCACAGGGGCGGTAATGACAGCTTGCGACGGATTTTCGCCAGCCGGGGCCGGCCCGCCGGACCTGACGCCCCCGGCGGGCCGCGCCGGGGTCACACGGCCAGCGACAGCCCGCTCTCCTCGTCCGGGTCGGGCGTCCCGTCGGTGTCCCGGGTGCCGGTCCCGGCGAGCAGCAGGGCGTCGGCCGCCGCCACCGCGTCGTGGATGCCGGTCTTTCCCATCATCACGCACAAGGTGTAGCTGACGTCCGCCAGCTCGCGCGCCGTCGTCAGGCTCTCCCGTTCCGCCTGCGCGATCCGCAGTGACGCGTAGCGCGTCAGCAACTCCCTGACGACCTTCGGGTCCGGTACCAGCACGTGGCGCCCCTCTCTCGATTTTCACTGCGCCTGCCCGGACCCGGTCGAATCATTCGCATCATGCACGCCATGGCTCTCCAATTGACCGATTTCCTACGCTTACCGGTCTCCTGCCTCGTCAGAGCGGGCGGCGACATGGCCGAAAAGGCGCGGAACGTCCCCGCTTCCCCGCGCCGCCGCCGGGCGTTGAGCAGCCCGTACGGCATCCCCCGACGAACGGTGTTCCCCCGATGACGCGCTCCAGCCGCCTGCTCTGTGCCCTCTACCTCGCCACCAGCACCGGACTCGCCTGGACGGCGGTGTCGGAATGGCGCTACGGCCCCCCGTGGGCCGCCGCCGTGTTCGCCGGCGCCAGTGTGGTGCCGCTGATCGCGGTGGTACGGGAGGCGGACCTCGCCGAGCCGCGCCGCGCGCCGGTACGGCCGCCCCGCGCGCCGGACGCGGCCTCGGGGGCGGCCGACGCCCTGGTCCGCGCCGAGCTGGACGGCGCCTGCTGCGAACGCTGGTGGACGAGCCTGGGCACCGACCACGACGCGGGGTGCGGCCGGCGGGTGCCGCGGAGCAGCGCCGCCTGAGCGCCGCCCGGCCGGCGCTCAGGCCGCCTGGCCGCTGTGCAGCGCGGTGTAGGCCCCGCCCCGGTCGAGGAGTTCCTCGTGGGTGCCGATCTCCTGGATGCGCCCCTCCCCCATCACCACGATCCGGTCGGCGCCCCGCACGGTGGAGAGCCGGTGCGCCACGACGAACGTGGTGCGCCCGCGCAGCAGCCGGGCCAGGGCCTGCTGGACCAGCGCCTCCGACCGGGTGTCCAGCGCCGAGGTCGCCTCGTCCAGGATGAGCACCCGCGGGTCGCGGATCAGGGCGCGGGCGATGGCCAGGCGCTGGCGCTGCCCGCCGGAGAGCCGGGCGCCGTGTTCCCCGACCAGGGTGTCCAGGCCCTGGGGCAGCCGGTCGACGAACTCCAGCGCGTTGGCGTCGCGCAGCGCCGCGCGCACCGTCTCCTCGTCGGCGTCGTCCATGCCGTAGGCGACGTTCTCCCGGACGGTGCCGTCGAAGAGGATGGACTCCTGCGGCACCACCGACACGAACCGCCGGTAGGTGCGCAGGTCCAGGGTGTTCATGTCGGTGCCGTCCAGGAGCAGCCGGCCGGAGGTGGGACGCAGGAAGCCGATGACGAGGTTGAGCACGGTGGACTTGCCCGCGCCGGAGGCGCCGACCAGCGCGACGGTCTCGCCGGGCGCGACGTCGAGGCTGAAGTCCCGTACGGCGGCCCGGCCGTCGCCCTCGTAGACGTGACCGACGCGCTCGAAGGTGACGGCGCCGCGCAGGGCGGTCACCTCGGCCTTGCCCTCGTTGTCCTCCAGCTCGGGCGCCTGGAGCACTTCGCCGACCGAACGGACGGACTCCAGGCCCTTGGTGATGACCGGGGCGAGGCTCGCCAGGGTGGTGGTGGAGTTGGTGAGGGTGGTCAGGAAGGCACTGAGCATGACGACGTCGCCGGCGGTGACGCCCCACACGTCGTAGTACGAGATCAGCGCGGCGCCGGCCAGGACGAGGACGCCGATAACGTTGAGGAGGACCCACGCGGCCGAGGCGAAGCGGCCGTTGACGAGGTCGAGGCGGAGGGCGGAGGTCAGCAGGCGGTCCAGGGTGCCGTCCATGCGGCGCAGCGCCTTGCGCTCCAGGCCGTGGGCGCGGGTGACCGGTATCAGCCGGGTCATCTCCGTGACGCGGGAGGAGAGGGTCTCCACCTCGTGGCGGTAGTGCTCGTTGTGGCGGCGCAGGCGGGACCGCAGCCGGGTGATCAGGAGCGAGGCGGCGGGCACGACGACCAGGAAGACGGGCAGGAACTCGGGGGTGCGCACGGCGATGATGACGAGACCGCCGACGAGCACGGTGAGCGCGCCGAGCCCGTTCTCCGCGGTCTGCTGCACGGCCGTCTCCACGGTCTCCACGTCCCGGACCACCTTGGCCTGGAGCACGCCCGCGCTGAC
This sequence comes from Streptomyces griseoviridis, assembly GCA_014649155.1. Lineage (GTDB taxonomy): Bacteria > Actinomycetota > Actinomycetes > Streptomycetales > Streptomycetaceae > Streptomyces > Streptomyces griseoviridis. Next base: position 277,599 of record BMSM01000002.1, on the reverse strand, counting down.
CCGGGAGTGGTAGCCGATGGAGAGCTGCTGCATGCGGGTGCAGAGCGCGGAGCGCAGCGCGGTGCCCATCCTGCGGATGCTGCCGTACAGGAGGCGGACGTAGAGCAGGTGCAGGGGGTAGTTGACGACCAGGATGAACATGATGATCCCGGTGCTGGTCCACAGTTCGGCGATCGGCCGGTGCTGGACGACCGTGTCGATGATGGACGCGGTGATCAGCGGCAGCAGCCAGACCGGGCTGTGCTTGACCGTGAAGACGGCGACCGCGCCGGACAGCCGGTGACGGTCGGCGCGGAACAGATAGACGAGGGTGCGTATCGGGTGCTCGCCGCGGTAGCGGTGGTCGAGCGGTTTCTCCTGCGACGACGCCATCGGCGTGGTCCTCCCGTGCGGCCGAGTGGGGCAAGCGCTTTCTTACCCGTTCGGCACCGGAGTGCGCCACACCGTCCTCTGTACCGGGTAGACCCGCGCCCCCACCCCCGTGGAGGGCGCGGGCCTAGTCTGCGAGGGTGCGGGCCAGTTCGGACGTCACGCGCGTGATCTCGGTGTCGTCCTCGGCCATCAGACGCTCGATGGCCGCCCGGCGCGCGCGGACGGCCTTGCGGGCCGCCCGCTCCCACACCACGTGGTTCTCCCGGTGGTTGAGCAGCTTGGGGTAGACGGCGGCGGTGCTCTCCCACTGCCGGGCGTCCGCGATGTTCTTCAGCAGCCGGATGATCTGCGCCCGGCAGGCCACCTCGGGGCGCTGGGCCAGCTCCCAGAGGAAGGGAACGGTGGCGGCGGTCGCCTGCTCCACGACGAAGCCGTACTGGCAGATCCGGGCGCGCAGTTCGGCGAGGGCGGCGCGGGCGGTCTCGGCGTCCCCGGTGGCCACCCGGTCGAGCAGTCCGGGGACGGCGGCGGCGGAGCCGCTGGAGTCCTGGATGCGGCCCCAGTCCACCTCGTCGAGTCCCGGCAGGGACGCGGACCGGACGGGGCCGGCCGGTGAGGTCCGGCGGTCGGTGCGCCGGCTGCTCGGCTGCGGTGTCGGAGCGGTGCGCATGGCGTGGGGGCCTTTCCGCGGCGGTCGGATCGGATCAGGTCAGGGGGCGGGCCGGCGACGCGGCCCGGACGGTCTTGCCCGTGGGGGGCCGGGACTGCCGTCCCCAGGTGCCGGCGAGGGTGGCGGCGATGCGCGGGCCGCACCCGTCCTCCCGCGGGGAGCGGTCCGCGGGCGGGGTCGTCACGGGCGCGTCCTCGCCCGGGCCGGAGACGGTCACCAGCGGCGCGCCGGGTTCCAGCGCGAGGCCCGGTACGGCCTGGACCGTGCCGTCCCCCGAGGGGGCGGCGTGCGCGGCGGCGCTGGCGGCCGGTTCGGCGACGACGAGGACGGCGTCGTCGGCACGGTGCTCCAGCGACCAGTCGCGCGGGGTGTCACGGGTGATGCGCCGGGCCCGCGCGAAGCCCGCCCGGTCGCCCACCGGGGGCAGGGTGACCGGCTCCGGCCCGGCGGACCGCTCCCGGCCCGCGGGCACCGCCCGGCCCGGCACGGGGCCGGCTCCGGCGCCCCGGCGGGCGGCCGGCCGGCCCGGACGGGTGCTGCCGCCGCCGTCGCGAGAGCGCTCAGCGGGCGGAGCACGGGGTACGCGGGTAAGGGCACGGCACCTCCCTGATACGGAGTCAGCTCGGGGCGTCGACGCGGGAGTTGCGTCCCGGCTATTATCCATCCTGACAGCGCTCGCGTGCAATTGCACGAGAAATTGCGCGAAAAATCGGCTGGGAGCGTGCGAGGCCGAGGAGCCGCTGTCCGCTCCCCCGAACGGCAAGGAGACCGCGGTGCCACCGATACACAACGGAGTACAGGCGAGTTCGTTGGACGCCAGCTGGACCAAGAGCCGGCACAGCAACGCCGAGGGCAACTGCGTCGAGGTCGCCCGGGTGGACGGCGGCATCGCGCTGCGCAACTCCCGTGACCCCGACGGGCCGGCGCTCGTCTACACCCCCGCCGAGGTGGCGGCCTTCCTGGCCGGCGCGAAGGACGGCGAGTTCGACCACCTGGTGTGAGACCCCGTCCGCAGGCGGGCCGGCCCGGGCCAACTGCCCTTTGTCCAGGGGCTCGTACGGGCGTGGACCGGCAGGATGGGATAGTCTGTTCCCCAAGTCTGCCGGTCCGCTGGGAGTCAGGTATGTCCGCCGTATCGTCGCATCGCCTCTCCCGTCTCGAACCCTATCTGGACCGTCCGGAGCCGGCTCCGACGCTGCTGAAGATGCTCGTCGGTGTCCAGTTGGCGGGCTTCCGTGAGGACGCCGGCTACTCCCAGGACCAGGCGGCGCGCGAGGCGGGGTTCAGCGCGGCGAAGCTGTCGCGCATCGAGTCCGGCAAGAGCCGCAGGCCCCCTACGGAGAAGGACGTCCGGACCCTTCTCACCCTCTACGGCACCGACGCCTACGAGGCGGCCACGCTGCTGAAGCTGCTGCACCGCGCCGGCGAGCCGGGCTGGTGGCAGCGGTACGACAAGCGGCTGATGCCGGAGTGGTTCGACCGGCTGGTCGGGCTCCAGGAGGCCGCCGAGACCATCCGGACCTTCGAGATCCAGTACGTCCCCGGCCTGCTCCAGACGGGGGCCTACGCCCGCGCCGTCGTGGAGCGCGGACTGCCCAACGCGCCGGCGAGCGAGGTGCAGCGCCGGGTCGAGCTGCGGGAGCGGCGGACCCGGCTGGTCTACCGCTCGGCGGCGCCGCAGGTGTGGGCGATCATCGACGAGTCCGTGCTGCTGCGCGTCCTCGGCAGCTCCGAGGTGATGCGCGAGCAGCTGGAGCACCTGGTCAGGATCTCCGAGCGCCCCAACGTGACGCTTCAGATCGTGCCGTTGAACGTGACCAACGCCTCCGCGCCCGCGATACCCGTCACCTATCTGCGGTTCAGCGGCGCCGATCTGCCCGACGTGGTGTACCTGGAGCACATCAAGAGCGCCAACTTCCTGGAGGACCGGGACGAGACCGAGGAGTACCGGGTCGCCCTGGACCGGCTGGCCGACGAGGCGCTCACCCCGCGCGAGTCGGTGGAGCTGCTGCGCATGACGATCGAGCAGCGGTACTCCGCCCGGTGAGCGGAGTACCGCCGGCGACCGCTAGCGGACTATGCGGCCGACGCCGCCGAACTCGATCCATTCCCGGGTGAGCTGACGGGGCACCACCTCGGTGTCCGGGCGCCAGGTGGACACCTCCACCAGGCCGGGCTCCAGGACCTCCATGCCCTCGAACCACTCGGCCACGTCCTTCTCCTCACGGACGCGGCCCCAGTGTCCCTGGGTGGCCTGGTCCATGAAGGCGGTGACGGACTCGCGGACGTCCGCGTGCTCGCTGACGAGCTGGCACATCACCGCGTAACTGCCGGGCGCGAGGCGGTCGGCGACCCGCCGGGCGACGGCGGCGGGGCCGTCGGTGTCGCTGTCCGGGATGCAGTGGAAGACCGAGTTGAAGAGCACCGCCACCGGCTTCGAGAAGTCGATCAGACGCCGGGTGTCGGGGTGGTCGAAGATCTCGTCGGTGGCGCGCATGTCGGCGTGGATGACGGCCGTCCGCTCGTTCTGGTCCAGCAGCGCCCGGCCGTGCACCAGCACCATCGGGTCGTTGTCGACGTAGACCACCCGGGCCTCGGGGTTGATGCGCTGGGCGACCTGGTGGACGTTGTCCTGGGTGGGCAGGCCGGAGCCGTGGTCCAGGAACTGGTGGACGCCGTACTCCTCGGCGAGGACCCGGACCACGCGCTGGAGGAAACGCCGGTTGTTCAGCGCGAGCCGGCGGGTGCTGGGGACGACCTTGTCCAGTTCCTCGACCGCCGCGCGGTCCGCCGCGTAGTTGTCCTTGCCGCCGAGGTAGTAGTCGTACATCCGGGCGGCTGTCGGGACGGTTGCGTTGATCTCCTTGGACAGTCGCTTCTCGGCCTGCATCTTTCCCCCAGCTCGTACGGCGCCAACTGCGTTGACCTGACTGACAGTACATCCTAGGGAATCGGTGTCCGCCGAAACCAGGGCGATGGCCGTACCGGTCCGCCGCGGGACCGGTACGGCCGGGGCCGGATCAGCCCTTGGCTGCCAGGTACTCCTCGATTCCGGGCGCCTCGTGGGCCTCCTCCAGGGTGATGACGCCGCCGACGGCCTTCGCGTCGGGCTTGAGGACGTAGGTGGAGCGGCTGGCGGGCTGGGAGACGTCGGTGAAGTTCTGCGGGGTGCCGAGTCCGGTGTCGGCGTTCTCCTGCGAGCGGTGGGCCTTGACGACGGCCTCACGGGTGAGGCTGCCGCCCTCGCACGCCTTCTTCAGGTCGGCGCCGAGCAGTTGGGCCGCGTTGTACCCGGAGAGCACACCGGAGTCGACCGGGGAGCCGGGGTACTTCTTGCCGTAGGCGGCGACCATCTTCCGCACCCCCGGCAGGTCGGAACTGACCGCGGGGGCGGCGCTGACCACGTGCACCATGGCCTCCAGCGCCTTCGCCGCCGGGGTCTTCATCAGCTGCGGGGCGTAGCCGGGGGCGCTGGAGACGATCGGCACCGTCAGGCCGCGGGAGGCGGCGACGCCGGCGAGGGAGGCCGTCTGGGCGGGCCCGGCGCTGATCAGGACGGCTTTCACGCCGGCCTTGCGCAGTGCCGAGACCTGCGCGGACAGGTCGGTGTCGGTGGCCTTGATCTTCTGTCCGGCGACCTTCAGGCCGGCCTTCTGCGCGGCCCACTCGGAGCCCTCCAGCGCGTTGGCGCCGTAGTCGCCCTCGAAGTAGACGTGGCCGATGGTGTCGCCCTTCGCCACCTTCTCGGTGCGGGTGAGGAAGTCGACGGCGGCGATCATGTCCAGGTCGTAGGTGGTGCCGAGGACCTGGACGGCGTCCTTGCCGAGCAGGGAGGCGGCCCAGGCCTGCGGGAAGGTCAGCAGGTCGTCGCGCTGGATGTCGTCGAGCAGGGCGGAGACCACCGGGGAGCCGATGACCTGCGGCAGGGCGACGACGTCGGAGGAGATGTCGGCGTAGGCGGTGACCGCCTTCTGCACGTCGTAGCCGTGGTCCTTGACGACGATCTCGACCTCGCGGTCGCAGATGCCGCCGGCGGCGTTGGTCTCGTCCGCCCACATCTGCTGGGCCTGCACGATGGACTTGCCGAGGGTGGCGTAGGGGCCGGTCAGGTCGGTGAGGGCGCCCAGCCTGATGGTCTCCGCGCTGACGCCGGGGCCGGCCTCGACGCCGTCGGCGCCGCCGCCGCCCTTGTCCTCCTCGGCCTTGGAACTGCACGCCGTGCCCGTGAGCAGCACGGCGGCGACGGCCGCGGCCAGGGCGACGCGGGTGGTGCGGGTCCTGTGGTGCGTGACGTTCACGGGGTGTGCTCCTTGGCTCGTACGGCGGTGGCGGGCGGCCGGGGCGCGGCCCCGGGGTCGGAAGGGGCGGGGCCGGGCGGCCTCGGGCGGGCGATGCGGGCGCGGGCGCGGCGGGCCAGGCCGGTCAGGCCGTCGGGCGCGAAGACCAGGATGACCACGATCGCGGCGCCGTAGAGGTAGCGGGCGGCCTCGGTCGGGCCGATCGAGCCGTCGCCCGAGCCGGGCGCGGCGACCAGCGGCAACTGGTCGGCGTAGCGGGTCATCAGCAGGGGCAGCGCGGTGACGAAGACGGCGCCCGCGGTGGCTCCGGCGACGGAGCCGAGCCCGCCGATGACGATCATGGCGAGGTAGTCGACGGAGAGGGCGAGGGAGAAGTAGTCGGGGACCACCCGGCGGAAGGACAGGGCGAGCAGGACGCCCGCGAGTCCGGCGTACATCGAGGAGACGACGAACGCGGCCGAGCGGTAGCGGGCGACGTGCACGCCCATCACGGCGGCGGCGGTCTCGCTGTCGCGCAGGGCGACCAAGGCGCGGCCGGGGCGCCCGCGGAGCAGGCCGCGGGCGGTGAACCAGGTCAGCGCGAACAGGGCGAGGCCCAGGTACCAGATGCGTTCCTCGGCGCCGAACGGCACGCCCAGGACGGTGAGGTCGTCGCCCTGGTCGAAGGCGAAGGAGCCGATCTCCAGCGGGGGTACGGAGCTGCCGTTGAAGCCGCCGGTGACGGAGTCGGCGGTGAGCAGGACGTGGTGCCCGAGGAAGACCAGGGCGAGGGTGGCCACGCCCAGGTAGACGCCCTTGACCCGGCCGGCGACGGGGCTGAACAGGCCCCCTGCGGCGCCGGCCAGGAGGACGGCGAGGACCAGGGCGACGGCCGGGGGCAGGCCCGGGCCGCTGTCGCCGGCCAGCCAGACGTAGCCGTAGGCGCCGACGGCGAGGAAGAAGGCGTGGCCGAGGGAGAGCTGTCCGGCGGTTCCGCTGAGCAGGCCGAGGCCGACCGCGCCGATGGCGGCGGCCATCGAGAACAGGCCGATGCGCAGCCAGAACGCGTCCAGGTAGAAGGGGAGGGCGGCGAGCAGCACGGCGGGCAGCAGGAACCGGCCGCGCTCGAGCAGGTCAGACACGGGCCGCTCCCCTCGCCGCGAACAGTCCGGCGGGGCGGACCAGGAGGACGAGGACCATCACCGCGTAGGGCGCGACGTCGCCGAAGCCCTCGCCGAGGACGTGCAGATCGGACTGGTAGCCGGCGACGAACGCCTCGGTGAGGCCGATCAGCAGGGAGCCGACCAGGGCGCCGACGGGCGAGGCCATGCCGCCGAGGATCGCGGCGGGGAACGCCTTCAAGGCGATCTGCCCGGTGGTGCGTTCGAGGCCGGGCGCCGGGAACGCGGCGAGGAAGACCGCGGCCAGCGCGGCGAGCGCGCCCGCCAGGCACCAGGCGAGCATGCGCACCCTGGTCAGCCGTACGCCCATCAGCGCGGCGGCCTCGGAATCCTCCGCGGCGGCGCGCAGCGACAGGCCCCAGGGGGTGAAGCGGAAGAGGGCGAAGGCGCCGGCGATGGCCACGGCGGAGACGATGATCGCGGCGATCCGGCTGTCGGCCACGGTCGCCGGTCCCATGTCGGTGACCGCGTCGCCCCACGGGTCGCCGAGGCCGAGCAGGTCGCCGCCGATCCGGCGGGACAGGTCGGTGACGAGGACGATGTCGACGCCGATGGTGGCGATGGTGGCCACATGCGCGGCGTGCGGGTCGGTGCCGATGCGCTGGAGGACGTACCGGTCGAGGAGCCCGGCGACGGCGGCCGTGGCGAGGACGGCGAGGGCGAGCGCCCCGGCGAAGCCGAGGTCGTCGTGGAGGATCGCGGTGAGGTAGCCGCCGAGCAGCAGCAGCGAGCCGTGGGTGAAGCTGAGGACGCCGGACGCCTTGAAGATGGTGACGAAGCCGAGGGCGATGAGGGCGTAGACGGCGCCGAGGGCGAGGCCGTTGAAGAGGTTGTCGACGAGGGTGGTCATGCCGCGTCCTCCCCGTCCGCGCGTTCCGTGCCGAGGTAGGCGCGGAGCACCTCGGGGTCGCGGCGGACCTCGTCCGGGGTGCCGTGGGCGATGCGGCGGCCGAAGTCGAGGACGGTGACCTCGTCGGCGAGCCGCATGACCAGGCCCATGTCGTGTTCCACGAGGACGACGGAGAGACCGAGTTCGGCGCGGATCTCCCGCACCACCTCGGCCATGCGGACCCGTTCGCCGGCGTTCATGCCGGCCACGGGTTCGTCGAGCAGCAGCACGCGGGGCTCCAGGCAGAGGGCGCGGGCGAGTTCCACGCGTTTGCGGTCGCCGTAGGAGAGCAGGGCGACGGGGGTGTCGAAGAGGGCGCCGAGGCCGGTGAGTTCGGCGATCTCGCGGACGCGGGCGAGGTGGTCGCGCTGTTCGCGCACGGCCCGGGGCAGGCGCAGGGCGCTGGCCGCGAATCCGGCGCGGGTGAGGGCGTGCCGGCCGAGCATCAGGTTGTCGGCGACCGTGCCCTGGGTGGTGACGATGTTCTGGAAGGTGCGGGCGACGCCGAGCGCGGCGATCCGGTGCGGGGCGAGCCGGGTCAGCTCGGTGCCGCCGAGCCGGACCGAGCCGGACGCGGGGCGGTACAGGCCGGACAGGACGTTGAAGCAGGTGGACTTGCCCGCGCCGTTGGGTCCGATCACGGCGTGCGCGGTGCCCGGGGCGACGGTGAAGGAGACCTGGTCGAGCGCGGTGAGGCCGGCGAAGCGGACGGTCACGTCGCGGACCTGGAGCGGGGGCGGCGCGTCGGTGCGGGGCGTCACGCGGCCCCCTGACCGTCGGTGGTCTCGCCGAGGTAGAGGCGGCGGACCGCGTCCGTGCGGGCGAGTTCGGCGGCCGGGCCGGAGAGGCGGACCTCGCCGACCTCCAGGACGTGGGCGTGGTCGGCGAGGGACAGAGCCATGCCGGCGTTCTGCTCGACGAGGAGTACGGCGGTGCCCTGGGCGTTGATCTCGCGGACCACCTGGGCGATGCGGTCCACCATCAGCGGCGCGAGCCCGAGGGAGGGTTCGTCCAGGAGGAGCAGCCGGGGGGAGGCCATCAGGGCGCGGCCGATGGCGAGCATCTGCTGTTCGCCGCCGCTGAGCAGGCCGGCGGCCTGGTGGGGGCGTTCGGCGAGCCGTGGGAAGAGGGTGAGGACGCGGTCGCGGGCCCGGCGGGTCTGGGCGGGGGCGCGGCGGGTGAGGCCGAGTCCGCCGGCCCGCAGGTTCTCGTCGACGCTGAGCCCGGCGAACACCCGGCGGCCCTCGGGCACCTGGACGACCCCGGCGCGGACGGCCGCGACCGGGTCCCGGCCGTCGAGGACGGTGTCGCCGTAGCGGATACGGCCCGCTGTGACGGCGCCGCGGTGCAGGCGCAGCGTGCCGGAGACGGCCCGCAGCAGCGTCGTCTTGCCGGCGCCGTTGGCACCGAGCAGGGCGACGACGCCGCCGTGCGGGACGGTCAGCGACACGGAACGGAGGGCGGACAGGGCGCGGCCGTAGGTCACGTCGATCTCCTCGACGTGCAGCGCGGGCGCCTCGTCCGGTGGTGCTTCGGGCATCACGGCTCCTTGGCGCCGTGCCGGTGGCGACCGGCACGGTCTCGGGGGCGTTCCGACGCGCTCGGTGCGGGTGCACGGGCGGGCGCGTCCTCAGGTCTTCGGACGCGGGGCGTCCGGGTTCTCGGGTTCTCGGGCTCTCGGGTGTGCGGGTGCTCGGGTGTTCGCTGCCTGGCCGTTCGGGGGTTCAGCGCAAGGGGTTCCGGCGTGCGGTGCTCGGGTGGTGCGGCGTGCGGTGCCCGGGGGCGGGCGTCGGGTGCTCGGGCGTCCGGGGAGGAACACGCGGCGCTCACGACAGCACGCCGGGCCGTGGCCGGTACAGCGCCCGGGCCGGGGTCGCTGCGGCGTCCCAGTCCCGGGGCGGTGACGCTGTGCGGACGCCCAGCGGGGCGGGCGGTGCCCGGTCACCGGGGCCCGAGCGGGCTTCCGGTCCGCCGGGCACGGGAGATGACGGGCCGTCGGACTGTCGTAGGCGTGTGCGAGAGTGCTGCGCACCCGCCGGGCCGGGCGAACACCGCGGCCGGGCGAGTGGACAGCGACCGTCACACGACTCACTGGAGTCCTCATGCATGACCAGAGCGTGCCGCCGCCGGACGACGGGTCCGGTGGAGCCCCGCCCCTCGTCTACGACACCGAGGTGCGCGCGGACGAGGGCGGGTGGCGCCCGGCGCCGCGCCTGGTGCTGGGGCTGGACCGGGGCGGGCCGGCCGAGGTGGTGGAACTGGCCTGGCGGTCCGGGAGCGGCGCCGAGGCGGTGCTGGTCCTGGACGACGGCATGCGGGCCTTCCGCGGCCACCGGCGCTCCGCGGACGACGTACGCGAGGAGTACCGGGGCGTGCGGCGCGGGCCCGCCGGCTCCGCCGGGGAGGACGGCGCGGAGTGGCGGTCCCAGGTCTTCGCCACCGAGGAGGAGCGCCCGGACGGCAGGGGGACGGACGCGGGCCGGCTGCGGCTGGTCCTGGACGACGGGCACGGACCCGTCGAGCGGGTCACCTGGCGGGACGCGCACGGCACATTCGTCTCCCTGGCACTGCGCACCGGGCGGCGGGCCCCCGGCACGGTGCCGGTGCCGGTCGCACGGGTGGTGGCGAGCGCGGAGCACGCGGCGGCCGGTGAGGTGGCCCGGAACCTGCTCCGCCCGGGGCGGGGCAAGTGGCTGGCGTTAGACAGCGCCGCCACCCTGGACTTCGTCCTGCCCGCGCCGGCCGTCGTCACCGGCTACCGGCTGACCTCCGCCGACGACTGCCGGGACCGCGACCCCCGGGACTGGCGGCTGCGCGGATCGGTCGACGGCACCACCTGGTACACCCTCGACCTGCGCGACGGGCAGACCTTCCCCGAGCGGCACCAGAGCCGCGTGTACGCGGTGGCCAACTCCACGGCGTACCCCCGCTACCGCCTGGACATCGACCGGAACTGGGGGCGGCAGGCCGAGACGCAGCTGGGCCGGGTGGAGCTGTTCACCACGGAGGAGGACGGGCTCCTGGGCACGCCCCTGCCGCTCCCCCGGCTGGAGGCCGGCAGCGAGTACCGGGCGGCCGGCGAGGTCGCGGCCAACGTGCGCGCCTCCGGCGCGGGCAAGTGGCTGTCCTTCGGCCGTACGGCCCGGCTGGACTTCACCCTGGACGCGCCGGCCCTCGTCACGGGCTACACCCTGGCCTCCGCCGACGACCACTGCTCGCGCGACCCGAGGGACTGGGTGCTGCTCGGCTCAGAGGACGGCGAGGCGTGGACGGTCCTGGACCGGCGGGCCGGGGAGCTGTTCCCCGAGCGGTTCCAGGTGCGCGAGTTCGCGGCCAGTGCCTCCGTGCCGTACTCCCGCTACCGGCTGCACATCACCGCCAACGCGGAGGGTGTCGGCGAGGTCCAGCTCAACCGGGTGCAGCTGCTCGCGGCGGGCGCCGCCGGGCCGCGGCCCGAGCGCGCGGAGTTCTCGGGCCTCGTGCGGCACGGGACGGGGCCGGCCGTGGCGTACCGGGGCACGGGCCTCGACCCGGCCGGCCGGCGGACGCCGCCGGTGGTGCCGGACGCGGCGGAGGCGACGGAGGGGACCGACGGGACGGGGGCAGCAAAGGGGACGGCCGCGAAGGAGCAGTGGGGGCGGCCCGCGGCCGCCGTCCCCGCGCATCCCGGTCCGCCCGAGGGGGAACAGCGGGCCTGCCGGACGCGTGGACTCCCCGGATGCGGGAGGACGTGACCGCTTCCGCGCGGAGGCGCTCGGGCGCGGCGTCCCCGCCGGGGAGGTGGAGCGGTGGCCGGCGCCGGCCCGGCGGTGCGTGGTGCTGTCGCCGGAGATCGACGGGCCGGTCGTGGGGCGGCTGGGCGCCCCGGTGAGGCTCCCGCCCCGGCGTGCCCGTTCCGGGGGACTCCGAGGCCGGGCGGACGACCTGCCGCGAACACCTGATCGCCGCGCTCGACCTCGCGGCCGTCCCCCGGGACGCGACGGACCTGCCGCTGCCGTCCGACGGCCGTCTGCTGCTGTTCGCCCGGCCCCGCCCGGACCTGTCGACGGGCGACACCTGCTCGGGCGGCAGCGCGGTCCACGTCCCGGCGGGCTCCCCGGCCGGGAAGCGCGAGGTGATCCGCGCCCACGAGCCGGACGACTTCCTGGGGGCGTCGGCTTCGGCGGACTCCGCGGCACGCTGCGGATGGCGTACGACCTGTCGCTGCCGGCCCACGAGTTCGAGGACGACCCCATGGGCGCGGCGCACCCGTACGCCGGGGAACCGCGCGAGGCGTGGGCGCACGTGCGCCGGGACCGCGGCTCCGAGGGGACCCACCTGTGGCTCGGCGGGTACGCCTGGGACGGCGAGGGCTGGGGCGACCCGGTCACGCGCTGCGCGTACGGACCCCGGTGGGAGGAGACGTGCGGGGTGCGGCCCCCGTCCGGTGAGGAGCCGCGCCCCGGGGAGTGGGTGCTGCTGACCGCGCGGCACCCGGCGCCGCGCGGCCTGGAGTCCGCCACCTTGTACTGGGCGCTGCGCGAACAGGACCTGGCGGCGGGCGACTCCGGGCCGGTACGGGTCACGATGTGGGCCGACCCCTGAGGCCGGTGCCGGCCTAGGTGTGTTGTCCCGGCAGCAGCCGGTGCGCGGTCAGGGCCAGGCTGACCTCGACCACGTCGGCCGGCCGGGTCAGCGAGCGGCCGGTGAGCTGCTCGCAGCGGCGCAGCCGGTTCAGGACGGTGTTGCGGTGGCAGTAGAGCCGCTCCCCGGCCCGTTGCGCGGAACCGTCGCAGGCCAGCCAGGTCGTCAGGGTGTCCAGCAGGACGTCCCGGTCGGCGGGCTCCAGCCGCAGCAGCGGGCCGAGCACCCGTTCGGCGAGGGCCCGGCCGAGTTCCGGTCCGGAGACGACCAGCGCGGCGGGCAGGTGCTCGGCCAGCCGTACCGTGCCGCCGGCGGCCGGGCAGATGCGCAGCGCGGTGTCGGCCAGGCGGCGGGCGTCACCGACGGCGGCCAGACCGGCCACGGGGCTGCCGACGCCGATCCGCACCCCGGGGGGCGGTTCGGACAGGCCGGGGGCGGACGCCGGCAGGTCCGCGTCGCCGACGAGGACGATGGCGTGGTCGACGTCGACGCCGGGGTGCCAGTGGACGCGCAGCCCCTCCGGTACGGCCGCGGCGCGGACCGCGTCGCAGCGCGCCGGGTGCCCACCGGCGACCGCGACGACCACGTAACGGCCGTGTTCCGGCAGGTCGAGGGCCTGGGCGGTCTCGGGCAGGTCGGCGATGCGGCTGCTGCCGTCCAGCAGGGCGGCGGCCAGCAGCCGGGCGCGGTTCTCCCGGCGCCGGTTGAGCTGCCACTCGACCTGCCGGTAGGCGTCCGCGACGAGGGTGCAGTGGTCGTCGACGAAGTTCCACACGTCGGCGGCCACGTGCACCAGCAGCCGCACGTCCTCGGGGGCCGCGCGCGAGGTCTCCTCGACGAGGCGCTGCCACACCAGGGAACCGCCCAGCCGGAACGCGTGCAGCAGGGCGTCCAGCGGCAGCCCCTGCTCGGCGCGGGCGGCGCCGATCCGCCAGGAACAGCGGCGGGCCGCCTCCCGGTTGCTGCGCGGGTCGATCAGCGAGGTGACGCTGTGCCGCAGCGAGCGGTGCGCCTCCTGCCAGGTCCCGGTGGGATCGCCGGCCATCGCCGTGCGGTAGGCGGGCTCCTGCTCCTGGAGGACGGCGACAAGCTGGTCGGTGAGGCCGGGCAGGTCGTCGAGGAGGACCCGGGCGGCCCGGTGCAGGACGCGCAGCGCGTCCGCGTCGATCAGTGACGTCACGCGCGGGGTCCGCGGGCGCGGAACGGGCGTGGGTGCGCTGCGGATCGCTGCGCGTGACCGTACGGCGTGTTGCATGGCGGCCCTCCCCAAGGCTCGGGCTGGCAGCGGCGGCCCGCGCCGGGCCGTACGCCCGCGCGCTCACCGTCCCCTGACTCGTCCTTGCCCGAAGGATGGCATACCGTCCGGTCGGTCCCTAGGGCCCGGGCGGCAACAATCCGGCTCCGGTCGCACGTCGGCCGTACTCTGTGGCGACCGTCGGAGATCGTCAGCGGGGAGGGGACGCCCCCAAGGGGCGCGGGAGCGGAGGCGGGCGGGCGGCGGCGGTGGCGCTCGTGGCGGCCGTGGCCGCGGGGATGCGGGACGGCTGCTCGGACCCCGACCCGAACAGGCCGGGAACTGGCGGGAGACCTGCTGTTCGCAGCTCGGCGCCTGGCAGGACGCGCGGGACGCCGCGGAGGGCTGCGCGGTGAGCGCGGGCCTCGCCGCCGTCGCCGCGTCCCGGGTGCCCGGCGAGCGGGGCCTCGGCGTCGACGGCGGCCATGTCCTGGTGGACACCGGCCTCGCGGTCGAGGGCGACCCGGGCGCCGAGTCCCGCGCCGCGTCCTGCTGCGGCGCCGTGGGCCTGGAGACGACGGTCGGCTGAGCCCGGCCGGAGCGATGGCTCCGGCCGGGACGGGCCGCCCCGCTCAGGGATGTGCCGTCGCCCGCTCCGACTGCTCGATCATGCGGGCCAGTTCCACCCGGGACCGCACGCCGAGCGCCGCGAAGACCTTGCGCAGGTGGTAGTCGACGGTGCGGGTGCTGACCGCGAGGGTCAGCGCGACCTCGCGGTTGGTGGCGCCCTCGGCGACGTGCCGGGCGATCCGCAGCTGCTGCGGGGTCAGCCGGGTGAGCGCACCCGCGCCCCCGGTGCGGGAGGCGCCGCCGATGGCGCGCAGTTCGCCGCGGGTCTGCTCGGCCCACACCCCGGCGCCGCAGCGTTCGAAGCCCGCCAGGGCGGCGCCGAGCCGGTCGCGGGCCTCCTTCGGACGGCGCCGGCGCCGCAGCCACTTGCCGTGGAGCAGGGCCGTACGGGCGCGTTCGAAGTCGCTGCCGCCGGTCTCGTCGTGCCGGGCCAGTGCCCGGCGGTAGAGGTCGTCGGCGTCCTCCGGCGCGGCCAGCAGGGCGCGGCAGCGTGCGAGTTGGCCGGCGGACTGCCGGTCGGCGCCGAACTCCGCCCAGTCGGCGAAGTCCGCGAGGACGGTCCGGGCCTCCTCGTGCCGTCCGGCGGGCACCGCGGCCTCCACGAAGCAGGGCACGGCGAGCCGCCACACCGCGAAGTGCCCGCGCCGGGGGCCGGGCAGGACCAGCAGGCCGAGCCGGTCGGCGGCGTCGAGCGGCCGGCCGCGGCCCAGGTCCGCGCGGGCCGCCGCCCATTCGGCGAGGGTGGCGGCCTGGGCGAGGCCGTGCCGCCGGGCGGTGGTCTGCGCGGCCGTCACGTGCCGGGCGACGACCTCGGGGGCCTCCTCGATGGAGGCGGCCAGGGCCAGCACGGCGTGGTGCAGGGCCGCCGTGTTGCGCTGCCCGGCCCGCAGCGCGGTGCGCAGCCCCTCCTCGGCGTGGGCGCGGGCCTGGGCGTGCCGGCCGGCGCGGAGTTCGGCGTAGGCGAGGTACTCCAGGGCCTGCGGCACGAGCGCGTCGGAGCCGAGGTGCCGGGCTGCGGCCAGGGCGCGGGCCCCGGCGCGGCGGGCGGCGTCCACCTCGCCGAGCAGCAGGGCGGCGGCGGCCGAGCGCAGCAGAGACTCGGGCCGGTCCTCGGTGCCGGCGCGGCGCAGCACGTGGCCGAGCGGCCCGGCCGCCCGGTCGAAGCGTCCTTCGAGCAGGGCGCGCATGCCCGAGCGGTGGTCGCCGACCGCGTCCCGTGGTCCTTCGCCGGTGCCGAGTGTGGCCAGGCACGCGGCCAGGTCTCCCGCGGCCCAGGCGGCGTCGGCGGCGGCGAGGGCAGCGGCGGCGGCCTGGCCGGGGGCGTCGGCGGCGAGCAGGGAGGCGGCCAGCAGCAGGGACTGGTGGGCGTCCTCGACCGGGCCGTCGCGCAGTTCGGTCAGCCCGCCGACCAGTTCGGCCCGCCCCCGGACCAGGGGCGGCGCGGCGCACTCGCGGGCGGCGGCGAGCAGGGTGCGGGCCCGGTCGGGGCGTCCGGCGAGCAGTTCCTGTTCGGCCGCGGCGGTGTACCGCTCGGCGCGGACGGGGCCGTCCGCGGCCAGTTCGGCGGCGCGGACGTACGCCGTGGCGCGCAGCCGGTGGGAGGCGGGTTCCGTGCCGTCGCCGGCGTGGGCCGCGAGCCGGTCGCCCAGGCCGGGCGGGGGCGCGGCGGCGGACCAGGAGCGGTGCAGCAGCGCGGGCAGCCGCCCGCCGTCCGCCCGGAGGACGCCGGCGAGCGCCCGGTGCGCGGCCCGTCGCCGGGCGGGGTCCGCGGTGGCGTGCACGGCGCGGCGCAGCAGCGGGCTGCGGAACCGGGGTCCGCCCGCGGCGGGTTCGAGTTCCCCGGGGAGTTCCGGGCGCGGGGCCGCCGCGCCGGACCGCAGCCGTCGTACGGCTTCCAGGAGCACGTCGGTCCCGGCGTCCGGTGCGCCCGGCACACCGGCGGCCACGGCGACCGTCAGCAGCAGGTCCCGGGCGTCCGGTGCGAGGCCGGTCAGGGCCCGTCCGGCCACGCCGGCGAGGGTGCCGGCGTCGGCCAGCGGCCGGGGCAGCGGCCGGTGGCCGCGCAGTTCGGCGGCGGTCAGGCGGCGGACCAGGGCGAGCAGCAGTCCCGGGTTGCCCTCGGCCTCGGCGAGCAGCTCGGCGCGGACGGCGGGGTCGACGGTGCCGTCGGTCACCTCGTCGAGGAGGGCGGCGGCCTGCGGCGCGGTCAGCGGGTCCAGGGGGACGACGGGCAGCGCGGCGAACTCCGGGTCGACGGGGCGGTGCCCGGCGACGGAGAGCAGCAGCCCCACGCGGCCCGCGCCGGCCGCCGCCGCGGCCGCCTCGGCCAGGGCGGCGCGGCCGGCGGCGTCCCACAGGTGGGCGTCGTCCGCGCAGACCAGCAGGGGGCCGTCGGGCGCGGCGGCGCGGAAGGCGGCGAGCAGCGTCCGCGCGGACACCCCCGGCCCGGGGGCCAGGACGCGGCTGCCGCAGGGCGGCGCCGCGCGGTGCTGGCGGTCGTCCTCGGGGCCGGGGAGCCAGGCCGGGGTGACGGGGCCGGGCGGCTGCGCGGGGGCGGCGTCCGAGCCTGCCCGCAGGTGCAGGACGGGGCCGGCGGTGAAGGCGTGGGCGGCCCGGTGCAGGAGGGCGGTACGGCCGAGACCGGGCTCTCCGGTCACCACGAGCCCGGCGCCGTGCGTCCGCAGCCGGTCGAGCAGGGCGGCCACCGCCCGTCGTTGTGGGCTCCGCCCGTGCAGTCGCACCGCCGGACGTACGATCGTGTCTCCGGTCATTCCCGGGAGGTTACGCGCGCGTAACCAGAGGCGGAAGGGAGTGGTCCGCACGGTCCGGCGGGCCCCCGGGCCGCCCGACCTGCGCTTCCGAACGTCATGTACATGACTGACCGTGTGCGGCTGCCCAGCGCGCCGGCGCCCCGTCCGTGCGCCGGCACAACACCGGCGGCGGCCGCCGGGTGGGCGACCGCCGCCGGGTCGGGTGCGGAACGTCAGCCGTTGTGCGGGCAGTTGCCCCGGTACTCCTCGATGGTCAGGCTCGCCCGCGGCAGCGGGCAGAGGAACTGCTCGTAGCGGGTGTCGTTGTCGATGAACCGCTTGAGCCAGGAGACGCTGTACTTCGCGATCGTCGTGTTGGACGAGTTGGGCGAGAAGTGGGTGGCGCTGTTCAGCTCCAGGTAGGCGCGGTCGGTGCTGGACGGCAGGGTGGAGTAGAACGGTTCGGCGTGCGAGGCGACGGGCGCGACGGTGTCGCCGTCCGCGCCGACGATCAGGGTGGGGGTGGTGACCTCCGGCCAGGACTTGTCGAGGTTCCAGGGGGTGAGCGGGATCGCGGCCTGGAGGGACGGACGGGACTTGGCGGCCTCCAGCGTGCCGCCGCCGCCCATGGAGTGGCCCATGACGCCGAGCCGGCTGCTGTCGATGCGGCTGCGCACCGAGCTGCGCTGGGTCAGGTAGTCCAGGGCCGCGAGGAGCTGCTCGCCCCGGGAGTCGGGCTGGTCCAGGGTGGTGTTGGTGTCGATGGTGAAGACGACGAAGCCCTGCGAGGCGAGCCGCGGTCCGAGCCAGGCCATGGAGGACTGGTAGGCGGTGAAGCCGGGGGCCACGGCCACGGCGCCGAACGTGCCGTCGGCGGTGCTGGTCGGGTAGTAGATGGTGCCGCCGCCGAAGCCGGTGACGCCGAGCGAGGAGACGGAGGTCTCCGACACGGCGTACGGGCCGCGCAGCGCCTCGATGCTGCTGGTGGTGGGGGCCGGGCCGCGCTCGTAGGGGTTGTCGGCGGCGTGCGCGCCGGGGCCGGTGAGGGTGGTGAGCCCGACGACCGCGGTGACCGCCGCCGCCGCTCCGGCCAGCCGCCGCCGGGTGGCGCGGGGCGTGCGGGGAGCGGTGTGGGGGTGGGGGTGTGAGTACACGACGAGTCGTCCTCTCTGTCGTGGCGACGGGCCCGGCCCGGGGGGACGTTCGGGCACCGGACCGCGCCCGCGGCAGGGCACCGGTGCCGTCGGCCGGGCATCGCCGGTGGACTGGCCGTGCCACTGTCGGCCGGCGGCGTTCTCCCCGGGATCGGCAATATCACCGGCGGCGCGCGGCGCGCCGGGCCGCCGGACCCGGCACGCGCGGCCCCGGGGAGGTCCGGGAGGGGTGCGAAGATCGGGCAGGAGGGGTACGCGGAGCCCCGGCGGGGCGGACTCCCGGCGGTCCGGGCAGGATGGCCGACGGACCCCGCGCCGGCGGTGGACGACGAGAGAGGCGGCGGTATGCGGATCGGACTGCTCGGCACCGGCCCCTGGGCGGAGCGGACCCACGCGCCCGCCCTGCGGCGCCACGAGGAGCTGGACTTCGTGGGCGTGTGGGGGCGCCGCCCGGACGCGGCGCGGGACCTCGCCGAGCGGCACGGCACCCGCGCCTACGAGGACGTCGACGCCCTGCTGGCCGATGTGGACGCGGTGGCCCTCGCGGTGCCGCCGGCCGTCCAGGCCCGGCTGGCGGTGCGCGCGGCCCGCGCCGGACGGCATCTGCTCCTGGACAAGCCGCTGGCGACGGACGTGGCGGAGGGCCGGGCCGTGGCCGAGGCGGTGCGCGCGGCGGGGGTGGCCTCGGTGGTCTTCTTCACCGTCCGGTTCCGTCCGGAGACGCGGGCGTGGATCGGCGAACAGGCGGCCCGTGGCGGCTGGTTCACCGCGCGGGCGCAGTGGCTCGGCGCGGTGTTCACCGGCGACAGCCCGTACGCCGCGTCGCCGTGGCGACGGGAGAAGGGGGCGCTGTGGGACGTGGGTCCGCACGCCCTGTCCGTGCTGCTGCCGGTCCTCGGCGACGTCCGCCGGGTGGCGGCGGCCACCCGCGGCCCCGGTGACACGGTGCACGCCGTACTGGACCACGCCGGGGGCGCGTCGAGCGTGCTGACGCTCAGTCTGACCGCGCCGCCCGCCGCGGCCGGCGCGGCGGTGGAACTGCGCGGTGCCGCCGGGGTGTCGGTGCTCCCGGAGAGCGCGGACGAGGGGGCCGTGCCCGCGCTGCTGCGGGCCGGGGACGCCCTGCTCGCCGCCGCCCGCACCGGCCGGCCGCACCCGTGCGACGCCGCGTTCGCCCTGCGGGTGACGGAGGTGCTGGCCGAGGCGGAGGCCCTGCTGGGCGGCGCGGCTCCGGGAGGGTCACCGGCCGGCCGCTGACGCCGGGAGGCCGCCCGGCCGGTGTCCGTCCCGTCAGTTCTCGTCCGAGCGGGTCAGCGCCTCGGTGATCAGCCGGGTGGCGAAGTCGGGGTCCTCGGTGATGCGGTTGATGTGCTCGGCGAGCAGGAAGGCGGTGGCCTCCAGGGGGGTCATCTCCGCCTCGGTCCAGTACCCGTACTGCTTGCGCCACAGGCTGGGGCTGAGATCGGTGCCGGCGGCGATGACCAGACCCGCCATGGTGGGGATGGTCTCCGGCGGGACGCTCCTGGGCATCATGCGCATCGTGGCCACCAGGTTGGGCACCACGTACTCGATGACGTCCTTGCCGTGGTCCTCGTGGGCCATCCGCAGCCACTTCATGAACATGAAGATGAGGGTGCAGGCACCGTCCAGCACGTCGTCGACCCCGCCGGGCCCCAGCGACGCGGCGAACTGGTCGACCAGCTCCTGCTGTTCGGGGTCGGTGCGGGACCTGCCGTCCTGGATGCTCTTGAGCCGGGAGTCGATCATCATGAGCGCCGCGCCCACGTCACCGGCGGGAGCGTGCTGGGGGTCGCAGGGCGATGGCACAGGGTTCCTCCTCGGGCGACCGCGATCCGTGACAGTGCGCATCCGTACAGTAGACATCCGACCGGACCGGCGTCCGGCGGTTCGGGGGAAGGCACCTGTTCGGGGAGGCCGGACGCGGCAGGGGGTTAAGCGGCCCTTAAACGCCGGTTAAGGCGCTCCCGCGCCGCTGCCGGTATCCCCGGCTCCGGGCAGGAACACCCGATTTGGCGCTCCGCCGGGCCATTGGCCGCACCGGACGCGCCGCATACCATCGGGCCCGTTCTGAGAGCGCTCTCCGGCGTTCCGGGACGACGTGACACGCACGAAGCACGCACCGCACGTTCTCTGGAGGCCCCCCACATGACTCCTCGTCACCAGCGCCCGCTCGGCCGCCGCAAGCTGCTCGTCGCCCTCGGCGGAGCGGCGGTGGCCGCGCCCGCCGTCGCCGCCCTCGCCCCGCACGCCCTCGCCGGCAACGCCACGGACGGGGCCCTGACCGGGGCCGGGGCGGCGGCGGGCGCGCTGCCGTTGACGGTCGTCAACGAGACCGGCTCCTTCGGCGACGGCGACGTGCACCTCTACGTCGTGGGCAACGCGGACGGCAGGCAGGTGCGGCTCACCCCGGACGGGACCCTCGCGCCCATCGCGCTGTCCGACAACGGGGCCGACGGCTTCACCGACTACGCGATCAGCCTGTCCGGCGGCGGCGAGACCCGGCTCACCCTGCCGTACATGTCGGGCCGGATCTACGTGGCGCTCGGGGAGAAGCTGAAGTTCAAGGCGGTCACGGACGGCGCCGGCAACGCCGCGCTCCAGTACCCGGCGGGCTGGGTGGCCTCCGACCCCAACTACAAGGTGCTGCACGACTGCGCGGAGTTCACGTACAACGCCTCCGGGATGTTCTGCAACACCACGATGGTGGACATGTTCAGCGTGCCGATGGCCATCCGGCTGACCGGGGCCAAGGACCAGACGGCGGGCACGGTCAGGCCCGGCGGCCGGGCCGCGGCGTTCGAGGCGGTCCGGCGCGTGGCCGAGTTCGCGCCGCTGGTCGTCGACGACACCCGGATCATCGCCCCCGGGCACGGGCTGGACGCGGGGCTGTTCCCCAAGGACTACTTCGCCCCGTACATCGACGAGGTGTGGAGCACCTACACCGGCAGGGACCTCACCGTCACCACCGACGCGGGCACCTTCACCGGCCGGGTGCGCGGCGACCGATTCACGTTCGGCGGACCGGCCGAGGTCTCCTTCGCCAAGCCGTCCACCCGGGACGTGCTGTTCTGCGACGGCGCCCTGGCCGCGCCGAACGACGGCACCACCGGCCCGGTCGCGGCGATCCTCGGCGCCGGTTTCAACCGGTCCACGCTGCTGTCCTCGGCCGTCCAGCCGACGGCCGACCCCGCCGCCTTCTACCGGGCCGCGCTCACCAACCACTACGCCGCGGCCATGCACGCGGCCACCGAGGACGGCAAGGCGTACGGCTTCGCCTTCGACGACGTCGCCGACTTCGCCTCGTACATCCAGGACACGGCGCCCACCGGCGTACGGCTCACCCTCACCGCCTTCTGAGCGGCCCACGGACGGCGCCGGGGCGGGGCGGCCGATCCCCGGGGACGTTACGGTGATATCGGGAGATCCGGGACCGGCGCCGTCGGGACCGGACCAGCGATCCGGACCCGAGGAGCGTGCAGATCATGTCGACACCACAGCCCGACGCCTCCCGGCCGTCCGGGGCCGGCGCGGACGAGGACCGCGTCACCCCGGACGGTCTGCTCCACGCCCGAACCGGCACCGACGTGTCGCCCGAGGACCTGGTCCTGGCGGCCGGCCGGGACGTCACCGAGGCCAACCTGGAATGGGCCCGGCGCAAGCTGGCCGACGAGGGCCCCGCGGCCCTCGACAAGCTGCTGCCCTGACCGGACACGGCCTAGGGACCTGTCGTTAGGATCACGCCGCGGACGCGGGGCGAGGAAGACGCAGCCGATTCCCCGCGACCTGATCCGAACGACAGGCCCTGGCTAGGGGAGGTCCGTGTCGTCCTCGACGACGTGGACGGCGGCCTCCTCGGCGCCGGCCGCGCCGCCGTCGATGCCGACGTCCTCGGCGACGGTCTCCTTGGTGGTGTCGGCGCGGACGCCCTCGTCGGGGGCGACCAGGCGGCCCGCCCGGTCGGTGCCGGCCTCCGGGTCCACCGGCTCGCCCTCGCCGTCGACGCGGTCGCCGACGCCGTCCCCGGCGGGCGGGGTGACGTCGGGGACCTCCTGGGCGAGCCGTTCGTCCAGGGTCTCGCCCTCGTGCTGTTCGGCGGCCGTGGTGCCGGTCCTGTCGACCCCGAGGGGCTTCTCCGGCGGGGAGTAGCCCTCGTCGAGGGTGTCGTCGTAGGTGCGCTCGTCGAGGGCGTCCTCCATGTCCAGCGGGGCGGCGTCCTCCTGCTCCTCGTTGCTGCCGGTGGGCTGGTAGACGTCGTCGGCCATCGGGTCGGTCCCCATCGCCGCCTCCTTCTCGCGCTCGGTCGCCTCGGTGATCCGGTCTCGGTCTGCTTTCGCGTTTCCCGTCCCGCGATCTTTAACCTCGCCGGTCCCGCCGGCCGCACCGCTCCCCGAAGGCGCGCGGCTCAGGCGGTGGCGACCGGCCCGTCCGGGCGGTTCCGGCGCTGCTCCGCCATCGTCCGGCTCAGCTCCGCGGTATCGGCCTCGGTGTGCCGCTCGAAACCCGCCTCGGTGACGACGGTCACCACGGGCTGGATGCCCCGGCCGGGGCCGGGTCCGCCGGTCGCGGAGTCGTCGTCGGCGGCGTCCCACAGGGCGTGCAGCGCGGCGAGGACGACCCCCCGCCGGGACAGGCCGGGACGGTGGAGTTCCTTCAGCGCGCCCTGGGCGTAGGAGGAACCGGGGCCCTCGGCGTGGAAGCCGGTCTTCTCGTACAGGCCGCCGGCGGCGTCGTAGGGGGAAGATCCGGCCGCGTCCGCCGTGGGCGCGGTGGGGTCGTTGCCGGCCGGCAGCGGGGCGACGGCGAGGCCCCGCACGGCCTGGCCCAGGTGCTGCCGGATCATGGCGGCCAGCCGGGCGGCCCTGGCGCTGAGGGTCATCGGGATGCCCTCCATCTTCTCGGAGTGCGCGAGTTCGCCCTGGTACAGCTTGGTCATGTCCAGGCGAGTCCGACGGTGCCGGCGAAGGCGACGGCGGTGCGGCCGTCGGCGGGGTGCACCTTCTCCAAGGTCGCGCCGGGCGATCTCTCCAAGGTCGCGCCGGGCGATGAGGTGGCCCGTGGCGGCGCGGCGACCGCCGGCCATCAGGACGCCGTCCCGGTAGGCGAGGGCGAGCACGGTGGTGCCCTGGGGCACGGCGCCGGAGGCCCGTACGCCGTCCGGCAGGAGGCGCCAGGGGGGCAGCATGCCGGGGCGGCGGCCCGCCAGGAACTCGGTGAAGGACGGCGTCCCCGCCCGCCCCTCTCGTCGCCGCGCAGGCCGCCCCCCTTCGCCCGGTACCGGCCACCGGGCTCCTACCTGGCGCCGTCGCCGGGGAAGCCCCCGGCCCGGTCCGGGCCGGCCGCCGGCGGCCGTGGCGCGACGAGGACGCGCAGGTCACCGATGCGGTGCGGGGTCCAGTCACGGGCGTAACCGGGCGTGGCGGCGCCGGGGAGCGTGACGGCGGCGACGGGGACGCGGCGGGCGGTGCGCCCGACCTCGGCCGGGGTGGTGTTCTCGTTGTGGCCGGTCGTGTTGCCGGAGGAGCAGCCCGTGTAGTAACCGAGCGGGATGGCCTCATGGCCGGTGAGCAGGCAGGGCGGGCGCACGCCGAGGCGGTGCAGCGCGTCCGCCGTCCGCGCCCAGTCCCGGCGGTCGCGGGTGGTGCGGTCGACGGTGCGGTCCAGTACCGCGTACTGGACCGCCAGATGGCCGGTGAGTCCCAGCGCGATCAGCGTGGCCGCCACCGGCCGCCACCGCCCGGCGGGGGTGCGCACCAGGTGCCGCAGGGCGTCCGCGACCGGGATCGCCAGCAGGGCGTAGGCGGGCTGGAGGAAGCGGGGCGCGGCGTAGCCGATCATGAACAGGTAGGGCAGCGCGGCGGTCGCGGCGCAGGCCAGCGGCACCAGGGTGCGCGCGGTGCGCCCGGCGCGTACGGCGACGGCGAGGCCCAGGGCGGCGAGCGGCGGCAGCGCGAACCACCACAGGGTCACGGCGGGGTGCGGGAACGCCCCGGTGCACGGCCGGCACAGGGCGCGTCCGCCGAGGCTGCGCAGCTGGTCGTCGACGGCGATCTGCCACCCGAGGCCGCCCTGGATGCGGGACGCCTCGTGCAGCCGCTCCCCCAGGCCGCCGTACCAGGCGTACGCCTCGACCACCCACTCCGCTCCCCCGGCGGCGAGCCCGCCCACGAGGGCGAGCAGCAGCCGGCCGTGGCGCCGCCACAGGGCCACGGCGAACAGCGGCAGGGTGGCGTAGACGGCGTCGGCGGGCCGCATCCACGCCATCAGCGCGGCGCCCGCCACCACGCCCCAGAGCGCGGAGCGGGCGGACGGCTCTGCGCGGGCCCGCAGGAAGGAACCCGCGCAGATCAGCGCGCCGACGGCGACCCAGTAGTTGGGCATGGCCTGGGGGCCGTAGAAGAGGGTCACCCACAGGGTGGCGAACAGGGCGCCGGCGGTGGCGAGGACGCCGGCCGGGAACAGGCCGCGCCAGGCGCGCAGGGCGAGGTACAGGCCGAGGCCGGAGAGGAGGGCGAGGTAGACGCGGAGCAGCTCCGTGGAGGACGACCAGGAGGCGACGGGCGCGGCCAGCAGGGAGGGGCCGCGGGAGCGCGGGGCGCTGAAGAACGCGGCCGGGGTGTGGGCGGTGACCTGGCTGACGTAGACGATCTCGTCCCAGCCGAGGCCCATTCCGGGGCGGACCAGCAGGAGCTGGAGCGCGGTGAAAGCGGCGGCCACGGCGGCGGCCGGGCGCGCGTCGAGGGCGCGCCCGCCCGCCGCCGTGACCGTGCCGCCGCGCCACCGGCCGGCCGGGACGGTGCGCGTGCCGTCGGCCATGTCCACCCTCCACCGGACCTGGGGAGAACCCCGGGCGAACTCCCGGGGAACAAGCCGAAACTAACCCAGGAGCCGGCGCCGCGCAGGCGGGATCGCGGCCGTTCGCCCCACGGCTCAGTGGGCGTTCGGGCGGCGGTGCGGCGGCTGTTCGGGTTCTTGGCGGGGAGTGAGCGCCGGAATGGCGCGGACCACGGGGCCGTCCCCGTTCACGGTGAACACCGTCCCGTGGTGACCGACCCGCATGGGCTCCCCGGACAGCAGGGTGTACGTCGCCTCGCCGCCGTCGATCTCCACGCGCAGGCACCGGCCGCGGAACTGGAGGCGGAAGGCCAGCCGGCTGAACTTCTCGGGCAGGCGCGGGGCGAAGCGGAGCATGTCGCGGTCCCGGCGGGTGCCGCCGAACCCGGCGACCAGGGCCATCCAGGTCCCGGCGAGGGAGGCGATGTGCAGTCCGTCGCGGGTGTTGTGCTCCAGGTCGGCCAGGTCCATCAGCGCGGCCTCCGCCGCGTAGTCGTAGGCGAGGCGCAGATGGCCGGTCTGGGCGGCGACGACGGCCTGGCAGCAGGCGGACAGGGAGGAGTCGCGGACGGTGAGCGGCTCGTAGTAGGCGAAGTTGCGGGCGATCTGCTCCTCGTCGCAGTGGGCGTCGAACCAGCTGCCGCACGTGTACATGGCCAGCACCAGGTCGGCCTGTTTGACCACCTGCTTGCGGTAGAGGTCGAAGTACGGGAAGTGCAGCATCAGCGGATACTGGCCGGCGCCGGTGCGGGTGAAGTCCCAGCGCTGGTGGCGGGTGAAGCCGGCGTGCTGCTCGTGGACGCCGAGTTCCTCGTTGTACGGGATGTGCACGGACTCGGCGGCGTCCCGCCAGGCGGCGCTCTCCTCGTCGTCGACGCCGTGCCGCGCCGCCTCGTCGGGGTAGCGCTCGCAGACCTCGGCGGCGGCCAGCAGGTTGGAGCGGGCCATGAGGTTGGTGTACGTGTTGTCGTCCGCGACGGCGCTGTACTCGTCGGGGCCGGTGACGCCGTCGATGTGGAAGACGCCGTGGTGGTCGTGGTGGCCGAGGGAGCGCCACAGCCGGGCCGTCTCCACCAGCAGTTCCAGGCCGGTGTCCCGTTCGAAGCCGGTGTCGCCGGTGGCGGCGGCGTAGCGTACGGCGGCGTGCGCGATGTCGGCGCCGACGTGGAAGGCGGCGGTGCCGGCCGGCCAGTACGCCGACCCTTCCGAGCCGTCGATGGTCCGCCAGGGGAAGGCGGCGCCGCGCAGGCCGAGCTGGGCGGCGCGGTCGCGGGCGGCGGGCAGGGTGTCCTGGCGCCAGCGCAGCGCCTCGGCGACGGCCCTCGGCTCGGTGAAGGTCAGCACCGGGAGCACGAACATCTCCGTGTCCCAGAAGGCGTGGCCGTCGTAGCCGGAGCCGGTCAGGCCCTTGGAGGGGATGGCCCGCCGCTCGGCGCGGGCGCCGGCCTGGAGCACGTGGAAGAGGCCGAAGCGGACGGCCTGCTGGATCTCCTCGTCGCCGTGCACCTCGACGTCGGCGCGGGCCCAGAAGTCGTCCAGGTAGGACTTCTGCTCCGCGACCAGGCCGTCCCAGCCGCCGTGTCCGGCGGCGGCGAGCGCGGCCTCGACCTGGTCGCTCATCGCGGGCCGGGACCGGGCGCCGGACCAGCCGTGGGCGACGGTCTTGCAGACCCGCAGCCGCTGTCCGGGGTCGAGCACGGAGGTGACGGTCAGCCGGGCGACGTCGTCGCCGGACTCGCTGCCGGTG
This sequence comes from Streptomyces griseoviridis, assembly GCA_014649155.1. Taxonomy (GTDB): domain Bacteria; phylum Actinomycetota; class Actinomycetes; order Streptomycetales; family Streptomycetaceae; genus Streptomyces; species Streptomyces griseoviridis. The sequence goes on along the minus strand of BMSM01000002.1, from coordinate 251,220 downwards.
GTGGTGCCCTCGGGGCCGTCCACGACGTGGTCGGCGGCGACGGCGACCCGGAGGCCGCTGCGCCGGGTGCGGTGGACCAGGCGCAGCCGGGCGCCGGCGGCGCGGTGCTCCTCCGGTTCCAGCGGGGACTTGAGGGCCTTGCTGGCGCGCGGGTCGCCGTTGGGGTCGGGCAGGCTCTCGTTGGCGACCAGCTCGGACTGGATCACCACCCGGATGCGGCTGTCGACGGCCTCGACCTGGTAGTCGACGGCGGCGATGGCCCGCTGGGTGAGGGAGACCAGCCGGGTGGAGCGCACCCGTACGGTGGAGCCGGCCGGGGAGGTCCATTCGCAGACCCGTTCCAGGACGCCGCGGCGCAGGTCCAGGCAGCGTTCGTGGGTGACGAGGCGTCCGTAGCGCAGGTCGAAGGGCTCGTCGTCGACGAGGAGCCGGAGCAGTTTGCCGTTGGTGACGTCGATGACGGTCTGGCCGGACTCGGGGTAGCCGTAGCCGGCCTCGGCGTAGGGCAGCGGGTGCAGTTCGTGGACGCCGTTGAGGTAGGTGCCGGGCAGGCCGTGCGGTTCGCCCTCGTCCAGGTTGCCGCGCCAGCCGACGTGGCCGTTGGAGAGGGCGAAGACGGACTCGCTCTGGGCCAGCAGGTCGAGGTTCAGTTCCGTCTCCCGTACCGACCAGGGCTCGACGGCGTACGTCCGGTTGGTGATCACTCGCCGCCTCCGAGGAGCTCGGCGAGGTCCTTCACCACGCGGTCGGCGCCGTGCGCGTACAGGGCGTCGGTCTGTCCGACCCGGTCGACGCCGACGACGTGGCCGAAGTGCCCGGCGCGGCCCGCGTCCATGCCGGCCAGGGCGTCCTCGAAGACGGCGGCCCGGGAGGGTTCGACGCCGAGGTCGCGGGCGGCGGCGAGGAAGGTGTCGGGGCGCGGCTTGCCCGGCAGGCCGCGTTCGCGGGCGACCACTCCGTCGATCCGGGCGTCGAACAGGCGCTCGGCGTCGAGGGAGCGGAGCACGTCGAGGGTGTTGGCGCTGGAGGAGACGATCGCAGTCCTCAGTCCGGCCGCGCGCACCGCCTCGATGTACCGCAGGGTGCCGTCGTAGGCCTCGACGCCGTCGGTGCGGATCTTCTCCAGCAGCAGCTCGTTCTTGCGGTTGCCGACGCCGTTGACGGTCCGCCGGTCCGGCGGGTCGTCGGGGTCGCCCTCGGGCAGCTCGATGGAGCGGGAGGCGAGGAAGGTGCGCACGCCGTCGGCGCGGGGCCGGCCGTCGACGTACTCGTCGTAGTCGGAGTCGGTGAAGGGCCGGAAGCCGGCGCCGTCCCGCTCCCGCAGGAACGAGTCGAACGTCTCCTTCCAGGCGGCCGCGTGCACCACCGCCGTCTTCGTCACGACCCCGTCGAGGTCGAAGAGGCACGCCTGGATGTCCGCGGGAAGGCCGAGCTGCGTCGTCATACGGTCACAGTTCCCCGTCGGCGCGCGTCCCATCGGGTGGTCCCTGCCACAAGGGCCGGGCCGGGCGGGTGGCACACTCGGGATGTGCCGCTGACCTTCGACGACCTCCTGGCCCGTGCCCGTGCGCTGCCCCGCGGCGGCGGCCGGGCCCTCCTCGGCATCACCGGCAGCCCCGGCGCGGGCAAGACGACCCTCGCCGAGCGGCTGGTGCGGGAGCTGAACGCGGGCGCGGGGCCCGGCTGGGCGGCGCACGTGCCGATGGACGGCTTCCACCTCGCCGACGCCGAACTGGAGCGGCTGGGCCGCCGGGACCGCAAGGGCGCGCCGGACACCTTCGACGCGGCCGGGTACGCGGCGCTGCTGGCGCGGCTGCGGGCGGACGACCCCGGCGAGGTCGTCTACGCGCCCGGCTTCGAACGGGTGCTGGAGCAGCCGCTCGCCGGGGCCGTCCCGGTGGGGCCGGCCGCCCGGCTGGTGGTGACGGAGGGCAACTACCTGCTGCTGGCGGACGCCGCCTGGGAGCGGGTGCGGGCGCGGCTGGACGAGGTCTGGTTCTGCGCGCCGGACGACGCGGCGGAGCGGGTGCGGCGGCTGGTCGCCCGGCATGTGGAGTTCGGCAAGTCGCCCGCGGAGGCGGCGGCCTGGGTCCGCCGGACCGACGAGCCCAACGCCCGTCTGGTCGAGGCGACCCGGGAGCGGGCCGACCTGGTGGTGCCGGGGGCGGCGCTGTCGCGGGCGGCGGGCGGGGCCGGCTGACCGGACGGCCGGTGCCGGGCGCGTGCCGGGCCCCCGGGGCGGTCGGGTCACCCCGCGTGCGGGAACTCCGCCGCGTTCACGTGCGGCATGACCCGGCTCGCCACGTGGTAGCGGCCGTTGGGCACGTCACTGACCCGGGCGATGTGCACCGCCAGCGGGCCCGCCCACTCGTAGCCGTGCCGTTCGGCGTGCCGGACCAGGCTGTCGGTGATGACCTGGCCCACCCGGCCGCCGCGGCGCGTCAGTTCGTCGTGGATCTCGTCGGCGAGGGCGACGTCGTAGGCGTTGGGCACGAGGACGCGGCCCTCGGCGCAGACCACGGCGTTGCTGTCGCACTCGGTGCGCAGCGCGTCCAGGAGTTCCACGGGGTCCCTGCCGAGGACCCGTGCCCAGATGGCCTCCCAGCGGCTCGCGAGGGCTTCTTCCAGAGCGCTCAGTGCGCCCATACGGTCTCACCTGCCGGAGTGGTGCGTAGGTCGGAGATCGGTCACTGCTCGTCGTACGCGGCGGGGCCGGGGCCACCGCCGGTACGCGGTTGTCGTGTACACCGCTGCGGCGGAGTCAAACCCCGGCCGGGCGGACGGGGCTCGCGGGGCGGCGGTCCTGCCGGGGGCGGCGGCCTCAGGGGCGCGCCGGGCCAACCCCTGACACCAGCACATCCAGTACGAGGGTCAGGGCCGGCAGGCCGCGTTCGGGGCGCCGCACGACGGCGACGCCCCGGCTCTCGCCGACGCCGGTGGCGTGCGCGCCCGCCGCCCGGCCGGGCGGGAGCGCGGGGCCGGGGTGGCGGGCCCGGTGGCCTACTCGTCGTAGTCGTCCGGACGGACCTGGGCCTCCTCCAGCGCCTCGCGCATCGTGCGGCCGGTCGCACCGGCCTGGCGGGAGGCGTCACCCTCGCGGTCCTCCCGGTGCTCGAGGACCTCGTCGGTGGTGTCGGTCTTCGGCCGGTTCTCTTCCGGGACGGTCATGGCACGGCTCCTCGTGGCGTCGTACGGGTCTTGGTCGTGCGGCGGGTTCCCGGACCGCGCGGGGCTATCCCCGACGGCCGCTGGGCTATGTTGAACCTCCTCGGGAGAGACTCCTCGGGAGACAAAGGAGAGCACCGGTGCCATCGCCGCAGCAGGCCCGCGCGCAGGCGTCGGCGATCACCTCGGCCCCGGCCGCCCCGGAACCGGAGCCCTCCCCCGCCTCCCAGCTCAGGGCGTTGTTCGACCGCCCCCGCCTCTCCCCCGGCCAGCGGCGCATCGCCCAGTACCTGATCGAGAACCTCACCGAGGCGGCGTTCCTGTCGATCACGGACCTCGCCGACCGGGTCGGGGTGAGCCAGCCCTCGGTCACCCGGTTCGCCGCGGCGGTCGGCTTCAGCGGTTACCCGGCGCTGCGCGAGCGGCTCCAGTCGATGACGCTGGGCACGCGCGGCGGCGCCGAGGAGCACCGCGGCAACGAACTCCAGGCGGCGGTGGACGCCGAGATCGAGAACCTGGAGAACCTGCGGCGCGACTTCGCCGACCCGAAGGCGGTGATCGACACCGGCCGCGCCCTGTCCCGGTCGATGCCGCTGACCGTGCTCGGGCTGCGCATCTCCGTCTCGCACGCCGAGTACTTCGCCTACGCCGCCCGCCGCATCCACCCCGACGTCCGGCTGGTGACGCGGGGCGGCAGCGTCGCCCACGACGCCCTGCTGCAGTCCCGGGAGGCCGGCGGCACCTGGGTGCTGGCGTTCTCCATGCCGCGGCACGCGACGGAGACGCTGGTGGCGGTGCGGGTGGCGCGGCGTGCCGGACTGCGGGTCGCCCTCGTCACCGACCTCGCGCTCGGCCCGGTGGCGGCCGAGGCGGACGTCACCTTCGCCACCGGCACCGGCTCCCGGCTGGTCTTCGACTCCTACGCCGCCACCGGCGTGCTGTGCGCGGCGCTGCTGCAGGCCATGACCGACGCCGACCCGGAGCGGACCCAGGTCCGCCTGGAGGCGTACGAGCAGCTCGCCGAGGAGCACCGGTTCTTCCTGCGGGACTGAGCCTCCCGTCCCGGGCGCACAACAAAGCGCGCATGAATGTTTTCATGCGCCTTGAAAACCCAACCGCATATATAAATACTGCTCACGGAACGCGACCTGGCCGTACCGGACGGCATCCGCGACCCCGCACACCCGGAAGCGATGATCATGCCCCTGACGTCCACGCGCCCCGGCCCCGACTGGCCGTGCCAGGTCAAGCCCCCCGGCAGCTACGACTGGGAGCGCTCGGCCGTCAGATGGCTGCGCGAGCTGGTGCCGGCCCGCTACGCCGGCTACCCGGCGCTGATCCGGCACCCCGTGCTGCTCGCCCGTCACGCGGACCTCCAGGTCCAGCAGGAGATCCGGGTCGCCCGCACCGCCCTGCGCAGCGCCCGCGCCGATCTGCCGCGGCTCGGCCTGCCCGAGTCGGTCATCGAGCACTCCATCAAGCTGTACGCGGCGGAGATCCGGCAGTTGCAGCACATCGCCCGCAGCGTCCGCGCGGTCACCGCGGCCCTCACCGACCGGGTCGGCGCGCGCTGAGGAATCCCGTGCCCGCGCGTGCGACCGCCCACGCGGACGGGCCGCTCGCGCCGGGGCGCGGGGGCGCGTCGCGGGACCGGTGGACGGCGGCGACGAGCGGGTCTGCGAGGACGGGCCGATGTGCGATGCTCATGACGTGACGAGCGAGCACGCCACGCCCGCGGGTGCCGACACCGCACCCGACGATCTGACCACCCTCGCCGAGGTCGTCGCCCGGCAGCGCGTCGAGATGGACCGGCTGCGCGACCTGGCCGCGACGACGGCCGTCGTGGAGCGGGCCAAGGGCGCGGAGATGGCGCTGCGCGGGTGCTCCGCGGAGGAGGCCCGCGAGGCACTGGTGCAGCGTGCCAGGGAGCGGCGGCGGACGCTGCTGGAGGAGTGCTGGGTCACCCTCGGGACGCTGGGCGCGCCCGCCCCCCGCGGCCCCGGCCGTTCCCCGGAACCCGCCGTGGCCGCCGGGGGCGGCCCGGTGCCCTGTTCCCCGGCCCCCGGGGTCCCCTCGGCCTCGCCGGCGCCGGACGACGTGCCGGCGGCCCCCGCCCGCCTCGCCCGCGCGCTCCTCCGGGTCGGCTCCCCGCGGGAACTGGCGCGGTGTCTGCTGGAGCACCTCGCCCCGGAGTACGGCGCCGACGCCGTGCTGCTCTACGTCCGGCTGCCGTCCGGCGCGCTGGAACTGGCGGGGCACTGCGGGATCGACGACGCGCTGGCCGCCCAGTGGCGGCAGGTGCCCCCGCTCGGCGGGCTGGCCGCCCCGGACGCGCTGGCGACCGGGGAGGCGCGCTGGCTGGAGGAATTCGACCGGGACCGGGAGCGGTACCTGCTGATCGGCGACCCGCCCGAGCGCCGGCGGTCGCGGGCCTGGCTGCCGGTGCCCGCCGGGAAGGGGGCCCGGTACTGCCTCGGTGTGCTGCGCCGCGACGGCGGGGCCTTCTCGCCCGCCGACCGGGAGCGGCTGCGCGCGGTCGCCGAGCTGTGCGCCGGGCGGCTGCGGGCGTTCGGCACCCGGCAGGAGCCCGCCGCGGACGCCGCCGCCGTCCAGCGGGTCTTCGACGCGCTGCCGGTCGAGGCGCTGCTGCTGACGCCGCTGCGGTCGCCCTCGGGCGAGGTACGGGACTGCCGCATCGACGCCGCGACCGACCGGGCCGGGCGGGTCACCGGCCGCACCGGCGCGGAACTGGTCGGCCGCCGGTTCCTGGAGTGCTTCCCCGCCCTGGCGGGCGAGCCGCTGTGGCCGGCCTGCCTGACGACGCTGGCCACGGGCACGCCGTACGAGGGCGAGCCGTTCGCCCACCAGGACGTGGTGGGCGGCACCGCCGAGCTGTCCACCTACTCGGTGCGGGTGACGCCGCTGGACGGCGGGTTGGTGCTGACCTGGCTGCGGCACAGCGCCTCCGACCGGCAGGAGCAGCGGCTGGCGGACCTCCAGCGGCTGGGCGACCTCGGCTGGGTCAACTGGAACCTGGTCACCGGTGAGGCCGGCTGGTCCGCCCAGGTCTTCGCCATCTTCGGCCGGGACCACGTGCTCGGGCCGGTCCGCCTCGCCGATGTGCCCGCGCTGGCCCTGCCGGAGGACCGGCCCGCGCTGCACCGCGCCCTGCGCGGCCTGCGGGACGACGGGCGGCCGTGCGACGTCCCGTTCCGGTCCCGGGTGCGGGCGCCGGCCGGCGTGCGGCATCTGCGGCTGGTCGCCGAGGCGGCCACGGACGCCGACGGCACCCCCGTCGAGGTGCACGGGTTCGTGCAGGACATGACCGCCCGGCGGCAGGCGGAGCTGGCCCTGGTGGCGAGCGAGCGGGCGATGCTGACCCAGCACGACGTCCTGCGGGCCGAACGCACCCTGGCCGCGCAGCTCCAGCACGCGCTGCTGCCGCTGCCCGAGGGCCGGCTGCGACTGGCCGGGCTGCGCGTCGAGGTCTCCTACGCGCCCGCCCAGTCGGGGGTGCACGTCGGCGGCGACTGGTTCAGCGCGATCGAGCTACCCGACGGCGACGCCCTGCTGGTGGTCGGCGACGTCGCCGGGCACGGGCTGGACGCGGTCGCCACGATGGCCCAGCTCCGGTTCACCGCCAAGGGCATGGTCATCACCGGGTCGTCGCTGACCGGCGCCCTCACCCGGCTCAACGCGCTGCTGCTGCACTCCCGGGACGCGCACGCCACGGCGAGCATGGTCCTGGCCCGGTACGAGCGGGCGCGGCACCGGCTGGTGTGGGCGCAGGCGGGTCATCTGCCGCCGCTGCTGGTGCGCGACGGCGCGGCCCGCTTCCTCGACCGGCCGCGCGGCATGCTGCTGGGGGCGACCGCGGCCACCCGGTACGGGGAGGCCGCGTGCCTCCTGCGGCCGGGCGACCGGCTGCTGCTGTACACGGACGGCCTGATCGAGCGGCCCCCGGAGAACATCGACCGGGGCCTGGAGCGGCTGGCGCGGGCCGCCGCCGCTCCCGGCACGGACCGGCCGGACGCGGACTCCCTGCGGCCCCTGCTCGACGCCCTGCTGGAGGGGGAGGACCGGCGGGACGACGTCTGCGTCCTGGACGTCCGGGTCCCGGACGAGGCCGCCTGACCGGCCGCGCCGCGCGGACGCGGGGGGGGCTGCCGCTGCCTGAGGCCGGGTCAGTCCACCGGGTGGCCGGGACGGATCGTGATGGCGTCGCTCTGCCGCATCAGGGGCCGCTCCGGCGCCCCGCGGCGACCGCTGTCGACCGGGTCGAGGACGAAGCCGGTGTGGTCGCCGCCGTCGACGCGGGCCACGACCCGTCCGACGAACCACTCCTCCACGTCCGCGAGGACCACGGCACCGCCGTACCCCTCGCGCCACCGCACGTCGCGGAACTTGTCCTCCCGGTGTCCGGTCCGGCCGCCGAAGCGCTCCGCCAGGGCGCGCTGGTCCCGGGCGAGCAGATGGACCGCGAGGAACTCCGCCGAGCCGGCCACCTCGTGGGTCCGGTTCAGCTCGGACAGCCACACCGCGAACCGCACGGGCCGCAGCGAGCACTGTGCGGCGAAGCCGACCAGGCAGCCGGCCCGCTCCCCGCCGGACGCGGCCGTCACCACGCACACCTCGGGGTCGAGCCGCCCGGCGAATCCGTCGATGCCCACGCTGTCCGCGCCGTCCACGCTGTCCTGCCTCTCCCTGAAGCCGTCCGTGGCGGTACGTCTGCCTCGTCAGACGGCGAGGAAACGTCGCAGGGACGCCGTGAACGCCGTGACGAAGGCCTCCCGGGTGCCGTCGTCGAGGGCGTCGAGGGACAGGTAGGGGTTGAGGTCCTCCAGCTCGACCAGGAGGAGTCCGCCGTCGGGCGTCCGGCAGGCGTCGACGCGCTGGACGCCGTACGGGAGGGCGTTCCAGTCGATGAACCGCCGGGCGAAGGCCAGGTCGGCCAGGGTGGGCCGGTACGGCGCCAGTTCCCAGCGCCGGTCGGGGCGGGGCGCGTACAGGGCGTACTGGAAGGCGTCGTCGACGAAGCAGAACGAGATCTCGTGGACGAAGTCGACGTGCGGCTGGGCGAGCAGGTCCGCCCCGGTGGCCGCGCCCTCCGCCAGCACCGCGCGCAGCGCGTCCGGCGTGACGGTCCGCAGGCCGGCGGAGTCGGCGCCGAGGCGGGGTTTGACGACGTAGCGGCCGGTCTCGGGGAGGCGGTGCAGGTCGGCGGCCCGGTCCACGGTCGGGATGACCGGGTACCCGGCCGCGGTCAGGTCCGTCAGATACCCCTTGCCGGCCATGTCACCGCGGCCGGTGAGCGGGTTGAAGACGGGGGTTCCGCGTTCGGCCGCGCGCTCACGGAAGGCGGCGTACGCCTCGGGGTACGTCAGCACGGGTCCGCTGTTGCGGACCACGACGGCGTCGAAGGCGTCCATCAGCGACACGGCGTCCCCGGGGTGGCACAGGGCCAGGTCGAACTCCGCGCGCAGCCGCGAGGTGAGGAAGACGTCCTCGTCGCCGTAGCGGCGCCCGCGGGCGGGGTAGGCCAGGTCGGTGACGTACAGCAGACGGGGGCGGGCGGTCGGCACGGGGAACTCCTCGGGAACGGCTGGGCCGATCGTAAGGGACCACCGGGACGTGACTGCACTCAGTTCCTTCCGGGGCTGCACCGCGTGCCATCAGGGCCGGTCAGGTGCTACGTTCGGCGTCCATGAACCCCAGCAGTGCGCCGCCGCGCCGCGACGGCCGGCCGCCGATGCGCGAGGCCCTGGTCGCGGCGGCCTTCCGGCTGTTCCTGGAGCGGGGCTACGAAGAGACCACCGTGGACGACATCGTGGCGCTGGCCGGGGTCGGACGGCGGTCGTTCTTCCGCTACTTCCCGTCCAAGGAGGACGTGGTCTTCCCCGACCACGAGCGGTGCCTGGCCGACATGACCGCCTTCCTGGCGGCCTCCCCCGCGGACGTGGAACCGGTGCGCCGGGTCTGCGACGCGGCCCGGCTGGTGCTGCGCATGTACGCGGAGAACCCCTCCTTCTCGGTGCAGCGCTACCGGCTGACCAAGCGGGTGCCGGGCCTGCGCGCGTACGAGCTGTCGGTGGTGTGGCGGTACGAGCGGGCCCTCGCCGCCTATCTGCGCGACCGGTTCGCCGGCCGCCCGGACGGGACGCTGCGGGCCGACGTGGTCGCCGCCGCGGTGGTCGCGGCGCACAACAACGCCCTGCGCGCCTGGCTGCGTTCGGACGGGGTGGACGACGCGGGCGCCGCGGTCGACCACGCCCTGGGCTACGTGCAGTCGGCCTTCGGCGCCGGCCTGCCCGCCCCGCCGCCGGCGCCCGCCGTGCCGGACGCAGAGGACGTGGTGGTCGTCGTCACCCGGCGGGACGCCCCCCTGTGGCGGGTCGTCCAGGAACTGGAGTCGGCGCTCGGCCGGGCCTGACCCCCGCGGCCCCCTCTGCCCTCCCCTGTCACCCCCCTGAAAACGGTACGCAGTGCCTTTACGGCTGACACTCAGTGCCATACTCTGCTGTCGTGCACGGTGGCACAACGCGCCGCGCATCCGCGTGCCCGGGGGACCGCGCACGCCGTATTCCGGCCGAGCGCAGGGAGTTGACCAGCGTGTACCACCACTCAGGAAGCGTCGCCCAGCAGGCAGCCGGCTCCACGACCGGGGTGCTGGAACCGACGGCCCCGGTCACGGACGCCCTCGTCTTCCAGCGCTGCACCTGGTGCGGGACCGCCATGTACCACCGGGTGCTCTGCCCGGTGTGCCGGGGCAGTGACCTGCGCACCGAGCGCAGCGAGGGCACCGGGACGGTGCGCCACTCCACGGTGGTGCACCGCAACACCCCGGCGACGCGCAATGTGTCGCTGATCGAGATGGCGGAGGGGTTCGTGCTGCGCGGCCGGGTCATGGGTCCGCCGCTGGGCATCCACAGCGGCGACCGGGTGCGGCTGTCCACGGCCAAGGACCCGGTGCGCGGCGAGCCGGTCTTCCAGCTCGTCGACGAGCCGTACCGGGCCTGGACCTGAGCGGGCGCCGGCCGGCGGGCCGTCAGGTACCGGTGGCCGGAGTGAGGGTGACGCGGATGCCCACCGTGCCGTCCGTGCCGCGCCGCAGCCGGCTGCCGAGCAGGACGAGCCGGCCCGCGACGCCGTACTTGCGGGCGATCAGCTTCCGGTAGCGGGCGGTGGTGGCCGCGTCGCAGATCTCCGCGGTCGCGGGGGTCAGGTCGCCGGTCGGGTTGCCGCGAACGTCGCAGGGGCCCACGAGAACGTCGGCGCGGTGGCGCACCCGCTTCACCTTCCAGGAGGCGGCGACCGTCCAGACGCCGAGCGCGTCCCCGTCGCGCACCACCCACACCGGGGTGGCGACCGGGGTGCCGTTCTTCCGGAAGCTGGTGAACAGCAGGTATTTTCCCGCGCCGAGCCGGGCCAGTGCCTCGTCCATGTCCGCGAGTCTAGGCGCCGGTCGCGCCGGCCACGAGAGTGCGCTTCGGGACACGGCCCACCGGGTCAGGACAGAACGGCCGCCATCCGGCGCACGGCCTCCTCGATCACCTCGGGTGCCGTGCCGAAGTTGAGCCGTACGTGCCCGGCGCCGCCGGTGCCGAACGGGAGCCCGGAGTTGACCGCCACCCGGCCGCGTCCCAGGAAGGTCTCCGCCGGGTCGTCGCCGAGGCCGAGGGCGCGGCAGTCCAGCCAGGCGAGGAAGGTGGCCTCCCCGGCGCGGTGGACGACGCCGGGCAGACGCTCGGCCAGCAGGGCGGTCAGCAGCCGCCGGTTGTCGTCGAGCCCGGCGAGCAGCGCGTCCAGCCACGCGGTGCCGTCGCGCAGAGCGGCGGTGTGGGCGAGGACCCCGACATGGCTCGGGCCGTGCCCGACCTCCTCCGGCATCCGCGCCAGGTCGGCGGCGGCTCCCGGCCCGGCGACGGCCAGGGCGGCCTTGAGCCCGGCGAGGTTCCAGCCCTTCGACGCCGACATCAGGGACAGGCCGCGCTCGGCGCCGGGGACGCTCAGGTACGGCACGAACCGGACCCCGGGCGTGACCAGCGGGGCGTGGATCTCGTCGGCGACGACCCGGACGCCGTACCGCTCGGCGAGGGCCGCCACGGCGGTCAGCTCGTCGGCGGTGTGCACGGTGCCGGTCGGGTTGTGCGGGCTGCACAGCAGGTACGCGGCCCGCCCGCCGCCCCTGGCGCACCGCCGGAAGACGTCCTCCAGCGCGGCGAGGTCCAGCCGCAGGTCCGGGCCGAGCGGGGCCTCGGTCACCCGGCGGTCCAGATGGGTCACGAACGCGTAGAACGGCGGGTACACGGGCGGGTTGACGATCACCGGGTCGCCGGGGCCGGTGACCAGCTTCAGCATCTCGACGACGCCGAGCATCACGTCGGGCACGATCGCGGTCCGCTCCACGGCGAGCCCGTCCCACCGCCACCGCTCGCCCGCGAACCCGGCCAGCGCCTCGGCGTAGGCGGTGCCGGACGGGTAACCGGTGTCACCGCGTTCCATCGCCTCGGTGACGGCGCGCACCACCGGCCCGGCGAGCGGCACGTCCATCTCGGCCACCCACAGCGGCAGGACGTCCTCGGGGTAGGTGCGCCACTTCATGCTGGTGCGCCGCCGCAGCTGAGCGAGGGTCAGCGCGCGCAGGGGGTTGTCGGTGTCACCGGTCATGGCCACACCATAAGAGCTGAACACGGCCGCGCTCGCGGACTTGTTCCAGGGGTGTACGAAGGACTTCGGCACCGTTGCGGTCTGGGGAGAGCGCGTACGAGGCACGTACGCCGGCGCGTCGTCCGGCGCGCGGTGCGGCCGGCCGCCGCCGGCGGGCTGCTGCTCGGGTCCGCGACGGTGACACGGCCGTCGCCGGCGAACCGGCCGGCCCGGGGGGCCGGAGGGGCACCTCCCGTACGGCGGGGCACTGGATCGGCGCCGGCGGGCGGCCGGTGGTCGCGGTCACCGACGCGGCGACGGCCGCCGAGGTCCGCCGCGCGGACGCCACGGCCAGGCTCGTGCCGCACGGTCGGCGCGAGCTGCGGGCGGCGACGGCGGCCCCGCGGTCGCCGCCCCGGGTGGCCGGGACCGCGTGGACGGTGGACCATCGGTCGAACGAGGTGGTGGTCCGGGGCGACCGCACCGTCCCGCCGGGCGACCGGGCGGTGCTGACGGACGCGGCACGGGAACTGGGCGGCCTCGTCCGCGCCGAACGCACCGAGGGTGCTTCGCCCCGCGGTCGGGCGGGGCGCGGCCCCTCCTGTCGCCGGCGGGGCGCTGTTCGGCCGGGTTCGACGTGACGGACAGGGCCGCCGACCACGTGCTGAAGGCCGGGCACTGCGGGCCGGCTGGCCCGGAGTGGTTCGCCGGCGGCCGCCCGGTCGGGGCGACGGCGGCCGGCGGCTTCCCCGGTGACGACTGCTCCCTGGTGGAGTACGCCGTGGCGGTGCGGGCGACGGCAAGGGCGTGCGGATCACCGGCACCGGTGCGGTCTCCATGGGGCGGCGGGTGTTCCGCAGCGGCGGTGCGACCGGTCTGCGCGGCGGCCGGGTGACGGCGGCGGACGCGGCCGTGAACCATCCGGAGGGCACGGTCACCGGTCTCATCGAGACGGAGGTGTGCGCGGAGGCCGGGGACAGCGGCGGCCCGCTGTTCTCGGAGGGCCTGGCGCTCGGTATCAGCTCGGGCGGCAGCGGGGACTGCGTGAAGGGCGGTACGACGTTCCTGTGGGCGAGGCGCTGCGCTCGCTCGGGGCGCGGCTGATCACCGCGCCCCCGGACCAGTCCGGGCAGACCTCGTCCGGCGCACCCGCGACGCCGGGCCGGACGCGGAGACGTCGTTCCCGCCGGCCCGGGTCGCCGGCCGGCAGCACCTCGGTCCCGGCAGCCTGCTGGGCGTCGCCGGCAGCCAGCTGATGCTGGCCGCCGCCCGCTGGACACGCGGCGAGCGCGACCGCGACGCGTGCCGCCGGGGCTGCTCGGCGACCTGGGGCCGAGGCCGCCTCGGCGTGGGCGGGCAGCCGCGTGCCGCCCGCCGGATCGACGAGGCCGTACGGAGACGGCCGGGGCCGGTGGGAGGAGGGCTCCCGTCCGACGACGGGAGCGACCCGGACGAAAGCCGCGATGCGCTGCCGAGGGGAGGCCGGGGCGGTCAGGCCGCCTTCACCGGATGCGGGGCCGCGGCGGCCCACTCCAGGACGAGGCGCTGGTACTCCTCGCGCTGCTCGCCGCTCAGCGTTCCGCCCGACCGGTGCCACAGGGCCCGGATCTCCTCGTTGACCTCGGCAGCCGATCGCTCGGAAGAAGGATCAACAGTGGTGGACATGGTGTGAAGCATACGGCTCGCGACGTGAAGGCACCGTGAGTAATCGCGAGCTAAAGGGACATACCGGACCGTGTCTCTGGTCACGTCATCTACCGTGACCTGTGCGGGAGTTCACATTCCGGCCCGACGTGCCTGGTCAGAGCGGTGCGCGACCGCTCCTCGCCCGCCCCTCGCCCAGCCCTCAGCGGTACCCGGTGACGTCCGCCGGCTTGCCCGGGTCCTGGACCTCCACCAGGTAGCGCCAGGCGTCGGGGCGGCTGCCGTCGAGGTCGGTGAAGCCGTACTCCCGGGCGAGGCCGCCGCTGGAGAGGGAGCGGCCGTTGTGCCGGGCCACGCCGGGGTCGGCGGCGAGCGCGGCGACGGCCCGGCCGGGATAGCGGGGGGTCTCGGAGATGGCGAAGTGCGGGGTGTCGGCCAGGGCGTCGCGCCAGTTCTCCTCCCGTACGCCGAAGTGGTCGAGCATGATCTCCGACCGGAGCCAGCCCGGGGTGAGGGCGACGGCGGTGGCGCCGCGCGGCCCTAGCTCACGGCCGAGGGCGAAGGCCATGCGCAGTACGGACGTCTTGGCCAGGTCGTAGAAGAAGGAGACCCGGTAGTGGTCGCGGTTGTAGTCGGCGGTGCCGTCGGTGACCTCGACGACCAGGCCGCCGGGGTGGCGCAGCAGCAGCGGCAGGGCGTGGTGGCTGGTGATGGCGTGGGTGTCGACGGCGAGGCGGAGCAGGCGCAGGCCCCGGTCGAGGTCGTGCTCCCAGACCGGCACGTCCCACTGGAAGAGGTGCTCGGCGCCCCAGATGTCGTTGACCAGGACGTCCAGGCGGCCCTGTTCCCGGTCGATCCGGTCGACGAGCGCGGCGACCTGGGCCCGGTCGAGGTGGTCGACGGGTACGGCGATGCCGGTGCCGCCGGCCTCGGTGACCAGGTCGGCGGTGTCCTCGATGGTCTCGGGGCGGTCGTACTCGGAGCGCCGGGCGCGGGTGCTGCGCCCGGTGACGTAGACGGTGGCGCCGGCGGCGCCGAGCTCGACCGCGATCCCCCGGCCCGCTCCCCTGGTGGCCCCGGCGACCAGGGCGACCTTGCCCGTGAGTGAGGGTGTCATGTCCGGCTTCTCCTGTCCTGATGTGCGCCGCTGGTGCGCCGCGCGCTGACACCGACCAGGATTCCCGGGAAGCCGGACATCTTCTGTCGCCTTTTGGAGCAGTCGCCTTTTGGAGCAGTCGTCTTCGGGAGCAGTCGTCTTCGGGAGCAGTCGTCTTCGGGAGCAGTCGTCTTCGGGAGCAGTCCCTTCGGAAGCTGTCTCCTCCGGGAGCTGTCGCCGTTGCGAGCGTGGCCGCTCAGTGGCCGCGGGCGATCCACTCGTCCAGGTGCGGGGCCTCCGCGCCGACGGTGGTGGTGTCGCCGTGCCCGGTGAGCACCTTCGTGCCGGCCGGCAGGGTCAGCAGCCGGTCCCGGATGGAGTCGATGATCGTCGGGAAGTGCGAGAAGGAACGGCCGGTGGCGCCGGGCCCGCCCTGGAAGAGGGTGTCGCCGGTGAAGACCGCGCCGAGCCCGGGGTCGTACAGGCAGACCGCGCCGGGCGCGTGCCCCGGGGTGTGCAGGACCGTGAGGTCGGCGCCGGCCGCCTCGATCACCTGGCCGTCGGCCAGCCAGGCGTCGGGGTCCCGGTCGGGGTGGGTCTGCCGCCACAGCGGGAGGTCGTCGCGGTGCAGCCAGATCACGGCCCCGGTGCGCTCGGCGAGGGCGGGGGCGGCGCCGATGTGGTCGTTGTGGGCGTGGGTGCAGACGATGCCGGCGAGCCGGCGGTCCCCCACGGCCTCGGCGATGGCGTCGGCGTCGTGCGCGGCGTCGATGACGATCACCTCGTGGTCGTCGCCGACGAGCCAGACGTTGTTGTCGACGTCCCAGGTGCCGCCGTCCAGGCTGAACTGCCCGGAGGTGACGACGCGTTCGATGCGGGCGGCCATCAGAGGACCACCACCGAGCGCAGGACGTCACCGGAGTGCATCCGCTCGAAGGCCTGCTCCACCTCGTCCAGGCGGATGGTCTCGGTGACGAACTTGTCCAGCGGCAGGCGGCCCTGGAGGTGCAGGTCGATCAGCATCGGGAAGTCCCGGGAGGGCAGGCAGTCGCCGTACCAGGACGACTTCAGGGCGCCGCCGCGGCCGAAGACGTCCAGCAGCGGCAGTTCGAGCTTCATCTCGGGGGTGGGGACGCCGACGAGGACGACCGTGCCGGCCAGGTCACGCGCGTAGAACGCCTGCCGGTACGTCTCCGGGCGGCCGACCGCCTCGATGACGACGTCGGCGCCGAAGCCGCCGGTCAGCTCGCGGATCGCCTCGACCGGGTCGGTGTCGCGGGAGTTGACGGTGTGGGTGGCGCCCATGGTGCGGGCGGTCTCCAGCTTGCGGTCGTCGATGTCGACGGCGATCACCTTGGCCGCGCCCGCCAGGTACGACCCGGCGACGGCCGCGTCCCCGACGCCGCCGCAGCCGATGACGGCGACCGTGTCACCGCGGCCGACGTTGCCGGTGTTGATCGCGGCGCCGATGCCCGCCATCACACCGCAGCCGAGCAGCCCGGCGACCTCCGGGGCGACGGCCGGGTCGACCTTGGTGCACTGCCCGGCGGCGACCAGCGTCTTCTCGGCGAACGCGCCGATGCCGAGCGCCGGGGAGAGTTCCTGCCCGGTCGAGGCGAGGGTCATCTTCTGCTCGGCGTTGTGGGTGTCGAAGCAGTACCAGGGCCGCCCGCGCAGACACGCCCGGCACGTCCCGCACACCGCGCGCCAGTTGAGGACGACGAAGTCACCGGGGGCGACGTCGGTGACGCCGGCGCCCACCGACTCCACCACGCCGGCCGCCTCGTGGCCGAGCAGGAACGGGTAGTCGTCGCTGATGCCGCCCTGCTTGTAGTGCAGGTCGGTGTGGCACACGCCGCAGGCCTGGATCTGGACCACGGCCTCGCCGGGACCGGGGTCGGGCACGACGATCGTCTCGATGCGCACCGGCTCGTCCTTGCCCGGTGCGATCACGCCGCGTACTTCCTGCGCCATGGTGCGGAACTCCTTGTTCGGCCACTGTGGGTGTCTCTCCGCCGACCCTACGCGCAACCGATCGCCGTCGGACACCGACGTAGCCTGAGTCGTCGCGCCGACCCGCCGAAGGAGCACCCGCCGATGACCGAGACCGCCCCGCCGCCCGCCTGGCGGCTGCTCCTGGGTCATGTACGGCCGCACCGCTGGACCCTGCTGGGCGGCGCCGTGCTGTCGCTGCTCACCGGGGCGACGGGGCTGCTGCTGCCGCTGGTGGCCCGCGGCCTGATCGACGACCTGGCGCACGAACGGGCCGTCACCGGCGCGCTGCTGGCGATGTCGGCGCTGGTGGTCGTCAACGCGGTGGTGGGCGCGCTCGGCGCCTACGTGCTGCGGCGGACCGCCGAGTCGGTGGTGCTCGGCGCGCGGCGCGCCCTCTCCTCGTATCTGCTGCGGCTGCGGATAGCGGCCGTGGACCGCAGCGAGCCGGGCGATCTGATGGCCCGGATCACCTCGGACACCACGCTGCTGCGCACGGTCACCTCCGAGTCGCTGGTCGGGCTCGCCACGGGCGGGCTCACACTGGCGGCGACCGTCGTGATGATGGGGCTGGTCGACGCGGTGCTGCTCGGTGTCACGGTGGCGGTGATCGCGGGCGCGGGCGTGGTGATCGGGCTGATCGCGCCGCGGATCAACCGGGCCACCAAGGAGGCCCAGCGCGCCGTGGGTCTGATGGGCGCCGCGCTGGAACGGGTGCTGGGCGCACTGCGCACGGTGAAGGCGTCGGGCGCGGAGGCCCGTGAGGAGCGGGCGCTGCACGGCGCGGCCGAGGAGTCCTGGCGGCAGAGCGTGCGCGCCGCCAAGTGGTCGGCGGCGGCGGGCAACACGGCCGGGCTGGCCATCCAGGTCGCCTTCCTGACGGTGCTCGCGGTGGGCGGGGCGCGGGTGGCCACGGGCGCGGTCGACGTCGGCACGCTGGTGGCGTTCCTGCTGTACGTCTTCTTCCTGATATCGCCGCTCCAGCAGGTCATCGGCGCGGTCACGCAGTACCAGACCGGCGCGGCGGCCCTGGTCCGCGTCCAGGAGGCGCTGCGGCTGCCGGCCGAGCCGCCGGTGCGTGCCGTGCCGCTGCCCGCGCCGGGCGCACGGCCGGCCGCCGTCTCCTTCCGCGACGTCCGCTTCCGCTACGCCGACGACCTGCCGTACGTCCACCACGGCGTGACGTTCACCGTGCCCGCCCGCGGCATGACGGCGTTCGTCGGTCCGTCCGGCGCGGGCAAGACGACCGTCTTCTCCCTCATCGAGCGGTTCTACGACCCCGAGTCGGGCGTGATCGCGGTGGACGGCCGGGACGTGGCCGACTGGGAGCTGCCGGAGCTGCGGGCGGCGATCGGGTACGTGGAGCAGGACGCCCCGGTGCTGTCGGGTTCGCTGCGGGACAACCTGCTGCTGGGCAGCCCGGATGCGGACGCGGACGAGGTGGCCCGGGTGGTGCGGACGACCCGGCTGGACGGGCTGGTGGCCCGGCTGCCCGACGGCCTGGAGACCCTGGTCGGGCACCGCGGCACCAAGCTGTCCGGCGGCGAACGCCAGCGCGTCGCGATCGCCCGCGCGCTGCTGCGCCGCCCCCGGCTGCTGCTGCTCGACGAGGCGACCTCGCAGCTGGACGCGGTGAACGAGGCGGCGCTGCGGGACACCGTCGCGGACGTGGCCCGTACGACGACGGTGCTGGTGGTCGCGCACCGGCTCTCCACGGTGACGACGGCGGACCGGATCGTGGTGATGGACGCGGGCCGGGTCCGGGCGGTCGGCACCCACCGGGAGCTGGTGGCCGGGGACCCGCTGTACGCGGAGCTGGCGGCGACCCAGTTCCTGGCGGCCGGCGGCTGAGCAGCGCGCGGGAGGGCCGCCCGGACGTCCGGGCGGCCCTCCTGGGGTGCGGGGCGGGAAGCGGGGTCAGCCGAAGGCCGGCACCACGCCGAAGACCGGTGAGACCAGGCCGACGACCTGCTGGAGCTGGTTGAGGTCGCTGAGCCTGCGGATCTGGTCGGAGGGGCGCAGCATCTCGTCCCGGTGCTCGGCGGGGAGGTCGCCGGTGGCCAGGGAGTCGAGGGTGCGCAGCACGCTGAGACCACCGGTCTCCCGGGCGCCCGTGTCGGCCGCGCTCGCCGGTACGGCGGCGAGGCCGGTGACGGTGGCGGCGAGTCCGGCGGCGGCGACGAATCGTCGTGTGGAGGTCATGCCGTGCGCAACGCGGCCGGGCGCCGGGCGGACACGGCCGCTCCGCCCGCCTCACCCGTCAGGCGCAGTGCCGGGACGCTCCCCCGCGCGGTGACGCCCGTCCCGTCCGGAGCCCGGCACGGCCTGTCAGGAGCTGGTCGGTGCCGACGGTCCAGGCGGACGGCCGCGTGGGGGCAGCCGGTGCAGTTCGACCGCGTCGAGCCGGCCGTCGGTGACGGTCGCGGTGAGGTACGTGCAGTACGGCTGGCGCCGGCGGTCGGTGGGCGACCCGGGGTTGAGCAGCCGCAGCCCCGTGCCGGCGGTGGTGTCCCACGGGATGTGGCTGTGCCCGAACACCAGGACGTCCAGGTCGGGGAAGCGGGCCGCGCAGCGCGCTTCGCGGCCCTTGGCCGGGCCGGTCTCGTGGACGACGCCGAAGCGCAGGCCGCCGAGGTCGGCGCGGGCCACCTCCGGCAGCCGGGCGCGCAGCGCGGGCCCGTCGTTGTTGCCGTACACGGCGAGGAGCCGGCGCGCGCGGCCCTGGAGGAGGTCGAGGGTGGCCGTGTCGACCCAGTCCCCCGCGTGGATCACGACGTCGGCCTCCGGCACCTCGGCCAGCAGCGGCGCGGGCAGTTCCCGCGCCCGCTTGGGCAGATGGGTGTCGGACATCATCAGCAGGCGCACCCGGCCAGCCTAGGCGCCCGACGCCGCACCGGCCCTCCGGCCCCGGCAGGGGAAGGGGCACGGGCCGGGGCATGGACAGGTAAAACTGTGCAGCCTCGGCTGGACAGTTCCGACTGTCGTTCCTAGGGTCGGTCCATGAGCACCGAAGCCGCCGAGCCCCCCGAGGGCCTCCCCGACTCCGCCAGCCGCGCCGCGCGGGACCTGTCCGTGGTGTTCAGCCGGCTGCGCCGCCGGATCAGGGAGGTGGCCCGCGACGAGGACCTCACGCCGTCGCAGGTGTCGGCCCTCACCCTGGTCGGCAAGCACGGCGCCGCCACGGCCAGCGCGCTCGCCTCCGCCGAGGGGGTCCGGCCGCAGTCCATGGCGGCGACCCTGGCCGCCCTCGCCCAGCACGGGCTGATCCGCCGTACGCCCGACCCGGACGACGGCCGGCGGCACCTGGTCGCCCTCACCGACGCGGGCCGCGCCCGCGTGGCCGGCGACCGGGAGGCGCGGGGCGAATGGCTGGCCCGCGCCTTCCAGGAGCGGTACAGCGAGGAGGAGCGGCGGACCGTCCTCGACGCGCTCGCCCTCCTGGAGCGGCTGACCCGGCCCTGAGCCCCTCCCCGGACCACAGACACACCGCACCCCGCACCCCGCACCACCGAAAGGCCCGCCCCCATGACCCTCACCACCCTCGACCCCCGCACCGCCTTGGTCGTGATCGACCTCCAGGCCGGGATCGTGGCCGCGCCCGTCGCCCCGCACACCGGCGCCGAGGTCGTCGCCCGCAGCGCCGAACTGGCCGACGCCTTCCGAGCCCGGAAGCTGCCCGTCGTGCTGGTCCGGGTCTCCTTCGGCGCGGACGGCGCGGACGTGCCCCCCGGCCGCACCGAGACCGCCGGCTCCGGTGCTCCCCGCCCCGAGGGCTGGGACGTCATCGTGGACGAACTGGCCGGGCACCCCGGCGACATCACCGTCACCAAGCACAACTGGGGCGCCTTCCACGGCACCGACCTCGATGTGCAGCTGCGCCGCCGCGGCGTCACCCAGATCGTGCTGACCGGCATCGCCACCGGCGTCGGCGTGGAGTCCACCGCCCGCGCCGCCCACGAGCACGGCTACCACGTCACCCTCGTCACCGACGCGATGAGCGACCTGGACGAGCGGCGCCACCGGGGCAGCGTGGAGCGGGTCTTCCCGCAGCTCGGCGAGACCGGCACGACGGACGAGGTCCTGGAACTGCTCGGCAGGACGCACGGCTGAGCGCCGGGCGGGAAAGCCCGAGGGGGGGCAGAGCGGTGACCGGTCCGCCCCCCGGCGGGCGCGCGGCGGTCAGCGGCTGACGCCGACCTGCTCCACCGCGCGGCGCAGCGGCTCCCAGCCGCGGGAGCGGCCGAGGCCGAGGTTGCGGGCCTTGACCATCCGGTTCCAGAAACCCGCCCGCAGCAGGGCCTCGGGCGGCACCGCCGCGGACCGTTCGAGGATCGCCTCGGGCACCTTCTGCGGGTCGTCCACCAGGTACTCGGCCATGATCTCGTCGTACTTGTCGGTGAGCACGGTGTTGTCCGGGTCCGCGCCGAACACCAGGAGCTGGCCGGTCGGCTGGGTGTCCACCAGGACGGTCACCAGGTCGGGCCGGTACCGGGTGAGCACCTCGGTGATCTTGTAGACGTCGCCGGTCCAGGCGTCGGTGTGCCGGTCGCGGGCGGCCTCGTCCACGTTGCGGGGCAGCATGTCGTCCAGGACGATCACGCTGGACCAGTCCGAGTGCTTCTCCACGTTGATGAAGTCGCGCAGCGCGTACTCGAAGAGGTGCATGCCGTCGATGAACGACAGGTCGAGCGTGGTCCGGCGCCAGTAGCCGGTCAGGGAACGGCCCCGGCGCATGTTGCGCAGCGGGTGGCGTCCGCTCCTGAGGTGCGCGAGGGGGTTCTTCCGGGCGAAGAAGTCGTCACTGGTGGCCTTGACCAGGTGGACGTCGCACTTCAGCTCCGAGACGACCTTGAAGGCGGGGTCGATCGCGATGCTGGGGACCCGGGACAGGTGCAGGCTGCGGCCGTCGTTGACACCGATCTCCAGGTAGTTGCGGTTGGCGCTGACCTTGTGCAGTTCCCGCAGGAACTCGTGGCGTTTCAACTGGACTCCTTGCGGACGAGAGGAAGAGCCTCGTGCCGTGGCGGACGCGGCGGGAGCGGGCGCCGAGATCCCCAACTCCCCCCGCCGGGACGGCCGGACGGCACCGGAGTCGGCAGCCGGTTCACCCTGCTGTCGATCCGGGTGAACGGAACGTTAGTTCATCGACGCGGGCATGAAGAAGGCGCGGCGAGGAAGTCGCCGCGCCGGTGCGCTCGCCGTCGTCGCCGTCGGGTCAGTCCTCGCCCCGGACGATGTTCGCCTCCGGGCCCGTCCGCGCCGTGCGCGGGGCGCCGGTCTCCTCGACGGCGGGCACCCAGGTGCGCACCGGGACCGTGCCGCGCCGGCGGCGGGCCTCGGCCCAGCCGGTCTCGGGACGCCGGTCGACGGTCTTCTCGCTGGTGTCCGTGGTCACTTGAGGATCCACTTCCTTCTGCTCGTCGAACCGGGGCCGGGTGCCCTCCACGCCACCGGTCAAACATCCCCGGGAGGCACCGGCCCGACCTGGATCTCGCTCCACACCTGCTTGCCGCCGCTGACCGGCAGCGTCCCCCAGGCGGCGGACGTCGCCTCGACGAGCAGGATGCCCCGCCCGCCCGTGGCCTGCCAGCCGATGCTGGTGGGCCGGGCGGGGGTGCGCGGCGAGGAGTCGGCGACCGCGACCCGCAGCCGTCCCCCGAGGAGGGTGAGGTCGAGACGGACCGGGCCGTCGGTGTGCACCAGGGCGTTGGTGACCAGCTCGGAGACGATCAGCAGCACCGTGTCGACGCCGCCGTCCGGCACCCGCCAGGCGCGCAGGGTGCGCCGGGTGAAGCGACGGGCGTGCCGGACCGCCTCGGGGACACGCCACACCGTCCAGCTCTCGCGCAGCGGGCGCAGCGCCATCCCGTCGTAGCGCACCAGCAGCAGGGCGACGTCGTCGCTGCGGCCGGCGCCGTCGAGCAGGGCGTCGGCGACCAGGTCGAGGTGGGCGGGGTCGGCGGCGGAGAGCGCGCGGGCCAGCCGGTCCAGGCCCGCGTCGAGGTCGGTGCCGGCCGATTCGACGAGGCCGTCGGTGGTCAGGGCGAGCAGCGCGCCGGGGCCGAGCCCGAGGGGGCTCATCGGGAACTCTGCCTGGGCGACCACGCCGAGCGGCGGACCGCCCTCCACCTCCACCCGCTCCGTCCGGCCGTCCGGATGGCGCAGTACCCACGGTGGGTGCCCGGCCCGGACGCACCAGGCGGTGCCCTCCTCCATGTCGAGGTCGACGTATCCGCAGGTGGCGAAGAGGTCGGTCTCCATGTCGACCAGCAGCCGGTTGGCGCGGGCGACGACCACGTCCGGCGGGTGTCCCTCGACGGCGTAGGCGCGCAGGGCGGTGCGCATCTGGCCCATGAGGGTGGCGGCGCCGGCGCTGTGACCCTGGACGTCCCCGATGACGAGGGCGACGTGGTGGTCGGGCAGCGGGACGACGTCGTACCAGTCGCCGCCCAGTTCGAGTCCGGCGGTGCTCGGCAGGTAGCGGGCGACGGCGCTCGCGCCGGGCAGGTCGGGCAGGCGGCGCGGTAGCAGCTGGCGCTGGAGCATGCCGACGAGTTCGTGCTCGGCGTCGAAGGCGTGGGCGCGGGTCAGGGCCTGTCCGGCGAGCCCGGCGGAGGCGGTGAGCAGGGCGCGTTCGTCCGCGCCGAAGTCGTGCGGGCCGTCCCAGCCGATCAGGCAGATGCCCCAGGCGCGGTCGCCGGCGGGCAGCGGCAGCACGGCGAGGCCGCCGGGGCCGACGTCGGCGAGGGCGGGTTCCAGGGCGTCGGCGCCGGCCGGCCAGATCCGGGGGCGGCCGTCGCGCAGCGCCGCGGCGAGGGTCGGCATGTGCCGGACCGGGGCGTCGGGCCACTCGGTGCGCCATTCGGTCCGCCACACCTCGGGCCACGCCTCGGGGTCGGGCGGGTCGAGGACGGTGACCACGAGCCGGTCGTTCTCCAGGCCGGCCAGGGCGATGCGGTCGGCGCGCAGCGGGCCGCGCAGGGCGGTGACCACCGCCTGGCCGGCCTCGCGGACGGTGCCCGCGGTGGCCAGCGCGGCGGCCAGCCGCTGGACCCGGGCGACGTCGGTGACGTCGGAGCGGACGGAGGCGGCGTCCGCGACGGTGCCGACGAGCCGGGCGGGCCGGCCCTCGCCGCCGGGCAGCATCCGGCCGCGCAGCCGCAGCCAGCGGGGCGCCCGGCCGGGGCGCTGGACCCGGAACTCCAGCTCCCGTTCGCCCAGGGACATGTGGTCGGCCTCGACCACCGACATCAGCGCGGGCAGGTCCTCCGGCACGGTCAGCCGCAGCAGCGTCTCGATCCGGCCGTCGAACTCCCGGGGCGCCAGGCCGAACAGGCCGAGGATGTCGTCGCCGGCCTCGACCCGGCCGGTGTCCATGGCGAGGGCGAACAGGTCGGGCGGCAGTTCGCCGCCCTCGGCCGCGGTGGCCGGCGCGGGACGGACGACGGCCTCGGCGACCAGCTCCAGGACGGCGCGTCCGCCGGTGCCGAAACCGTCCGGCCGTTCGGTGACCGCCAGCAGGCTGCCGCCGTCCTCCGGCAGCGGCAGTGCCGCGAGCGAGAAGCCGCCGGCCGGCACCCGCCGGGCGGCGGCGTACCCGGCCAGTTCGGCCGGACTGAGCCAGACCGGGCGCCCGTCGCGGTGGGCACCGGCGACGGGGGTGTCGCCGTCGGCCGGATAGGTGTCGCGCAGCCCGTACAGGGTGCGGGGTACGCCGGCCGACTCCGCCAGACACAGCAGGCCGGGGTCCTCACCGGGGGTGTAGAGGGCGGCGAAGGAGGCGCCGGCGAAGACGAGGGCCTGTTCCAGGGTGCGGCGCAGCCGGTCGCCCGGATCGGTGCCGGACAGGACCGCCTCGAGGGCGCTCGCGGCCCGTTCCGTCCCCGCCGCGCGGCCCACGGCTCCCGCTCCGGGGTCCACGGCACCCTCACTGGTCACGCCGCCATTACAGCGCTTGTACGGACCCCGCGCAGCCCCTGTGCGCGTACGGCCGCGACGGCCCCGGCCGCCGGGCGCTCCCTCACCGTGCGCGACCCGCCGTCGAGGAGGAGATTGGGTAGCGGGGAGGCCGGGTCCGGGGGGAAGCGGTCGGTGCTCCCGGCGCCCCGCGCGCGGTCGGTGAGGAGGTGGTGGGCGTGGTCGACGGGCCCGCGTCCGTACCGGTGTCGGCGGGCGGGCCGGTGCTCTCCCTCGCGCTGACCTCGATGATGGAGGCGACCCAGGCGCAGTCCGGCGCGCTGTACCTGCTGGCCGCCGACCCGCCGGTGCTGGAGATGGCGGTGATGGCCGGGCTGCCCCGGGCGTTCGCGGCGCCCTGGGAGCGGGTGCCCCTGCACGCCCGGGTCCCGGTGGCGGACGCGCTGCGCGAGCGGCGGCTGGTGTGGATCGGCGGTGAGGAGGAGATGGCCCGCCGCTACCCCCGGGTCGCGGTGGTGCTCCCCTACCCCTTCGCGATGGCGGCGCTGCCGGTCGCGACGGCCACCGCCGCGTACGGCGCGGTCTTCCTGACCTGGCCCTCCCGCTCCTCGGAGCTGTCCGAGGACGAGCGGCGGCGGTTGGCGGCGGCCTGCGACGGGCTCGCCGTCCGGCTGGAGCGGGCCGCCCGGTCGAACCTGCCGGTCCACCCCGAACCCGACCTGCTCGCCGCCCCGGCCGTGGGCGGTCTGCCCGGCACCCTGGGCGCGCTGGAGGCCGTGCGGATGGTGGCGCGGCTGCCGTACGGGCTGTGCTCGCTGGACCTGGACGGGCGGGTCGGCTTCGCCAACGCGGCGGCCGCCGGGCTGCTCGGCGTCCCCGTGAGCCGGCTGACCGGTGACCGGCTGTGGTCCGCGGTGCCGTGGCTGGCGGACCCGGCGTACGAGGACCGCTACCGGGCCGCGCTGCTCGGCCAGCACCCCACGTCGTTCGTGGCGGCCCGGCCGTCCGGCGACCGGCTGTCCTTCCGGCTGTATCCGAGCCGGACCGGGCTCAGTGTCCGCGTCGGCCGGGCCCGCCCGCCGTCCCGGGACGAGGACGGCGAGGCCGCCGCCCGGACCGTGCCGCCGGCCGTCGACACGCCCTCCCGGCTCGTCTCCCTCTCCCAGGTGGTGAGCCTGACCGGGGCGCTCGCCGAGGCGGTGGGGGTGCGGGACGTGGTGCAGCTGGTCGCCGACGAGATAGCGCCGACCGTGGGGGCCCAGGCCCTCGCCGTCCTCGGCTCGGGGGCGGGACGGATGCGCGTCCTGGGGCACCGGGGTTACGCCGAACCGCGGGCCGTCGAGCGGTTCGACGGCATGCCGCTCACCGAGCCGACGCCGGGCACGGAGGTCCTGCGGACGGGGATGCCGGTGTTCCTGGAGTCGTTCGAGGAGCTGCGGCGGCGGTACCCGCTGCGGGAGGAGACCCCGGACGGCTTCGCGGCCTGGGCGTTCCTCCCGCTGATCGCGTCGGGGCGGCCGGTGGGCACGTGCGTCCTCGCCTACGACGCGCCGCACTCCTTCACCACCGACGAGCGGGCGGTGCTCACCAGCCTGGCGGGGCTGGTCGCGCAGGCCCTGGACCGCGCCCTGCTGTACGACGCCAAGCACCGGCTCGCGCACGGGCTCCAGGCGGCGCTGCTGCCGCACACCCTGCCGTCGCTGCCCGGCCTGGAGGCGGCGGCCCGCTATCTGCCGGCGACGCGCGGCATGGACATCGGCGGCGACTTCTACGACCTGGTGCCGACCGGCGGCGGCGCGGCGGCGGTCATCGGGGACGTGCAGGGCCACAACGTGACGGCGGCCGGGCTGATGGGGCAGGTCCGCACCGCCGTCCGCGCCTACACGGCGGCCGGGCAGGCCCCCGAGGAGGTCGTGCGCCGCACCAACCGGCTCCTGATCGACCTGGGCACCGAGCTGTTCGCCAGTTGTCTGTACCTGCGACTCACGCCGGGCAGCGGGCGGGCCGTGCTGGCCCGCGCAGGGCACCCGCCGCCGCTGCTGCGCCGGCCCGACGGGGAGGTGCGGGTGCTGCGGTCCGCCGGGGGCCCGCTGCTGGGCATCGACCCCTCGGCGGGGTACCCGGCCACGGAGATCGACCTCGCCCCCGGCTCGCTGCTCGTCCTCTACACCGACGGTCTGGTGGAGACACCCGGCGTCGATCCGGACGACGCCCTGGCCGCCCTGGGACGGCGGCTGGCCACGGCCGGCGACCTGCCGCTGGACGAGCTGGCCGACCGGCTGGTCGGGCACGCGGCGGACGGGGAGGAACGCGCGGACGACATCGCCGTACTGCTGCTGCGGGCGCGGGAGCGCAACGGCCGGGTCTCAAGCTCAGGTCCAGGGTGAGGGTCAGGGCATCGACGCGGTGGTGTGGCCGCCGGGGCCGTACGGGGCCGCCGGGTCTTCCGGGGCCCGGGGGGCGCCGGGCCGGCAGTGAGGTACGGGGAAGCGCGCGTGGCGCTCATCGCCACCCACCGGCACCACCGGCACCACCGGCATCGCCGACACGGAAAGCGATCGACTGGTGACGTTCCGTTCCGGCCCTGAAGCGGAACCAGCGCTTCAGGGAATCTGCACATCGAATGCCCATCACGGTCACCCCCGTTGGAGGTTCTGCACAAACGCGCGCCCCCGAGCACGTCTTTGGCGAGGTGTGCCGGATTCTCCGGGGCGGGGGCAAGGGAGAGGCCTGGGGGATGCTGCGCGAGGTGTGAAGAAGTGTGCGCGAAGCCGTGCGCGGGCCTGCACGGTTGGACCGGCCTCCGGGGCAAGTTGCCTGGTCGTAGGGGGTGGTTGAGTGGAACCCCGGTCGGGCGGCGTGCTTTGATCCCTCACACCGCGGGGGCCGCGCACGCTCCGGACCGGGGCGCCCGGCACCCGCGTCGCGGCCGTCGTCTGTCCCCAGAGGGGGCCGCTCCCCCCTTGTGAAATGGCTATACGAAGGGAAGTTCCCCCATGAACTCCACCCCCCAGGTCGAGACCACCGAGATCTCCGACGCCGAGCTGGACAACGTCTCCGGCGGCCTCAGCGTGCACGCCGTGGGCGCCGTCACCGGCCTCGTGGACGGCATCGCCCCGGTGTCCGGTCTGGTCAACACGGCCGTCAACACGGTCGAGGGTGTCACCGGCCTGAACACCGCGCCGGTCACCGGCCTGGTCGCCGGTCTCTGACCGCGCCCCGGTACCCCTGAGTCCCGGGGCCGCTTTCCCCGGCGGCCCCGGGACTTCCCGGTTCCGCTCCCCCGGCTCTCCCTCAGCCTCTTTCCCTCCCCTGGACACCTCCCCGTGCAGTTCCGCCGACAGGCCCTCGCCAAGCTCCAGTCGCCCGAGGAGCTGGACCTCCCCGTGCGTTTCGCCCGTCCCCAGGGCCGGCTGGCACTGTCCGTCACCGTGCTCGTGATGGCGGCCGCCTCCGTGTGGGCGGTGACCGGGTCGGTGACGGCCACCGTCGACGCGCCGGCCGTCCTCACCCACGGCCAGGGCAGTTACCTGCTCCAGAGCCCCGTCGCCGGGCAGGTCACCGCCGTCGTCGCCCGGCAGGGCGAGCGGCTCGCCGCCGACGCCCCCGTACTGAAGGTCCGTACCGCCGAGGGCGAGAGCGTGGTCCGCGCCCTCGCCGCGGGCCGGGTCAGCGCGCTCGCCGCGAGCGTCGGGCAGATCCTGACGACCGGCGCGGACGTCGCCGCCGTGGAGAAGGTCGCCCACGCCGGCGACCCGCTCTGCGCCACCGTGTACGTCCCCGCCGAGAACGCCGCCGCGATCCCCGACCGCGCGGCCGTCGACCTGACGCTCCCGTCGGTGCCGGCCCAGGAGTACGGCGTACTGCGCGGCCATGTGACCGCCGTGGACCGCACCGCGCAGTCCGCGCAGCAGATCGCCGCCTTCCTCGGTGACGGCCGGCTCGGCGAGCAGTTCACGAAGGACGGCAGACCGGTCGCCGTGACCGTGCGCCTCGACCGGTCCGCCGGCACGAGGAGCGGGTACGCCTGGTCGTCCGCGTCCGGGCCGCCGTTCGCCCTCACCTCGATGACCACGGCCACCGCGTCGATCCGGCTGGCCGACCAGCACCCCGTCGACTGGCTGCTGCCGTGAGCGCCGCGACCGGGAGCCGGGGCCGCCGCCGCGCCGCCCCGCCGCGCCGCGCCGTGCCGAGGGCCCGGACGCGGACGGTCCGCACCCCCACCGTCCTCCAGATGGAGGCCGTCGAGTGCGGCGCCGCCTGCCTCGCGATGGTGCTCGGGCACCACGGCCGGCACGTCCCGCTGGAGGAACTGCGCATCGCCTGCGGGGTCTCCCGCGACGGCTCGCGCGCCAGCAACGTGCTGAAGGCGGCCCGGAGTCACGGCCTGACCGCCAAGGGCATGCAGATGGACCTGGCCGCCCTCGCCGGGGTCACGGCCCCGGCCGTGCTGTTCTGGGAGTTCAACCACTATGTCGTCTACGACGGCATGGGCCGCCGCCTCGGCCGCCGGGGCGTCTTCGTCAACGACCCCGCCGAGGGGCGCCGGTTCGTCCCGCTGGAGGAGTTCGACGGCTCGTTCACGGGCGTGGTCCTGACCATGGAACCCGGCCCGGACTTCCGCCCCGGTGGCCGCCGGTCCGGCGTGCTGGGCGCCCTGCCGGCCCGGTTGCGCGGCACCGCCGGCACCCTGTCCGCCGCGGTGCTGGCCAGTCTGCTGCTGGTGCTGGTCGGCGCGGCGGTGCCCGCGCTGTCCCGTACCTATGTCGACATGTTCCTGATCGGCGGGCAGACCTCGCTGCTCGGCGTGCTGTTCGCGGCCATGGCGGCGTGCGTGCTGCTCACCCTGGTGCTGACCTGGCTGCAACAGGGCAATCTGCTGCGCGGGCGCCTGATCTCCTCCACGCTCTCCAGCGCCCGCTTCCTGCGGCACCTGCTGCGCCTGCCGGTGACGTTCTTCGCCCAGCGCAGCCCGGCCGACCTGGTGCAGCGCCTCCAGTCCAACGACGCCGTCGCCGAGACCCTCGCCCGGGACCTGGCCGCGGCGGGCGTGGACGCGGTGGTCGTCGTCCTCTACGCGCTGCTGCTGTACACCTACGACCCGCAGCTCACCTTCGTCGGCATCGGGGTGGCGCTGCTGAACATCGTGGCCATGCGGGTCGTGATCAGGCTGCGGGCGACGCGTACGGCGAAGCTGCGCGCGGACACCGCCCGGCTGACCACCACCGCGTACACCGGGCTCCAGCTGATCGAGACGGTGAAGGCCACCGGCGGCGAGGACGGCTACTTCCGCAAGTGGGCCGGGCAGCACGCCACCACCCTGGAGGAGCAGCAGCGACTCGGGGTGCCCGGTGCCTGGCTGGGGGTGGTGGCGCCGGCCCTGGCCACCGTCAACAGCGCGCTGATCCTGTGGATCGGCGGTCTGCGCGCGGTCGAGGGCCATCTCTCGGTCGGGCTGCTGGTCGCCTTCCAGGCGCTGGTCACCCGGTTCACCGCGCCGCTGACCCGGCTCAACGGCGTCGCGGGCCGCATCCAGGACTTCGCCGCCGACGTGACCCGGCTGAAGGACGTGGAGGACTTCGGCGCCGACCCGCTGCACGGCCGTCCCGGCGCGGGCGGTTCGACCCGCCGGCTGCGCGGCCACATCGAGCTGGAGAACGTTTCCTTCGGCTACAACCCCCTCGACAAGCCGCTGCTGACCGGCTTCGACCTCACCGTCGGACCGGGACAGCAGGTGGCGCTGGTCGGCGGCTCCGGCAGCGGGAAGTCCACGGTGTCCCGGCTGATCTCGGGCCTGTACGCCCCGTGGGACGGGGTGATCCGGATCGACGGGCAGCGCCTCGCGGACATTCCGCGCGGGGCGCTGGCGGCCTCCGTCTCCTTCGTCGACCAGGACGTCTTCCTCTTCGAGGGAACCGTGCGGGACAACGTGGCGCTGTGGGACCCGTCCGTGCCCGACGAGGCGGTGGTGGAGGCGCTGCGGGACGCGGCGCTGTACGACGTGGTGATGCGCCGGCCGGGCGGCATCCGCGGCCGGGTCGAGCAGGACGGCCGGAACTTCTCCGGCGGGCAGCGCCAGCGCCTGGAGATCGCCCGTGCCCTGGTGCGCCGCCCCAGCGTCCTGGTGTTGGACGAGGTGACCAGCGCGCTCGACGCGGAGACCGAGCAGACCGTGATGGACAACCTGCGCCGCCGGGGCTGCGCCTGCGTGGTGATCGCACACCGGCTGAGCACCGTCCGGGACAGCGACGAGATCGTCGTCCTCACCGGGGGCACGGTCGTCGAACGCGGCCGGCACGAGGAGCTGGTGGCGCGCGGCGGCGCGTACGCGGCGCTGGTCAGGGAGCGGTGAGATGACCGACGTACACGAGGGCGACGTCGTCCTCGGCGCGCTCGGCGCGCTCGGCACGCCGGTGGACTGCGCGGGCCTGACCCGGCTGGACCTGGAGGGGCCGCAGGTGCTGTGGGTGGTCGCGGCGGGTGCCGTGGACCTGTTCGCGGTGGACGCCGCCGAGCGGGGCACCTGGCACCACCTCGGCCGGCTGGCGGCGGGCACGCTGCTGCTCGGCCCGGTCGCCGGACCCCGGCACACCCTGCTCGCCCGCCCGCTGCGCGACTGCGTGGTGCGCCGCGTCGAACTGCGCGAGCTGTACGAGCCGGCGGCCACCGGGACCTGGTCCTACGACGAGTGGGGCACCCCGCACCACGTGCCGCCTGCGGCCGGCCCGCTGGAGTACGCCCTGGCGCTCGGTGTCGGCCGGGGTCTGGCCGTGCTTTTCCAGGCGCCGACGGCGGCCGGGGGCGCGGCGGCCCCCGCCGACGACGACGTGTTCTGGATGCGGGTGCCGCCGGGCAGTGTCCGGTACGGCACGGAGTACGGCGGCCCGGCGGCGGACGGCCTGCTGATGGACCCGGCGCTGTGGCAGTCCCTGGTCGACCAGCAGTACCGGCTGCTGACCACGCTGGACCGCTGGATCGAGGAGCTGGAGCGCACCCACGAGTCCCGGACCGCGGCCGGTGTCCAGGCCGGTGAGGCGGCCGGCGCGCGGGCCGACCGGACGCTGCTCGCCTCCCTCGGCGGGCGGGCCGGGCGGCGCCCGACGGCCGCCGACGTGGACGCCACGTACGCGGCCTGCGACCTGGTCGCCCGCGCCGCCGGGATCACCCTCGCCGAGCCCGCCCGCGGCGGCGCGGAGGGCGACCGCCTCGACGAGGTGGAACGCGTCGCGCTGGCCTCACGGGTACGGACCCGGACGGTGCGGCTGGAGGGCCGCTGGTGGCGGGAGGACACCGGGCCGCTGGTCGGTCACCGGGCGCTGTCCGGCGCGCCGGTGGCCCTGCTGTGGCAGCGCGGCGGCTATGTCGCGGTGCATCCGGCGACCGGCCGCCGGACGCCGGTGGGCAAGGCGAACGCCGGGGAGTTCGAGCCGCGCGCGGTGATGTTCTACCGGCCGCTGCCGGACCGGCGGCCCGGCCCGCTGGGGCTGCTGCGCTTCTGTCTGCGCGGCACCCGTGCCGACCTGGGCCGGCTGCTGCTCGCCGGGCTGGTCACGGTGGCGGTCGGGGCGCTGGTGCCGGTCGCCACCGGCAAGGTGCTCGGCGAGTACGTGCCCAGGGCGCAGACCGGGCTGATCGGGCAGGTGTGTCTGGCGGTGCTGCTCGGCGGTGTCGTGGCGGCGGCCTTCACGCTGCTCCAGAACCTGACCGTGCTGCGCCTGGAGGGCCGGATCGAGGCCGCCTTGCAGCCGGCCGTGTGGGACCGGCTGCTGCGGCTGCCGACGGCGTTCTTCACCGGGCGGTCCACCGGTGAGCTGGCCAGTGCCGCCATGGGCATCAGCCAGATCCGCCGGCTGCTCGCCGGGGTCGGCCCGACGGTCGCGCAGTCGGTGACCGTCGGCGCGGTGAACCTGGCGCTGCTGCTGTGGTACAGCGTGCCGATGGCCCTGGCGGCGCTCGGCATGCTGGGGGTGGTCGCCGCGGTCTTCCTCGTCCTCGGGCTGTGGCAGGTGCGCCGGCAGCGGCGGCTGGTGGCGCTGACCAACAAGCTGAACGACATGGCGTACCAGACCCTGCGCGGCCTGCCCAAGCTGCGGGTGGCGGCGGCCGAGAACCACGCGTACGCCGCCTGGGCCGGGGAGTTCGCGCGCAGCCGGGAACTCCAGCGCGAGGCCGGGCGGGTCAAGAACCTCACCGCGGTGCTCGGCGCGGTCCACCTGCCGCTGTGCACGCTGCTGATGTTCATGCTGCTGGCGGGCCCGGCGCGCGGTGCGATGTCGGCGGCCCAGTTCCTGACCTTCAACACCTCGGTGACCCTGCTGCTGACCTCGGTCACCCAGCTGACCGGCGCGTTCGTCTCGGCGGTGGCCGCGCTGCCGCTGTTCGAGGAGATCGAGCCGGTGCTGGAGGCGGCACCGGAGGTACGCGCGGGCAGCACCCGGCCGGGGCCGCTGTCGGGGGCGGTGGAGGCACGGCGGCTGTCGTTCCGGTACGCCGACGACGGCCCGCTGGTCCTGGACGACGTCTCCCTCGACGTGCGCCCGGGCGAGTTCGTCGCGATCGTCGGCCCCAGCGGTTGCGGCAAGTCGACCCTGCTGCGGCTCCTGATCGGTTTCGACCGCCCGCTCTCCGGCAGCGTCCTCTACGACGGCCAGGACCTCGCGGCGCTCGACCCGTCGGCGGTGCGGCGGCAGTGCGGGGTGGTGCTCCAGCACGCCCAGCCGTTCACCGGCTCGCTCATGGACGTCATCCGGGGCAGCGAACCGTACTCGCCCGAGGAGGTGATGGCGGCGGCGGAGCTGGCCGGGCTCGGTGACGACATCCGGCGGATGCCGATGGGCCTGCACACCGTCGTCTCCGGCGGCGGATCGGTCTCCGGCGGGCAGCGCCAGCGGCTGATGATCGCGCAGGCGCTGATCCGCCGGCCGCGGCTCCTCTTCCTCGACGAGGCGACCAGCGCCCTGGACAACGCCGCCCAGCGCACGGTGATCGAGTCCACCAAGGCGCTCGACGCCACCCGGATCGTCATCGCGCACCGGCTCTCCACCGTGCTGGACGCCGACCGGGTGGTCGTCATGGAGAACGGCCGCGTCGTCGAGCAGGGTCCGCCCGCCGCGCTGCTCGCCGACACCGGCGGCCGGCTGCGCGAACTGGTCCGGCGCCAGCTCGCCTGACCGGTCACGGGAAGGTTGCCGGCAGGCCAACCCTGGGTGACGGACGTTGATCGCGGCCGTAACTGGGTACCTGCGGCAGCATGCGTATCAGCGTGGTGGACGTGGGGTCGAACACGGTCCGACTGGTGGTGGCGGACGCCGACGGCGGGGTGCCGCTGCCGGTGCACACCGCCAAATGGCGGCTGAGACTCTCCCAGGACGTCAGACCGGGCGGCCCGGTCCCCCAGGATGCGGTGGAGCGGCTGGTGGAGGCGGTCGCCGCGGCGGGCCGGACCGCGGCCCGCTGGGGCGCCGCCGAACCCCTGGCGTTCGCGACCGCCGTGGTCCGGGCCGCGCCCAACCGGCAGGAGGTGCTGCGCGCCGTCCGGGAGCGTACGGGCGTCGCCCTGTGCACGCTGCCGGGCGAGGTGGAGGGCGAGCTGACCTTCCTCGGCGCGCGGCGCTGGATGGGCTGGCGGTCCGGTCCGCTGGCCCTGCTCGACATCGGCGGCGGCTCCCTGGAGGTGGCGTTCGGCCGCGGCCGGCTGCCGGACTTCGTGGCCTCGCTGCCGCTGGGCGCGAACCGGCTGACCCACGAGTTCCTCGCCGACCAGGACCCGCCGGCCCCGGAGGCGATACGGGCGCTGCGCCGCCGGGTGCGGCACCAGTTGCGGGACGCGGCGGCCCGCATCCGCTGGGAGGGCCCGCGCACCGCGGTGGCCACCTCGCGGACGTTTCAGCAGCTGGGCCGGTTGTGCGGTGCCGCGCCCGGGCGTCAGGGCCCGTTCGTGGAGCGGGAGCTGCGCTGCGCGGACCTGCGCGGGGCGATCGGCCGGCTGGCGGCGCTGCCCGCCGCCGAACGGGCCCGCCTGCCCGGTATCTCCGCGCCGCGCGCCGGGCAGAGCCTGGCCGGCGCGGTCATCGCCCACACGGCGATGAAGCTGACCGGCCTGAACGCGGTGACCGTCTGCCCGTGGGCGATCCGCGAGGGGGTGCTGCTGCGGCACATCGAGGACGGCCCCGGCTGGTGGGCGGAGGTCGTCCGGCAGAACGAGGAGCCGGCGCCACCGGGTCCGGTGCCCCTGCGTCTCGCCGCGGCCACCCACTGATCACCGAGCACCGAACGAGGAAGGAACCCTTCATGTCCCAGAGCGGCGAGAACGGCGGCAAGCAGCCCGAGACGGCCCTGGAGGAGGTCATGCGCGAGATCGAGGAGGCGGAGACGCGCGATCCGGAGTCGGACCGGGAGCGGCGGCACCGGGGCGAGGCGGGCGACGCGACCTCCCCCAACACGGGGGCGCAGGAGCAGTCCGGACACGAGTGAGGGGCCCGAGCGCCGCGGGACGGCGACGGGCGCCGTGGGGGCTGGTCGCGCACCAGCCGCCCACCTCGGCCCCGCCCCCTGGGGGATGCGCGAAACCTTCCGGGGTACCCGGCACCCCATGCACACCGACCGCGAAGAACCATCACTGCCGTCCCCCCGGGGCCCCCTCTCCGCGGCCGTCCGGGACCACCTGCGGGGCACCGGCCCGCTCCCCCGCCCCGAGGCCACCGCGTCCGTCCCGGCCTGGGGCGACGACCTCCAGCTCGCCCTGTACCAGTGCTACGAACTGCACTACCGGGGCTTCGCCGGGGTCGACCCGGAGCTGGAGTGGGACCCGGGCCTGCTGCGCTTCCGCGCGGCCCTGGAGGAGCGCTTCCTGGCCGCCCTGCGGGCCGGCACCCGCGTCCACGACACGGTCGAGGACGCCGTCGCCGACCTGCTGGTGGAGCCCGTCGACGGCACCGGCGTCAGTCACTTCCTGCGCGACAAGGGCGAGCTGTGGCACCTGCGCGAGTACGCCGCCCAGCGCTCCCTGTACCACCTGAAGGAGGCCGACCCGCACGCCTGGGTGCTGCCCCGGCTGTGGGGGCGGGCCAAGGCGGGCATGGCGGCGGTGGAGTTCGACGAGTACGGCGGCGGACGCGCCGACCGGGTGCACGCCCGGCTGTTCGCCGACCTCATGACCGACCTGGGCCTGGACACCACGTACGGCCGCTACCTGGACGCGGCGTCCGCGGAGACGCTCGCCACGGTGAACATGATGTCCCTCTTCGGACTGCACCGGTCCCTGCGCGGCGCCCTGGTGGGCCACTTCGCGGCCGTCGAGATCACTTCCTCCCCCGGTTCCCGGCGGCTCGCCGAGGCGATGCGCCGCACCGGCGCCGGACCGGCCGCCGAGCACTTCTACGACGAGCACGTCGAGGCCGACGCCGTCCACGAGCAGGTCGTCCGGCACGAGGTGATCGGCGGCCTGCTGGAGGAGGAGCCGCACCTCGCCCCGGACGTGGTCTTCGGTATCGACGCCACGGGACACGTGGAGGACCTGCTGGCCGCGCGGCTGCTCACCGAGTGGCGGGCGGGCCGCTCCTCGCTGCGCGCCCCGCTGGAGGAGGACGCGGTCCGGGAGAGCGCGGCTCATACTTCCTGACCAGAGGGGTACTAGGGGCGCGTGAGTCCTCTGGTGCTGCCGGGTGTGTACGCCCCGCAAGAAGACACGGCGCTGCTCGCCGACGCCCTCGACGACGAACCGCTGGCGCCCGCCGCGGCGGTCCTGGACGTGTGCACCGGCAGCGGGGCACTGGCCCTGGCCGCCGCGCGCCGCGGCGCCCGGGTGACCGCGGTGGACGTGTCGTGGCGGGCGGTGGCCACGACCCGGCTGAACGCCGCGCGGGCCGGGCTGCCGCTGCGCGTACGGCACGGGAACCTGTTCACCCCGGTGCTCGGCGAGACCTTCGACCTGGTCCTCGCCAACCCGCCGTACGTCCCGGCGCCCGGCGGGCCCCACCTGCCCCGGGGCGCGGCGCGGGCCTGGGACGCCGGTCACGACGGCCGCCTGCTGCTGGACCGGATCTGCCGGCAGACCCCGCCCCGGCTGCGGCCCGGCGGGGTGCTGCTGCTGGTGCAGTCGGCGCTCAGCGATCCCGACCGCACCGTCGGGACCCTGCGCGCGGCCGGCCTGAAGGCCGCGGTGACCCGGCGCCGCCGGATCGCCTTCGGTCCCGTCCTGCGCGGCCGGGAGGCCTGGCTGCGCCGCCGGGGCCTGCTGTCCGCGACCGACAACGAGGAAGAACTGGTGGTCGTCCGTGCCGAACTCCCCGTCTGACACCCCCCGCCGGATCACCGTCCAGCGCCAGGGGCCGCTGCTCGTCGAAGGCCCGGTGGAGATCGAGCTGGAGGACGGCTCCACGGTTGCCTCCGACCGGTTCCGGGTCGCCCTGTGCACCTGCCGCCGCAGCCGCCGCTTCCCCTGGTGCGACACCAGCCACCGCGCCCGCCGGTAGCGGCCCCCTTCCCCGCAGGCTCTCTCCCACCGCTCCCCTCCCGCCGCCTCCTTACCGGCGGGTATCGTCGGGCGCCGCAGCTCCCCGGCGGTGACCACGAGAGGCGGACGCGCGGATGGCGAAGCACTGGGCCGACTTCCAGTACGAGATCTACCTGAACGGCATGACGGGTGCCGTGCCCCGGCTGCCCACCGACCTGACCCGGCTGGAGGCGCTCACCGAGCAGCGCCTGGGCCCCGGCCCGGTCGGGTACGTGGCGGGCAACGCGGGTGACGGCAGCACCGCCCGCGCCAACCGGGCGGCGCTGCGCCGGCGCCGGATCGTGCCGCGGATGCTGCGGGACGTGCGCGAACGGGACCTGTCGGTGGAGGTGCTGGGCCGGACCCTGCCCGCGCCGCTGGCCCTCGCCCCGGTCGGGGTGCTGTCGATCATGCATCCGGACGCCGAGCCGGCCGCCGCGCGCGCCGCCGCCGCGCAGGGCGTGCCGTTCGTGCTGTCCTCGGCGTCGAGCACGCCGATGGAACAGGTGGCCGAGGCGATGGGCGACGCCGAGCGCTGGTTCCAGCTGTACTGGCCCAAGGACCGCGAGGTGGCCCGCAGCTTCCTGGGCCGGGCGCGGGCGGCCGGGTTCACGGCGCTGTTCGTCACCCTGGACACCCCGCTGCTGTCCTGGCGCCCGCGCGACCTGGACCAGGCGTACCTGCCGTTCCTGCACGGCGTGGGCACCGCCAACTACTTCTCCGACCCGGCGTTCACCGCGGGCCTGGCCAAGCCGGTGCACGAGGACCCGCAGGCCGCCGTGCTGCACTTCGTCGGCATGTTCTCCGACCCCGCGAAGACCTGGCCGGACCTGGCGTTCCTGCGGGAGAACTGGGACGGTCCGATCGTGCTGAAGGGCGTCCTGCACCCGGACGACGCCCGGCGTGCCGCGGACGCCGGGATGGACGGCGTGGTGGTGTCGAACCACGGGGGCCGGCAGGTGGCCGGGTCGGTCGCGGCGGCCGACGCGCTGCCGGGCGTGGCGGCGGCGGCCGGCGACCGGCTGACCGTCCTGTTCGACAGCGGGGTGCGCAGCGGCGACGACGTGTTCAAGGCGCTGGCGCTGGGCGCGCGGGCGGTGCTGCTGGGCCGGCCGTACGTCTACGGGCTGGGCCTGGACGGGCAGGCGGGGGTCGAGCACGTCATCCGCTGCCTGCTCGCCGAGCTCGATCTCACCCTCGCCCTGTCCGGGCACGCCGGCCCGGCCACCCCCGGTCCCGCCGACCTGGTCGAGCAGCGGGACTGATCAGCGTACCGATCAGCGTCCGGCCGGCCCGACCGCCCGGGCCGCCGGGTCGTCGGCGCCGGTTCCCGGGGTCCCGGGGTCCCGGCGTCCGGCGGGTCGGTGCGCCGGCGCTGGACGGTGGAACTGTCCCGCAGGACGACCACGAGGTCGGCGCCGGGGTCGGCGCCGAGCGGGGCGAGGGCGAGCTGCGGATCCCGGCGCGGCACCAGCTCGTCCCGTCCGGTACGGGCGCAGCGCACGTCGCCGCCCCGGGCGCCGCCCTCGTCGGCACAGGTGCCGAGGACGACGACCCCGGCGTCGGCGCGGGAGTCCAGGCAGAGTCCCGCGCCGGCCACCGGGCGCAGCAGGCCGTCGTCCTCGTGGGTCCAGCGCTGGGTCCACCGGGAGGAACAGGGGGCCGGCCGGGCGCCCGCGCCGGCCCGGGGGCCGTCGGGAACGTCCGGGCAGAGCCCGGCGGCCTCGTTGCGCGGCCGGGTGCCGACGGGCTGCCCGGCCGGCCCCGCGGCCGAGACCGGCGCCGGGGCGGCGGTGGCGCGGCCGGCGGAGGAGGCCGGGCCGGTGTCCTTGCCGTCGTAGGAGGGACACGAAGGCCCGCCCGGCCGGCGTCCGGTTCTCCGGGGTGAGCGAGGCCGCCGCGCGCATGCCGCGGCCACCCGCCGGCTCTGCGCAGCTCCGGCAGGGCCGCGCAGAGCCGCTCGTCGGCGGCCCACTGGCGGACCGTGTCGCGCACGGCCACCAGCAGCCGGGGGCGCAGGGCGGCCGGCCGGGTCGCCCTGCGCGAGCCCGTTCAGGACCCGGCGGAAGGCGGCGCCGGTGATCATGCCGGCGGCCCGCCGGGGTGGCCAGGCAGATGGCGGCGTAGTCGTGGGCGGGCCGCCGGTGCCGCGCGGTGAGCAGCGCGGCGGCGCAGGCCGCCGTGGTCTCCGGACGCTCCCGCAGCAGTGCTCCGAGGTCGTCGTCGGATAGGAGGTTCCTTCCCCCACGGGAGCCTCACTCTGGCACGAACCCCGTTGCCCACAAGGACTTGGGAAACGCGCGGCCCTTGAAGGAAAGTCAGGTCAGGCGGCCGGACGGGCCCGGCCGAGTGACCGTCAGATCTGCCAGGAGCGCAGCCGGTCGGCGGCGGCGTAGACGTCCGCCTTGCCGGACATCAGGTCGCGCGCGAGGTCGACCAGGGCGCCGTAGGGCGGGTCGATCCCGGCGCCGCTGACGAACATGTACGCCACGGCGGTCGCGCAGGCGAACCGGGCGTTGGCCGAGGGCAGCGGCCTGAGCACGGCGAGGGTGTGCAGCAGGGCGGCGGCCCGCCAGGCCGGGTCGGAGTCCACGCCGAGGCGGGGCGGGTCGACCCGGTGCCGGGCCACGGCGGCGACCAGCGCCGAGAAGTCGTTGACGGTGGGCTGGTCCGGCAGCACTTCCTCGTGGCGCTGGAGCAGCCAGGGCACATCGATGTGGATGACCGGTACGGGTGCC
This sequence comes from Streptomyces griseoviridis, assembly GCA_014649155.1. Classification (GTDB taxonomy): domain Bacteria; phylum Actinomycetota; class Actinomycetes; order Streptomycetales; family Streptomycetaceae; genus Streptomyces; species Streptomyces griseoviridis. The sequence continues at coordinate 211,529 of BMSM01000002.1, read as the reverse complement.
ATGGGTCAGGCGGCCCGCCCCTCGCCGGCGGTGGACCGCTCGTCGTCCGGGAAGGCGGCGGCGAACTCCTCGGCGTGCCCCTGGAAGAACCGGCGGAACGCCTCCGCGCCTTCCTGGAGCGCCCGGTGGCGCGCGATGTCGGCGGCGGCGGCCTCCCGGACCAGGGCCTTCATCGACGTACCGCGCTCCTTGGCGATCTGACGCAGGTCCTCGAGTTCGCGGTCGCTGAACTCCACGTTCAAGGCTGGCATGCCTCCACGGTACCGCTCCGGTACTGACCCGTAAATAGCGGCTGGTCAGGACAGTTCCGGGCGGTACCGTGGGGGTGCCGCGTCAGCGCTGGTCAGCCACGAAGGCGGCCATGCGGGCGAGCGCGGCGTTCCAGTTGACGGTGGTCTCGTTGGTCGACCAGGACTGGATGTCGTCGAGGTAGCAGAACTGTCCGACGCAGCCCTGGAGCTTCGCCTGCGCCACGGGGTCCTGGATGCTGGAGTTGGGTCCGCCGGAGAGCGTGCCGGCCGGCGGGTCGGGCAGCGCCGGGTCGAGCTGGCGGGCGTACCAGCGGCTGTGCTGGCGGTGGGCGTTGACCTCGCCGTAGCCGGTGACGTACGAGATGTTCAGGGCGTTGCGGCCGAGGATGTAGTCCATGCTCTGCACCGCCCCGTCGCGGTACTTCCGGGCGCCGGTGAGGTCGTAGGCGGTGGCCAGCACGACCGCGTTGTTGAGGACCTGGTGGCTGGAGCCCCAGTCGTAGACGTTGTTCTCCGGGGCGTACGGCAGGCCGTACGGGTGGGCGGTCAGCGTGGCCAGGTAGCGGTCGGCGCCCCGGACGACGGAGCGGCGGACCGCGTCCCGGCCGGGCAGCCGACTGGGCACGGTGGCGAGGTCGAGGCGGGCCGCGGCGCCGGTGCGCGCCCAGTCGAAGCCGAGCGGGCCGAAGAGGTCGGCGGTGTGCACCGGGGAGGCGAGCACGTGGTCGCGGTAGGTCTTCTCGCCGGTGGTGAGGTACAGCTCGGCCGCCGCCCAGTAGAACTCGTCCTGGATCTCGCGGTCGGGGTAGGCGCCGCCGCCGATGCCGTCGTTCTCGTCGGCGTACACGTCGGGGTGGGCGAGCGCCGCCGCCCAGGCGGCGCGGGCGGCCGTCAGCGCCCGTGCGGCGAAGGCCCGGTCGTAGGGGGCGTAGAGGCGGGCGGCCTGCGCGGCGGCCGCGGCGAGGTTGAGGGTGGCGGCGGTGGTCGGCGGGTGCAGTTCGCGCTTCTGCGGGTCGGCGCTGGGCAGCAGCGGCAGCCCCGTCCAGTTCTCGTCGTGGATCTTGTGGTGGGCCATCCCGGCCAGCGGCTGCCCGGCCGGCACCTGCATCCGCAGCAGGAACTCCAGCTCCCAGCGGACCTCGTCGAGCAGGTCGGGCACCTTGTTCCCGCTCTCGGGTATCTCCAGTGTGCCGTCCCCGAAGGCGGCGGGCGTGCCGCCCCGCGCCCGCAGGGACCGCTCGTAGGTGCTCAGCAGCTCCCAGACCGAGATGCCGCCGTTGACGACGTACTTGCCGTGGTCGCCGGCGTCGTACCAGCCGCCGGAGACGTCGAGCCGGTAGTCGCAGACGCCCGGCCGGCAGGGCACGTCGGTGTCACCCTGGTTGGGCGCCACGCCCACGTGCCCGGCGGGGCGGGCGTAGCCGGGGCGCAGGTCGTCGCGGATCGCGATGCCGCTGCGCTGGGTGTAGTAGTACTTCACGGCGTCGGTGCGCAGCCGCCGGTAGGCGTCCGTGCCGATGTCGAAGGGGCGGCTGGTCTCGCCGTCGGCGACCAGGGTGAGTCCGGTGGCGCGCCTGTCGTACCGCCCGAAGTCGATGGAGTGGACGTTCTGCCCGGAGGAGGCGTCCACGCCACGCGGCACGCTGGTCCCGCGGGCGACCACAGTGCCGCCGGCGTCCTTGAGCTGCCAGGGCAGCGCGGTGGTCGCGTCGGTGACGAGGGTGGCGTTCTTCGGCCCGGACGGCAGGTAGGCGACCTGGTTGACGCGGACCCGCGGCCCGGTGTCGGGCTCGTACGGCTCCGGCTGCGCCCCGCCCAGCAGGGAGACGTCGTCCAGGCAGATCCGCCAGGGCTCGGCGCTCCCGCCGACCTGGAAGGCGACCTGGCCCTGGGCGGTGCCGGTGGGCGCGGTGAAGGTGTAGGAGTAGCGGTCGCCGGAGACGCTCGGCTGCGGACTGACCTCGTAGTAGGCGTCGTACGGCTCCACCGCCAGCCCGACCAGGGCCCGGACCGGGTGCCCGGCGGGCGTGCCGCTCGCGCTGAAGGAGAACCGGTACGTCTCCCCCGCCACCAGCGGGATGTCGTTCTGGCCGATGATCGCGTCCCAGCGGTTCGCGGTGCCGCCGGGGACGTCGGCGCAGAGCCTGCCGTCGTCCACGGCGGCGGTGAGGTTGCCGGTCGTCCACCAGGGTGCGGTGCCGTCGTCGAAGGTGCCGTTCCTGACCTGCTCGGTCTCCTCGGCGCCGGCCGGGGCCGCGGGCAGCGCGGTGAGGCCCGCGGCCAGCAGCGCGGTCAGGGCGGCCAGCGCGGTTCTGCGTCGTTTCACGTCTGGGCTCCTCGGCGGAGATGCGGGCGGCGCTTCCGGCACGCAGGGCGTGGGAGCGCTCCCAAGTACGGACGCAGGCCATGCTTGTTGCAGACATGACAGTCCGTCAACGGTCCGGACGGGACGTGTTGGCCGTCCCGTCCGGCACGCGCCGGGTCAGGCGGCCGGTGCCTCCAGCCGGCTGATCCGGACCGCGCCCCTGGCCTCGCCCGGGTGGGCGCTGGTCAGGGTGAGGCGGAGGCGGGAGCCGCGCACCGCGTCGAAGGTGAGGACGGTGGGCCGGTCGGAGGCGGTGGCCCAGTCGGTGCGGGCGCCCTCCACCGGCCGCCAGGCCCGGCCGTTCCACACCTCGGCGCGGACGGCGGCGGGCAGGGTGTGGGCGGCGTCGGTGGTGAAGGAGACCTCGACGCGGTCGAAGCGGCGGGTGCGCCCGTAGTCGACCGAGATCCAGTCCTCGGCGCGGGCGCCGTCGAAGGCGGGCAGCAGCGCGGTGGCCGCCTTTTCGAAGCCGTTGGACCAGCCGGTCGCGGGGTCGTCGTCGAGGACGGCGGCCGGCAGGGTGTCCGGACGGCCGGAGTAGCTGGCGTCCGCGTGCGGGGCGGGCACCGGCGCCGGCTGCTCGGGGCCGAACCGGGGCGCGGGCGTGGTGGCCCGGTCGGCGGCCCGATCGGCGCGCACCACGGCGGTACCGGCGCGCAGTCCCCGCGCCCGCGCGGTCACCTCCAGCGTCCCGGCGCGGGTGCCGGCCCGGACGATGGCGAGGGCCTTGCCGTGGAAGGCGGTACGGGTGCTCGCCCGGTAGGGCTCGGCGCTCTCCTGGCGGCCGTTGTCCAGGCCGGCTATGGAGCCGCCGCGCACGTCGAAGGTGATCAGGTGCTCGGCGCCGGGCACCACCGTGCCGCGCGCGTCGACGACGTCGGCGGTGACGAAGACCAGGGCACGGCCGTCCGCGGCGACGGACTTCCGGTCGGGCGTCAGCCGGATCGCGTACGGCTCCCCGGCGGTGCGCAGCACGTCGGTGGCGACCGTCTTGCCGTCCCGCCGGGCCACGGCCCTCAGCTCGCCCGGCGCGTACGGCACCCGCCAGGTCAGGTGGAGCTTGCCCGCGCTGCCGTTGGGGCTGGTGTAACTGCCGGGGTACGGGCCGCCGGCGACGGTCTTGTCGTCGCCGGTGGCCTCGGTGGTCTCCAGGTAGGTCCGGCCGTCGACGGTGGTCTTGGTGTCGAACCGCCGGGTGCCCAGCGAGGTGCCGTTGAGGAACAGTTCGACGGTGTCGACGTTCGCGTACGCCCACACCTCGACCGTGTCGCCCGCCGCGTGGTTCCAGGTCATCGGCAGCAGGTGGACCATCGGCTCGTCCGTCCACTGGCTGCGGAACAGGTGGTACATGTCCTTGGGGAAGCCCGCGGTGTCGACGGCGCCGAAGAAGGACGCCTTCACCGGGAAGACGTCGTACGGCGTCGGCTCGCCGATGTAGTCGATGCCCGACCACAGGAACTGCCCCGCGAACCACTTGCGGTCCCGGTCCTTCTTGTGGCCGTACTCGCCGCTCATGGTCCAGGAGGCGAGGTTGTTGTCGTAGGAGGAGGTCGCCCGCCGGCCGGGGGTGTGGTTCTCGCCGGTGTTGAGGTGCTCGGGCTCCTGGTACGTGCCGCGGGTGGAGGTCTCCGAGGACGACTCCGACTCGAAGAGGAAGAGGTGGGGGTAGGCGGCGTGCAGCGCGTCCACCGACTTCGCGGTGTTGTAGTTGAGCCCGAGCCCGTCGAGCCTGGCCAGCATCAGGTCGGCGGCCGAGCCCTTCGCGGGCAGGGAGCGGTACTTGTCGGAGCCGATCACCAGCGGGCGGGTGGCGTCGGCGGCCTTGACGGCGCCGATGATCCGGTCGGCCATGGCGAGGCCGGCGGTGGAGGTGGAGTCGGGGACCTCGTTGCCGATCGACCACATCACCACGGCGGGCGAGTTGCGGGCGGCGAGCACCATCTCGGTGGCGTCCCGCTCGCACCACTCGTCGAAGAACCGGCCGTAGTCGTACCGGTTCTTGCCGGTCCGCCAGCAGTCGAACGCCTCGACCAGCGTGACGATGCCGAGTTCCTCGCAGACGGCGAGCACCGCGGGGTCGGGCGGATTGTGCGAGGTGCGCAGGGCGTTGACGCCCATCGACTTCATGATCTCCAGCTGGCGGCGGACCGCGTCGGCGCTGACGGCGGCGCCGAGCGCGCCGAGGTCGTGGTGGAGGTCGACGCCCTTGAGCTTGGCGTGGACGCCGTTGAGGTGGAAGCCCTCCGCCGGGTCGATCCGTACGGTGCGGATGCCGAAGACGGTGTCGTAGGTGTCCACCGTCCGGCCGCCGACGCGCAGTTCGGTGCGGAGCGTGTGGCGGTCTGGGGTGGCGAAGTCCCAGCGGCGGGGGCGGGCGACGGTCAGTTCCTGGGTCTCGGTGCGGTCGTCGGCGCCCACGGTGACCGTCGTCGAGGCGCGGGCCACGGTGCGGCCGTCGGGGTCCCGGACGGCCGTGCGGATCTCGACCTCGGCCGGGGCGCCGGAGGCGTTGACGACCGTGGTCGCCGCCCGGACGACGGCCCGCTCGTCGGAGACCTCCGGGGTGGTGACGTACGTGCCCCAGCGCCGGACGTGCACCGGCTCGGTGACGACCAGGCGGGCCTCGCGGTAGATGCCGCTGCCGGAGTACCAGCGGCTGCTGGGCAGCCGGTTGCGGACCCGGACCGCGAGGACGTTCTCCGTCCGGCCGTCGGTGTGCACCAGGCCGGTCAGCTCGAGGGCGAAGCCCGTGTACCCGTACGGGTGGCGGCCGATCCGCGTGCCGTTGCACCAGAGGTGGGCGTCCATGTAGACGCCGTCGAACTCCACCGAGATCCGCTTGCCCGCGAGCGCGGCCGGCAGCGTGAAGGCGAGGCGGTACCAGCCGAGGCCGCCCGGCAGGAAGCCGGTACCGCTGGTGGTGCCGTGCTCGGTGGTGGGCGCCTGTTCGATGCTCCAGTCGTGCGGCACCGCGACCTCGCGCCAGGCGGAGTCGTCGTAGCCCGGGGCCGCGGGGACCTCGTCCGGCTCGGCGGCGCCCACGGGGTCGGCCAGGGTGAAGCGCCAGCCGTCCCGCAGGGCGACGGTCCGGCGGCCGGAGAAACCTTCCTTCTCTTCCGCCGCCCATGCCGCCGGGGCGCCCAGCAGGGTCCCGGCCGCCGGCGTGGCCGCGGAGGCGATCAGGACCGCTCTGCGTGTGACTGTCATGGCTCTCCCTCATCAGGGCCCAGAACTACTCACAAGTGATCGTGAACAAACAGATTCTGTTAACGCGTCACACCGGCCCGTCAAGGGGGCGGAGGCGCACTTCTGCCGCACGCGCCGCACCCGGTGCGCCCGTCGAACGCCTCGTGCGCCCACCGGCTCCGGTGGCGACGGAGTTCCGGTCCGCTGAACCCCCCGGACGCACTACGCTGTGCCCCAAGTGACACACCGTTCACTGTGAGTGTGCGCGATGGAGTGGCGACGATGAGCCCGGTCAACCCGTACGACGATGCCGCCACGGCGCGGGCAGTCATCGACGACACCGGCGTGGTTCTGCACTGGAACGAGGGGGCGCGCCGACTGCTCGGCCACCCGGCGGCCCAGGTGGTGGGCCGGCCCGCGGCCGGGCTGCTGGCCGCCGGCGGCCACGGCCCGCCGCCCCCGGGGCCCGGCCGGAGCCGTTGGCTCGGCACCCTCGACCTGCGGCACCGCGACGGTCACACCGTGACCGCCCGGGTGCTCGCCCACCGCCGCCGGACGGACGGCGGACCGGGCGAGTGGCTGGCCGCCGCGGCGCTGGCGGACCGCCCGGACGCGGCGGACGACCCGCTGGTCAACATGGCGCTGCTCCAGTCACCCTGCGCGATGCTGATCTTCGACGACCAGCTGCGGCTCTACGGCGTCAACGACGCCATGGCCCGGCTGATGCTGCTGCCGCCCGAGGACCTGCTCGGCCTGCGGCTCACCGACATCGACAGCCACCCGGAGTACGCCAAGTACGAGAGGAACCTGCGGCGGGTGCTGGTCACCGGGGAGCAGCAGGAGGTGGAGACCTTCCAGCGGGTCGCCGGTGAGAACCACGACCACGCCTGGCTGGCCCGCGTCGCCCGGCTGACCGGCCCCGACGGCCGGGTCCGCGGAGCCTGCGTGAGCGTCCACGACTTCACCGAGCAGCACCTCGCCCGGGAACGGCTGCAACTCGTCAACGAGGCCAGCGTGCGCATCGGCACCACCCTCGACGTCACGCGCACCGCCCAGGAACTGGCCCGGGTCTGCGTCCCGGCCCTCGCCGACTTCGTCAGCGTCGACCTGCGCGACCCGTGGGACCACGGGACCGAGCAGCCCGGCCCGCCCGGCCCGCCGGTCACCCTGCGCCGGGCCGCCCATGTGTCGATCACCCCGGGCTGTCCGGAGGCGGTGGGCGAACCGGGCCGGCTGGAGGACTACCCGGCCGGTTCCCCGCAGGCCGAGTCCCTGCTCACCGGACGGGCGATCGTGACCGCGGTGCCCTCCGGGCACACCGAGGCGTGGCAGTACTGGGACGCCGACCGCGTCCAGCGGCTGAAGGAGTACGGCATCCACTCCACGCTGTCCGTCCCCCTCCAGGCCCGGGGCACCACCCTCGGGGTGGCGGTCTTCGCCCGCTACCGGCGCCCCGAGCCGTTCACCCACGACGACGTGCTGCTGGCCGAGGAGGTCACCGCGCGGGCAGCCGTCTGCATCGACAACGCCCGCCGCTACTCCCGGGAGCGGGAGACCACGCTGACCCTCCAGCGCAGCCTGCTCCCCCGCCATCTGCCGCCCACCGCCGCGGTGGAGGCCGCCTCCCGGTATCTGCCGGCGGCCCGCGCCGGGGTCGGCGGCGACTGGTTCGACGTCATCCCGCTGTCCGGGATGCGGGTCGCCATGGTCGTCGGCGACGTGGTCGGCCACGGCATCCAGGCGTCCGCCACCATGGGCCGGCTGCGCACCGCCGTACGCACCCTGGCCGACATCGACCTGGCCCCCGACGAACTCCTGACCCACCTGGACGACCTGGTCGTCAGGCTGTCCGACGAAGCCGGCGGCGACGGCACCGGCGAGGTCGGCGCCACCTGTCTGTACGCGGTGTACGACCCGGTCTCCCGGCGCTGCACGCTGGCCCGCGCCGGACATCCGCCGCCCGTCCTGGTCCCGCCGGAGGGACGGCCCTACCAGGTGTCGCTGCCCTCGGGACCGCCGCTGGGCGTGGGCGGGCTGCCGTTCGAGTCGGCCGAGCTGGAGCTGCGCGAGGGCACGGTGCTGGCCTTCTACACCGACGGGCTCATCGAGAGCCGGGAGCGCGACGGCGACGCGGGCCGCGCCCTGCTCTGCGAGACCCTCGCGCACCCGGCCGGCCGCTCCGCTTCCGCCTCGCTGGACAAGACCTGCGACCGGGTGCTGCGCAGCCTGCTCCCGGCGGGCGGCGCCGCCGACGACGTGGCGCTGCTGCTGGCCCGCGCCCGGGGGCTGCCGCCGTCCCGGGTGGCGACCTGGGACGTCCCCCCCGACCCGGCGCTGGTCGCCCGGGTCCGCAAGCAGGTCCTGGAGCAGCTCGCCGCCTGGTCCCTGACGGAGGCGTCGTTCACGGCCGAGCTCGTGGTGAGCGAGCTGGTCACCAACGCCATCCGCTACGGCGCCCCGCCGATCCGGCTGCGGCTGATCCATGACGCGACCACGCTGATCTGCGAGGTCTCCGACACCAGCCACACCGCGCCGCACCTGCGCCGGGCCAAGACCTGGGACGAGGGCGGGCGCGGACTGCTGCTGGTCGCCCAGCTCACCCAGCGCTGGGGCAGCCGGCACACCGCCGAGGGCAAGACGATCTGGGCGGAGCTGGCGCTGCTGGACGGGGAGTGACCGCCTGGTTTCCGCGGCCTCGCGAAGGGACATCCGGACAGAGGGGACGTACCCCATGAACCCGGGTCCGGTCGTGACGAACCCCCAGGAGATGAGGCGGCCATGGCGAACACCCACCGGACGGCACTGCTCGGCTGCGCGGTCGCGCTGCTCGGCGCCCTGACCGCCTGCGGCGCAGGCGGCGGCGGTACGGCGGCCCCGGTCTCCTCCCCGACGGCGACGGCGACGGCGCGGGAGACGGCTCCGCCCGGCTCCGCCACCGCCTCGGCGACCGGCGCCGCACCGGGCGACCGGCAGCCGAGCCGGTCGCCCTCCGGCGCCGTGCCCGGTGACACGGCCGGGTCCGCGTCGGCGTCCGGGCGCACCGACGGCCGCTGCCGGACCGCCGACCTGCGGGCGTCCGTGGGCCGCGTCGACGCGGGGGCCGGCCAGCGGAACGTGCCGGTGGTGCTGACCAACACCTCCGCCCGCACCTGCACCCTGTACGGCTATCCGGGCGCCGCCTTCGTGGACGGCGCCGGCCGGCAGCTCGGCCCGGACCCGGTGCGCGAGACCGCCTCGCCGCGGACCGTGTCGCTGGCCCCGGGCCGCAGCGCCTGGGCGGCGCTGTCCTTCGCCGCTCCGCAGGTCAGCGGGGCGCGCGCGGCCGAGCCGGCGGCGCTGCTGGTCACCCCGCCGGACGAGCGGGCCGCCCTGGAGGTGCCGTGGCAGGGCGGCGAGGTGCCGGTGGGCGGAAACGAGTCGGCGGTCTCGCTGACCGTCCTCGCCCCCGGCACCGGCCCCTGAGCCGCGGGTTCAGTGACCGGAGACCGGGTGCGGGGTGTAGGGCCGCTCCAGTTCCTCGGTCTCCTTGTCGGTCAGCTCCAGGGCGACCGCCGCCACCGCGTCCTCGATGTGCCCGGGCCGGCCCGCCCCGACGATCGGCGCGGTCACCGTGGAGCGGCCGAGGAGCCAGGCCAGCGCCACCTGGGCGCGGGGCACGCCGCGTTCGGCGGCGATCCGGGTGACGGCCTCGACGACGGCGCGGTCGCCCTCCTGGTAGAGGGTGCCGCCGAACCGGTCGGTCTCGCTGCGGGCGGTGCTGGTCCCCCAGTCCCGGGTGAGCCGGCCACGGGCCAGCGGGCTCCAGGGGAGGACGCCGACGCCCTGGTCCGCGCAGAGCGGCAGCATCTCCCGCTCCTCCTCGCGGTAGATGAGGTTGTAGTGGTTCTGCATGGAGACGAACCGGGTCCAGCCGTGCCGCTCGGCGGTGTACTGCGCCTTGGCGAACTGCCAGGCGTACATGGAACTCGCCCCGATATAGCGCACCTTGCCCGCCTTGACCAGGTCGTGCAGGGCCTCCATGGTCTCCTCGATCGGCGTGTGCGGGTCCCAGCGGTGGATCTGGTAGAGGTCCACGTGGTCGGTGCCCAGCCGCCGCAGGCTGTGGTCGATCTCGGTCATGATCGCCTTGCGGGACAGGCCGCCGCCGTTGGGGCCGGGCCGCATCCGGCCGTGCACCTTGGTGGCGAGGACGATCTCGTCGCGGCGGGCGTAGTCGGCCAGGGCCCGGCCGACGATCTCCTCGCTGGTGCCGTCGGAGTAGACGTTGGCCGTGTCGAAGAAGGTGATGCCCGCTTCGAGGGCCTGCCGGATCAGGGGGCGGGAGGCGTCCTCGTCGAGGGTCCACTGGTGCGGGCCCCGGCCGGGCACGCCGTAGGTCATGCACCCCAGACAGATCCGTGAGACGTCCAGGCCCGTCGAACCGAGCTTCACGTACTGCATCGTTGCTGCTCCCGCCTTCAGGACGAGTGATCTTCCGCGACGAGCCTACGGCCTTGAGGTGACGGCACGGCGTGGGAGCGGTCCGGGGGCGGGTGGGGGCGCGCATCCTCGGCGCAGGCGACCGGCGTCCGGCCGGTCGGCCCCCCACCCCGGAGGAAGACGTGCCGACCCGTTCCCGAAGTCTCTCCGTCCTGGCCGGTGCCGCCGTGCTGAGCCTGTCCCTCGTGCCGTCCGCCCGGGGCGGGCCCGCCCCCGCGCCCCGCCCCGCCGCCGAGTCCGCGGGGACGCTGTGCGCCCCGGCCGGTGTCCTGCGCGGCGGGCACGGTCAACGGGCCGCGGTCAGCCTGTGCGCGGCCGGCGGCCCTCGCGGCCTGTCCGTGTCGGCGCCCGCCACCTGTACGGCCTCCCGCGCGAAGGCGCGGGAGGCCTGTCTGACGTCGGGGACCTGGACCGCGCGGCGGCACGGCGCCGCCGTCGCCTCCGGGGTGCTGCCCGGTGCCGACGCCGCCTACCCCGGTCCGGGGACGTACGAGTTCACGGCGCGGGTGCGCGCCCGGTCGGTGCCCGACGGGGTGGAGCTGCGCGGCACGGTGCGGGCCGCGCTCACCCTCACCGCGCCGAAGCCCGCCGCCACGCACCGCGTCGAGGTCGACCGGACAGCTCTGCGGCCCGGCACCACGACCACGCTGACGTACACCGTCCACCAGGACAGCGCGGCGGGCGACGGCAGCGCCCGTTTCGGGCTCATCGGGGCGGAGGGCTCGGGGGCGGAGCTGGCGACGGACGACGACCGCTGCGTCCACCCGGTGACCGGCGGCCCCGGGCCGGCCGAGCGGCGGCGGTACACGCTGGACTGCGCGCTCACCGGCCTCCGGCCGGGGCGGCCGGCCACCGTGCGGGTGCGCGTCACCCTGGGGCCTGCCTGTTCGACGGTGGTGTCGAAGCTGGGGTACTGGCTGCCGCGCGGTCAGGAGGTGTTCACCGGCGGCATGCTGGTGGGGCCCACGGTGGGCTGCGACCGGCCCTGACCCGGCTGCCCGACCAGGTCCAGGGCCCGCTCCCAGGGGAACTCCCCGGTGTGCGGCGGGCCGAGGCGGACGCCCATCCCGCGCAGCCGGGTGAGGGTCTCCCGGTAGGCCGGGTGGGCGGCGAGCGCCTCGCCGACGCAGGGCAGGACGCCGATGGGCACGCCGAGGCCGTACGCCTCGCACAGGGTGCCGAGGGCCAGGGTGTCGGCGATGCCGGCAACCCATTTGTTGAGGGTGTTGAAGGTGGCGGGCGCGACGAGCACGGCGTCCGGCGCGGGGAACGGGCGGGGCTCACCGGGGCGCCGGGAGCGGGCGCGCACCGGGCGCCCGGTCAGCGCCTCGGCGGCGGCGACGTCGAGGAAGCCGTCGGCCGCGGCGGTCGGGGTGGCGATCACCCCGACGGCCCAGCCGCGCCGCAGCGCCGCGGTGATCAGCCGGTCGGCGTCGACCGCGACGCCGGCGGCGCAGACGACCACGTAGAGGAAGGGCTTGCCGTCTTGTTCGGTCACCCGGGAAGCCTACTGAAGGGGTGGGGTCAGGCGGTGGGCTCCGTCACGGTGACGGCGGAGACCGGGCAGGCCCGGGCCGCCTCACGGACCAGGGGGCTGCCCGCGCCGTCCTCGCGGCCAGGCAGGACGGTGCCGTAGCCGTCGTCGTCCTGGGTGAACACGTCCGGGGCGGTCAGGGCGCACTGGCCCGCGCCGATGCAGACGTCCTTGTCGATGTCGATGCGCATGGTCCGTCAGCCTGCTCCCGCGCCGGGGGGAGTTCCAGCATCGTCCGCGTCGTGTCGCCCGGCGCGCACCGCGTGGCGGGGATGATTCCGGTACGGAGTCCTGTTGGACTTTGTACGACGCGGTATCAACTCGACGATGGGACGGATGCCATGCCTCTTGAGGGCGAGTACGAACCCAGCCCGGAGCGGTGGGTGCGGGAGCAGGTGGAGCTGTACGAGAAGTCCGGCGGGACCGAGGGCACGACCCTGATGGACACCGGTCTGCCGGTGATCCTGCTGACGACCCGGGGCGCGAAGAGCGGCAAGCTGCGCAAGACGCCGCTGATGCGGGTCGAGCACGAGGGGCGGTACGCGGTGGTCGCCTCGCTCGGCGGGGCGCCCAAGCACCCGGTGTGGTACTTCAATATCAAGGCCGACCCGCACGTGGAGCTCCAGGACGGGCCGGTGAAGCGGGACTACACGGCCCGTGAGATCACGGGAGACGAGAAGGCGCAGTGGTGGGAGCGTGCCGTCGCGGCCTTCCCCAACTACGCCGAGTACCAGGAGAAGACGGACCGGGAGATCCCGGTGTTCGTGCTGGAGCCGGCCGACGGGTCCTGAGGACCCCGCGGGGGGGACTTCCGGGAGGGCCCGGGGGATCTCCCGGAAGTTTTCCTCCCCGCCCGCGCATGAGCCGGCCGATGCCGGGCAACCGAGGGTCAGGCCCCGCCGCGTTCCCCCGTCGCGGCGGGGCTTTCGTGTGCCTCCCGTGCGGGCCGGTCGGTGATGTCCAGGAAGATCTGCCCCGCTTCGGGGACGGTGTTGGCGAGGGACCGCTTGATGCGTACGGCGACCTCCTCGACCCGTTCGCTGTCCAGGCCGGGCACCAGGTCGACGCGGGCGGCCACCAGGGTGGAGTCGAGGCCGGTCTTCATGGTGAACAGGGCCTCGACGCTGTCGATCTCGGGCTGGGCGTCCAGCAGGGCGCGGATACGGCCCGCGGCCTCCGGGTCGGCGGCCTCGCCGATCAGCTGGTCGCGGGCGTCCCGGCCGAGCCGGTAGGCGACGTAGACGAGCAGGGCCCCGATGGCGAGCGACGCGGACGCCTCCCACACCACCTGTCCGGTGACCATGTGCAGGGCCATGCCGATCATCGCGAGGGTGACGCCGAGCACCGCGGTGCCGTCCTCGGCGACGACCGTGCGCAGGGCGGGGTCGCGCAGCCCGCCGCCCTGCCCGCGCACCTGGTGCAGGGCCCGCAGCAGCGAGCCGCCCTCGGCGAGGAGGGCGACGCCGAGCACGATCAGGCCGGCGATGTAGCCGCTCAGCTCCTCCTCCGCGCCCTCACGGAGGGCCTGGACGCCCTGGTAGAAGGAGAAGCAGCCGCCCATGACGAAGATGCCGACGGCCGCGAGCAGGGACCAGAAGTACCGCTCCTTGCCGTAGCCGAAGGGGTGCTTGCGGTCGGCGGGGCGGCGGCTGCGGCGCAGCGCGGCGAGGAGGAAGACCTCGTTGAGACTGTCGGCCACGGAGTGCGCCGCCTCCGACAGCAGCGCCGGGGAGGCCGCGACGACGCCGCCGACCGCTTTGGCGGCCGCGATCACCAGGTTGGCGGCCAGCGCCACCAGCACGGTGACGCGGGTGCGCCGGTCCGCCTTGCTCTCGTCGGGCCCGCCCGCCCGGCCCGCTGCCGGGTCCGCCGCGCTGTCCGTCGCAGGGGCTGCCGTACTGTCTGTCGTCTGCTGCGTAGGTGTCCCGCTCACCTTTCGGCGACTGCCCCCGGCCGGCGCGGATCACACCCCCTTGTGGGTGGACCACCCGTGCCGAGCGGCCGAAACGGGGAACGCGTCCCCCAGGGTGTCCGCGACCGGACCCCTGTGACCGGGAGGAGTGGGCCATGAGCGAGGGTGCCGGCGGGTCCGGCAACAGCGCGTACGGCCGGAAGGCGTTCAAACGGTCCCGGAGCCATTTCGCGGACCGGATCACGGCCGACGGACGGGACGGCTGGCCGGTGGAGAGCGGCCGGTACCGGCTGGTGGTCAGCCGGGCCTGCCCGTGGGCGAGCCGGGCGCTGGTCTCCCGGCGGCTGCTCGGCCTGGAGGAGGCCCTGTCGCTGGCGGTCGCCGATCCGATCCAGGACGACCGCAGCTGGCGGTTCACCCTCGATCCGGACGGCCGCGACCCGGTGCTCGGCATTCGCTTCCTCAGCGAGGCGTACGACCGGCGGGAGACGGGGTATCCGGGCGGGGTGAGCGTGCCGGCGATCGTGGACGTGCCCAGCGGACGGCTGGTCACCAACGACTTCCAGCAGATCACCCTCGACCTCGCCACGGAGTGGACCGCGCTGCACCGGCCGGGCGCGCCCGACCTGTACCCGGAGGCGCTGCGGGACGAGATCGACGAGGTGATGGCGGGCGTCTACCACGACGTCAACAACGGGGTGTACCGGGCCGGGTTCGCGACCGGGCAGGAGGAGTACGAGGCCGCCTGCGCGGGGGTGTTCCGGCGGCTGGAGCAGTTGGTGCCCCGGCTGGAGCGGCAGCGGTACCTGGTCGGGGACACGATCACGGAGGCGGACATCCGGCTGTTCACCACGCTGGTGCGTTTCGACGCCGTCTACCACGGTCACTTCAAGTGCAACCGCTGGAAGCTGACGGAGAGTCCGGTGCTGTGGGCGTACGCCCGCGACCTGTTCCGGACGCCGGGGTTCGGCGACACCGTCGACTTCGACCACATCAAGCGGCACTACTACCAGGTGCACACGGGCGTCAATCCGACCGGCGTCGTGCCGCTGGGGCCCGATCTGTCCGGCTGGCTCACCCCGCACCACCGCGAGGAGCTGGGCGGCCGGCCGTTCGGCGACGGCACCCCGCCCGGCCCGGTCCGCGCCGGTGAGGAGGTGCCGGCGCGGGGCCGGCCCCGATCCCCCGCACCGGCGCACTGACGTACTGACGTACTGACGACGACTCAGGAGGAACCGTGGGAAAGAAGAAGAAGCAGAAGATGCCCCTCGCCTACAAGCCGGTCGGCTTCGTCATGGGCTGGGCCGGTGGTGCGCTGGCGGGGATGGCGTTCCAGAAGACGTGGAAGCTGATCCGGCACGAGGACGACGCGCCCGACGCCCTGGACCGGGACCGCGGCTGGGGCGAGATCCTGCTGGCCGCCGCGATCCAGGGGGCGATCTTCGCGGTGGTGCGCAGCGCGGTGGACCGCTCCGGCGCCAAGGCCGTCGAGCGCTCCACCGGGGTCTGGCCGACCGCAGGGACGGGCGGCCGGGACTGACCCGCACCCCTGCCGAGCCCCGCCGGCGGTCCGTCCGCGGCGGGGCTCGGTGCTGTCGGCGGGCCCGGGCCCTGTCCGGGCGAGGGTCAGCCTTGCTTGGGCGCGATCGACGGGTTGCGGCGCAGGGTGAAGGAGTGTCCGGCCGGGTCGGAGAAGCCGCGCTCCTCGTAGGGGCCGGGCGCGTCCTTCGCCTCCACCGGGCGCCCGCCGAGTCCGACGATGCCCCGTTCGGCCGCGTCGAGGTCGTCCACCACGAAGTCGAGATGGACCTGGAGGGAGTTCTCGGGCCGGGGCCAGCTCGGCGGGGTGGCGTTGACGTCCCGGCGGAACGCCATGCGGAAGCCGTCGGCTCCCCTGATCTCTATCCGGTTGGCGGACACGTCGGTCTCCTCGCCGCCCAGTAGTTCCTTGTAGAACTCCGCGAGCATTTCGGGCTCGGCACAGTCGAGCACCACGACGCCCGCATTCACCAGTGCCATCTTCTCCTCCGAAGGGTCCGGGGCACGGGACCGTCGTGCCCCGCCGCCCTGTACCTAGCTGATATCCGCGCCCGCCCGATTCAGTCGGCGGGCCGGGGGCACGGGGCGGCCGGCCGGCGGGGGTCAGCGGGCCGCCGCGCGGAACGTGCGCCGGTAGGCCTGGGGCGAGACGCCGATCGCCGCGTGCAGGTGCCGGCGCAGGGAGGCGCCCGTGGCGAAGCCGACCCGGCCGGCGATCTGGTCGACCGGCAGGTCGCTGGACTCCAGCAGGTGCCGGGCCCGGGTCACGCGCTGCTGGATGAGCCAGCGGCCGGGGCTGAGGCCGACCTCGTCGTCGAAGCGGCGGGCGAAGGTGCGCAGGCTCATCCCGGCGTGGGCCGCGAGGTCGGCCAGGGTGAGCTGTTCGTCGAGGCGCTCCAGGGCCCAGGCGCGGGTGGCGGCCGTGCTCGCGGCGCCGGTCCGGGGCACCGGCTGTTCGATGTACTGCGCCTGTCCGCCGTCGCGGAACGGCGGGACGACGCAGCGCCGGGCGACGGTGTTGGCCAGTTCGCTGCCGTGGTCCTCGCGGATCAGGTGGAGGCAGACGTCGACGCCGGAGGCCGCGCCGGCCGAGGTGAGGATGCGGCCGTCGTGGACGAAGAGGACGTCCGGGTCGAGGGTGACGCGCGGGAACATCTGGCGGAAGACGTCGGTGAGCTGCCAGTGGGTGGTCGCGCGGCGGCCGTCGAGCAGTCCGGCCGCCGCCAGCACGAAGGCGCCAGTGCAGATGGAGAGCAGGCGCGCGGTGGGCGGGACCAGGGCGAGGGCGGCGGTGACCTCGGCGGGCAGGCCGGCGGTGATCCGGGAGGGGGTGACGGCGGCGACGACGACGGTGCCGGCGGTGGCGAGGATCTCCGGGCCGTGGTCGACGGTGACGGTGAAGTCCGCCTCGGTGCGCACCGGGCGGCCGTCGGCGGTGCAGGTCAGCACCTCGTACCGGCCGTCGGCGGCGCCGAGGATGCGGCTGGGCATGCCCAGCTCGAAGGGGTAGACGCCGTCGAGGGCGAGGACCACGACCCGTTCGGGGCGCTGGGGGCGAGGCATGGCACGATCCTATCGGAGAGTGACCATCATGCCATTTCCCGGACGGGCGGACGGCGGCAGGCTGGGTGACCATGAGCGATGTGAACACGATGCGAGCCATCCGCCAGGACACCCTCGGCGGCCCCGAGGTCCTGAAGGAAGTACGGGTGGAGCGTCCCGCGCCCCGCCCCAACGAGGTGCTGGTGCGGGTGCGCGCCGCCGGCGTCAACCCCACCGACTGGAAGCACCGCGCGAACGGCGGTTTCCTCGGCGCACCGCCCTTCGTGCTGGGCTGGGACGTCTCCGGCACCGTCGAGGAGGCCGGGATCGGCGTCGCGGAGTTCCGGCCGGGCGACGAGGTCTTCGGCATGCTGTCGTACCCGTTCGGCCACGGCTCCCACGCCGAGTACGTCGCCGCCCCGGCGCGGGGCTTCTGGCACAAGCCGGCCGGGATCGACCATGTGCGGGCCGGCGCGCTGCCCCTGGTGTCGCTGACCGCCTGGCAGGCGCTGGTGGAACGGGCGGACGTCCGCCCCGGGCAGCGGGTGCTGGTGCACGCGGCGGCCGGCGGGGTGGGCCATGTGGCGGTGCAGATCGCCAAGGCGCGGGGCGCCCATGTCATCGGCACCGCGAGCGCGGGCAAGCACGAGTTCCTGCGGTCCATCGGCGTGGACGAGCCGCTGGACTACCGGGAGACGGACTTCGCCGAGGCCGTCCAGGACGTCGACGTCGTCCTGGACACCATCGGCGGGGACACGCTGACCCGTTCGCTGCGGGTGCTGCGGCCGGGCGGGATCGTGGTATCGATCCTGCCGGTCGGCCCGGACGGGCTGTACCGCGAGGCGGAGCGGCTCGGGGTGCGGGCGGCGCGGATGCTCGTCGACGCCGACCGGGGCGGGATGCGGGAGATCGCCGCACTGGCGGAGTCGGGCGCCCTGCGGGCCTCCGTGGAGCGGACCTTCCCGCTGGCGGACGCGGCCGGGGCGCACGCGCTGGGCGAGACGGGCCGCACCACCGGCAAGCTGGTCCTGCTCGTGGACTGAACCCCGCCCCGGCCGCCCCGGACCGCTCCCGGCCACTCATGTCTGCGGCATGAAAAACCGATGGCATATGTCAATCGAACATGCTCACATTCCTCCGAATGAGGGAAGCTGATGGGGGCGTGGGAGCGGACGAGGGGCGGGAGGCGAGGTGACCGTGCGGCAGGACCCGGCACCGCTCACCCGGCATCTGCGCGTGCGCGACGACCGGGGCCGTACGGTGCTCCGGTTCCACGGCGAGATCGATCTCGCCGCGGCCGACGAGATCGCCCCGCTCCTGGACCGGGCCACCGCCCGCCCCGGCGCCCGGGTCGTGCTCGACCTCAGCGGGATCACGTTCCTCGACGCCTCGGGGCTGCGGCTGCTGACCCGGGCCAGGAACCGGGTGCTCGACGAGGGCGGCGAACTGCACCTGGTCTGTTCCCACCCCCTGACCCTGCGCGTCCTGCGCATCACCGGCCTGGCCCGGCTGCTGCCGCCGCGGGCGACGCTGGACGAGGTGATGGGCGGGCCGGGGCCGGCGTAGCTCCGGTCGCGGCCGGCACGCGACGGTGTCCGTCGCGCGGCCCGGCGCGAGCGGGCGCCGGATCGAGCAACCCCCCTGCCCTACCGGGGGATTGACGCACAGTCAGAGCATTGCGGCCCGTCTCCCTCAGCGTGACGCGCCGGCGGCCCGACGCCTGGCGTCCTGCTCGCGAAGCCTCCTCAACTCGCCTGTCTAGCGCGAGAAGTGGGGGGCATCAGGTCAGCAGGAAGGAGGGCCGTCGCCATGACGACTCCGATCAGGCGCCCACGGCGCGTCCCCGGCTGGGCCAAGGCGGTCGCGGCCGTCGCGCTGGTGCTCGTCGTGCTGTTCGCCGGACTCAGGCTGAGCGTGATCCCGGGACTGAAGGGCCTGTTCGGCTCCGAGACCCACGACCGCTCCGGCCCGGCGCTGCTGGAATCCGTGCAGGACCTCAGCCGGTACGAGGCCGCGAGCGGCAACTTCCAGGTCGTCGTGGACCTGGAGAAGGACACCAGGTTCCTGCCGGACGCGGTGCGCGGCTCGCGCACCCTGTACGTCGGCGCGGGCACCGTCGACGCCTACGTCGACCTCGGCAAGGTCGGCCGGGACGACGTGACGGTCGACGAGGACCGCACCTCGGCCACGCTGCGGCTGCCGCACGCCGCGCTCGGCGCACCGGCGCTCGACCCCGAGCGCTCTTACGCCGTGTCCAAGCAGCGCGGCCTGCTCGACCGGCTCGGCGACCTGTTCTCCGACAACCCGAACGGGGAGCAGGCCGTCCAGAAGCTCGCGGTGCGGCACATCGCCGAGGCCGCGAAGGAGAGCGGGCTGACCGAACGCGCCGAGAGCAACACCAAGGAGATGCTGCAGAACCTGCTGCGCTCGCTCGGTTTCAAGGAGGTCCGGGTCACCTTCCCGGAGTGAGCGACCGCCCCTCCCCTCCCCCGTAAGAGAACCGCTCCCGCACAGAACCGGAGGACCGAATGGCTCGCGCCGCCGCCCCACGGACGCGTTCCCCGCTGCGCTCCCGCGCCGGCCGGACCGAGGACGACCCCGCACCGCGCGAACGGCATGTGCTCCCCTGGCCGTTGCGCCTGCTGGCGACGGCGTGCGCCTTCGTCTTCATGGTGGCCTTCGCCGTCGTCCTGGCCAAGCTCACCCTGAATCCCTCCCCCGCCTCGGAGGCGCTGACCCACACCAATCTGCACCCCGGCAGTTCCCTGCGGCAGTACCTGGGCCAGCCCGGACTGCGCGACGCGGTGAAGCAGGTCGGCGGGAACGTCCTGCTCGGCGTGCCGTTCGGGATGCTGGTGCCGGTGGTCGCGCCGCGCACCCGCGGCGTGCTGCGGGTACTGCTGCTGACGGCCGTGGTGATGCTGCTGGTCGAACTCGCGCAGGGCTCCATGGTCACCGGCCGGGCCTTCGACATCGACGACGTCATCCTGAACACCACGGGGGCCCTGCTGGGGTACCTGCTGCTGGGGCGGCGGATGAGCCGCGCGGTGCACGCCCGGCGGACCCGGTCTAGTGGAGCGTCCAGGTGAACTTGTCCCCGCCGACCCAGCGGACCACGTCCGGGTCGTCCAGGTCGTGGACCGTGATGCCGTACGCGGCCGCGGCCTCCAGGACGTCGACGACGGTCCGCGCCTCGCCGACGACCTGGCCGTCGATCTCCACGATCCGGAACGGCGGAGCGGCCGGCTGGACCCCCAGGACCAGGATGCGCGGCCGGGCGATGTGCGGGCTCACGATTTCGGTCATGTATCGAGCGTAGAACGAACGGGCGGCCGGGGCTCTCCCCGGCCGCCCGTTCCCGCTCGCTGCCTGCTCACGGCCTGCTCATGACCGTCCGTCGCCGGTTTCCCGCCCGGTCAGGGGCGCCGCCAGTCGTCGCCCGTCAGATGCGACCCGGCCATCGGGCCCATCCGGAGCATGCCGCCGTCCACGCTCCAGGAGGCGCCGGTGACGTACGAGGCGTCCGGCCCGGCGAGGAAGGCGATCACGGCGGCGACCTCGCGGGCGTCGCCCGGCCGGCCGAGCGGGACACCGGGCCGCCGCTCGGTGTGCGGGTCGGTGTCCTCCTGCCCGGTCATGGGCGTGGCGATCTCGCCCGGGGCGACGGCGTTGACGGTGATGCCGTGCTCGGCCAGTTCCAGCGCCATGACCTGCGTGAGCAGTCCGAGGCCGCCCTTGGCGGCGCAGTACGGCGCCGCGCCCACCCGCGGCTGGTGCTCGTGCACGGACGTCACGTTGACGATCCGGCCGCCGTCGCCCTGCCGGATCATGCGCCGCGCCGCCCGCTGTCCGCACAGGAAGGGGCCGGCGAGGTCGACGTCGAGGACGTGGCGCAGATCGTCCAGGCCCAGGTCGAGGAAGGGCGTGGCCGTGCCCGTACCGGCGTTGTTGACCAGCACGTCCACCCGGCCGAGGCGTGCGCACAGCTCGTCCACCGTGTCCGCGGCCTCGGGCAGCCGGGTCAGGTCCACCCGCGCGGTCTCGGCCCGGCGGCCCAGGGCCCGTACCTCCTCGGCGGTGCGCTCGGCGCCCTCGGCGTCGGTGTGCCAGGTGACGCCGATGTCCAGACCCGCCTCGGCGAGGCGTACGGCGGTGGCCCGGCCGATGCCGGAGTCGGCACCGGTGATCACGGCGACGCGGTCGGGACGGGACATGGCGGCCTCCTCGGCGGCGGGACGGATCGGGCCGTCGCAGTACCCGGGCGGGGGCGGGACAAACCGCCCGCTCCGCCGTGCGGCCCGCGCGCCGCTGGGGAACCCTGGGGTGGACGAGGAGGTGGTGCGGCGGATGGACCCCGTGGCGGCGCTGGAGCGGATCGCGTTCCTGCTGGAGCGGTCCCAGGCACCGGCGTACCGGGTCCGCGCCTTCCGCACGGCGGCCCGGGTGCTGTCCGCGCTGCCCGGGGACGAGGTGCGGCGGCGGGCGGACGCCGGTTCGCTGGAGTCGCTCAAGGGCGTCGGGCCGAAGACGGCGCAGGTGGCGCGGGAGGCGCTGGCCGGGCAGGTGCCGGGATACCTGGAGAAGCTGGAGGGCGAGGCGGCGTCCCCGCTCGCCGGGGGCGGCGCGGCGCTGCGGGCGCGCCTGCGCGGCGACTGCCACCTGCACTCGGACTGGTCGGACGGCGGCAGCCCGATCGAGGAGATGGGGCGGACCGCGGCGGCCCTCGGGCACGAGTGGGCGGTGCTCACCGACCACTCCCCCCGGCTGACGGTGGCCCGCGGTCTGTCCCCGGACCGGCTGCGGGAGCAACTGGACGTGGTGGCCCGGCTGAACGAGACCTGGGCGCCGTTCCGGCTGCTGACCGGCATCGAGTGCGACATCCTCGACGACGGCTCCCTCGACCAGGAACCGGAGCTGCTGGAGCGGCTCGACGTGGTGGTCGTCTCGGTCCACTCCAAGCTGCGGATGGACGCCCGGTCGATGACCCGCCGCATGGTCGCCGCCGTGACGAACCCGCATGCCGACATCCTCGGCCACTGCACCGGGCGGCTGGTGAGCGGGCGGGGGCGGCCGGAGTCGGAGTTCGACGCGGACGAGGTGTTCGCGGCCTGCGCCGAGCACGGGACCGCGGTGGAGATCAACAGCCGGCCCGAGCGGCTCGACCCGCCCCGGCGGCTGCTGCGCCGGGCGATGGCGGCCGGGGCGCTGTTCTCCGTCGACACCGACGCGCACGCGCCCGGCCAGCTCGACTGGCAGGGCCACGGGTGCGCGCGGGCCGAGGAGTGCGGGGTGCCGCCGGAGCGGGTGGTGACCACCTGGTCCCGCGAGGAACTGCTGGCCTGGACCCGCCAGGGCCGTACACCGTCCGGCGTGGCCGGCGGCTGACGTGGTACCCGGCCGGCCGAACCCAGATCCGAGGAAGGGACCGGTGCATGGAACGCGCGGCCGTGTTCGACGTGGACGGCACTCTCGCCGACACCAATCATCTGCATGTCGTCACCTGGTGGGAGGCCTTCCGGCAGGCGGGCCACCGGGTGCCCATGCACGCCGTGCACCGGGCCGTGGGCCTGCCCTCCACCGATCTGATCGCTCATCTGCTGGGCGAGGACCGCGACCCGGAGCAGGACGACGCGCTGAGCGCCGCGCACAAGGCGCTGTACGGGCAGTACTTCGACCGGCTGCCCGCGCTGCCCGGCGCCGGGGACCTGCTGCGGCGGCTGGCCGGGGACGGCTGGAAGGTGGTGCTGGCCACCTCGGCGGGCGACGCGGAACTGGGCGCGCTGCGCCGGGCCATCGACGCCGACGACGCGATCACCGCGACCGCCGGCGCCGACGACGTGGAGTCGGGCAAGCCCGCGCCCGAACCGGTCCAGCGGGCGCTGGAGCTGGCCGGGGTCCCCGCCGAGCGGGCCGTCTTCGTCGGTGACACCGTCTGGGACATGACCGCGGCCCGCCGGGCCGGGGTGCGCTGCGTGGGCGTGCTGTCCGGCGGCATCCCGCGCGCCGACCTGGTGGAGGCCGGCGCGGACGCGGTCTACGACGACCCGGCCGCCCTGCTGGAGGGGCTGGCCGGCAGCCCGCTGGGGTGAGCGGCGATCTTGCGGATACCCGGTGGATCATGACCGGTGTGAGCGATGCGGCCGTACGGCTGCGGGACGTGGTGCGGCGTGAGGCGTCCGCGGCCGGCGAGGCCGTCCGCGGCGCGGTGCGCGGACCGGGACGCGAACGCGACCTGGTCAAGCAGTCGCTGAAGGCGGCCGGCGCGGGGCTGCTGGCCTGGCTGGTGGCGGGCGTCTGGATGGACGACCCGATGGCGCTGATGGCGCCCTGGGTGGCGGTGGTGCTGGTGCAGGCCACCGTGTACAGCTCGGTACGGCAGGCCGCCCAGCAGTTCGCGGCGATCTGCGTCGGCACGCTGCTGGCGTCCGGGGCGCAGGAGCTGACCGACAACACCACGGTGGCGCTCGCGGTGTCGCTGCCGCCGCTGATGCTGCTCGCCAACTGGCCGCGGTTCGGGGCGCAGGGCATCTACACGGCCACCACGGCCGTGTTCATCCTGGCCTCGGGGACCGTCTCGGAGTACGCGGTCGCGCACCGGCTGGGTCAGGCGGCGCTCGGCGCGGTCATCGGCGTCGCCGTCAACGCGCTGGTCTTCCCCCCGGTCCACCTGCGGGACGTGCGCGAGAACCTCGCCGCGCTCGCCGAGGAGACCGGTGACGTGCTGCACACCGTCGCCGAGGGGCTGCGGGAGGAGTGGGACGAGCAGAGCGCCGCCGACTGGACGGGTGCCGCCGCGCGGCTGCGGTACCGCGTCGAGGCGCTGCGCTCGGCCCGTGCCTGGAGCCGGGAGAGCCTGCGGCTGACGTACGCGCCGCTGCGCGCCCTGCACCGGGTGCCGCCGGCGTCGGCGGTGCCGCCCGAGGAGGAGGACCGGCGGTGGGGCCACATCGCCGACAACGTCACGGCGCTGACCCGGACCCTCGCGGTGACGGCCGACGAGCGCCGCACACCCGCCCCGCCCGAGCGGCCGGTGCTGCGGCGGTACGCGCGGCTGCTGGAGCTGATCGGCGACGCCTGCCGGGTGGAGGCCGGCCGGCTCGGCGGCGGGAACGGGGAGACCGGGCGGGGGCGTCCGACCCGGGAGGCGTTGGAGGACCTGCACCGGCGGCTCCAGGAGGGGCTGCGCGAGCACGCCCAGCGGGGTTCGGAGACGGCGGCGGTCCTCGGCACGCTGCTGCTCCAGGCGGAGAACCTGTGGGCGGAGACGATGCCGGACGAGGACTCCCCGGCGGAGGACGGCTCCCCCGCGGGCGACGGTTCCCCCGTGGGCGAGGGTGACGCGGATCACCCCGAAGCGGCGCGGAGTGCGGAACACCGGCGGGCCTGAGGCCGTTGAGGAGGGCGTGGGTACGGATGGGACAGTGTCCCCGGGCCTCACCTATTGCCCACAGGGACGATCGTTCGGCTGAAGCCCTGTGGAGCCCCTCGCCGAGAGGCGACCGCCATCCGTGCCCGCACCTGATCGGCCCCGACCGCGATTCCCCCGTCCGGTCGGGGCTTTCCGCTGCCGCCGCCGGTTCGTCCCGGCGCCGCTTGACTTCGAGAGCACTCGAATTCGTACCGTTCCGGGCATGAGCACTCCTCAAGCCAAGATCGGCTCGGGCTTCGGAGCCCGCAGCACCGCCGCCGACGTCCTCGCCGGCCTCGACCTGACCGGACGGCTCGCGCTCGTCACCGGCGGCTACTCGGGCCTCGGCCTGGAGACCACCCGGGCCCTCGCCGGGGCCGGGGCGCGGGTCGTCGTCCCCGCCCGGCGTCCCGACGCGGCGCGCGAGGCCCTGGCCGGGCTGGCCGGGGTCGAGGTGGACGAGCTGGACCTCGGGGACCTTCGAAGCGTGCGCGCCTTCGCCGAGCGGTTCCTCGCCTCCGGGCGGACCCTGGACATCGTCATCGGCGGCGCCGGGATCATGGCCTGCCCCGAGACCCGGGTCGGACCCGGCTGGGAGGCGCAGTTCGCCACCAACCACCTCGGTCACTACGCGCTGGTCAACCGGTTGTGGCCGGCCATCGAGCCGGGCGGCGCCCGGGTCGTCTCGGTCTCCTCCCGGGGCCACCACGCCTCGGGCATCCGCTGGGACGACGTGCACTGGCGCGCCGGCTACGACAAGTGGCGGGCCTACGGGCAGGCGAAGACCGCCAACGTGCTGTTCGCCGTGCACCTGGACCGGCTCGCCCGGGACCGGGGCGTGCGCGCCTTCGCGCTCCACCCCGGCGGCATCCTCACCCCGCTCCAGCGCCATCTGTCCACGGCGGAGATGGTGGAGCGCGGCTGGATCGACGAGGACGGCCGGCTGCGCGACCCGGACGCCTTCAAGACGCCGGAGCAGGGCGCCGCGACGCAGGTGTGGGCGGCGACGTCCCCGCGGCTCGACGGGCTCGGCGGCGTCTACCTGGAGGACTGCGACATCGCCGAGCCGGCCACGGACGGCGACGCGCGCGTCGGCGTCAAGGACTGGGCCGTCGACCCGGAGCAGGCCGCCCGGCTGTGGCGGCTCTCGGCGGAGCTGACCGGCGTGGACGCGTTCGCCGCCTGAGCCGCCGGCCGGGCCGGTACCGCCCCGGCCGCGTGCTTCCGGAGCGCGCGGGTACCCGGTGGCCTCCGTACGGGCGAGCGGCCGGTCGAGGGCCCCGCCCGGGTCAGGCGGCCGAGAGGAGTACGAGGTGAGCGGCGCGGCGGGCAGCAGGATCGTGGTCACGGGGGCCACCGGCAACGTGGGCACCAGTGTGGTGCGGCTCCTTGCCGAGGACCCGGGGACGGAATCGGTGCTGGGCCTGGCCCGGCGCATCCCCGACTGGTCCCCGGCGAGGACGGAGTGGGCCGCCGTCGACCTCGCCGCCGAGCGGACGGATCTGACCGGTCTGTTCGCCGGGGCCGACGCGGTGGTGCATCTGGCCTGGGCGTTCCAGCCGACGCACGATCCGGCGACGACCTGGGCGACGAACGTGCTCGGTTCGCTGCGGGTGTTCGAGGCGGTGGCGGCGGCCGGGGTGCCGGCGCTGGTGCACGCCTCGTCGGTCGGCGCGTACTCGCCGGGTCCCAAGGACCGGGCGGTGGACGAGTCCTGGCCCACCCACGGCTGGCCGGACGCGGCGTACTGCCGGGAGAAGGCGTATCTGGAGCGGGCCCTGGACGTGTTCGAACGGGACCACCCCGGCATCCGGGTGGTGCGGATGCGGCCCGCGTTCCTCTTCAAGCGGGAGTCGGCGAGCGAGCAGCGGCGGATCTTCGGCGGGAAGTACCTCCCCGGTCCGCTGGCCCGCCCCGACCTGCTGCCGTTCCTGCCGGACATCCCCGGTCTGAAGGTGCAGGCGCTGCACACCGACGACGCGGCGAACGCCTACCGGCTCGCGGTGCGCTCCGAGGACGCCCGGGGAGCGTTCAACCTGGCGGCCGACCCGCCGGTCGACGCCGAGTTGCTGGGCGAGCTGGTCGGTACGCCGCGGCGGGTGCGGCTGCCCCGGTCGGCGGCGCGCTCGGCGATCGCCGCCGCGTGGGGGCTGCGGCTGCTGCCCGCCTCGCCGCACCTGTTCGACGCGGTGCTGCGGCTGCCGCTGCTGGACTGCACGCGGGCGCGGGCCGTGCTGGGCTGGCGGCCGGAGCACACGGCGACCGAGGTGCTGGCGGAGTTCCTCCAGGGGGTCCGGCAGGGCGCGGGCGCCGCGACGGAGCCGCTGCGGGGGCGCAAGGCCGGCTGAGGCGAACCGCGGTCGGCCGGCATGGGGTTCCCGGGTTCCGCCCGGGCCGCCGCCACGGCGGCGCCTCGTCCGGTCGGCGCAGCGCCGGGCGGCAGGGCGTCCACGGCGGCCGTCGAGGCCCGTGCCGCCTCCGGGCGTCGGCCCCGTCCGCCGGCACCGGCGTCGCCCGGTCCCCCGAGCGGCGCGCGTGCCCAGGCGTCAGCCGGGCACTCATCCCCGCCGAACGGCACGCCTGCCCCGTCGGCCCGGACCCGCGGGGCAGCTCCGGATGCCCGCGCGGGGGCGCCCGGCCCCCGCGCGGGAGTGCCTCAGCCGGAGGACTCGTCCGGCACGGGGTGTTCCGGGTGGACGGTGCCCGAGTGCGGCGCGCCCTGCCGGCCCGTGCCCGCCTCGTCGGTGTCGGGGACGTCGGCGGCGCCGTCCGGGCCGGTGGCCCCGTCGTCGGCGGCGTCGGAATCGGCGTCCGTGCCGCTCTCGCGGGCCGCGAGGCCGGGGGCGACCTCCCAGGGGTCCTCCCCGGCGTCGGCCTGCTGGTCCGGCATGTCGCGGGGCACGGGGGTGCCGTTCTCTCCGGGTCCCTCGGCGCGGTGGTCGGTCACGGCGCTGTCTCCCTCCGGTCGTGGTGCGAGCGCTGCCGGGTACCGTCCCGCGGGGCCGGCGAAACCTCAGCGCGGCGCGCGCTCCCTGAGCGCCGTGTGCCAGGCCGGGACGGGGTCGGCGGGTTCCGGTTCGGGGCGCCGGCCGCCGCGGGCGAAGAACCCGGCGAGCGGCAGGATCGCGGCTCCGACGGTCACCGCGTCGGGTCCGAGGCTGCCGAGGTCGATGGTGACCTTCTCCGCCGGGTGGCGCAGCGCGTAGGACCGGGCGTGGCGGCGTACGGCGGGCAGGAAGCGGGTGCCGAGCTGGAGGCCGGCCCAGCCGCCGACGATGATGCGCTCCGGCTGGAAGAGGTTGATCAGGTCGGAGAGACCGGCGCCCAGGTACTCGGCGGTCTCCTCCAGGACGGCGAGCGCCACCGGGTCGGCGGCCCGGTCCCCCTCGGGGCGGGCGGCGGCGAGCATCGCGGTGAGCGCCGTCTCCTCGTCGTCGGCGGCGGTCCCCGGGACCCGGCCGCCCTCCTCGCGCCAGCGGGCGAGCAGCGATTCGGCGCCCGCGTACGCCTCCAGGCAGCCGAGGGCGCCGCAGCGGCAGCGGCGCCCCCGGACCCGTACGGTCAGGTGACCCCATTCGACCGCCCTGCCCTGGTCCACGTCGGGGGTGACCAGGCTGGCGCCGACGCCGGAGCCGAAGAGGACGACGACGGCGGTGCGGGCACCGCGTCCGGCGCCGAACCACATCTCGGCCTGGCCGAGCGTCTTGGCTCCGTTGTCAATGAGGTAGGGCACGGCGTCGGGCAGCGGGGAGCCGGCGCGCAGCAGCGCCTCCAGCGGGACGGCGTCCCAGCCGATGGTCTGCCCGTGCACGACGGCGCCGCGGTCGGGGGTGTGCTCGACGATGCCGGGGACGCCGATCCCGGCGCCCAGCAGCCGCCCGGGCGGCAGGCCGGTGGCGGCGAGCACCTCGGCGATGCCGTCGCGGATGTGGCCGACGACGACGTCGACGTCGTGGCGCTGGGGGGTGAGGGGGCGTTCGGCGCGGGCGAGTTCGGTGAGGGTCAGGTCGAACAGCTCGACGCGGATGCGGGTCTCGCCGACGTCCACGCCGATCAGGTGGCCGCTGCCGGGGGCGACGCGCAGCAGGGTGCGGGGCCGGCCGCCGTCGGAGTCGACGCTGCCGGCCTCCTCGACCAGGCCGTCGGCGGCCAGGTCCGCGACGACGTTGCTGACCGAGCCGGAGCTGAGACCGGTGGCGGGGCCCAGTTCGAAGCGGCTGAGGGGGCCGTCGAAGTAGAGCCGCTGGAGCACGGCCGTGCGGTTGGCCCTTCTCAGGTCGCGTACCGTCCGCCCGTTCCGCCCCGCCATGTGGCTCCCTCCGCCCCCCGTGCCCGGCCTGCACGATACCTCCGGGAAGCGACGCGCCGCGACTTTCCCCCTCACTTAATTCACGAGCTGAACTAAGAGGAGCGCCGGTGGCCGGCACCGGAGGTCCCGCCCCGTCGAAAACCGGTGGCCCCGGATCAGCCCGCCTGTCTACCTTAGGCAGGTTCCTAGGGCCCCTAGGTTCCAGTCCGTGCGAGTTCCGGAGACCACCATGAGACCACTCGACGAGCGGGACATCCGCGCCTCCTTCGTCAACTGCTCGAAGGGCGAGGCGAAGCGGCTGCCCCTCCCCCGCGACCTGGCCGAGCGCTCCTGGGACGACCTGGACTTCCTGGGCTGGCGGGACCCCGGCGCGCCCGACCGCGCCTATCTGGTCACCGAGGGCGCGGAGCGTCCGGTGGGCGTGGCGCTGCGGTTCCAGCCGGGCCGGGCCGCCCTGCTCCAGCGCAGCCTGTGTTCCCTGTGCCTGACCACCCATCCGCGCGGCGGGGTCTCGCTGATGACGGCGCGCAAGGCGGGCCCGGCCGGCCGCGAAGGCGACTCGGTCGGGCTGTACATGTGCACCGACCTGGCCTGTTCCCTGTACATCCGGGGCAGGAAGATCCCCGAGAACGGAACGCGTTTCCAGGAGAGCCTCGGCCCGGCGGAGCAGATCGCCCGGACGCTGGCCCGTCTGGAGGCGTTCCTCGGCAAGGTGACGGCCTGACGGTCCCCGTGCCGGGCGTGCGCCACACGTCCGGCCCCGCGCGGCGCGTGGGAACGGGTCGGGCCCTCACCCGCCGGTTACGGTCCGTTCTGTCCGGAACCATGTGTCGCGCCCGGGGAAGGGGAGCACGCCCGAGGATGCTGGATCTACGTGAGAGGTCGGTGGCCCTGGCACGGTCGCTGAAGACGGCGCACCGTGACCCGGTGGTGGTGCAGGCGTTCCGCTCGGCGGCCGCGGCGTCGATCGCCTATGTGATCGCCGTACGGCTGAGTCCCGAGCCCGCGCCGCTGACCGCGCCCCTCACCGCGCTGCTGGTCGTGCAGGTCACCCTGTACGCCACGCTGAAGATGAGCATCCGACGGGTCAACGCCGTGGTGGCGGGGGTCCTGGTCGCGATCGTCTTCAGCTCGGTGGTGGGGCTGAGCTGGTGGAGCCTGGCGCTGATCATCGTGGCGGCGCTGGGCGTCGGACACCTGGTGCGCGCCCACGAGTTCACCGCCGAGGTGGCGATCAGCGCGATGCTGGTGCTCGGCGTCACCGCGCACGGGGCGCTGGCCTGGGCCCGGGTGGTGGAGACCCTGATCGGCGCGATCGTCGGGCTGGCCTTCAACCTGGTCCTCGCTCCCCCGGTCTGGGTGGACCAGGCCGGCGCGTCGATCGCGGAGCTGTCGCGGCGGCTGCGGCAGCTCATGCTGCGGGTGGGCGAGGAGGCGGCCGGCGAGACGCCGTTCCTGGAGGCCGCGGCGCGGCTGCACGAGGCCCGGCGGCTCGACCACGAGATCGCCGAGGTGGACGAGGACCTGCGGCAGGCCGAGGACAGCCTGCGCTTCAACCCGCGGGTGCGGGAGGGCCTGCTGCACCGGGTGGTGCTCCGCACCGGCCTGGACACGCTGGAGATCTGCACCGTCGTCCTGCGGGTGCTGGCGCGCACCCTGACCGACCTGGCCAAGGAGCGCGAGCCCGAGCCGCTGTTCCCGGGCGAGACGGGCGCCGCCCTGGAGCAGTTGCTGTCCGAGATCGGGGACGCCGTGGTCAGCTTCGCGGTCCTGGTCACCACCAGCGTCAGCGAGAACGCCGAGTCGGCGGAGGAGCGGCTGACCACCGAGCTGCGGCAGGCCGCGGTGACCCGGGACCGGCTGGCCGAGCTGCTGCTCGCGGAGGTCCGGCGCGACACCCGGCACTGGCAGTTGCACGGGGCGGTGCTGACCGAGGTCAACCGCATCATCGACGAGATGGACACCGAGCACCGGTCGCGCCGGCTGCTGGAGGAACTGGACCGCCACACCCGGGAGCAGCGCGAGCGGCTGCCCCGGCTGACCCGGCTGCGGGACCGGCTGCGCGGTCCCCTGCGCGCCCTGCGGCCGGCCCGCCGGGGCCGGCGCGGCGGCCGGCGTTCCGGCTGACCGGGCGGGCCGGGGGCGGGCCGTCCGGCTCAGCCCTCGCCGTCCGTGCGGTGCCGGTGCAGCGCCCGGGGGCAGGCGGCGGCGCTCGCCCGGGCGAGCAGGACGTGCATCCGCTCGGTGAGCTGCGAGACGTCGTCGGCGGGGGCGTGGAACGGCAGGCGTACGTCGCCGTGGCCGCCGGTCCGCTCGATGCGCAGGGTCAGTCCGTGCCGGTCGACGGCGAGCGGCCGGACCCGGACGACCCCGTGCAGGCTGCCGGCGTCGACGAGCCGGGTGAGCCGCTCCACCGCGTCGCCGTGGCAGTCGGCGAGGTGGGTCAGCAGCCGGGCCTCGGCCGTGGCCAGCGGGTCGGGCGCGGCGGCGGCGAACTCCGCCGGGTCGATCACCACGGAGCCGGACGGACCCCGCAGCACCAGCCGCGTGGGGTGGAACGCGAGGTACCCGTCCTCGACGGCGAGCCGGCCGGCCATCCACAGCCGGGCCCGGATACGGCCGCGGACCGGGACGGGTGCCACGTCGGCGAACTCCAGGACCGCCGACGGCTCACCCCGGGGCGCGCAGATCGCCGCTCCGAGCAGGGCGCTGTCCTCGGGCACCTGGAGCAGCACCCGGCCGTCGTCGGCCACGGTGTGCGCGCCGACGAACTCCTCGCGCCCGCCCTCCGCGGTCACCGCGCAGGACCACGCGGTGGCGAGCATCGACCGGGCACGCTCGGGCGCGGCGGGCGCGGCCGTCCAGGTCTGGCTCTCTGCCATCCCATCCTCCTTAGGTAAGCCTTGCCTAACCTACCGAAGATCGGGGCGCGCGCAAACCATCGGACCTCATCTTCACCGGACCTTCAGGGCGCCAGGGCGCCGAACAGCGCGCGGGCGCACAGGTCGCGCACCTCCGCGCGGGACGGCTCCCCCTCGCGCAGCCACTCCAGGCAGATGGCGGTGGTGAACGCCAGCCAGCCCCGTACCGCGAGCCGTACGTCGGGCCGCTCGGCGACCGCCGGGCCGAACCCCGGGTCGGCGGCGAGCGCGGCCAGGATCTGCCGCTCCTCGGCGGCCATCACCTGCCCGTGCACGCGGCGCACCACGGGGTCCCCGGCGGCCTCGGCCCGGTGGAAGGCCCGGTAGCCGTGGGCGTGGGCGTGGGCATGGCCGAGGTAGGCGTCGAGACCGGCGGCGAGCTGCTCGCGCACCGGGGCGCCGGGCACGGCCGCGGTCATCCGCAGCATGCGCTCGCCCTCGCGCTCCACGACCGCCGCGAAGAAGTCCCGCTTGGTCGGGAAATAGTGGTAGAGCAGCCCCCGGGAGACACCCGCGATCTCGGCGACGCGTTCGATCCACACGTCGTCGTAGGGGCTCTCCGAGAACAACCGCGCCCCCACCGAGAGCAGTTGCTCCCGGCGCTCGCCGGTGCTGAGCCGGCGGCGGGTGCGCTCCCCCTGGTTGGCGGCCATGGCGGCACTTTACTTGACGCCGATTCGGCAACGGGACGACACTGAGGCGCGCTATTGAACCCACGTACAACACGCTCGCGCGCCCCAGGGGCCGCGTACGGCACATCCCGCGCGACAGGCCCGCACAACACGCCCACGTACAACGGAGATCGCGTCATGGCGGAGAGCAGGAACGGACTGCCGAAAGGGTTCCGCAGTGCCGAGACGGGCTGGCCCGAGCTGAGGCGAATACCGCGTCCGCCGGGCCGGCTCCCGCTCCTCGGGGACGTGCTCGGCAGCAGCCCGCGCACCCCCCTCCAGGACACCATGCGGCAGGCTGAGCGGCTGGGGCCGGTCTTCCGGCGGCGGGCCTTCGGCAAGGAGTTCGTCTTCGTGTGGGGCGGGGCCTTCGCCGCGGACCTGGCGGACGAGGAGCGGTTCGCCAAGCACGTCGGCCTGGGGATCGCCAATCTGCGCCCGGTCGCCGGGGACGGGCTGTTCACGGCGTACAACCACGAACCGAACTGGCAGCTCGCGCACGACGTGCTCGCCCCCGGGTTCAGCCGCGAGGCCATGGCGGGCTACCACCCGATGATGCTGGACGTGGCGGAGCGGCTGATCGCCCACTGGGACCGGGCGGAGGCGGCGGGGCGGACGGTCGACGTGCCCGGCGACATGACCAAGCTGACGCTGGAGACGATCGCGCGCACCGGCTTCGGCCATGACTTCGGGTCCTTCGAACGGGCCCGGCCGCATCCCTTCGTGACCGCGATGGTCGGCACCCTCACCTTCGCACAGCGCCGCAACACCGTGCCCGCCGCGCTCACCCCGTGGCTGCTGCGCCGCGCGAACCGACGCAACACCGCGGACATCGCCTACCTCGACCGCACCGTCGACGACCTGGTGAGCGCCCGCCGCCGGTCCGGACCGGGCGAGGGGGACCTGCTCGACCGGATGCTGGAGACCGCGCACCCCGTCACCGGGGAACGGCTCTCGGCGGAGAACGTGCGCCGCCAGGTCATCACCTTCCTGGTCGCCGGGCACGAGACGACCTCGGGGGCGCTCTCGTTCGCCCTGCACTACCTCTCCCGGCACCCCGAGGCCGCCGCCCGCGCCCGCGCCGAGGTGGACCGGGTCTGGGGCGACGCGGCGACGCCGGGCTACGAGCAGGTGGCCAGGCTGCGGTACGTCCGCCGGGTCCTGGACGAGTCGCTGCGGCTGTGGCCGACCGCACCCGCCTTCGCCCGGGAGGCCCGCGCCGACACGGTCCTCGGCGGGGTCCATCCGATGCGGCGGGGTGCCTGGGCACTGGTCCTCACGCCGATGCTGCACCGCGATCCGGAGGTCTGGGGTCCGGACGCCGGGCGGTTCGACCCGGACCGCTTCGAGGCGGCGGCGGTACGGTCCCGGGCACCGCACACCTTCAAACCGTTCGGGACGGGCGCGCGGGCCTGCATCGGGCGGCAGTTCGCGCTGCACGAGGCGACGCTGGTCCTCGGGCTGCTGCTGCGCCGCTACGACCTGCGGCCGGACCCCCGTTACCGGCTGCGGGTGACCGAGCGGCTGACGCTGATGCCGGAGGGGCTGCGGCTGCTCCCGGAGCGGCGGCGGACCGGCGCGGACCGGGGGCCGGCGGTGCCCGCGCCGGCCCGGGAGCCCGAGGTGTCAGAGGCCCGCTGTCCAGTGCGCCGGGCGGCTGACTGACCCCGGCAGCCGGGTGCCGGCGCTCCCCCGTGCCGCCGTCACCTGAGGCTGGGTCAGGAAGAACGCGCCGGTGAGGTCCGCGTCGGTCAGGTCGGTGTCCCTGAGGTCCGCGCCGATCAGGTCCGCGCCGCGCAGATCGGCGCCGGTGAGGTCGGCGGCGATGAGGCAGGCACCGCGCAGGTCAGCGCCCCGCAGGTCGGCGCCGCGCAGCCGGGCGCCGAGCAGGTCGGCGCGGCGGCGGTCCTGCCGCGGGCCGCGCACCGCGGCCCGGGCCAGCCTGCTGGCCCGGGTCAGCAGGCCGTCGGCCTCCCGGCGGTGTGCCGCCAGGTCGAGCGCCGCCAGCTCCCCGGGGGTGCCGGCCGCCAGTTCCTCCGTCCGCTCGCGCATCCGGCGCAGGCCGGCGTGGACCGGGCGGGCGGCCGGCAGGGTGAGGGCCTCGGTCAGGTACCAGAGCAGTTCGTGCAGGTGCCGGACGAGCGGGAAGACCTCGGTCATGGCGTCCGTGCGCCGGTCCGCGGCGCCGAAGGTGACCCGGGAGACCCGCTGCCCGGCGCCGAAGCAGTCGTAGACCGTGCAGCCGGTGAAGCCGCTCGGCCGGAGCCGGGCGTGGATGGTGCAGCGGTCGTCACCGCCGAGGTGGGGGCAGGGCCGGCCCGCCTCCTTGTCGAGGGCGAAGTCCGCCGAGGCGGCGAACGGCAGGGCGACGCAGCACAGGCCGAAGCACCGGGCGCAGTCGCCGCGCAGTTCGCCGAGGGACGGCACGCCGGCCGGGTCGTTCCGCATGCGACCAGCATACGGAACGCCCGTTCGACCCCGGTCAGGCGGCGGGCAGTGCCAGGCGGGAGAGGCGGTCGGGGTCGGCCAGGATGTACAGCTCGGTGATCCGGCCGTCGGCGACGGTGGCGGTCAGCACCGACAACGGGCGTCCGCCGCGCCGGGCCACCACCCCGGCCGTGCCGTTGACCAGCACCGGCTGCACCCGCACGGCGTCCTGACGGAACAGCATGGCCTGCTCGCCCACCGTCCGGGCGCCGCGCACCAGCCGGGACAGCGGGCCGCCGGCGTCCGCCCGCAGCACCACGTCCGGGTGGAGGACCGCCACCAGGGCCTCGAAGTCACCGGCGCGGCTCGCGGCCAGGAAGGCGTCGAGCGCCGCACGCTGCCGGCCGAGGTCGGGGTCGGCGACGGGGGTCGCCGCCCGGACCCGGCGCCGGGCGCGGCTGGCGAGCTGCCGGGTGGCGGCGGGGGTGCGCTCCACGACCGGGGCGATGGCGTCGAACGGCACGGCGAACATGTCGTGCAGGACGAACGCCAGCCGCTCGGCGGGCTCAAGGGTCCGCAGGACCACCAGCAGGGCCAGGCCCACCGAGTCGGCGTGCAGCGCCTCCCGCTCCGGGTCACCGGACGGCAGCGGGGCGAGCAGCGGGTCCGGGACGAAGGCGCCCGGGTCCTCGCTCATCGGCTCCTCGCGGCGGGCGGCGCGGGAGCGCAGCAGGTCGAGGCAGATCCGGCCGGTGACGGTGGTCAGCCAGCCGCCGAGGTTGTCGATGCCGTCGGCGCCGGTGCGGTGCAGGCGCAGCCACGCCTCCTGGACCGCGTCCTCCGCCTCGGGCAGCGAGCCGAGCATGCGGTAGGCGACCGCCCGGAGCCGGCCGCGGTGCTCCTCGAACCGGTCGGCCAGGCGCTCCGGGCCGTCCGCGGCGCTCACCGGACGAACACCTCGGCGGCGGTGGCCGGCAGCAGGGAGCCGCGCGCGTACTCC
The DNA here is from genome assembly GCA_014649155.1 of Streptomyces griseoviridis. Taxonomy (GTDB): domain Bacteria; phylum Actinomycetota; class Actinomycetes; order Streptomycetales; family Streptomycetaceae; genus Streptomyces; species Streptomyces griseoviridis. The sequence goes on along the minus strand of BMSM01000002.1, from coordinate 175,985 downwards.
TCGGGGTCCTGGTCGGTCAGGGTCTCCGGGCAGGTGCGGTGTTCGAGCAGGGAGCGGGCCGCGTGTTCCAGCCGGTCCGTGGTGTCCACGGCGTGGGCGGGATGGCCGGAACCGGCGGCGGTGCCCCGGCGCCCGCCGTTCCACGGTTCCCGTCCCCGGTCGGCCCGCTCCGGGAAGATCCCGCGGGCGACCTCGCGGCCCTCACCGGTCCGGACGGCGATCGCCGCCGAGCAGCCGTACTCCAGGTCGTCCGGGCGGGCCGCGGCGGCGAGGGCGCGCCACCGGCCGCCGGGCACCGGCTTCAGCGGGGTGGTGATCGGCTCGGTCATGCACCGCACCTTAGGCCCTGTCGTCGCGCTGCCGCCCGCCGGGCGGACGACGGGAGTTCGGCGGCGGCACCCTGTCCGGCGCACCGGCCGCGCGCCCCGGGATCAGACCTCGTCGCGGGCGAGGGCGAGGAGGCGGTCGAGGACGCGGGGGCCGCCGGCCCGGACGCCGTCGTGCTCGAACTCGTCGGTGACCCAGGTGCGCAGGCCGCGGATGGCGCGGGCGGTGGTCAGGGCGTGGCCGGTGTCGACGTACATGTCGTCGTGGTAGACGGCGGCGGCGGCCGGGACCTCGTTGGCGGCGAGGCGGGCGGGGTCGTACAGGGGGGTCCAGTCGGTGCGGGCGGCGAGCAGGGCGGCGGTCTCGCGCAGCGGGCGCAGGGCCGGGTCGCAGTCGAACATCCAGGGGTGGATGGTCTCGCCGGTGAACAGCAGCGGTCCGTCGCCCGCGAGGGTCTCGGCGGCGTCGAAACGCGGGAACTCGGCGCGGACGCGTTCGGCGGACCAGTCGGTGGGGCGGGCGTCCTGACCGTAGATCGCCTCGTGGATCACCGCGTACAGCGGGGCGGCCGCGAACGAGAGGAGGCCCTGGACCTCTTCCTGGAAGGCGTCGGACAGTGCGGGGCCGCCGGGGGTGCGGACGAAGGCGTCCTCCAGCAGGAAGTGCAGGCGGTGGCTGCCCTCGCCGCCGCCGAGCAGGATGCCGAGGGACTGGAACGCCTCGACGGTGAACCGGTAGCCGCCCGGCAGGACCACGTCGTGGGTGAGGAGGTGGTCGGCGATGCGGCGGGCGCGTTCGACGTCCTGCGGGTAGCGGGCGTAGTGGGCGAGGACCTTGCGTTCGACGCGGGGGTAGGCGGCCCGGTAGACGTCGTCGGCGTGGGCGTCCAGGGAGGGCAGGCCGCCGGTGATCAGGGCGGTGGCGAGGCCCTCGGGGGCGAGGGAGAGATAGGCGACGGTGCAGAAGCCGCCGAAGCTCTGGCCGAGGACGGTCCAGGGGGCGCCGCCGGTGACCTGGGGGCGGATCGCCTCGCAGTCCCGGACGATGGAGTCGGCGCGGAACCGGGTGAGGTAGTCGGCCTGCTCGGCGGGGCCGCCGCGCAGCGGGAGGGTCTGCCGGTTGGCGGGGGTGGAGGCGCCGGTGCCGCGCTGGTCGAGCAGGAGGACGCGGAACTCCTTCAGGGCGCGGCCGAGCCAGGCCGGCTTGCCGATGAAACGGTTCGCCCCGAAACCGGGGCCGCCCTGGAGGTAGAGCAGCCACGGCAGGTCGCGGTCCGCCTTGTCGCTCGCGACGACCTCGCGGGCGTACAGCTCGATCGTCTCGCCGCCGGGGTCGGCGTGGTCGAGGGGGACGGTGAAGCGGCGGTCGGTGAGGACGACGCCGGGCTGGCGGTAGCGGACGCTCAACGAGGACTCCCGGTCTCCTGGGCGGACGGACGGCTTTCCGGCCGTGTCCCAGTTCAGCACAGGGTCGTCCGGCCGCCGCGCCCGGGACCGGGAGGTCCTGCGGGGCGGACGGTCAGCGGGCGGCGAGGCTGGAGCGCCGCACCACCAGTTCGGGCTGGAGGACGACCTTGCGGTGCTCGTGCGCGGCGCCCGTCGCCTCGGCCTCGGTCTCCTCCAGGAGGAGGTCGGCGGCGAGGGCGCCCATGGTCTGGGCGGGCTGCCGTACGGAGGTGAGGGGGACGGCCGCGGCGGCGGCGAACTCGATGTCGTCGTAGCCGACGATGGCGAGGTCGTCGGGGACCTGGACGCCGGCCGCGTACATCGCCTGGAGGACGCCGAGGGCGAGCAGGTCGTTGGCGCAGAAGACGGCGGTGGGCCGGTCGGCGAGGCCGAGCAGGCGGGCGCCCGCGTCCCGGCCGGCGGCGACGTCGAGCCGCTCGGTGGGCAGTTCGCGCAGCGCGTCGGGGCCGAGGCCGGCCTCGGTGAGGGCGCGCAGGGCGCCGGTGCGGCGGTCGCGGACCTGGTTGAGGCCGGGCGGCCCGCTGACGTACGCGAGGGAGCGGTGTCCGGCGTCGACGAGGTGGCGCACGGCCAGCGCGCCGCCCGCGATGTCGTCGACGGAGACGGAGCACTCGGTGGTGCCCTCGGCGACCCGGTCGACCAGGACGAAGGGGATGTTGTGCCGCCGGAAGGCCTCGATGTTGCGGCCGGTGGCCTCGGCGGGGGTGAGCAGGACGCCGCGGACCCGCTGCTCGGCGAAGAGGGAGAGGTACTCGGCCTCCTCGCCGGGATTCTGGGCGCTGTTGCAGACCATCACGCCGAGTCCGGCGTCGCGGGCGGCGCGCTCGGCGCCGCGGGCGAGGTCGACGAAGAAGGGGTTGCCCATGTCGAGGACGAGCAGGCCCATGATGCGGCTGCGTCCGGCGCGCAGCTGGCGCGCGGACTCGCTGCGGACGTAGCCGAGCCGGTCGATCGCGGACAGCACGCGCGCCCGGGTCTCGGTGGCGACGGTGTCCGGGCGGTTGATGACGTTCGACACCGTGCCCACGGAGACTCCGGCGGCACGGGCGACGTCCTTGATACCCACCGACTGGGCCATCGGGGAGGGACCTCCAGGGTCGAGCTAGGGAACGCTTGGGGACGCGGGGCGGTGGCCGGAAGACCTTCACACTACCGTCACCGCCCCGGCGGCGCGGGGCTGCGTGCGGGGCGCGTCAGGCGAGGTGGAACACCTCGGTGAGCGGCTTCATCGCCTCGTCGGGGCGTTCCCCGTCGAGGGACTCGAAGAAGGGCGCCATCTCCGCCTGCCACCGGGCGTTGACGTCGGTCGCCGCCATGCCGGCCTGGGCGGCCTCGAAATCGTCGGTCTCCAGATAGCCGACGAGCAGGCCGTCGTCTCTCAGGAAGAGGGAGTAGTTGTGCCAGCCGGTGGCCGAGAGAGCCTGCCGCATCTCCGGCCACACGGCGGCGTGGCGTTCGCGGTACTCGGCGATCCGGTCCTCGCGGACCTTGAGCAGGAAACAGACGCGCTGCATGAAGTACCGCTCCTCCATCGGTTACTGACGAGCCGTCAGAAGTTGTACTGGTCGATGTTCCCGGCGTTGAACACGGTGGGCTTGCCGAGGCTGATGACGCCGTCCGCGCCGATGGTGTACTCGCCCATGTCACCGGCCTTGAAGGTCTCGCCTTCCTTGCCGGTGATCTGGCCGGACGCCAGGGCGACGGCGGTGCGGGCGGCCAGCTCGCCGAGCTTCGCCGGGTCCCACAGCTCGAACTCGTCGACGGTGCCGTTCTTGACGTACTTGCGCATGTCGTTGGGGGTGCCGAGGCCGGTCAGCTTGACCTTGCCCTTGTACTTGGAACCCGACAGGTACTGGGCGGCGGCCTTGATGCCGACGGTGGTCGGGGAGATGATCCCCTTGATGCCGGGGTGCTCCTGGAGCAGGCCCTGGGTCTGCTGGAACGACTTCTGGGCGTCGTCGTCGCCGTAGGCGACCTTGACCAGCTTGATGTCCTTGTACTTGGGGTCCTTCAGCTCGTCCTTCATGATCTCGATCCAGGCGTTCTGGTTCGTCGCGGTCTGCGCGGCGGACAGGATCGCGATCTCGCCCTTGTTGCCGATCTGCTCGGCGAGGAGCTGGACCTGGGTGCGGCCGAGGTCGTCGGCGGAGGCCTGGGAGATGAAGGCGTTGCGGCACTCGGGGTTGGCGTCCGAGTCGTAGGTGACGACCTTGATGTCGTTCTGCATGGCCTGCTTCAGGGCCGTGCACAGCGCGCCGGGGTCCTGCGCGGAGACGGCCATCGCGTCCACCTGCTGCTGGGTGAGCGTGTTGACGTAGGAGACCTGGCCGGCGGTGTCGGTGCCGCTGGAGGTGCCGACCTCCTTGTAGGTGGAGCCCAGTTCCTTCAGGGCCTTCTCGCCGCCCTTGTCGGCGACGGTGAAGTACGGGTTGTTGACCTGCTTCGGCAGGAAGCCGACGGTCAGGCCCTTCTTGGTGGCGGCGTTCGGGTCGGCCTTCCCCGCCGCGGCGGCGGAACCGCCTTCCTTCTCGACGTCCTTCTTGGTGGTGCCGCCGCAGGCGGTGACCGCGAGGGCGAGGGAGGTGACGGCGGCGAGGGCCGCACAGGTACGGCGGATCGACGACTTGCGCATGGCGGGGTCCTTAGTCCTTGGAGGAGGTGTTCACGACGTGGGGGCTGGCGTCTTCGGCAGGGGTGGTGGCGCCGCGGCCCGGCGCCCCGCCCGCGCGACGGCGATCTGGCGTGCGACCCGGGGGCCGAGCACGGAGAGGACGAGCAGGACGCCGGTGACGACGATCTGCGACTGGGCGGAGACGTCCTGGAGGCTCATCACGTTCTGGAGCGCGCCGAGCAGGAACACACCGGCGACGGCGCCGCCGAGGGTGCCCTTGCCGCCGTCGAAGTCGATGCCGCCGAGCAGCACGGCGGCGACGACGGAGAGCTCCAGGCCGGTGGCGTTGTCGTAGCGGGCGCTGGCGTAGTGCAGGGCCCAGAAGATGCCGGTGAGGGAGGAGAGCAGGCCGGTGAGGACGAACAGCAGCAGCTTCTGCCGCTTGACCCGGATGCCGGCGAAGCGGGCGGCCTCCTCGCTGGCGCCGATCGCGAACAGCGCCCGGCCGAACGGGGTGGCGTGCAGCGCGACCACGGCGATGGCCAGCAGCACCAGGAAGGGCAGCAGGGCGTACGGGACGAAGGTGTCGCCGATCCGGCCGGCCGCGAAGTCCAGGTACTGCGAGGGGAAGTCGGTGACCGCGTCGGAGCCGAGCACGATCTGCGCGATGCCCCGGTAGGCGGCCATGGTGCCGATGGTGACGGCGAGCGAGGGCAGCCCGAGCCTGGTCACCAGCAGGCCGTTGACCAGGCCGCAGAGCACGCCGAGGACGAGGCAGATCGGGATGATCGTCTCGATGGTCATGCCCTGGTTCCACAGGGCGCCCATCACCGCGCCGGACAGGCCGGCCGTGGAGGCGACGGAGAGGTCGATCTCCCCGGCGACCACGAGCAGCGTCATGGGCAGCGCGATGAGCGCGATCGGCAGGGTGTTGCCGATCAGGAAGGACAGGTTCAGGGAGTTGCCGAAGCCGTCGACGAAGCCGAAGGACAGCAGCAGGACCACGACGAGGAGGGCGCCGACGACGGTGTCCCACCGGACGGCGCGGGAGAGGGACGAGTCAGCCATGGCGGGCGTTCCTCTTCTTCAGGGCGGTCGCCAGGCGCAGGGCGACGATCCGGTCGACCGCAATGGCGAGGATGAGCAGGATGCCGTTGATCGCCATGACCCAGACCGAGCTGACGCCGAGGGCGGGCAGCACGCTGTTGATGCTGGTCAGCAGCATGGCGCCGAGGGCCGCGCCGTAGACGCTGCCGGAGCCGCCGGTGAAGACGACACCGCCGACCACGACCGCGCTGACGACGGTGAGTTCGTAACCGTTGCCGGTGCTGGAGTCGACGTTGCCGAACCGGGCCAGGTACAGGGCGCCCGCGAGGCCGGCCAGCGCGCCGCAGAAGGTGTAGGCGGCCAGGATGCGCTTGCGGACCGGGATGCCGGCGAGCCGGGCGGCCTCGGGGTTGGAGCCGAGCGCGTACAGCTCGCGCCCGCCGCCGAACTGCTTGAGGTAGTACGCCGTCGCCACCACGACCGCCAGCGCGATCAGCGCGAGCCAGGGCACCGCGGAGACGCCGCCGGAGCCGAAGTCGACGAAGCCGCCGGGCAGGTCGGCCGCGGTGATCTGGCGGGAGCCGACCCAGATGGAGTCGATGCCGCGGATGATGTACAGCGTGCCGAGGGTGACCACCAGGGCCGGCACCTGGCCGAGGCTGACCAGCAGGCCGTTGAGCAGGCCGAAGCCGATGCCCATGAGGACGGCGAGGGCGACGGCGACGACCGGGTTGCCGCCGCCCTGGAGGTAGGTGCCGGCGGCGAAGGCGCTGATGCCGAGGGTGGAGCCGACCGACAGGTCGACGTTGCGGGTGATGACCACCAGGGACTGGCCGGTGGCGACCAGCACCAGGATGGTCGCGTTGAGCAGCAGGTCCTTGATGCCCTGTTCGGACAGGAACTCGCTGTTGCCCGCCTGGGTGACGGCGATCATCACCAGGAAGACGACCAGGATGGCCAGTTCGCGCATCTTGAAGACGCGGTCGACCAGCCGGGTGGCGCCGGCCTTGGGCGGCGCGGCGACGGGGGCCTTGTCGGGAGCGGTGACCGTCATGCGGCGGCCCTCCCGGTGGAGCGCGGGGACACGGGGGCGGCGGCCCTTCCGATCGGGGTCGTACGGCGGGCGCGGCCCGCGGTGCGCGCGGACCGGGGGGCGGCGGCCCGCCCGGCGCCGCGCGGGGACGGCGGCGCGGCCCTGCCGCCCGTACGCGGGGTCACCGGGGCGGCGGCCCTTGCGGTGGTGGTCATGCTGCGGCCCTCCCGGTGGCTGCGGCCATCACGGTCTCCTCGGTGGCTTCGGCGCGGGGGATCTCGGCGGTCAGCCGGCCCTCGTGCATCACGAGCACCCGGTCGGCCATGCCGAGCACCTCCGGCAGGTCGGAGGAGATCATCAGGACGGCGACGCCGTCGGCGGCCAACTGGCTGAGCAGCCGGTGCACCTCGGCCTTGGTACCGACGTCGATGCCGCGGGTGGGCTCGTCGACGATCAGCACCTTGGGGCCGGTGGCGAGCCACTTGGCGAGGACGACCTTCTGCTGGTTGCCGCCGGACAGGGTGCCCACGGCGTCCGCGATCCTGGCGTACTTGACCTGGAGCCTGACCGCCCAGTCGAGGCTGCGGCTGCGTTCGGCGCCGCGGTCCACCAGACCGGCCTTCACGGTGGTGCGGAGTCCGGTGAGGCCGATGTTCCGCTCGATGGACATGTCCATCACCAGGCCCTGGGCGCGCCGGTCCTCGGGGACCAGGGCGAGCCCCGCGGCCATCGCGGTGGACGGGGCGCCGTTGACCAGCGCTTGGCCGTCGACCTCGACCTCCCCGGCGTCCCAGCGGTCCACGCCGAACACCGCGCGGGCGACCTCGGTGCGGCCGGCGCCGACCAGTCCGGCCAGGCCCACGATCTCGCCGCGCCGCACCTCGAAGGAGACGTCGGTGAAGACGCCCTCGCGGGTCAGCCGGCGGACGCTGAGCGCCACCTCGCCGGGGGTGACCTCCTGCTTGGGGTACAGCTCGTCCAGATCGCGGCCGACCATCCGGCGGACCAGGTCGTCCTCGGTCATGCCGTCGAGGAGTTCGCTGGAGATCCAGGCGCCGTCGCGCAGGGTGGTCACCCGCCGGCAGATCTGGAAGATCTCCTCCAGGCGGTGGGAGATGAACAGCACCGCGGCGCCCTCTTCGCGCAGGGCGCGGACGACGCCGAAGAGGCGGGCCACCTCGCTGCCGGTGAGGGCGGCGGTCGGCTCGTCCATGATCAGGACCCGGGCGTCGAAGGAGAGCGCCTTGGCGATCTCCACGATCTGCTGGTCGGCGATGGACAGGCCGCGCGCCGGGCGGTCGGGGTCGAGGTCGACGCCGAGGCGGCGCATCAGGTCGGCCGTGACGGAGTGGGTGGCCTTGTGGTCGATCCGGCCGAGGGCGCGCCGCGGCTGGCGGCCCATGAAGATGTTCTCGGCGATCGACAGGTCGGGGAAAAGGGTCGGCTCCTGGTAGATGACGGCGATGCCGGCATCGCGGGCGTCGCCGGGGCCGTGGAAGACGACGGGTTCACCGTCGAGCAGCACCTGGCCGGCGTCGGGACGGTGCACTCCGGCGAGCGTCTTGATGAGGGTCGACTTGCCCGCGCCGTTCTCACCGGCGAGGGCATGCACCTCCCCGGGGAACAGCTCCAGGGAGACGTCCCGCAGGGCGCGGACCGCGCCGAAGGACTTGGACACGTCCCTCAGGGCGAGAACCGGGGCCGGACCCGTATCGGACGGGTGGGTCATGGGGGCTCCTCGACGACGCCGGCGGGACGGCCCTCACGGCGTCGTGAAAGGTTTCAACTGGGTTGCCGGGACGTTAGGCAGGTGGGGCATGTCACGTCAATGGGTCCGGGTCGAAAAACTTTCGATACTCGAAGGTCACGACAGGATCACGGCGAGTCCGGTCGCCCAGAAGGCTTGACACCCCTTCGGCGGCCTCATAGCTTCGCGTTCTGAATCGTTTCACCCATGGTCGTACGCAGGGACGGTGCGACCCGACATCAGGAGCCGACGTGACCGAGCTCGCCGCGGTGAAGGCCGCGCTGAAGACGCAGGCAGTCGAGACGCCGTCGTGGGCGTACGGGAACTCGGGCACCCGGTTCAAGGTGTTCGCGCAGGCCGGTGTGCCCCGCTCCCCGTTCGAGAAGCTCGACGACGCCGCGAAGGTGCACGAGTTCACCGGGGTGGCGCCGACCGTCGCGCTGCACATCCCGTGGGACCGGGTCGACGACTACACCGCGCTGGCCGAGTACGCCGAGAAGCGGGGCGTGCGGGTCGGGGCGATCAACTCCAACACCTTCCAGGACGACGACTACAAGCTGGGCAGTGTCTGCCATCCGGACCCGGCGGTGCGCCGCAAGGCGGTGGGCCATCTGCTGGAGTGCGTGGACATCATGGACGCGACGGGTTCCAAGGACCTGAAGCTGTGGTTCGCCGACGGCACCAACTATCCCGGCCAGGATGATCTGCGGGGGCGGCAGGACCGGCTGGCCGAGGCGCTGGCGCAGGTGTACGAGCGGCTCGGCGACGACCAGCGGATGCTGCTGGAGTACAAGTTCTTCGAGCCGGCGTTCTACGCAACGGACGTCCCGGACTGGGGCACGGCGTACGCGCACTGCCTCAAGCTCGGCGACAAGGCGCAGGTCGTGGTCGACACCGGGCACCACGCGCCGGGCACCAACATCGAGTTCATCGTCGCGACGCTGCTGCGGGAGGGGAAGCTCGGCGGGTTCGACTTCAACTCGCGGTTCTACGCGGACGACGACCTGATGGTCGGGGCGGCCGACCCGTTCCAGCTGTTCCGGATCATGTACGAGGTGGTGCGGGGCGGGGGGTTCTCGGCGGATGTGGCGTTCATGCTGGACCAGTGCCACAACATCGAGGCGAAGATCCCGGCGATCATCCGGTCGGTGATGAACGTCCAGGAGGCGACGGCGAAGGCGCTGCTGGTGGACCGGGACGCGCTCGCCGCGGCGCAGGCCTCGGGGGATGTGCTGGAGGCCAACGCGGTGGTGATGGACGCGTACAACACGGATGTGCGGCCGTTGCTGCGTGAGGTGCGTGAGGAGATGGGGCTGGACCCCGAGCCGTTGAAGGCGTACCGGGCCTCCGGATGGGCCGAGAAGGTCGTCGCCGAGCGGGTCGGCGGGGAGCAGGCGGGGTGGGGCGCGTAGGCGATCGCCGGATTCTGTCGTTCCGCGGGCTGCGGGCCGGTCGTGGCTGGCCGCGCAGGTCCCCGCGCCCCTGATTCACTCATCCCTCGTTTCGAAAAGGACTGGACAGCATGGCATCCCACCCCGAAGCCGCCGCACTGATCGCTCGTTCCCACCGGCTCGGTTCCGATCCCCGCAACACCAACTACGCGGGAGGCAACGCCTCCGCCAAAGGCACCGAGACCGATCCCGTCACCGGGGGTGACGTGGAGCTGATGTGGGTCAAGGGGTCGGGGGGCGACCTCGGGACGCTGACCGAGGCGGGGCTCGCGGTGCTGCGGCTGGACCGGATGCGGGCGCTCAAGGACGTCTACCCGGGGGTCGAGCGCGAGGACGAGATGGTCGCCGCGTTCGACTACTGCCTGCACGGCAAGGGCGGGGCCGCCCCGTCCATCGACACCGCCATGCACGGGCTGGTCGAGGCCGCGCACGTGGACCACCTGCACCCCGACTCCGGTATCGCGCTGGCCTGTGCGGCGGACGGCGAGAAGCTGACCGCCGAGTGCTTCGGCGACACCGTGGTGTGGGTGCCGTGGCGCCGGCCCGGCTTCCAGCTCGGGCTGGACATCGCGGCGGTGAAGGAGGCCAACCCGCAGGCCATCGGCTGTGTGCTGGGCGGGCATGGCATCACCGCCTGGGGCGACACCAGCGAGGAGTGCGAGCGCAACTCGCTGCACATCATCCGCACCGCCGAGACGCTCCTGGCGGAGCGGGGCAAGGCGGAGCCGTTCGGGCCGGTGGTCGAGGAGTACGCGCCGCTGCCCGAGGCCGAGCGGCGCCGGCGGGCCGCGGCCCTCGCGCCGTACGTCCGGGCCGTCGCCTCCCAGGACCGGCCGCAGGTCGGGCACTTCACCGACGCCGACGTGGTGCTGGACTTCCTCTCCCGCGCCGAGCACCCGCGGCTGGCGGCGCTGGGCACCTCCTGCCCGGACCACTTCCTGCGCACCAAGGTCCGCCCGCTCGTCCTCGACGTGGCGCCGGACGCGCCGCTGGAGGAGGCGATCGCGCGGCTGAAGGAGCTGCACGGCCGGTACCGCGAGGAGTACGCCGCCTACTACCGGCGGCACGCCTCGCCGGACTCCCCCGCGATGCGCGGCGCCGACCCGGCGATCGTGCTGGTGCCGGGCGTGGGCATGTTCTCCTTCGGCAAGGACAAGCAGACCGCGCGCGTGGCGGGCGAGTTCTACGTCAACGCGATCAATGTGATGCGGGGCGCGGAGGCGGTCTCGGCGTACGCGCCGATCGAGGAGTCGGAGAAGTTCCGCATCGAGTACTGGGCGCTGGAGGAGGCCAAGCTCCAGCGGATGCCGAAGCCCAAGCCGCTGGCGACCCGGGTGGCGCTGGTGACCGGCGCGGGCAGCGGCATCGGCAGGGCGATCGCACAGCGGCTGGTGGCCGAGGGCGCCTGTGTCGTCGTGGCCGACCTGAACGGGGACAACGCCGCCCAGGTGGCCAGGGAACTGGGCGGGCCGGACCAGGCCGTCGCGGTGACCGTCGACGTGACCGACGAGGAGCAGATCGCCGCCTCGTTCCGGGAGGCGGTGCTGGCGTTCGGCGGGGTCGACCTGGTGGTGAACAACGCCGGTATCTCCATCTCCAAGCCGCTCCTGGAGACCTCGGCCAGGGACTGGGACCTCCAGCACGACATCATGGCCCGCGGGTCGTTCCTGGTGTCGCGGGAGGCGGCCCGGGTGATGATCGCGCAGGAACTGGGCGGTGACATCGTCTACATCGCCTCGAAGAACGCCGTCTTCGCCGGTCCGAACAACATCGCCTACTCCGCCACCAAGGCCGACCAGGCCCACCAGGTGCGCCTGCTCGCCGCCGAGCTGGGCGAGCACGGCATCCGGGTCAACGGGGTTAACCCCGACGGCGTGGTGCGCGGTTCGGGCATCTTCGCGGGCGGCTGGGGCGCCAAGCGGGCCGCCGTCTACGGGGTGCCGGAGGAGAAGCTGGGCGAGTTCTACGCCCAGCGGACGCTGCTGAAGCGCGAGGTGCTCCCGGAGCACGTGGCGAACGCCGTGTTCGCGCTGACCGGCGGTGACCTGACCCACACCACCGGTCTGCACGTCCCGGTCGACGCCGGCGTCGCCGCCGCCTTCCTGCGATGAGCACGTCCGTGACCTCGTACGCCGCGGTCGACCTCGGCGCGTCCAGCGGGCGCGTCATGGTCGGCCGCGTCGGCCCCGACACCCTGGAGCTGACCGAGGCGCACCGCTTCCCCAACCGGCCGGTCCGGGTACCGGAGGGGCTGCGCTGGGACATCCTCGGGCTGTACGCCGGGGTGCTGGACGGGCTGCGGGCGGCCGGGCAGGTCGCGTCCGTCGGCGTGGACAGCTGGGCGGTGGACTACGGCCTGCTGGACGCGGACGGGGCGCTGCTGGGCAACCCGGTGCACTACCGCGACGCCCGCACCGAGGGCGTCGCCCAGAAGGTGTGGGCGACCGTGCCGGCCGCCGAGCTGTACGCGGCGACCGGGTTGCAGTACGCGCCGTTCAACACCCTGTACCAGCTCATCGCCGCCCGGTCGACGGCCCAGCTGGGGCAGGCCGCGCGGGCGTTGCTCGTCCCGGACCTGCTCACGTACTGGCTGACCGGCGAGCAGGGCACGGAGCTGACCAACGCCTCCACCACACAGCTCGTCGACCCGCGCACCCGCGACTGGGCGTACGGGGTGGCCGAGCGGCTCGGCATCGACCTGAAGCTGTTCCCGCCGCTGCGGCTGCCCGGCGATCCGGCGGGGGTGCTGCGCCCTGAGGTGCTGGAGGAGACCGGACTGACCGGGCCGGTGCCGGTGACGGCGGTCGGCTCGCACGACACCGCCTCCGCGGTGGCCGCCGTACCGGCGTCCGGCGAGCGGTTCGCGTACATCTGCACCGGCACCTGGTCGCTGGCCGGGCTGGAGCTGACCGCGCCGGTGCTGACGGAGGAGAGCCGGGCCGCCAACTTCACCAATGAGCTGGGGCTCGACGGCACGGTCCGCTATCTGCGCAACATCATGGGGCTCTGGCTGCTCCAGGAGTGCCTGCGGGCCTGGGGCGAGACGGACCTCGGCGCGCTGCTGCGGGCGGCGGGCGAGGTGCCGGAGCTGCGGTCGGTGGTGGACGCGGGGGACGCGGCGTTCCTCGCGCCGGGCCGGATGCCGGAGCGGATCGCCGAGGCGTGCCGGGCGTCGGGACAGCCGGTGCCGGCCACGCCCGCCGAGATCACCCGGTGCATCCTGGACTCGCTCGCGCTGGCCCACCGACGGGCCGTCGAGGACGCGCAGCGGCTGGCCGGGCATCCGGTGGACGTGGTGCACGTGGTCGGCGGCGGGGCGCGCAACGCGCTGCTGTGCCAGCTGACCGCGGACGCCTGCGGGCTGCCGGTGGTGGCCGGTCCGGCGGAGGCCGCCGCGCTGGGTAACGTCCTCGTCCAGGCCCGCGCAGGCGGGCTCGTCGGTGACCTGGCAGGGATGCGCGGCCTGCTGGCGCGCACCCAGCGGCCGGTCCGCTACGAGCCGCGCGGGGGCGCCGCCCGGTGGCGGGCCGCCGCGGCCCGGCTCGCCGAGCGGTGAACGGGGTCTGTCCCGGGCCCGGCCGCCGCACTACCCTTTTTTCATCCGATGATCAACAGCAAGGAGCCGCGATGCGTGTCGCTTTGTTCCTGACCTGCGTCAACGACACGCTCTATCCCGATACCGGGCGCGCGGTGGTGAAATTGCTGACCAGGCTGGGCGTCGACGTGGACTTCCCGGCCGGCCAGACCTGCTGCGGGCAGGCGCACTACAACACCGGTTACCGGCACGAGGCGGAGCCGCTGGCCCGGCACTTCTCCGATGTCTTCGGGGAGTACGACGCGATCGTGACGCCGTCCGGTTCGTGCGGGGCGATGGTCCGGGAGCTGTACCCGCGGATGGGCGAGCGGGCCCGCGCGGAGGGCCGCGGGGACACCCTCGCGGCCACCCTGGCGCCGGTGGTGCCGAAGACGTACGAGCTGACGGAGTTCCTGGTGGACGTGCTCGGGGTGACGGACGTAGGGGCGTACTACCCGCACACGGTGACGTACCACCCCACCTGTCACGGGCTGCGCTCCCTCGGGCTCGGCGAGCGCCCGCTCACGCTGCTGCGGGCCGTGAAGGGACTCGAACTGGTGGAACTGCCGGGCGCGGAGGAGTGCTGCGGGTTCGGCGGCACGTTCGCCGTGAAGAACTCCGACGTGTCGCTGGCGATGGGCACCGACAAGGTGCGCAACGCGGAGTCGACCGGCGCGGAGGTGCTGTGCGCGGCCGACAACTCCTGCCTGATGCACATCGGCGGGACGATGACCCGGCTGCGCACCGGCATGCGGCCGGTGCACATCGCCGAGATCCTGGCGAGCACGGAGGAGGAACCGGCGGCATGAGCGGCACGTTCGTAGGAATGCCCGCGTTTCCGGAAGCCGCGCGCGAGGCGGTGCGGGACACGACCCTGCGCGGCAATCTGCGGCACGCCACGCACACCATCCGGGCCAAGCGGGCCAAGGCCGTCGCGGAGGTCGAGGACTGGGCCGAGCTGCGCGAGGCAGGGAAGCGGATCAAGGACCACACGCTGCGTCACCTGGACCGTTACCTGGAACAGGTGGAGGCGGCGGTGACGGCGGCGGGCGGCGTCGTCCACTGGGCCGCCGACGCCGAGGAGGCCAACCGGATCGTCACCGATCTGGTCAAGGCGACCGGCGAGTCGGAGGTCGTCAAGGTCAAGTCGATGGCCACCCAGGAGATCGGCCTGAACGAGGCCCTGGAGGCGGCGGGCGTCCGGGCCTACGAGACCGATCTGGCCGAGCTGATCGTGCAGTTGGGCAAGGACCGGCCCTCGCACATCCTGGTCCCGGCGATCCACCGCAACCGCGGCGAGATCCGGGAGATCTTCACCCGGGAGATGAGCGAGTGGGGCCGCCCGGCCCCCGAGGGCCTCACGGACACGCCCGCCGAGCTGGCGGAGGCGGCCCGGCTGCACCTGCGGGAGAAGTTCCTGCGCGCCAAGGTGGGCGTCTCCGGCGCCAACTTCGTGGTCGCCGAGACCGGCACGCTGGTGGTCGTGGAGTCCGAGGGCAACGGACGGATGTGCCTCACCCTGCCCGAGACGCTGATCTCGGTCGTCGGTATCGAGAAGATCGTGCCGACCTGGCGGGACCTGGAGGTCTTCCTGCAGACCCTCCCCCGCTCCTCCACCGCCGAGCGGATGAACCCGTACACCTCGACCTGGACCGGCACCACGGACGGTGACGGCCCCCGCGTCTTCCACCTGGTCCTGCTCGACAACGGCCGCACCGACACCCTCGCCGACGAGGTCGGCCGCCAGGCGCTGCGCTGCATCCGCTGCTCGGCGTGCCTGAACGTCTGCCCGGTGTACGAGCGGGCGGGCGGCCACGCCTACGGGTCGGTGTACCCCGGCCCGATCGGGGCCATCCTGAGCCCGCAGCTGCGCGGCACGGACAGCGAGATCGACGCCTCCCTGCCGTACGCCTCCTCACTGTGCGGCGCCTGCTACGAGGTGTGCCCGGTGGCCATCGACATCCCCGAGGTGCTGGTGCACCTGCGGGAGCGGGTGGTGCAGGGCGGCCCGGCGACCCGCGCGGGCAACCGGGTGGTGCTCAGGCCCGCCAAGGGGCACGCGGCGGAGCGGGCGGCGATGCGGGCCGCGCAGTGGGCGTTCACCCGTCCCGGCGTGCTGCGCGCCGGGCAGCGGATGGCGTCGCGCACCCGCCGCTTCCACCCGCGCACCCTGCCCGGACCGGGCCGGGCGTGGAGCGCCGGGCGGGATCTGCCGCGGGTGCCGGCGGAACCGTTCCGGGACTGGTGGCAGCGGACGCGCGGCGGAAAGGACGGAGCGGCCGAATGAGCAGTAGAGAACGGAGCAGCAGGGAACGGATCCTGGGCCGGGTGCGGCGCGCCCTGGCCGACGTACCGCGCGAGGAGGCGCCGTACGAGCGGGCGGTGGAGCGGGACTATCTGCGCGAGCACGGCACACGGACCGTCGCCGAGACGGTGGAGCTGCTCGCGGAGAACCTGGCGGACTACCGGGCGGTCGTGCACCGGTGCGACGAGGACGGGCTCCCTTCGGTGATCGCGGGGTTGCTGCGGGAGCGGGGGGCGGCGTCGGTGGCCGTGCCGCCGGGGCTGGAGGAGGCGTGGCTCGCGGACACGGACGTCACCCGGGTCCCGGACCGCGCCGAGGACACCGCCGCCGCGCTCGACCGCGTGGACAGCGTGGTCACGGCGTGCGCGGTCGCCGTCGCCGAGACCGGCACCATCGTGCTGGACGGCTCGCCCGACCAGGGGCGCCGGCGCATCACGCTCGTGCCGGACCACCACATCTGTGTCGTCCGGGTGCCCGAGCAGGTCGTCGCGTCCGTGCCGCAGGCCCTGGAACGCCTCGATCCCCTCCGCCCGTCGACGTGGATCTCGGGGCCCTCCGCGACCAGCGACATCGAGCTGGACCGGGTCGAGGGCGTGCACGGGCCACGCACGCTGGAGGTGGTCCTGGTGGACGGGGCGGCGGCGTCCCGGTAGGGGCGGGGCGCCGCTCGCGGCAGCCCTCCCGGGGGGGCGCCCGGCGCCGGGGGGTGCGGGCGCCGGTGTACCGGCCTCCGGGGGGGACCCGCCCGCGCTCTCAGTCGGCCTTCGCGTACTCCTGGGCCATGCCGCCGGCGAAGTCGTGCACGACGACCTGCTCGTCGCCGACGACCCAGGCGTCGTGCCCGGGGGAACAGACGAAGACGTCGCCCGGACCCACCTCGCTCTCGGCGCCGTCGTCCATGCGCAGATGCATCCGGCCCCGCACCACGTACCCGTTGTGGTGGATCATGCAGCTATCGGTGCCCGCGAGCGGGGCCACCGACTCCGACCAGCGCCAGCCCGGCTCGAAGGTGGCGACGGCGAAGTCCAGTCCGCTCAGGTGGACGGCCTCGATGTGTCCCCGGGGGAAGTCCCGCCGCTCGTCGGCCTTGTCGAGCGTCTTGATCTCCAGCATGACGCTCCTCCTTCCGTCCGCGTCCTTCCCCTCCTCTCCCATCCTCCGTCTGTCGAGCCGGCGGCGCCAACCGGGTGACGCCCCCGGCCGTCACCGCTCCGGCAGCACGGTGACGACGGTGGCGGTGCCGAGGGAACCGCCGGTGGGGAACGTGCGCAGGGCGGTGCGCCGCCCGGCCGCCAGGGCCGCCGGGCCGGCCGGCTGGAGACTGCCGTACGTGAAGCGGAGCAGGTGGACCGCGGTGCCCGGGGGCGGGGCCAGACGCCGGTACCCGCGTAGGTGACCGCGTCGCAGCCGGAGTACCAGCCGGCCTCCGGTTCGTAACCGGCGACCAGGAGGCACGACCGGTCGCCGGCGAGGCGCGCGGCGACCGGGACCGGCCCTGGCCTCCGTCGCCGCGCAGGGGCTGCGCCACTCCCGCCTGCTGGTCCCGCCGCGGGCCTACGTCAGTCAGGGGCACCGCGCCCAAGCCGCCGATGGGCGAGAAGTGGTCGGCCGGGAAGTACGGCCTGATCCCCCCTCCGGCCGGCGCGGCCCGGTACTGAGCCGCCCCTGCCCCTCGGGCCGCGAACTGAAGGAGTGCATGGCCCAGCACGGCCACGCCGCCCGTTTCCACGAGGCCGATCCGGCCGGTGCCTACTGGACCTTCCAGTGGTACGACACCGCCCTGTTCGGCGCTCTCGCCGTCGCCCTCCTGCTCGTCACGGCGCTGCTGCTGCGCCGCCGCGTCTGACCGCCCGCACCCGGCGCCGTACCCGTTCGACGAAAGGCTCCGCTCCCGTGCCCGAGGACGCCAATCCCCGAAAAAACCGCGCAGCGACCGTGCCGCGCTCACCCACGAGGTCGGCTACGCCCTGCGCCACCCCGGCCGGGTCGGCCCGTACGTCCGCCGCGCCGGGCGCGACGCCTGGCTGCGGCTGAAACACCCCGACCACGTCGGCTGCTACCGGGCCGTGATGGCCTCCGACGCCCGCCGCGACCCCGAGGCGGCGGTCGGCAGCCGGTCCCACGACCGCTGGCTGGATCCACGTCAGCCGGACCCCGCGGCCCGCCTGACCCGCGCGAGACACCGGCCCGCCCCTACGGCCGCGGATTCGTCCGCCGCCAGCCGGGGCGGGCTCCCGCGTGCCGGGCCGCCGCCGCGGCGCAGCGCGGGCAGACCCGGCGGACGGCGTCGGCCGCGCCGCCCGACTCCGGCAGCGCCTCGGCCCACGGGACCGCCGCGAAACGGGACAGCCGCGACCGGTGCAGCGAGAGCCCGCACACCGTCTGGTTCGTGCCCTGCTCCCAGGCGTGCACCTCACCGGCCGGCAGCCAGCGGTTGTCCTCCTCGTCCCACCAGCGGCCCGAGGCCGCCACCTCGTACCTCCTGGCCCTCGGCACCGTGCCGCACCGC
Organism: Streptomyces griseoviridis; assembly: GCA_014649155.1. Classification (GTDB taxonomy): domain Bacteria; phylum Actinomycetota; class Actinomycetes; order Streptomycetales; family Streptomycetaceae; genus Streptomyces; species Streptomyces griseoviridis. The sequence goes on along the minus strand of BMSM01000002.1, from coordinate 157,915 downwards.
CTTCCGCACTCGCGCCCCCGGATGTTCCGCCTCCGGGTGCCCCCGGCCGGAACCGGCCACACGCGCGTACCGCCTCCTGTGTGATCGCCTCGCTGAACCCGAGCGCTTCTCCCGATTTGCGTTTTTCGTCTGCTTAGCATGCATGGTCGCCCCGCCCCGACGAGAGGACCCCAGATGGCGTTCCCGGGCCGTCCCCGAGCACTGGCCGAGCATGCCTTCTCCCCGCACGACGCCGTGCTGCGCGCCGCCGCCCGGCACCTCGGCCGCCGGCGCTTCTTCACCGTCACCGCGGCCGCCGCCGCGCTCGCCTTCTCCACCAACCTGCCGGCCCGCGGCGCCGCCGCCGCGCGCGAACTGGACGCCGCCCGCCTCGACAAGGACCCCTTCACGCTCGGCGTCGCCTCCGGCGACCCGCTGCCCGACTCGGTGCTGCTGTGGACCCGGCTGGCGCCCGAGCCGTTCGCGGAGGACGGCGGCCTCGGCCAGCAGCGCCTGACGGTGGAGTGGGAGCTCTCCGCGAGCGAGTTCTTCGCGGTGTCCGTCCGCAAGGGCACGGCCCTGGCCTATCCGGAGTACAGCCACAGCGTGCACGTCGACGTGAAGGGCCTGGACCCGGGCACCGAGTACTACTACCGGTTCCGCGCCGGATCGTTCATCAGCCCCGTCGGCCGCACCCGCACCGCGCCCGCCGCCGGCACCGACCCGTCCTCGCTGCGGCTGGCCGCCGTCGCCTGCCAGGCCTACCAGGACGGCTACTACACCGTGCACAGGCACCTCGCCGAGGAGGACGTCGACGTGGTGTTCCACCTCGGCGACTACCTCTACGAGTACGCGGTGAACGCGGCCGGCGGCGAGCGCGGTTACACCGGCACCACCCTGCCCGACGTCTTCAACCGGGAGACGATGACCCTCGCCGACTACCGGCTGCGCTACGCCCTGTACAAGAGCGACGCGGACCTCCAGGCGGCGCACGCCGCGCATCCGTTCGTCGTCACCTGGGACGATCACGAGACCGAGAACAACTACGCCGGCGCGGTCCCCGAGAACGACGTGCCCCAGGACCAGTTCCTGGCCCGCCGGGCCGCCGCCTACCGCGCCTACTGGGAGCACCAGCCGCTGCGCTCCGCCCAGCTCCCGCAGGGCCCCGACGCCCAGCTCTACCGCCGGCTGCACTGGGGCACACTCGCCCAGTTCGACATCCTCGACACCCGCCAGTACCGCTCCGACCAGGCCTACGACGACCGGCCGCACGCGCCCGGCGCCGAGTCCGACGATCCGGCGCGCACCATCACCGGCGCCGCGCAGGAGCAGTGGCTGCTCGACGGCTGGAAGTCCTCCGGGGCGCTGTGGAACGTGATGCCGCAGCAGGTCACCTTCTCCCAGCGCAAGTTCGGTCTGACCGCCGACGCCACGATGTCCATGGACGCCTGGGACGGCTACCGGGCCTCCCGCGACCGGGTCATGGCCGGCGCCAAGGCCGCCGGGGTGGAGAACTGGCTGGTCCTCACCGGGGACGTGCACGTCGCCTACGCCTTCGACATCAAGGAGAACTTCGACGACCCGGATTCGAAGACCGTGGGCACGGAACTGACCTGCACGTCCGTGGCGAGCGGCAAGGACGGCGCGGAGAAGCCCGACAACTGGGACACGTACATGCGCGCCAACCCGCACATGAAGTTCTACAACGGCAAGCGCGGGATGGCCGTGGTGGAGATCGGCCGGGACTCGGCCCGCCTCGACTTCAAGACCGTCGCCGCCATCTCCACACCCGGCGCGGCCCTGACCACCGCCGCCTCCTTCGTCACCGAGGCGGGCGCGCCGGGGCTGAAGCCCGCCTGAGCCGCCGGGCCGGGCGCGCGGGCCGGCGTACTGCACTTGGCACCCGCGGGGGTCCCCCATCGCGCGAACCGGAAGCCCGTCCGGCATCAACCCCGCCGGTACCGGCTAGGGCTGGCACCTCCTCCCCTTTCCCCTCTCCAGACCTCCAGGAGGCACATCGCATGGTCGGCAGACACGCCACGGGCCGCCGCCGCGCCGCGTTCACCGCGCTCGGCGCCCTCGCCCTGACCGCCGCCGTCCCCTCGGCCGCGTCGGCCGGGCCGCCGCCCGCCCCGGGGCCGCTGCCCACCGCCGCCCAGACGCTCGGCGCCGACCGCGCGCCGGCCGAACTGCTGCGCGCGCTCGGACGGGACCTCGGCCTGACGGCGGACCAGGCGTCGGCGCGGCTGGTCAACGAGGCCGAGGCGGGTACCCGCGCCGGCCGGCTCCGCACCACGCTGGGCAGCCACTTCGCCGGTGCCTGGGTGAGCGGCACGACCTCCGCGCAGCTCACCGTCGCCACCACCGACGCGGCCCAGGTCGCCGCCATCCGGGCGCAGGGCGCCGAGGCGACGGTCGTCAAGCGGACGCTGGCCGACCTGAACGCCGCCAAGGAGCGGCTGGACGCGGCCGCGCGGCGGGTGCGCACCCCCGACACGCCGGTCTGGTACGTGGACGTGCCCGCCAACCGGGTCGTCGTCCAGGCCACCGACCGGCAGGCCGCCGCCGCGTTCGTCCAGGCCGCCGGGTTGAAGGCCGGGGACGTGGGGGTGCGGGTCTCGGCGAACCGGCCGCGGGTGCTGGCCGACCTGGTCGGCGGCGAGGCGTACTACATCGACGACAAGGCCCGCTGCTCGATCGGCTTCTCCGTCACCAAGGGCCAGGAGCAGGGCTTCGCGTCGGCCGGGCACTGCGGGAAGCCGGGCGCCACGACGGCCGGGGCGGACAAGAGCGCGCAGGGCGAGTTCAGGGCGTCGGTCTTCCCCGGCAAGGACATGTCCTGGGTGGCCGTCAACGACACCTGGACCGCCACGCCGGACGTGAAGGGCGAGGCCGAGCAGAAGGTGCAGGTGGCCGGCTCGGTGCAGGGGCTGGTGGGGACGTCGGTGTGCCGCTCGGGCTCCACCACCGGCTGGCACTGCGGCACCGTCGAGCAGCACGACGCGAGCGTCAGTTACGCGGAGGGCACCGTCGACGGCCTCACCCAGACCACGGTGTGCGCCGAACCCGGCGACTCCGGCGGCCCGTTCGTCTCCGGCACCCAGGCGCAGGGCATGACGTCGGGCGGCTCCGGTGACTGCACCAACGGCGGGACGACCTTCTTCCAGCCGGTCAATCCGGTGCTCCAGGAGTTCGGCCTGACCCTGAAGACGGCGGAGAACCGCTCCACCCTGCCCGCCCCGGCGGACGAGGGCGCGGCCGACGGATGGCGGTCCGGGCGGGTGTACGAGGCCGGGTCGACGGTCCGCTACGGCGGGACGCGGTACACGTGCCTGCAGAACCACCAGGCGCAGGTGGCGTGGTCGCCCGAGGGCACCCCGGCGCTGTGGCAGCGGACCGCCTGACGGGCCAGTGCCGCCGGCGGTGCCCGGCGCGGGGCGGACCCCGCGCCGGGCACCGCCGTCAGTCCTCCGCGAGCAGGGCGTAGGCGCCGGCGACGAAGGGGTCGCGGGGGCGGAACCGGCGGGTGCAGACCGCGGCCAGGGCGGTGCCGGTGTCGGGGCGGAAGCCGAGGAACGCCTGCTGGCCGAAGGTGGCGCCGCTGTGGAAGTACAGCGGCCCGCCGTCGGTGGGGTGCCGGAACCACGCCACCGTGTGCACGTGCCGGTGGTCCCAGCCGCGGCGCAGCACGGGCACCCGTACGGCGCGCAGCGCGTCGGCGGCCGGGGAGCCGGCCGGGTCGAGGTGGGCCTCCAGGAAGGTGAGCAGGTCCCCGGGGGTCGCGCGGACGGCGCCCGCCGCCGGGAAGCCGCCGGCGTCGAAAGGGGGAACGCGGGTGCGGCCGTCCTTGGTGTGTCCGGTGGCATCGGTGCCGGGGCCCTCGGGGGTGAGGCCGGTGGCGGCCAGGCCGAAGGGCCGCAGGAGGTGCTCCCCGACCAGGTCGTCCCAGGCGGTGCCGGTGACCGCGGCGACGGCGTGGCCGAGCACGGCGACGCCGAAGTTGGAGTAGCGCCAGCGGGTGCCGGGGCGGTGGCGCGGGCGGTGGCGCAGGAAGGCGTCGACGACCAGGGGGGCCGGGTAGCACGCGTAGGGGTTGGTGTGCCAGGCGGGCCGGCCGCGGCGGCGGAAGCCGGGCGGCAGGGCGGGCAGTCCCCCGGTGTGGGTGATCAGGTGGGCGAGGGTCACCGGGTCCTCGTCCGGGCGGCGGCCGGGGTCGAGGCAGGCGGCGGCCGGTTCGCCGCCGGTGAGCGCGCCGCCCCGGATCAGCCGGGTCAGCAGCAGACCGGTGAACGTCTTGGTGGCCGAGCCCAGTTCGTAGCGCAGGTCCTCGCGGGGGACGGGGGGCGGCGGGGCGGTGCCGCCGGTGCGGACGGTGCGGCGGCCGTGGCGGGAGACGGCGAAGACGGCGTCGGGCGCGTCGGCGGCCTCGACGGCGGCGGCCAGCCGTCCGGCGAGGCCGGTGTCGTCGGGCGCGCCGGCGTCCGGGGCGGCACGGGGGCCGCGCCCGTCCTCGTCCTCGTCCCGGCCCCCGGGGTGGGGCGCGGACGGCCAGAGTGCGGTGGGCGCGGTGGTCATCAGGCGCTCCGGGTGGCGAGGCGGGCCAGGGAGCGGGAGGTCGCCAGCGTGGAGGCGAAGGCGGCGACCAGCGTGGGGTGGTAGACGATGTCGAACACATCGTCCGGGTCGCCCTCGGGCAGGCCGCGCAGCGCGGGCATGGCACCGTCGGGGGCCTGGGCGGCGGCGAACGCCTCCCAGGCGCGTTCGTCGAGGGTGGGTTCGGGCAGACAGGCGTCGACCACCAGGAGTTCGCCGAGCAGGTCCCAGCGTTCCAGGTCCAGCCAGTCGTCGATCCAGACCGGCAGCCAGGCGGTGAGGTAGTCGGCGATGCGGGGCGGCAGCCCGGCCGGGTTCTCGCCCCAGTCGGTGACGTGGAACACGACGTGGGTGATGTCGTAGGCGATGTGCCCCTCCACCGTCCACGGCTCGGGGGTACGGGCCAGCCAGGTGGCGGTCAGGGCCTCGTCCTCGGGCAGCCGGGGGGTGAGGCCGAAGCGGCGCTGGAAGGCGGAGAGACCCAGCCTGCGGGTGGGCGGGACCTCGAAGGAACACCAGCCGTCCAGTCGGTGGTTGAGGACGGCGGCCCGTTCCACCTCGGGCTGGCTGTAGCCGAGTTCCTTGAAGGGCAGGTACACCTCGAAGGGGATGGGCGAGATCGGCTCGGTGCGCTGGCCGCGCACCAGCATGCGGCCGCCGTCGAGGGCGTCGCGCCAGGCGTGGTCGATGAGTTTGCGGGCCAGTTCGGCCTGGCGGGAGCCGGCCACGCCCTCGCGGAACAGCACCGCGCAGATGAGGGCCAGTTCGCCGATGGGTTTGAAGCGCTCCAGGAAGCCGATCTCGGGGTCCACGCCGGGGTCGAGGCGGAAGCCGTCGCGGTGGGCCCAGAGCCACTCCATCGCGCGGACCCCGACGGTGTGGGTCAGACGGGTGGACGTCATCCGGGCGCTCCTTGTCCGTGCCGGGCGTCGGTGAGGGCCGCCGCGAACGCGGCCAGCAGGGTGGAGTGGTAGCAGTGGCCGAAGCCGTCGGTGCCGTCCGGGTCGGTGTCGCCCGCGGGGCCGGTCTCGGGCAGGGCGCCCGAGGGCCGCTGGGCGGCCGCCAGCCGGGACCACGCCTCCTGGTGCGCGGGCGGGTCCAGCGAGCCGGGCACGCTCGCCGCGACGGCGAGGAGTTCGCAGCTCAGATCCCACATCCGGGCCTCCAGGCAGGTGTCGAGCCAGGGCGCCAGCCACTGCGTCAGATAGGCGGCGAGTCGGGGCGGCACCCCGGCCGGGCCGGCCCGGCCCCAGTCGGTGAGGTGGAAGACGACGTGGGTGAGGGCGTAGCCGGCGTGCGCCTCGAAGGTCCAGGGTTCGGGCAGGCCGCCGAGCCAGGTGCCGTCCCGTACGGCGGCGGCCGGTTCGGGCCGGGTGATGCCGGAGTACCGTTCGGCGGCGAGGACCCCGAGCCGGCGGGTGGGGCCCTGTTCGACCAGGCGCCAGCCCCGGGTGCGGGCCACCGTCGCGGCGGCCGTCTCGTAGCCGGGGTGGCGCAGGCCGGCCGCGGCGAAGGCGGCGTAGACCTCCAGCGGGTAGGTGGCGAAGGGCTCCTGGCGTTGCATGTCGAGGAAGAGCGCGCCCCGCTCCGTCTGGTCCCAGGCGTGGGCGAGCAGGTCGCGGGCACGGGTGTGCAGCGGGTCGGCGGGCGGGGTGCGCCGGGTCACCGTGGCACAGACCTGGGCGAGTTCGCCGAGCGGTTTCCAGGTGCTGTCGACCTGGCCGTACGCGGCGAGCGCGTCCTCGCCGAGGGTGAACTCGGCGCGGTGCGCGGCCACCCAGCCCAGGGCGGCTTCGGCCACGTCCCGTACCCCGCGGGTCTCGGCGGCCCGCACGGTCACGGCGCTCACACGAGTGCTCCGGTGGCGAGGCGGCGGGCCGCCCGTACCTGGAGGCCGACCTGGGGGTCGCCGTCCGCCATCAGTTCGACGAAGTCCAGCCCGGCGGGCAGGCCGAGGGTGTCGGGGACGCCGTCGAGCAGGCTCAGCCAGCGTCCCGCGCCGGCCGCCTGAAGCCAGTCCCGGCGGCGGACCGCCCGGACGAAGCCGCGGGCGAGGTCGAGATTCCGCTTGCCCGCCACGCGAGCCACGGCGGAGTCGGCACCGGGCAGCGCCAGCGAGGCGAGGACGGACAGCTGGTGGGTGAGGGTGCGCCAGTCGGCCAGTTCCAGCCAGTCGGCGCGGGGTTCCGCCGTCGTGCCGTCGGCGGTGTCCGGCGCGAGGACGCGCAGGGTCCGGCGCATCGCCCAGTGGCTCCACAGCACGGTGGGCGCGGCGTCCGCGCGCGGCGGGTACGCCTCCACCGCCTGCCGGAACAGGGCGAGCTCGGCGGCATCGGGCCGGGTGCCGGCCAGCACATGCGGCAGCAGGAAATCGGCGCCCAGGACCCGCACGGCCGCCGGCGCGAAGCCGTCCGCCCCGGCGGCGGCCGGTGACAGGTCCCCGGAGACCGGGCCGTGGCCCCCGCTGCTCAGAGCGGAGGCCACGCCGGTAGCCAGGTCCTGCACCGCGCCCTTCAGGAGGGACGGAGTGCCTGACTGTTCCATGGACTGCTCCCGTCGATCCGGTCAGCCCTTCTTCGGACGCGGGGTCGGCGGCGACAGCAGCACTTCTCCCTTGCCGCCCGCCACGGCCAGCGCGGCGCACTCGCGGCTGTCACGGAAGACCCCGTCCGCCTCGACCGGGTCGAGAGCAGCGTCGATGTCGATGTCCTGGGTGCGGATGACCTCGGTCACCTTCTCCGTGGAAGTCATGTCACCATCTCCCTTTGGTTGGGCAATGACCTTCACATCAACGGGTGTCCGGCGATTCACAAAACATGCCTATCGCCTCAAAAATCCCAGGAGATAACTTTTTCAACAAAACGGACATGCGCGGCGTGCGTCCAGGGCTCACTCCTCAGGGGGCACCACCACCAGCAGGTCCTCGCGCCCGGACAGCGCCGCGAGCGACAGGGTGCGGTAGCCGGCCCGGTCGAACAGCACCGTGATGCGGTCGCCGTCCTCGCTCAGCACCGTGCCCTCCCCCCACTCGGCGTGCCGCACCCGGGTCCCGACCGGGCAGGCCGAGGCGGCGGGGCGGGCCGGCCGCGGGGCGGGGTCCTCGTCCGCGCGCGTCTCGCAGCGGTCGCAGGTGCCGCAGGGCGGCTCGTACGGCTCCCCGAAGTAGCCGAGCAGGAAGCGCCGGCGGCAGCCGGTGGTCTCGGCGTAGGCGCGGGCCATCTCGACGCGGGTGCGGTCGGTGCGGCGGTGGTCCTCGGCGGCCTGCCCGGCCCGGTCGGCCGCCGCGCCGGGCGGGGTCCCCGGCTCCGGGCGGACCTCGCCGCCGGAGCCGGTGGACACCGCCCCGGCCTCCTCCAGCAGGTTGACGGCCGTGGTGAGGCGCCGGTGCGACAGCCCGGTGTCGCGGCGCAGCCGGTCCAGGCCGGCGGGGTCGTCGGCGTGGTCCTGGACGGCGCCGGCCACCTCGGTGAGGGTGTCGTGGTCCGGGGCGCGGGTGACGAAGTACCGGCGCATGCCGGTGTCCTCGGCACGGTGGTGCAGCACCGCCAGGGCGGGGGCGCCGTCCCGGCCGCAGCGGCCGATCTCCTGGTAGTAGGCGTCCAGCGAGCCCGGCAGCGCGGCGTGCAGGACGAACCGGACGTCCTCCTTGTCGATGCCCATGCCGAAGGCCGTGGTCGCCACCACCACGTCGGTCTCCCCGGCGAGGAAGGCGTCGTGGACGCGGGCGCGTTCGGCGCCGCGCAGTCCGGCGTGGTAGGCGACGGCGGTCAGTCCGAGGGCGGCCAGTTCGGCGGCGTACTCCTCGGTGTCCTTGCGGGTGGCCGCGTAGACGATGCCCGGTTTGGGCTCGGCGGCGGCCCGTTCCACCACCGCGCGGCGCCGTTCGTCCTCGTCGAGGAAGCGGCGGGCCTCCAGCCTGATGTTGGGGCGGTCGAAGCTCGCGACGATCCGGCGCGGGCGGCGCATGCCGAGCCGGCCGGCGATCTCGTCGCGCACGGGCGGGGCGGCGGTCGCGGTCAGCGCGAGCAGCGGGGGCCTGCCGACGCGGCGGACGGCCTGTTCGAGCCGCAGGTAGTCGGGCCGGAAGTCGTGGCCCCAGGAGGAGACGCACTGGGCCTCGTCCACGACGAACAGGGCCGGGCGGGCCGCGGCGAGCCGTTCCACGGTCTCGTCCTTGGCCAGTTGCTCGGGCGACAGGTACAGGAAACGGGCCTCGCCGCGCTCGAACGCCGTCCAGGCGTCCTCCGCCCCGGCGGCGGTCAGGGCGGAGTTCACGGCGACGGCGCCGGGGGCGTGCGCGCCGTCGGGCAGGCCGGCGATCTGGTCCCGCTGGAGCGCGATCAGCGGGGAGACGATCACGACGGGGCCGTCCAGCAGGACGCCGGGGACCTGGTAGACGGCGGATTTGCCGGAGCCGGTGGGCATGACGACGAGGGTGTCGTGGCCGTCCAGCACCGCCGCCATGGCCTGCTCCTGCTCCGGTGTCAGCCGGTCCCAGCCGAACACCTCGGCCGCGGCCCGCCGCAGCCTCTGCGCCGTGGACGTCCGTCCCTCGTCGGTCATGGCCCGCTCCCCTCGCTCCTCCTGGTACGCCGGTGGGGGCCGGGTACCCGGGCGGGCGCCGCTCACGGGCGGGGCGGGCCACCCGGCTCAGCCGGCGGCCGGGTTCCGCACCAGCCGCCAGACGTGGTCCTCGCGGTGGCCTTCGACTCCCTCGGGGGACAGGCTCGGGCGGCGCACGGTCTCCCGGGTCGTGACGGTCCACTCCCCTTCCGGCAGGGCGAGTTCGGCCAGGATGCCGTCGAGGGCGGGGAACTCGGCGTCGAAGGGCGGACGGGTCTGCCAGGAGGGCCAGCCGGCGTGCAGGACGAGCAGCAGGGTGCCGCCGGGCGCGACGGCCCCGGCGGCGCGGCGCAGCACCGCCGGCCGGTCGAGCGCCACCGGGGACTGGAGGTAGTGGGCGCTCACCAGGTCGAAGGAGCCCTCGGGGAAGGTCTCGCCCAGCTCGTGCCGCTCCCACGCGGTGCGGTCCGCGACCCCGGCCTCGGCGGCGTGCCCGGCGGCCCGGTCGAGGGCGGTGGCGGAGATGTCGACGCCGGTCACCCGCCAGCCCCGGGCGGCCAGCCACACCGCGTCGCCGCCCTCCCCGCAGCCGAGGTCGAGGGCGGTGCCGGGGGTCAGGCCGGAGACCTCCCGGACGAGGAGGTCGTTCGGGCGCCCGCTCCAGACGCGGTCGCTGTCCCGGTAGCGGGCCTCCCAGAACTCGGCGGGCCGGGTCGGCTGCGGTGCGCTGCTCATGGATGCCTCCGGATCGGGCGGCGCGGGGTGTGCCGCTTCCGTCCGAGCCTGCACCGGGGACCGGCCCGGCGGCCAACGTCTTTGCGGTTACGGCAAAAGGCGGGCCCGGCGAAAGGCGGCCCGGTGCCGTCCGCCGCCTTGACGCATCCGGTGAAACAAGTCGATAGTTTTTGTAACATCGGCACGCTCGGTACCGGGAAGGCCGTCCCCCAGGAGGCTTCAGCGCATGGGCCGTCACAGCAGGCTCCACCGGATCGAACAGCTCGACCCCCGCCAGGACCACGAACAGATCTTCTGGCTGCTCACCCAGTACGAGTTCCCCTGGGACTACCTCCAGGGCGTCTCGGTGGCCTTCCTGCGCGACTACGGCGTCCCGCGCATCTCCCGGCTCCTGGACCGCACCCAGGAGTTCGAGCGGGCGGGGCAGAAGCGCTACGACGACACCGTGCTGATCGCCTACGAGATGGTCCGCGAGGGCATGGACTCCCCGCACGGCAGGGCGACCGCCCGGCACCTCAACCGCATCCACGGCCGCTACCGGATACCGAACGAGGACTACCTCTACGTCCTGGCCACCACCGTGGTCGGGCCGAAACGGTGGATCGACCGGTACGGCTGGCGGCCGCTGTCCCCGCACGAGACGGAGAGCATCGCCCTGGTGGGCCGGCGCATGGGCGAACTCATGGGCATCACCGGGGTGCCCGGCGACTACGCGGGTTTCGAACGGCTCCACGACTCCTACGAGAAGGAGATGTTCGCCTACGACCCGGCCAACCGCAGGGTCGCCGCGGCCACCCTGCGGGTCATCACCGGCTGGTACCCCCGCCCGCTGCGCCCGCTCGTCGCCCGTCTCACCCTGGCCCTGCTGGACGAGCCGCTGCTCACCGCGCTGGGGCTGCCGGTCCAGCCCCGGTGGCTGCGGACGGCCGCCGACCGGGCCCTGCGCCTGCGCGCGGCGGCGGTGCGCCGGATGCCGGCCCGGCCGGACTGGTGGCGGCACCGGCACAGGCCGCGCAGCTACCCCTTCGGCTGGACCCTGGACGACCTCGGTCCGCACTGGGCGCACGGCAGGCCGCTGGAGCCGCTCGCCGAGGAGCGGCCGGCCGTGCCCCCGCCCCGGCGGGAACCGTGATGTGACACCCCCGACCCACCCACAGCAGGAGCAGCGATGACGCACACCACCCCGCGCCCGGCCACCTTCACCTCCCGGGACCCGGCCACCGGCGCCGCCCTCGCCGACCATCCGGTGCACGGGCCCGAGGAGATCGCGCGGGCGGTGCACCGGGGGCGTGCGGTCCAGGCCCGCTGGGCGGCGCTCCCGGCGTCCGGGCGACGGGCCGCCCTGCTGCGCTGGAAGCGGCGGCTCGCGGCGGAACTGGACGCGCTGGCCGGCACGGTGGCGGCGGAGACGGGCAAGCCGCGCCAGGACGCCGACCTCGAGGTGCTGCTGGCGCTCGGCCACCTGGACTGGGCGGCGCGGCACGCCGGGCGGGTGCTGCGCAGGCGGCGGGTGGGCACCGGGCTGGTCGCGGCGGACCAGGCGGCGACCGTGGAGTACCGGCCGCTGGGCGTGATCGGGGTCATCGGACCGTGGAACTACCCGGTGTACACGCCGATGGGTTCCCTCGGGTACGCGCTGGCGGCGGGGAACGCGGTGGTGTTCAAGCCGTCCGAGTACACACCGGGCACGGGGGTGCGGCTGGCCGCGCTGTTCGACGCGGCGGTGCCCGAGTTCGCGGGGCTGCTCTCGGTGGTCACGGGCGCCGGCAAGACGGGGGCGGCGCTGGCCCGCTCCGGGGTCGACAAGGTCGCCTTCACCGGGTCGCCGGGCACCGCCCGGAAGGTGATGGCGGTGTGCGCCGAGACGTTGACGCCGTTCCTCGCCGAGTGCGGCGGCAAGGACGCGGTGATCGTCACGGCCGACGCCGACCTGGACGCCGCCGCCGACGCGATCGTGTGGGGCGCGATGGGCAACGCGGGACAGACCTGCGCGGGCGTGGAGCGGGTCTACGCCGTGCGCGAGGTGCACGAGGAGCTGTGCCGCAAGGTGGCCGAGCGGGCCCGGGCGCTGCGCCCGGGAGCGGAGCCGGACGCCTCCTACGGGCCGATGACCATGCCCGCGCAGGCCGAGGTGGTGCGGCGGCACGTCCGGGCGGCGCTGGCGGACGGGGCACGGGCGGTGCTCGCCGGGCCCGGGGAGCCGGCGGGGCCGTTCCTGGCCCCCGTGGTGCTGGCCGACGTGCCGGAGGACTCTGCCGCCATGACCGAGGAGACCTTCGGGCCGGTGGTCGTGGTCAACGCGGTGGCGGACGTGGCCGAGGCCGTGCGCCGGGCCGACGCCTCCCGCTACGCCCTGGGGGCGGCGGTCTTCGCCGGCAGCGGCCGGGCCGGGGCGCGGATCGCCGCGCGGCTGCGGGCGGGCGCGGTGTCGGTCAACTCGGTGCTGGGCTTCGCCGCCGTACCGGCGCTGCCGTTCGGCGGCTCGGGCGACTCCGGTTTCGGCCGCGTCCACGGGGCGGAGGGGCTGCGGGCCTTCGCCGCGCCGCAGTCGGTGACCGTACGGCGGTTCCCGGCTCCCGTGGACCTGACCTCGTTCCGGACGCCGGCCGCGGTGAAGGCGCGCGCGGTGGGGCTGGTGCGCGGGCTCCACCGGCGGCGCTGAGCGGGCGGCGGCGCTCAGGCGTCCAGCAGCGGGGCGAGGTAGCGGCGGGCGAAGGCGCGGGCCTGGTCCTCGTCGTCCAGTTCGATGCAGCCGGCCGGGTTGAGCAGGAAGGAGACGGCGACGCGGACCATCAGCTCGGCCACCGGGCGCGGGTCGTGGTCCGGGCGGCCCTCGGCCTGCTGGGCCCGGCGCAGATGCGCCGTCAGATAGTCGGTGGTGGCGGTGAGCGAGGGGCCGCCCTGGACGGTGAAGTACGGCAGGACCAGCTCGGGTTCCAGCCGGAGCAGTCCGCCGAACAGGGGGTGCTCCCGGGTGTGGCGCAGGGCGACCACGAAGCCCTCGACGACCCGCTCCTCCATGGTGGGCAGCCCGGCGACGGCCTCGTCCAGGGTCTGGAAGAAGCGGCTGCCCTCGCGCAGCAGGCACGCCTCGACCAGACCGTCCTTGCTCTGGAACCGGCGGTAGACGGTCACCCGGGAGACGCCGGCCCGCTTGGCGACGTCGTCCACCGAGGAGCGCCGCAGGCCGAAGGTGGTGAACTGTTCCAGCGCGGCGTCCAGGATGCGCCGCGCCACCTTTTCCTCCGTCTCGGGCCGCGCGATGGCCCGAGCCAGCAGGGAGTCGTTCGCAGAAGTCTTCATGGTGCCCCTCACGGTACCGGCACGCTCCCGAGGCGTTACATTGATACATACATCATTAAGATGTATCAGACGGGTCCGGAGCAGTCCACGAAGGAGTGTCATGGGAAGTCGTCTCACCGAGGACCAGGCCGATTTCGCCGCCGCCGTGCGGGACTTCGCCAAACGCGAGTGCGGGACCCGGGAGCAGCGGGACGCGCTGACCGACGGCGGGCGCGAACCGCACCACAAGGGGCTCTACGGCCGGCTCGCCGACCTGGGCTGGCTCGGGGTCTGCCTGCCGGAGGAGTACGGCGGCGCGGGCGGCGGCCTCGCCGACGCCTGCGTCTTCCTGGAGGAGACCGCCTACGGCCTGGTCCCCGCGGGCGGCTTCGTCACGACCGTCATCACCGCCAAGGCGTACGAGCGGTTCGGCACCGAGGAGCAGCGGCGGCGGGTGCTCGGCGGGGCCGTGCGCGGGGCGGTGCTGTCCATCGCCATGTCGGAACCGGCGGCCGGCTCGGACGTCGGCGCGCTGCGCTGCCGCGCCGCACGGCAGCCGGACGGAGGCTGGCTGGTCGAGGGCCAGAAGACGTGGATCTCCAACGCCCAACTGGCCGAGGCCATGCTGCTGGTGGCCCGTACCGGCCAGGACAAGCACCAGGGACTGACCATGTTCCACGTGCCCATGGACACGCCCGGCGTGGAGGTGCGGGGCATCGAGACGATGGGCGGCCGGGAGGTCAACGACGTCTTCCTCACCGGGGTGCGGCTGCCCGCGGACGCCGTGGTCGGGGAGGTCGGCGCCGGCTGGCGGCAGCTGATGGCGGGGCTGAACTACGAACGGCTGTTCCTCGCCGCCAACATGCTGGGCCTGGCCCGCCGTGCCCTGGACGACGCGGTGGCCTATGTCCGCGAGCGCGAGCAGTTCGGCCGGCCGGTCGGCTCCTTCCAGGCGCTGCGGCACCGGGTCGCCGACCTGGCGACCGAGATCGAGTGCGTACGGCTGCTGGTGCGGGAGGTGGCCTCGGACTGCGACGCCGCGCCGGACCGGCTCTTCCCGCGCGAGGCGTCGATGGCCAAGCTCAAGGCCACCGAGACCGCCAAGCGGGTCACGCTGGAGTGCATGCAGATGATGGGCGGCTACGGCTACGCCACCGAGTACGGCATGGAGCGGCATCTGCGGGCCGCGGTCGTCTCCACCGTCTACGGCGGGACCAGCGAGATCCAGCGGGACATCATCGGCAAGAGCTACGGGCTGTAGGCAGGGGGGTGCCCCGCGCGTCCGGGAACGCGCGGGGCACGGTCCGGCTCAGTCCTCGTACAGACCGGTGATCTCGTCGGCGTAGCGGTCGCGGATGACGCGGCGGCGCATCTTGAGGGACGGGGTGAGCTCACCGGTGGCGGGGCCCCACTCCTCGGCCAGCAGCCGGTAGCGCTTGACCTGTTCGGTGCGGTTGAGCCGGCTGTTGGCGGCGGCGACCGCCCGGTCCACCTCCCGGCGCACGACGGGGTGCGCGACGAGTGCGGCCAGGTCGGGCCCGGCGTCGACGCCGTGCGCGGCGGCCCAGGCCGGGGCGGCCTCGGCGTCCAGGACCAGCAGGGCGACGAGGTAGGAGCGGCCGTCGCCGTGGACCAGGGCCTGGCCGATCAGCGGGTGTTCCTTGAGGGCGTTCTCCACCAGGGCCGGGGAGACGTTCTTGCCGGTCGAGGTGATGATCATCTCCTTCTTGCGGTCGGTGACCCAGACATAGCCGTCCTCGTCGATCCGCCCGATGTCCCCCGTGCGCAGCCAGCCCTCGGCGTCCACGGCGCCCTCCACCGAGCCGTCCGGCCGGAGGTAGCCGGAGAAGACGGACTCGCCGCGCACCTCCAGTTCGCCGTCCCCGGCGGTGCGCACCTCCACCGACGCCACCGGCCGGCCGACCGAGCCCAGCCGGAACCCGGTGCGCGGGCTGTTGGTGGTGGCGACCCCGGTGGTCTCGGTCAGGCCCCAGGCGTCCATGACGACGATGCCGAAACCGGCCCAGAACCGGACCACGTCGAGCGGCATGGGCGCCGACGCGCTGGCGGCCCAGGTGACCCGGTCCAGGCCGCCCGCCCGCAGCAGCGGCAGCAGCACCCCCTCACGGACGGCGGCGTAGCTCGCCTCCAGTTCGACCGGCGGCGTCTCGCCCCGCTCCCGGCAGGCGACGTGCGCGCGGGCCACCTCGGCGGCCTCCTCGACCGCCTTCTGCTGCTCGGCGGGGAGCAGGGACAGTCCGGCGCGGACCGCCGCGGCCAGCTTCTCCCAGATCCGGGGCACGCCGAAGAACTGCCGGGGCCGTATCTCGCGCACCACGCCGGCGACGGCGGCCGGGTCGGGACAGAGGTGGACGTGGGAGGCTCGGTGGCAGGGCAGGTAGATGCCGAGCATCCGCTCCGCGATGTGCGCGAAGGGCAGGTAGCTGATGTGCTCGACGTGCGGGGGCAGGTCCACCACGGCGTCCAGGGCGCGGGCGTTGGCGAGTACCTGGCGGTGGCTGAGGACCACGCCCTTGGGTTCGCCGGTGGTGCCGGAGGTGTAGACGACGGTCAGCGGGTCGTCGGGCCGGGCACCGTCCAGCGCCTTGCCGAACTTTTCGGGCACCTCCGCGCCGGTCAGCGCGGTGTACGGGAGGTGGTCGCCCTCCTCCCCCGGCTCCATGACGACGAGCCGCGCGAGCGGGGTGCCGGCGTCGCGCAGCAGCGGCTCCCACACCGCCGCCTGCGCGGCGCCCTCCACCACGGCGAGCGCCGCCTGGCAGTTGCGGGCGATGTGCGCGATCTGCGCCGGCGCGGAGGTGCCGTAGACGCTGACCGGGACGGCGCCGAGACGGGCCAGGGCGAGGTCGGAGAGCCAGTGCTCGGCCCGGTCGGACGCCATCAGCAGGACGTGGTCGCCGCGGCCGACGCCGTGCGCCGCGTACCCGGCCGCGAGCCGGGCGGTGTGCTCGCCCACCTCGGCCCAGGTCAGGGTGGTCCCGCCGCCGTCCGGCGTCCGCCAGGACAGGGCGGGCAGTTCCGGGTGCTCGGCGGCGTTGCGGACCACGAGCTGCGGCAGGGTCATGACGGCCTCCTGGCGGACGGGGAATCGAGAAGGGAGCGGCCGATGATCTCTTTCATGATCTCGGTGGTGCCGCCGTAGATGGTCTGGATGCGGCTGTCCAGGAACGCCCTGGCGACCGCGTACTCGGTCATGTAGCCGTAGCCGCCGTGCAGTTGGAGGCAGCGGTCGACGACGCGCTTCTGGAGTTCGGTCGCCCACCACTTGGCCATCGAGGCGTGTACGGCGTCCAGCCGGCCGGCGCTGTGCTCGGTGACGCAGCGGTCGACGAAGCTGCGGGTGACCGCGGTCTCGGTGGCCATCTCGGCGGCCTCGAAGCGGACGTGCTGGAGCCGGGCGAGCGGCCTGCCGAACGCCTCGCGCTCCCGGACGTACTCGACGGTCAGCTCCAGGACGTGTTCGGCGGCCGCCGCGGCGCCCACGGCGATGGCCAACCGCTCCTGCGCGAGGTTGGCCATCAGATAGGAGAACGCCTTGTTCTCCTCCCCCAGCAGATTCGCCTTGGGGACCCGTACGCCGTCGAAGAACAGCTCGGCGGTGTCCTGGGCCTTCTGGCCGATCTTGTCGAGGTTGCGGCCCCGCTCGAACCCCGGCATGCCGCGCTCCACGACCAGCAGGCTCTGCCCGCCGCTGCCGCCCTCGGGGGTGGTGCGCGCGACGACGATCACCAGGTCGGCCAGGATGCCGTTGGAGATGAACGTCTTGGTGCCGTCGAGGCGGTAGTGGTCGCCCTCGTCGGTGGCGGTGGCGCGGATGCCCTGGAGGTCGGAGCCGGCGCCCGGCTCGGTCATGGCGATGGCGGTGACGATCTCGCCGGAGGTGTGGCCGGGCAGCCAGCGCCGTTTCTGCTCCTCGGTGGCGAGCCGGGTGAGGTAGGGGCCCACGATGTCGTTGTGCAGGCTCAGCGCCAGGCCGGAGGCCCCGGCGCGGGCGAACTCCTCGATGAGCACCGCGCTGTAGCGGAAGTCGTCGGTGCCCCCGCCGCCGTACTCCTCGGGCACGGCCAGGCCCAGCAGGCCCTGGCGGCCGGCCGCGCGCCAGACGTCGCGGTCGACGACGCCCTCCCGCTCCCAGCGCGCGTGGTGCGGGAGCACCTCCTTGGCGAGGAAGGTGCGTACGGTGTCGCGGAACGCCTCGTGTTCCGCGGTGTAGATGTCCCGTTGCATGTCGCCTCCGCGTCGGGGTTCCGTGGTGGTCACAGCCAGTTCTTGACCCGCTCGACCAGCCGGGCCGGTTCGGGGTCGACGGGGGTGATGTTGAGCATGGTCACGCCGGCCTCGCGGAACGCCTCGACGCGGTCGCGGACGTACCCCTCGGGTCCCGCCAGGCACAGCAGCTCGCACAGTTCGGCGGGGACGGCGCGCTCCGCGTCCCGTTTGCGGCCCGCCAGGTAGTGCTCCTGGATCGCGGCGGCCTCGGCCTCGTAGCCGTAGGCGCAGACCAGGTCGTGGTAGAAGTTGCGGCCGGGCGCGCCCATGCCGCCGACGTACAGCGCGACCTGCGGGCGCACCAGGTCGCGGACGGCCTCCGCGCCCTCCCCGACCGCGAGCAGTCCGCCGGCCACGACCTGGAGCGGGCCGAGGGCGGGGTCGCGGCGGGCGGCGCCCTCGGCGAGGGGGCCGCCCCAGACCTTGCCGGCGTGCTCGGGGGCGTAGAGGAACGGCAGCCAGCCGTCGGCGAGTTCGGCGGTCATCCGGACGTTGGCGGGGCCGAGGGCCGCGACGTACACCGGGATGGTGTCGCGCACGGGGTGGTTGAGGAGCTTCAGGGGTTTGCCGAGGGTGCCGCCCTTCTCCGGCGGCAGCGGCAGGTCGGTGATGCCGCGGTGCTCGATGACCTCGCGGCGCCAGATGCGGCGGGCCAGTTCGATGGTCTCCCGGGTGCGGCCGAGCGGCTTGTCGTAGCGGCGGCCGTGCCAGCCCTCCACCACCTGGGGGCCGGAGGCGCCGATGCCGAGCAGTGCCCGGCCGCCGGTCAGCGCGTCGAGTCCGGCGGCGGTCTGGGCGATGAGGGCGGGGGTGCGGGAGTAGACGTTGAGGATCGCGGAGCCGACCCGCATCCGGCTGGTGCGGGCGGCGATGTAGCCCATGATGGTCGGGGAGTCGAAGCCGTACGCCTCGGCCACCCAGACCGCGTCGAGCCCGGCGGCCTCCAGGGCGGCGGCCTCGTCGGCGGCGACGCGGGGGTCGGTGGCGTACTGGAGCGGGGTGGAGAGTTCCATCAGCGTCCGTTCTCGGTCGGATGGCCGGCTGCGGTCAGGGCGTCCACGTGCCAGTCCCGGGCCACCTCGGCCTGGTGGGCGCCGGGCACGGCGGGCGGTCGCCGCAGCGTGCCGGGGGTGGCGGAGAGCCGGGGGGCGACGGCGGGCTGGACGATGCCGTGGGTGTCGGTGAAGGTGCCGCGGTGGGCGAGGTGCGGGTGGCGGGCGGCCTCGCGCAGCGACAGCACCGGGGCGACGCAGGCGTCGGTGCCCTCGAAGACGGCCGTCCACTCGTCCCGTCCGGCCGTCTTGAACCGCTCCGCGAACCGGGCCCGCAGCTCCGGCCAGTGGCGGGGGTCGTGCCGGTCGGGCAGGTCCCCGGCGTCCAGGCCGAGCAGGGTGACGAACTCGGCGTAGAACCGCGGCTCCAGGGCGCCGACCGCCATCCAGCCGCCGTCGCCCGTCTCGTAGACGGCGTAGTAGGGGCAGCCGCCGTCGAGGAGGTTGCGGCCCCGCTCGTCCCGCCAGGTGCCCGCGGCGAGCATGCCCTGGATCACGGCGGTGAGGTGGGCGGTGCCGTCGACGATCGCGGCGTCCACCACCTGCCCCTCGCCGGTGAGGCGGGCGGTGAGCAGCGCGGCGAGCACCCCGACGACGAGGTAGAGGGAGCCGCCCGCGTAGTCGCCGAGCAGGTTGGCGGGGACGGCGGGCGGTCCGCCGGCCGGGCCGATCATGCCGAGGGCGCCCGCGGTCGCGATGTACCCGATGTCGTGTCCGGCGCGCGGCGCGAGGGGGCCGTCCTGGCCCCAGCCGGTCATCCGGCCGTACACCAGCGCGGCGTTGAGGGCGTGGCAGTCCCCGGGGCCGACGCCGAGCCGTTCGGCGACCCCGGGCCGGTAGCCCTCGATCAGGATGTCGGCGCGGGCGGCGAGCGCCCGGACGGCGGCCGGTCCGTCCGGTGACTTGAGGTCGACCAGGACCGAGCGCTTGTTGCGGTTGGTCACGTCGTGGGCGGGGTCGAGCCCGAGGTCCGGTGTTCCGGGCCGGTCGACGCGTACGACGTCGGCGCCCAGGTCGCCGAGGAGCATGGCGGCGAAGGGGCCGGGCCCGATCCCGGCCAGCTCCACCACCCGCACCCCGGCCAGCGGTCCCGGGGGTGGTTCTTCCGTGCGTGGTCTCATCGCGCGTAACGGCCCTTCTCCTCGCCTGACTTAGCGCTCGCTAAGAAGGTAGAGGGGGCGTCAGGCGCGGTCAATGACCGTGACAGGAGCCGTTTTTGGGCACACTACTGAGCGGGCGATAAGTGACGTACGATGCCTGTCGTCGGCGTCGCACCGGAGGAGCACCGTTTGAGCACCCAGTCGAGCACCCAGCCGGACGAGGGGACCACCGCCGCCGCGCGGCACTGGCGGGTGTACGGGCCGCTCGGCCTGCATCCGATCCTGCTGCACGCCATGGAGGCCTTCGACGAGCACGGCTACCACGGCACGTCGGTGCGGGACATCGCGGGCCGGGTCGGGGTCACGGTCCCCGCGCTCTACTACCACTACGAGAACAAGCAGGCGTTGCTCGCCACCCTGCTGGAGACCTCCATCAGGGACGTCCTGGACCGCTGCCGGGCCGCCGCCGAGGAGGCCGGGGACGATCCGGCGGCCCGCTTCCGCGCGATGGTGGAGTCGATCGTGCTGTACATGGCCCACCGGCAGGGGCTGGCCTTCCTGGACACCGAGATCCGCAGCCTGGAACCCGGCAACCGCGCGCGGTACGTGGCACTGCGCGACTACCTGGAACACATGCTGCTGGACACCGTGGAGGCGGGTGCCGCCCAGGGGGTCTTCACCACCCCGTTCCCCGCCGACGCGGTCCGGGCGGTGCTGGTCATGTGCCAGGGGGTGGCCAACTGGTACCGCCCGGAGGGGCCGCTGACCGCCGAGGAGGTGGCCCGGCGCCATGTCCTGCTCGGCCTGGGCACGGTGGGGTACCGCGGGCCGGCCGGGAACGGGTGAGGGCCCCGGCCGGAGCCGGGGCCTTCGGCGGGACGCGTGCCGTCAGTGGTCGGTCGCCAGGTGGAGCCTGAGGAGGTCCACGCCGTAGTCGTTGCCGTTGGGGGTGCGGACGACGGTGTGGACGTGCTGCTGGGTGGGGTCGCCCATCGGGCCGGGGCCGCCGGCGCCGAGGCCCGTGGAGGCGGAGGCCGAGGGGGACGCCGAGGCCGAGGGGGACGCCGAGGCGCCGTCCCCGTCCTCGTGGTAGGCGAGCGGGGACTCGGCGTCGTACTCGATGAGCACGACGGGGCTGTGGACGCGGTAGTAGAACGCGGAGTCGTCCTCGTACGGGCCGATCCAGTAGAAGTACGTGTCATCGAGGTGCTTCTCGATCTCCCGCATCCGCACCCGGGCGTGGCCCTCGTCCTGGTAGCCGATGTACACCTCGGCCAGGTCGAGCAGGAGCTGCCGCTGGCGGCGGTTCAGGTCGGAGCCCTTGACACCGGCGTACGGGAGCTTCGCGTTGTCCTGCCCGGCCCCGGCGACCAGGTCGGTGCCGGTCTTCTCGGCGGCGGAGAGCGCGGCGGCGCGCCGGGGGGCGTCCAGCGAGCGGAACAGGGCGAGGCCCGCGGCGGTCTCCTCGCGGAACAGGTGGTAGTCCACCCCGTCGTAGGTGATCTTCGTCGGTTCGGAGCCCATGAAGGTCGGGGTCATCACGACCTGGTCGCCCAGGACGAAGTAGTTGACGACGAGGTGGTGGCCCTCGAACTGGAAGCCCCAGGCGTCCTCGGCCGACGGGGTGCCCATCACGGTGAACCAGTAGGCGTCCTGGTTGAGCGCCTTGGAGGTGTCGCCGGAGTACTCGCCGAGGAAGTGGTTGAGCTTCCGGATGGCGGTGGCCTGCTTCAGGCCGCGGGCCGACAGCGCCGACTTCAGCAGCTTCATGGCGAGGGCGTACTGCTTCTCCGTCAGATCGCGCAGGGCGACGCCGTCGCGGTCGTCGGAGGCGACGTTCGTCCAGTCCAGCCACTGGTCGGCCTGGACGTCGAAGAGGGTGGCCGCCTTCTGGCCGGCGGTGAGCGCGTCGATGAAGGCGGCGGCGGCGCGGACCACGGGGGTGGTGGAGACGCCGGTGGAGTGGACGGCGTAGAGGTCCTCGACGACGGTGCCGTCCGTGGTGACGCCGACGAAGTCGTCGTAGGCGATCGTCCGGCCGAAGCCGCCGCCGGCCGGCGGCCCGGAGGGGCTCGCGGAGGCCGTCGCGTCGGCCGTGGCCGTCGTCTCGGCGCCGGCCCGGGTGGCCGCGTAGCCTCCCATGGCCGCGACGGCGGAGACGCCGCCCGCGAGCAGGGCCTTGTTCATGAACCATCGGCGGGAGCGGTGTGCCGCCTGCGTCCGGGGCTTGTGTCCGTGCGTTCCGTTGACCATGAACTGAACGATTTCGTCAACACCTGGGCGCGCGATGGCAGCAGGCTGTGCGCCGGGTAGGAACGCTTCCCCCAGCGGGTGTCAAGTGCCCCGTTATGCCCTTCGGTCGGACTCGGGGCCGCTCACGCCGCGCGGGCCCACTGGCGGCGGGCGCGGGCGGCGGCCGAGCGGGGCGGGACGGGCGCGACCCGGTACGTCGTCTTGGCCGGGTCGACGATGGGATCGCCGAGGGTGATGCGGCCGGCCGTGTGCAGCTCCTCGCAGACGGCGGTGGGCAGGGCCACGTAGCAGCCGCCCTGGGGGCCGCCGGCCTCCATCGGCCGCCAGTAGCCGTATCTGCGGCGGCCGCCCATGTACTCGGTGGCGAAGACGGGCGTGCGCGGATCGGACATGACGCGCAGGACCTCGGTGGTGCCCGGGCTGGACTGACCGGCGGTGGACGGCATCGACGAACGCCTTTCTGCTGGCGGGACCCGAGACCGCCTACCCGGTCCGGCCGGAGTTGATCTCGCTGACCGGCATTCTGCGGCAGGGCACTGACATCAGCCCCGGCCCCGCGGGGGCCGTGGCGATCGTCCGGGCACCCCGGGAAGGTCGTGGAATGTTCAACGACCTGGGGTGGTTGACGCCCCCGTGAACACGACGTACTACGACCACGGAAGCCCGGCCGAGCGCTGGGAGCGCGCCCGGATGTTCTTCGGGGCCAAGGACTACGCGGCGGCGGCCCGGGTGCTGGAGCCGCTGGTGGCCGAGGTGCCGGAGCAGACCGGACCGCGGCTGCTGCTGGCCCGCGCCTACTACCACTCGGCCCAGCTGCGGCGCGCGGAGGCCGAGCTGCGGATCATCGTCGAGCGCGACCCGGTCGAGCACTACGCCCGGCTGATGCTGGGCCGCACCCTGGAGCGGCAGGACCGGCAGGAGGAGGCCGACTCCCACCTGCGCGTCGCCGCGGCCCTCGCGGGTGACTTCGCGGAGGTCTGACCCGGCCGTCCGGACGGCCCGGCCCCGAGGCCCGGCGCCTCGCGGCCGGGCCGTTCGCGTGCACGGGCGTCCGACGGGGGCGGTGCCGTGTCATCCTGGCGCGATGGGAACTCGGGAAGATCACCGGCCGTTCGCCGACCACGTCGAGGAACTCCTGTCCGGCGGCGGTCCGTTGCCGATCGTCGAGGCCGGCGACCCGGTGCTGCGGCGGGGCGCCGAGCCGTACGACGGGCAGCTGGGACCGGCGCTGCTGGAGCGGTTCGTGGCGGCGCTGCGGCTGACCATGCGGGCGGCGCCCGGGGTGGGCCTGGCGGCCGTCCAGGTGGGGGTGGCGCTGCGGATCGCGGTGGTCGAGGACCCGGCGCCGGTCCCGCCGGAGGTGCGGGAGGCGCGCGGACGGGTGCCGTTGCCGTTCCGGGTCCTGGTCAACCCCGCGTACGCGCCGGTGGGCGAGGCGCGGGCGGCGTTCTTCGAGGGGTGTCTGAGCGTGCCGGGCTGGCAGGCGGTGGTGGCGCGGCCCGCGGCGGTCCGGCTGACCGGGGCGGACGAGCACGGCCGGCCGCTGGACGAGGTGGTCACCGGGTGGCCCGCCCGCATCGTGCAGCACGAGACGGACCACCTCGACGGGACGCTCTACCTGGACCGCGCCGAACCGCGCTCGCTGTCCTCCGCGCGGGCGATGGCGGAACGCTGGACGCGGCCCGTGCCGCACGACGCGGCGGCGGAGCTGGGCTTCGACCTGCCCTGAGCGTCAGTTGTCCCGGTACGCCTCCAGCAGCCGCAGCCAGACCTCGCTGATCGTCGGGTAGGACGGCACCGCGTGCCACAGGCGGTGGACCGGGACCTGGCCGGCGACGGCGATCGTCGCGGAGTGGATCATCTCGCCGACGCCGGGGCCGACGAAGGTCACCCCGCGCAGGATCTCGTCCTCCAGGTCGACCACCATCCGGGCGCGGCCGGTGTAGCCGTCGGCGTAGAGGCCGGCCCCGGCCACCGTGGCGAGGTCCACGTCGACGGCGCGGACGCGGTGCCCGGCCCGTTCGGCCTCGGCCAGGGTGAGGCCCACGGAGGCCGCCTCGGGGTCGGTGAAGACCACCTGGGGGACGGCCGCGTGGTCGGCGGTCGCGGCGTGCGCGCCCCAGGGGGCGGTGTCGAGACCCCTCTCCCCCGTGGCGCGGGCGGCGATGGCGGCGCCCGCGATCCGCGCCTGGTACTTGCCCTGGTGGGTGAGGAGGGCCCGGTGGTTGACGTCGCCGACCGCGTACAGCCAGTCGTGGCCGGTGACGCGCAGGCTGTCGTCGGTCTCCAGCCAGGAGCCCGGTTCCAGGCCGACCGTCTCCAGGCCGAGGTCGTCGGTGCGCGGGGCGCGTCCGGTGGCGAAGAGGATCTCGTCGGCCTCGATCCGCTCGCCCGTGTCGGTGACGGCGACGACGGTGCCGTTCTCCCGGCTGACGGACTTCACGGAGGTGCCGGTCCGCAGGTCGGCGCCGGCCTCGGTCAGCGCGCGGGCGACCAGTTCCCCGGCGAACGGCTCCATGCGGTCCAGCAGGCCGCCGCCGCGGACCAGCACGGTGACCCGGGAGCCGAGGGCCTGCCAGGCGGTGGCCATCTCGACGGCCACGACACCGCCGCCGACCACGATCAGCCGGCCCGGCACCTCGTGGGCGCTGGTCGCCTCGCGGCTGGTCCACGGGCGGACGTCGGCGAGCCCCGGCAGGCCGGGCAGGGCGGCGCGGCTGCCGGTGCAGACGGCGACGGCGTGCCGGGCGGTCAGGACGCGCCGGGCGCCGTCCGGGCCGGTCACCTCCACCGTGCGGGGGCCGGCGAGGCGTCCCTGGCCGCGGTACAGGTCGGCGCCGATGCCCTCGACCCACTGGACCTGGCCGTCGTCCTTCCAGTCCGAGGTGTAGTAGTCGCGGTGGGCCAGGACCGCGGCGGCGTCGAGCGGGCCCCGCACGGCCTGGCTCAGGCCGGGGGTGCGGCGGGCGTCCGCCCGCGCGATGACCGGGCGCAGCAGGGCCTTGCTCGGCATGCAGGCCCAGTAGGAGCACTCGCCGCCGACCAGTTCGCTCTCCACGATCGCGGTGGTCAGTCCGGCCGCCCGGGTGCGGTCGGCGACGTTCTCGCCGACCGGGCCGGCGCCGATCACCACGACGTCGTACACGTTGGATTCCGTTTCCGTCATGGGCTCAGTCTGCGGGGTGGGGTGCGCGGGGGCCACACTGGAGGGTGGTGTGCCCGCAGGTGGCGCGGGTACGCGCGCGGAATACCCTCCCCACCGCCGCTGTTTGCGCCGGTGGCATCCGCCCCCGACCCAGGAAGAGGGAACAGCCATGAGCACCGTGGAGCTGACCAAGGAGAACTTCGACCAGATGGTCACGGACAACGAGTTCGTCCTGATCGACTTCTGGGCGGCCTGGTGCGGGCCCTGCCGGCAGTTCGCCCCGGTCTACGAGAAGGCGGCCGAGGACAACCCCGACCTGGTCTTCGGCAAGGTGGACACGGAGGCGCAGCCGGAGCTGGCCGCGGCCTTCGGCATCCAGTCCATCCCGACGCTGATGATCGTCCGGGACCAGGTCGCGGTGTTCGCGCAGCCGGGCGCGCTGCCCGAGGCGGCGCTGACCGATGTCATCGGGCAGGCCCGGAACCTGGACATGGACGAGGTCCGCAAGGCCGTCGCCGAGCAGCAGGCCCAGCAGGCACAGGATCAGCAGGGCCAGGGTCAGCAGGGCCAGGGCGGGCCGGGCGGGCGGTAACCCGCGGGTTCAGCTCGACTCGCGGTGCACGACGGTCACGCCGCGGACCGTGTGCCGTTCGGGGGCGGCACCGGGGTCGCGGACGGCCCGGTCGACCAGCGCGGCGAGGTCCTGCCCGGCCGGGAGTTCGAGGCGCACGGTGCTCAGCCGGGGGCGCAGCAGCGGGCCGAGCATCAGGTCGTCGGCGCCGATCACGGCGGTCCGGCCGGGAAGGGTGACGCCGTGGTCCTGCAGGGCGCGGGAGAGCAGCATGGCGTACGCGTCGTCGTAGGCGAACACCGCGTCCAGGGCGAGCGCGTCCCAGCGGGCGGCGAGCCGGGCGGCGGCGTCCTCCGCGCAGGCTAGGGGCAGTTCGGTGAGGGTCGCGCCGGTGCCGCGCAGGGCGCTGCGGGCGCCCCGCAGGCGGGGTGAGGAGAAGATCCGCAGGCCGGGTTCCTCCGGCAGGACCACGCCGACGCGGCGGCGCCCGCGCTCGTACAGGTGGCGGGCCGCGGCGTGGCCGACGGCCGTCTGGTCCAGGACCAGGGCGTGGGCGCCCTCGACGGGTTCCGGACCGAGGGTCACCACCGCGCGGGCGCCCGAGCGTTTCAGCACCTCCACGCCGCCCGGCCCGAGGCCGGGGCCGGGCACCAGGACGGCGATCGGCCGCAGCTCGGCCCAGGCACGGGCGGCGTCGTCGCCATAGGGGGCGGCGCCGCCGTACTGCACGACGGTGTAGTCGAGCCGGCCCAGCGCCGACTGGAGTTCGCCGAGGAACCGGGTGTAGAGCGGGCCGGCCGGGAACGCGGGCGCGGGCATGACCACCGTACGGCTGTGGCCGGCGCGCAGGCTGCGGGCCGCCGCGTGCGGGACGTAGCCGAGCTGCTCGGCGGCCTCGCGGACCCGGAGCCGGGTCGGTTCGCTGATCCGCACGGCCCGGGTGTTGTTCAGGACGTAGGAGACGGTCGCGCGCGAGACGCCTGCCAGACGGGCCACATCGGCACTCGTGGGCACGGGCGTTTTCGGTTTCTGCACCATGACGTACGGCATCTTGGCAGAGCCCCGGGGCGGCGCGCCGACCGGGTGGGCTCCCTGACCGGATCAAGTCCCTTGCCTGGCGGGCCAGTTGATCACAGTGCCGCCCTGCGGCCCCGGCCGGACGGGCCGCCCGGCCGGGCCGCTAGCGGTCCCGGTGCGCGCGCAGAAGGTGCTGGATCTGCTCCAGCGTCTCCTTGTCCAGCCCCCGGCCGCCGGTGGTCAGGGCGTCCAGCCGGGTGGCGGTGCGCAGATCGTAGGCGCGTTCCTCGTCCTCGCCGGGCACCGCCGAGTAATCCTCCGTCTCCGCGAACCCGACGACCTTGTCGACGGCCTTGGCGATGAGCCACGTCAGTACGAACGAGAAGGCGGCCACGGCCAGTACCGCGACGGCCTGCTTCCCCAGCAGGGAAAGGCCGCCGCCGTAGAAGAGCCCCTCCTTGCCGCTGACGTCACGAGCGGCGAAGAGGCCCACCATCAGCAGCCCGACGAGACCGCCCGCTCCGTGCACCCCGACGACGTCGAGCGTGTCGTCCACGTTCAGCCGGTACTTGAGCGTGACGGCCCAGGCGCAGAAGGCCCCGGCCACCAGGCCGGTGACCAGGGCGCCCGTGGGGTCGATCTCCCCGCAGGCCGGGGTGATGGCCACCATGCCCGCCACCGCGGCGGAACCGACGCCCATCATGGTGACCTTCCGGGTCCGCAGGTACTCCACCAGGGGCCAGGTGACCATCGCGCCCGCGGCCCCGAGCTGGGTGTTGACGAAGGCGGTGGCGGCGGTGCCGGTGTCGCGGACGGCCGAACCGGCGTTGAAGGCGAGCCAGCCGAACCACAGCAGTGCCACGCCGATCATGACCAGCGGGATGTTGTTGGGGCGCGGCTCCTTGCGCCGGAAGTCGGCGGGCCCCCTGATCACCAGCGCCACGGCGAGCCCCGCGATGCCGGAGTTCAGTTCCACGGGCAGACCGCCGGCGAAGTCCAGGGCGCCCAGGTGTTTCGTGATCCAGCCGTGTTCGAGGTCGAAGACCCAGTGCGCGACGGGTACGTACACGATCAGCAGCCAGAGCACGGAGAACACCAGCCAGCCGCGCATCGTGGCCCGGCCCGCGATCGATCCGCTGATGAGCGCCACCGTGACGATGGCGAAGCCCATCTGGAAGGTGGCGTAGATGTACGTGGGGACGGAGCCCGTCAGGGTGTCCGGGCCGATGCCGCGCAGGAGGGCGTGGTCCAGGTCGCCGATGAGGCCGGCGCCGCCGACGTCCGGGCCGAAGGCGAGGCTGTAACCCACGAGGTACCAGGCGATGGTCACGAAGCACAGCGAGGCGAAGCTCATCTTGAGCATCACGAGGATGTGCTTGGTGCGCACCATGCCGCCGTAGAAGAAGGCCAGGGCGGGCGTCATCAGCAGCACCATGGCGGCCGCGGCCAGCATCCAGGCGGTGTCGCCCGAGTCGTAGGCCGGCGGCATGGGGGCGGGGGCGGTGATCATCGGCGGGTCTCCTCAGGGCTGGCGGTGGCGCGCCGTCACGGCTTGCGCAGGTCGGGGGCGGGGTGTCCGATGAGCAGCCGTCTGACGGCGTCCCAGCCGGCCCGGACGGCGTCGGCGACCCGGGGCTGTTCCCGGCCGAGGATCCGCATCCAGGCGCCGCAGTCGTCGGGCAGCACACTCGCCCCGTGGATCACCCCGGAGGACGTCACGGCCCCGTGCAGGGCATCGGCGACGTCCGCGGCGGGACGGGCGGACGTGATGACGTGCAGCGTGGCGACGTGGTCGTGGCCGGCGAACACCCCGGGGCCGGCCACGCCGCCGGGGGACCGCGGTCGCAGCCGCAGGGTGTCGACCGCCAGCGGCGTCCCGTCGGGGCGCCGGATCTCCAGGTCGTTGGTGACCACGGTGTACGCGTGCCGCTCACCACGGGCCAGGCGCCCGGCGGTGAACGTCTCCGCGTACACCACCGTGGCGCCCTCGCTCACCGTCAGTTCGACGCCCTGGTGGAAGCGCGCCCCCCGGAAGGGGATGACCGGGTCGGGAAGGTACTCGACGTAGGCGCCCTCCTCGACGGTGAGGTGGACGCGCTGCGCGGCGTAGTCGTCCTCCATCCGGTACACCTTCGTGGCGGCCTGGGTCGTGAACAGGGCCTGGGTGCCCGGGCCGCACCGCAGGTCCTGGCGGTATCGGTCGGCCTGGGCGATCCCGCCGCCCGTGGCCATCACATAGGTGAAGGCCATGCCGGGCAGCGCCGGGTCGACGTACAGGGGGCGCATGATCTGCAACGGGGACTTCTGGTACCGCCGGACGAGTTCGGTCCGCTCCCCGCGCCGCGCGTACGCGAGGTCCAGGATGCCGACCTTCGCGGGCGACCCCGGCCGGAGGGTCCTGGGCACCGAGGAGTACGCCGACATCTCCGGCGGGAGCCGGACCGGCTCGTAGTGTTCCGGCGCCAGCCGGTCGAAGGCCGCGGTCATCTCAGGCCAGGACCTGGTGCCGGGACTCCAGGAAGGCGACCACCTCGTCGACGCCCTGCCCGGTCAGGCAGTCGGTCAGCACCACCGGACCGCTGCCCCGCACCCGGTGCGCGTCGGCCTCCATCACCCCGAGGTCCGTCCGCACGTACGGGGCGATGTCCACCTTGTTGATGACCAGCAGGTCGGAATCGGTGATGCCCGGTCCCCGCTTGCGCGGCATCTTCTCCCCCTCCGCGGTGTCCAGCACGAAGACGAAGAGGTCGACGAGGGCCGGGCTGAAGGTGAGGGTGAGGTTGTCGCCGCCGCTCTCGTACAGCAGGACGTCGACGTCCGGGTGGCGTTCGAGCATCTCGGCACCGGCCGCCAGGTTCATCGTGGGGTCGTCCCGTACGGCGGTGTGCGGGCAGGCCCCGGTCTCGACGCCGACGACGCGGTCGCCGTCGAGCACCCCCCGCAGGGTCCGGCGGACGTGCTGGGCGTCCTCCTGGGTGTAGATGTCGTTGGTGATGACGGCCGGCCTTCTGCCCCGGTCGATCAGGACCGGTACCAGTGCCTCGATCAGGGCCGTCTTGCCGGAGCCTACGGGGCCGCCGATGCCGACCCTGAGGACGTTGTCGCGCATGGTCTTTCCTTTCGGTTCCGGCCGCCGCGGCGGCGGCCGGTCAGGTGGCGAAAAGGCGGGCCTCGGCCCGCTCGTGCCGGGCGGACATGACGTCCGCCGCGAAGGTGGTCGCCCCGAGGTCGCCGGTCTCGCGGACGAGTGCCGCGTGGGTGGTCTCCTCGATCACCGGGGCGGCCTCCCGCAGCAGCGACTGGGCCCGCCGGTGGTCCGTCAGCCGCAGCCGCAGCGCGGCGCCGGCGAAACTCGCGCAGAACGCGAACAGGTCGGAGGCGACGGCCTGGCGGGCCGGGACGCCGGTCGCCGCGTAGACCACTCCGGCGGCCACCGCCTGGGTGCCGGGCACCCGGCGTTCCGTGACAGCCCGGTGAAACCGGACGATCCCGTCGCCGCCGAAGACCTCCGCGGCCAGGTCCAGCAGTTGCCGGCCGGTGCGCAGGGATGCCTGCCGCAGCTCGCGGTTGAGCTTCGTGGCGTGCAGACGGGTGTCGATCCCGGCCACCGCGGACCAGTCCCGCGCCGTCGCGGCGCGGTGCGCCAGGGCGAGCGCGGTGGCGTCGGACGGCCCCACGCCGTGCCGCAGGAGGTCCGCGAGGAGTGCGGTGAGCCCCTCGGGGTCCACCGCGCCGGCCTGGGCGAAGCCCTCCAGCCCGTGGGAGAGGGTGTAGAAGCCGCTGGGGAACGCCGAGTCGGTCAGCTGGAGGCTGATCAGCAGGCGTTGCAGTTCCGTCGTCGGGGCGCCACCCGGCGAGGCCGGCGTCCCGGCGGCGGACGTGTCGTCGTGGTACACGGGTCAGGCCAGGAAGTAGAGCTGGTTGAGCGGCAGCTTCTGCGCCGGGTCGATCGTCGCCACCTCGCCGTCCACGGTGACCTGGTACGTCTCCGGATCGACGGTGATGTCCGGGACGACGTCGTTGCGGACCATGTTGTGCTTGCCGATCGTGCGGGTCTTGCGCACCGGCAGCACCCTCCGCTCCAGGCCCAGTTTCCCCGGCACGCCGGCCGCGATGCCCGCCTGTGACATGAAGGTCACGTGCGTCGCCTGCATGGCGCGCCCGTAGTGCCCGAAGGCGGGGCGGTAGTAGACCGGCTGCGGGGTCGGCAGGGAGGCGTTGGGGTCGCCCATCTGCGCCCAGGACACCACGCCGCCCTTGATCACCATCTTGGGCTTGGCACCGAAGGAGTGCATCGGCCACAACACGATGTCCGCCAGTTTGCCCGCCTCCAGCGTCCCGACGTAGTCGGCGATGCCGCTGGCGACGGCCGGGTTGGCGGTGACCTTCGCCAGGTAGCGCAGGACGCGCTGGTTGTCGTTGCGCTCGGTGTCCTCGGGCAGCGTGCCCAGCATCTCCTTGCACACGTGCGCGATCTGGAACGCCCGGGTCACGGACTCGCCGATGCGGCCCATGGCCTGGGAGTCGGAGGAGATCATGCTGATGACGCCGCGGTCGTGCAGGACCGTCTCCGCCGCGATCGTCTCGGCCCGCACCCGGCTGTCCGCGAACGCGACGTCCTCGGGGATGTCGTGGCTGAGGTGGTGGCAGACCATCACCATGTCCAGCAGTTCGTCGACGGAGTTCTTGGTGTACGGCAGCGTGGGGTTGGTCGAGGACGGCAGGACGTTCGGCTCGCCCGTCACCCGCAGGATGTCGGGGGCGTGTCCGCCGCCCGCCCCCTCGCTGTGGAAGGTGTGGATGGTGCGGCCGTCGATGGCGGAGCGGGTGTCCTCGAAGAAGCCGCCCTCGTTGAGGGTGTCGGTGTGGATGGCCACCTGGACGTCGTGCCGGTCGGCCACGGCCAGCGCGGCGTCGATGACGGCCGGGGTGGAGCCCCAGTCCTCGTGCACCTTCAGCGCGGCCGCGCCCGCCTCGATCTGCTCGTCCAGCACTCCGGGGAGGCTGGCGTTGCCCTTGCCCATGATGCCGAGGTTGACCGGCAGGTCCTCGGCGGCCTGCAGGATGCGGGCCAGGTTGTAGGGGCCGGGGGTGCAGGTGGTGCCGTTGGAGCCGTCGGTGGGACCGGTGCCGCCTCCGAACAGTGTGGTGATGCCGTTGCTGAGCGCCTGCTCGCACTGCTGCGGCGAGATCAGGTGGACGTGCGAGTCCATCGCGCCGGCCGTCGCGATGAGGTGCTCCCCCGCGATGACCTCGGTACAGGTGCCGATGACCAGCCGGGGGTCGACGGCGTTCTGGGTCTGCGGGTTGCCGGCCTTGCCGATGCCCGCGATGAACCCGTCCTTGACGCCGATGTCGCACTTGACCACGCCGAGCACCGGGTCCAGCACGACGACGTTGGTGATCACCAGGTCCAGGGCGCCCTGGGCGGCGGTGGCCTGCGGGTCCGAGGCCATGCCGTCCCGCATGGTCTTGCCTCCGCCGTAGACCACCTCGTCGCCGTAGGAGCCCTCGCGGTAGTCCTTCTCGACCTCGATGACCAGGTTGGTGTCGGCGAGGCGGATGCGGTCGCCGACCGTGGGGCCGAACAGGTCGGCGTACTGCTTGCGGGTAAGGACCGGCATGTCAGTGGGATCCCCTCTTCTTGGACTTCTTGCCGTCGGCCTCGCTTCGCCGCCGGCCGCCGGAGGAGGAGCCGGCGTCCGGGTCCGCGCCGTCCTCGGGTCCGGCGCCGTGGAAACCTCGCTCCAGCGCGCGGCTGACCGCCTCGACGCGCGCCGGGTGGGACTTGATGCTGCCGTTGAGCAGACCGCTGAAGCCGGTGAGACGGCCGGTGCCGGCGTACGCGCACAGCTCGACCTCGTGCGTGCCTCCCGGCTCGAAGCGCACGGAGAGGCCCGCCGGGATGTTGAGGTGCATTCCCAGGGTCACGTTGCGGTCGAAGTCCAGGGCGGAGTTCGCCTCGAAGAAGTGGTAGTGGGAGCCGACCTGGATCGCCCGGTCGCCGGTGTTGCGGACCGTCACCTCGACCGTCCGCCGGCCGGCGTTGATCTCGATGTCGCCGTCTCCGTACTGGTATCGCGGGGGGAGTGTCATCGTGTGCTCCTGCTTCGCATGAGGGCGTGGTCGTGCTCGGAGGCGTGGCCGTGGGCCGCCGGCTGCGGGCGGGCGTGGTCCTCGCCGGGGCGGTGACTGTGGGCGTGACCCTCAGCGGGGCCGTGACTGTGGTCGTGACCCTCGCCGGGGCCGTGGCTATGGGCGTGACCGTGGGCCTGGCCCTCACCGGGGCCGTGGCTATGGGCGTGACCGTGGGCCTGGCCCTCACCGGGGCCGTGACTGTGGGCGTGACCCTCAGCGGGGCCGTGACCGTGGGCGTGACCCTCAGCGGGGCCGTGACCGTGGTCGTGACCCTCGCCGGGGCCGTGGCTATGGGCGTGACCGTGGGCCCGGTCGGCGGCGAGACCGCGGACCAGGCCGTCGTCCCCCTGGCGTTCCCGGCGCTGCCACGCCTGGCGCACGCGCGCGTCGAGCACGCCCGCCACACCGGACGCCGTGAGCAGCGGTCCGCCCGGTGAGCAGTGCTCCGGGTCGGGCACGGGCGGCGTGACCCAGGCGGCCGGGAGCAGCGTGACGTGCGGCGCCCCGAGCGCCCGGCAGCGGCGGACCCCCTCGGCCGGGTCGGGGTCCCCGCCCGTCAGGGCCACCTCGACCGTCCGGTGCCGTCCGTACTGCCGGACGAGACGGGCCGTGCGGAAGAGGTCCGCGTCGGTGAAGGGGTCGCCGACGGGGGCGGTGATCAGCAGCGCCTGGTCGGCGGGCACCTTGCCGGCGGCCGCACGCAGCCAGCCGACGAGATGCTCGGCGGTGCCGAACGGTTCGGCCAGGACCACGTGGGCGCGCGCCGTGGCGGGCAGCGCGCGCAGCGTGCGCGCCGCGTCCGCCGTGAGCGCGGGGTCGCGTCCCAGGGTCATCGGCACGACGCACACCGGCGCGCCCCGCTCGCGCAGGGCGGCGACGCGGCGGTACAGGTCGCGTCCCCCGGCGACCGCCGTGGCCCGCGAGCCCAGCAGGGGCCGCAGGGCCCGCCCGCCGTCGCTCTCGTGTCCGCCGACGACGACCACTTCGCCGTGCACGGGGTCAGCCCCCGACCGGGTCGTGGCAGGAGACGAGCTTGTTGCCGTCGTCGAAGGTCGCCTCCACCTGGAGGAGCGGCAGCATCTCGCGGACTCCCGGCATCGTGTCGTCCTCGGTGAGGACCTGTCGCCCGAGCTCCATGCAGTCGGCGACGCTTCTGCCGTCGCGGGCGGCCTCGAGGATGGCCTCGGTGATGAGCGCCACCGCCTCGCTGTAGTTGAGCTTGAGACCGCGGTCGTGCCGCTTGCGGGCCAGGTCGGCCACGACGTACACGAGCAGCTTGTCGATCTCGCGGGGGGCCAGGTTCATCGGGATGCCTTCCTCGGTAGCGGTTGCCCGCGCGGTGCTGGGCGGCCGGCGGCTCAGCCGTCCTCCGCGCGGGTGATGCGCGGCAGGAGCGGTACGGCCGCCAGCAGCGCCCAGGTGGTGATGTTGAACGGCCAGGTGAAGGTGTGGCTGCCGAACGCGTCGAAGAGCACGGAGAGCGAGGCGGTCAGACCGGTGCTCGCCGCGGCGGCCAGCACGGCGTAGGCGTGATTCCAGGCGGTGGCACGCAGCAGGACGACACCGAAGGCGAGGGCGGTCAGCACGGCGTTGTAGCCGTAGATGCCCTCGCCGATCAGCGCGGCGGGCGCGCCCAGGGCCCAGGCGACGAGGAGCCCGGTGACGCTGCCCACCGCGGCGAACAGGCCCACCTTCCAGCCCGCCAGGAACAGTCCGGCCAGCATGATCAGGCCGACGTACCAGGTACCGGCGAAGAAGATCTGCCCGATGTTGGTGAAGAAGCCCTGCCACAGGTCCGTCCAGCCGACGTCGGGCGAGGAGGAGGCGGCCGGAGTCACCGCAGTCCTCGGGGTCCCGTGCCAGACACGGTCGAAGGACGGGGCGCCCAGGACCATGACCAGCGACACGAGGCAGAAGGGCCCGGTGAACGCCTTGAGCCCGAAGGGGCCGAGCAGGTGACCGAGCGCGGCGGTGACCAGGGTGCACATGACGGCGGCGCACACGGCCATGACATAGGTCGAGGGGTGGTGTCCGAGGTACACGAGCATGGCGATGCCGCCGAGCACGCCGCAGTAGGTCATCAGTCCCTGGTCCAGCGTGTCGCGCGGGACGGCGAGCAGGCGGGCCGTGAGCGTCGACACGACGGCCCCGATGACGGCGAAGAGGCCCGTCTCCCAGCTCTCCACCCACAGGGCGACCGCGATGACCGCGGAGGCCCGCAGACTCGACTGGAAGTCGACCTGGCCCACGCCGCGCAGTGCGCCGAGCGCCGTTCCCCGCCATGCGCTCCCCGCTCCCGCGGGTGCGCCGGCGGGCGTCCTGCTTGTCGTCACAACCGTCCTCCGGAACACGGTGCCGCTGCGCCGATCGGGCTGATGTCCCTCCGTCCGTCCGCCGCCTACGACCGGCTCTGCGCCGACCACCTAGGGTGAACATATGGGACGTTTTGGTGACTTTCATCTCCAGTCGCACCCGGATCAGGCGAACGGCCGGACCTGGCCGGTGGTCGCCGCGGTGGCCGTCGGCGGTGCGGCGGGGGCCGCCCTGCGCCTCGGGGTGTCCGCCGCGTGGCCCAATGGCAGCGACGCGCGGCTGGTGTGGCGTACGGGCGAGGCGGCCTTCCCCTGGACCACCCTGTTGATCAACACCGTCGGCTGCTTCCTCATGGGCGTGCTGACGGTGGCGCTCAAGGAGCGGTTCACCAGGGCCCCCGCGCTGCTGAACCCCTTGCTGGGCACGGGTGTGCTGGGCGGTTTCACGACGTTCTCGTCGTACACGGACGATGTGCGGCGCCTGTTCGAGAACGGCCAGCCGGGTGCCGCGGCGGGCTGTCTGGTGTCGACCGTGGCCGGGGCCCTGACCGGCGTCGCCCTCGGCGCGGCCCTGGCGCGCGCCGTCCTGACCGGGCCTCGCGGCACCGGTGACGGGGCCGGGAGCGTCGCCCCGTGAACACCGTGCTGCTGGTCCTGGCGGGCGGAGCCTGCGGCGCGGTCGCCCGCTATTCCATCGGGCTGGCGGCGGGCCCGCACCAGAGCCGCCCCTTCCACTGGGGGACCTTCCTCGCCAACATGGCCGCGTGTCTCGTGCTCGGGTTCTTGACCGAGGCGGGTGGGGACGACGCGCTGGGTGCCCCGGGGCAAGCGCTGCTGGCGACGGGTTTCTGCGGTGCCCTGTCCACCTGGTCGACGTTCTCCCACGAGGTGCTGGCCACCGCCGGCGGCCGGCGCACCGCCGCGGCCGCCGGGTACCTGCTGGTGACGGTCGCCGTCGGCCTGGCCCTGTCGTTCGCGGGCTCGGCCGTCGCCGCCGCCCTGTGGTGACGACCGCCGTCACCCACGCCCGGCGCCGGTGGCGCGAGGCGGTCTCCCGGCTGGACCGCGCCCGCGGGGCCAAGGCCCTGGTCGCCTACGGGACGTCCTTCGGGCTGGTCACGGCCTGGGCCGGCGTCCACAACGGCATCTTCGCCGCCATGGGCTGCTACATCGACGCCTACGGCGCCCGCGACCCCTACCCGCGCCGGGGCCCGCTGCTCGCGGTGCTGTCCGCCGGGTTCGCCGCGGCTTTCCTGGCGGGTTCGCTCGCCGCCGGCACGGTGTGGGCGATGGCCGGAGTCCTGTCGGTGTTCGCCGCCGTCGCCACGCTGTTCGTCCGCACGCTGCACCTGAGCGGTCCGGGAAGTTATTTCGTCGTGCTGGTGGCGGCGCTGACCGCGTTCCTGCCGCCGGCCGGCCTCGCGGACACGGCCTCGCGAACCGGTTTCCTGCTGTTCGGCGCGGCCCTCTCCTGGGCCACCGCCATGTCGGGGCGGCTCGTCGCGCCCCACGCCCCCGAGGAAAGGGCGGTGGCGACCGCGCTGCGCGCCGTCGCCGACTTCGCGCGGTCGACGGCCGGGAACGGCGGCGCGCCTGACCGGACGGCGGCCGCCCAGCGCCGGGCCTACGGGGCGGTGCACGCCGCGTGGTCGTCCGTCGCGGACGCCAGGGGGCGTGCCGCGGGCCCTCCCCCGCCCCGGCTGCTCACGCTCTACGCCCTGGCGCTGCGGTCGGAGACCGTGCTGGACGCCGTGTCGGAGGCGGCACAGCGGCCGGACCGGCCGGTCCCCGCGGCCTGGCCCGCCGCCCTGCGCGAGGCGGCTGCCGCGGTGCGGTCCGGCCGGGACCCGGTGCGCCGGCCCGATGCGCGGGAGAGCGGGTACGCCCCGCCGCCCCGCCCGGAGGACGTCTGCGCGCTCTCCCCGGGGCTGCTGCGCGCCGCGCGGGACCTGTGGCCCAGGCCCCTGCCGCCGCGCACCGGTCCGGGCACCGAGCTGCGCCGGCTGCTGTCGCTCTCGTCGCCCGCCCCGGCCGTCGCGCTGCGGGTGGGGCTCGCCGTGGCGGCCGGCACCGCGCTGGGGACCGTCCTGCCGGTCCTGCACCCGGCCTGGGTGGCGGTGGGCGCGGCCGCCGCGCTGCAGGGCGCCGACCGGCGGCCGCCCCGGCGGGCCGCGGCCCGGCTGACCGGCACGGTGGCCGGTGCCGGTGTCACCGCCGTCGCGTGCCACCTCCACGAACCGGGGCTGTGGGCGACGGTGGCCACGGCCACCGTGGTGCACGCGGTCTCCCGGGCCGTTCCGGCCGGTGCCCTCTTCACGCGCATGCTGCTGAACACCCCGGTGGCGCTGCTGCTGGTCGGGGCCGTCCTGCCGCCGGGCCGCAGTCTGGAGGAACTGGCCCTCTACCGCATGCTGGACCTCGCCCTGGGACTCACCGTCGGGCTGGCCGCCGCCGTGTCGGTGCCCGGGGTGCCGGCCCGCGCGGTGTCAGCGGCCGTCTCGGAGGCCGTGGCGGCGGCCGGGGCGGCCGTGTGCGAGCGGCTGCGCGGCGGGGGTGCCGACGCCCGCGCGGAGGGGCTCGCGTGGCAGCGCGCGGCGGTTCTGTGGGACATGTACGCGTCGGTGCCCGCCGAGGAGATCCGGCCGACCGGTACGGCGGACCGGCTGTGGCCGACGTTACTGACGGTGCGCCGCCTGCTCCCGCCGCGGCCGCCCGGCACCGGGCCGGCACGACCGGACCCGGGCGGCGGCGCGCTGGCCGGCGCGTACCTGCGGCACCTGGCGGACGCTGCCCGGCAGGGTCTGCCCGGCTCCCCGCCCCTGCGGTCGGTCACCGCCCGCCCGCCCGCGGCGCTGGCCGTCCGCCACCCGGAGCTGTACGACAGGCTGGAGGCGCTGGGGCGGGCGCTGCGGGGCGACGCCCTGACCTCCCCGGCCGCGCCGGGCGGCTGACCGCGGGACGGCGCGGGACGGTTCGCCCGCCTGCCCGGCCCGGCATGCGCCCGCGTGCGGGCAGCGGCACAGTGGGGCTGCGTCGTCGGTGACCGCGCGGAACGCGCGCGCCCGGCCGGTGGGCCCGGGCCCGGCGCGCCGACCGCGAAGAACTCACGTCGCGTCCCGCTGGAGGACCCATGCACGCCAAGCCGCTCGGCAGGATCGCCGGAGAGTTGCTGCACCGACGGCCGGGCGGCCGGCGTTCCGGGGACCCCGTCGGTCCGGACGCGTTCGGTCTGGACGCGGAGAAGGTCGGCGGGTTCACGGCGGGCACGCTGGACGGGCCGGCCGAGGCCCGCTTCGCGGAAGAGGTCGCCCTGGTCCTCCCGCTGAGCTGGTCACTGACTCCGCGCGCCGAGGAGCGGCTGAGCGAGGTCGGCCGGCACCTCGGGGGGCGGCGGCAACTGCTGGAGTGGCTCGACCGGCACCCCGGTCTGCCGCGGCTGACCGCGCGGCTCTTCGCGTTGATGGACAATCTGGACCACTTCTCCGAGCGTCCCCCCGTGATCGAGGCGGTCAGCGCCCTCCGCGACCGCGGCGCACCGCCGGCCGAGCTGCGGGACGTCCTGCCCCCGGAGACCACCGAGGAGACGCTCGCCGACGTCGCGCAGCGGATCGAGGAACTCCTCGGGCGCCAGGAGGCGCCCGAGGCGGCCCGGGTCGCCCTGGCGACGGCCGGATGGCTGCGGGGCGCCGGCGACGCGGCACCGGGTTCTCCGGAAGCCGCCGAGATGAGCGAGGTCATGTCCCGGCTGCGGACGGACATCGCCGAGGCCGCCGACGTCCCGTGAGGCGTCACCGGGTCCGGGCCGCGGCCGGCCGCGTTCACCCGTCCGACCGCGCTGCGCTGGTCGTGACGGCCGGGCGGTGGTGCGGTGGGAGCACGAAGGGACCGCCGGGCGCGCAGGCGCCGGGCCGTCATTCCCGTCCTCAGGAGGCACAGGTGACCACCCCCCGCACACCCCGGCCGGCGCGGGCCGCCCGCCCGGCCCGTCTCCTCGCCGCGGCCCTGGTGACCGGGGCCCTGTGCGCCACCGCGGCCTGCACCGGCGGGGACACCGGTTCCCCGTCCGCGTCGCGCGGCGGTGTCGGTCCCGGCCGGCAGGCCGCGGCCGCGCCGACCACCTCGCCCGCGAGCCCCTCGGCCTCCCCCGGCCTCACCGCGGCGGGCGCGCGTCTCGCGCTGATCACCGAGGCGGACATCGAGGACGCCTGGAACCAGGTGTCGCAGCGGACCGCCCGGTCCTGGCGGGACCGCCTGCTGGTCGGCAAGGTCGACATGGCGCAGTTCCTGACGGGCAGGGCCGACGCGGCCGACTGCCGGCGCCTGGCCGACTCGCTCTTCGACGAGACACTGCTGGGCCGCCCCTCCGGAGCGTCGGCGCTCACCGGCTTCCAGGAGGGCGACTCGCGGCTGCTGTACCAGGTCGCCGCCTACGACCGGGCCGCCCTCGACCGCTCGATGCGCCGGCTGCGGTCGCTGCCCCAGACCTGTGACCGGTTCACGCTGACCGGCGAGGACGGCGCGGAACGCACCGTCGAGGTGGTGGAGACGTCCCTGCCGCGCGTGGGCGACGCCCGGCAGGGCCTCACGGTGACGGTACGGGGCTCCGCCGACGGCGACCCGGTCACCCTCACCCTGTCGGTGGCCGTGGTGCGGGTCGGCACCGACGCGATCACGGTCACCCAGGGCGGCCTGGACGGCGCCGGGGCGAGCACCACCGAGGCGGCGGTCCGGCAGGGCACCCAGCGGCTCGAAACCGTTCTGGCCGGCCGTACGCCCACGCCGACCCCGCCGGTACTGGACTGACCGGCCCCACCGCTGCCCGCCGGGACCGGACCCGGTGCCCGCACGAGGGCGGACCGGCCGGACGGGGCCCGCCGGCGTCCGCGCCGGGCCGCCGCCGTGCTCACTCCGGCGGCGCGGTCCCGGTCGTCCGGGCCACCAGGTCCGTCCACGCCCGCTCCAGGCGCTCCAGCGGCTGCCCGCACTGCACGGTCAGATGGTGGATCAGCGCCGGGTCGAGGGAGGACAGCAGCGTGTGGGCGAGCAGTTCGCTGTCGGCGTCGGGCGCCGCCTGGCGCAGCAGCAGGGCGACGTGGGCGCGGTGGAAGCGGCGGGCCGGGACGGTGTAGCGGCGCTCGGGAGCGGGTTCGGCGGCCAGTTGCAGTTCCAGTTCCTCACCGGCGCGGCTCAGCATGGCGAGGCCGAAGGCGCGCAGCCGCTCGGCGGGCGGGGCGCCGGGCCCCAGCGGCGGCGGGCCGCTGAGCAGCGCGGCCTGGAACTTCTTCTCCGAGTGGTCCATCAGGGCCATCAGCAGGCCGGTGCGGTCGCCGAAACGGCGGAAGACGGTGCCCTTGCCCACCTGGGCCGCCGCGGCCACCGCCTCCATGGTGACGCCGGCGGCGCCGTGCTCGGCGACCAGCCGGGCGGCGGCCTCCAGCAGCCGGGCGCGGTTGCGGGCGGCGTCGGCGCGCAGGCACGGCTCGTCCGCCACCGGATCGAAACCCGACGGCAGCGTGTCGAGCAACTCCACGGGCAGCTGGGGGCGTGGTCCGGGCGGGGGCGGAAGGGTGGCGGACATGGCGTCAGCGTAGAGCATCGGGAAGAGAACTGGACCGTAGTCCGCTTAAGGTGCTACAACTTTAAACGGACCTCGGTCCGGTTCGTTTCCGCAGTGTTTCAGCGCCTGGAGTCATCACCATGTCTGTTCGCATCCTCGCCCTCGTCGGCAGCCTTCGCGCCGGTTCGCACAACCGCCAGCTCGCCGAGGCGGCCGGCAAGCTCGCCCCGGAGGGTGCCGACGTCCAGCTCTACGAGGGCCTCGCCGAGGTCCCGTTCTACAACGAGGACATCGACGTCGAGGGCAGTGTCCCGGCCGCCGCCGTCCGGCTGCGGGAGGCCGCGCAGGCCGCCGACGCCTTCCTGATCCTGTCGCCCGAGTACAACGGCACCATGCCGGCCGTGCTGAAGAACGCCATCGACTGGCTGTCCCGCCCGTTCGGCGCCGGCGCCTTCGGCGGCAAGCCCGTCGCCGTGATCGGCACCGCCTTCGGCCAGTACGGCGGCGTGTGGGCGCAGGACGAGACCCGCAAGGCCGTGGGCATCGCCGGCGGCAAGGTGATCGAGGACCTGAAGCTGTCCATCCCCGGTTCGGTGACCCGCTTCGCCGGGACCCACCCGGTGGACGACTCCGAGGTCGCCGCCCAGCTGACCGAGGTCGTCGCGCGCCTGCACGCCCACGCGGGCGAGGCCGCCGCCGCCTGACCCTCCGGGTGGTTCCGGGGCCGGAGTCCTACGGGGCTCCGGCCCCGCG
Source organism: Streptomyces griseoviridis (assembly GCA_014649155.1). GTDB lineage: Bacteria > Actinomycetota > Actinomycetes > Streptomycetales > Streptomycetaceae > Streptomyces > Streptomyces griseoviridis. The sequence continues at coordinate 116,575 of BMSM01000002.1, read as the reverse complement.
GCGTCCCGGGCGCGTCGCCGCGGGAATCGGCACTCCGAGTCCGCGCACGGCACGGCCCGTGCGGGGCAGGGACGATGGTGGTGGGCCGCACTGCCGCAGCGGCCCGGTGTGGAGGAGCACGATGACCGAGGTCCCGCCCCCGTTCGACCCCGAACTCGCCGCCGCCCTGGAACAGCTCGGTCCGGACGCCGGTCCGGGTCTGGCGCCGGAAGACATCCCCGCGCGCCGCGCCACGGGCCGGGAGCTGGCCGCCGCGCTGGACCCGACGCGCGGCGGGGCGTTCGACGCGGCGGACCGGTGGGTGCCCGGCCCGCCCGGTGCCCCGGACCTCTCCCTGCTGGTCTGCCGGCCGGTCGCCCCGCCCGCGCCGGGGCCGCTGCCCGTCCTGTACCACGTGCACGGCGGCGGCCTGGTCCTCGGCACCAACCGGGCCGGTCTGGAGGAGCCGCTGACCTGGGCGGCGGAGCTGGGCGCGGTCGTGGTGTCGGTGGAGTACCGGCTGGCCCCGGAGCATCCGCACCCCGCCCCGGTGGAGGACGTCTACGCCGGGCTGCTGTGGACCGCCGGGCACGCGGCGGAGCTGGGCGCCGACCCGGCGCGGATCGTGGCGGTGGGCGCGAGCGCGGGCGGCGGGCTCTGTGCCGCGCTGGCGCTGCTCGCCCGGGACCGCGGCGGGCCCCGTCCGGCCGGCCAGCTGCTGATGTCCCCGATGCTCGACGACCGGGGCGACTCGGTCTCCGCCCGTCAGCTGGCGGGCCTCGGCACCTGGGACCGCTCGGCGAGCGCGACCGCGTGGCGGGCGCTGCTGGGCGAGCGGGCGGGCGGCCCCGGCGTCTCCCCGTACGCGGCGCCCGCCCGGGCCCGTGATCTGTCGGGGCTGCCCCCGGCCTTCCTGGACGTCGGGTCGGCGGAGACCTTCCGGGACGAGACCGTCGCCTACGCCTCCCGGCTGTGGGCGGCCGGCGGCGTCGCGGAACTGCATGTGTGGCCCGGCGGATACCACGGCTTCGACGCCCTCGCGCCGGACGCGGCCGTCTCCCGTTCGGCGCGCGCGGCCCGGCTGGACTGGCTGCGCCGCCTGCGCTGAGCGGTCCGCGCCGCCTGGGACCAGCGGTACCAGGTACCCGGCCGCCGGGCGGTGTTCACTGGGACCATGACGACGACGACCGAGTTCGGACGGGCCGTACGCCGCTGGCGCGACCGGGTCTCCCCCGCGTCGGCCGGGCTGCCGGCCGGCGGTCCCCGGCGCGCGGCCGGGCTGCGCCGGGAGGAACTGGCGCTGCTGGCCGGCATCTCCGTCGACTACGTCACCCGGCTGGAACAGGGCCGGGCGGCCCACCCCTCGGCGCAGGTCGTGGAGGCGCTGGCCCGCGCGCTGCGGCTGCCGCCGGACGAGCGGGCCCATCTGTACCGGCTGGCCGGACTGGTGCCGCCGGGCCCGGACACGGTCCCCCAGTACATCCCGCCGAGCGTGCGCCGGCTGCTGGACCGGCTGGCCGGCACCCCGGTCGCCGTGTTCGACGCGGCGTGGACGCTGCTGCTCGCCAACCAGCCGTACGCGGCGCTGATGGGCGACCCGTCCGGGCGGCGCGGGCACGAGCGCAACCACGTGTGGCGGCACTTCGCCGGCCCCGGCGGCCGGGCTCGGCAGAGCCCCGGGGAGCGGCGGGCGTTCGAGGAGGCGCTGGTCGCGGACCTGCGCACGACGGTGAGCCGGTACCCGGCCGACCTGGGGCTGCGGCGGCTGGTGGCGGACCTGCGCGCGGCGAGCGGACGCTTCGCCGAGCTGTGGGAGTCGGGGATCGTCGGCCGGCACGAGGCCGCCCGCAAGACGATCGGCCATCCCCGGGTGGGTCCGCTGGAGCTGGACTGCGACGTACTCACGGTGGCGGGCGGTGATCTGCGGGTGATGGTGTACTCCGCCGAGCCGGGCACCGCCGACGCCGAGAAGCTCTCCCTGGTCACCGTGCTGGGCACGCAGACACCGACCGGCTAGGGGGCGTTCCGGGAGGCCCGCAGGCTGGTCAGTGTCGTGACGGCGAGGACGAGCACGATGAAGCCCAGGGAGAACGGGATGCCGATCTCCGGGACGCGCACCCCCGACTCGTGCAGGGCGTGCAGCACCAGCTTGACGCCGATGAAAGCGAGGATGACCGACAGGCCGTAGGAGAGGTGGACCAGCCGCCTGAGCAGGCCGCCGATGAGGAAGTAGAGCTGGCGCAGTCCCATGAGGGCGAAGGCGTTGGCGGTGAAGACGATGTACGGGTCCTGGGTGAGGCCGTAGATGGCGGGGATGGAGTCCAGGGCGAACAGGACGTCGGTGGTGCCGATCGCGAGCATCACGACCAGCATCGGGGTCATGACCCGCTTCCCGTCCCGCTCGATCCACAGCCTGGTGCCGTGGTAGCGGTCGGCCACGCCGAAGCGGCGCTCGGCCGCCTTCAGCAGCTTGTTCTCCTCGTACTCCTCCTCGTGCCCCTTCCCGCGGGCGTCCTGGATCAGTTTCCAGGCGGTCCAGATCAGGAAGGCGCCGAACAGGTAGAAGACCCAGGAGAAGGCGGAGATGATCGCCGCGCCGGCCGCGATGAACCCGGCGCGCAGCACGAGGGCGACCAGGACGCCGACCATGAGCACCCGCTGCTGGTACGGCGACGGCACGGCGAACTTCGACATGATCAGGACGAAGACGAAGAGGTTGTCGACGCTCAGCGACTTCTCGGTGAGGTACCCGGCGAAGAACTCCCCCGCCGGCCCGCCCCCGCCCCACACCAGCAGTCCCACGCCGAACAGGCAGGCCAGGGCCACCCAGACGCCCGTCCAGATCCCGGCCTCCCGGATCGACACGTCGTGCGGTCTGCGGCCGATGAGGAAGTCGGCGGCGATCAGCACGCACAGGGCCGCGACGGTGAGCAGCCAGACGGTGAGGGAGACGTTCACGGGGGCTCCTGGGACCGGGGACGGGGCTGGGTCGGTGCCACTGCCGGTCATCCCTTCCCCACCCGGCCACCCATTCCCCCACAGAAGTGGTGTTTCCGGGCGGCACGCGCAGGCAACCCGGGTCCCTGCGCAGGCCCCGCCCGCCTGAGCACGACCCCGGCCGGCGGCCTGCCCGGCCCGATGTGAAGGGAGCACCCGGATGACTCTCGCACCTTCGCATCCGCCCTCCGCCCGGCCCGGCCCGCGCATCGGCGTGCTCGGCTCCTACGGCGGTTTCAACACCGGCGACGAGGCGATCCTGACCTGCGTCCTGGGCTGTCTGCGCGCCCACCGGCCGGACGCCCGCCTGGTCGTGTTCAGCCGCGACGCCGAGCACACCCGCGCCCACCACCACGAAGCCGACGAGGTGGTCGACTGGGAGGGCGTCAGCCGCAACCGCGTCCTGGACGTGCTGCCCGGTCTGGACCTGCTGGTGCTGGGCGGCGGCGGCATCCTCTTCGACGGGGAGGCCCGGCGCTATCTGCGGCTGGTGCGCGCCGCGCAGGACCGGCACGTACCGACCTTCGCCTACGCCATCGGCGCCGGGCCGCTGCGGGAGGCCGAGGACCGGGAGGCGGTCCGCACGGTGCTGGCCGGCATGGACGACGTGGTCGTCCGCGACGAGGAGTCGCGGCTGGTCCTGGAGGAGGTGGGCCTGGAACGGGAGGTCACCGTCACCGCCGACCCGGCGCTGCTGCTGCGCCCGGAGCCGTTCACCGACGCGATGATGCGCGACGAGGGCGTGCCCGCCGACGGCCGGCTGGTGGGGATGTCGGTACGGGAGCCCGGCCGGGCGGCGGAGAAACTCGACGAGAGCGACTACCACGCGCTGCTCGCCACGGTCGCGGACTTCCTGGTGCGGCGGCTGGACGCGCACGTGGTCTTCCTGCCGATGGAGCGGCACGACGTACGGCACGCGCACGCCGTGCTCTCCCACATGACGCAGCCCGACAAGGGCCGCATCCTGCACGGCACGTACAGCCCCGGGCAGGTCCTCGGCCTGATGCGCCACCTGGACCTGGCCGTCGGCATGCGGCTGCACTTCGTGATCTTCGCGGCGCTGACCGGCGTACCGGTGCTGCCGCTGCCGTACTCCGGCAAGGTCTTCGACTTCGCCCGCCGGCTCGGGGCGCCGGCGCTGGTGGGGGTGGCGCGGGAGCAGGCCGGGCTGCTGCTCGCGGAGGTGGATCGGCTCTGGGACGAGTATCCGCGCCGCGAGGGGGACCTCAGGGCCCGGATGCGGGAACTGACGGCGGCGTCCCGGGAGACCTGTGTGCGCTGCGGCACGCTGCTCGACGCGGTCGGCGCGCGCGGGGACGCCGCCGCGGCCGAGCCTCGGCCCCTGGAGGTGTGATGCCGGTCCTGCCCGAGCCCGCCGGGCACCACACCGTCACCCTGCCGCCGCGGTCCGCCCGGCACGGGGGCCGCTGCGACGTCCTGGTGGTCGGCGGCGGTCCGGCCGGGTCCGCCGCCGCCCTCGCCGCGGCCTGGGCGGGGTGGTGCTGGTCGAGCGGTGCGGGTTCCTCGGCGGCAACGCGACGGCGGCCCTGGTGACGACGGACGAGTCGGGCGTGCTGATGCTGTTCCACGCGTTCGCGTCGACGGCGTTGCCGCCGGACGGCGGACGGCGGGTGGTCTTCGGGACCAGGTCGGGGCCGGTGGTGATCGACGCCGCGGTGGTGGACGGCACCGGCGACGGGGACGTCGCGGCGGCCTGCGGGGCACCGTACGAGATCGGGCGGCCAAAGGACGGGCTGGTGCAGCCGATGACGCTGATGTTCCGGGTGGCGGACTCCTCCCGGCCGGACTTCGCCGCGTACGTGCGCGACCACCCGGACCGGTGGCGCGGGGTGCACGGCCTGTGGGACCTGGTAGGCGCGGGCCGCCGGGGACCTGCGGCTGCCGCGCGAGGACGTCCTGTTCTTCACCGCCCCGCACCCGCACGAGGTGAGCGTCAACCGCACCCGCGTGACCCGGGTGCTCGGCACCAGCGTCCGGTACCTGACCCGCGCCGAGTACACCGCCCGCCGGCGACTGGACCGGATCGACCGCTTCCCGCGCACCCGGGTCCCCGGTTTCGAGGAGGCGTACGCCGTGCGGAGCGGGGTGCAGGTCGGCGTCCGGGAGAGCCGCCGGGTGGTCGGCGACCACCAGCTCACCGGCCACGAGCTCCTGGCCGCGCGTTCCTTCCCCGACGTCGTCGCGCACGGCGCGTACCCGGTCGACATCCACAACCCGCGCGGCACCGGCAGGGTCCTCAGGCGCGTGCCGGAGGGCGGCTTCTACGACATCCCGCTGCGCTGCCTGCTGCCACGGGGGACCGAGCGGCTGCTGGTGGCGGGGCGCTGCGTCTCCGGGACGCACGCGCGCACTCGTCCTACCGGATCATGCCGGTCGCCATGGCGACCGGGCAGGCGGCCGGGGTGTGCGCCGCGCTGACCGTCCGCCACGGGCACGGGCCGCGCGGGCTGCCGTACCGGCTGGTGCAGCGGGAGCTGCTGCGGCAGGGGGCGCGGCTGCGGCTCGGTCAGGCGGAGGGCACCTGAGGGCGTGCCGCGCGGGGGTCGGACAGCGCGGCGAGGCTGACCACGCCGACCGCCTCGCCGTCGGGTCCGACGACCGGGAGGCGGGGCACGGCGTAGTGGCGCATCAGCTCGGCGGCCCGGTCGGTGGTGTCGTCCGGGGCGAGGGTCACCACGGGCGGCGGGGCGCACACGGACCCGACCCGGGTGGCGGCGGGGTCGCGGCCGTCGGCGACGGCCCGCAGCACGATGTCGCGGTCGGTGAGCACGCCGAACAGGTCGCGGTCGTAGGCGACGAGGACGTCGCGGACGTCCCGTTCGCGCATCAGCTCGGCGGCGCGGGTCACGGTGGTCATGGGCCGGACGGTCGCCGTGGCGGGCGACATCACATCGCGGACGCGGTGGGTCATGGGGCCTCCCCGGCGCTGCGCCGGTGGTCGTGCGGGGTGGGGTCCCGGGCCGCATGACCCGCGCCGGACGGGGCAAACCGCCCGGGCGGGGGCGCGTGGTGGTGTCGCGCGTCCCGGCGGCGCCGCCCGTCCGCCGCTCCCGTGCGGGGCGCGGCCGTGGTGATCGGTCAGGGGCCGCCCAGGACCCGGCCGGCGGCCGTCAGCCAGGCGTCGACGGGGCCGAAGGTGAGCACCCCGCTGCCCGCGCCCGCGAGTTCCCCGGACGCGGGCAGCAGCGCGTCGTGCGCGCGGCGCAGTGCCGCCCGGTCTTCGAGGGCGAGGGCGAGCGCGGCCTCGGCGCACCACAGGGCCTCCTGGAGGAGGTCGGGCGGCGGGACGGGCAGCCGCCCGAGGGCCTCCCCGGCCCCGGCCCGATCACCCTCGGCGAGCAGGGCGAACGGCTCGGCCCAGGGACGGTACGGACCCCAGTCGGCGTGCCGGTCCACACGGGGCGGCAGGCCCCGGGACAGGCGCAGGCCGAGCAGGGCCAGCGGGAGCAGGCCGCGCTCCAGACCCGGCATCCCGGCGCCCTCCAGGAGGACCGCGGCGGCCCGGTAACCGGCCTCCGCCTCCTCGTACGGGACACCCCGGGCGGCCCGGCGCAGGGCCCGGTACCAGGCGGTGAAGACGGCCACCAGGGGGCGTTCGTGCCGGACGGCCAGCCGGTCCGCGGCGGCGGCGTGCTCGTCGGCGCCGGTGAAGTCGGCCACGGCGGCGCGGGCCTGGACCCGGACGAGACGGCCGAGCACCTCATGGGTGACCAGGCCGTGGCGGCTCGCGAGCGCGACGAGTTCGGTGCCGATCGCGTCGCGGCGGCCGGACATCCCGGCGGTGGTGCAGGACTGCATGTAGGTGCCGTTCAGGGCGAACGCCAGCAGCGCGGGGTCGTCGAGGCGCCGGGCGATCTCCTCGGCCCGGCGGGCCGCCTCGGGGCCGCGCGGGGTGCGTACGCCCCGGCTCTCCAGGGCGATCGTGGCGAGGAGGCGGCAGCGGGCGGGGTCCGCCGCCGGGGTGCCGGGGAGCGCGGCGAGGGTGCGTTCGGCCGCCTCGACCAGCCGGCGGGCCGCCTCGGGGTCGTCGCTGCGGGTCCAGTTGGCGGGGACGTCGTACGCGCCGATGACCCGGGCCGTCAGCTCGGGGTCGCCGGTCTCCTCGGCGGCGGCGACGGCGGCCGGACGGTGCTGCCGGGCCGCCTCCAGTCCGCCGCCGCCGGTGACGGCGAGGTGGCGCAGCAGGCCGACGGCCGTCTCCAGCCGGGCCCCGGAGCCGGCGGCGACCGTCCGGTCGTACGCCTCGGTCGCCGCCGTCCACAGCCGGGCCGCCGCCTGCGCCGGTTCGGCGGGCGGGTCCAGGGCCGGGTCCTGGGCGAGGACGGCGGCCTCCAGGCGGCGCAGCCGCGGCCCGGGGTCGATGCCGAGTTCCCCGGCGAGCCGGGCGCGGGCGCGGCGCAGCACCGCGAGGGCGTCCGCCTGCCGTCCGGTGCGGTACAGGGCGAGGGCGAGCAGCCGCCACGCCTCCTCCCGCCAGGGGTGCTCGATGAGGTGCGCGTCCAGGTCGGGGACGGCCTCGGCGGGCCGGTCCAGCTCCACCAGCAGCTCGGCGCGGCGCTCGACCGCGCGCAGCCGCAGCTCGGTCAGCCGGGCGCGCTCGCCGCGCGTCCACTCCTCCTCGGCGAACTCGGCGTACGCCGGTCCCCGCCACTGCCCGAGCGCCACCGCGAGCCGGCCGGGCGCCTGGGCGGCGGGCAGCCGTCCGGCGGCTTCGACGGCCTCCTCGAAGCGCCAGGCGTCCACCGCGTCCGCCGCCGGGCGCAGCGCGTACCCCGGGCCCTCGGTGACCAGCAGCCGGGCCGGGGCGCGGGGCGGACGGTCGGGTTCCAGTGCGCGGCGCAGGTCGCCGACGAAGGTGCGGACCGCGCCCAGGGCCCGCGGCGGCGGTACCTCCCACAGGTCCGCGACCAGCCGGGACACCGGGACGACCCGCCGCCGGGCCAGGACCAGCCGGGCGAGGACGGCGCGGTGCCGGGGGCCCTTCAGGGCGAGCGGTACGCCATCGCGTCCGGCCGTGACCGGCCCGAGCACCCCGAAGGTGACCGTCTCCATGTTCCGACCCGTTCCGTCCCGCTCGCCCGCCGCTCAGAGGGTCCACGGTACGCGCGCCGGCCGGCCGGCGACCGGCTGCTGATCGGTTGCTGATCGGGGCGCGGGAGGCTCACAGGCGTCGCAGGACGAAAGGAACCTCCCATGACACCGACCATCCCCGGCTTCTCGTACGACCGTGTCCCGGTCGCCGACGGCGTCGCGCTGCACGTCGCCGTCGGCGGCTCCGGCAGCCCGGTCGTGCTGCTGCACGGCTTCCCGCAGACCCATCTGATGTGGCGGCACGTCGCCGTCGGCCTGGCCGACCGGCACACGGTGATCTGCCCCGACCTGCGCGGCTACGGCGCCAGCGACAAGCCGGCCGACCCCGACGGCACCGCGTACGCCAAGCGGACCATGGCCGCCGACGTCGTCGCCCTGGCGCGGGCCCTCGGGCACGAGCGGTTCGCGCTGGCCGGGCACGACCGGGGCGCGCTGGTGGCGGTCCGGGCGGGTCTGGACCACCCGGACGCGGTGACCCACCTGGCGGCGCTGGACGTGCTGCCGACCCTGGACATGTGGGACGTGCTGCACGGCACCACGGCCGCCGTCGGCTTCCACCTGTATCTGATGGCCCAGCCGCCCGGACTGCCGGAGACGCTGATCTCCGGGGCCCCGGACGCGTTCTTCGGCCACTTCCTCGACCTCTGGGCCCGTGACCCGCAGGCCCTGCCCGCCGACGTGCGCGCCGCGTACCTGACGGCGTCCCGCGAGGCGGTGCCGTCCATCGTGGCCGACTACCGCGCCTCGGCCGGCATCGACGTCGCGCACGACCGGGCCGACCGCGACCGGGGCGCCACCCTGCGGATGCCGGTGACCGTGCTCCAGCAGGACTGGGGCGCGGCCCTCGGCTACGACGCCGCCGCGCTGTGGCGGGCCTGGGCACCGGACCTGCGCCATGTCACGGTCGACTGCGGCCACTTCATGGCGGAGGAGGCACCCGGACGGGTCTCCGGGGCGCTCCGGGAACTGCTGCACCGCTGACGCGCGCCCCGGACGCCGGTCACACCGCCCCCGGCACCTCCTCGGTGACTCCGTTCAGGGGCGAGTCGGGGTGGCTGCCGTAGGGGCGGGTGAGGATCTCCATGCCGTGGCCGTCCGGGTCGCGGAAGTACACGCCGCGCCCGCCGTCGTTCCGGTTGATCCGGCGCGGGTACCGGCCGTGCGGGTCGGCCTGGACCGGGACGCGGTCGGCGACGAGCCGGGCCAGGGCCGCGTCGAACACGTCCTCGGAGACGAGGAACGCGTAGTGCAGCACGGGGATGTCGGCGTCGGCGCCGACGCCGGCGAAGTCCAGGGTGACGCCATTGGCGGTGGTCAGGGGCAGGAAGGGTTCCATCGGCGCGCCGACCTCCAGGCCCAGGACGCGGGCGAGGAAGTGCGCGGACCTCTCCCGGTCGCGGGAGGGGACGATGGTGTGGTTGAACTCGACGGACACGGCTGAATGCCTCCGGGGCATCTCCGCGGCGCCTCCATGCCTCACCCGGCCGGCGACCGGCACGCGACACCGCGGCCTGGATGTTAGGCCGCCCCGCGCCGCCCTGTCGAGCGCTTTACGGCGCCCGGCGGTCCTTCCGGCCCGGCGGCGGAACTCCCTGGAGGCGCCGGGCCGGTGGCGCGCGGCCGGCCCTCAGGCGGACGGCTGGTCGCTGTCCTTGTGGGCGCCCCAGCCGTGCCAGCGCTCGACCTCGATCAGGGCGCTCACCCGGGGCCTGACCTGGTCGGGATAGGCGTCGCCGGTGTAGTGGGCGGAGATGCGGTCGATGTCCGCGAGGCCCTCGTCGTCGCGGAACTCCGCGACCCGGCCGATGAGGGTGACGTGGGTGTACCAGTCGTCGCCGTCCAGGACGGTGAGGGTGACCCGCGGGTCGCGGCGCAAGTGCTTGAGCCGTACCCGGCCCGCGTCGAGGCTGATCAGGACCCGGCCGTCGTCCTCCCAGACGTACCAGGTCGGGGTGGAGACGGGGGTGCCGTCGGAGCGGACCGTCGCCATGACGCAGGGGTTGGGGCGGCGGAGCATCTCGACGGCGTCGGCGGGCAGGGGCGGCTTGGACATGTGGACTCCTCGGTCGTCGTTCTGGTGTCGTGTCCCGGGGTCGGGTACCCCGGTTCCGGCTCAGGTGCCCGGCTGCTCCGGGAAGCTGGCGTAGTACGCCGCGGCCATGTCCTCCTCGCCGTGGCCCCGCGCGGCGGCCCGCGCCAGCCGGTCGGCGCCGGCGGCGGCCACGTCCAGGCGGACCCCGGCCCGTTCGCCGGCCTCGACGATCAGCCGGGCGTCCTTGGCGGCGGTGCGCACGGCGAACTGCGGCGGGGTCAGCCGCCCTTCGCGGATCAGCGCGGCCTTGGCCCGCAGATAGCCCATGTCGAGCCCGCCGCCGGCGATGGCGTCGAAGAAGTGGTCGGGGTCCACGCCCAGCGCCCCGGCCAGCGCGAGCACCTCGCCGGCCGCGTTGGTGGCGGCGATGACCCAGCTGTTGGCGACCAGTTTCAGCCGGGTGGCGCTGCCCTCGGCGCCGTCCTCGCCGGTCCACACCGTGCGGTCGCCCACCGCGTCGAACACGGGCGTCACGAGGTGCCGGGCGTCGGCCGGTCCGGCCGCGAGCACGAGCAACCGCCCGGCCTCGGCGGGCTGCCGGGTGCCGAGCACCGGGGCGTCGAAGAAGACCAGGCCGTGCTCGCGGGCGAAACCGGCCAGGGGGCCGATGGCCTCGACGCCCGCGGTGGTCGACTGGACCCAGGCGGTGCCGGGGCGCAGTCCGGGCGCTGCCTCCCGCATGACGTCGAGGGCGGCGGGGCCGTCGTGGAGCATGGTCAGGACGACGTCGGCGTCCCGGACCGCCTCCTCGGGGGTGCCGGCGACGTGCGCGCCGTCGGCGGTGAGCGGCTCGGCCTTGGCGCGGGTGCGGTTCCAGACGCGGACGGCGTGTCCGGCGCGGGCGAGGTTGCGGGCCATCGCGGCGCCCATGATGCCGGTGCCCAGAACGCTCACGGTGAGCTGATCGGTCATGAGGTCGGCTTCCTCCTCCGGGTGGTGACGGGAACGACGGTCAGCCTGCCACCTGCCCGCGGGCGGCGCGGATCAGCCCGTCCGGCCGGGCCTGGTGGCCGTCGGGCATCGGGTTCGGGGTCCGCCCCACCGGTCCGGCCGCGGGCCCGCCGTACGGCGACTCCTGGGTGAGGACCCGTACCCGGCCGCCGGGCAGGTCCTCCACCGGCCAGGCGCGCGGCCCGTCCCGCCGGGTGCCGGGACCGCCCTCCTTCAGTGCCGTCCGGTTCTCCCCGGTGCCCGGCGGGTACCGCTCGGGCCGGTCGATCGCGTGCTGGGTGGTCTCGGGTGCCACGGGGTTCCTCCTGGGCGTTCCTTGGGCATGCTGGCCGCTCGGGCGCCGGGCTGCCACTCGGCGGCGTCCCCGCCGGTGGCCCGTCGCCATCGGCACACCGGCGGACGGACCGATCGCCGCCACCGGCACTCCGATGCCCGGGACCCGGTGGTGATCACGCGTCCCGTACGGTACGGCCGTGACTGCCTTCCCCCATGAGACCGGCGAGACCGGCGAGAACACCCCCGGCCGGTACGGCCCCGCCGCCACCACCGAGGCCGACGCCCGCGCGGTGGGCCGGGTGCGCACCGAGTACTCCCCCGCCCACGACGGCGACCCGGACCCGGGCGAAATCGTCTGGACGTGGGTGCCGTACGAGGAGAACGACGGCCGGGGCAAGGACCGTCCGGTCCTGGTGGTCGCCCGGGAGGCGGGCGGGACGGTCCTCGCCGTGCAGCTCTCCAGCAAGCGGCACGACGCCGACCGGGACTGGGTGCCCATCGGCGGCGGCCCCTGGGACCGCTCGGGGCGGGAGTCCTGGGTGGACACCGACCGGGTGCTGCGGCTGCACGAGGCGGGCATGCGCCGCGAGGCGTGCGCGCTGGACCGGATGCGCTTCAACCTGGTCCGGCACCGGCTGCGGGAACGCTACGGCTGGAGCTGAACCGGCCCGAACGCCCGGTCGAAGGCGGCGCGGACCGGGCCGCCCCCGGTCCGGTCCGGGATGCCGAAGACCACGTGCGTGAACGCGGACGCGAACCGGCCGCCGGGTCCCAGCAGGGTCCGGAAGGCGTCCGCCACCTGGTCCGGGTCGTTGCGGAAGACGCCGCAGCCCCAGGCGCCGAGGACCAGCCGCCGGTGGCCGTGGGCGACGGCCGTCTCCAGGACCCGCTCGGCCCGCACCGCCAGGGCCCGCGGCAGGCCGGCGGCGCGCTCCGGTGCCGTGCGCAGCAGCACGCCCGCGTTGGGTGCGGCGGCGGTGAGGAACGAGACGGGGTACGGCTCGTCCAGCAGGTGCCCGTGGTCGTCCCGGAAGACGGGGACGGCCGGCGCGTGGATGACGCGGTCGCTGTAGAGCGGGTCGCGGTGGGCGCGGTGGTGGTCGTAGAAGGCGGGGACGCGCAGCAGGCAGGTGTACAGCGCGGAGGCCCGGCACAGGGCCTCCTCCTGGGCCTGGGCGCCGTTGAGGTGGCCGCCGCCGGGATTGCGGGCGGAGGCGAAGTTCAGGGCGGCGACGTCGCCGCCGAGGCGGCGGGCGGCCGCCAGGGTGCTCTCGCCGGTGACCTCGACGCGGGTCCGCGCGGGCGGGACACGCGGGACGGGGACCGGCTCCGGTCCGTGCAGGCGGGTGCCGGCGCGGGCCGCCTCGACGGCTCCCGCGATCGTCACCTCGCGCCCGCCGGGGGCGCGATAGGCGCCGTCGGCGACGATCTGCTCCGTCCGCCGCGCGAGGTCCCGCAGGCGCGCGCTCACGGCGCCACCCCCGTGGACGCCGTGGCCGCGCTCCGTGCGGTCTCCCCCGTCGTGCTCATGAACGCATCGTGAGCGATGCTGGTCCTGCGGCGCAACGGAGTTTCCCTCGCACCCGGCTTCCCGCATTGCCTCGTTATGTCCCCTTGTGCCGAGGAGCCCGAAGGTCTTGGGTGGGACGAGTGTGCCGCCCCGGCCACCCCGGCCGGAGGTCGGCGACATGGTGGTTTCTCAGGAGGAATCCGACATGTCAGAACCGGTCGGTGGCTGTCGCAGGCCACGTACCGCCGTCAGTGAGGCCGAGGTCGAGGCGATCGTCCGCGGCATCGCCTTCAAGACCGGACCGCCGCGGCGCCTGGGCGTCGAAGTGGAATGGCTCGTCCACGAGCTGCGCGACCCGCGGCTCCCCGTGACCACCGAACGGCTCGGCGCGGCCTACGCCGCACTGGAGTCCGTTCCCCTGAAGTCGGCGCTCACCGTGGAGCCCGGCGGACAGCTGGAGCTCAGCTCGCCGCCCGCCGCCTCCCTGACGGAAGCCGTCGACACCGTCTCCGCCGACCTCGACGCCGTCCGCGCGGTGCTGCGCGCCGACGGCCTGGCCCTGGTCGGCCTCGGCCATGAACCCGGGGACCTGCCGCGCCGCTATCTGCGGCAGCCCCGCTACGACGCGATGGAGACCGCGCTCGACCGCGCCGGCCCGGCCGGCCGCTCGATGATGCGGGCCACGGCCTCGGTGCAGGTGTGTCTCGACGCGGGGCACGAGGAGCCCGGTCCGCTCGGGCACGTACGGCGCTGGTGGCTGGCGCACCGGCTCGGTCCCGTCCTGGTGGCCGCGTTCGCCAACTCCCCGCTGGCCGGGGGGCGGCCCACCGGCTGGCGCTCCACCCGGCAGCTGCGCTGGGAGGAGATCGGCGCGGACCGGGCGGGCGGCCCCCCGCTGGACACCGACCCGGCGGGCGCCTGGGCGCGGCACGTGCTGGACGCGCCGGTGATGTGCGTCCGGCGTGAGACGGGCCCGTGGGAGGTGCCCGCCGGGCTCACCTTCCGGGAGTGGACCCGGTCCCGGTCACCGCGGGCGCCCACCGCCGAGGACCTCGACTACCACCTGACCACGCTCTTCCCGCCGGTACGGCCGCGCGGCCACCTGGAGCTGCGCATGATCGACGCGCAGCCCGGCGACGACGGCTGGATCGTGCCGCTCGCCGTCACCGCCGCGCTGTTCGACGACCCGGAGGCCACCGAGACCGCCTACCGGGCCGTGAAGCCGCTGGCCGAGCGGACCGGTGGGCGGCCCGCCCCGCACAACCCGCTGTGGCGGGACGCGGCCCGGCTGGGCCTCACCGACCCCGAGCTGCGCGAGGCCGCCGCCGTCTGCTTCGCGGCGGCGCTCGGCGCGCTGCCCCGGCTCGGCGCGCGCACCGCGGTGACGGACGCCGTCGCCGCGTACCTGGACCGCTATGTCTCCCGGGGCCGCTGCCCCGCCGACGACCTGCTGGACGGGCCGGACGGCACCCGCCGTCCCCCGTCCGGGAAGGACATCCCCTCATGACCGCCCCCGACGCCACGGAGATCCACGACACCGAGGCCCTGCGCGAGCGGGCCCTGGCCACGCTGGTCACCGCCCGTGACCGCACCACCCTGCTGACCGACTGCGTCGACGGCCCCGACCTGACCGCGCAGCACTCACCGCTGATGTCGCCGCTGGTGTGGGACCTCGCCCACATCGGCAGCCAGGAGGAGCAGTGGCTGCTGCGGGCGGTCGCCGGGCAGGAGGCGATACGCCCGGAGATCGACAGCCTCTACGACGCCTTCGAGCATCCGCGCGCCGAGCGCCCCCGGCTGCCGCTGCTGCCGCCCGAGGAGGCCCGCCGGTACGCGGCCGAGGTGCGCGGCCGGGCCCTGGACGTGCTGGAGCGCACCGCGTTCGGCGGGTCCCGGCTGACCGAGGCGGGGTTCGCGTTCGGCATGATCGCGCAGCACGAACAGCAGCACGACGAGACCATGCTGATCACCCATCAGCTCCGCCGGGGACCGCGGGCCCTGACCGCCCCCGACCCGGACCCCGTCCCCCTGTTCACGGGCCCCGCCGAAGTCCTCGTGCCCGGCGGCCCGTTCACCATGGGCACGTCCACCGAGCCGTGGGCGCTGGACAACGAACGGCCCGCGCACCGCCGGGAGGTGGCACCGTTCTTCATCGACACCGCACCGGTGACGAACGCGGCCTACCAGGCGTTCATCGCGGACGGCGGCTACACCGACCGGCGCTGGTGGACCGCCGAGGGCTGGGACCACGTGCGGCGCAACGGGCTCGGCGCGCCGCTGTTCTGGCGGCGGGACGGCGAGCGGTGGCTGCGCCGCCGGTTCGGGGTGACGGAGGCGGTGCCGCCGCACGAGCCGGTGCTGCACGTGTGCTGGTACGAGGCCGACGCCTACGCCCGCTGGGCCGGGCGGCGGCTGCCCACCGAGGCCGAGTGGGAGAAGGCGGCCCGGTACGACCCGGCGACCGGCGGCTCGACGCGCTACCCGTGGGGCGACGCCGAGCCCGGCCCCGAGCACGCCAACCTCGGCCAGCGCCATCTGCGTCCGGCGCCGGCCGGGAGCTACCCGGCGGGCGAGTCGCCGCTCGGGGTGCGCCAGTTGATCGGCGACGTCTGGGAGTGGACGGCGAGCGACTTCCTGCCGTACCCGGGGTTCCGGGCCTTCCCGTACAAGGAGTACTCGGAGGTGTTCTTCGGCCCCGGTCACAAGGTGCTGCGCGGCGGTTCCTTCGCGGTGGACGCGGTGGCCTGCCGGGGCACGTTCCGCAACTGGGACCTCCCGATCCGGCGGCAGATCTTCTCCGGCTTCCGCACGGCCCGCTCCGCGGAGGCCGTCTGATGTGCCGTCACCTCGCCTACGCGGGGCCGGCGCTGCCGCTCGGCGAACTCCTGGTGACACCGCCGCACGGCCTGTACCGCCAGTCCTGGGCGCCGCGCCGGCAGCGGTACGGGACGGTCAACGCCGACGGGTTCGGCGTCGGCTGGTACGCCGAGGGCGACCCGGTGCCGGCCCGGTACCGGCGGGCCGGACCGGTCTGGGCGGACGGGTCCTTCGCGGACCTGGCCCGGGTGGTGCGCAGTACGGCGCTGCTCGGGGCGGTGCGTGACGCGACCCTGTCGGGGGCGGACGCGGAGGCCGCGGCGGCGCCGTTCGCGGCGGACCGCTGGCTGTTCAGCCACAACGGGGCGGTGCCCGGCTGGCCCGGCTCGCTCGCCGCCCTGGTGCCGTCGCTGCCGCCCCGGGAGGTGCTGGCGCTGGAGGCCCGCACCGACTCGGCGTTCGTGTGGGCACTGGCCCTGCACCGGCTGCGGGCCGGCGCCGCCCCGTCGCGGGCGCTGGCGGAGACGGTCCGGGCGGTCGCCGAGGCGGCCCCCTCGGCCCGCCTCAACCTCCTGCTGACCGACGGGGGGACGATCACCGCCACCGCCTGGGGCGACACCCTGTGGTACCTGTCCCGGTCCGGCGGCGGCACGGTCGTCGCCTCCGAGCCCTACGACGACGACCCGCGCTGGCGGGAAGTGCCCGACCGCACCCTGCTGGCGGCGAGCCGCAGCGAGGTGCGGCTCGCCCCGATCGAGGAGTACGCGCCCGTGATCCCGGAGGAGTCCCGCACGTGAGCCCGTTCCGCATCACCCGCATCCTGCCCGAGGACGCCACGGACGCCGCCCTGCGCGCCGACGTCCGGGCCGGTCTGACGGGCAGCCCGCGCACGCTGCCGCCGAAGTGGTTCTACGACGCCCGGGGCAGCGAGCTGTTCGACCAGATCACGGAACTGCCCGAGTACTACCCGACCCGCGCCGAACGGAAGATCCTCGCCGCCCGGGCCGGTGCGATCGCCGCGGCGTCCGGCGCGGCCACCCTGGTCGAGCTGGGTTCCGGGTCCTCGGAGAAGACCCGGTACCTGCTGGACGCGCTGACCGGGCTGCGCGCCTACGTCCCGGTCGACGTCAGCGAGAGCGCCCTGGTGGGCGCCGGGCGGGCGATCGCCGCCGAGCGTCCCGGCCTGGACGTGCACGCGCTGATCGCCGACTTCACCGGCGCGCTGGAGCTGCCGGACACGCCCGGTCCCCGGCTGCTGGCGTTCCTCGGCGGCACCATCGGCAATCTGCTGCCCGCCGAGCGGGCGGCGTTCCTCGCCTCGGTCCGCTCGGCGCTGGCGCCCGGTGACACACTGCTGCTCGGCACCGACCTGGTCAAGAACGAGGCGGAACTGGTGCGGGCGTACGACGACGCGGCCGGGGTGACGGCCGCGTTCGACAAGAACGTGCTGTCCGTCGTCAACCGCGAACTGGGCGCCGACTTCGACCTCGCCGCCTTCGAGCACGTGGCGGTCTGGGACGCGGAGCGGGAGTGGATCGAGATGCGGCTGCGCGCCCGTACGGCGCAGACCGTGAAGATCAAGGAGCTGGACCTGGCGGTGGACTTCGCGGCCGGTGAGGAGCTGCGCACCGAGGTGTCGGCGAAGTTCCGCGAGGAAGGGGTGCGGGCCGAGCTGGCGGCGGCCGGCCTGACGGCGGTCCACTGGTGGACCGACCCGGCGGGCCGGTTCGCGCTGTCGCTGAGCACGCCCGCCCGGCCGGCTCAGGACGCGTAGGGCTCCAGCAGGGCGGTGACGCGCTCGGTGGCCCGGCGGGCCTCGGTGGCCGGGTCGGCGCCGCCGAGCACGTTCGTCATGTACTCCTTGATCGGGTTGTCCGCCTCGACCGCGCTCCAGCCGGGCGTGGTCGGGGTGGCCCGCCCGCGCGCCGCGCCGGCCGCCATGGCGGCGACGCCCTCCTCGCCCGCGACGGCGTCGGCGAGCGACTTCCTGTTCGGGACGTAGTTCATGGTCCGGGCCAGTTCGGTGTTCCACTCGGCGCCGGCCAGGGCGTCGACCACGGCGACGGCGGCGTCCCGGGCGCCGGTGTTCTTGGCCACCACCAGGTCGGAGCCGCCGGTGAAGACGGCGCCGGGCACACCGGCCCTCCGGCCGGGCACGGGGAAGAACCCGATCTTGTCCTGGAGGGCGGGGTTCTCCCGGAGGACGGTCCCGGCCAGTCCGGGCACCGCCACGATCTGCGCCACCCCGCCGTCCGCGAACACGCCCGCCTGCGGCGGGTGTTCCTCGTCGGCGCCGGCCGGTCCGTCGCCGAGCGCCTGGAGCCGGCGGTAGAAGTCCATGCCGCGCAGGGCGGCCGGGCTGTCCAGGGCGCCCTGCCAGGTGCCGCCGCCGCGCTGGGCGGCCAGCTCGCCGCCCTCCTCCCAGATGAACCCGGCGAGCGTGTACCAGTCCTGTCCGGCCAGGTAGATGCCCTGGTCGCCGCCGGTGCCGAGCCGCTCGGTGATCTCCAGCCACTCGTCCCGGGTGCGCGGCGGCCGGGTGATGCCCGCCCGGTCGAACAGGTCCTTGCGGTAGAGGACGACGCGGTTGGCGGCGTACCAGGGGATGCCGTACTGCCGGGACTGCCACCGGCCCGGTTCGGCGAGGCCCGGCAGCCAGTCGCGGATGCCCCAGTCCCGCATCGACTCCAGCGTGAGGTCGAGCAGACCGCCGCCCTCGGCGTAGCCCGGGACCTGGGTGTTGCCGACCTCGATGACGTCCGGCCGGTCCTCGCCCTCGCCCGCCAGCGCCCGCCGCACCTTGTCGACGACGCCGGTCCACTCCTGGATGCGGAGGTCCACGCTGATGCCGGGATGGGTTCCTTCGAAGTCCTCGGTGAACCGGTCCAGGAACTCCTGCGAGGCGCTGCCCTTCATCAGCCAGACGGTGACGGTGCGCCCGCCGGAGCCCCCGTCGCCGGAGACCAGCCCGCAGCCGGGCAGCAGCAGGGCGGTCGCGGGTACGAGGGCGAGCAGACTGCGACGTCTCACGAGGGGTCCTGTTCTCTCCGGGGGTGACCGGCGCGCGGCGAAGGGAGACCCGACATGGGGGGACGAGCCCATGGCTCGTACGGGTGCCTGGATTTTGGTATGTACCAATGCCGGGGTCAAGGGTCACCGGCGCATCGCCCGACATCTCGCGCCCCGGTGCGGTCTGGGGCACCGTGGAGTCATGACGAACCACACATATCGCGTCACGGAGATCGTCGGCACCTCGCCCGACGGCGTCGACCAGGCCGTCCGCAACGCCATCGCCCGCGCCTCGGAGACGCTGCGCAACCTGGACTGGTTCGAGGTGACGCAGGTGCGCGGCCAGATCGAGGACGGGCAGGTGGCGCACTGGCAGGTCGGCCTGAAGGTGGGCTTCCGGCTGGACGAGTAGCCCGGACCGCCCCGAGCGGGCGCCCCGGTCAGGTCCGCCCTTCGCGCTCCTGCGCGTCCCTCAGCTCGGCCGACCGGCCCGCCCAGTCGGCCCGTACGACGGTGAAGCCCGCCCGCCGGGCGTCCGCGCACACCAGCTCGTCGTCGTCCACCAGCACCCGGACCTCGCGGGTGCGGGCGAGGGCGCGCAGGGTCTCCAGCTTGGTGTGGCGCGCGGGCCTGCGGTCGCGGTCGCCCCGCATGCGGACGGAACCCTCGGGCAGCCCGTGCGCCGCGAGCCAGTCGAGGGTGTCCCGGCGGCAGCGCTCGGGGCGGCCGGTGAGGTAGACGACCTCGCACTCCTCGGCGCTGCGCCGGGCCAGCGCCACCCCCTCCGGCAGCGGCGGATCGTGCGGGGCGGCGGCGAAGAAGGCGTCCCAGTCCCGCGGCCGGCGCTCCAGGAAGCGCTGCCGGTGGGCGGTGTCGGCGAGGGTGTTGTCCAGGTCGAACACGGCCAGCGGGCGCTTGCTGCTCTCGGTCACCCCTTCACCTTAACCGGCCCTTTTGTAAACGGTACCCATTTTCATATACGGTCCTCGGCGTCCAGCCCCACGACCACCGAGGAGTCCGTTCGCCATGGCCGTCCCCAAGCGGAAGATGTCCCGCAGCAACACCCGTCACCGCCGCGCGCAGTGGAAGGCGGCCACGCCGGCGCTCGTCCCGGTCACCGTCGACGGCGTCCGCCACCTCGTACCGCAGCACCTGCGCCGGGCGTACGAGCGCGGACTGCTGCGTCCCGAGGGCTGACCGGCGGGAATGCCCCGTCCCCGGGGGCGTTGAACCGGGTGTGAGCTCGCTGACCGCCCGGACCCGTTTCTCCGTCCTCGACCGTTCCCGCACCCGCGCGGGACGCCCGCCCGGCGAGGCGCTGCGCGACACCGTGCGGCTGGCCCGGGAGGCCGAGCGGCTCGGCTACCACCGGTTCTGGGTGGCGGAGCACCACGGGGTGCCCGGGGTGGCCGGTTCCGCGCCGACCGTGCTGGCCGCCGCCGTGGCCGGGGCGACCCGGACGATCCGGGTGGGCACCGGCGGGGTGATGCTGCCCAACCACCGGCCGCTGGTGGTGGCCGAGCAGTTCGGCGTCCTGGAGTCCCTCTTCCCCGGCCGGATCGACATGGGCCTGGGCCGCTCCGTGGGCTTCACCGACGGGGTGCGCCGGGCGCTGGGCCGGGGCAAGGACGACGCCGACCGCTTCGAGGAGCAACTGGCCGAGCTGCTCGGCTGGTTCGCCGGCACCTCCCCCACCGGCGCGCACGCCCGCCCCGCCGAGGGGCTGAGCGTGCCGCCGTTCGTGCTGGCCATGGGCGAGGGCGCGCTGGTCGCCGCCCGCGCGGGCCTGCCGATGGTCATCGGCGACCTGCGCGACCGCGACCGGATGCGGCGCGGCATCGACCGCTACCGGGAGGCGTTCCGCCCCTCCCCCTGGGCCCCGGAGCCGTACGTCGTCGTCTCCGGCACGGTCGCCGTGGCCGCCACCCCCGAGGCGGCGCGCCGGCTGCTGCTCCCCGAGGCATGGTCCATGGCGTACTCCCGCACGCACGGCACCTTCCCGCCGCTGCCGTCCGCCGAGGAGGTCGAGTCCCGGGCGATGACCGCGAAGGAGCGCGGCTTCCACGAGGCCGGTCTCACCGGTCATCTCGCGGGCACCGAGGAGCAGGTCGCCGACGCGCTGGAGACCCTGATGGAGGAGACCGGCGCCCAGGAGGTGCTGGTCACCACCAGCACCTACGACCGCACCGCCCTGTACGACTCCTACCGGCGGCTCGCGCGGGTCGTCACGGGAGCGGAGGCTTAGAATCGCGGGGTTTGCCCCCCTGCGGTACGGAGCCTCCTCATGCACCACCCCCACGACCCGTACGTCCGGGTCCGCGGCGCCCGCGAGCACAACCTGAAGGGCGTCGACGTCGACATCCCCCGGGACGTGGTGGCCGCCTTCACCGGGGTGTCGGGGTCGGGGAAGTCGTCGCTGGCGTTCGGCACGGTGTACGCGGAGGCGCAGCGCCGGTACTTCGAGTCGGTGGCGCCGTACGCCCGCCGGCTGATCCATCAGGTGGGCGCTCCGAAGGTCGCCGGGATCACCGGGCTGCCGCCCGCGGTCTCGCTCCAGCAGCGCCGGGCGGTGCCGGGCTCCCGTTCGTCGGTCGGCACGGTGACGAACCTGTCGAACTCGCTCCGGATGCTGTTCTCCCGCGCCGGTGACTACCCCCCGGGCGCCGCACGGCTCGACTCCGACGCCTTCTCGCCCCATACGGCGGCCGGGGCGTGCCCGGAGTGCCACGGGCTCGGCCGGGTGCACCGTACGACGGAGGAACTGCTGGTCCCTGACCCGTCGCTGTCCGTCCGGGAGGGCGCGATCGCCGCGTGGCCGGGGGCCTGGCAGGGCAAGAACCTGCGGGACGTGCTGGACGCGCTCGGGTACGACGTCGACCGGCCCTGGCGGGAGCTGCCCGCCCGGCAGCGCGAGTGGATCCTCTTCACGGACGAGCAGCCGGTGGTCACCGTGCACCCGGTGCGCGAGGCCGGGCGCGTCCAGCGGCCTTACCAGGGCACGTACACGAGCGCCCGGCGGTACGTGCTGAAGACCTTCGCCGACTCCAGGAGCCCGGCGCTGCGCGCGAAGGCGGAGTCCTTCCTCACCAGCGCCCCGTGCCCGGTCTGCGGCGGCGGGCGGCTGCGGCCCGAGGCGCTGGCGGTGACCGTGGGCGGACGGACCGTCGCGGAGCTGGCCGCGCTGCCGCTGACCGGGCTGGCCGCCGTGCTGCCCCGCGACGGGGAGACCGCCCGGGTCCTCACCGACGACCTCCTCGCCCGGATCGCGCCCGTGGTCGAACTGGGCCTGGGGTACCTGAGCCTGGACCGGGCGACCCCGACCCTCTCCGCCGGGGAACTGCAGCGGCTGCTCCTGGCCACCCAGCTCCGCTCGGGACTGTTCGGCGTCGTCTACGTCCTGGACGAGCCGTCGGCGGGACTGCACCCGGCGGACACCGAGGCGCTGCGGGCGGTGCTCCAGCGGCTGAAGGCGGCCGGGAACTCGGTGTTCGTGGTGGAGCACCACCTGGACGTGGTGCGCGACGCCGACTGGATCGTGGACGTCGGGCCGGGCGCGGGCGAGCACGGCGGACGGGTGCTGCACAGCGGTCCGGTCGCGGAGCTGGCCGGTGTCGCCGGCTCGGCGACGGCCCGGTACCTCTTCGGCCGCTCCCCCGCCCCGGCCCGTGCCCCGCGCGCCCCGCGCGGCACGCTGACGGTCGGCCCGGTCACCCGGCACAACCTGCGCGGGGTGACCGCCCGCATCCCGCTGGGCGTCCTCACGGCCGTCACCGGTGTCTCCGGGTCCGGCAAGTCCACCCTGGTCGGGGAGATCACCGAGGAACTGCCGGGCGTGGACCGGCTGGTCGCCGTCGACCAGCGGCCCATCGGCCGCACCCCGCGCTCCAACCTCGCCACCTACACCGGCCTGTTCGACGTGGTGCGCAAGGTCTTCGCGGCCACCGACGGCGCCCGGGAGCGGGGGTACGGCGTGGGCCGGTTCTCCTTCAACGTCTCCGGGGGCCGCTGCGAGACCTGCCAGGGCGAGGGGTTCGTCAGCGTCGAACTGCTCTTCCTGCCGAGTACCTACACGCCCTGCCCGGACTGCGGCGGGGCGCGCTACAACCCCGGGACGCTGGAGGTGACGTACCGGGGGCGGAACATCGCCGAGGTGCTCGGCCTGACCGTGGAGTCGGCGGCGGAGTTCTTCGCGGACGTCCCGGCGGCGGCGCGCTCTCTCGGCACGCTGCTGGACGTGGGCCTCGGCTATCTGCGGCTCGGGCAGCCCGCCACCGAACTGTCCGGCGGGGAGGCCCAGCGCATCAAGCTGGCGAGCGAGTTGCAGCGCGGCCGGCGCGGGCACACCCTCTATCTGCTGGACGAGCCGACGACCGGGCTGCACCCCGCCGACGTGGAGGTCCTGGTACGGCAGCTGCACGGCCTGGTGGACGCCGGGCACACCGTGGTCGTCGTGGAGCACGACATGTCCGTCGCCGCCGGCGCGGACTGGGTGGTCGACCTGGGGCCGGGCGGCGGTGACGCGGGCGGCCGGATCGTGGCGGCCGGTCCGCCCGCGCGGGTGGCGGGGGCCGAGGGCAGCGCCACCGCGCCGTATCTGGCGCGGGCGCTCGGCGGCGCGGCGTCCGCCTGAGCGGTGCCGCGCCGCCGGGCCCGGCCGGGTCACTCGCGGCCCGGCCGCCGGACGTCGTCCGCGCTGCCCTCCGTGACGATGCCGTCCGTCTCCAGGCGCTCCTTGCGGACCTGGCCGTGGACGGTCTCGTTCTCGACCCACTCCTCGGTGGTCAGCCGCACGCGCTCCACCGGCACCGTCTCGGTCTCCACCACGGCGTGTTCGTCGTGCAGGACGACCTCGTGCTCGGCCTCGGCGATCTCCGGCCCGGTGAGCGCGGCGTCCCGGTTGGCCTCGGTGATCGGCTCCCGCTCCAGCCGCACCTCCTCGTGCCGGACCGGAACGGTCTGCTCCACCTCCTCGGTGACGACGTACTTGCGCAGCCGGGCCCGGCCGGTCTCGCGCCGCTCGACGCCGACCCGCAGCCGCTCCTCGGAGAGCGTCATGGCGTCGTCCTCGCCGAGCATCGCCGTACGGTCCTGGCCGCCCCGTTCACCGGCGGTGCCCGCCAGGCCCGCCGTCCCGGCCGCCGCGGCGGTGCCGGTGCCCATGCCGGTGTCGGTGCCCGACGGCCCGGCGTCGGACAACACGTTGTCCCAGTTGACGCCGTAGTACTCGTAGAGCCGGTGTTCCTCGCTCGCCGACAGGTGCCCGCCCGCGTCGATGTCGACGCTGGGCGCGTTCTTGACCTGGTCCTTGGCGTAGGGAACCTCAAGGTGGTCCTCGACCAGGGTCGCGTCGTGGATGGGGATGAACGACTCCTTGGAGCCGATCATGCCCGTCTTGACGCTGACCCACTCGGGGCGCCCGGTCATGTCGTCGAAGAAGACGTGCTTGGCGTCGCCGATCTTGTTGCCCTCCCCGTCGTAGACGGGATGGTCCAACAGCATCGTGATCTCTTCGCGGGTGATCATCTTGGCCTCACCCTCCTTCTGGAGTGACACCTCTACGGCTTTCCGCATCACGAGGCGGAAAACGGCGCATACATCACAAATGGCACGTACTTTTCGAGCGTGCTTTCTCCCGGTGACCGTCCCCGCCCTGGGCGGCGCGGGCGAGGCGGCGGCGGTCCTGGTGGGCGCCGGCGGACACGGCCGGCACCACCCGCACCTCGGCCAGCAGGCCGCGCGCCGACACCACCCGCCAGACCGAGGCGAGCAGGGTGTCCTGCCCGACGAAGGCGGGCGTGGTGCTCACCGCGCGCCCGTCCGCCAGATAGCGGACGCGCACCGGCTGGACCGGCGCGCCCGCGTCCAGCGCGGCCTGGAAGACGGCCCGGCGGTACGGCCCGCGCGCCCGCCCGCACCAGGTGCTGCCCTCGGGGAAGACGGCGACCGCGGCGCCGGCGCGCAGCTCGGCCGCGATGCGGGCGACCGTGCCGGGCAGCGCCCGCAGCCGGTCCCGTTCGATGAACAGCACCCCGCCGCGGGCGGCGAGCCGGCCGGCCACCGGCCAGCCGCGGATCTCGGTCTTGGCCACCATCCGCGCCGGGCGCACGGCGGCCAGCAGCGGGACGTCCAGCCAGGAGACGTGGTCGGCGACCAGGAGCAGTCCCCCGGTGGCCGGGGCGGCCCCGGTGATCCGGACCCGGACACCGGCGGCCCGTACGATCCACCGGCACCAGCGGCGCACCAGCGCGGCCGGCATCCGACCGCCCAGCGGCGTCAGCGCGATCCCGGCCAGCAGCAGGACCGTCACGGCCGTCAGCCGCAGGACGGCCAGGGGCAGGGCCGCCGCGGTCCGCGTCCGGTCCACGCAGCCCTCCGGGGTGCAGGGCGCGGCGGGCAGCCAGACGCTCACCGGGCGGCGGGCACGAGCGAGAGGAAGTGCCGCAGGTAGCGGGGGTCGACCCGGTTCATGGGCAGCAGCACGTACAGGTCGGCGACGCCGAAGTCGGGGTCGTGCGCGGGCTCACCGCAGACCCAGGCGCCGAGCCGGAGGTAACCGCGCAGCAGGGCCGGCAGTCCGGTGCGCGCGGCCGGCGTGCCGGGGCGCGGGACCCACGGCAGCAGGGGCCGCACCCGGTACTCCTCGGGCGCCAGGTGCCGGTCCCGTACGCGCTCCCAGGTGGCGGAGGCGAGGGCGCCGCCGTCGGCGAGCGGGACCGAGCAGCAGCCGGCCAGCCACTCGTGGCCGCGGTCGGTCATGTAGCGGGCGATGCCGGCCCAGATGAGCCCGATGACGGCGCCGTCGCGGTGGTCGGGGTGCACGCAGGAGCGGCCCACCTCGACCAGGTCCGGGCGGACCGGGTCCAGCGCGGTGAGGTCGAACTCGCTCTCCGCGTACAGCCGTCCGGCGATCGCGGCCCGCTCGGGCGGCAGCAGCCGGTAGGTGCCGACGACCTGCCCGGTGGTCTCCTCGCGCACCAGCAGGTGGTCGCAGTAGGCGTCGAAGGCGTCGGCGTCCAGTCCCGGCCGGGGCCCGGACAGCAGGGCGCCCATCTCCCCCGCGAAGACCTCGTGCCGCAGGCGCTGCGCGGCCCGGACCTCCTCCTCCTCACGGGCGAGGGAGACGGTGTAGCGGACGGGTGCCGGGGGCTGCGGGCGTCGGTCGACGGTCAGTACACCGCTCATGGCTGCTCTCCTGGTCAGGGGCCGGGCTCGCCTCTGTTCTCCCGACCCCGGCTGTCCTGCGCATGACCAACGCCGGGAGAGCGGATGTGCGGTCGCTGAATGCCAGGGGCGCGTGCGAAACGGGACCGGGAGGAGCACCTCTCCCGGTCCCGCCCGTCCGCACCTGTCCGGCGAACGTCCTGGTGGGTCGCGGCCAGGGCCTGTCGTTCGGATCACGCCGCGGACGCGGGGAAGACGCAGCCGCTTCCCCGCGACCTGATCAAAACGACAGACCCTAGCGCTTGCCCGCCTTCCGGGCGGCCCGCAACCACTCCTTGTTCATGCTGGTGATGGACATGAGCGGAATGCCCTTGGGGCAGGCGGTCGCGCACTCGCCCGTCAGCGTGCACCCGCCGAACCCCTCGGCGTCCATCTGCCCCACCATGTCCAGCACCCGCGTCTCCCGCTCGGGCGCTCCCTGGGGCAGGACGTTCAGATGGTTGACCTTGGCGGACGTGAACAGCATCGCCGCTCCGTTGGGGCAGGCCGCCACGCACGCCCCGCACCCGATGCACTCCGCGTGCTCGAACGCGAAGTCCGCGTCCGCCTTCGGGACCGGCGTGGCATGGGCCTCGGGCGCCGCACCGGTGGGGGCGGTGATGTAGCCACCGGCCTGGATGATCCGGTCGAAGGCGGACCGGTCGACGACCAGGTCCTTCACGACCGGGAACGCCGACGCCCGCCACGGTTCGATGTCGATGGTGTCGCCGTCCCGGAACGACCGCATGTGCAGCTGGCAGGTGGTCGTCCGCTCCGGCCCGTGCGCGTCGCCGTTGATGACGAGCGAGCACGCGCCGCAGATGCCCTCGCGGCAGTCGTGGTCGAAGGCGACCGGGTCCTCGCCCTTGAGGATCAGCTCCTCGTTGAGGGTGTCGAGCATCTCGAGGAAGGACATGTCCGGCGAGATCCCGTCCACCTCGTAGGTGGACATGGCGCCTTCGGCGGCGGCGTTCTTCTGGCGCCAGACGCGCAGGGTGAGCCTCATGCGTAGCTCCGCTGGGTGGGGTGGACGTACTCGAAGACCAGGTCTTCCTTGTGCAGGACGGGAGCCTCGCCGGTACCGGTGAACTCCCAGGCGGCGGCGTAGGAGAACTCCTCGTCCTTGCGGGCGGCCTCGCCGTCCGGGGTCTGGGACTCCTCGCGGAAGTGGCCGCCGCAGGACTCGGAGCGGTGCAGCGCGTCGAGGCACATCAGCTCGGCCAGTTCCAGGTAGTCGACGATGCGGTTGGCCTTCTCCAGCGACTGGTTGAACTCCTCGCCGGTGCCGGGGACCTTGATCCGGCGCCAGAACTCCTCGCGGATCTGCGGGATGCGCTCCAGGGCCTTGCGCAGACCGGAGTCGGTGCGGGCCATGCCGCAGAACTCCCACATCAGCTCGCCGAGTTCGCGGTGGAAGGAGTCGGGGGTGCGGTCGCCGTCGACGGACAGCAGCAGGTTGAGCCGGTCCTGGGTCTCGGCCAGCACCTCCTGCACCACCGGGTGGTCGTCGCCGACCTCGTCCTTGTGGGGGTTGCGGGCGAGGTAGTCGTTGATGGTGGCCGGCAGCACGAAGTAGCCGTCGGCCAGGCCCTGCATCAGCGCGGAGGCGCCGAGCCGGTTGGCGCCGTGGTCGGAGAAGTTGGCCTCGCCGATCGCGAACAGGCCGGGGACGGTGGTCTGGAGGTCGTAGTCGACCCAGAGGCCGCCCATCGTGTAGTGCACCGCGGGGTAGATCCGCATCGGGACCTCGTACGGGTCCTCGTCGGTGATCCGCTGGTACATGTCGAAGAGGTTGCCGTACTTGGCCTCGACCGCCTCGCGGCCCATCCGCTGGATGGCGTCGGCGAAGTCCAGGTACACGCCCTGGCCGCCGGGTCCGACGCCCCGGCCCTCGTCGCAGACGTTCTTCGCGGCGCGGGAGGCGATGTCACGGGGGACGAGGTTGCCGAAGGACGGGTAGATGCGCTCCAGGTAGTAGTCGCGCTCGTCCTCGGGGATCCGGTTCGGCGGGCGGTCGTCGCCCTTGGCCCTGGGCACCCAGATCCGGCCGTCGTTGCGCAGCGACTCGCTCATCAGCGTCAGCTTGGACTGGTGGTCGCCGGTGCGCGGGATGCAGGTGGGGTGGATCTGCGTGAAGCAGGGGTTGGCGAAGTACGCGCCGCGCCGGTGCGCCCGCCAGACGGCGGTCGCGTTGGAGTTCATGGCGTTGGTCGACAGGTAGAAGACGTTGCCGTAGCCGCCGCTGGCCAGGACCACCGCGTCCGCGTAGTACGTGTCGATCCGCCCGGTGATCAGGTCCCGGGCGACGATGCCACGGGCCCGCCCGTCGACGACGATCACGTCGAGCATCTCGGTACGGGGGTGCAGCTCGATGTTGCCGGCCGCGACCTGGCGGCTGAGCGCCTGGTAGGCGCCGAGCAGGAGCTGCTGGCCCGTCTGGCCGCGGGCGTAGAAGGTGCGGGAGACCTGGACGCCGCCGAAGGAGCGGGTGTCGAGCAGGCCGCCGTACTCGCGGGCGAAGGGGACGCCCTGCGCCACGCACTGGTCGATGATCTCGACGCTGATCTGGGCGAGCCGGTGCACGTTGGACTCGCGGGCCCGGAAGTCGCCGCCCTTGACCGTGTCGTAGAAGAGGCGGTGTACCGAGTCGCCGTCGTTGCGGTAGTTCTTCGCCGCGTTGATGCCTCCCTGCGCGGCGATGGAGTGGGCGCGGCGCGGGGAGTCCTGGTAGCAGAACTGGACGACGTGGTAGCCCTGTTCGGCGAGGGTGGCACCGGCGGAGCCGCCGGCGAGGCCGGTGCCCACGACGATCACCGTGTGCTTGCGCCGGTTGGCGGGGTTGACGAGCTTGGCCTCGAAGCGGCGCTTGTCCCAGCGCTCGTTGATCGGGCCCTCGGGGGCCTTGGCGTCGACGACCGGGGCACCGGTCGTGTAGTCGGCGTAGGAAGTCATGTTCAGCTCACCACTCCGGTCATGACGCCCACGGGGACGGCGATGAAACCGGCCGTGAGCAGCAGCGCGAGGACGTTGGCGACGGTCTTCAGGGCGCGGTCGCGGCTGCGGCTGCCGGCGCCGAGGGTCTGGGCGGCGCTCCAGAAGCCGTGCTGGATGTGCAGGCCGAGGGCGAGCATCGCGACGATGTAGACGGTGTTGCCGTACCAGGTGGAGAAGGTGTCCACGACGTTCTGGTAGGGCTTGCCCGACTCGAAGCCGCCCGCGTGCACGGTGCCGGTGGTCAGGTCCAGGATGTGCCAGACGATGAACAGACCGAGGATGACCCCGCCCCAGCGCATGGTGCGGGTGGCGTAACCGGCCCGCCGGCGCCGGTGCGCGTACGGGGTGGGCCGTGCCTTGATGTCGCGGCGGCTGAGCTGGTACGCGGAGGTGGCGTGGGCGACGACGGCGACGACCAGCACCACACGGACGACCCACAGGGTCCACTCGTAGTGCATGAACGGCTCGCCCACGGTGCGCAGCCAGTGGGCGTAGTGGTTGAACTCCTCCGTGCCGAAGAAGATCTTCAGATTGCCGATCATGTGGACGACCAGGTACAGCAGCATGATCAGTCCGCTGACCGCCATCACGGCCTTCTTGCCGACGGTGGAGTCCCACACGGTGCGTGCCATGGACGGCCGTCGGTCCGTCCGCGTTGCCAGAGCCATGTCACCAGACGCTAGGGCCGGACGGCCCCATCGGTCCAAGACATGGTGAGCCTCGTTTCGATAGGGAGAGCCTATGATGGCGGGGTGCAGTTCCATCAGCTCCAGTACTTCGTGGCGGTCGCCGAGACCCGGCACTTCACCCGGGCCGCCGACCTGGTCCATGTCTCCCAGCCGTCGCTGTCGCAGCAGGTCAAGGCATTGGAGCGGGAGCTGGGCGCGGACCTCTTCCAGCGGGCGCGGGGCAACATCACGCTGACCGACGCCGGGGAGGCGCTGCTGCCGCTGGCCCGGCGCATCCTGGCCGACGCGGACACGGCGCGGCACGAGGTGCAGGAGCTGGCGCAGCTGCGCGGCGGCCGGGTCCGGCTGGGCGCGACGCCGAGCCTGTGCACCGGCTTGCTGCCGGATGTGCTGCGCGCGTTCCACGACCGCTACCCCGGCATCCGGCTGCTGATCGAGGAGGGCGGCAGCCATGACCTGGTACGGGAGCTGGCGCGCGGGGCGCTCGATCTCGCGCTCGTCGTCCTGCCGCTGCCGAGCCCGTCGCCGGCGCTGACCACGGTGGAACTGCTGCGGGAGGACCTGGTGGTGGTGTCGTCACCGGAGGAGCCGCGGCCCGGGGGCGGGCGGCGCGCGGTGGACATCGGCGACCTGGAGGGCGAGCGCCTGGTCATGTTCCGGCACGGCTACGACCTGCGGGAGCTGACGGTGGCGGCGTGCCGCTCCGCGGGGTTCGAGCCGGGTTTCGCGGTGGAGGGCGGTGAGATGGACGCGGTTCTCGGCTTCGTCCGGGCGGGGCTCGGGGTAGCGGTCGTGCCCCGGATGGTGGCGGCCCGGTCGGGGCGCGGGCTGCGGGTGACGCCGCTGGCCCGGCCGGGCCTGCACCGTACGATCGCCCTGGCCCACCGCAGCGATGTGGCTCCTCCCCGGGCCGCGCGGGAGCTCCAGCGGATGCTGCTGGAACGGTGACCCCCTCGTCGCCGGGCGCGGGTATGTCCCCAGGGGCGTGGGGACCTGCGCGACCAGCCACGACGAGACCCGCGCGTCCCGTCGCAGGGTGCGGGTTGCGTCGTGGTCGCTGGCGCGGTTCCCCGCGCCCCTGAGGGCGTGCCCGCGTCCGGGGGATCAGCCTGTCGTGTCCACCAGGGCCAGCTCGTGGAGGCGGTCCGGCGGCCCCGGACGGGCGTAGTACCAGCCCTGCGCCGTGTCGCAGCCCAGGACGCGGAGCTGTTCCGCCTGCGCGCCGGTCTCCACGCCCTCCACGGTGACCGCGAGGTCCAGGCCGTGGGCGAGGGAGACGATGCCCTCGACGATCCTGAGGTCGACCGGGTCGGCCGGGAACTGCTGCATGCTCTGGGTGAAGGAACGGTCCAGCTTGAGCACGCTCACCGGCAGGCGGCGCAGGTTGGCGAGGTTGGAGTAGCCCGTGCCGAAGTCGTCCAGGGCGATGTCGACGCCCATCTCGGCCAGCCTCCGCAGCGGCTTGAGCAGATCGTCGTCGGCGCCGATCAGGGCGGACTCCGTCACCTCCAGGCAGAGCGCGTCCGGGGTGACGCCCGCCCGTTCCAGGATGTCGACCGTGTCCTGGACCAGCCCGGGATGGGTGAGCTGGCAGGGCGAGAGGTTGACGTTGATGCGCAGCGGGTCCGCGCCGTCGCCGTACCGCTCCCGCCAGGCGCGGGCCTGCCGCACCGACTGCTCCAGCACCCAGCGGCCGAGCGGCACGATCAGACCGGTGTGCTCGGCGAGCGGGATGAACCGGTCCGGGCCGAGGACGCCGTGCTGCGGATGCAGCCAGCGCACCAGCGCCTCCGCGCCGCGCACGCTGCCGTCGCCGAGGTGGACCAGCGGCTGGTACTCGATGAAGAACTCGCCGCGCTCCAGCGCCGCCGGCAGCGCGGTGGTCAGCCCGTGCCGGGTGATGGCGCGGGCGTCGGCCTCCGGGTCGGCCAGCTCGTAGCGGTTGCCGCCGGCCGACTTGGCCCGGTACATGGTGATGTCGGCGCTGCGCAGCACCTCCGCCGCGCTGCGCTCGCCCGCCGGTCCCTCGACGATGCCGATGGAGCCGCGCACGGTCAGCTCCCGGCCGTCGACGCTGACCGGCGCGAGCAGCGCGTTCATGATGCGCTCGGCCAGTTCGTCCACCTCCTGGGCGGTGTCCGGCCCGGTGGTGAGCGCCACGAACTCGTCGCCGCCGAGCCGGGCGACCATCTCGCCGGGCGCGGTGGCGCAGCCCTGGAGCCGGTCGGCGACCTCGACGAGGAGCCGGTCGCCGGCCGCGTGCCCGAGGCTGTCGTTGACGGTCTTGAAACCGTCCAGGTCGAGGTAGCACAGGCCGAAGCGCTGGCCCTCGCCGGCGCCGAGAGCCTTCTCCAGGCGTTCGAAGAAGAAGCTGCGGTTGGGCAGGCCGGTGAGCGCGTCGTGGGTGGCCTCGTAGCGCAGCCGCAGGTTGAGCAGCCGGCGCTCGGTGGTGTCCTCCATGAGGGCGAGCTGGTACTGCGGGTCGCCGTCGGCGTCGCGCAGCAGGGAGACGGTCAGGTTGGTCCACAGGACGGTGCCGTCGGGCCGGTAGAACGCCTTCTCCAGGTGGTAGTGCTCGCGCTCGCCGCGCACCAGCTCGTCGTAGAGCCGCCAGGTCTGGGGGGCGTCGTCGGGGTGGGTCCACTCCCGGACGTTGCCCCGGCGCATGGCCTGGTCGGTGAGGCCGAACATGCGTGTGAGCGCCTCGTTGACCTGGAGGATGTTGCCGTCGAGGTCGGCGATGCCGATGCCTATGGCGGCGCCCTCGAAGACCGCGCGGAAGCGGGCCTCGCTGGCGTGCAGCGCGGCGGCGACCACGCCCTGGGCCTTCAGCGCGGCCTGGGCGATGGCCTCCTGCTCGGCCAGGGTGCGCTCGCGCAGCGCCTGCGCGAAGCCGGCCGCCATGGCGTGCTGCATCCGCGCCGACCGGGCCCGCAGGTCCTCCTGGTCGCCGCCCTCGCCGCAGTACAGCACCAGATAGGCGTCGACGCAGTCCAGGGTGCGGCTGAGCGCCTCGGGGTCGGTGCAGTGGGCGTCGACGAGGGCCGCGCCGACCTCCTTGGCCGCCTCCGCGTCGAAGGCGCGGGCGCGCAGCACCTCGCTCAGCCGGCGGGCCAGTGGCAGCAGTTCGGCCTCGAACTCGGGGCGGGTGGACGAGGTCGTGGTGACCGGGAAGACGGCCCGGCTCCAGATCGTCGCGAACCGGCGGAGTCTGTCCTCCGGCCCGTCCGGCCCGTCGGGCTGCGCGGTCACGCGGTACGCCCCACGCCCGCGAAACCGGAGAAGGCGTAGGGGTCCTCGTCCTCCGGCGCCGACTCGGGCCGCCAGCACGCCATCGGCACCAGTCCGGGTTCCACCATGTCGTACCCCTCGAAGAACCGCGCGATCTCCTCGCGCGTGCGCATGATCAGCGGTTTGCGGATGTCTTTGTACACCTCGACCGCGCCCTTGGCCCGCTCGGGGGGCAGCGGCATTCCCTCGTACGCGGCGTGGGAGAGGACGAGCATGCTGCCGGGCGCGAGCGCGCTCGTCAGCTCGGCCACCGCCGTGTACGGGTCGTCCCGGTCCTCCACGAAGTGCAGTATGGCAACGAGCAGGAGGGCCACCGGCCGATTCAGGTCGATCAGCCGCTCCACCTGCTCGCTCGCGAGGATGTCGCGCGGTGTGAGCAGGTCGGCGGCAACGATGTCGACGTGCTCGTCGCCGTCCAGGACGGCCTGGCTGTGTGCGACCGCCACCGGGTCGTGGTCGACGTAGACCACGCGGGCGTCGGGCCGGACCCGGCGGACCACCTCGTGGACGCTGCCGAAGGCGGGGATGCCGGAGCCGATGTCGAGGAACTGGGTGATGCCGGCACCGGCCGCGTGGCGCACGGCGCGGCGCATGAACGCCCGGCCGGCCTGCATGATCTTCGGCAGCCCCGGGACGGACCGCATGGCCCGGCGGGCCGCCTCCCGGTCGACCTCGAAGTTGTGCGAACCGCCCAGATAGAAGTCGTGGATCCGGGACACGCTGGGCACCGTGATGTCGATGCTGCGCGGCGCCCAGGCGGGACGCTCCATCTGGCTCTCCAAGGCTGAAGGCGATCCGGTGTTCGAGCAGAGGCTACTGATCGCCCGCCAAAGGAGCGAGCGGAAACGGAAATTGACCATCCGTTCCCGGTCACGTCCCGGCGGCACGTGCCACGCGCACCGGGCGCACGAGGGGCCGCCCCCTCCGCGCGCGAGCGGAGGGGGCGGCCCGGTGCGCCGCCGCTGCTTCCTGACCGGCTTCCCGTCGGGGCCGACGGCGTACCAGGTGCCGCCCACGCCCTGGCCATGGGGGTCGCCGGGCGCCTTGTCCCCGGCGAAGGTGCGGATCGGCCAGCAGTCGATGGTCTGCCGGGCCGCGCCGTCCGGCCCGGTGAAGCTCATCAGGCCCTTCTTCTCGGCACCCCTGGTGTCGTTCGCCTCCACAGGGACGACGACCGGCCATTTCTCGAGACACGCGCCGGTGCACGCGCACACCGGCTCGGGCCACGCCTCGTCCGTCAGGAAGCGGCAGACCGTCATGCCGTTGCCGTCACGACGATCTCGCCCGGCCGGGGGTCCTCGCGGGTGGCCAGGCCGGGACGGTCCGTGCCCGCCTCCGTGCCGTCGGCGGCCAGCGCGAACCACCTGCCGTTCACGCCCTGCCCGTTGACGTCACCGGCGGCGCTGTCCCTGGTGCAGCGGTACGCCGGCCAGCCGCCGACGGTGAGCTGCTTGGTGCCGTCGGCGCGGATGACCTCGCCGAGCAGGTCCTCGTCGACGCCCTCGCCCGCGAGGGCGTCGGCCGCGGGCACCGGCGGCCAGGCGGTGGCGCACTCCGCCTTGCAGGTCGCCTCGGGCGGTTTCGCGGTGTCCGTGTCGAAGCGGTACAGGGTGCGGCCCGCGCCGTCGGTCACCAGCGCGCCGAGTTCGTCGTCCGCGGTGACGGAGAGCTTGCCGGCGACGGCGGCCGGGCTCGCCGACCGCGCGTCCCCGGCGCCGGTGCCGAGCCCCTGGTCCGCGCCGGCGTCACCGATCTCGCCGGGCCGGGCCGTGGCGCCCACGTTCTGGCTGCCGCCGACGGCGCCGCGGTCCTGACCGCACGCCGTCGTCAGCACCAGCACCACCGCGGCGCCCGTCACGAGTGAGGCGTTCGCCACGAGGTCCTCATCGTCGACCTCACCAACTCCCCCTCCTTCCAGGGTGGTCGCGGAGGGGGATCGCTCCGCCGCACGGCAGGGGGTACGGACGGGGCGTACGGCGGTGTTCAACACGGCCGGTGTTTTCTTCCCCGGCCGTACGCAAGTACGAGTCCGACGAACAGGTGTACGAATGCCGTACCTCCTTCGGAGCAATCCCCCGGCACCGGGGCACGTCACGGCCCCGCGCCTTCGATGATTCGCCACGTGCATGGACCCGAACCGACCCGATCCGCCACCGCAGGACGGGCGTTGGCCCTGGTGACGCTGGTGTTCGCCGCCGCCGGCGCACCGGCGGCCCCGGCGGTCGCGGACGCGTGCGCGTACGTGTCGAACGGCCCGGACGGCCTCACGGCCGCGGCGGTCACCGGACGGGGCACCTGGCCCACGTTCCCGCCCTGCCCGCCGCCCAGCCCGACCCCGACGCCGACACCCACGCCCCCGGAACCGCCCGAGCCGCCGCCGTCGAAGCCCCCGGCCCCGCCCACTCCCCCGCCCTCCCGGACCCCGGCGCCCCCGCCGGCCCGGCCCACGCCCGAGCCCGAACCGCCCGCGCCGCCGCGCCCGGCGCCCCCGCGGCCGACCCGGACGCCGGCCGCTGTGCCGAGCGTCACCCCGGCGCCCGAGCCGCCACCCCCCTCCGCACCCCCCTCCGCACCCCCCTCCTCGTCCGCTCCGGCGCCGAGTCCGTCCCTGACCCCGGTGCGCTATCCGCGCCACCGTGCCGCGGCGCCCCGGCCGCGGACCCCGCGCGGTGCCATGTCGCCGCTCGTCTTCGTCCTGCTCATCACGCTCCCCGCGCTGGTCGCCGTCGTAGCGCTGCGCCCGCGCTGATCCCTGGAGGCCCCCCTTGCCGGAATGGCTTGTTCTCACCCTCGCGATGCTGGCCGCCTGCGCCGTCGTGGTCGTCATCACCTTCGTCCGGCACCGCAGGGCGGCCGAGGACGAGGACATCACCGAGACGCCGGACGTCATCGAGTACATGACCATGTGGATCGGTGTGGTGTACGCCATCGTCCTGGGTCTCGCCATCGCGGGCGTCTGGGAGGCGCGCAGCGCGGCCCAGGACCACGTGCAGGCGGAGGCGGTGGCGCTGCACGAGGTCTCGGAGCGGGTCCGGGTCTACCCGCCGCAGATCCGCGACCGGATTCGGGACGATGTCAATGCCTATGTCGGACACGTCGTCACCGAGGAGTGGCCGGCCATGGCCGAGACCGGTGACATCACCGAGCGGGGCACGGTGCTCCTGGACCGGGTCCGCGCGGACGTGACCGACTACGAGCCGAAGTCCGACTTCGAGGCGCAGGCCTACCAGCCGCTCCTGGACCAGGTGACCGCCGCCGACCAGGCCAGGGTCGCGCGGGCGGAGTCGACCGGGTCGACCATGCCCGGTGTGGTCTGGTTCGGGCTGATCATCGGAGGGGTCGTCACCATCGGCATGGTCTTCGCCCTCCAGATCCGACGCACGGCACGGGAACTGGTGCTGGCCGGGCTGTTCTCCGCGCTGATCGCCTTCCTCCTCTTCCTCATCTGGGACTTCGACGATCCCTACGGCCGGGGCTTCGGGGCGTCCACCAGCCCGTACCTGGCGCTCTTCCCGGGCATCGCGTCCTGACGCCGGGCCGGGGGACGGCACCGGCGCCGTCCCCCGGGCGGCCCACAGCCTTGCCCCATTCGCGCGACAGCGATCGCGTCCCTCCGCGCGCCTTCCTAGCGTTTCGGACATCGAGGTGCATGTCCCACGCGAACGGAAACAGGTCCGCGGCTGCTCCTCGGGACCCGGAGGAACTTCCATGCGCGCGATACCCGTCGCTTCGGCCGCACTGCTGGGCGCCTGCGCCCTCACGTCCTGTGTCCCGGTCGCCGGCGCGGCCGGGCAGGGCGGCGGCTCCGCCCCGTTCGGTTTCGCCGTCCGGCCCTCCACGATCGCGCCGGGCGGCGAGGTCACCCTGGAGGTCGACCGCGAGGGCGGCGGCTGCAAGGGCCCCGCGACGGTCTCCGCGCCGGTCTTCGACCCGGTCACCATCCACCCCGGGCACACCTCGGCCCGGGCGGTGGTCGACTGGGACGCCAAGCCGGGCGCGGTCCACCAGGTGCTGTTCCGCTGCGACGGGGCGACCGGGACGGCGAGCCTGACCATCGCCGGCGGGGTGCCGACCCAGTCGCCCACTCCGCCGCCCAGCACCATCGCCCCGCCACCGCCCCCGCCGGAGCACCCCGGCCACGGCGAGCACCCCGGGCATCCGCAGAAGGGCGTGCACGCCGGTGAGGGCGGCACCGCGGCCGGCTTCGGCCTGCGGAACATCGGACTGGGGGCCGCGCTCGTCGTCGGCTCGGTCGGTGCCGCGTACCACTTCTCCCGCCGCCGCTCCGGCACGGACGGCCCCTGACGGAGAGGCACCCGCGGACGGGACAGGACGTGGCCCCGGCTCCTCGTCAGGAGCCGGGGCCACGTCCTGTCCCGTCCTTGTGCGGCGCCCGCCCCCCGAAGGCGGGGCGCCGGTCAGGCGCGCCGCTCGGCCCGGCGGCGCATCCAGAACACGCCGCCGCCGGCCACGGCCGCGGCGACCAGCCCGCCGCCGATCGCGATGTCGGTCGGGGTGGCGCCGCTGGAGTTGCTGCCGCCGAGACCGCCCCGGACACCGCCGATGACGGTGAAGGCGGCCGGCCTGGTCAGCGTCCGGCCCGAGCAGTTGACGGTGATGTCGTACGAGCCGGGGCGGGCGTCGCTGTTGATGGTGGCGACCCCCTTGGAGGTCTCGTTGGCGCCCCGGACCGGGGTGAGGTGGGTGGTCGGGAAGGCGCGCGAGGTCATCGTGCCGCCGTGCGGGCAGCCGTCGACCGTGACGGTCATCTGCCCGCCGCGGGCGATGACGCTGGGCAGGGCCACGATGTTGCTCGGCGTGTCCCACGCGGCGGCCGTGGGAGCGGCGAGCCCGAGGACGGCGACGGCGGCGCCTGCGGCCGCCAGGGCACGGGAGTTACGCATGTGATCCTCCGCGGAAGACGCCCCGGGACCCGTCCCCGGTCGATCGGCGAGAAAGCGCCTCCCGGAGAAACCCTCAGTTGGCGCGGCGGCGACCGCATTTCGGCAATGGTCCGTCCTGGTGAGGGCGTTCACCGCGCCGGTACCACGGCGGCGGACGTCACCGCAGGTCACGGCCGGTCAAAACGTTCCCGTACCCCGTTCCCCGGATGGCGCACCGGCGGGCCGCGCGGCCACCCGTTCGCTTCCGCCCCGTCGCCGCGCCGCCGGGCGGCACTTAGCGTTTCCGGTATGCGCGACTGACACGGCGACGGCTGTGTCGAGAGGGGATGTCGAATGTCTGCGTCGGAACTGGCCGAAGAGGAGGAGCGGCACCGGAAGCGCGCTCCGTGGGGTGTCATAGCGCTCGTTCTGCTGACCGGCCTCGCGCTCATTCGCAATGGTTCGGGGGAATTCGACGCGGGTCCGCCGCAGCCGGCGTCGGCGGCGGCCTCCGAGGCCCGTCCCGCGGGGGAGGGCGCCCTGCCCAAGGCCCTCGCGCCGCTGCCGTACGCGGTTCCGGCCCGGGTGCGCGTCCCCGCGATCCAGGTGGACGCGCCGATGACACCGGTGGGGCTGGACGCGGACGGCTGGGTGGGCGCGCCGCCGCCCGAGGACCCCAATCTGGCGGGCTGGTTCACCGGCGCGGTCTCCCCCGGCGAGAAGGGCACCGCGGTCGTCGTCGGCCATGTCGACAACAAGCAGGGCCCGGCGGTGTTCTACGGGCTCGGCGCCCTGAAGCAGGGGAACAAGGTGGAGATCGCCCGGGAGGACGGGAAGACCGCGGTGTTCGAGATCTACGCCGTCGAGGTCTTCGAGAAGGACGATTTCCCCGGCGACCGGGTGTACGCCTCCAAGGGAAGTCCCGAACTGCGGGTCATCACCTGTGGCGGCGGATTCACGAAGCAGAACGGCTACGCGGGGAACGTGGTCGCCTTCGCCCGCCTGACCGAGGTCCGCTGACCCGGCTTCCGGCCGGGCGGGCGACGCTTCCTCAGGCGGGCCGCCGCCCGGGGACGGTGAGGTGGTAACCGGAGTCCAGCAGGGAGGGCAGGTAGGAGCGCAGGGCGCGCACGCTCTGCGAACGGTCGCCCCCGGCGTCGTGCGAGAGCACCACGACGCCGGGGGCGGCGCCGTCCTCGACCCGCTCGACGATGGTGCCGGCGCCGGGGGTGGTCCAGTCCAGGGTGTCGACGGTCCAGGCGAGGGGTTCCATGCCGAGTTCGGCGCCGAGCTGGAAGGCGGCGCGGTTCCAGGCCCCGTACGGCGCCCGGAACCAGCGCGGCGGCTCACCGACGGCCCGGTCGATCACCTCGCCGGTGCGCTCCATCTCGGCGCGGATCTCCCGCCGGCCGAGGCGGGTGAGCAGCGGGTGGGACCAGGTGTGGTTGCCGACGACATGTCCGTCGTCGGCCATCCGGGCCAGCAGCTCCCGGTTCTCGACGGCCATCTCGCCGCACACGAAGAACATCGCCCGCACCCGGTACTCGGCGAGGGTGTCGAGGATGTCGGGGGTGTAGCGGGGGTCGGGTCCGTCGTCGAAGGTGAGCACCATGGTCCGGCCGCGCCCGGGCATCTCCAGCAGGGGTGCCTGCCGGACCGGGGTGCGGACCGGGGCGGCGGCGGGCGGGCCGTATCCGGTCAGGGGGCGCAGGCGGTAGGCGGAGGGCCGGAGCGCGCCGCGCGCCCGGGGGCCGGGGGCGGGGGCGGGGGCGGCCGGGCGGGCCGGACCGGTCCCGGTGACCGCCCCGAGGACCCCGGCGGTCCCGGCCGCCGCGACGGCGGCGGCGCCGGCGAGCAGGGCCCCGCGCCGCGTGAGCAACTGATCCGTCTTCATGACTCATCAGTCGCCCGGCCACCGGCCGACGCACCAGTACGGCACCGGGGCGGCGGCACGAATCCACCCGCCCGGCCCAGCACACCCGCCGCGTGCCCCGCCGCGGCGGCACGCGTCGGGGGCGTGCGCCCCGTCCGATAGCCTCGCCGCGTGACGGAACCGGAACAGCAGCATTCCCATCAGTTCGAACGGGGCACGGACGGGCCCAGGGTCATCCTGGTCGGCGTCGACGGGTCGGACTCCTCGTTCCGCGCCGCGGCCTACGCCGGTGGCCTGGCCCGGCGGCAGCACGCACTGCTCGCCGTGGTGTACGTGCAGCCGATGCTGGTGGCGGGGGCGTCGCTGGGGGCGCCGGTCGCGGAGACGACCGACGAGGTCGCGGAGGACCTGGTCGCCCACATCCGGGAGGCGACCGAGCGGGTGAAGGGGATATTCGAGGTGCGCTGGGAGTTCCACACCTTCCGCGGCGATCCCTTCAACGGGCTGCGGAAGGCGGCCGACGATCTGAAGGCGGACGCGGTGGTGGTGGGCGCCTCCGAGCAGGCGGGGCATCGCTTCGTGGGGTCGGTGGCGATCCGGCTGGTGAAGGCGGGGCGCTGGCCCGTGACCGTGGTGCCG
This sequence comes from Streptomyces griseoviridis, assembly GCA_014649155.1. Lineage (GTDB taxonomy): Bacteria > Actinomycetota > Actinomycetes > Streptomycetales > Streptomycetaceae > Streptomyces > Streptomyces griseoviridis. The sequence goes on along the minus strand of BMSM01000002.1, from coordinate 76,263 downwards.
TGACCCCCCGGGAGGTGCGTGGTCCCCCAGGGATCACTCCCCCATGGCGAGCCCGTCCGCGGCGGCGCCCCGGGCGAGCACCACGTCCCGGACGCGGTCGCGCACGGCGCGCACCTCGGCGCCCTGCGCGAGCGCCCGGTTGAGGTTCACCACCCGTCCGGCGTCGATGTCGTAGAGCTGGGGGACGAACTCGGCCCGGGTGACCTCCCAGCGTCCGCCGGGCCGGGCGGGCGGGGCGAAGGTGAAGCGGCCGAGGGTGGACTGGTGGGCGCGCGGGTCGGCGGCCCCTCGGTCGTTGGTCGTCTCACCGGCGATCTGGTCGCCCAGGCCGTAGAGCACCCAGGTGCCGTTGACCTTCTCGTACGGTTGCGGGACGTGCGCGCGGGTGCCGAGGACCAGGTCGATGTCGGGGCGCCCCGCCGTGCGGGCGGCGGTGAGCGCGCCGGCCAGGGCCCGCTGCCCCGCGTCGGGTTCCTCCTGCCAGGGGGTGCCCCAGCGCAGGGAGACCACGACGACGTCGGCGCCGGCCTCCCGGGCGGCCCGCGCGTCGGCGAGGACGCGCCGTGCGTCGAGGGCGCCGGAACAGGCGAGGTGGGCGACATCGGCGGGGCCGGCCCGCAGGACGGTGACCGTGCGGGCCTCCTCCTCGGTGCGGGCGGCCCCGGCGTGCCGTACGCCGGCCCGGTCGAGGGCGTCGAGGGTGGGGGCGGAGGCGGTGGATGCGGTGGAGCAGCCGTCGTATCCGGTGGCGGCGAGGCCCTCGGCCATCTCGGGCGGGAACGCGGCGCCGTCCCCGGTCTCCAGGTGGCACAGGGCGAGGTCCGCGCGGGAGACGACGGGGGCGATGCCGGCCAGCATCGGGCGGAAGTCGAGTCCCGTGCCGCCCGCGTCGAAGCGGGCCCGCTCGACGACCGAGCCGTGCGGCAGGACGTCCCCGGAGGCGACCAGGGTGAAGGCGCCGGTGTCCGGGGCGGGACGGCCGGCCGGGGGCGGCTCGTGGCCGTGGGCCTGGCAGGCCGCGCCCGCGGCGAGGACGACGGTGAGGGCCAGGGCCACCTGTCGGCTGCGTGTGATCATCCGTTCACCCCGGTGTGGTCACGCACGGATAAAAATCAGATTTACACACAAAGAGGTAAGGAGATCCCGTGCGGTTCGCGCGGCTCCGACACGCCCCTTAGCCCGTCCGGCGGGCACTCCGGGCGGGACGGACCGTTCACCGAACCGTTCACCGACGCGATCGACCGTCCGCCGCAGACCTGTGCGCCCGCCCTGTCCCCGGGCCGCACCCTGCGATGCCATACGGCCATGACGGCCGGAACCACCCTCACCCACGGGACGACGACCGCCGAGCACGAGCTCGCCGCCCTCCAGCGCGAGCACGGCCGGCCGCTCTTCGGGCTGCTGCTGCGGCTGAGCGACGGCGACCGGCAGCGCGCCGAGGACCTGTTGCAGGAGACCCTGGTCCGGGCCTGGCAGCACCCCGAGGCCCTGCGCGCCGGCGACTTCGCCTCCGTACGGCCCTGGCTGCTGACCGTGGCCCGGCGGCTGGCGATCGACGCGCGGCGGGCCCGGCAGGCCCGCCCGCCCGAGATCGGCGACGCGGCCCTGGAGAACGCGCCGGTCTGCGCGGACCACGCCGAGCGGGCCGCCGCCGCCCTCGATGTGCGCGAGGCTGTGAAGACACTCACTCCGGAGCACCGTGCAGTCCTGGTGCTGGTGTACTTCCAGGGGGCGAGTGTGGCGGAAGCGGCGAAGGCCCTGGGCATACCGGCGGGTACCGTGAAGTCCCGGGCGTTCTACGCGCTTCGCGCCCTGCGCCGGGTGCTGCCGGATTACGCCACCGACCTGCGATGAAACCGGACGCCGGGTCAAGCCTCCGTAAAGCGCCTTGCCGTGGACCCCGGTTGGGTAATCGGCTGTCCTCATCCGTGTTCCGGACGGGACCCCGGCGGGGTCCGGGTGGGGCGACGCACGCACCGGAGGAAGGCAGGAAGGGATGCTGCACAGAGGTCACGAGAGCACGGACGGCGGCGGAGACGGACTGAGCGTCCCCATGGCCTGGCTGTACGCCGAGTACGTCGCCGACGAGCTGCTGCGCGGCGGCGATCTGATGCCGCCGACGTCCTTCGAGTTCCGCGCGGGGCGCTACGCACTGGCGCTGACCGTCTTCCTGTCCGACACCGACGGCCAGCTCTGCGGTGTCGAGGTCGTCTCCCGGCTGGAGACCTGGCTCTCCCTCACGGCGTACGACCAGCCGTGGCGGGAGTGGGTGCGCGAGCGGCTCGCCGAGACCGCCGGCCGCTCCGGTGACGCGGACCCCGACCTCGCGCTGGCCCGGGCGGCCTGGCGCTGGCTCCAGGACACCGAACTGCTCGCTCCCGACCTGAACTCGGTCCCGGGCGGCGCCCCGGGGACGGGCGAGGACGAGGGGCCCAAGGTGTGGACACCGGCGTGGCAGCTGGGGCTGCCGCTGGGGCATCTCGCCATTCACCTGTTCTGACGCCCCCGGTGCCCGCCGCGGGTGACGTGGAGTGGTTCGGCGGCGCGCTCCGTACGGGTGGGGCAAGGAAGCACGGCCCGTCCGACGGTACGAGGACGCGGCATGAGGTCCCTGGAGAGGCATCGCCACGCGGGCGCCTACGCGCTCGGCGTGCTGGACGAGCGGGACGCGTTCCGCTTCGAGGACCACCCACGGGGTGCCCCCGGTGCACGGCCGCGGTGAGCGCATTCGGGCCGGTCACCCGGCAGTTGGGGCTGTACCGCAGGGCGGCCCCGCCGGTCGTGCGCCCGTTCGCCTCGGTGGGGCCCCGGCTCCTCGGGCGGCTTCCGGCCGAGGTGGCGGCGCGGCGCCGGGCCGCCCGGCGCGGGCCGCGGTGCGCCACGGCGGCGGCGCTGGTGTGCGCCGTGGCCGTGCCGGGCGCCGCGGTCGTCGCCGCGCGCGGCGCGGAGACGGTACGGGTCGCCGCGGCCGACGCCCGGTCGGGGGTGCGGGCGCGGGTGACCGCGACGGACCGGCCCTGGGGCAGCGGCGTCGAACTGGAGGTCAGGGACGGCGCGGGGCCCCGCTCCTGCCGGCTGGTCGCGGTCGGCCGGGACGGCTCCGAGGCGGCCGTCGCCGCCTGGCGCTCCCCGCAGGGCGGCGGGCCCACCACCGTGCGCGGCGGCGCGGCCCCGCGGCCGTCCGGGACCGCCCGCTGCGAGGTGCGGACGTCGGGCGGGGAGCGGCTGGTCGTCCTGTCCGCCCGGTAGGCCACCGGGAGTCACTTCAGCAGCCGGGACAGCCTCCGGTCCGCCAGCGGCTTCCCGCCGGTCTGGCAGGTCGGGCAGTACTGGAGCGAGGAGTCGCTGAAGGAGACCTCGCGGATGGTGTCGCCGCACACCGGACAGGGCTCGCCGGTACGGCCGTGGACGCGCAGGCCGCTCTTCTTCTCGGCCTTCAGCCGGCCGGCCGCCACGCCCCGGGAGCGCTCGACGGCCTCGGTGAGCGTGTCCCGCAGCGCCGTGTGGAGCCGGGTCAGCTCCTCGGGGGTGAGCGACGCGGCCAGCTTGAAGGGGGACATCCTCGCGGCGTGCAGGATCTCGTCGCTGTAGGCGTTGCCCACGCCCGCGATCAGGCTCTGGTCGCGCAGGGCGCCCTTGAGCTGCCGCCGCTCGCCGGCGAGGAGGGCGGCCAGGCGGGCCTCGTCGAAGTCGCCGGCGAGCGGGTCCGGGCCGAGCCGGGCGACTCCCGGCACCTCGGCCGGGTCGTGGACGACGTACACCGCGAGCCGTTTCTGCGTGCCCGCCTCCGTCAGGTCGAAGCCGGCGCCGGTCTCCAGGGCGACCCGCAGCGCGAGGGGTCCCTTGCCGGGGCGGGGCACGCCGTCGGGCAGGCGGTCCTTCCAGTGCAGCCAGCCGGCCCGGGCCAGGTGGGTCACCAGATGCGGGCCGCCGTCGGTCGCCACGTCGAGGAACTTGCCGTGCCGGCGCACGGCCGTGGCCTGGCGGCCCTGAAGGGCGGTGAGCGGCGGGTCGTACGTCTTCAGGACGCTGACGGCCACGGGCAGGACCCGCACGATCTCGCGGCCGACGAGGTGCTCGGCCAGGAACTCTCGGAGCGCCTCTACCTCGGGCAGTTCGGGCATGTGTCCAGGGTGCCACCGGCGCCGGGCGGCGGCACCGGGGAACGCGGGGACGTCGGGTGCGCCCAGGGGGCCGCCGAGGAGCGAAGGGCACCTCACCAGACCCGGGTAGAGCCCGGAACCGCGGGCGCGTCGGACCCGGGGTGCCCTCACAGCTCGCCGTGCCGTACCGCGAACTCCGCCCACACGCACTTGCCGCCGCCCCGCGCCTCCACGCCCCAGCCGTCCGCCATCAGGTCGACCAGCAGCAGGCCGCGCCCGGAGACGCCGGACTCGCCCGCCTCGCGCCGCCGGGGCAGGGCGCTGGAGGAGTCCTCGACCTCGATCCGCAGCCGCCGGCCGGCCCCGGTGAGGTACCTCAGGGTGACGACCGCCGCGCCCTCGGTGTGCGTCAGCGCGTTGGTGATCAGCTCGTCGGCGACCAGTTCGATCTCGTCGCCCTGCGGCTCGGCGCCCCAGGCGCGGACGGCGGCCCGGGTCAGATGGCGGGCCTCCGCGAGGGCCTCCGGGTCGCCGGGGGCCACGTGCCGCTGAAGCCGGCCGCCGGAGCGCGGGGCGTCCGGGGCGTGGCGGCGCAGCAGGAGAAGGGCCACGTCGTCCTCGCCGCCGCGCTCCTCGGCGTCACGGATGAGGAGGTCGGCGAGGTCACGGACGTGCGGGGGGCCGGCGGCGACCGCGGCGGCGAGGTCCCGGACACCGTCGCCGAGGTCGGCGCCGGGCTGTTCGACCAGGCCGTCGGTGAACAGCACCAGGGTGGCGCCGGGGTCGAGTTCGAGGGTGGAGACGGGGTAGGTGAGCCGCCCGAACTCGGCGGACAGGCCGAGCGGCAGCCCGCCCTCCACGGGGACCCGGCGGCAGGTGCCGTCCGGGTCGCGCACCAGCGGGTCGGTGTGCCCGGCGCGGACCACCTGGACGACGCCGGTGGCCAGGTCGGCCTCGGCGTACAGGCAGGTGGCGAAGCGGTCGGTGTCGAGTTCGTGGAGGAAGCCGGAGGCCCGTGCCATCACGGCGGCCGGGGTGTGGCCCTCGGCGGCGTAGGCGCGCAGCACGATGCGCAGCTGGCCCATGACGGCGGCGGCGTGGGTGTCGTGGCCCTGGACGTCGCCGATGACGGCGCCGACCCGGCCGCCCGCGGACGAGGTGCCTCCGGGCAGCGGGATCAGGTCGTACCAGTCGCCGCCGATGTCACGGGCGTGCATGCCGCCGACGGTCGCGGCGCGGTAGCGGACGGCGACGTCGCAGCCGGGGACGGAGGGGATGGTGCGCGGCAGCATCGCCTGCTGGAGGCCGGCGGCGAGGTCCATCTCCTGTTCGTAGAGCATCGCGCGCTGGAGGCTCTGGGCGATGCCGCTGCCCAGGGCGACGAGCACGGTGCGGTCCTCCGGCGAGAAGCCGCGCCGGTCGCCGTAGAGCAGGCCCACCGCGCCGATCGGCCGGCCCTGCGCGATCAGCGGCAGATAGGCGGCGGAGGTGATGCGCAGGTGGGTGATGTGCGGCCAGAGCACGGGGTAGCGCTCGGCGAACTCCTCCGGCGACTCGATGAACCGGGGCCCCAGGGTCCGCACCACCTCGCTCATCGGGTAGGGCTCCTCGACCCGGGTGATCCGGGTGCCGGGGACGAAGCTGTTCTCGGGGCCGTCGGCGACCAGCCGGATGCGGCCCGCCTCGACCAGGCCCATCACCAGGCTGGTGGCGCCCAGCCGGGTGAGGCCGTTGGTGTCCCGCAGGACGTCGATGACGTCCTCGACGGTGCGGGCGTGGGCGAGGGCGGCGGTGGCGGCCTCGACCACGTCGGTCTGGCGGCGGCGTGCCTCGTCGCGGACGGCGCGCTCGCGGCGCGACTCGATCTCGCTCAGCTCCCGGGTGGCGTCCCGGACGATGCCGACGATCCGGTACGGCCGGCCCGCCGCGTCGCGCCGGATGTAGCCCTGGGTGTGGGTCCAGCGCAGATGGCCGTCGCGGCAGCGCAGCCGGAAGTAGGTGCCGTAGTTCTCGCTGCCGTCCTTGATGGCCCGGGCGACCAGGGCGTCCAGCCGGATGCCCTCCGCCCGCGGGACGCGGACCGACAGGGATTCCGGGCGTCCGTCGTACTCCTCCGGGCGCAGGTCGAAGACCTCGTGGGCCTGGGCGTCCATGTGGAAGAGGCCACCCGCCAGGTCCCAGTCGAACGTGCCCATGCGGTTGAGCGCCAGGATCGGGTCCGGATGGGCGGGCCAGTCGTCCGGGAGTGACAGGGCGCTCGCTCCCCGATCAACCATGAGCCCCACCTTGCCAGCCTTTGTCCGATTCTTCGACCCGTTCGGCCGACCAAGGGCCGGGTAAGCGTGAACCCGCGCGCAGCGACCGAAGGAGCACAGGCCCGTGGAGTGGTTCACCGCACCCGACTACTGGACCGGGCGGCTGGTCTTCCAGAAGGCGCTGGCCGCCCTCTACCTGGTCGCCTTCCTGACGGCCGCGCTCCAGTTCCGGGCGCTGATCGGGGAGCGCGGGATGCTGCCGGTGCCCCGGTTCGTGGCGCGGGTGCCCTGGCGGCGCGCGCCGAGCCTGTTCCAGTGGCGCTACTCCGACCGGCTGTTCGCCGGCTGCGCCTGGGCGGGCTGCGCGGTGGCCGCGGCGCTCCTCGCGGGGGTGGACGCGGTGCTGCCGCTGTGGGCGGCGATGCTGCTGTGGCTGGTGCCGTGGGCGCTGTACCTGTCGATCGTCAACGTGGGGCAGACCTGGTACGGCTTCGGCTGGGAGTCGCTGCTCCTGGAGACCGGCTTCCTCGCCGTGTTCCTCGGCAACGACGAGGTGGCCCCGCCGGTCGTCGTGCTGTTCCTGCTGCGCTGGCTGCTGTTCCGCGTCGAGTTCGGGGCGGGGCTGATCAAGATCCGCGGCGACGCGTGCTGGCGGCGGCTTACGTGCCTGGACCACCATCACGAGACCCAGCCCATGCCGGGGCCGCTGAGCTGGTTCTTCCACCATCTGCCCCGGCCGCTGCACCGAGTGGAGGTGGCCGCGAACCACGTCACCCAGCTCGTGGTGCCGTTCCTGCTGTTCGCCCCGCAGCCGGTGGCCACGGCCGCCGCCGCGCTGATGATCCTCACCCAGCTGTGGCTGGTGCTGTCGGGCAACTTCGCCTGGCTGAACTGGATCACCGTCGCGCTGGCCCTGCCGGCCGTGCGGTTCCCCGCCGACCCGCCCGCCGTGGCGCCGCCGCCGCTCTGGTACGAGGTGCTGGTCCTGGCGGTGGCCGCGCTGCTGGTGGCGCTCAGCCACCGCCCGGTGCGCAACATGCTCTCCCGGCGCCAGGTGATGAACCGCTCCTTCGACCCGCTGCACCTGGTCAACACCTACGGCGCGTTCGGCAGCGTCAGCCGGGTCCGGCACGAGGTGGTGATCGAGGGCACCGCCGACGAGGTGCCGCGCGAGGACGGGGACTGGCGGGAGTACGCCTTCAAGGGCAAGCCCGGTGATCCGCGCCGCTGGCCGCGCCAGTTCGCGCCGTACCACCTGCGGCTGGACTGGATGATGTGGTTCGCCGCGCTGTCGCCCGGCTATGCCGGACCGTGGTTCTCGGCGCTGGTGGAACGGCTGCTGGAGGGCGACCGGGACACCCTGCGGCTGCTGCGCCGCGCACCGTTCCCACCGGACGCCCCGCCGCGCCACATCAGGGCCCGCCTCTACCGCTACCGGTACACGACCTGGCGGGAACTGCGGGAGACGGGCGCCTGCTGGGAGCGGACGTACGTACGCGAGTACCTGCCGCCGACCCGGCTGGCGGGGCAGCCGTGAACGGGGCTCAGGGCACGGGTGCGTCCGGGGGCAGCAGGCCGGTCCGCCGCAGCTCCTCCCAGTACGCGGCGGGCACCGGCTCGGCGAAGCGGTCGGCGCAGTCCTCGGCCTCGGCGGCGGAGCGGGCGCCCACCAGGACGCTCGCGACGGCCGGGTGGGCGGCGCAGAAGGCGAGGGCGGCGGCGCGCAGGGTCGTGCCGTGCCGTTCGGCGACCGCCTTCAGGCGCAGCGCGCGCTCCAGCAGGGCGTCCGGCGCCCGGGCGTAGTCGTACGCCGCGCCCGGCCGCGGGTCGGCCAGCAGGCCGGAGTTGAAGGCGCCGCCGACGACGACGGAGGTGCCGCGCGCGGTGGCGGCCGGGAGCAGGTCGGCCAGGGCGCTCTGGTCGAGCAGGGTGTAGCGGCCGGCGCAGAGCACCACGTCGACGTCGGTGTCCCGGACGAACCGGGTGAGCAGCGCCGTCCGGTTCATGCCCACGCCGATCGCGCCGACCGTGCCCTCGGCCCGCAGCCGTTCCAGGGCCGGGTACGCCTCGCGGAGCGCCTGCCCGGCGTGGTCGTCCGGGTCGTGCAGGTAGACGATGTCCACGCGGTCCAGGCCGAGCCGCTCCAGGCTGGCCGTCAGGGACCGGCGTACGCCGTCGGCGCTGAAGTCCCACACCCGGCGGTGGGTGGCCGGCACCGCGAACCCGGCGGCCAGGTCGTCGCCGTCCGCCGTGCCGGCGGGTTCCAGCAGCCGGCCCACTTTGGTGGAGAGGGTGTACGCGTCGCGCGGGAGCGCGCCCAGGGCCGCGCCGAGGCGCCGTTCGGACAGGCCGAGCCCGTAGTGCGGGGCGGTGTCGAAGGTGCGGACGCCCCGGCGCCAGGCGGCCCGGACGGTGGCGTGCGCCTCGGCGTCGGTGACCGGGGTGTAGAGGTTGCCGAGGGCGGCGCAGCCGAGGGCGAGGGGGCTGACGGGTACGCCGCTCCGGCCGAGGGTGGTCACGGTTGTCCCGCCGGGCGGAGCCGGAGGCCCTGCATGCCGCCGTCGACGGCGAGCGAGGTGCCGGTGGTGGCACCGGAGTACGGACCGGCGAGGTGGGCGATGGCGGCGGCGACCTCCTCGGCGGTGACCAGGCGGCCGGTGGGCTGGCGGGCCTCCAGCGCGGCGCGCTCGGCGGCCGGGTCGGGGGCCCGGTCCAGCAGGCGGCCGATCCACGGGGTGTCCACCGTGCCGGGGTTGACGCAGTTGACGCGGATGCCCTCGCGGACGTGGTCGGCGGCCATGGCGAGGGTCAGGGACTGCACGGCACCCTTGGTGGCGCTGTACAGCACCCGCTGGGGCAGGCCGGCGGTGGCCGCGACGGACGAGGTGTTGACGACCGCCGCGTGCCGTGAGCGGCGCAGGTGGGGCAGCGCGGCGCGGGCCACCCGGACCATGCCGACCACGTTGACGTCGAGGACGCGGTGCCACTCGGCGTCGTCGTTGTCCTCGACGGTGCCCTGCGCGCCGATGCCGGCGTTGTTGACCAGGATGTCCAGACCGCCGAGCCCGGCGACGGCGGCGGTGACGGCGGCGCGTACGGAGGCGTCGTCGGTGACGTCGGCCCGCACGGGCAGGAACGGCTCGCCGACCGCCGTGGTGTCGGCGTCGAGGACGGCGACGGCCGCGCCGCGCGCGGCGAGGAGTGCGGCGGTGGCCCGGCCGATGCCGGAGGCGCCGCCGGTGACCAGGGCCCTCAGTCCCGTGAAGTCGTTCATGCCGTCCGCCCTTCGGTCCGCTCGGCGTCGGCGGCCCAGAAGGTGCCGCCCGGATAGGTGTACCGGGCGACGGAGGCGGGCCGCAGGGCGGCCGAGAAGCCCGGCGCGGTGGGTGCCGTGTAGTGCCCCGCGCGGATCACCACGGGGTCGGTGAAGTGGTCGTGGAGGTGGTCGACGTACTCGATGACCCGGTCCTCGGTGGTGCCGGACAGGGCCACGTAGTCGAACATGGCCAGATGCTGGACGAGTTCGCACAGGCCGACGCCGCCGGCGTGCGGGCAGACCGGGACGCCGAACTTGGCGGCGAGCAGCAGGATCGCGAGGTTCTCGTTGACGCCGGCCACCCGGGCCGCGTCGATCTGCACGATGTCGACGGCACCGGCCTGGAGGAGCTGTTTGAACAGGACGCGGTTGTGGGCGTGTTCGCCGGTGGCGACCTTCACCGGGGCGACGGCCCGGCGGACGGCGGCGTGGCCGAGCACGTCGTCGGGGCTGGTGGGTTCCTCGATCCAGTACAGGCCGAACTCGGCGAGGGCGCCGGTCCAGCGGATCGCCTCGGGCACGTCCCAGCGCTGGTTGGCGTCGGCGGCGAGGCGGATGTCCGGGCCGACGGTGGCGCGGGCGACGCGGCAGCGCCGGATGTCGTCGTCCAGGTCGGCGCCGACCTTGAGCTTGATCTGGGTGAAGCCGTCGGCGACGGCGCGGGCGGCGAGGCGGGCGAGCTTGTCGTCGTCGTAGCCGAGCCAGCCCGGGGAGGTGGTGTAGGCGGGGTAGCCGTCGGCCAGCAGGTGCCCGGTGCGTTCGGCGGCGCCCTTGCGGCCCCGGCGCAGCAGGTCGAGGGCCTCGTCGGGGGTGAGCGCGTCGGTGAGGTAGCGGAAGTCGATCTGCGCGGTCAGCCACTCGGGGTCGGCGTCGGCGAGCAGCCGCCACAGGGGTTTGCCCGCCCGGCGGGCGGCCAGGTCCCAGACGGCGTTGACGACCGCGCCGATCGCCATGTGCATCACGCCCTTCTCCGGCCCCAGCCAGCGCAGTTGGCTGTCCCCGGTGAGGTCCCGGTAGAGCGTGCCGGGGTCGGCGCACAGCGCGGCGACGGACCGTCCGACGACGTGGTCGCGCAGCGCCCGGACCGCGGCGACCTGGACGTCGTTGCCCCGCCCGATGGTGAAGGCGAAGCCGTGCCCCTCCGGTTCGCCGCCATCGGTGCGCAGCACGACGTAGGCGGCCGAGTAGTCGGGGTCCGGGTTCATCGCGTCGGAGCCGTCGAGTGCGCGGGAGGTGGGGAACCGGATGTCGTAGGTGTCGACGGCGGTGATGCGGGCGTCGGTGGCGGGCACGCGGCTCCTCGGGTGGGAGTGACCAGTTCCCGCATATTTATCAGAGCTATTGATCCGACGAACACCCCTCGCGCAGGCGTGATGCCGGGAAGATCCCGTATCGGACGGCAAAGTCATCCGACGATTGCCGCCGAGTCATCGGACCACTGGCCCGGCTCTCGCGCGGAGGAGCCGGGCCGGCCGGGACTGCCTAGGCGCGCTTCAGCCGCAGGGTCATGAGCTGGAACGGCCGCAGCCGTACGGTGATCCGGCCGCCGTCCCGCTCGGGGGCCGGCACTCCGCCGAGCGGGCGTTCCAGCAGGTCGGTCACGGTGGCGCCGGCGACCTCGAAGCCGGCCGTCAGCGTGGCGCGGGCCCGGCCGCCGTGCGCCTCGTGGAAGCGGACGACCAGGTCGCCGCCGCCGTCGTCGGCGAGCTTGACGGCGGTGATCACCACCGACTCCCGGTCGACGGTGACCAGCGGGGCCACCTCCCCGGCGCCGGTCAGCCGCCGCTCGGGCAGGTTGATCCGCCAGCCCTCGCGCACCGCGTCGCCGATGCCGGCGCCCGGCACCAGGGCGTGCCGGAACCGGTGCGTGCCCTGGTCGGTCCCGGGGTCGGGGAAGCGCGGGGCGCGCAGCAGCGACACCCGGACGGTGGTGGTGGTCCCGGCGTCCGCGCCGGTCCGGACGGTCCGGGTGACGTCATGGCCGTACGTCGAGTCGTTGACGACCGCGACTCCCCAGCCGGGCTCCGCCAGATGGACGAAGCGGTGGTTGCACGCCTCGAACCGGGCCGCGTCCCAGGAGGTGTTGGTGTGGGTGGGGCGGTGGACGTGTCCGAACTGGGTCTCGGCGGCGTACCGGTCGGCGTGCAGGTCCAGCGGGAAGGCGAGTTTGAGGAACTTCTCCGTCTCGTGCCAGTCGACCTCGGTCTCCACCTCCAGCCGCCGTTCGCCGGGGGCCAGGGTGAGCACCTGGGTGGCGCGCGAGGAGCCGAAGGAGCGCACGACGCGCACCGAGGCGCCGTCCTCCCCGGCCGTCACCGAGTCGGCCCCGCTCAGGTCGGTGCCGGTGTTGCGGTAGAACGCGTCGACGTCCCAGGCGTCCCACTTGTTCGGCAGGTCGGGGTGGAGCTGGAGGAGGCCCGCGGCGGCGCCGGGCGCGACCGTCTCGCGGCCGGCCTCGATGTCGTACAGGGAGACGATCAGCCCGCGTTCGTCGATCACGGCCCGCAGCAGCCCGTTGTCCAAGACGAATCCGCCGCCCTCGCGCGTGCCGAGCACTGTCGCGTGCCCGGCGGGGGCGGGGGTGGCGGCGCCGCCCGCCGGGACGCCGGCGCGGGCGTGCGGGGCGGCGTTGAACAGGAGCGGAGTGCCGCCGTCGCCGGCCAGGGCGCGCTGGGCGGCCTCGATGACGCCGGTCAGCTCCTCGGCGACGCGCGCGTAGACGGCCCGTGCCTCGCGGTGCACCCAGGCGATGGAGGAACCGGGCAGGATGTCGTGGAACTGGTGCAGCAGCACGGTCTTCCAGAGCCGGTCCAGCTCCTCGTACGGGTAGGGGAAGCCGGTGCGCACGGCGGCCGTCGCCGCCCACAGCTCGGCCTCCCGCAGCAGGTGTTCGCTGCGCCGGTTGCCCTGCTTGGTGCCGGCCTGGCTGGTCAGGGTGGCGCGGTGCAGTTCGAGGTACAGCTCGCCGACCCAGACGGGCGGTTCCGGGTAGTCGGCGGCGGCCTGCTCGAAGAACTGCTTCGGGGTCTGCCAGGTCACCGTGGCCGAGCCTTCGAGGTCGCGGAGCCGGGCGGCGCGGGCCACCATCTCGCGGGTGGTACCGCCGCCCCCGTCCCCGAAACCGGTCGGCGCGAGGGAGTGCCGGGCGCGGCCCTTGTCCTTGAAGTTGCGGACGGCGTGGGCGATCTCGCGGCCCGTCATGGCGCAGTTGTAGGTGTCGACGGGCGGGAAGTGGGTGAAGATCCGGGTGCCGTCGATGCCCTCCCAGCGGAAGGTGTGGTGCGGGAAGCCGTTCGTCTGCGACCAGGAGATCTTCTGCGTCAGCAGGTACTTCGACCCGGCCGCCGCGATGATCTGGGGCAGCCCGGCGGCGAAGCCGAAGGTGTCCGGCAGCCACGCCTCGTCGTTCTCGATGCCGAACTCGTCCAGGAAGAACCGCTTGCCGTGCACGAACTGCCGGGCCATCGCCTCCGAGCCGGGCATGTTGGTGTCCGACTCCACCCACATGCCGCCGGCCGGCACGAACCGGCCGTCCGCCACGGCCTTCTTCACCCGCGCCCACACCTCGGGCCGGTGGTCGCGGACCCACGCCCACTGCTGGGCCTGGGACATGGCGAAGACGAAGTCGGGTTCGTCGTCGAGGAGGGCGGTCATGTTGGCGGCGGTCCGGGCGACCTTGCGGACGGTCTCCCGCAGCGGCCACAGCCACGCCGAGTCGATGTGGGCGTGGCCGACGGCGGTGATCCGGTGGGCGGAGGGTACGGCGGGGGCGGCGAGGACGCCGGCGAGCGGCTCGCGGGCGCGGGCCGCCGTGCCGCCCACGTCCTGGAGGTCGACGGCGTCCAGGGCGCGGTCCACCGCGCGCAGGATGTCGTACCGGCGCGGGGAGTCGGCGGGCAGCTCGGCCATCAGCTCGCCGAGCACCTCCAGGTCGCGCACGAGGTGCCACACGGTCGCGTCGAAGACGGCGAGGTCCATGCGGCCCAGGGTGTAGAGCGGGTCGCCGCCCGCGGTGTCCCGGTCGCCCAGCGGGGTCGGCGCGAAGCCGCGGCGGCCCAGGATCACGGGGTTGGCGGCGGCCTCGACGTACAGCAGCACCGGCTCGCCGCCCTCGGCGGGGGCGCCGACGCGGACCCACTGGTTGGCGGGGTTGAGGCCCTTCACCGGGGTGCCGTCGGGCCGGTACACCAGGCCCTCGCACTGGAAGCCGGGCATGCCGTCGTCGAAGCCGAGGTCGAGGAGGGCCTCGACGGTCCGGCCGGCCCACGCCTCGGGGACCGTGCCGGTGACGCGGAACCAGCTCGTCCCCCACGGGGCGCCCCAGCGGGCGCCCACCGCGACGGGCCCGTACCCGGCGGCCAGGCCCTCGGCGACCGGCACGGGCTCGCCGGGGGCGTGCCAGACGGCCGCCTCCAGCGGCACGGACTCGGGGTACACGGCGGGGCGGACGCGTTCGTCGAGGACGCGCCGGAGGCGGGCTTCGACCAGGCTGCGGTCGTCATGCATACGGGGCTCCCGGAGGGGTCGGGCGGTCACCGGACGGTACGGCGACGGACGAGGATCAGCTCCCCGGCCGGGCGGCGCCCGAACCGCGCGCGCCCGCGGCGCCTTCCCGTCCTCCCCCGCCCGTTCCCGACCGGCTGCCCGGAAACTTTCCCGGAACATATTGTCAACAATTTCGTCGGCCGTTACGTTGAACCTGGTCCGCGCCCCGTCACCGACCCGGGGCGACCCCTCACAGCAGTCAGGAACAGCCATGATCATCGATTGCCACGGCCACTACACCACCGCTCCCCCGGCGCTGGCGGCCTGGCGCGACCGGCAGATCGCCGGACTCGACGACCCCGCGTCCGCGCCGTCCCGCGCCGACCTGGAGATCGGTGACGACGAGCTGCGGGAGAGCATCGAGTCGAACCAGCTCCGGCTGATGGACGAGCGCGGCATCGACCTGACGGTCTTCTCCCCGCGGGCCTCCTTCATGGCACATCACGTCGGCGACTTCAAGACCTCCGCCGCGTGGGCGTCGATCTGCAACGAGCTGTGCTTCCGGGTCAGCAGCCTCTACCCGGAGCGGTTCGCGATGGCGGCGATGCTGCCGCAGTCCCCCGGCGTCGACCCGGCCACCTGCCTCCCCGAGCTGACCCGCTGCGTCGAGGAGTACGGCGCGGTCGCGCTGAACCTGAACCCCGACCCGTCCGGCGGCCACTGGACCGCGCCGCCGCTCACCGACCGCTCGTGGTACCCCGTCTACGAGAAGATGGCCGAGTACGACATCCCGGCCATGGTGCACGTCAGCACCAGCGTGAACCCCGCCTTCCACACCACCGGGGCGCACTACCTCAACGCCGACACCACCGCGTTCATGCAGCTCGTGCAGGGCGACCTCTTCACGGACTTCCCCTTCCTGAGGCTGGTCATCCCGCACGGCGGCGGCGCGGTCCCCTACCACTGGGGCCGGTTCCGCGGTCTGGCCATGGCACTGGGCAAGCCGGAACTGGCGGAACACGTGCTGAACAACGTCTTCTTCGACACCTGCGTGTACCACCAGCCCGGCATCGACCTGCTCCTGGACGTCGTACCGCCGAAGAACATCCTGTTCGCCTCGGAGATGATCGGCGCGGTCCGCGACATCGACCCGTGCACCGGCTTCCACTTCGACGACACCCGGCGCTACGTCGAGGCCGCCGCACTCCCCGCGGAGCACCGGTCGGCGATCCAGGAACACAACGCGCGCACCGTCTACCCTCGCCTCGACGCCCTGCTCAAGCGCCAGGGCCGCTGAACCCCGGACCCGCCCGCCGGCCTGCGAGACCTCCCTGTTCCCCGCGCGTCGCCGGCCGCCGCCTCCCCCCGGCACGGCCGGCCCGCGGCCCCGCGGCTCCCCGCCCCCGCGGCCCGCCCCGCCCCCACCCGAACGCTCCCCGGGCCACCGGCCCCGCCGGGAGCTTCGCACCGAGCCTCCCGCACCGGCCACCACCCCGGGACCCGCTCGCGAAAGGAACGCCCGACATGTCCGACCTCGCCCCCAAGACCCCAGGCTGGCTCGACTGGTACGCCGGCCCTTCCGTGCCGGAGTTCCGGCTGCCCGACGGTGCCGTCGACGCGCACTGCCACGTCTTCGGACCGCAGGCGCGGTTCCCCTTCGCGCCGGAGCGGAAGTACACGCCCTGCGACGGCGGCAAGGAGGACCTGTTCGCGCTCCGCGACCACCTGGGCGTCTCCCGGAACGTCATCGTGCAGGCCACCTGCCACGGCGCGGACAACTCGGCCATGGTGGACGCCGTCCGCGCCGCCGGGGGCCGGGCCCGCGGCATCGCCACCGTCCGCCCCGGCGTCACCGCCGCCGAGCTGCGGGAGCTGGACGAGGCCGGGGTGCGGGGCGTCCGCTTCAACTTCGTGCGCCGGCTGGTCGACGCCTCCCCCGAGGAGGACCTGCGCGCCATCGCGGCGAAGATCGCCCCGCTGGGCTGGCACATCGTGCTGTACTTCGAGGCCGCCGACCTGCCCGACCTGGAGGACTTCTTCTCCTCGCTGCCCACCCCGCTGGTCGTCGACCACCTGGGCCGCCCGGACGTGACCGAGCCGGTGGACGGGCCGGAGTTCTCCCGCTTCCTGCGGTTCGTGGACCGGGGCGACGTGTGGGTCAAGGTGAGCTGCCCGGAGCGCCTGACCGTCACCGGCCCGGCCGCGCTGGACGGCGAGCGGAACGCCTACGCCGACGTGGTGCCGTTCGGCCGCCGCACCGTGGAGGAGTTCCCTGACCGCGTGCTGTGGGGCACCGACTGGCCGCACCCCAACCTCAAGGACCACATGCCCGACGACGGGCTGCTGGTCGACCACATCCCGCACATCGCCCCCACCGCCGAGCAGCGGCACAAGCTGCTGGTCGCCAACCCGATGCGCCTGTACTGGCCCGGAGAGGCCGTCTGAGCACACCCGTCCCCACTCACCGCAAGGGCACCTCGCATGCACCGCGTCAACGCTCTCAACCGGCTGGACAGACTGCCGGTCTCCCGGTTCCACAAGACGACCCTGCTGGCGGTCGCGTTCGCGTACTTCTTCGAGTTCGCCGACATCAACAGCTTCGCGGTCACCGCGCCCAAGCTCATCAAGATCTGGGGCGTCACCGTCGACCAGGTCGCGTACGTGACCTCCCTGTCGTTCGTCGGCATGTTCCTCGGCTCGATCGTCGCCTCGAACCTCGCCGACCGCCTCGGCCGCAAACGCGCCCTGATGCAGACGACGCTGTTCTTCGGGTTCTTCTCCTTCCTCTCGGTCTTCTCCTGGAACCTGCTCTCGCTCGGCGTCTTCCGCGTGCTGACCTCGGCGGGCCTGTCCGCGATGACGGTCGTGGCGGTCATCTACGTCGCCGAGATGTACCCCTCCGCCGTCCGCGGCCGGTACCAGGCGTACGCCATCGTCATCGGCATCTGCGGCACCCCCGTCACCAGCCTGATCGCCAGCGCGGTGGTGCCGCTCAGCGACTGGTCCTGGCGCCTGGTGTTCCTGTGGGGCTCGCTGGGCATGCTGCTGGTCCTCTTCACCCGCCACCTCAAGGAGTCGCCGCGCTGGCTGGAGAGCCGGGGCAGGCTCGCGGAGGCCGAGCGGGTGCTGACCGAGATCGAGACGGCCGTCGTCGCGGAGAAGGGCCCGCTGCCCGAGCCGGCCCCGCCGGTGGAGGAGGCCCCGGTCACCAAGGCCCCGCTCAAGCTGCTGCTGCAGAAGAAGTACCTGCTGCCCACGCTGCTGCTCACGGTCGTCTGGGTCACCCAGACCATCGGCTTCTTCGGCTACTCCAGCTGGGCCCCGACCCTGCTCGCCAAGGAGGGCTTCAGCGTCGAGGACTCCGTCTTCTACGTCGCCCTCACCACGGTCGGCGCCCCGCTCGGCTCGTATCTGGCGGCCCTGGTCACCGACCGGTTCGAGCGCAAGTGGTGCCTGGTCGCCTTCGGCACGGTGATCGCGGTCTGCGGCCTGTTCTACGGGCTCACCTTCGACCCGGTGCTCATCATCGTCTTCGGGTTCCTGGTGAACCTCTTCGAGCGCGGGTACACCGCCCTCGGCTACGCCTACTCGCCCGAGTTGTTCGACACCCGCAGCCGCTCGCTGGGCACGGGCGTCTCCTACGGCCTGGGCCGGCTCTCCAACGCGGCCGGGCCGCTGGTCGTCGCGGCCCTCTACACCAGCCAGGGCTATCAAAGCGTGTTCGTGTTCATCGCCGGTTCCTGGCTGGTGGGCGCGGTCGTCCTCGCGGTGTTCGGGCCACGCACCAAGGCGGCCCGGGAGGCGGCGACGGCCGCCGCGGCGGCGCGACAGAGGACGCCCGCCTGAGCCGCGGTCCGGCCGCTCACAGGGCGCGGTACATGACGTGCAGGCCGACCAGGCCGTGCCGGGGGTGGGCGAACGCCTCCGGCACGGTGCCGAGGACGGTGAAGCCGAGGGACGTCCAGAGCCTCACGGCCGGGTTGGTCTCCACGACCGCGTTGAACACCATCCCCCGGTAGCCGTCCGCCTTGGCCTCGGCCAGTACGTGCTCGGCGAGGGCGCGGCCGATGCCCCGCCCGGCCCGGTCCGGGTCGACCATGAAGCCGGCGTTGGCGATTCCGGCGGCGGGTCCGCCGTAGTTGGGGGTGAGATAGGCGGAGGCGACGACGGCGCCGGTCTCGTCCTCGGTGACGAAGACCCGCTTGGCGGGGTCCGTCCAGAGCCGCCGGGCGTCCTCCTCGGAGGTGTCCGGGTCCCAGGTGTAGGTCTCGCCGGCGGCGACGACGCGGTGCCAGAACGGCCAGATGGACGGCCAGTCGGCGGCCGTGGCTTCCCTGATCGGCATGGGCGCGAGTCTCGCACGCCCATGCCGGGGCGGCGCGACCGGGGGCGGCGGCCCGGGTCAGTCCACGCTGGGCAGGATGTGCGGCTCGGCGAGGTCGTCCTCGTAGCCCGCCAGCCGGATCGGGGCCGACCGGGCCCACACGTCGAGGCTGCCGATCTCGCCGGGCCGGCGGCCCGCCGGCCCGGTGCGTTCCTGGGGGCGTTGTTCGTACTTCGTCGTTTCCGGTGTCACCGCGCACTCCTTATGTGTCGGGTCACCCTCGGGCCTCGCCGGTCAGTCTGCTGTCCGGCTCCTGACGCCCGCTCGGGTCTCGGTCAAGAACAGTTCGGTCGCGGTGGCGCCGGTCACTCGGGACGGACCATGGGTGTGGGCGGGCCCGTGCTGCCGTTCATCCGCTCCAGACTAACCAGATGAGCGGGGGCCCGCTCTATGGGGCTGCAAACTCCTGGTAATCATCATGCTTCGCCCCGCGCGCAGTTGAGCCCGGCATGCACCGGTTCGTCACCTGTTGTTCACAAAAGGGACTCACCCGTTCGGCGGACCGGCGGTCACACATCGCCGTGGCAGTTCAGGTGGCGTTGGCCCGGCCGCAAGGTGGCCATGGTCTGCTGCCGTGCGCAAGGGGCCGGAACGCGGGGAGATCGCGGGAGGACGGACGCGTGGAGCTGCGCAGCGTCGGGGAGCTGATGGACCTGCTGTACGCCTGCCGGGAGGCCGCCGTTCCCGGCGGTGGCCCGGCCGACGGCCACGGTCGCGCGCTGCGGACCGCCGCGCTGCTGCGCCGCACCCGCCCCGCCGACAAGGAGCTGCAGGTCGCCGGGTTGGTGACGGCGGTGGGCGGGCTGCTGTGGCCCGGCGACCCGGAGGGCCGGGCCGAGCGCACCGCCGACGCCGTGCGCCCGCTGCTCGGGGAGCGGGTCGCCCGTCTCGTCGCGCGCCGGGCCCCCGCCCACGCCCCGGCCGACGACGGTCTGCGCCGGCTGCGCGAGGCCGAGGAGGAGGGCCGCACCGCCGTCTTCGACGCCGGGGTGCTGGAGGACTGGCGCACGGTGCTGGAGCTGGTGGCGGCGCGCAACTCCCGCCCGGGCGCGGGCGGCCGGGCGGCGCGCGGTCACCACTTGCCGGGCGCGTAGTCCTTCATGAAGACGCCGTACAGGTCCTCGCCCGCCTCGCCACGCACGATCGGGTCGTACACCCGGGCCGCGCCGTCCACCAGGTCGAGCGGGGCGTGGAAGCCCTCCTCGGCGAGGCGCAGCTTGTCGTAGTGGGGACGTTCGTCGGTGATCCAGCCGGTGTCGACGGAGGTCATCAGGATGCCGTCGGTCTGGAACATCTCCTGGGCGCTGGTCCGCGTCACCATGTTCATGGCCGCCTTGGCGGCGTTGGTGTTCGGGTGCCCGGCGCCCTTGTAGCCGCGGGCGAACACGCCCTCCATCGCCGAGACGTTGACGACGTAGGACCGCCTGGAGGGCGCCTTGCGGGCGGCGTCGGCCATCGCCGGGCGCAACTTGCTGATCAGGATGAACGGCGCCGTGTAGTTGCACAGCTGGGTCTCCAGCAGCTCCACCGGGGAGATCTGGTCGATGCTCTGCACCCAGGTGTTGCTGTCGACGACGTCGGGGAGCAGGCCGCCCGCGTCGATGGCGGAGCCGTCGAGGTGCCGGGCGACGCTGGCGTTCCCGGCGACCAGCGCGAGATCGGCGACCTGCTGGGCGTCGAGTCCGCTGATGCCGGCCGGCAGCGCGGCCAGCCCGTCGACCGAGCCGGAGCCGAAGGCGCCGATGACGTGGTGGGCTGGCAGTTCGCCGGCGGGCAGCGGGGCGCTCTCGCCCTCGACCAGGGCGGCGTAGGCCGAGGGCAGCCGGCGGACGGTCTGCGTGGCGTTGTTGATCAGGATGTCCAGCGGGCCCTGCTCGGCGACCTGGTCGGCGAGGGCGACGGCCTGGGCGGGGTCGCGCAGGTCGATGCCGACGACCTCCAGGCGGTGCAGCCAGTCCCCGGAGTCGTCCATGGCCTTGAAGCGGCGGATGGCGTCCTTGGGGAACCGGGTGGTGATCGTGGTGTGGGCGCCGTCGCGCAGCAGCCTGAGCGCGATGTACATGCCGATCTTGGCCCGGCCGCCGGTGAGCAGGGCGCGCTTGCCGGTGAGGTCGGCGCGGGCGTCGCGGCGCATCCGGTTCTCGGCGGCGCAGGACGGGCAGAGCTGGTGGTAGAAGTAGTCGACCTCGACGTAGCGCTGCTTGCAGACGTAGCAGGAGCGGGGGCGCTGGAGTATCCCCGCGATGCTGCCCTCCTCCGTGCGGGAGGAGGGCAGGATGCCCTCGGTCTCGTCGTCGATGCGCTCGGCGGAGCCGGTGGCGGTGGCCTCGGTGACGGCCCGGTCGTGGGCGGTCTTGGCGGCGCGGCGCTCCTGGCGGCGGCGCTGCTTGACCGTCCGGTAGATGTGCGAGGTGGCGCGGCGCACGAGGACCGCGTCGGGGTGGTCGACGTCGAGCCGGTCGAGTTCCTCCAGCACACTCAGGCAGACCGCGAGCCGCTCGGGGTCGATCCCGGGGCCGTACGCGGGCTCGTCCGCCTCGCCCGTGGCCGCCGAACCGTCCTGTGTCACCGTCATCGCCGCTGCCGTTCCCTGATCACCCGCGCGGCGCTTCCGGGACGCGTCCGCTGTCGAACGCCGGATTTTACGCGAGTGCCGGGCCCGGCCGCCAAACCGCCCGGACCGGGGAGCCGCCGGGGGGCCGGCGGCACCGTCACCGGCCGTTCAGGCGCCGCAGGCCGCGAGGAGGGCCGTCACCTCCTCCGTCACCGCGCCGGCCAGCCGGTCCAGGTCCGGGACGGCCGCCGCGTCCGCGACCAGCCCGTAGTGCACCCGCCCCCGGTAGGTGGAGACCGCGACCGCCAGCGCGTGGCCCCGGGCCAGCGGCGCGAAGGGGCAGATCTCGGTCAGCGGATGGCCGCCGAGCCGGAGGCCCAGGCTGGGCAGGGGCACGCTGGTGACCAGGATGTCGAACCAGAGCCGGGCCGCCTGGCCGACCAGCGGGCCGCCGAGCCGGTGGCCGAGCGCCGGGACGTGGTCGGCGAGCAGCGCGACCGCTCCGGCGCCCCGGGCGGGCCCGGCGTCCTTGTTGCGGTCCATGGCGGCGCGGACGGTGGACAGCCGGGAGAGCGGGTCGGCGTCGCAGACCGGGAGCCGGGTCAGATAGCCGGAGAGCCGGTTGCCCTGCGGGTGCGCGGTGCGCGGCCGGCGCTGGGAGACGGGGATCAGCGCGCGGGGGGCCACGCCCTCGGTGCCGTC
This sequence comes from Streptomyces griseoviridis, assembly GCA_014649155.1. GTDB lineage: Bacteria > Actinomycetota > Actinomycetes > Streptomycetales > Streptomycetaceae > Streptomyces > Streptomyces griseoviridis. The sequence continues at coordinate 54,464 of BMSM01000002.1, read as the reverse complement.
GCCCCGCTCGTCCAGCCAGCGGCGCAGCGCCCCGGCGACGACCGCGATGAGGACGTCGTTGACGGTGCCGCCCCCGGCCTTGCGGATGCGGTGCACGTCGTCGAGGTCGAGGCTGACGCCGGTGGTGCGGCGGGTACCGGAGGAGGCGGCGGTCAGCGCGTCCGAGGAGCGCGCGTCGAGGGTGGACAGGGCGACGGAGGCGCCGATGTCCAGGGCGCGCCCGGCGTCGGAGAGGGCGCCGCGCAGCCGCCCGGGCAGGGCGCGCACGTCCGGGAGCGGGCCGCGCCGGGGCGGCACCGGGCGCGGCCGGGGGGCGGGCAGGTCCATCGGGTCGAGGACGGCCGCGGCCAGTCCCAGCGCCCGCAGCCCGTCGGCGAGGGCGTGGTGGAACTTGAACAGCACGGCGAAGGAGGTCCCGTCCTCCCCCGGCAGCACGTGCGCCTCCCACGGCGGCCGCGCCCGCACCAGCGGGCGCTGCATCAGCCGGCCCGCGACGGTGTGGAAGTCGCCGGCCGGGGCGTGCAGCCGGACGTGGTCGAGGGGGTCGAAGTCCGGGGCCTGCTCGCGGGCGGCGCCGCCGAAGGCGAAGGGCCGGCGCAGGGCGAGCGGCGGCTGCCACACGTCCCGGATGCGCATCCGCAGTCCGGGCACACCCGCCGCGCGCGCGGCGAGCAGGTCCGCCGCGTGGGCGCCCGCGGCCGGTGAGCGGGCCGCGAAGACGCCGAGCGCCCCCAGGTGCATGGGGTGCTCGGCGGTCTCGATGTTCCAGAACGCCAGGTCGAGGGGGGCGAGCAGGTCGGAAGTCAAGGGCTTGCCTCGCGATGTCGCTGACGGGTGGTGTCGCTGACGGTGAGAGACAAGCAGTCAATCGCCCTTTGTCGATTACGGTCAAGTACGATCAAGCTACGCACAGTTAACAGAGGATGACGTCCCGCCCCTGGGAGAGGGGCGGGACTCATGGGGCGACTGCGGTCACTTCAGGGCGGGCGGCGCCGCCTGCGGTGACGTTCCCCACCCGGACGGCTGCGGGCCGACCGTGAACCCGAGCGAGCGCACCGAGCGCAGCGCGTCGGTCGTCAGATAGGTCCGGTCGTACGCCTTTCCGTCCGTGCGGGCGGACTGGACGTACCGGTCGGTGTCCGAGGTGCCGGGGGCGGTGACGGTCAGGGCGCCGCGCGGGTAGTAGCGGCGGTCGAGGGTCAGGTCGACCCGGTCGAAGACGGGCGTGGACAGGCCCCAGGTGTCGTAGCCGGGCTGGATCGGGAAGATCCCGATCGACGACAGGACGTTCCAGGCGGACATCGTGCCGAGGTCGTCGTTGCCGGTCATGCCGGTCGGGGTGTCCGTGAACAGGGTCAGCGCGGCGTGCACCACGTCGGTGGTCTTCCAGGGCTGCCCGGTGGACAGGTACGTGTACGGGGCGATGAGGTCGGGCTCGTTCTGCGGGTTGTACTTGTCGGCGTTGTAGTAGTCGTACGGCCCGTTGACCCAGACCTCGCGGGCGGTGCCCGCCGGGTCGGCGAGGAGCCGGTCGTAGGCGAAGAAGGAGTCGAGGCGCTCGTTCGCCGCGGCGGTGCCGCCGATGAGGCCGATCATGCCGGGCAGGTCCTGCGGGACGAGCCACTGGTACTGCCAGCTGGTGCCCTCGTGGAAGCCCTCGCTCCGCGCCGGGTCGGCGGGGCCGGTGAAGGCGCCGGCGGCGTCGCGGGCACGGAAGAAGCCGGTGGCGGGGTCGAAGACGGCGCGGTAGTTCTGCGCGCGCTCGGCGTACCGGGCGGCGTCCGCGTCGTGGCCGAGGTCGGCGGCCATCCGGGCGAGCATCGCGTCGGACAGGGCGTACTCCAGGGTGGCGGAGGCGCCGTGGTCGTAGTCGGAGTCACCGGGCTTGGCGTGCGGGCGGCCCTTGAGATAGGGCGCGTAGCCCTCGGCCAGGTACTCGCGGTTGGCCTCCCGGCCGACCGCCGGGGAGTCGGCGGGCGGCACCCCGTCGGCGTTCTTCCTCAGCGCCCGGTACGCCCGTTCCTCGTACCCCGTGAGCAGGCCCTGCTGGTAGGCGTTGGTGAGGAAGGGGGTGACCGGGTCGCCGGTCATGATGTTGGTCTCGACGGTGCCGTAGCCCCACTTGGGCAGCCAGCCGCTCTCCTCGTCGATCTTCAGCACGGAGATCGCCATGTCGCGGGCCTCGCGGGGCGCGAGCAGGGAGAGGAGCTGGGTCTGGGTGCGGTAGGTGTCCCACAGCGACCAGTTCTGGTAGTACGTGAAACCCTTCGCCCGGTGGATCTCCTGGTCCCAGCCGGTGTAGCGGCCGTCCACGTCGCTGCCGATGTTGGGCGCGAGGAAGGACCGGTACAGGGACGAGTAGAAGGTGCGGCGCAGGGTGTCGTCGCCGCCCCGGACGCGGACGTCGTCGAGGCGGTCCTCCCAGGTGCGGTCGGCCGCCTTCCGTACGGCGTCGAAGGAACGGCCGCCCTCGGCGCGCAGGTTGCGGGCGGCGCCGCTCGCGTCGACGTAGGACAGGGCCGTGGTCGCCTCGACCGTGCGGTCCTTCGTCGTGTCGAAACGCAGGTAGGCGCCGTCCTCGCCGGTCCGCGCGCCGGCGGTGACGGTGGCACCGTCCCAGGTGCCGTACGCGGTGAAGGGGCGGTCGAACCGGGTGACCGTGTAGACGGTGTACGGCTCGGTGTCCTGGCAGAAGCCGCTGCCGGTGATGGCGGTGCGCACGGTACGGCTGTCCAGGACCTCCACCTCGGTGGCGGCCGTCCGGTGCAGCGACTGGCCCGCGTTGAGCAGCACGTTGGCCTTGTCGGTGGCCGGGAAGGTGTAGCGCTGCACGCCGGTGCGCGCGGTCGCGGTCAGCTCAGCGTCGATGCCGGAGTCCAGGCCGACCCGGTAGTAGCCGGGGCTCGCCGCCTCGTCGTCGTGGCTGAACCGCGCCGCGTACTTCGTGTAGTCCGTCTCGGTGACGTCACCGGTGGTGGGCAGCACCGGCAGGTCACCGCCGAGGCCGCAGCCGACGCCGGAGAGGTGGACGAGGGAGAAGCCGCGGACGCGGTCGTTCGAGTAGTCGTAGCCGACGTTGTGCCCGGTGTCCGGGGAGAACTGCACCATGCCGAAGGGCACGGCGGCCCCCGGGTAGGTGTTGCCCTCGTTCTCGGTGCCGATGAAGGGGTTGACGAGGCCGGTCAGCGGGCCGTCGGGCCCGGTGGCCGCCTGTGCCGTGGGGGCGGCGAGCGCGCCGCCGAGCAGCGCGGCGACGGCGGCGGCCGCCGCGCCGCGCAGCCGGTGGGTCCATCTCATGCTGGGGTGCCTCCAGGGGGCTTCGCGCGGGTGCCGGGTGCGGGTCCGCCATGGCTGGTCACGCGGTTCCCCGCGCCCCTGGGCGGGGACCCGCACCCGGCGTTTCGTCACTCCGTCAGGCACAGCCCGCGGGGGTCGCCCGCGAGATGTCCGCGATCAGTCGCTCATGCGCCGCCTTCAGGCGCTGCACGTCCGGCTTGACGACCTTCCGGTCGTACGTCAGCAGTCCGTTCAGCTCGCCTTCGACGTCCGTGATCTGCGTGTAGACGGCCCCGTTCCCGCCCTCGCAGGCCAGCGCGTGCACCTCGGCGAGCTTGGTGAGGTAGTCGTCGGTGTACGTCGCCGGGTCCACGTCGACGTAGCTCTGCTGGACGGACCAGGCGTGACCGGGCACCGCCAGTCCCAGGCCGCCGTACTCGCCGCTGACCAGGGCCCGTTCACCGTCCGGCGACGGCGGGAGGGCCGGGGACGGGTAACCGTGCTCGTCCATGATGTCGCCGGCACCGCCGTCGGCCCCGAGGTTCAGCCCGGACTGGTTGTTGACCAGCCGGGTCGGGTCCCAGGACTTGGCCTGCTCGGCGATCCGGCCGATGTCGTACTGGCCCCAGCCCTCGTTGAAGGTGACCCACATGATCACCGACGGGCTGCTGATGTGCTCGTCGATGATCTCCTTCATCTCGCGCTCGTACTCGGCGCGGGCCGCGGTGGAGGGGTTGACGCCCGCCGTCATCGCCGGCATGTCCTGCCAGACCAGCAGGCCCAGCCTGTCCGCCCAGTAGAACCAGCGGTCCGGCTCCACCTTGATGTGCTTGCGGACCGAGTTGAAGCCCATCTCCTTGTGCATCCTCAGGTCGTACGCGAGGGCCTCGTCGGTCGGGGCGGTGTGCAGGCCGTCCGGCCAGAAGCCCTGGTCGAGGGTGGCCATCAGGAAGACCGGCTCGCCGTTGAGCAGGGTGCGCGGGGTTCCGTCCACCTTCTCCACGGAGACCGCGCGCATACCGAAGTAGCTGCCGACGCGGTCCTTGCCGACGGTGACCTTCAGGTCGTAGAGGAACGGGTCGTCCGGCGACCACAGGCGCGGGTTCTTGATCTTCAGGGTGAGCGGTGCGCCGGTGCGGCCGGTGACCGTGGCGACCTGGCGCTTGCCCGCGTAGGCGGTGGCCGTGACCTTCAGGCCGGCGCGGACGCCCTGCGGCTCGACGGTGAGCGTGGAGGCGTCGACGTCCGGGGTGAGCTTGAGGTTGCCGACGTGGTCGGCGGCGACCGGTTCCATCCACACCGACTGCCAGATGCCGGAGGACGGCGTGTACCAGATGCCGCTCGGGTCCAGGCGCTGCTTGCCCAGCGGCGGGTTCTCGCCGCCGGCCGCGTCGGTCGGGTCGTAGACGCCGACGATCAGTTCCTGGGTGCGGCCGGGCCTGAGCGCGTCGGTGACGTCCACGCTGAACTTGTCGTAGCCGCCCTTGTGGCCGGCGACCTTGACGCCGTTGACGTAGACCTCGGACTGCCAGTCCACCGCGCCGAAGTTGAGGTTCAGGCGCTGCCGCGAGCCGACCTTCCAGTCCTCGGGGACGGTGAAGGTGCGGCGGTACCACATGCGGTCCTCGTGCCGTTCGATGCCGGAGAGCTGGGACTCCACCGGGTACGGGACGAGGATGCGCTCCTTGAGGCTCCTGCCGACCGGCGGCTGCTCGCCGGCCTCGGCGGCGGCGAACTGCCAGCTGCCGTTGAGGCTGCGCCAGTCGTCGCGGGTGAGCTGCGGACGCGGGTACTCGGGGAGCGCGTTGTCCGGCCCGACCTCGTCGGCCCAGTCGGTGCGCAGCTCGTAGGTGGAGTGGTTGGAGCCGCTCGTCCAGAACGCGTTGACAACGTTGCCGTCGGCCGTCGTCAGACCGCCCTCGCCGTCGTAGCGGACGTCGGCGATGCCGGGCGCGGTGCCGGTCTTGTTGCCGACGACCGGTTCGCCGAGGGCGACGAGCAGGGCGTTGGGGTCGGCGGGGTCGGCCTTCGCCTCGCCGAGCGGCCAGGTGGCGCCGCCGATGACCGCCGAGAGGTGGCCGGCGAGCCCCGCCGGGGGCGCGGCGAGCGGCTGCGGGAAGCCGAGCTTCAGGGTGCGGCCGGTGGCCAGCACCGTGGCGGAGGTCGCGCCGTCGTAGCCGTACCCCGCGGGCAGGCGGAACGCCGACTGCGGGACGGCCTCCTTGGCGCCGCCGGGCTCGGTCCAGCGCAGGTGCAGGTTGGAGCCGCCGTAGTGCTCGAAGTACTCCAGCTTGATGTCGTAGGACTGCCCGGCCGTCAGGTCGACGGGCGGGGCGGTCTGTTCGCGGTCCCAGTCGTCGACCCAGTGGTCGATGGCGAGCTGTCCGCCGATCCAGAGGCGGAAGCCGTTGTCGCCGATGACCGAGAAGGTGTGCGGGCCGGTCTCCTCGGGGACCAGCCGGCCGGTCCAGCGGACGCTGACGTCGTCCGACTGCCCGGTGGCGGACTTCAGCCGGGACTCCAGGTTGTCGAAGTCGATCTGCGGGTCGAAGCCGGTGGCCTTCAGCTCGTGGAAGTCGAAGGCGCCGGGGGCGGACTGGGTGTAGTACTCGCCCTTGAGTCCGTGGACCTCCACGGGGTCGTCGCCGGCCGCGCCCGCGGGTACGGCGGCAAGCCCGCCGATGCCGAGCGCGGCGGCCAGCAGCAGGGCCAGTCGGTCTCTGAGTCGTCTGATGCGCACGAATCCTCTCCTTCGAGGAGGGCGGGGGCGGTCGTCACACCGACGCGTCATTACATCGATGTAACGGCAGATGCATGACAACACGGATTCCGTTTGGCGTCCAGGGACATGACAACGGCATCGTGTGGCACTCGTCCTTCCTGGCACACCGCCGGTGCCAGGAGGGGACCGGCCGGGCGGTACACGGGACCGCCCGGCCGGGGCCGTGGGGTCCTACGGCACACGCTGGCCCTTGCCGAGGGCGATGACCCCGCCCTCGGAGACCGTGTACAACTCGGCGTCCCGCTCGGGATTGACGCCGATCGTCGCGCCCGGCGGCACCTGCACGTTCTTGTCCAGCACCGCCCCGCGCACCACCGCGCCCCGCCCGATGTGCACGTTGTCGTGCAGCACCGAGCCCTGGACCACCGCCCCCGGGTCGACCACGACTCCCGGCGACAGCACGGACCGGGTGACCTGTCCCCGGATCAGGCAGCCCGCGCTGACGATCGACTCGCTGGCGATGCCACCGGCGTTGAACCGGGCCGGCGAGAGCTGCCCGGAGGAGGTGTAGACCGGCCACTGCCGGTTGTAGAGGTTGAAGGCGGGGCGCTCGGCGATCAGGTCCATGTGGGCGTCGTAGTAGGCGTCGAGTGTGCCCACGTCCCGCCAGTACCCCTGGTCGCGGCTGGTCTCGCCGGGCACGTGGTTGTCGCTGAAGTCGTAGAGGCCGGCCTCGCCCCGGTCGGTGAGCTGGGGCAGGATCGAACCGCCCATGTCGTGCGCCGAGTCCCCGTCCTCGGCGTCCCGGTGCAGCGCCTCGATCAGGGCCTTGGTGGTGAAGATGTAGTTGCCCATCGAGGCGAAGACGCAGGCGGGGTCGTCCACCAGACCGGGCGGGTCGGCGGGCTTCTCCAGGAAGCTCTCGACCCGCTGCCCGTCGGATGCCGGGGTGATCACGCCGAACGACGCCGACTCGGTGCGCGGCACCCGGATGCCCGCCACGGTGACGCCGGCGCCGGACTCGATGTGCTGGGCGAGCATCTGGCGCGGGTCCATGCGGTACACGTGGTCGGCGCCGAACACCGCGACGTATTCCGGTTGTTCGTCGTACACCAGGTTCAGCGACTGGAGGATGGCGTCGGCGCTGCCCAGGTACCAGCGCGGGCCGAGGCGCTGCTGCGCGGGGACCGGGGTGACGTAGTTGCCGAGCAGGCTGGACATCCGCCAGGTGGTGGTGACGTGCCGGTCCAGCGAGTGCGACTTGTACTGGGTGAGCACGCAGATCCGCAGGATGTCGCCGTTGACCAGGTTGGAGAGCACGAAGTCGACCAGGCGGTAGGTGCCGCCGAACGTCACCGCCGGTTTGGCGCGGTCCGCGGTCAGCGGCATCAGCCGCTTGCCCTCACCACCCGCCAGGACGATGCCGAGCACCGAAGGTCCTCCACGACGCATGGCCGCACCCCTCCCACCCTCTACGCCAGTTGTGCTCCGTCACACCTGTGCCAGGACGTCCTCGTAGAGCCGGACCGTGCGGCGGGCGACCGCGTCCCAGCCGAACTCGGCCACCGCCCGCTCCCGTCCGGCCTCGCCCATCCGCCGGCCGGCGGCCGGGTCACCGATGACCGCGTCCAGCGCGCGGGCGAGTCCTGCCTCGAAGTCGTCGTCCACCTCGACGAGTACCCCGGTTTCGCCGTCCGCCACGACCTCGGGGATGCCGCCGGTGCGAGAGGCGACCACGGGGGTGCCGCAGGCCATCGCCTCCAGGTTGACGATGCCGAGCGGCTCGTACACCGAGGGGCAGACGAACACGGCGGCATGGGTGAGGAGTTGGACCACCTCGGCGCGGGGCAGCATCTGCGGGAGCCAGTGCACGCCCTCCCGGGCCCGGCTCAGTTCCCGGTGGAGGTCGCGGAACTCCCGGTCGATCTCCGGGGTGTCGGGCGCGCCGGCGCAGAGCACCACCTGTGCGGACGGGTCGATGTCCCGTACCGCGCGCAGCAGATGGGGGACGCCCTTCTGCCGGGTGATGCGGCCGACGAAGAGGACGTACGGGCGGGAGCGGTCCAGGCCGATCCGGTCCAGGACGTCGGTGGCCGGGTCGGGGCGGTACAGCCGGGTGTCGATGCCGTTGTGCACGACGTGCACCCGGTCGGCGGGCAGCGCCGGGTAGCAGGCGAGGATGTCGTCGCGCATCGCGCCGGAAACGGCGATCACCGCGTCTGCCGCCTCGATCGCGGTGCGCTCGGTCCAGCTCGACACCGCGTACCCGCCGCCGAGCCGCTCGGCCTTCCAGGGGCGCAGCGGCTCCAGGGAGTGCGCGGTCACCACGTGCGGGACGCCGTGCAGCAGCTTGGCGAGGTGGCCGCCGAGGTTGGCGTACCAGGTGTGGGAGTGGACCAGGTCGCGGCCGGTGAGGGCGTCGGCCATGGCGAGGTCGACCGAGAGGGTGCGCAGCGCCTCGTTGGCGCCGTCCAGCGCGGGCCAGGAGCGGTGGCGCGACACCCCGGCGCCGTCGGCGCCGGACGCCTCGCCCCAGCAGTGCACGTCCAGGTCGACCAGGGCGGCCAGCTCCCGGGCGAGGAACTCGACGTGGACGCCCGCACCGCCGTAGACGTCGGGCGGGTACTCGCGGGTCAGCAGTCCCACACGCACCCGGAACCTCCTGTCTCGGCGGCTGTTCCCCTCATGGTCACCCAGCGGGGGCGCGGAGGAAAGGGTGCGGAGGGGTCCGATCGGCGGCCTTCCGGGCCGGTGCCGCCGGCGCCGCGGCACCCACCCTGGGGAGGACCGGGGCGCGGCCGTACTCCATCGGCAGTATGACCCGAAGAGTGCTCAGGGCTGACGACGGGAAGGCACGGGCGCGGCAAGGTGTTGGACATGAGAGCCGACCGTTCGCCGCGCCGGGCCGGACCGCCCCGGCCGGGCCGCCGCCTCCCGCGAAGGAGCCGCCGATGAGCGCTCTCGCGTTGTCCGTCCTGCTGTCGCTGGTGTCGGCGGTGGCCTACGCGGCCGGGGCCATCGTCCAGGAGCAGGTCGCGCTGACCTGCCCCGACCGGCCGTACGCGCCGCTGCGCCGGGCCGGCTGGTGGGCGGCGGTGGCGCTGAACGGACTCGGCGCCCTGCTGCACGTGGTCGCCCTCGCCTACGGCCCGCTGAGCCTGGTGCAGCCGTTGGGCGCCCTGACCATCGTCTTCGCCCTGCCCATGGCGGCGCTGTTCGTGGGGCGCCGGGCGGGGGCGACGGCCTGGCGCGGCGCGGTCATGGCGACGGTCGGACTGGCGGGCCTGCTGTCGCTGGTCGGCTCGGCGGACGCCCGGTCCCTGGACACCGCGCAGCGCACGGCGGTCGCGGTGGTGACCGCGGGGGCGGTCGTGACACTGATGGCCGCCGCCCGTGCCGTGCACCGGCATCCGGCGGTGCGCAGCATGCTGCTGGCGACCGCGTCCGGGATCGCCTTCGGCATCTCCTCGGTGTTCACCAAGACGGTCGCGGTCGACTGGACCGGTGGCGTCTTGGCCGGCGACCTGCCGTCCCTGGCCGTGATCGGCGTCCTCGCCACGGCGGGCATGCTGCTGTCCCAGGCGTCCTACCGGGGCGCGGGCCTCGCGGCCCCGCTGGCCACGCTGACGGTGGTGAACCCGGTGGTGGCCGCGGCGGTCGGCATCACGATGTTCGGCGAGACCTTCCGCCACGGCACGCTCGGCACCGTACTCGCCCTCGGCTGCGGCGTCGTGGCGGCGGGCGGGCTGATCCTGCTGACCACGGAACGGCTGGCGCGGACGGCCGGTCCGGCTCCCGAGGCCGGTACGGGGCCGGGGAGGCACGTGCCGTCCTCCGGGCCGGCCGGCTCCCGGGGGCCGGCCGGGGCCGGGCAGGTGCCGTCGCAGGGGACTCGGTGCGCCGGCGGCCGGGACCCGGAGCGGCTGGACCCGCCCGCGCCGTCGGACCCCGCCCCTGAGGACACCGGCGGCGCTCACCCGCACCGCGGCGGCGGGCACGGGGACGAGGCCCTCGCGGAAGAGGGCATACGCGCGGGGGCGGGCGCGCTCGCGGAAGACGGTGTCCGCGCGGCGGACGCCGTGCCGTCCGCCGCTTCCGCCGCCCTGGCCGCCGCCTGCGGGTACTTCGCGCCCGCAGCCGGCGGTCCGGTGCCGGGCCCGGATCAGATCCTGACGCCGCCGGCCCGCAGATAGGCCACCGGGTCGACGTCCGTGCCGAAGCCCGGCCCCGTCCGCACCTCGAAGTGCAGGTGCGGGCCCGTGCTGTTGCCGGTGGAACCGGACCGGCCGATGCGCTGCCCGGCGCTCACGCCCTGCCCCTCCCGGACGGAGATCGCGGACAGGTGGGCGTACTGGCTGTACCGGCCGTCGGCGTGCCGGACGACCACCTGGTAGCCGAACGACCCGGCCCAGCCGGCGCTGACCACGCGTCCCGCGGCGACCGACTTCACCGACGTGCCGGTGGGCACGGGGAAGTCGACGCCTGTGTGGTACCCCTGCGACCAGGAGGAGCCCGTCTGGTGGTAGGGCGTCCCCGTGGCGGCGTCGACCGGGGCCACCAGGGAGTGCCCGGTGGCCGCCTTGCTCCCGCCGCTGTCGGAGGAGGACTTCTGCGGCTTCTTCGCTTCCTGCTTCTTGGTCTCCTGCTTCTTCGGCCGCTGTTTCTTCGGTTCCTGCTTCTTCGGTTCGGCCGCGGCGGCCTTGCGCTCGGCTCTGTCGGTGCTCCGGCCCGCCGTCTTCTCCGGGCTGCCGCTCCTGCTCCCGGCCTCGGTACCGGAGGACCGGCCGGTCAGGCTCAGCCGCTGGCCCGGCAGGATGAGGTCGGGGTCGGCGCCGACCTCGTCGCGGTTGGCCTCGTAGAGCCGCTGCCAGCCGCCCTCGACTCGCTTGGCGTCCGCGATGCCGGACAGGGTGTCACCGGAGATCACGGTGTACATCCGGGACCGGCCTGCCCGGGACTGCGGGGTGCTCTGCGGGGTGACGTCGGCGCCGCTGGCGGCCTCGCGGTCCCGCCCGGACCCGCTCTCCCGGACGCTCCCGCCCCTGGCGCCGGACGGGTGGCTGTCGGGGGTGCCGCCGCCCCGGGTCAGTCCGGCCCGCGTCGAGCAGACCGGCCAGGCGCCGGGTCCCTGCCCGTCCAGGACCTTCTCCGCCACGGCGATCTGCTGGTCCCTGGTCGCCAGGTCCGCGCGCGGCGCGTACCGCGTGCCGCCGTACGCCTCCCAGGTGGACTGGGTGAACTGCAGACCGCCGTAGAAACCGTTGCCGGTGTTGATGTCCCAGTTGCCGGTGGACTCGCAGGCGGCCACCTTCTCCCAGGTCTCCAGATCGGCCGCGTGCACGGGGCCGGCGCCGATGAGCGGGAGCGCCATGCCGGCTCCGCCCGCGGTGACGGTCAGGGAGGCGCGGTTGATCCTGTTCGGCTGATACCGGCGGTGCCGGCCGCGTACGGCCATGGGGGTCCCCCTCGACACTGGGTCAGGAGCGGCAAAGGTAAGCACTGCGAACCGGCCATGACAATACGGCCGTCGGTCCGCCGGCGCGCCGGAATGGCGTGGAAGCGGCGCTTGTTGGCCGGATGAGGCAACCGCTCGCCGAACCGCGGGGGACCTGCCGCGCGTACCGGTGTACGCGCCGCCGTGCACGTGCGGCGGGCGTTCCGGCACGTCAGGATGGGCAGGGCGGCCGCAGGCCGGCGAGCACGACCCGCACCACAGACATCCAGGTCACTAGGAGCCAACGCACATGAGCAGTACAGCGCAGATCGGCGTCACGGGTCTCGCGGTCATGGGCCGCAACCTCGCCCGCAACTTCGCCCGCAACGGCTACACGGTCGCCCTGCACAACCGGACGGCGTCCAGGACCCGCACGCTGGTGGAGGAGTTCGGCGGCGAGGGCGACTTCATCGCCACCGAGACCGCCGAGGATTTCGTGGCGGCGCTGGAACGCCCCCGGCGCCTGGTGATCATGGTCAAGGCCGGTGATCCCACGGACGCGGTGATCCGCGAGTTCGCCCCGCTCCTGGAGCCGGGCGACATGATCATCGACGGTGGCAACGCGCACTTCGCGGACACCCGGCGCCGTGAGCGCGAGCTGCGCGAGCAGGGCATCCACTTCGTCGGCATGGGCGTCTCGGGCGGCGAGGAGGGCGCGCTGAACGGGCCCAGCATCATGCCGGGCGGGCCGGTGGAGTCGTACGAGTCGCTGGGGCCGATGCTGGAGAAGATCTCGGCGAAGGCGGCGGACGGCGCGCCCTGTGTGACACACGTCGGTCCGGACGGCGCCGGCCACTTCGTGAAGATGGTGCACAACGGCATCGAGTACGCCGACATGCAGCTGATCGGCGAGGCGTACCAGCTGCTGCGGGACGTCGCCGGGTACGCCCCGGACCGGATCGCGGAGATCTTCCGCACCTGGAACACCGGCCGCCTCGACTCGTACCTGATCGAGATCACCGCCGAGGTGCTGTCGCACGTGGACGAGGTGACGGGGAAGCCGTTCGTGGACGTGGTGCTGGACCAGGCGGAGCAGAAGGGCACCGGCCGCTGGACGGTCCAGATCGCCCTCGACCTCGGCGTCCCGGTCTCGGGCATCGCCGAGGCGGTCTTCGCCCGCTCGCTCTCCGGTCACGCGGCGCTGCGGGACGCCTCGCGCTCGCTGTCCGGCCCGAAGGCGGCGCCGCTGCCGGAGGCGGAGGCGGCCGCCTTCGCGGACCGGGTGGAGCAGGCGCTGTACGCGTCGAAGATCGTGTCGTACACGCAGGGCTTCCACGAGATCGCCGCGGGCAGCGAGGAGTACGGCTGGGACATCGACCTGGGCGCGGTGTCGGCGATCTGGCGCGGCGGCTGCATCATCCGGGCGGCCTTCCTGGACCGCATCCGCGCCGCGTACGACGCCCGGCCGGACCTGCCGAGCCTGCTGTCGGACGAGACGTTCGCGCGGGAGATCGCCGACGCGCAGGACGACTGGCGCGAGGTGCTGGTCGCGGCGGTCCGGCAGGGCGTGCCGACGCCCGGTTTCGCCGCCGCCCTCGCCTACTACGACGCCCTGCGTGCCGAGCGGCTGCCCGCCGCCCTCACCCAGGGCCAGCGGGACTTCTTCGGGGCGCACACCTACCGGCGCACCGACCGGGACGGCTCGTTCCACACGCTGTGGGGCGGGGACCGGTCGGAGGTGGCCGGCTAGCCGGCCGCCCCCGCGCGGGCGCCGTCGCCACGGGCGTCAGCGCAGCGGCGGGCCCGGCTCGGGGTCCGGCACGGGTTCGGGCCCCGGCGGGATCGGGGACGGCGAGGGCTCGGGCGGGCCGGGGTGCGGGCCCGGCGGCTGGGGAGCCGGGCCCGGCGGCACCGGCTGCGGGCCGGGAGCGGGGCCGGGCGGCGGCTCGGGGGGCGGCACCGGGTCCGGGTAGGGCTGCGGGGGCTCGGGGTCCGGGCCCGGCGTCGGGCCCGGTGGGACGGGGTCCGGGTAGGGGTTCGTCATGGCGGATGTCCTCCGGCCGTTCGGTCTGCGTGGGCTCTGGCCTACTCCCCCGCCTACCCGGGGGCCGCGCGGCCACTCACTTCCCCGGGGGAGGCGCGGGACCCGGGCGGCCTCCCGGCGGGGAGGGCGCGCCCGGGTCCCGCCCGCCGGTCAGAACCGTCCGGGGTGCGCCCGCAGCCAGTCCTTCGCCGCGCGCAGCAGGGCCGGGTCGGCGGCCGGGGCCTCGTCGGGGTGGCGCTCGGCCCACTTGACGACGTACGGGCACAGCGGGGCGACGGTGACGCCCTCGCGCCGCGCGGTGGCGTACAGCTCGCGGGCCAGCGAGCCCGCGATGCCCTTGCCCTCGTGGGCCGGCTCGACGATGGTGTGCACCGGGACGAGGGCGTCGCCGGGGCCGTCGAGCACGAAGTACTCGATCCGGCCGACGACCTCGCCGTCCGCCACCGCCTCCAGGCGGCCCGCCGCCCGGTCGTCACGGATCTCGATGTCGCTCACGGCTGCTCCTGTTCCCGGCGTGCCCGGCGTGCCCGCCGGGTTTCGCCGTCGTCGCCGCGTCAGGCCGACACGGCCTGCGGGCTGCGCTCCTGGTCCGAGCCCGGTACCGGCTCGGAGGGGTCCGCGCCGAGGGCGACGATGCGGTTGTCGCGGTCCACGTGCACGACCTGCGGCTTCAGCGCCCGCGCCTCGGCGTCGGTGACCTGAGCGTAACTGATGATGATCACCAGGTCGCCGGGATGGACGAGATGAGCGGCGGCGCCGTTGATCCCCACGACGCCGGAGCCGCGCTCGCCCTCGATGACGTAGGTCTCCAGCCGGGCCCCGTTGGTGATGTCCACGATGTGCACCAGCTCACCGGGCAGCAGATCGGCGGCGTCCAGCAGGTCGGCGTCGATGGTGACCGATCCCACGTAGTGCAGGTTGGCCTGGGTGACGGTGGCGCGGTGGATCTTGGACTTGAACATGGTACGCATCATCGGGGCACTCCCACAAATAGGCTCCCTGCCTGCGTTTTTGCAGGTCAAGGGCTGTTTCCACACCCTACAACGAGTCGCACGCTCGGGTAGCTTTCCCCGAGTTTTCCAGGACTCACGCTGACCACTTGCCGGCTTTTCTGGCGCGTCGTCAGGCCACGGAGCGCTTCGCCCCCTCTTGCGGACCCCATCGTGACGACGACCCAAGCCTACGCAGCACCCCCGAAGGACGTCCGTGATCACCATCACTCGGATGGTCTGGACGGTAGTCAGGAGCGAAGGCGCCCGACCGGAAGGTGGGTCACGCACCCCCACGGGCCAGCTGACCCGGGCCCCTCGTTCCCCTGCCTCAAAGACCTCAAAGGAAACCTGCGATTCTCCTGACCATGGCTGTAGCTCGTCCGATGGCTCTTGACGGTGGCGCAGGGCGGGTGCCAAGGACATCCGGAATTCGACCAGAGCAGAGCGCGAGCCGCTGCCGCGATCAGTACCGCGGGTGGGGAGACGTCGTCGTCTTCGCCGCGCGCACCGCCGCCCGGATCGGCGAGGTCTCAGGCTGCCGCGTCCAGGACATCGACACCGACCAGTGGATCCGGAGCGCGCGGCGCCAGACCACACCCGGTGGACCTGGGGCGGGGCCGCACGCCGTACGTGGTGGTCCGGGCACAGCGGCCGTCACATCGGGCAGCGGAACGCCGTTCTTCCGTCCCCGACGTTACCCGGGAGTACATTGCTGCCGTTCGACCGACGAGCAGCTCGATACGCGCGCCGTGCCTCGGGCGGGGCAGCCCCCGCGCGGGCCTCTCATCGAGCCCGGCGCCTCCATGGGCGAGCCGCGACGGACCCGGCGAACACTTCCGTCACCCACAGGACAAGGCACGTGCAGTGATCAGACGCAGAGCGTGGCCGGTCAGGCTCGCCCCCCTCGGACTCGCCATGAGCCTCCTCGCCGGATGCGGGTTCGTGACCGGATCGGCGGACGAGGGCTCGCGCATCGTGGTCGGGATGTCCGACGACGTGCTGGCCACGGACCCCGCCTCCGGCTACGACCCCGGGTCCTGGATGCTGTTCAACAACGTGTTCCAGTCCCTGCTCAGTTTCCCCAAGGGCGGCACCGAACCGCGGCCCGAAGCGGCCGAGCGGTGCGTGTTCACCGACAGCGAGGCCCGGACGTACCGCTGTGTGCTGCGCGAAGGGCTCCGCTTCAGCAACGGGGACGAGGTGACCGCCCAGGACGTCAAGTTCTCCTTCGACCGCGTCCTCGGCATCGACGATCCAGCCGGCCCCGCTGTCATGCTGAACACCCTCGACCGGGTCGAGACGCCCGACGACAGAACCGTGGTCTTCCGCCTCAAGGCCCCCGACGCCACGTTCCCCAGCAAGATAGCTTCCGGAGCCGGGTCCATCGTCAGCCGTGCGGCGTACGAGCGTGACCGCCTGCGCGCCGACGGCGGGGCGGTCGGCTCCGGGCCCTACGTCCTGGAGCGGTTCGACGACGACGAGGCGGTCTTCTCGGTGAACCCCCGGTACCGGGGGACCGCCGAGCCGAAGAACTCGGGCGTCGTGCTCCGCTTCTTCCACGGCGACCGGGAAGCCCTCAAGGCGGCTCTGCTCAAGGGCGAGGTGGACATCGCCTACCGGGGACTGACCGCACAGGACATCGCGGACATCGACCGGCAGAACGGCAGCGCGGGCGCCGACGTCGTCGAGGGCAGCAGCGCCGAAGTACAGCACCTGGTGTTCAACCTGGCCGACCCCGTGGCCGGGCAGCTCGCCGTCCGGCAGGCGATCGCCCATCTCGTCGACCGCGAGGAACTCATCAGCAGCGTCTACGAGGACACCACCGTCCCGCTGTACTCCATGGTTCCGGCCGGCATCATCGGTCACACCACCGCCTTCTTCGACCGCTACGGCGCCGTTCCGTCCAAGGAGAAGGCGGCCGCCGTACTGCGCGAAGCCGGGATCACGGACAAGGTCCGGCTGACCCTCTGGTCGACCCCGTCCCGCTATGGCCCGGCCACCGACGAGGAACTGACGGAGATCGCCGCCCAGCTCAACGCCAGCGGCCTGTTCGACGCCGACATGAGATCGGTGGAGTACGAGCAGTATGAGAAGGACATCGAGGACGGCAAGTACGGCGTGTACGTGAAGGGTTGGGTGCCCGACTACCCCGACCCCGACAACTTCACGGCGCCCTTCTTCGGTGACGGCAACGTGCTGGGGAACGGCTACCGGAACAGGGAGATCACCGACAGGCTGCTCCCGCGGACGGCCGAGGACAGCAACCGTCTGAACGCGGAGGCGGACTTCGGCGAGCTGCAGCGGATCGTCGCCGAGGAAGTGCCCGTGCTGCCGCTGTGGCAGGCGAAGCAGTACGCGGTCGTACGGAGGGACGTCCGGGACGGCGTGTTCTACTGCCTCGACCTGTCCACGGTCTTCCGGTTCTGGGAACTGAGCAAGGACTGAGCCGCCGCCGATGCCCAGCCGGTCATCCGAGACCGGCCCTCGGTCCTGCTCGGGGGGCTGCTGCGGATCAGGCGTCCGTGTCGCTCGCGCCGAGGGCCCGCGCGAGGGCGTCGAGGGCCACGTCGACGACGGCGCGCAGCTGGTCCGCGCTCGTGCCGGCTCTGCTCATGACGGCGAGGGACCGGTTCACGGCCGCGAGGTGGGTCGCGAAGGACTCGGCCGTCTCGTCGCGCAGCCGGCCGGCCTCCAGTGGGGTGCGCAGCCGGGTGTGCCGCAGGCCGATCGCCTCCCGTGCGCGCGGCGACTCCCGGGCTCAGCACGGGGTCACCATGACGGGTCGCCATGACGGTCTGGGCCACCAGGCATCCGTCGGGCAGCCCGGGGTCCGCGATGCGGTCCAGGGTGACGTCGAAGAACGCCCGCACGGCTGCCAGGGGCCGGTCGGCGGCGCGGGAGAGCGCGGCGTCGTACTCGTCCCCGTACCGGGGTCGCACAGCGCTCCGGGAGGGCGTCCTCGACCCGCTCGCAGTGCATCGGCGGGCCGGTGCTCACGCCAGGGTTGAACCGGCCGCCGGACAGGAGGTCGATCGACCGTCGCCCAGTCCTCCGCGAGCCGTAGCGGATTCTCCCAGCCCAGCGGGGGCACCGCGGTTTCCAGCTCGATGCGCTCGGTGCGCTGGGTGCTCCGGCAGCGTTCCGGGGGGCGGGGGCATGCGCCGTCCGCACCCGCGGCGGCGCCGGAGCCCTTAGGAGTGCTGCGGGTCGGCGGTGCTGCGGCCGTAGCGGGCGAGCATCGTCGTGACCGCCTCGTCGACAGCGTGGTCGACGTCGGCGGGTGCGGGGCTCCAGTCGGCGAGCAGCATCCGCGGCCACAGGACGTAGTTGGCGATCATGCCGAGGAACTGGTTGGTGGCGCTCTCCGCGTCAGGTACCACCGCAGTGCCCGCGGCGTGCTGGGCCTCCAGGTAACGCTGGACGGAGATGAAGTAGGGCAGCTTGCCCAGCTCGAACTGAGCCCGTCCCAGTTCCGGGAAGCGCGGCAGTTCGGCGATGACGATGCGGAAGAGGGCCGCCATCGCGGGCCGGCCGATCAGGTCGGCGTACTGGCGGCCGATCGCGCTCAAGCCGGCGCCCAGGTCACCGGGCTGCGTCGCGGGCGCCGCCGGGTCCGGCCCGCCCTTCCAGTACTCGGTGACGATGGCCTCGAAGAGGGCCGCCTTGGTGGGGAACTGCTTGAACAGCGTGGACTTCGAGACGACCGCTTCCTGCGCGATCTTCGCCAGCGAGGTCCCGTCATAGCCCCGTTCCAGGAACAGCTTCGTGGCCGCTGCGGTGATCGCCTCGCGCTTGCGCTGAGCGAGTCGTTGGTGGTGCGCGGAGAGCCTTGCGGTCATGGGACCAGTATGACTCGTCACGAGGCGAGTCACTTGACTCGCCACTGTGCAGATGTTTACGTGGTCAGAGAGGCGAGTCGATCGACTCGTATCTGGTCGGCGGGAGCACTCCCCCGCCTGCGTCGTTCAGTTCCCGCAGGGAGAAGCACTCATGGAGTCAGGCAAGATCGCATTGGTGACCGGCGGCAATCGCGGGCTGGGCCGAGCTACGGCCCAGGCGCTGGCCCGGCACGGGCTGCGCGTCATCGTGACCTACCGCGGCGACGCGCAGGAGGCTGAAGAGACGGTCAGAGCCGCTCAGGACGCCGGCGCCACGGCTGCCGCGCTGCGGCTGGACATCAGCGACGTGGCCTCCTTTCCCGCCTTCGTTTCCCACTTGACTGCGCAACTGGAGCGCTGGGACGCGACCCGGCTGGATGTGCTGGTCAACAATGCCGGGATCGGGCTGTTCGGACCGTTGGAAGCGGTCACGGTCGACGACTTCGACAGGGTGATGGACACCAATGTGCGTGGCACGTTCTTCCTCATCCAGGCGCTTGCGCCCGTGCTGGCCGACGGGGGGCGGATCATCAACGTCTCCTCCTCCCTCAGCCGCCACACCAGTGCCGGCACCTCGGTGTACTCGGCCTCCAAGGCGGCGGTCGAGGTCCTTGGCCGGACCCTGGCCGTGGAGCTGGGGGCGCGCAAGATCCGCGTAAACACCATCGCGCCAGGGCCGACAGCCACCGACTTCAACGGCGGCGCCATGCGGGACGACGCGCAGATGCGCGAGGGCTTGGGCGCGCAGACCGCGCTCGGCCGTGTCGGTGAACCGCAGGAGATCGGCGACGCGATTGCCGCGCTCGCCTCCGAGGACCTGCGATGGGTCACCGCCCAGCGCCTCGAGGTGTCCGGCGGCGCCCTGTTATAGGGACTCCCGCCCACACCATGTGCCCCGCCCCTTAGTGGCAGAACCGGGGGTGTATCAGACGCGGTCCGCCCCTCGGGACCGGTGGGCGGTCTAGCGGGCCTCGTCGGCGCCGCTCTCGGCCATCCAGTTCGCGGCGGTCTGCTCGCAGAAGCCGAGCAGACGGCTGAGACGAACGCGGGAAGCCCGGCGGCCAGGTTTATGAGCGAGGCGTTTCGGGTGGGCCGGGGCCGGAGGCCGGGCGCCTTGAGTCCGCGCGACAGGCTGACCGGTTCCATCGGGCGACCGGCCCGGGAACCGGGGAACAGCCAGCGGCTCGGGCCGGGTTCGAGGCGAGGGGCCTTGCCGACCGGGTAGCGCACCAGTTCGCGGAGCATCCCGTCCAGCGGCGGCGGGATCTCCACCGGGTGTGCGCCCAGGCGCAGCCGCGGCGTGGTGCCGTCGTCGAGGACGTCGTCGCGGCTGACTGCGCAGATTTGGGACGGGGGTTGTGCGAACAGCAGCAGGAGCAGTCCGGCCGTGCGGTCGCGGACCGCGACGTCGGGTTCCTTCACGAGCCGGTGCACCAGTCGCCAGCGTGTGTCGGCGGCGATGATGTCGGCGGCGAGCGAGCTGGTGCAGCAGGGGGCCCGTCAGGGCTCGGGTGTGCTGGTTGCGGCTGGTCCAGTGCAAAAGGCCCGGGGCTGCGGGCGCCCGGCCGTACCCGTGGCGAGATAGGCGTCGACGTGGTCCTGCGTGCACGCGGCGAGGTTGCCGCCCTGTTCGGGCAACCATTCCAATAGACGGACGACGGCGCGGATCTCCTGCCGGATCCCGCAGGCTTGCCCAGAGCTGGTGTGCTCAGCCTGTCGGTGCAGGCGGCGCAGCGGCTGCCGGCGTGCCCACCGCTCCACGCTCCGCCGCTCCGCCGCGTCGGGAAGACGGCCCAGCACCTTCGGCAGCCACTGCTCGATCCGGGCGAGATGTTCGTCTCGGACCACCAGGACGCCGTGCGGGACGAGGAGTGCGCGCAGATGGTCGGCCACGTGTCCGTCGGCCACGGCGTCCAGGCTCTGGTGTGTCACCGGGCCCGTCGCGGTCGCCAGCGCCCGGAAGCCAACACGGCGGGCCGGCGTCTTGTGCACCCACCGCGGGACGGTGCGGGCATCGAGCGCGCGGAGCGTGTCGACGACGCCCTGGAGTTCGGGCCGCACCTGACCGTCGAGGCCGGCGAGGACTTCGCGCGGACTCCGGTCGCGCGCGCAGTTCGGGCACATGCTCCGATGGAAGAGGCGGGCGACAACTCCACTGTGTACGCAGGGCTTCTTCGCGCCGGGGTGTTTGGTCCAGCAGGTCCGGCACGACCGTCGCCCGTCAGAAGGAGCGCGGAGATCCGGTAGGTCTTCCCGCAACCGTCGCACGGTGAAGGTGGGGTGCCGCAGGTCGCACACAGGGGTTCCCCGTCCGCGGTGCGGTTGTTGACCCGGCGCAGCCGGCCGCACCGCACACACACATCCTGGTGCCGGGCCTTGGCCGTGCACGGCTGGCAGCGCGGCGTCGCGGTCGATGGCGGCCGGTGCGGCAGCGGCCTGAGCCGGAGGAACGCGCGGAGCTGCTGCGCATGGAGCCGGCCGGTATCTCCTCCGCCCGGCCCAGCCGGTCCAGCGAGATCACCGCCGCCCGCCACGACGAGATCACCGCACATCTCCGCGAGGCCGGCCCCGGCGCCCTGGCCGACCTCGGCTTCGCCGGCCTGGACGACCAGCGCGACGACGACCCCGTGATCATCACCGGCCGCGAGGCCACCCGGAACCACCGACTCACCGATGCCGAGAAGGAAGCGAACCGGCTGATCAGCCGCGGACGCGCCGCCGGCGAGCACGGGTCCGCCCACCTCACGTCCTGGCACATCCTGACCGAGGTCCGTATGAACGCCCGTCACGCGACCACCCTCCTGCGGGCCCCGCCTCGTCCTCGCGAACACCGGTCCAGGGGTGACCGGCGATCACCCCGCAGTGACCATGATGCTGACCGGCAGGAGTCCGTCACTCCCGGAGCACACCAGCCCCACCCCCAGCCCCGCGATCTGCGGAATCAGGACGAAACGGTCCCACTGGTCGTTCGCGGTGTTCGCCGTACCTATCCAGTACCTGAGCGGCGGGCGTCGTCCAGGACGTCACGCAGTGCCCAGTAGGCGGGTTTCACCTCGTACGCCGCGTCCCAGGGAAGAGCGTTTCCTGGACTCGGGGGATAGTGTCGCAGGTCAGCCGTGGAGCCGTACTTGTCGGTGAAACCCCAGGTCGAGAACGAGGTGCAGTTGGGTTCTTCGCCGCAGACTGCGAGTTTCCCCGCCAGCTGGCGGGCCTGGATGTCCTCTTCGTCCTCGTCGACGAGGACGTCCGCCTCCGAGACCCGGGCCTTCAGACCGAGCCCGGCCAAAGCCCTGACCTTGCGTCGGAACACCTCGGGGTCGGTACGGTCGCCGACGGCGTATTCGTGGTCCTGGAAACCGACGCCATCGACCGGAACACCCCGCTCCTTCAACCGGATCAGCAGCGCGTAGAGGGCATCCCAGCGTGGACCGTCCTCCTCCACCCCGTACTCGTTGAGGTACAGCACCGCGTGCGGGTCGGCCTCGCGGGCAGCGTGGAAGGCGATGTCGATGTACTGCTCGCCCATCGCGTCGAACCACAACTGTGGCCGCACGCCCCGGTTGCCGTTGACGTAGTCCTCATCCTCATCGGACATGGGCTCGTTCACCACGTCCCATTCCGCCACCTTCCCCCGGAAGTGGCCCGCTACCGCGCGTATGTGCTCCACCATGACGCGTCTGCGTTGCTCGTCCGCCATCTCGGCACGCATCCATGCGGGCAGGGCTTCGAACCAGACGAGGGTGTGGCCGTGCACCTTCATCCTGTTGGCCTCGGCGAAGTCCACCAAGGTATCGCCTTCCGCAAACGCGAACACGCCGCGTCGAGGCTGGACGAACTGCGGCTTGAAGTCGTTCTCCGGCGTAAGCATGGAGAACTCCTCACCCGCCGTCCGGCGGTAGGCGCTGTCAGTCAGCAAGGGGCCCGCGGCCACGGCGGTTCCCATACGAATCGGGCGTGGGAGAACCGCCGCCAGATCACGCATCGCGTCGCTGGACCGGGGCACTCGCAGGCCAGGCGCGTCCACGACGGACATCCGGCCCCGTCCCAGTGACCGCGCGTGGAGACCGCTGAGGGTCCAGCCCTTCCCGCGCGCTCCCGCGTCCGCGCCGAACCAGATGCGGCCACTGCCGAAGACGTCCCGCGCGGGAACGGTTCCCACGACCTCGCCGTCGGCCTCCAGCACAAGCCTGTCGGCGCGGACTTCGACGGCGAGGCGGACTTCGAGCCCCAGGCCGCTCCCGAAGGTCCGGGTCATCGCAGGGCTGTCGGAGTCCCCGTCCCAGCGGTCGATCCGGAGCCTCCCGCCGACCACGCCGATGCGCACGCCGCGCCGTTCGTAGCGCCATTCGTCGTAGATGACCGGCGTCTCACCGTACAGATGCAGGTAGGCATCCGTGTCATCCGTGCGCCGCAGGCCGGCTTCGATCCGGACATCCCCTCGGAACGCCATGTGGGGACCGCGCAGGTTCACCGGTGGGTTCGGCTGTCCGCCGGTACCGTCCTGGCGTGTGATGCGCCGGTCGAGGGGTGTGACCCGTATCCCTGTGCGCGTAGGCTTCCCGCCGGCGAAGTGAGCCCAGTCCCTGCCGTTCAGGAGGTCCTCCACAGGTCCCCCTGCGGGCGCGGAGGTGCCGGCACGGTCCCCCGAGACACCAGCGACCAAGGCACACACAACCGCGACGACAGCGCTCTTTCGAAACCGCATGAACAGCAGCACTCCGTATCCTCAGCCCGTCTTCCGACGGCATCGCCGCCCTCAGCCACACCGTCGCCGAGCACCGTCCTCCCCAGCCGCGGCAAGAACGGTGCGCAACCGGTCGCGCCGCCCCGCTGTGACTGATCGTCATTGTTTCAGGTGCGAGTGAGGGACCGTCGGCCGAGGACCGTTCTGGAACGACGGCCGGAGAGCGGCCGGTACGGTCGGCGGTGGGCCGGTACGGCCGGCAAGGGGATTGCTTCATCCACCGCAGCTCGTGGGGGTGGGGCTGGTGCGGTCCGGGAGTGACGGGCTCCTGCCGGTCAGCCTCTCCTCGCCGGCGTCTCGGCCGGCAACACCCACGACAGCGAAGGGCTGAAGCCGATGGTGGAGGGTCACCAAACGGGACACGACCCCCACCGCGGCCGGTACTTCAAGCCCCAGCGCCTGCGCGCGGACGCAGCCCACGACCGAGCCGACCTGCGCAGATGGCTCCGCGGCAAGCGGATCGGCGTCCGCGTCGCCCGCAAAGGCACCGAGTCCGGCGAACGATCAGGACGCCGCTGGGTCGTCGAGCGCACCATGACGTGGCTGTCCGGCTACCGCCGACTCAGCCCCCGCTACGAACGCGATCCCCGCAACCACCCGGCTTTTCTCGGTCTCGCCGCCGCTCTGTGCTGCTACAAGCGACTCATCCGCCTCACCACGTAGGACACGGTCTGAGGACTGCTGTCGATCCCGGGATCTCAGGAGCTTTCCACGAGGCGCGCGCCCGGCCCGGGCGTGCGGCAGACGTCTTCCGGGGCAAGGTGGCTGTGCCCCGCAGCGCACTCGAGGACGACCTTGACCGGCTCGTCGCAGGAGCTCCCCTCGTCGACGGGCCGGTGCCGGACGATGACCGACGGGCCCTGCGGGTCGGCGAGGTACGTGTCGCCCCATTCCAGAAGCGCCACGAGGGTGGGCCGCAACGCCCGGCCCTGCTCGGTGAGCTCGTAGGCGAAGCGCTGCCGGTCCCCGGGCTCCTGATAGGGCACGCGGCGCATCACTCCCGCGGTCACCAAGGTCTCGAGCCGAGTCGCCAGCAGATTCCTGGCGATCCCGAGGCGGGAGTGGAACTCTCCGAACCGGCGCGCGCCGTCCAGCGCTTCACGGACGATCAGCAGCGACCAGCGCTCCCCCACCACCGAGAGGGCGCGCGCCACCGAGCAGTTCACCGGGTCGATTCGCCGCATCTCCATGGGACGAGTGTACCCGTCTGGGTTTACAAGCTGTACTTAGCCCTCGTAGGCTCCCCCCTGAGTTGAAGAATTAAACTCACTAAGGAGATCGGCCATGCCCATGCTCGACGTGTACATTCCCGACGGCGCGCTCCAGCCGGACGCCGAGGCGACGCTGCTGAACCGCATCACCGAGATCCTCGTCCGCAACGAGGGATTCGACCCCGCCGACCCGGTGAGCCGTTCCGTCTCCTGGCTCTGGCTGCACAGACCGGCCGCCATCTACGTCGGCGGAGAACCCGCGGAAGCGCCTCGCTACAAGGTCGTCCCGTCCGTGCCCGAAGGCCAGCTCGACGAGCGGAAGCGCGCGAGCGTCATCGCCGAGGTCACCGAGGCGATCCTCGACGCGGAGCACGGCGCCTGGCCGCGTGACGCCAGCCGGATCTGGGTGTTCCCCACCGAGATCCCCGAGGGCCACTGGGGCGGCTGGGGCCGGATCAGGCCGCTCGCCACGATCCTCGCCCGGCTCACCGGCGGCGACACCGAGCGGGCCCGTACGCTCGCGCGTGAGCGGATCGCTGCCAGCCGAGCCGAGCACGCCCGCCTGCCCTGACGTGGGGCGAACGGCGCGGGGATCGATGCGGCCGGTGACACAGTCGTCGGGAACACCCCGATTCGGGCGACGTCGGCCTCGGCCACGACCGCGCGGAGGCGTTCGTCGGCAGTGTGCTGGTCCCGCCGGATGATGTGGCGGCGGATCATGCTGCCCTGTTCTTTGTGAGTGGTGTGGTCGGTGCCGCCCAGGGTGAAGTGGCGCAGGGCGGTGAACCGGGCCTCGACGCGGTTGAGCCAGGAGCTGTCGGTCGGCGTGCAGGCGAGTCCGACGCTGTTCGCCGCGGCCCAGTCGCCGACGCGGCTGTCCCTCTTCGTGGTCAGGTCCGGGGAGAAGTCGTCGAGCACGAACGCGATGCGGATCCCGGGCGGCTGGAGACCGCGCGGGTGACAGCGGAATTCCAAGAACTCGGTCCGGTGCTTCCTCGACTTGGTGTGGCCGTGGGGTTCTTCCTTGCCCAGGTCGCGGGCGGCGAACAGGTGCCTGACCCCGTTGGCTGATGTCGTCGACCACCCCCTCGGCGACGCGGCACGACCCGCCGCGCTCGGTGCCGGGGCTGCTGTTCGGTGTCGACCGTTCCACCGTCACCCGGGCGATCGGAGAGGTGAGCGCGCTCCTGGCGGAGCGGGGGCGCGCGGTTCCCGACCGTCCCGGCCTGCGGCTCCGGACTCTGACGGATGTGTTCTGCCCACGCCGGCCCGTCCGCGTACGCACGAGCGAAAACCCGCACACCCCGGGTGAAGAGAAAAGAACTCTGACGTCTGTCGTTCCCCGGCCGGGGTGCCGGTGATCGAGCGGGGACGACGTGACGGTGCCACTGACCCGCGCCGGTGCCCGCCCCTTCGGGGCGTGCTCAGGTGTCGCCGGGTTCCGGGGCGGTGAACGCGCCGGCGGACGCGGCGAGGACGGCGCTCCTGGCCGCGAGGGCGGCCAGGCCGGGTTCGGCGGGCACGCGCATCAGGACCAGCCGGTGGTAGAGCGGCGCGGTGGCGCTGATCAGCAGGGGCCGCGCGCGTGTGCCGGCGGGCACCTCGCCGCGCGCCACGGCTCGCCGTACGACCGGCTCGCAGCGGGCGTACCGGTCCTCCCAGAAACGGCCGAGGGCGCGGGCCGCCTCCTCGGAACGGAAGGACGCCGCGATCAGCGCCATGGTGGCGGGCGGCCGCTCGGTCAGCGCCGCCAGGACCTCGTCGTTCAGGGCCAGCAGATCGCCGAGGAGGGAACCGGTGTCCGGAGGCCGCCACGTGTCGTCGCCCGCGGTGTCGAACACGTCCGCGAGCAGACCGCCGACGTCCCGCCAGCGCCGGTAGACAGTGGTGCGGTGCACGCCCGCACGGGCGGCGACGGTGTCGACGGTCAGGGCGTCGTAGCCGTGCTCGACCAGTTCCGCGCGGACGGCGTCGAGCACCTGCCTGCGGATCCGGCCGGTCCGGCCGCCCGGACGGGGTACGACCGAAGATCCGGTTGCTCTCGGGGACGACGCCATGTCACCATGTTAATGCAACTGTTGTCGCACTAGTGAGGTCGCCGATGCTCTTCCGAAGCGTTCACCCGGTCCCGCAGCCGATGCCGGCCGCCTCGTCCTCGAATGCTTCGGAGTGCATGTATGTCTACGCAGATCACCGTTTCGGACGTCACCAAGTCCTTTGACGGCCGCCTCGTCCTCGACGCCGTCACCTGTACGTTCGCCGTGGGCGAGCGCACCGGCATCGTCGGCGAGAACGGCTCGGGCAAGACCACACTGCTGCGCCTGCTCGCCGGGCGCGACCGGCCCGACCAGGGCGAGGTCGTCGTCCACGCGGAGGGCGGTGTCGGATACCTCGCGCAGGACGGACACCTGCCCCCCGGTGCCACCGTCCAGGAGATCGTCGACCGGGCCCTCGGCGACCTCCGGGCGATCGAACGGCGGCTGCGCGCCCTGGAGGCCGCCATGGCCGCCGGCGACGAATCGGGGATGAGCGAGTACGGCGAACTGGCGACGGTGTTCGAGCTGCGTGGCGGTTACGAGGCCGATGCCCGCGTCGAGCGCGCCCTGCACGGCCTGGGCCTGGGCCGGCTGGACCGGGACCGCACGGTGGGCGGCCTCTCCGGTGGTGAGCAGGTCCGGCTGCGTCTGGCCGCCCTGCTGGCGGCCTCCCCCGAAGTGCTGCTGCTGGACGAGCCGACCAACCACCTCGACGAGCAGGCCCTCGGCTGGCTGGAGGACCACCTCCGCGGCCGTCGCGGCACCACGGTGGCGGTCTCCCACGACCGGGACTTCCTGGAGCGCGTCGCCACCACCCTGGTGGAGGTGGACGCCGACCGGCACCGCGTCGTCCGGTACGGCAACGGCTACGCCGGCTACCTCGCCGAGAAGGCGGCGGCCCGGCAGCGGTGGGCCCAGGCGCACCAGCGGTGGCAGGCCGACGTGGACCGCTACCGGGAGGCCGCCGCGACCACGGCCCGCCGGGTGGCCCCGGGACGCGCCATCAAGGACGGCAACAAGATGGCTTACGACCGTGCGGCGGGGCGCGTGCAGCAGTCGCTCGCCAGCCGGGTGCGGCAGGCCGAGGAACGGCTGCGCCGCCTTCTGGCGAGCCCCGTCCCGCCGCCGCCGGAGCCGCTGCGCTTCGCTCCCGTGCTGCGGTCCGGCCCGCTGCGGGGCGTCCTGCTCCAGGCCGAGGACGTCGCGGTCACCGGCCGGCTCGCCCCGGTCGGCCTCCAGATGCCGGCGGGGGAACGGCTGCTGGTCACCGGGCCGAACGGAGGCGGCAAGAGCACCCTGCTCCAGGTTCTGGCCGGGGACCTGGCGCCGAGCGAGGGCCGGGTCGTACGCCGCGGCCGGATCGGCCACCTCCCCCAGGAGCCCCGCCCCGGCCGGCCGGGCGACACGGTGCTCGCCGCCTTCGCCCGCGGCAGTTCCACAGAGCCCGCCGAGCACGCCGACCGGCTGCTCGCCCTGGGCCTGTTCGACCGCGACCAGCTCTCGGTACCGGTGGGCCGCCTGTCCACCGGGCAGCGCCAGCGGCTCGCCCTGGCCCGGCTGCTCAGCCGGCCGTGGGACGTCCTGCTCCTGGACGAACCCACCAACCACCTCTCCCCCGCGCTCGTCGAGGAACTGGAGGCCGCGCTGCTCGGCTACGACGGCACCCTCGTCGTCGTCAGCCACGACCGGCGGCTGCGCCGGCGCTGGCAGGGCGCGCGGATGACGCTGGAACCGGCGTCCCTCGCCGCCGTCCGGAGCTGACACCGCACCGCACCGCGCCGCGCGGCGCGTCACGCCGCCCCGGCCCGGCACGATGGTGCCCGGGGCGGCGGCGGTTTCAGAGCCGGTCGGCGTCCACCGGGACCACCGGAGTGCTGTCCCTGCTGACCAGGAACGGCGGCCTGACCGGGTGCGCCGGGGTGTTGGTGACGCGGTTGTAGGTGATGAGCAGCACGCAACGGCGCTGTGCGGAGGTGTTGTTGGAGGAGGAGTGGATGATGCTGGGGTGGAAGGCCACGGCCGTGCCGGCGGGTCCGGTGAGGCGCCGCACCCCGAAGGTGCCCGCCAGCCGGCCGGCGATCTCGTCCGGTACGACGTACTCCAGCTTGGCCGAGACGTGGTGGCGCCAGTCGTGGCTGCGCTCGCGGCCCGGCCGGGCGGTGTCCTCGACGATCCCGGCGTGCTGGCTGCCGGGTATGACTTCGAGCGGACCGTTCTCGTCGGTGACGTCGTCGAGGAAGATGGCGATGTTGACCGCGTCGGGGGCGCCCATCCCGTCCTCGTGGTGCCAGAACGCGAAGTCCTGATGCCACGGCCAGGCGGCGCCCTCGTGCGCCTGCTTCATGTTGACCTTGAACTGGTAGACGTACACCGGGCCGCCGAGGAGCTGTTCGGCGAGGCCGACGAGGGCGGGCAGGCGGACGAGCCGGGCGCAGACCTCGTCGAAGTCGTGGCAGCCGTGCAAGGCCCGTACGGCCGACGACCCTTCTTCGAGGACCACTTCGGGGCGCTGCTCCCGGCTGATCCCCTCGATGCGCTGCCGGAGTTTCCTGACGTCCGGATCGCTGAGCGTGTGGGGCAACGGCAGCCATCCGTCCCGGCCGTAACGCACCTTCGCGTCGAGCAGGGGCGCGGACACAGACATGGTGGGGCCTTTCCTCGGGGGAGAAAGGGGTCCGGGCCGTCCGGGCCGAAACGGTGGAGCGGCCCGGCGGCACATCGGCGCATACCGGAACGGATTCTGGACTGCTCGCGCTCCCTTGTTCGACACAGGGCGACAGGGGCCGGCGCGGCCGCGTTCCGGCGGCCGGGTGCGGGAAAAGGGACGGGGTCCGGCAGCGGTGTACGCACATCGCCGCGGCGGATCTCCCGAACCGGGTTCTGCGCTATCACCGTAGAAGGCGCCCGGTCCCCGCCACAACCGGCGTGGTGCACGGCCGCTCGAAAGCCGCTCAAGGACGGACGGAAAGAGGCGCACCGGGAATTCACCGGACGCCGGGACGGCTTTTCCCGAGCGCACCCGAAGGGGCCGCCCGTCGGAGGACGGACGGCCCCGGACAGGCAGGGGTCAGGACAGGGTCGTATAGGCGGCCAGTTCCGCCGCGAGCCGCGCGTCCACGTTCGCCCTGAGGCGCGTGCCGTTCTCGTCGTGGTCCTCCGTGAGGATCTCGCCCTCTTCGTGGACGCGGGACACCAGGTGGCCCTGGGTGTAGGGGATGAGTACCTCCACCTCGACGTCCGGCTGCGGCAGGGCTTCCTCGACGCGGGCCAGCAGGGCGTCGCAGCCCTGCCCGGTGCGCGCCGAGACCGCGACCGCGCCCGGTTCGGCCTCCAGGAGGCGGCTCAGCACCTCGGGGGGCGCCGCGTCCGCCTTGTTGACGACCACGATCTCCTGGACGCCCGCACCGCCGATCTCCCCGATCACCGCCCGGACCGCTTCGATC
The DNA here is from genome assembly GCA_014649155.1 of Streptomyces griseoviridis. GTDB lineage: Bacteria > Actinomycetota > Actinomycetes > Streptomycetales > Streptomycetaceae > Streptomyces > Streptomyces griseoviridis. The sequence goes on along the minus strand of BMSM01000002.1, from coordinate 24,684 downwards.
TGCGCCTCCGGGTCGGGATGCGTACCGTCCACGACGTGCAGGATGAGATCCGCCTCGGCGACCTCCTCCAGGGTGGACCGGAAGGCGTCCACGAGCTGGTGCGGCAGATGCCGGACGAAACCCACGGTGTCGGCGAGGGTGTAGGTACGGCCGCCGCTGGTCTGGCCGCGGCGCACGGTGGGATCGAGCGTGGCGAACAGCGCGTTCCTGACGTACACGTCCGCGCCGGTCAGGCGGTTGAGCAGCGAGGACTTCCCCGCGTTGGTGTAGCCGGCCAGCGCGACCGAGGGCACCTTGTTGCGCCTGCGCTCCATGCGCTTGACGTCGCGCCCGGTCTTCATCTCGTCGAGTTCGCGGCGGAGTTTGGAGATCTTCTCCCGCAGCCGCCGCCGGTCGGTCTCGATCTTCGTCTCACCGGGGCCGCGGGTGGCCATGCCCCCGCCCGCTCCTCCGCCGCCGCCCATCTGCCGGGACAGCGACTGCCCCCAGCCGCGCAACCGGGGCAGCATGTACTGGAGCTGGGCCAGCTCGACCTGCGCCTTGCCCTCCTTGGAGGTGGCGCGCTGGGCGAAGATGTCCAGGATCAGCGCGGTCCGGTCGACGATCTTCGCCTTGACGACCTCCTCGAGGCGGACCAGCTGGGCCGGGCTCAGCTCACCGTCGCAGACCACGGTGTCCGCCGCCCACTCCTCGACGAGTTCCCGCAGTTCCTGCGCCTTTCCGGAACCGATGAAGGTGGCCGGGTCGGGCTTGTCGCGGCGCTGGATGACACCGTCGAGCACCAGACCGCCCGCCGCCTCCGCGAGGGCCGCCAGCTCGGCCATGGAGCTCTCGGCCTCGGCGAGCGTGCCGGACGTCCAGGCACCCACGAGGACGACGCGCTCGGGCCCCGCCGTCCGCTGCTCCGCGGCGGCGGCCCCCTCCCCCGGCTGCGCGGACAGGCCCCGCACGTGGCGCAGCCCGGTGTCCTGGGACTCGTCGGAGGCGTCGAGCGCGTCGGCGAGGCCGAAGGGGCGTTCGGGAGAGGTCATGCGGTTCCTTCCGGGGGAAGTGCGGCCCGGCACCGGGCCGGGGTCGGACAGGCGTGACCTTCGAGCATGACAGCTCGCGCTGGAGAAGGACTCGACAGTGACTCAAGGGCGTACGGCACCGCATTCCGTCAGGCGGCCCTCCGGCGCCGGTAAACCCTTCTGCCTCATTCCTCAGGCCGTCCTCTAGCCGTTCCTGACCGGCGCCGCGAGGGCCGACCGTCCGCCTTCCGGGTGGCGTTGACATCGCAGGGGCGACTCCGTTTACTCGGCCGGAGGGGAAGCCACTGGACGGCAGTTCGATATCCCTCGGGAAGGCCTGTTCGAGATACCTCACGAAGACCGCTGGAAAACCGTTCTCGTATCTCTTGGAGAAGGCTGTGAAGTTCAGAGTCCTGGGTCCCACCGAGTTGTACGACAACGTCCATCAGCGTCGTGTACCGCTCAACAGCCACAAGCAGCGCACCCTCCTCGGCGCGCTGATCGTGAAATACGGATCGATCGTCTCCACCGAGAAGCTCGGGGAGGAGGTCTGGGGCGAACTCACCCCGAGGTCGGCCAACGCGCTCCAGGCGCAGGTCTACCGCCTGCGCCGGCTCATGGACCGGGTCGACCAGGAGGGCGGCCAGCCGCAGCAGCGGCTGATCACCCGCGACTCCGGCTACGGGCTGCGCGCCGACCCCGAGCAGATCGACAGCGAGCTGTTCATGCAGACCGTGGACCGGGCGCGCAGATGTGCCGACAAGGACCCGGTACTCGCCGAGAAGACCCTGCGGAGCGCGCTGCGGCTGTGGCGCGGGACCGCGCTCCAGGGCAGCCGCGGCCCCATCTGCGCGGCCGGCGCGACGATGCTGGAGGAGTCCCGGTTCAGCGCGCTGGAGCTGCTGTACGACGTGTCGCTGCGCGCCCGGATGCATCAGAACGTCATCGCGGAGCTGGAGGAGCTGACCATCAGCCACCCGCTGCGGGAACGTTTCTACGACCAGCTCATGGTGGCGCTCTACCGTTCCGGCCACCAGGCGCAGGCTCTCGGGGTGTACGAACGGGCCCGCCGGCACCTGGCGGACGCCCTGGGCATCAATCCGGTGCCGGCGCTCAGCAAGCGTATGCAGCAGATCCTGTCGCACGCCCCCGAGCTGCTCGATCCGCAGGCGGCCACCGCCACCGAGGGCGGCGGGCCGCAGCGGGTCGCCCTGCGGTCCGTTCCGCAGTCACCGGCTCCGGCCGTGCCACCGGTTCCCCCGGTGCGGCGGCAGCCCGCCGTGCCGCCCCAGCGGCCCGTACGGGCGCCGGGCGGCACGCCGGTGCCCGCCCCGGGCGGCGCGGGCGGCGCGGGCGGTCAGACGGACCCGGCGGCGCTCGGTGGTGAACTGCGCCAGTTGCGTTCACTGGTACAGAAGCTGACGACCCAGCAGCAGGCGCTGGTGTCGACGGTCCGCCATCTGTCGGACCAGTTGGAAGAGGCCCTGAAGGCCGCGGAACCCCCGTCGCCGGTGCCCGCGGCCGTCGGGGCGCAGCGCCGGGCCGCCGTACTGCAGCACGACTGACCCGGGGCGCGTGGCGCGCCGGCGGCCTCCCGCGACGCGCCGTCCGGAAGGCCACTCCCAACCGCTTCTCGCCTCGCCCGTCCGGCCCCGCGTCCGCGGCGTGATCCGGACGTCGGAGCCTAGACCGGGCGGTCGTCCGCGGCGCCGTCCGCCCGGCCGGAACCGGACACGGCCGCTTCGGCCTCCCGCGCCGCGGCCCGCGCGCGGTCGGCGCGGTCGGCGCGCAGCAGCAGCGCGCCGGCGAGCCAGCCGCCGAGGAGGACCGCCGCGGCACCGATGAGCTGACTGACCGTCAGGGAGTCGGCGAAGGAGTCCCGCACCTGGGCGAGCAGCCCGCTGTCGTCACCCGCGGCGGCCACCGCGGCGGGGAAGGACTCGGCGGCGGCTCCGCCGAGACCGCCGGGCAGGTTCTGCGAGAAGGCGGCGACCAGGACCGCGCCGAGGACGCCGACGCCGAGCCCGCTGCCCAGTTCCTGGAGGGTGTTGTTGACGCCCGACCCGGTGCTGGCCCGCTCAGGCGGGATGGAACTCATCAGCGCGTTGGCGACCAGCGGCCCGGAGATGCCCGCGCCGCCGCCGAGCAGCAGCAGCCCGGCCGCGAGGACCAGGTACCCGTCGTCGGGCGCCAGCGCGACCGTGAGCAGACCGGCCGCCGAGCAGGTCACGCCGAGCGCCACGCCCTTGCCGATGCCCAGCTTCTTCACCACCCGGGGGCTGATCAGGATGCTGCTGATCAGGACGCCCACGGCCATCGGGGTGAGCTGGGCACCCGCCTCCAGCGGGGCGTACCCGCGCAGGAACTGCAGATCCTGGGTGAGCAGGAACAGCGAACCGGCCATGCCGAAGGCGCTGAGGATGCCACCGAAGACGGCGCCGCGGAACTTGGGGTTCTTGAACATCGTCATGTCCAGCATCGGGTCCGGCGCCCGCAGCTCCCAGCGGACGAAGACCGTCGCGCCGGCCAGTCCGAGCAGCCCGGCCCCGAGGGTCTCGGGGTCGAGCCAGCCCTGGCCGGGCACGGAGATGACCGCCCACACCAGCGCGACCACCGACACGGTGCACAGCAGGGCGCCGATCAGGTCGGGCCGGGCGTTGGCCGGGTCCTTGGACTCGCGCAGCAGCGCGCCCATGGCGATCAGGCCGACCACCGCGACCGGCACGTTGATCAGGAAGGTGACGCCCCACCAGAAGTGGTCGAGGAGGAACCCGCCGAGCACGGGTCCGAGGGCCATGCCGACGGAGGAGACGGCCGCCCAGATGCCGATGGCCTTCGGGCGTTCCTCGTTGTCGAAGGTGCGCACGAGCACGGCCAGGGTGCCGGGCATCAGGAAGGCCGCGCCGACGCCCATGAGGGCGCGGGCACCGATCAGCACCTCGGGCGAGCCGGCGAACGCGCCGATCGCGGAGCCCACTCCGAAGACCAGCAGGCCGAGCAGCAGCGCCCGTTTGCGGCCGAGCCGGTCGGACAGTCCGCCGGCGGTGATGAGCAGACCGGACAGCACCAGTGTGTAGGCGTTGATCGTCCACTGGATCTGGGCGGTGCTCGCGTCGAGCTGCTCGGTGATGGAGGGGATGGCGACGTTCAGGATCGTGTTGTCCAGCACGATCACGAACAGGGACGAACAGAGGACGGCGAGGATCCACCAGCGGCGGGGGTCGCGCTGGGGAGGTGCCGGCGACAGCGGGGCTGACGCTGACGACTGCTGGGACATGGGTGATCTCCTGAGCGGGGTCGGGGTGTCGAACGCACACAGCAACCTGACCGCCCGTCTCCTGCGGCTCCCCCTTGCCGGGCACGCCCGGGGCGCGCGCCGGTGTCCCGCGGCGCGGGCTCGTGCCCGGACGCGCGGAACGGACCGCCGCGTATGCGGTGGTGAGTGGGAGAGGGCCCGACTGCCGGGCGCCGTCGCGGGAACGTCACGTCCCACGGCTGACGGCGGGGGCAGGGATCGGGGCCTGCCGAGGAGAGGGGCAGCGCCCGCGACTCAGTAGATCATGGGACAAGCCTTCCACTCGGCGGGGCCGCCCGTCAACCCCGTTCCCGGCCGGCCCACCCGCCCGGGGCGGACCGGTCCACGACATGGCACCAGTGGTGCGGGTCGGGTTCCTCGCCCCGGTGCACGGCGGCGAGGAGCGCGGACAGCCGCCCGGCGACCGGCCCCGGCACGCCCTCCCCCACGGTCCACGCTCCGTCGCCCGTGAGGACCTTGCCCACGGAGGTGACGCGGGCCGCGGTGCCGCACGCGAACACCTCGGTGATCCGGCCCCGGGCGCAGCCCTCCCGCCAGTCCGCCAGCGACACCGGGGCCTCGCTGACCCGCATGCCCCGGTCGCGGGCGAGCGTGATGAGGGTGTCCCGGGTGACGCCGGGCAGGATGGTGCCGGTGAGCGGCGGGGTGACGAGTTCGGCCCGGTCGCCCTCGCCGTGCACGAAGAACAGGTTCATGCCGCCGAGTTCCTCGACGTACCGGCGCTCCACGGCGTCCAGCCACACCACCTGGTCGGCGCCGCGCCGGGCCGCCTCCTCCTGGGCGAGGTAGCTCCCGGCGTAGTTGCCGCCGCACTTGGCCGCGCCGGTGCCGCCCGGTGCGGCCCGCACGTACTCCTCGCTGACCGCCACGGTCACGGCGCGCTGTCCGCCGGTGAAGAAGTTCCCGGTGGGGAACGCCAGGAGCAGGAACAGGTAGGAGCGGGCCGGCCGCAGGGCCAGGTGCGGCTCGTCGGCGAAGACCACCGGGCGCAGGTAGAGGCTCCGGTCGTCGCCCTCGGGTATCCAGTCCAGGTCCGCGCGGACGAGCGCCTCGGTGGCGGCCGTGAACAGGTCGGTGGGCAGCGCGGGGACGGCCATCCGCCGGGCGGAGGCCGCGAGCCGGCGTCCGTGGTCGGCGGGGCGGAAGACCACCGCCCGGTCCGGGCCCCGGCGGTAGGCCTTGAACCCTTCGAAGACGCTCTGCCCGTAGTGCAGGCCGACCGCCGCCGGGCTCATCCGCAGCGGCGCGAACGGTTCCAGGACCGCCCGGCCCCAGCCGTCGTCCGGGGTCCAGCGGGCCGTGACCATGTGGTCGGTGAAGACCTCCCCGAAGGGCGGCTCGGCGAGCAGCGCGCGGCGCCGGGCGGCGGGCGTGGGGTCCGGGTGCGGACGCGGTTCCACGACCGGCGCCGCGGGGCCGGGGGCGGGCGCGGGTCCGTCGGCCGGGCGCGCGGCGGTCGGCCGGGTCATCAGCGGTGGGCGAGGAAGAGGCGGCCGGTGGGGAACGCCAGGGTGAGGGCGCGTACGTCGGAGAAACCGGCGCCGCGCAGCCGCTCCACCCACTCCTCCTCGCTCTGCAGCCTGCGGCGCATGAACTCGCCGTGGTAGTAGGACACGGCGGCGCTGAACCGGCGTTCGCGGTCGTTGCGCAGGTACGGCACCGCGTCGGTGATGGCGAGGAAGCCACCGGGCGCCAGCGACTCGCGGCAGTTGGCGAGCACCTGGTCGCAGACGTCCTCCTCCTCGGGCAGCATGTCGTGGAAGACGAAGCCGGCGTGGATGACGTCGGCGCCTTCGAGGACGCCGGGGTCGGTGGCGACGGACTGGATGGTGCGCTCGACCACGGTGAGCCGGTCGGTCATCCCGGCCTGGGCAACGGCCTGTTCGGCGGCGCGGCAGGCGTCGGCCGCGAAGTCGAGCCCGACGCCGGTGGAGCCGGGGACCGCGCCGAGCACCTCGATGAGCAGCCGGCAGGTGCCGGCGCCGAGGTCGACGACCTTGCGGGGCGCGGCGTCGATGATGGTGGCGAGGGCGGTGGGGTAGAAGGCGTGCGAGCCCATCCACTGGGAGCTGACGGCCACTTCGCGGTAGTCGCGGACATGGGTGCGGGCGGCCTTGTCCCAGTCGGTGAAGAAGTCGCGGGCGTTCTCGATGAACGGCCGGTTGGCGTTCATGGTCCAGGAGATGTAGCCGGCCTGGTGGCGGATGGTGTCGAAGTCCGGGCAGGCACGGTAGCGGCCCTCGCCCTCCCGGATCACCAGGCCGGCGGACTCCACCGCGTCGAGGTAGCGCACGAGCGCCGGTTCGGGCAGGTCGAGGGCGGCGGCGACCTCGGCGGTCTCCAGCGTGCGGTCCGGGTCGAGGTGGGCGACCACGCCGAGGCGGTCGCCCATCTCCAGGAAGGCGGCGGCCGCCGCCAGGTCCGGAGCCGGGCCGCTGGCCGCGATGCCGTCCGCCAGGTGCTGCGCCGCGATGTCGTGGGTTGCCATGCGCGTCTCCCATTCCCTTGCCGGATTCCACGCCGCTGTCCGGCGGCGCCGCGTGCTGCTGTGGACTGTATGCGGGGGCCATGACGATGGGCTCACGTCTCTCTGACGGTCGCGTGATCCGGCCCGCCGGGTGGCCGTCAGCGGTCGCGCCAGGCGGCCTCCAGGGCTTCGATGTCGCTCTGGTCGAGGTCGACCAGCGGGAGGTCGGACGGCGTCCAGCCGCCGGCGTCCGGCCGCCGCACATGGTCGACGAGGGCGGTGAGGGCGCGGGTCCACGCCGTGCTGATCCCGGCGGCGGTGTTGGGGGCGAGGAGCGCGCGCGGCCAGCGGAACACGGCCCGCAGGCGGGGTCCTTCGGGCCCGTCCAGGGTCACCGCGTCGACCTCCAGGACGTGCCCGGTCGGCATGGCGGGGTCGGCGCCCGCCCCCGCCAGGTCCCGTTCGTCCGGGACGGCGCTCCACCGGGCGCCCTCGGTCCGCAGCCGGCCCAGGTAGTTGAAGGCGGCCGGCGGGTGGCCGAGGTCCCCGAGGACGGGCGCGGTGCGGTCGTTGAGGTGGCGCAGCAGGCCGTAGCCGGTGCCGTGGCCGGGGACCGCCCGCAGCGTCTCCTTGACCTGTTTGACGGCGTGGCCGAGCGCCGGGCCGCCGGCGAGGGCCTCCTCCGTGTCGGTCCCGGCCAGCGGCAGTCGCAGCGGGTGGACGGTGGTGAACCAGCCGACCCCCGTCTCCAGGCCGGGTACCGCCGCCGGGTCGTCCCGTCCGTGCCGTTCCAGGTCCAGCAGGACGTCGGCGGCGGCCTTCCCGTCCCGTCCGGGCGTGCCGTGGGCCAGGGCGATGCCGAAGGCGGTCAGCAGCGGTTCGAGGACGCGGCAGTGGAAGGCGGCGGGCACCTCCGTGAGCAGCGCCCGGGTGACCGGCTCGGGCAGTTCGGTGGTGAGGTGGCGCAGGGAGCCGTACGTGTCGCGCGCCGGGTCCGGTTCGCCCGTGCCGGGACGGACGTGCGGGCCCGACAGCACCGTGGACCAGTACGGGAGTTCGCGGACCGTGCGCTGGTCGGCCGCCGCCTCGGCGAGGCCGGACGCCCAGGCCGCGTAGGGGTGGGCGGCCGGGGGCGGGGGCGGGGCGCTGCCGGTGGCCGCCGCCTCGTAGGCCGCGCGCAGGTCGGGCAGGAGGGCGCCCCAGGAGACGGCGTCGACGGCGAGGTGGTGGACGACCAGGGCCAGCCGTCCGTCCCGGTCCCCGGCGTCGAACCAGACCGCGCGCACCATCCGGCCCTGCCGGGGGGCGAGTTCGCCCCTGGCCCGGTCGACGGCGGCGGCGTGCACGTCGTCGGGTACGGCGCCGGTCACCGGCACCCGCCGCAGCAGCGCGGTGGTGTCCGGCGTTCCGGGGGGCGCGGTGCGCAGCAGCAGACGTGCCGTGGCCGGGTCGTCGGCCGCGCCGCTGAGCAGGGTGGTGCGCAGGGCCGGGTGGGCGTCGAGGACGTGCCGCAACGCCCGGTGCAGCAGGGCCGCGTCGCGGATCGGCGGGGTGGTGACGGTCATGGTCTGGCTGAACCGGTCGGCGGGGGCGCCCAGGCCGTCGAGCCAGTGCGCGAGGGGTGGCGCCGGGAAGCTGTCGCCGTGTGCCGCGCGGCGCACGGGCCGCGGCGCGGGCGCGGGGACGGCGGCGCGCTCCGCGAGGGCCGCGGCGGTGCGCCGTTCGAACACGTCGCGCGTGGTGAGGGAGAGCCCGTGGGCGCGCAGCCGGCTGACGAGCCGGATGGCGATGATGCTGTCGCCGCCCAGTTCGAAGAAGTCGTCGTCGGGGCCGGCGGCCTGGAGGCCGAGGATCTCCGCGAGCGCCTCGCACACGGTCCGTTCGGCACCCGGCCGGGCGGTCCTGGCGGACACGGCCGGGGCCGGGTCGGGGGCGGGGAGCGCGGCGCGGTCCAGCTTGCCCTGGGGGGTGGCGGGCAGCCGGTCCAGGGTGACGAAGGCCGCCGGCACCATGTGGGCGGGGAGCAGGGCCGCCAGGTGGCGCCGCAGCTCCGGATGGCCCGCGTCGGCCGCGGCGGGGACGACGTAGGCGACGAGCCGGCGGTCGCCGGGCCGGTCCTCGCGCACGACGACGGCGCAGCGCCGTACGGCGGGGTGGGTGGTGAGCGCCGTGGCGATCTCGCCGGGTTCGATGCGAAACCCCCGGATCTTCACCTGGTCGTCCGCCCGGCCGAGGTACTCCAGGGTGCCGTCGGCGCGGCGGCGGGCCCGGTCTCCGGTGCGGAAGGCCCGGCTGCCGGGCGGGCCCCAGGGGTCGGGCACGAACCGTTCGGCGGTCGCGCCGGGCCGGCCCAGGTAGCCGTGGGCGACTCCGGGGCCCGCGATGTACAGCTCGCCGGGCACGCCCACCGGGGTGAGGCGCAGCGCGTCGTCGAGGACGTGCACGCGCAGCCCCGCGACCGGGGTGCCGATGGGTACGGGGCCGCCGGGGGCCAGGGGGGCGCTGGTGGTGGCGCAGGCGGTGGTCTCGGTGGGGCCGTAGGCGTTGACCATGCGCCGGCCCGGTGCCCACTGCGCGACGAGGGCGGGCGGGCATGCCTCGCCGCCCACGACCAGGGTGCGCAGGGCGGGCAGTGACTCGGGCGGGACCCCGGTGAGCGCGGTCGGCGGGATCAGGGCGTGGGTGACGCGCGCGTCGGCGAGCAGCCGCGCGAGGTCCTCGCCGACGAGCGGGCCGGGCGGCGGTACGACGAGGGTGGCGCCGGTGCCGAAGGCCATCAGGTACTCCATCACCGACGCGTCGAAGCTGGGTGAGGCGAACTGGAGCACCCGGCTGTCCTCCGTGACGGCGAAGCGCTCGGCCTGCGCGGCGGCGAGCGCGGGGACACCGGCGTGCGGGACGACGACGCCCTTGGGGCGGCCGGTGGAACCGGAGGTGTGGATGACGTAGGCGGGGTCGCCGGGGTGGAGGGGCCGGCCCCGTTCGGTGTCGGTGACGGGCGTGTCCGGCAGGGCGCCCAGCGCGTCGCGCACGTGCGGCGCGTCGAGGACGATGGCGTCCCGCGGGCGGGGCGGCAGGGCGGGCGCGTGCTCGGCGGAGGTGACCACGGGTGTCCCGGGGCCGGCCGCGTCGAGGAGGTGGCGGAGGCGTTCGGCGGGGTAGGACGGGTCGACGGGCAGCGCGGCGGCACCCGTCTTGAGGACGGCGAGCCAGACGGTGGCCATGGCGGCCGAGCGGGGCAGGGCGATCGGCAGCACCGTGCCGCCGCGCACGCCGTGCCGGAGCAGCAGCCGGGCGATCCGGTTGGTACGGGCCTCCAGTTCCGCGTAGTCGAGGACCGTGCCGTCCGCCTCCAGGGCGGGGGCGTGCGGGCGGGCGGCGGCGCGGGCGGCGAACAGTGCCGGCAGGTGGGGGTGGGCCGGGGGTTCGCCGGCCGGGTTCCAGGCGGTCAGCGCGGCCCGCTTCTCCTCCGCCGAAAGCAGGTCGAGGCCGGCGACGGAGCGGGCGGGGTCGTCGCAGACGGCCCGCAGGACGGTGAGCAGCCGGGCGCCCAGGGCGCGGGCGGTGGCCTCGTCGAACAGGGCGGTGGCGTATTCGACGTCCCCGGTGATGCCGGCGGCCGTGCCGTCGGCGGCGTGCCGTTCCACGAGGTTGAGGGTGAGGTCGAACTTGGCCGCCGCGAGGTGGACGGGGCGCGGAGCGGTCTCCAGGCCGGGCAGGTCGAGCCGGGGCTCGAAGTCCTGGAAGGACAGCACCACCTGGAACAGCGGGTGGCGGGCGAGGGAGCGCTGCGGGGCTACGGCGTCCACGATCCGGTCGAAGGCGACGTCCTGATGGTCGTAGGCGGCGAGGTCGGCGCGGCGGACCCGGTCGAGGAGTTCCCGGAACGGCGGACGGCCGCCGGTGTCCACGCGCAGCGGTAGCGGGTTGACGAAGAAGCCGACGGCGTCGTCGAGTTCGGGCCCGCCGCGGCCGGAGGTCGGGGTGCCGACGACGATGTCGGTGCCGGCGCCGGAGGCGGTGAGCAGCCCGGCGAGGGCGGCGTGCAGCACCATGAAGACGGTGGCGTGGTGGTGCCGGGCGAGGGTGCGCAGCCGCGCGTGCAGGGCGGGGCCGATCTCCAGCGGGACACTGCCGCCGTCGGTGCCGGCGACGGCGGGGCGCGGGCGGTCGGTGGGCAGCGGGGTCTGCTCGGGTGCGCCGTCGAGGGCGCGGCGCCAGAACTCCAGGGACCCGGCGGCGGGCGCGCCGTGCCGCTCGCGGTGGACGTGGTCGGTGTGGCGGGGTGCGGGCCGCCGCCACTCGGGGGCGCGTCCGGCGGCCCGTGCGGTGTAGGCGTGCGCGAGGTCGCGCAGCAGGGGCCCGAGGGACCAGCCGTCGCCGGCGATGTGGTGCAGGACGAGGAGCAGGGTGTGCCGGGGCCGGCCGTCCGGGGCGTGGGGGAGGCCGAACAGGTGGGCGCGCAGCGGCGGCCGGGCGGTGAGGTCGAACGGCTGGCGGGCGGCCTCGGTCAGCGCGGTGGCCAGGGCCGCGTCGGTGGTGGTGCGGACGCGCAGGTCCACCGGTCCGGTCGCCTCCGGTGCCAGGACTTCCTGGACGGGCTCGCCGCCGGTGTCGGGGTAGCGGGTGCGCAGGATGTCGTGGCGCCGTACGACGTCGAGCAGGGCCGCGCGCAGCGCCGTGCCGTCCAGCGGCCCGCTCAGGTCGACGGCGCACGGCAGGTTGTAGGTGGCGGTGGGGCCGTGCAGCCGGTGCATCGCCCACATGCGCCGCTGCGCGGCGGAGAGCGGGAGGTGTCCCGGTGTGCCGTCGGGGTCCGGCCCGCCGGCGTCGGCCGCCGGGCGCGGGCCGGCGTCGGGGCCGGCGCCGGCGGCGTCCGGCCCGGTGGTGCGCGGGGTGCCGTCGGAGGGGGTGAGCAGGGCGGCGAGCCGGGCCGGGGTGGGCGCGTCGAAGACGGCGCCGACGCCGAGTTCGGTGCCGAAGACCGCCCGGACGCGGCTCACCAGGCGGGTCGCCAGCAGGGAGTGCCCGCCGAGGTCGAAGAAGTCGTCGTCGGCACCGACCGGACCGTGGCCGAGGATCTCCGCGAACAGCCCGCACAGCCGTGTCTCGTCCGGCCCCTGCGGGCGGCGGCCGGCGGCCCGGACGGCGGGTTCGGGCAGCGCGTCGCGGTCCAGTTTGCCGTTGGGCGTGAGCGGCAGCGCGGGCAGGACCACGACCGCGCCCGGGACCGACTGGGGCGGCAGCCGCTCCGCGAGCCGGGCCCGCAGGGCCGCGGGTTCCGGGTCCGCCCCGGGGGCGGGCACCACGTAGCTGACCAGCCGGCCGCCGGCGTCGCGCAGGACGGTGGCCGCGGCGGACACCTCGGGCAGCCGGGTGAGCTCGGCGTCGATCTCGGCCGTCTCGATGCGGAAACCCCGCAGTTGCACCTGGCCGTCGGCGCGGCCCAGGTGCTCCAGTTCGCCGTCGGCGTTGTACCGGGCCAGGTCGCCGGTGCGGTACATGCGGGTGCCGGGCGGCCCGTAGGGGTCGGCCACGAACCGGCCGGCCGTCAGGGCGGGCCGTCCGAGGTAGCCGCGGGCGAGGCCCTCGCCGGCGACGTACAGCTCGCCGGTCGTGCCGGGTACGGCGGGGCGCAGGGCGGAGTCCAGCAGGTACAGGCCGAGGTCGGCGAGCGGCCGGCCGATGGGGCTGCCGGTGGCGGTGCGGGCGGTGCCGCGGTCCAGGGGGCGGTGCGTGACGTGCACCGTCGTCTCGGTGATGCCGTACATGTTGATCACGAGCGGGGCGTCGTCGGGGTGGCGTGCGTACCAGTCGCGCAGCATGCCCGGGTCCAGCGCCTCGCCGCCGAGGACGACACGGCGCAGGGCCGGGAGGTGACCGTCGTCGTGGTGCTCGGCGTCGGCGAGGACCAGCTGCTGGAAGGCGCTCGGGGTCTGGCTGAGGACGGTGACGCCCTCGCGGCCGAGCAGGCGCAGCAGCCGGGCGGGGGTGCGCACGGTGTCGTGGGGCACGACGACGAGACGGCCGCCGTGCAGCAGGGGGCCCCAGATCTCCCAGACGGAGAAGTCGAAGGCGTAGGAGTGCAGCAGGGTCCATACGTCGTCGGGGCCGAAGCCGACGACGGGCCGGGCGGTCCGGAACAGCCGTACGACGTTGTGGTGCGGGACCGGCACGCCTTTGGGGCGGCCCGTCGAGCCCGAGGTGTAGATGACGTAGGCGGTGTCGTCCGGGCGCGGCGCCGGCTGTTCGGTGGCGGTCAGCGGGCCGTCGGGCAGGGCCCGCAGGGCGGCGTCGGCGGGGGGTGTGCCGAGCGCGACGCGGGGCAGGCCCTCGGGCAGCCCGCCCGCGGCGAAGGTGGCGGCGTCGGTGAGCAGGACCGCGGGCCGGGCGTCCTCGACCATCAGGGCGAGCCGGTCGGCGGGATAGCCGGGGTCGAGCGGCAGGTAGGCGGCGCCGGTCTTCAGCACCGCGAGGACGGCGACCGGGAGATCGGCCGTGCGGGGCAGGGCGAGGGCCACCAGGCGGCCCTGGCGGGCGCCGTGGGCGCGCAGCAGGCGGGCGAGGCGGTTGGCGCGCCGGTCCAGTTGCCGGTAGGTGAGACGGGCGTCGCCGGCGGTGACGGCGGTGCGCTCGGGTGTCTCGGCCGCCTGCCGTTCGAACAGCGCGGGCAGGGTCGGGCCGGGGGCCGCCGCGGGCGGGGCCGCCCCGGGGGCCGGCGGTGCCGGCCGGTGGGTGCGGCGTTCGGCCCGGGTACGGACGTCCAGCCGGGCCAGCGGGCGGCCGGGGTCCTCGGTGAACTCGGCCAGCAGCCGGGTGAACCGTTCGAGGTGGCCGTCGAGGTCCTGTCGCGTGTAGCGCTCCGGGTTCCCGTCGAGGTCGACGGGCAGGGCGCCGGTGCCGGCGTCGTAGCAGGTGAACTTGAGGTCGTCGACGGGGCCGTTGGACAGGAAGCGCAGCCGGGCGGGCAGTCCGCCGAAGGTCGGTCCGGGGGCGCGCAGGAGGTTGACCGTGGGCCCGTACAGGGGGCGGCGCGCTCCGAGGGCGCCCAGGTCACGGCGGAGTTCCTCCTGCGGGTAGCGCTGGTGGCGCAGGGCGTCGCGCAGGGCGTGGGCGCTGCGCGCGACGAGTTCGGCGACCGTGAGGCCGGGGCGCACGGTGAGCCGGAGCGGTACGACGTTGGCGGTCATGGCGGGGGTGCGGCGGGCGGCCGGGGTGAGCCGGGCGTTGACCGCGAGGCCGAGGACGACGTCGGTGGCGCCGGTGACGCGGTGGACCAGCGCGGCGACGGCGGCGATGATCGCGGCGGGGCGTCCGCTGCCCTGCCGGGCGGCGAGTTCCTCCAGGGCGTCGGCCGGTCCGGCGGGGACCCGGCCCGTGGCGCGCAGGAAGGCGTGCGAGGCGACGGCGGGTGTCCCGGCCAGGGACACGGGGGCGGGCCGGTCGCCCATGACCCGCTGCCAGTGGGCGCGGTCGGCGGCGTAGTACCCGGATTCCCGGTAGGCGGCCTCCTCCTGCCAGAGCCGGGACAGCGGCGCGGCCGGGTCGTCGGGCACGGGGGCGCCGTCCCGCAGGGCGCGCAGCACGGTGTCCGCGCGCCGCTGGAACAGCCACAGGCCCGTGCCGTCCAGCAGCAGGTGGTGCGCCCGGTAGTACCACAGGTGCCGGTCCTGGCCCAGGCGGAAGATCTCCTGGGCGGACAGCGCGCCGTGCGGCGGTTCGGCGGCGGCGGCGAGTTCCGCGCGCATCCGGCGCAGCGCGGTGTCCTCGTCGGCCGGGCCGTCGGGCAGCCGCACCCGGGGGCGGGCGGCCGGGTCGAGGTGCTGGCGCGGGCCCTCGTCCGGGTGGTCCGGGCCGGTGCCCTCGGTGAAGACCAGGTGCAGCGCGTCGGTGTCCGCGACGGCCCGCCGGACCGCCTCGGCGAGCATGCCGGTGTCGAGGGGGCCGCGGATGTCGAGGCAGGCCGCGCCGCTGTGCAGCGGATTGCCCGGGTCGAGCCGCTGGGCGTACCAGATGCCGCGCTGCGCGGCCCCGAGCGGGGTCCGACCGGTCGTGTGCGCTGTCTCTTCGAGCACCGGGAATGCCCCCTGGATCGCCGGAACGGGTCCGGGCGCCCGACCCGCCGTGCGGGGCGGGAGGGCGCCTCGCGGGCCATCGTCGCCGCCGGCTCTGGCGGACCGCTGACGAGTGTCTGACGGTTCGTCCGGGGGGTGGGTGACGGCCCGCCGGGTCAGGCCGTCGTCAGCCGGTCGTCAGGGGCGGGTGCGCACACTGGCCGGACGGGACGCACGTCCCACCGTCGGAGTCGAGGGCCCGTCAGGGCCGGTGAGGGAGGCGATGGCGCAGTGGTGACGCGTCCGGAGACAGGGAGCGGGGCGGTCTTCCCGGCCAGGCCGGTGCCGCGCCCGCGGGCCCGGCTGTTCCTGTTCCACCACGCCGGCGGGTCCCACCTCGCCTTCCGGGACTGGGCCCGGTACTTCCCGCCGGACTGGGAGATCTGCCTGACGGACGCCCCGGGGCGCGGCATGCTGGCGGACGAGACGCCGGTGGAGGACACGGAGACACTGGTGCGGACGTTCCTCGACGAGCTGCTGCTCCGGCTCGACCGGCCGTTCGCGTTCTTCGGGCACAGCATGGGCGCCCTGGTGGCGCACGAGCTGACCCTGGCGCTGGCGGCGGCCCGGCTGCCGGTGCCGGTCTGGCTGGGGCTCTCGGGGCGGGGCTGCCCGCGCGCGGTGGCCGAGCGGCCCACCGCGCTGCACCGGCTGTCGTCCGGGCAGTTGCGTGCCGAGCTGGCCCGCATGGGCGGCACGCCCCAGCACGTGCTGGACGACCCGGAGCTGTGGGGGCTGCTGGAGCCGGTGATCCGCGCGGACTTCGGCCTGGTGGAGAACTGGCGGCCCGCCGTGGACCGCGACCTGGACGTGCCGGTGCCGTTCACGGTGTTCGGCGCGGCACGGGACCCCTGGGCGTCGCCCGCGGAGCTGGCGGGGTGGGCGGAGTACGGCGAACGCTTCCGGGGCTGCCGTGTCTTCGAGGGCGGGCACTTCTACTTCGCCTCCCGCGGCGGGGAGATACCCTCCCTGGTCGAGCAGGAGGTGCGGGCGGCCCTGGCCGGCGCGCCCGCACGCCCGCGGTCATGAGACGGCGGTGTCCCCCGCCCGCCCGAAGGCCGGCATCACCTCGCGCGCGAACAGCCGCATGGCGGTGACGGCGCGGTCGCGGCTGAGGGCGCCCGGGCTGAACTGCAGGCTCAGGTCGATGTCGGTGCCGAAGGCGTCGCGTATCCGGGCGATCTGCTCGCGTACCGCGTCGGGGTCACCGGCCAGCACCTTGTCCGCCTTCAGGGCGGTGGCGAAGTCGTAGCCGGCCGCCTTCTCGGCGAACTTCTCGTAACCGGGGTAGTCGGCGCCCGCGCCGCCCGCCAGCGGGGCCACCGCGCGGGCCATGTGGGCGACGTAGCCGCGCTCCCAGCGCTCGGCCCACTCCACCGCCTCGGCGTGCCGCTCGGCCAGGTAGACGGTGTACTTGATCTGGATGCGGTGGCCGCCGGGGGCGTGCCCCGCCCGCGTCCACGCCGCACGGTAGGCGGCGAGCATTCCCCGGAGCTGTTCGGCGCTGGTGACCGACGGCACGACCTGCAGGTGGTGGCCGGCGGTGCCCGCGGCGGCGCAGGAGTCGGCGCTGGTGGCGGAGGCGACGAAGACGGGCGGGTGGGGGCGCTGGTAGGGGCGGGGCAGCAGCGTGACCGGCCCGAAGCGGTGGAACCGCCCCTCGAAGACCACGTCCTCCTCGGTCCACAGCCGCCGGCACGCCTCGACGCCCTCGGCGAAGCGGGCCCGGCTCTCCTCCATCGGCACCTGGAAGGCGGCGAACTCGGTGGGCAGGAAGCCGCGGCCGAAGCCGACGTCCAGACGCCCGTGGGAGAGGTGGTCGAGCATGGCCAGTTTGCCCGCGAGTTTGACGGGGTGGGTGAAGGCCGGGATCACGGCGCCCGTGACGATGCGGACCCGGCGGGTGCGGGCCGCCAGCGCGGTGAGGAGGGTGACGGGGTCGGGGCAGTAGCCGCCGTAGGGGGAGAAGTAGTGCTCCACGGTCTGTACGTGTTCGTAGCCCAGTTCGTCGGCCAGTTCCCCGAGTTCGAGGACGAGGTCGTAGCACTCCGTGGCGCTCCTCTCCGCCGGGTCGACCACGGGAAAGAAGTTCACACCGAATTCCATCGCCGCATCTCCGCCTTCCGATCGAGCGCTCACGCGCATGATGCAACCTGTTTCCAGGTCTAGGAGACAGGATGCTCGGCCGCAATGACGAACCGACCGGACCCGCCACTGCGGATGAATTCCGCCGTCAGTACGTCAGCGGTTCGTCAGCGGGGCGCCAGAACAATTGCCAGGAAGTTCCGCAGACCATAGTGTCGGGAGCGTCGGGGAGGATATCCGGCCGACGGCGCGGTTCAGGACGTGGCGATCAGGTTCCACCAGTGCCCGACCGTCGGCGCGTCGATGAACTCCTGCGACGGTGAGGACAGTCCGGCGCGACGCCAGGAGTTGATGAGCATGAGCGCCGTGACCGAGTCCAGACCCAGCTCGAACAGAACGCTGTCGTCCCGTATGTCGGCCGGCTCCACGCCGATGAGTCCGGCTAGTACTTCACGGAGTTCCTCGGGTGTCTGCGGAATGGTTTTGTTCATGCCCGGCACCGTAGCAGAACAATTGAAGAAGGGGAAAGGATGACGATTCCCGTGAATTCGGCATTCCTTTCCCGGCGTTCCTGCACCGGTCTTCGTCCCATCCGCCCGAATCCGGAATTCCGTCGGTGTGCCGCCGCGGTGCGGGAACACACCTGATCCGTCGTCGAAGGAGCCGATGTGCTTGAGGGATGCGTCGACTGGCCGCAGGAGACGGCCGAGAGGTACCGGAAGCTCGGCCTGTGGCAGGGGCGAACGCTCGGCGGTGAGCTGCGCGACTGGGCCGGCCGCCACCGGGACCGGGTGGCCCTGGTGGGCGGGGACCGCCGGCTGACCTACGGTGAACTGGACGCCTGGGTCGACCGGCTGGCACGTGGCCTGCGGGCGCGCGGCATCGGCCGCGACGACCGGGTCGTGGTCCAGCTGCCCAACCTCGTGGAGTTCGTGGCGCTCAGCTTCGCGCTCTACCGCGTCGGGGCGCTGCCGGTGCACGCGCTGCCCGCCCACCGCCGCAGCGAGGTCGTCCACCTCTGCGGCCACGCGGAGGCGGTCGCCTATGTCGTCGCCGACCGGTACCACGGCTTCGACTACCGGCCGCTGGCCGGCGAGGTGAAGGCGGCGGTCCCGTCGCTGCGCGAGGTGTTCGTGGTCGGCGATCCCGGCCCGTTCACCTCGTTCGAGGCGCTCGGCGCGGCGGACGGCGAGGTCGCGCCGGCCCTGGAGGAGGACGGGCCCGGCGCGGGGGACGTGGCCTTCTTCCTGCTGTCCGGCGGCACCACGGCGCTGCCGAAGCTGATCCCGCGCACCCACGACGACTACCTGTACCAGGTCCGGGCCGCCGCGGAGATCTGCGCGGTGGACCGGGACTGCGTGTATCTGGCGGTGCTGCC
Source organism: Streptomyces griseoviridis (assembly GCA_014649155.1). GTDB lineage: Bacteria > Actinomycetota > Actinomycetes > Streptomycetales > Streptomycetaceae > Streptomyces > Streptomyces griseoviridis. The sequence continues at coordinate 6,314 of BMSM01000002.1, read as the reverse complement.
GCTGCCGTTCAACTTCACCTGGGGCTGCCCGGGTGTGATCGGGGTCCTGGCGGCCGGCGGTACCGTCGTGCTGGCCACCGGCACCGGTCCCGAGGAGTGCTTCGAGCTGATCGAGCGGGAGGGCGTCACCCTGACCTCCGTCGTGCCCACCATCGCCCATCTGTGGCTGGACGGCGTGGAGTGGATCGACCGGGACCTGTCCTCGCTGCGGACCCTGCAGATCGGCAGCGCCAAGCTCCACCCCGAGGTGGCGCGGCGCGTCGAGCCGGCCTTCGGCTGCTCCCTGCAGCAGGTGTTCGGCATGGCGGAGGGACTGCTGTGCCTGACCCGCGAGGACTACGACACCGAGCGGACGACCACGGTCCAGGGCAGCCCGATCTCGCCCGAGGACGAGCTGCGCGTGGTGGACCCGCAGGGCCGTCAGGTGCCGCCCGGCACCGCGGGCGAGCTGCTCACCCGCGGCCCGTACACCCTGCGCGGCTACTACCGGGCCGACGAGCACAACGCCACGGCCTTCGACGAGGACGGCTTCTACCGCACCGGCGACCTGGTCCGGCTGACCGAGCGGGGCGACGTCGTGGTCGAGGGGCGGGTCAAGGACGTCATCATCCGCGGCGGTGACAAGGTGTCGGCCACCGAGGTGGAGCGCCATGTCGGCGCCCACGAGCGGGTGCAGCAGGCCGCGGTGGTCCCGGTGCCCGACCCGCTGCTCGGCGAGCGGGTCTGCGTGTGTGTCATCCCGGAGGGCGAGCCGCCGACGCTGGCCGAACTGAAGGCGTTCCTCACCGGGCGCGGCGTCGCCGACTTCAAACTGCCCGAGCGCCTCGTGCTGATGGACTCCTTTCCCCTGACGGGCCTGGGCAAGGTGGACAAGAAGCGGTTGCGCGCCCGGACCGGCGGGTCGGAGGGCTGAGCGGTGTCACAGCGCCCGTCCGCCTCCCGGACCCTTTCCTCGGTCACGCCGCCGGCGCGGCCGGCACAGAGCCCGCCGCGGGCGCGGCCGGCGTCGCGCTACGCCGTGCCCGCCGCCCACCGGGGCAGTGTGCTGGGCGACGCCGAGGCCGCCGCCCTGTCCGGACTGGTCACCTCGTCGGCACCGCTGTCCTCGGGCGAGCGGCGCCTGGAGTTCGAGCGGCGGTTCGCCCGGCACACGGGTGCGCGTCACGCGCTGTCGGTGACCAGCGGCACGGTGGCGCTGGAGCTGGCCGTGCACCTGCTCGATCTGGCGGAGGGCGACGAGGTCGTCGCCACCCCGCAGACGTTCCAGGCGAGCGTGCAGCCCCTGCTCTCCTCACCGGCCACGGTGCGGTTCTGCGACATCGACCCGGTCTCGCTCAACGTGGACCCCGCCCGGCTGGAGGAGCTGATCACCGACCGCACCCGGGCCGTGGTGCTGGTGCACTACGGCGGCTGGCCCGCCGACATGGACCGGGTCATGGCGCTGACCCGGCCGCGGGGCATCACGGTGATCGAGGACTGCGCGCACGCGCTGGGCAGCCGCTACCGGGACCGGGTCCCCGGTTCGCTGGCCGACATCGGCTGCTTCAGTTTCCACGCGTCGAAGAACATCACCACCCTCGGCGAGGGCGGCATGATCACCGTCGGCCGGGACGACTGGGCGGAACGGGTGGACCGGCTGCGGTCCAACGAGGCCGACGGGCAGTACCGGTCCGCGGAGGCGGCCGGCGCGCCGGGGCTGCTGCCCTGGATGATGTACTCCTCGTCGGCGTACGCCAAGGAGTGCACGTCGGTGCTGCGGCACGGCACCAACGCCACCCTGTCGGAGGCGGCGTGCGCGGTCGGCACGGTGCAACTGGACCGCATGGACGCCCTGGTGGCCCGCCGGCGGGCCGTCGCGGCCCGGCTCGACGAGGTCCTCGCCCGCTTCCCGCAGTGCCGGGTCCCGCGTCCGGGCCCCGGTGTCGAACACGCCTACCACCTGTACACGTTCTTCGTCTCCGCCGGGCCGGAGGTGCGGGAGAAGCTGGTGCGGGGGCTCGACGAGCGCGGTGTGCAGATCGCCCTGCGGTACTTCCCCATGCATCTGCTGCCCGAGTGGCGGGCCCGCGGCCACCGTGCCGGGGAGTGCCCGGTGGCCGAGCGCCTCTGGTTCGAGGAGCACGTCAACCTGCCCTGCCACCCCGGCCTGAGCGACGAACAGGTCGACCACCTCGTGTGGGCGCTGGACGACGCCCTCGCGTCGGTGGTGGCCGCCTGAACCGCACCCCTGCCGCACCGCACGACGACCACACGGAAGGACGCTCACCGCCCATGCCACTGATCGAGGTCAAACTGTTCGAGAGCCGGCTCAAGGACGCCGCCACGGAGACGGAGCTGATCGCGGAACTCACCGACGCCGTGGCCCGGGTCCTGGGCGAGGACGCCCGGGAGCAGACCTGGGTGGTGCTCCAGGGGCTGCCGCCGGCCCGCTGGGGCGTGGCCGGCCGGCCGGGCGCCTGACCGCACCGGACGGCGGCACGCCGAGCGCCCCCGGCCCCCCTTCGGAAGGGGGGCCGGGGGCGCTCGGTCGCTCCGGGGCGCCGGTCAGCGGCCCCAGTTGCGGTCCAGGTTGTCGAAGACGGCCTGGCTGTAGGCGCAGTAAGCCTGTTCGCGCGCGTAGTTGGCCATGTAGGTGCGGAAGGTGTCCAGCGGTTCGCCGCCGATGCGCATGGCCCTGCGGTTGGCCAGGACGCTGGACATGCCGGTGGCGCGCAGCCCCTCCACCGCCCGGTCCACCGCCGCCTCCATCTCCCCCGCCGGCACGGTGTCGGCGACGACCATCCGCCCCTCGGGGCTGTCGACCGGGATGTCCCGGCTGAAGAGGACGGCCTGCCGGGCGATGGCCTCGCCGACGAAGCGGGGCAGCCGCATCACGCCACAGCCGGGGATGATGCCCTCGCGTCCGGCCGGCAGGTTGACGTAGGAGCCGTGCTCCGCGACGACGTGGTCCATCACGAGCAGGAACTGGCAGCCCCCGCCGATGGCGAAGGAGTCCACGGCGGCGATCCACGGCTTCTCGCGCAGGCTGCGCGGCTCGGGTTCCCCGGTGAAGTCGCCCGGGTGTCCGCGGTACATCTTGTTCACCGCGCCCATTTCCCGGTCGAGGAAGAAGTCGACCAGGGAGATACGGCCCTGGCGCAGGTGGGTGAGATTGATGCCGGCTCCGAACACGCGCCGCCCGGCCCACTTGGGGTGGGTGGCGATACCGCCGCGCAGGACGCCCACGTCGACGCGGTCGTCCAGCAGGACGAGGTCCACGGCGATCTCCAGCGCCTGGTTGGAGGCGTCGTCCTCGGCGTTGAGGTAGCGGTGGTTCTGGAAGACGACGTAGCCGACGCCGTTCTTGTGGTGCACCGCCACGGGGCCGAGGTCGACGGTGTCCTGCTGGCGGAACTCGTCGAGCAGCCGCTCGGCCCGCTCACGGGGCCGGGCCATGGCGTGCAGGAGGTGACGGCCGCTGACCGGGTCGTCCAGGACCCGGCCGACGAAGAGGCCCTGGTCGATCTCCCAGCCCTCCTTGTCGCGCTGCGCCCGGCCGCTCTCCTCGGCCAGCTCCGCCTCGCCGGGCACCAGGCCCGGGTAGTGTGCGGCGGCGGCGGCGAGCAGCCCGGCCACCCGCAGCGGGCTGCGCAGGTCGTCGGTGAGCCGGGCGTAGACGGCGGGCGCGTGGCGGGCCAGGAACTCCTCGCGCGCGGCCCGGCCGTCCGCGAGGAGCGTGCGTGCCGTGCTCTGTTCGGCCGGCGAGCGGACGGCCTTGCGGGGCAGCCGGTCCAGGTGGCGGCGGAGCGTGTCGAGGCGGGCCCCGAGGCGGCGCGCGTCGTGGTCCGGGGACGGCGGGGAGGGCGGGGGCACAGCGCGGGGTGCCGTCACGACGCCGCCGCTCCCTCGCCGGCCGCGGCCCCCGCCGCCGCGCCGTCGAGGCGGGCGGCCAGGCTCTTGGGCCGCATGTCGGTCCAGTGGTTCTCGATCCAGTCCAGGGCGGCCTGCCGGGTGTCCTCACCGTGGGCGACGGTCCAGCCCTCGGGCACGTCGGCGAAGACCGGCCACAGGGAGTGCTGGCCCTCGTCGTTGACGAGGACGAGGAAGCGGCCTTCGGAATCTTCGAACGGGTTGGTCACGGTTCTCTCCTGGGGTCACGCCGGCGGGCCGGGCGCACGGTTCGGGATCGGGGGGAGGTCGGTCGGCGGGCGGTCAGCCGGCGGAGTCGAGGTGGGCGGCGAGTACGGTGCCGATGGTCCGGATGTGTTCCGGCTCGACCATCTGGGCGTGGGAGCAGGCCACCTCGTGCACGGTGAGCGTGCCCGTGGTGTAGCGGCGCCAGCGGTCGGCGCCGGGGGCGCCGTCGACGGCGCCGCGGGTGGCCGCGAAGAACAGCACGTCGCTGCGGACGGCTCCGAGGGGAGGATCGAACATCATGCGGCTGCAGTGCACGAAGACGTCGGTGAACGCCTCGACGCGGTCCTCGTCCATCAGTCCGGCCAGGGCGGTGCCGCCCTCCTTCAGCAGGGCGACGACCTCGGCGCGGTCCAGGTCCCGGCCCTGGGCGCGGGCCGGGTCGACGCCCGCCTCGGTGAGCAGCACCTGGTGGATGCCCCGGGTCAGTTCCGCCGGGTCCTGTCCGCCGGCGGGCCGTTCGATGTCGGGGTAGGCGTCCATCAGCGCGAGGGTGGCGACCTTCTGGCCCCGCGCCTCCAGGGTGGCGGCGACCGCGTGGGCGAGGAGTCCGCCGAGCGACCAGCCGAGCAGGTGGTAGGGCCCGGCCGGCTGCACGGCCCGGATCTCGTCGGCGTACTCGGCGGCGAGTTCGGCGATGGTGGCGGGGGTGGTGCCCGGCCGGGTCAGGCCGCGGGCCTGGATGCCGTAGACCGGCCTGCCGGGGTCGAGCCAGCGCAGCAGACCCGAGTACACCCAGCTGACGCCGCCGGCGGGGTGCAGGCAGAACAGCGGTGCCCGGTCGCCGCCGCGGCGCAGCGGCAGCATCACGTCGAAGGCGTCGGACCCGTCGGACACGCCCAGCCGGTCGGCGAGTCCGGCCACCGTCGGCGTCTCGAACAGGGCGCGTACGGCCAGTTCGGTGCCGAGGGTGGCACGGACCCGGTTGATGAGCCGGGCGGCCAGCAGCGAGTGCCCGCCCAGGGCGAAGAAGTCGTCGTCGACGCCGACCGACGGCACGCCGAGCACCTCGGCGAACAGGGCGCACAGCACTTCTTCCTGCGGGGAGCGCGGGGGGCGTCCGGGAGCCGTGGTGCGCCGGCCCACCGCGGGCAGCGCCCGGTGGTCGACCTTGCCGTTGGGGGTCAGCGGCAGCCGGTCGAGGACCGCGAAGAAGCCGGGGACCATGTACTCGGGGAGGCGCTCGGCGAGGTCGGCGCGGACCCGGGCGACGAGCGCGGCGTGGTCGTCGGCCCGGCGCGGGTCGCCGGCGTGCGCCCACAGCGGCAGCGCCGCGGCCTCCGCCGGGGCCCGGTACCGGCCCAGCGGGGCGTGGTCCGCCGTGCCCGGCAGCAGCAGGACGTCGTACGCGCCCGGTTCGCCCGGTGCCGGTATCAGGGCGGCGCGGTGTCCGAGGCGTGCCGCGGCCCGGTGGAAGTCCTCGGGGCCGGGCAGTCCGGCGGGGGCCGGGCCGCGCAGCCGGGCGAGGACCACCTCGGGGTCGCTGCCGTTGTCGAGGGCGGTGACGGCGGCCCGGTGCGCGGCGGTCCGGGCGTCGGGCACCCGGACGATGCGCAGGCCGGTGCCGTCGCCGAGGGCGTCGGCGAGCCGGTCGAGGCCGGTGATGTCCCGGCCCCAGCGCAGGACGGGCGGCTGCGGCGCGTCGGCGTCGGCGGCCGGGGCGGTGCGCAGCACGACGTCGTAGCGGTAGCAGCTCAGTTCGTTGTGGTGCGCGGAGCGTTTGAGGCCGATGTCGGCCGCCTCGACGGCGGGGATCTCGGCGGGGAGTCCGGCGAAGAAGTCGGGGGACAGCAGGAGTTCGTTCTCCAGCATGACCTCGCGTTCGACGGCCGTGCGCAGTGCCGCGAGGTCGGCGGTGGCGTCGGCGTCGTGCAGGGCGACGGCCGCCGCGAAGGTGCGGTGGTGGCGCAGGTCGCGTACGTCGCCGACGAAGATCCGGCCGCCGGGCGCGAGCAGCCGCACCGCCTTGCGCAGCACCTCCACCGCGTACCGGGCACCGGGGAAGTACTGCACCACCGAGTTCAGCACCACCGTGTCGAAGAAGCCCTCCGGCAGCGACTCCGTCTCCAGCGCCGACGCCGCCCGCAGCTCCACCCGGTCCGCCCACGGCTCACCGGCGACCGCGCGCCGCAGCCCCTCGA
>BMSM01000001.1 GCA_014649155.1 Streptomyces griseoviridis | reverse complement strand
GCGATGCCGGAGACGGGGTACGCCTTGGCGTGCCGGGCGGCGACCTCCTCGGCGATGACGTCGATGCCGACGCCGCCGATCTTGGTGGCGGTGCCGTTGAAGTACTTCTCCACGAAGGACCGGTCGAGGCCGACGGCCTCGAAGACCTGGGCGCCGCGGTAGGAGGCGACGGTGGAGATGCCCATCTTGGACATGACCTTCAGGACGCCCTTGCCGAGGGCGTAGATCAGGTTGCGGATGGCCTGCTCGGCCTCGATGCCGGACAGGAAGGTGCCCGCGCGGACCAGGTCCTCGACGGACTCCATGGCGAGGTACGGGTTGACGGCGGCGGCGCCGTAGCCGATGAGCAGGGCGACGTGGTGGACCTCGCGGACGTCGCCGGCCTCGACCAGCAGGCCCACCTGGGTGCGCTGCTTGGTGCGGATGAGGTGGTGGTGGACGGCCGCGGTGAGCAGCAGCGACGGGATCGGCGCGTGCTCGGCGTCGGAGTGCCGGTCGGACAGGACGATCAGCCGGGCGCCGTTCTCGATGGCGGCGTCGGCCTCGGCGCAGATCTCCTCGATCCGGGCGGCGAGCGCGTCACCGCCGCCGGAGACCCGGAAGAGACCGGAGAGGGTCGCGGCCTTCATGCCCGGCATGTCGCCGTCGGCGTTGATGTGGATGAGCTTGGCCAGCTCGTCGTTGTCGATCACCGGGAAGGGCAGGACGACGGAGCGGCAGGACGCGGCGGTCGGCTCCAGGAGGTTGCCCTGGGGGCCGAGCGCGGAGCGCAGGGAGGTGACCAGTTCCTCGCGGATGGCGTCCAGCGGGGGGTTGGTGACCTGCGCGAAGAGCTGGGTGAAGTAGTCGAACAGCAGCCGGGGGCGGTCGGAGAGCGCGGCGATGGGCGAGTCGGTGCCCATGGAGCCGATCGGCTCGGCGCCGGCCTTGGCCATCGGCGCGAGGATGACGCGCAGTTCCTCCTCGGTGTAGCCGAAGGTCTGCTGGCGGCGGGTGACCGAGGCGTGGGTGTGGACGATGTGCTCGCGCTCGGGCAGGTCGGAGAGCTCGATCTCACCGGCCTCCAGCCACTCGGCGTACGGGTTCTCGGCGGCGAGGGACGCCTTGATCTCGTCGTCCTCGATGATGCGGTGCTCGGCGGTGTCCACGAGGAACATGCGGCCCGGCTGGAGGCGGCCCTTGCGGACGACCTTGGCGGGGTCGATGTCGAGGACGCCGACCTCGGAGCCGAGGACGACGAGGCCGTCGTCGGTGACCCAGTAGCGGCCGGGGCGCAGGCCGTTGCGGTCGAGGACCGCGCCGACCTGGGTGCCGTCGGTGAAGGTGACGCAGGCCGGGCCGTCCCAGGGCTCCATCATCGTGGAGTGGTACTGGTAGAACGCGCGGCGGGCCGGGTCCATGGAGTCGTGGTTCTCCCACGCCTCCGGGATCATCATCAGCACGGAGTGCGGCAGCGACCGGCCGCCCAGGTGCAGCAGTTCCAGGACCTCGTCGAAGGAGGCGGAGTCGGAGGCGTCGGGCGTGCAGATCGGGAACAGGCGCTCCAGGTCCGCGGAGGAGCCGAAGACGTCCGAGGCGAGCTGGGACTCGCGGGCGACCATCCAGTTGCGGTTGCCCTTGACCGTGTTGATCTCGCCGTTGTGCGCGACGAAGCGGTACGGGTGGGCCAGCGGCCAGGACGGGAAGGTGTTGGTGGAGAACCGGGAGTGCACGAGCGCGATCGCGGAGGCGAAGCGGCGGTCGGACAGGTCCGGGAAGAACGGCTCCAGCTGGCCCGTGGTGAGCATGCCCTTGTAGACGATGGTCCGGGCGGACAGCGACGGGAAGTAGACGCCGGCCTCGCGCTCGGCGCGCTTGCGCAGCGCGAAGGCGCGGCGGTCCAGGACGATGCCCTCCGACGCGCCGTCGGCGACGAAGATCTGGCGGAAGACCGGCATGGTCGAGCGGGCGGTCACGCCGAGCAGCTGGGGGGCGACGGGGACCTCCCGCCAGCCGAGGACGGTCAGCCCTTCCTCGGCCGCGATCGTGTCGATGCGTGCGACGGCGTCTTCCGTGCCGGCCTCGGGCAGGAAGGCGATGCCGACGGCGTAGTGACCGGCCTCGGGGAGGTCGAATCCGGCCACCTCGCGGAAGAAGGCGTCCGGGACCTGGGAGAGAATGCCCGCGCCGTCGCCGGAGTCGGGCTCGGAGCCGGTGGCGCCGCGGTGTTCCAGGTTGCGCAGCACGGTGAGTGCCTGGTCGACCAGCGTGTGGGACGCCTCGCCGGTAAGAGTGGCGACGAAGCCGACGCCGCAGGCGTCGTGCTCGTTGCGGGGGTCGTACATACCCTGCGCAGCAGGGCGAGCATCCATGAAGGACCAGTTCTGGCCATTCGCGGAGTGCTGGGACGGCTGGCGCGGCGTACGCATCGGCTCTCCCGTCGTCGTCAGTGGCAATGTGCTGAGTGCGTGCCGAGGGACGACGTTGGCCCTCTGCGTGCTCGATGTGAGCGCAAAATTTCGTGCAGGTTACATGATGGAGCGCTTCTCGGAAAGCGGATATTCCGTTCCAACATGCGGACGCCCTGGGGTGCGGGGCGGGGTGCGACACCCGTCGGCGAAAGCTGTGGGGGTCCGGCCGAAACAGATCGGTGTCTCGCGGACCGAGGGGCGGAGCGGGCGTCGTCACCCGTTCCGCGGACGCGCCGCGGGCACCATTGCCCACAGCGCTTACGGCTCATGCCCGGTGGTCATGTGCCCGAAACCATCGAGTAACGACTACTTATGCGGCCCAACGCATAAGTCCGGGGCCGGGCTATCCTACGGCCGTTCCGAACAATGTGCCCAGGGCGTACGTCACACCGGCCGCCGCGCCACCCAGGAAGAGCTGCCGCAGTCCGCTGTACCACCAGCTGCGCGCGGTCACCTTGGCCACCACGGCACCACTGAGGAAGAGCCCGGCCAGCGCCAGCAGCACCGCGGGCCACAGCGCGCTCGCGCCGAGCAGGTACGGCAGCACGGGAAGCAGCGCGCCCAGGGCGAAGGAACCGAACGACGACACGGCCGCGACCAGCGGCGACGGCAGGTCGGAGGGGTCGATGCCCAGCTCCTCGCGGGCGTGGATCTCCAGCGCCTGCTCGGGGTCGCGGGAGAGCTGCCGGGCGACCTCACGGGCCAGGCCGGGGTCGACGCCGCGCCCCTCGTAGAGGGCGGCCAGCTCGGCCTCCTCGTCCTTCGGATGCTTGCGCAGTTCCCGGCGTTCGACGTCCAGCTCGGCCTCGACCAGCTCACGCTGGGAGGCGACGGAGGTGTACTCGCCGGCGGCCATGGAGAACGCGCCGGCCGCCAGGCCCGCGAGGCCGCTGATCACGACGGTGTGCTGACTGGCCGTGCCGCCGGCCACGCCGGTCATCAGGGCGAGGTTGGAGACGAGACCGTCCATCGCTCCGAAGACGGCGGGGCGCAGCCAGCCGCCGTTGACGTCGCGGTGGGTGTGGTTGTCGCGGTGCGCCTCATGGAGGGTCGCTTCGGTTTCGATGATGGCCACGAGGGTCCCCCACTACTTCTTTAGACGTCGTCCATTTCTCGACAACAACAAAGGTACGCCGCCGATTCCCGGCCCGCCAGCAAGGAAAGGCTGGGCTAACCTGCGCTTTTACCGTCCGGCGCTCATTCGTGTACTACCTCGCACATATGTCGACCGGGTGACGCTGAGGCCCATGAGGCTGCGCGGCGGCCCGCACCGGGGACCAGTTCCGCAAAGCCCCGAAGGGGCCCGAGGGAGAGGAGCGGCCGCATGGCGGGGACCGCACTCCGTGAACGGGCGCGCGGTGCGCTGCTCGGTCTGGCCGTCGGCGACGCCCTCGGGGCGCCGGCCGAGAACCTGAAGCCCTCCGAGATCCGCGCCCGCTGGGGCCGCGTCACCGGCTACGTCGCCGAACGCCCCGCCGGCACCGACGACACCGAATACGCGATCTTCTCGGGGCTGCTGCTGGCCCGGCACGGGGCGGCGCTCACGCCCGCCCATGTGGAGGCGGCCTGGCACGAGTGGATCGCCGACCGCGACGAGGGTCCCTTCCGGGGCGCGGGCTTCAGCGAGCGCGGCACACTGGAGAACCTGCGCCGGGGGCTGGCCGCCCCGATCTCCGCCCAGCACCGGCACGCCTGGAGCGACGGCCTGGCGATGCGGGCCGCGCCCTACGGGGTGTTCGCGGCCGGCCGCCCCGCCGAGGCGGCCCGGCTGGTGGCGGTCGACGGCTCCGTCAGCCATGACGGCGAGGGCATCTACGGCGGCCAGGCGGTGGCGGCCGGGGTGGCGGCGGCGATGGCCGGGGCGCCGGTCGTCGCGGTGGTGGCCGCGGCGCTGGCCGTCGTACCGGACGACTCCTGGACGGCGCGCTCGCTGCGCCGGGCGGTGACGGCGGCCCACCGCGGCGAACGCGCGGTCCGCTCCGCGGTGGTCGTCGGCGGCTACCCCTGGACCGACCTCGCCCCGGAGGCGGTCGCCCTCGCCTTCGGGGCGTACGCGGCGGCCGGCGGCGACTTCAGGGACGCGGTGCTGACGGCCGTCAACATGGGCCGCGACGCCGATACGACGGCGGCGGTCGCGGGCGCGCTGGCCGGGGCGACGGGGGGCGCCGCCGCGATCCCGGCGGAGTGGGCCGCCGTGATCGGCCCGGCCCGCGGCAGCTGCCTGCCGGCGATGGCCGGCCACCACGTACTGGAGGTGGCGGACCTCCTCACCCTGACCCGGGACACCTCCATGAGAACCCCCGCCGACCCGGCCCCGGACACCTCGGGCAAGTCTCCCGCCGACCCGACCCCGAACACCTCCGTGAGAACCCTCGCCGGCGTGGCCCCGGACACCACCGCGAGAACCCCCGCCGGCGCGGCCCCGGACACCTCGGGGAAGTCCCCCGCCGACCCGGCCCCGGACACCTCCGTGAGAACCCTCGCCTGCGCGGCCCCCGCACCGTCGGCCACCCTGGCGGCGCGGACGCCGGGCACGGCCACCACCGTCCCCGGGCCGCCCGCCCTCCCGACGCCGCCGGACCCGGGCGGCACGGACTCCGCACCGCCCGCCCTCCCGGCACCGCCCGCCCTCCCGGCACCGCCCGGAGACGCCGGTCACCGCGCCCCGGACTCCCGCCCCCCGTGCGTGGCGTCATGACCCGGTACCACCTCCCGAACGAGGAGCCCGCCACCACGGCCTACGCCGCCGCGCCCCCCGGCGTCACGGCCCCGCCCCCGACGGCCGGCAGCCCCCACCGTGCCGGTCCCGGCACGAGCACGGACACAGGCACCGGCACCGGCACGACCAGCGCCACCCCCGCCCACGCCCACGCCCACGCCCCCGCCCCCGCAGCCACGCCCGTCCCGCCCGCCCCCCGTCGCATCGAGGGCCTCCTCCTCGGACTCGCCGCAGGCGATGCCGCCGGGTGGCCCGCCGCCCGGCACCGGGCCGCGCGGATGCCGGAGTGGACCCGCCGCCTCACCCGCGAGCTGGACACCTTCGCCGAACAGAACGCCACCACCACCCTCCCCGTGCCCATCGCCCTCAACCAGCCCCCGGAGCCGCTGCGCCTCGGCCCCTCCGACGACGCCGAGTGGGCGGCGTTCGCGGCGGAGGCCGTGCTGCGGGCCGGGGACGCCGGCACCCTCGGCGACCTGAGCCGGGACCGCCGTGTCCGCACCGCCATCGATCTGGCCTGGAGCGCGATCGCCGCCGAGGTCGCCGCGGCGGCGGACCGCGCCCCCGAGGTCGAGTCGGCGGTACTGCCGCTGCGCGCCCGGATCTCCGTGCGGGCCGGCCTCGGCAACCTCGCCGCCGGACTGCGTCCGCCCGCCACCGGCCACGACAACCCGCACTACTTCGACGACGCCGCCTGCGTCCGGGCCTGCGCGCTCGCCGCCGCCCACCCCGGCGAGCCCCGGCTCGCCGCCGCCCTCGCGGAGTTCGACGCCCGGTACACCCAGGACGGCGACGGCGTGCACGGCGCGCGGGCGATGGCCGCGGCCCTCGCGTGCGCCCTCGCCGGCGCCGGCGTACGGACCTGTGTCACGGCCGCGCTCGCCGAGCTGCCCCCGGAGACCGAGATCGGCCGCAACGCCCGCCAGGCACTGGCCCTCGCCGGGACCGCCGACAGCACCTTCGCGCTGGTCCCCCTCCTGGAGCACCAGATCGTCGACCACGTCTACAGCTACGGCATCGCCGCCGCCGAGACGGTCCCGGTCGCCCTCGCCCTGGCCACGGCCGCCCGCGGCCGGATCGCCGAGGCGGTCCCGGCGGCGGCCTGCCTGTCACGGGTCGCGGACTCCGCCCCGGCCCTGGCGGGCGCCCTCACCGGAGCCCTCGGCGGCGCCGCGGCGATCCCGGCGGCCTGGCGGGACACCTGCCGCACCCTCCCCGGCTGTGTGCTGCCCCGGCTCACCGGCACGGACCTGGTGGACCTCGCCGGGCGCCTGGAGGCCGCGCGCCCGCCCCTACCGGAAGGACCCAGCGGGACATGACACCCGAAACGGAAGAAGCAGCCCCGGACACCTCACCGACCGGCGCTCCCCTGGCCGGGCGGATCACCGGCGCCCTGGTCGGCGCCGCCGTCGGCGACGCGCTCGGCGGCCCCGTCGAGGGGTACTCCCCCGAGCAGATCGCCGAGCGCCACGGCGGCCGCGTCCGCGGCGTCGTCGGCCCCTGGCACGGCGACCGCTGGCGCACCGCCCGCCCGATCGCCCCGTACCACAAGGGCGACGGGCACGTCACCGACGACACCCTCATGACCCACGCGCTGATCAGGGTGTACGCCACCGTCCGCGACCACCTCGACGCCCACGCCCTCGCGGAGCACCTGGTCCCGGACCTCATGACCACCCCCCGCTGGATTCCGGAGCTGGAGGCCGAGGCGCTGCCCCTGCACCGGATCTTCCTGGCGGAGAAGTGGCTCGTCGCCCGGCTGCACTACGGCCACGTCGACCCGCGCGAGGCCGGCGTCGGCAACATCGTCAACTGTGGCGCGGCGATGTACATGGCCCCGGTCGGCCTGGTCAACGCCGCCCACCCGCGCGGCGCGTACGCCGAGGCCCTCGACCTCGCGGGCGCGCACCAGTCGTCGTACGGCCGGGAGGCGGCCGGTGTCTTCGCGGCGGCGGTCGCGGCGGCCTGCGCGCCGGGCGCGACCCCGGAGTCGGTGGTGGCCGCCTGTCTGTCACTGGCCAAGGACGGCACCCGAGAGGCGATCGAGACGGTGTGCCAGGTGGCCGCCGGGTACAGCGACTTCGAGTCGGCCCTCGCGCCGCTGCGCGCGGCCGTCGCCCCGTACGACACGGTCGGCCCCGACTACCGCTCCCCCTCCCTCGGCGCCCGCCGCCCGTCCCGGCTGCACGCCATCGAGGAACTGCCCGTCGCCCTGGGCCTGCTGCTGGTCTCCGGCGGCGACTTCCGCCACGCGGTCCTCGGCGCGGTCAACTACGGCCGGGACTGCGACTCGATCGCCACCATGGCCGGGGCGATCACGGGGGCGCTGGGCTCGCCGGTGCCGGAGGAGTGGGCGAGGACGGTGGCGGAGGCGAGCCGGCTCGACCTGTGGGAACCGGCCGCCACGCTCACCGAGGTGGCCCGGGAGGTCTTCGAGCGGGACGTGTGCCGGCGCCGCGCGCACGAGCGGGCCTTCGCCGGGATGGGAGGCCCCCGGTGCTCCGTCTGACCTGGGTCCAGCCGGAGGACCTGCTCGGTCACGAACTGCGCCAGGCCGCGCAGGACGGCCGGGACGCGTCGGCGGTCGCCGCGCGCTGGCGGGCGGCCGGCGGCCACGACGCCCCGGCCCGCGCGGGCGCCTCCCCCGGGCCCGCCCCCCGTTCGCTGCGGCGCCTCGCGGAGGACCTCCTCGACGAACTGGCCGGTCTGCCCTGCCCGTCGGCCGACGCCGAACCCACCGACCTCGGCCGGATCAAGAAGCTGTGCCCGCACTGGCCGTCCCCCGCCGGGCGGCTCGCCCCGGACCCCGCCCGCCTGGAGGCCGCCTGGCTCGGCCGCGCGGCCGGCTGCCTGCTCGGCAAACCCGTGGAGAAACTCCCCCTGGACGGCATCCGCCGTCTCGCCCGCGCCACCGGGAACTGGCCCCTGACCACGTACTTCACCGCCCGTGGCGTCCCCGGCGAACTGGCCGCCGCGTATCCGTGGAACCGCCGCTCGGCCGCCACCTCCCTCGCCGAGAACATCGACGGCATGCCCGAGGACGACGACCTCGACTACCCCCTGCTGAACCTCCTGCTGCTCCAGCGCCACGGCCGCGCCTTCACCACCGCCGACGTCGCCCGCCTCTGGCTCGACGAACTCCCGGCGGGCCGGGCCTTCACCGCCGAACGCGTCGCCTACCGCAACCTCCTCGCCGGCCTCGAACCCCCGGACACCGCCCGCCACCGCAACCCCTTCCGGGAGTGGATCGGCGCCCTGATCCGCGCCGACCTGCACGGCTGGACCCACCCCGGCGACCCGGCCGCCGCCGCCGAGCAGGCCCACCGCGACGCGGTCCTCACCCACACCGCCAACGGCGTCTACGCGGCCATGTTCGCGGCGGCCGTGATCGCCACCGCCGCGTCCGGCAGGTACGACGTGCACGCCTGTCTCGCCGCCGGCCTCACCGTCGTACCGCCCGGCTCCCGGCTGGCGACGGCCGTGGAGGAGGCCGTCGCGCTGGCCGCGTCGCACGACGACTTCGACACGGTGGTGGACGCCCTCCACGCCCGGCACGACCGCACCCACCACTGGGTGCACGCCGTCCCCAACACCGCGCTGATCGCCGCCGCCCTCACCCACGCGGACGGCGACTTCGCGGGCTCGGTCTGCCGGGCCGTCTCCGGCGGCTGGGACACCGACTCCAACGGGGCGACCGCCGGCGGCGTCGCCGCCCTGCTCACCGGCGACCCCGCCGCCCTCCCGCCGCGCTTCACCGCCCCGCTCAAGAACCGCCTCGCCACCTCCGTCGCGGGCTTCGACGGCGCCGGCTTCGACACCCTCGCCCACCTCACGCACCGGGAGGCCACCCGCCCATGACCCCCGCTCCCGCGCCCCTGGCGGGCCTGCGCGTCCTGGACCTCGCCACGCTCTTCGCCGGCCCGCTCGCCGCGACCATGCTCGGTGACTTCGGCGCCGACGTCGTCAAGGTCGAACACCCCGAGCGGCCCGACCCGTCCCGGGGCCACGGCCCGTCGAAGGACGGCATCGGCCTGTGGTGGAAACTGCTCGGCCGCAACAAACGCGCCATCACCCTGGACCTGTCCAAGCCCGGCGGCCGGGACACCCTGCTCCGCCTCGCCGCCGGCGCCGACGTCGTCGTCGAGAACTTCCGCCCCGGCACCCTGGAACGCTGGGGCCTCGGCTGGGACGACCTCCGCGGGGTCAACCCCCGCCTGGTCCTCACCCGCGTCACCGGCTTCGGCCAGTACGGGCCGTACGCGCACCGCCCCGGCTTCGGCACCCTCGCCGAGGCGATGAGCGGGTTCGCCGCGATGACCGGCGAACCCGACGCCCCGCCGGTCCTGCCGCCGTTCGGCCTGGCCGACTCCATCGCCGCGCTGGCCACCGCGTACGCCGTGCTGACCGCGCTCGCCGCCCGCGACCGCACCGGCGAGGGCCAGGTCGTCGACATGGCGATCATCGAACCCATCCTGACCGTGCTCGGCCCCCAGCCCCTCTGGTACGACCAGCTCGGCCACGTCCAGCCGCGCACCGGCAACCGCTCCGTGAACAACGCCCCGCGCAACACCTACCGCACCGCCGACGGCACCTGGGTCGCCGTCTCCACCTCCGCCCAGTCGGTGGCCGAGCGGGTGATGCGCCTGGTGGGACGGCCCGAGCTGACCGAGGAACCCTGGTTCGCGAGCGGCGCGGGCCGGGCCCGGCACGCCGACGTGCTGGACACGGCGGTCGGTGACTGGATCGCCCGCCGCCCCCGCGCCGAGGTGCTCGCCGCCTTCGATGCGGCCGAGGCGGCCGTCGCCCCGGTCCAGGACGTACGGGACGTCATGGCCGACCCCCAGTACCAGGCACTGGACACCGTCACCACCGTCGACGACCCCGAACTGGGCCCGATCCGGATGCAGAACGTCCTCTTCCGGCTCTCGGCCACCCCCGGCTCGATCCGCTGGGCGGGCCGTCCGCACGGCGCGGACACCGAGGAGGTCCTCACCGAGCTGGGCCTGACCCCGGGCGACCTGAAGGAGCTGCGGGAGACCGGTGCCGTATGACCCCGCCCCCGCTGACCTGGCTCTACGCCCCCGGCGACCGCCCGCGTGTGGTCGCCAGGGCACTGCTGGCCGGGGCGGACGTGGTGATCGTGGACCTGGAGGACGCGGTCGCCCCGGACCGCAAGGAGTACGCCCGCGCCGCCACCGCCGAGCTGCTCGGCGCGCCCCAGCCGGTCCCGGTGCACGTCCGGATCAACGCCCTGGACGGCCCGCTGGCCGCCGCCGACCTGGCCGTCCTCGCCGGGCTCCCCGGTCTGTCCGGGCTGCGGCTGCCCAAGGTGACCGCGCCCGAGCAGGTCGCCCGGGTCGCCGCCACCGCCCCCGGCCATCCGCTGTACGCGCTGCTGGAGTCGGCGCTGGGCGTGGAGCGGGCGTACCCGATCGCCGGCGCGCACCCCGCCGTGGCCGGGGTCGCCCTCGGTGAGGCGGACCTCCGCGCCGACCTGGGCGTGAGCGGCGACGCGGGTCTGGATTTCGCCCGCTCCCGGCTGGTCCTGGCCGCCCGAGCGGCGGGCCTCGCCCCGCCCTGCCAGTCGGTCCACCCCGACCTCCGCGACCTGGAGGGGCTGGCCGCGTCCTGCGCGCACGGCCGCGCCCTGGGTTTCCTGGGCCGGGCCGCCGTCCACCCCCGGCAGCTGCCCGTCATCGAACGGGCGTACCTGCCGGGCGCGGCGGAGCTGGACGCGGCCGAGGAGGTGCTGAAGGCGGCGGCCCAGGAGCCGGGCGCCCAGGCGCTGCCGGACGGACGGTTCGTGGACGCGGCGGTGGTCGCGGCGGCCCGGCGGACGCTGTCCCTGGCCCGCCGTCCCTGACCCGGACGCGGACGAGGGTGCCCAGGACGATCCCTGGACACCCTCGCGCGTACTGCCGCCGGTCAGCCCTTCTTCGCCGGGCCGGCCCCGTTGGCCGCGTCCTTCCGGGCGTCGCCCTTCCCGGCGTCCGCGCCGTCGGCCTTCTCGCCCTGGACGCTCTCGGAACCCTCGGAGCCCTCGGAGCTTTCAGAACCCTCGGAGCCCTCGGGGTTTTCGGAACCCTCGGCACCGTCCGCGTCGTCCGCCGCGCCCGGCTCGACCACGGCCTCCCGTCCCGGCCGCTTCTTCGCCGACACGACGATGTACGTCACCGCCAGCAGGAAGACCAGCAGCGCGGTCCAGTTGTTCAGCCGCAGGCCCAGGATGTGGTGGGCGTCGTCGACGCGCATGTACTCGATCCAGAACCGGCCCGCGCAGTACGCCGCGACGTACAAGGCGAACGCCCGGCCGTGGCCCAGCGTGAAACGGCGGTCGGCCCAGATCACCAGCACCGCCACGCCGACGCACCACAGCGACTCGTACAGGAACGTCGGGTGGTAGGTGCCGGGGACCCGGCCGTCGGCGGTGGAGGTGATCTCCAGCGCCCAGGGCAGGTCGGTGGCCCGGCCGTACAGCTCCTGGTTGAACCAGTTGCCCCAGCGGCCGATCGCCTGGGCCAGCACGATGCCGGGGGCGACGGCGTCGGCGTAGGCGGGCATCGGGATGCCGCGACGGCGGCAGCCGATCCACGCGCCCAGCGCGCCGAGCGCGATCGCGCCCCAGATGCCGAGGCCGCCCTCCCAGATCTTGAAGGCGTCCACCCAGTTCCGGCCCTCGCTGAAGTACAGCTCGTAGTCGGTGATCACGTGGTAGAGCCGGCCGCCGACGAGGCCGAACGGGACGGCCCACACCGCGATGTCGGCCACCGTGCCGGGCCGCCCGCCGCGGGCGATCCAGCGCTTGTTGCCGAGCCAGACGGCAACGAAGACGCCGATGATGATGCAGAACGCGTAACCGCGCAGCGGAATGGGGCCGAGGTGCAGCACCCCGCGCGACGGGCTGGGAATGAAGGCAAGTTCCATGGCAGGGTCGACGCTACCGTGCCGGACCGGGCCCGCGCCGGGCAGCCCGGCTACGGGTCCATAACGGGCGGCGGCCGCTGCGCCTACTTGTTCTCGTCCTGGACCATCCGCTTCAGCTTCGCCGGGGTCATCGACCGGTCCGCGTAGATGTTCTTGTCGCCGAAGAGGACGGTGGGCGTGCCGGTGAAGCCGCCCGTGCGGAAGGCGGTGGCGGACTTGTCCACCCAGGCGTTGTGCGTGCCCTCGGTGACGCAGCGGCGGAAGGCGGGGGTGTCGAGGCCGTCGACCTTGCCGGCCAGCTCGATCAGCTTGTCGGTCCTGGCGAAGGCGTCGTCCACCTCCCGGGGCTGGTTGTCGTAGAGCACGTCGTGGTACGCGGTGAACTTCCCGGCGTCCTGGGCGCAGGCGGCGGCGTTGGCGGCGGTGCGGGACCCGGTGCCGCCCATGTTGCCGTCGATGATGGTCGCCAGGTGGTAGTCGACCTTGAGCCGGCCGGCCTCGGTCAGCTCGTGGATCACCGGCCGGTACGCCTGTTCGAAGTTCTTGCAGGCGGGGCAGCGGAAGTCCTCCCAGACGGTGAGCGTCGACCTGGCGCTCTCCTCGCCGACGGGGATCGCGAGACCGTCCTTGCCCTGGGCGCCCGAGGGCGCGACGACCGGGCCCGACGCCTCGCCGCCGTCGTCCTTGCCCGCCTCGGCGGCGACCACGCCGATGGCCGCGGCGACGCCGAGGACGCCGACGACGGTGGCGCCCACGATCAGGGTGCGCCGGCGCTTGTCCGCGCTCTTCTGCTTCTCACGCTCGACCGCCAGCCGCTCGCGGGCGGTGCGCTTTCCCTCTCGGTTCTTCTCGCTCACACCCCGCAGAACGAACCGGGGAGGCGCACCGCGCCTCCCCGGTCACAGGTCCACCCGTACGAGTTACGCGTGGGCGCGCACGCCCCGGGCGAGGTCCCCGGCGAGGGCGCGGACGCCCTCGATGCCGGCCGCGTGGTCGGGGGCGTCCAGCATCCGCTTGACGAACGCGGACCCGACGATCACGCCGTCGGCGAAGCGGGCCACCTCGGCGGCCTGGGCCGGGGTGGAGACGCCGAGGCCGACGCAGACCGGGGTGGAGGTGGTGGCGCGGGTGCGCCGGACCAGGTCCTCGGCCTGCGAGCTGACCGTCTCCCGGGTGCCGGTGACGCCCATCAGGGAGGCGGCGTAGACGAAGCCGGTGCCCGCGGCGGTGATCCGGGCGAGCCGTTCGTCCTTGCTGCTGGGGGCGACGACGAAGACGGTGGCCAGACCGTGCTTCTCGGCGTGCTCCTGCCACAGTCCCGACTCCTGCACGGGCAGGTCGGGCAGGATGCACCCGGCGCCGCCCGCCTCCGCGAGTTCGGCGGTGAAGCGCTCGACGCCGTAGCGGTCGACCGGGTTCCAGTACGTCATGACCAGGATCGGCCTGCCGGTGGCCTTGTACGCCTCACGGACCGTGCGCAGCAC
This sequence comes from Streptomyces griseoviridis, assembly GCA_014649155.1. Lineage (GTDB taxonomy): Bacteria > Actinomycetota > Actinomycetes > Streptomycetales > Streptomycetaceae > Streptomyces > Streptomyces griseoviridis. The sequence continues at coordinate 758,695 of BMSM01000001.1, read as the reverse complement.
GTCGGCGATGCGGACGCCGCCGCGCAGGGCGATGTCGTCGGCGGTCTGGATGACGGGGCCGTCCAGCACCGGGTCGCTGTGCGGCAGGCCGACCTCGACGATGTCGGCGCCGCCGTCGATGGCGGCCTTGACCGCCTCGATGCCGCCGTCCACGGTCGGGAAGCCGGCCGGGAGGTAGGCGATGAGGGCGGCGCGGCCCTCGGACTTCGCCGCGGCGAGGGTGTCGTCCAGCAGACGCAGGTTGCCGCTCACTTGGCGTCCTCCTCGATCTCGGCGGTGCCGGTGGCGTCGTCGGCGACCTCGGCGTCGGTGTCGTAGAGCCCGAAGTAGCGGGCGGCGGTGTCCATGTCCTTGTCGCCGCGGCCGGAGAGGTTGACGACGATCAGCCCGTCCGGGCCCAGTTCCCTGCCGACCTCCAGGGCGCCGGCCAGCGCGTGCGCGGACTCGATGGCCGGGATGATGCCCTCGGTGCGCGACAGCAGGCGCAGGGCCTCCATCGCGGCGGCGTCGGTGACCGCGCGGTACTCGCCGCGGCCGGAGTCCTTGAGGTGGCTGTGCTCGGGGCCGATGCCGGGGTAGTCCAGGCCGGCCGAGATGGAGTACGGCTCGGTGATCTGGCCCTCGTCGTCCTGGAGGACGTAGGAGCGGGAGCCGTGCAGGATGCCGGGCTCGCCGGCGGAGAGGGTGGCGGCGTGCTCGCCGGTCTCGATGCCGTGCCCGGCGGGCTCGCAGCCGATGAGGCGGACGGACGCGTCGGGGATGAAGGCGTGGAAGAGGCCGATGGCGTTGGAGCCGCCGCCGACGCAGGCGATCGCGGCGTCGGGGAGGCGGCCGGCCCGCTCCAGGAGCTGGCGGCGGGCCTCGACGCCGATGACCCGGTGGAAGTCGCGGACCATCGCCGGGAAGGGGTGCGGTCCGGCGACCGTGCCGAAGAGGTAGTGGGTGTGGTCGACGTTGGCGACCCAGTCGCGGAACGCCTCGTTGATGGCGTCCTTCAGGGTGCGGCTGCCGGACTTCACGGCGACGACCTCGGCGCCGAGCATGCGCATCCGGGCGACGTTGAGGGCCTGGCGCCGGGTGTCGACCTCGCCCATGTAGACGGTGCAGTCCAGGCCGAAGAGGGCGCAGGCGGTGGCCGTGGCGACACCGTGCTGGCCCGCGCCGGTCTCGGCGATGACCCGGGTCTTGCCCATGCGCTTGGTGAGCAGGGCCTGGCCGAGCACGTTGTTGATCTTGTGCGAGCCGGTGTGGTTCAGGTCCTCGCGCTTGAGGAAGACGCGGGCGCCGCCGGCGTGCTCGGCGAACCGGGGCACCTCGGTGAGGGCGGAGGGCCGGCCGGTGTAGTGGGCGAGCAGGTCGTCGAGTTCGCGGGCGAACTCGGGGTCGTGCTTGGCCTTGTCGTACTCGACGGCGACCTCGTCGACGGCGGCGACGAGGGCCTCCGGGATGAACTTGCCGCCGAACGCGCCGAAGTAGCCCTCGGCGCTGGGGAGCCGGCCCTCGGGGTCGGGGATGAAGAAGGTGCTGGGCATGCGTGAGCCTCACGGTGAGTGTGTGAAGAAGACACGGATCGCCGTGGGGGCGGGGTGGTCAGGCGCCTGCGGGCCGGTTGCGGCCGGTCGCGCCGATCCCCGCGCCCCTCACGGGGCGCCGAGGCCATCGCATGCCGTTGACCTGGCCGGGCTCGTCACCGATGACGTAGCGCACCCGGCGGCCGTGGACCCGGCGGGCGGGCGCGCGGCAGCCCCGGGGCCGGCAGCCGCGCGCGAGGCGGGCGTACGGGTCCCGGAGGGTCCTCGGGGTGTGCGTGAGGGACATCGGCAGCGAGTTTACCGGGAGGTCAGCTCCGGCCGTGCCGCAGTGCGGGGTGCTCGCCGGCCGCCACCAGGTCGGCCACCGCGGTCTTGGGGTCGCGGCCGGTGACCAGGGACTCGCCGACCAGGACGGCGTCGGCGCCCTCGTTGGCGTAGGCGATGAGGTCGTGCGGGCCGCGGACGCCGGACTCGGCGACCTTGATCAGGCCCTCGGGGATCTCGGGGGCGACCCGCTCGAAGGTGCCGCGGTCGACCTTGAGCGTCTTCAGGTCGCGCGCGTTGACCCCGATGACCCGGGCGCCGGCGTCGACGGCGCGGTCGACCTCGTCCTCGTCGTGGACCTCGACCAGCGGGGTGAGGCCGATGGACTCGGCGCGCTCGATCAGCGACTCCAGGGCGGGCTGGTCCAGGGCGGCGACGATCAGCAGCGCGAGGTCGGCGCCGTAGGCACGGGCCTCCCAGAGCTGGTACGAGGTGACGATGAAGTCCTTGCGCAGGACGGGGATGTCCACCCGGGCGCGGACGGCCTCCAGGTCGGCCAGCGAGCCGCCGAAGCGGCGCTGCTCGGTGAGGACGGAGATGACGGCGGCGCCGCCCGCCTCGTAGTCGGCGGCGAGGGCCGCGGGGTCGGCGATGGCGGCCAGCGCGCCCTTGGAGGGGCTGGAGCGCTTGACCTCGCAGATGACCTTGACACCGTCGCCCTTGAGGGCGGCGGCACCGTCCCGGGCCGCGGGGGCCTTGGCCGCGCGCTCCTTGAGCTCGTCGAGGCTGACCCGCGCCTGCCGCTCCGCGAGGTCGGCACGGACTCCGTCGATGATCTCGTCGAGCACGCTCACCGAGCGGCCCCCTTTCAGACGGTTCGGTTCTCGGTACGACTACGTATTCGATGGTATCCGCCGCGGGGCACGGGACCCGCATCCGGTGGCCGCCGTCCCGTTTACCGGAACGCTCTCGGGCCGATCAAGGGTGGAGCAGGCCACCGAACGGCAGGTTCCGGACAACGGTGAAGACCAGGACGACCGCGCCCAGCGTCCACAGGTGGGCGGGGGCCAGGCCGACGCGGAACGGGCGGCCGCGGGCGGCGCGGACCACCCAGACGGTCCAGAGGGCGGCCAGGGCCGCATAGCCCACGACGGCCAGCGCGTTGGCGTGGAGGGCGGTCAGGAGGTCCCCGTGGACGACGGCGTGGGCGCTGCGCAGGCCACCGCAGCCGGGGCACCAGACGCCGGTGACGCGCAGCAGCGGGCAGACGGGGTAGTGGCCGGGCTCGTTGGGGTCGACGGCGCCGACGTAGGCGAAGGCCCCGGCGACGGCGGCGAGCAGGCCGGCGGGGACGGCCAGCCGGGCTGCGGCCCGGGCGGGCGGGTGCCGCGGGTCGCGGCGGTCGGCTTCGGCGTCCATGGCCGCATTCTGCCCCCTGGGCACGCATGAGGGGCGGTCCCGGCACTCGGGTGCCGGCCGCCCCTCGGCCGAGTCGTCCGCGCGTCGCGCCCGGTCGGGCCGTGCCGTCAGGCCTGGATGTCGGCGGGCCGGCGCTGGCCGGGCTCGGTGGTCTTGTGCACCGGGTGGGTGTCCTTCGGCTGGCCCAGGCCCATCATGCGCATGATCCCGCCGACGACCGCACCGAGGAGGGTGATCGCGATGCCGACCCAGAAGCCCACCGGCTGGGCCGCCACCATGAAGACGCCCGCGACGCAGAACCCGATGAAGGCGATGATGACACCGGTCCAGGCCGCCGGGGTGTGGCCGTGGCTGCTGTCCGACATTGCTGGCTCCTCGTTGCTGTGTACGTGTCCCGAAGGACGTATCACTGTGTACGTGTCTGAGCAGGACGCTCGGGCCCATTCTTCCGCACGCGCGCGAGCGGCGTGCGCTGGGGTGCGCAACGCGGGCCGGGGCGAGGACGTGCATTGCCGGCCGGTGCCGCGTGCCTCCGGGTGCCCCCGGGCACGTGGCCGAACCGCGCGCCGCGCGGGTCAGGCCCCGGTCGGGTCCTCGCCCCGGTCCAGGGCCTTCCACAGCTCCTCGGGGCGCTCGGGGTCGGCGGGCCGGGCGGTGCGGCGGGGGCGGGGGGCGCCGGAGCGCTCGTAGCGGCCGGACATGGCGGGCCAGCGGCGGCCGTAGCGCAGGGCGAGCAGTCCGGCGAGCAGGATCAGCGCGCCGCCGGCCGCCGCGACATAGGGCCAGGCGGTGTGGCCGAGGGCGTCGACGGTGGCCGAGGTGGCACCGGCGGCCTGCGCCGCCTGGTCGTCGAGGGCGGCGCTGTCGGAGGCGCCGGCCAGGGCGGCGGCGATGATGCCGGCGCCGCTCAGCGCGAGCAGCGCGGCGACGGCGACGCGGCCGGCCCGGCGGACGGCGAAGACGGCGACGAGCGCGGCGAGGCCGACTATGGCGAGCGCCGCGGGGACGCCCGTGACGTCGCTGCCCCGGGCGGTCAGGGGGAAGTCGCCGCCGGCCACCGACGCGGTGCCGTGGGACCACTCCTGGCGGGTGGCCAGCAGCGCGACGGCCGCGCCGAGGGCGCCGGACAGCAGCGCGAGGGCGAGGCTCCGGCGGCCGGACCGGGCGGGTCCCGCGGCTTCGGTACGGGGGTGAGGAACAGCAGTCACGTACTCCACTATCGCCTGAACCCCGGGCGGACGGGCACCCGGGGTTCACGTGAGCCTGGTCCTATCCGCCGAGCCGGTTCGCCGTGTGGACCGCGCGGAGCACCGCCGCCGCCTTGTTGCGGCACTCGGTGTCCTCGGCGACCGGGTCGGAGTCGGCGACGACGCCGGCGCCCGCCTGGACGTAGGCGGTGCCGTCGCGCAGCAGGGCGGTGCGGATGGCGATGGCGGTGTCGGAGTCGCCGGCGAAGTCGAGGTAGCCGACGCAGCCGCCGTACAGGCCGCGCCGGGAGGGTTCGAGTTCGTCGATGATCTGGAGGGCGCGCGGCTTGGGGGCGCCGGAGAGGGTGCCGGCCGGGAAGCAGGCGGTGAGGACGTCGAAGGCGGTGCGGCCCGCGGCGACCCGCCCGGTGACGGTCGAGACGATGTGCATGACGTGCGAGTACCGCTCGACGGACATGAAGTCGACGACCTCCACGGAACCGGGTTCGCAGACCCGCCCGAGGTCGTTGCGGCCGAGGTCGACGAGCATGAGGTGCTCGGCGCGCTCCTTGGGGTCGGCGAGGAGTTCCTCGGCGAGGGCCTGGTCCTCCTGCGGGGTGGCGCCGCGCGGCCGGGTCCCGGCGATGGGATGCAGCATCGCCCGGCCGTCCTCGACCTTGACCAGCGCCTCGGGGGACGAGCCGACGACGTCGAAGCCGTCGAAGCGGAAGAGGTACATGTACGGGGACGGGTTGGTGGCCCGCAGCACCCGGTAGACGTCCAGGGCGCTCGCCTCGCACGGTGTCTCGAAGCGCTGGGAGGGGACGACCTGGAAGGCCTCGCCGGCCCGGATGCGCTCCTTGACGTCCTCGACGGCCCGCTGGAAGTCGGGGCCGCCCCAGCGGGCGGTGTACTCGGGCAGTTCGGAGGGCGGGAGCACGGCGGGCGGCTGGGCCACGGCGCGCGACAGGTCGGCCTCCATGGCGTCCAGGCGGGCGACGGCGTCGGCGTACGCCTCGTCGACGCCGGTGTCCCGGTCGTTGTGGTTGATCGCGTTGGCGATCAGCAGGACCGAGCCCTCCCAGTGGTCCATCACGGCCAGGTCGCTGGTCAGGAGCATGGTCAGCTCGGGCAGCTTCAGGTCGTCGCGCTCCCCCGGGCCGACCTTCTCCAGGCGGCGGACGATGTCGTAGCCGAGGTAGCCGACCATGCCGCCGGTGAAGGGCGGCAGGCCCAGGTCCTGGGCGAGGTCGCGGGGGGTGTGCAGGGCCTCGACGGTGGCGCGCAGCGCGGCGAGCGGGTCGCCGTCGACCGGGACGCCGACGGGCGGGGTGCCGAGCCAGTGGGTCCGGCCGTCGCGTTCGGTGAGGGTGGCGGCGCTGCGGACGCCGACGAAGGAGTAGCGGGACCAGGATCTGCCGTTCTCCGCGGACTCCAGCAGGAACGTGCCGGGGCGTTCGGCGGCGAGCTTGCGGTAGAGCGCGACCGGGGTGTCGCCGTCGGCGAGGAGCTTGCGGGTGACCGGGATGACGCGGCGGTCCGCGGCCAGCTTGCGGAAGGTGTCGAGGTCCATGGCCGCAGACCTTACTGATCGCCGGTTACCGCGTCGTTGTCGCCGTCCTTCAGCAGGACGTCGGCGTCGAAACAGGTGCGGTCGCCGGTGTGGCAGGCGGCGCCGACCTGGTCGACCTTGACCAGGACGGTGTCGCCGTCGCAGTCGAGGGCGACGGACTTCACCCACTGGACGTGCCCGGAGGTGTCGCCCTTGACCCAGTACTCCTTGCGGCTGCGCGACCAGTAGGTGCAGCGGCCGGTGGTCAGCGTGCGGCGCAGTGCCTCGTCGTCCATCCAGCCGAGCATGAGCACCTCGCCGGTGTCGTACTGCTGGGCGATGGCGGGCAGGAGGCCGTCGGCGCCGCGCTTGAGGCGGGCGGCGACCTCCGGGTCGAGTGCGCCGGGGGCGCCGGAGGGGCCGGGGGGCGTGCTGGTCATGCCGTCCATTGTGCCGGGTACGGACCCGGTGGCCCGGCGCGGTCCACTGTGCGGACCCCCGGCCCGGCCGTAGGGTGAGGACCATGTCGACTTTCGCCAAGCGTGAACGCCTTCTGCTGGCCGATCTGTTGGAGACCGCGGGGCCGGACGCCCCCACCCTGTGCGAGGGCTGGCGCACCCGGGACCTCGCCGCCCACGTGGTGGTCCGCGAGCACCGGCCGGACGCCATCGGCGGCGCCATGATCAAACCGCTGGCGTCCCGGCTCGACCGGGTGACGCGGGAGTACGCCGCGAAGCCCTACGAGGAGCTGGTCCGGCTGCTGCGCTCGGGGCCGCCGCGGTACTCGCCGTTCGCCCTCAAGCAGCTCGACGAGGTGGCGAACACGGTGGAGTTCTACGTCCACACCGAGGACGTCCGCCGGGCGCAGCCGCAGTGGACGCCGCGGGAGCTGGACCCGGTGTTCCAGGACACCCTGTGGTCCCGGCTGGAGCGCACCGCCCGGATGCTGGGCCGGGGCGTGCCGGCCGGTCTGGTGCTGCGCCGCCCGGACGGGCAGACGGCGGTCGCCCACCGCGGCACGCCGGTGGTGACGGTGACCGGCGAGCCGTCCGAGCTGCTGATGTTCGCCTTCGGGCGGCAGAGCGCGGCGAAGGTGGAACTGGACGGCGACGAGGCGGCGATCGCGCGGGTCCACGAGACGAAGCAGCTCGGTCTCTGAGACCCGTACGGGAGCGCCCTCAGGGGCGCGGGGAACCCCGCGGGCGGCCACGACGCGCCCGCAGCCGCCTCGCGACGCGAAGCCCCCGCCCCTCGGGCGGCGTGACCCGCACGGCGCGGCGCCCGTCACCGCACGGCGTGCCCCGCCTCCCGCAACGTCTCCTTGACCTCGCCGATCCGCAGGTCACCGAAGTGGAACACCGACGCCGCGAGCACCGCGTCCGCGCCGGCGCCGATGGCCGGCGGGAAGTGGGCGAGCGCGCCCGCGCCGCCGGAGGCGATCACCGGAACGGTCACGTGCTTGCGGACCGCCGCGATCATCTCCAGGTCGTACCCGTCCTTGGTGCCGTCGGCGTCCATGGAGTTCAGCAGGATCTCCCCGGCGCCCAGCTCGGCGGCGCGGTGCGCCCACTCGACCGCGTCGATGCCGGTGCCCTTGCGGCCGCCGTGCGTGGTGACCTCGAAGGAGCCGCCCTCGGTGCGGCGGGCGTCCACGGAGAGCACCAGCACCTGCCGGCCGAACCGCTCGGCGATCTCGCGGATCAGGTCGGGGCGGGCGATCGCGGCGGTGTTGACGCCGACCTTGTCCGCGCCCGCGCGCAGCAGCTTGTCGACGTCCTCGGCGGTGCGCACGCCGCCGCCGACGGTGAGCGGGATGAACACCTGCTCGGCGGTGCGGCGCACCACGTCGTACGTCGTCTCCCGGTTGCCCGACGAGGCGGTGATGTCCAGGAAGGTCAGCTCGTCGGCGCCCTCGGCGTCGTAGACCTTGGCCATCTCGACCGGGTCGCCCGCGTCACGCAGGTTCTGGAAGTTGACGCCCTTGACGACCCGGCCGTTGTCGACGTCCAGGCAGGGGATGACTCGGACCGCCAGGGTCATGAATCCACGGCTCCTCTTACTGTCCTCTGAATGCTTCGAGTTCCACCGACACCAGCACCCGGGAGTCGATGAACCCCTGTACGACCAGCAGGGTCGTGACGGGGCGTACCGCGTCGAACAGCTCCTTGTGGGCCCGGCCCACCGCGTCGACGTCCCGGGAGTGCGCCAGGTACACACGGGTGCGGATCACGGACTCGGCACCGAGCCCGAACTCGCCGACCGCGTCCAGCGCGGTGGCGAAGGCGACCTTGGCCTGTTCGTACGGGTCGCCCTCGCCGTACAGCACATCGCCCTTGAAGGCCGTCGTGCCCGCCACGACGACCCGGTCGCCCGCCGCGACGGCGCGTGCGAAACCGAAGGTCTCTTCCCAGGGATTCCCGCTCTGCACGCGCCGCACGGCTTCCGATGTCATGACGACACAGCCTCCAAGGCCTCTTCCAGGGTGAACGCCTTCGCGTAGAGGGCCTTCCCGACGATCGCGCCCTCGACACCGAGCGGGACCAGCTCGGCGATGGCCCGCAGGTCGTCCAGGGAGGAGACGCCGCCGGAGGCGACGACCGGCCGGTCGGTGGCCGCGCAGACGTTCCTCAGCAGGTCCAGGTTGGGGCCCTGGAGGGTGCCGTCCTTGGCGATGTCGGTGACGACGTACCGGGCGCAGCCCTCCTTGTTCAGGCGGTCCAGCGTCTCGTAGAGGTCGCCGCCGTCCCGGGTCCAGCCCCGGCCGCGCAGGGTGGTGCCGCGTACGTCGAGACCGACGGCGATCCTGTCGCCGTGCTCGGCGATGACCTTGGCGACCCACTCGGGGGTCTCCAGGGCGGCGGTGCCCAGGTTGACGCGGGTGCAGCCGGTGGCGAGGGCGGCGGCGAGGGTGTCGTCGTCGCGGATGCCGCCGGACAGCTCCACCTTGATGTCCATGGCGCCCGCGACCTCGGCGATCAGTGCGCGGTTGTCGCCGGTGCCGAAGGCGGCGTCCAGGTCGACCAGGTGCAGCCACTCGGCGCCCGACCGCTGCCAGGCGAGGGCGGCCTCCAGCGGGGAGCCGTAGGAGGTCTCGGTGCCGGACTCGCCGTGCACGAGGCGGACGGCCTGGCCGTCGCGGACGTCGACGGCGGGGAGGAGTTCGAGCGTGGCCATGTCTCTACAGGGTTCCGATCCAGTTGGTGAGGAGCTGGGCACCGGCGTCGCCGGACTTCTCGGGGTGGAACTGGGTGGCCCACAGGGCGCCGTTCTCCACGGCGGCCACGAAGGGCTCGCCGTGGGTGGACCAGGTGACCTTGGGGGCGGTCAGCGCCGGGTTGTGGGACTCCAGCGTCCAGTCGTGGACGGCGTAGGAGTGGACGAAGTAGAAGCGGGCGTCGGCGTCCAGGCCGGCGAAGAGCTGGGAGCCGTCCGGGGCGTCGACGGTGTTCCAGCCCATGTGCGGGACGACGTCGGCCTGGAGCGGGCCGACCGTGCCGGGCCACTCGTCGAGGCCCTCGGCCTCCACGCCGTGCTCGATGCCCCGCGCGAAGAGGATCTGCATGCCGACGCAGATGCCCATCACCGGGCGCCCGCCGGCCAGGCGCCGGCCGACGATCCAGTCGCCGCGCGCCTCCTTGAGGCCCTTCATGCAGGCGGCGAAGGCGCCGACGCCGGGCACCAGCAGCCCGTCGGCGTTCATGGCGGTGTCGAAGTCGCGGGTGATCTCCACGTCGGCTCCCGCGCGAGCGAGGGCCCGCTCGGCGGAGCGGACGTTGCCGAAGCCGTAGTCGAAGACGACCACTTTCTTCTTGGGGGTGCTCGTCGAGGTGCTCATGGGGGTGCTCATGGGGGTGCTCATGGGGGTGCTCAATTCCACACGTCCAGTCGCAGGATGCCCGCGAGCAGACACATCGCGGCGCCGATGGAGAGCAGCACGATCAGGCTCTTGGGCATCTGCTGCTTGGCGAAGGAGATGATCCCGCCGAGCAGAAAGAGCCCGACGACGATCAGTACGGTCGAGGTGCCGTTCACAGCGCGCCCTTCGTGCTGGGCAGGATGCCGGCGGCGCGCGGGTCCCGCTCGGAGGCGTACCTGAGCGCACGGGCGAGCGCCTTGAACTGGCACTCCACGATGTGGTGCGCGTTGCGCCCGTAGGGGACGTGGACGTGCAGCGCGACCTGGGCCTGGGCGACGAAGGACTCCAGGATGTGCCGGGTCATGGTGACGTCGTACTCGCCGATCATCGGCGCCATGGTCTCGGGCTCGGTGTGCACGAGGTAGGGGCGGCCGGACAGGTCGACGGTCACCTGGGCGAGGGACTCGTCCAGCGGGACCGTGCAGTTGCCGAAGCGGTAGATCCCCACCTTGTCGCCGAGGGCCTGCCTGAAGGCGGCGCCCAGCGCGAGGGCGGTGTCCTCGATGGTGTGGTGGGAGTCGATGTGCAGGTCGCCCTCGGTCTTCACGGTGAGGTCGAACAGACCGTGCCGGCCGAGCTGGTCAAGCATGTGGTCGTAGAAGCCGACGCCGGTGGCGATGTCGGTCCTGCCGGTGCCGTCGAGGTCGATCTCGACGAGGACCGAGGTCTCCTTGGTCACGCGCTCCACGCGTCCTACGCGGCTCATGCCGTCTGCTCCTTCTTCAGTTCACGTACCGCGTCGAGGAACGCGTCGTTCTCGGCCGGGGTGCCGGCGGTGACCCGCAGCCATCCCGGTACGCCGTTGTCCCGGACCAGGACGCCCCGGTCGAGGATCTGCCGCCAGACCGCGTGGGCGTCGTCGAACCGTCCGAACTGGACGAAGTTCGCGTCCGACTCGGTCACCTCGTAGCCGAGCGCGAGCAGTTCGGAAACCAGCCGGTCCCGCTCGGACTTGAGCTGCTCGACGTACTTCAGCAGCGTGCCGGTGTGCTCCAGGGCGGCCAGCGCGGTCGCCTGGGTGACGGCGGAGAGGTGGTACGGCAGCCGGACGAGCTGGACGGCGTCGACCACGGCCGGGTCGGCGGCGAGGTAGCCCAGGCGCAGCCCGGCCGCGCCGAACGCCTTCGACATGGTGCGCGACACGACGAGGTGCGGGCGGCCGTCGAGCAGCGCCAGCAGCGAGTCGCCGTGGCTGAACTCGATGTACGCCTCGTCCAGGACGACCATCGACGGCTTCGCCGCCTGCGCCGCGTCGTACAGGGCGCGGACGGTCTCCGGCGGGACGGCGGTGCCGGTGGGGTTGTTGGGGGTGGTGATGAAGACCACGTCGGGACGGTGCTCGGCGATGGCCCGCTCGGCCGCCGCGAGGTCGATGGTGAAGTCCTCGTTGCGCGGACCGGAGATCCAGCCGGTGCCGGTGCCGCGCGCGATGAGGCCGTGCATCGAGTACGACGGCTCGAAGCCCAGGGCGGTGCGGCCGGGGCCGCCGAAGGTCTGCAGGAGCTGCTGGATGACCTCGTTGGAACCGTTGGCCGCCCACACGTTCTCCACGCCGACGCGGTGGCCGGTGGTGTCGGTGAGGTACGCGGCGAGCCCGGTGCGCAGCTCGACCGCGTCCCGGTCGGGGTAGCGGTTGAGGTTCCGGGCGGCCTCGCGGACCCGCTCGGCGATGCGGTCGACCAGCTCCTCGGGGAGCGGGTAGGGGTTCTCGTTGGTGTTCAGCCGTACGGGGACGTCCAGCTGGGGCGCGCCGTAGGGGGACTTGCCGCGCAGCTCGTCCCGTACGGGGAGATCGTCGATACGCGGAGTCACTGACCGGGCACCTTCCAGCCGAACCTCGCCTTGATCGCCGCGCCGTGGGCCGGCAGGTCCTCCGCCTCGGCCAGCGTCACCACGTGGTGGGCGACCTCGGCGAGCGCGTCGCGCGTGTAGTCGACGATGTGGATGCCGCGCAGGAAGGACTGCACGGACAGGCCCGAGGAGTGGCAGGCGCAGCCGCCGGTGGGCAGGACGTGGTTGGACCCGGCCGCGTAGTCGCCGAGCGAGACGGGCGCCCAGGGGCCGACGAAGACGGCGCCCGCGTTGCGCACCCGCCCGGCCACCTCGGCGGCGTCGGCGGTCTGGATCTCCAGGTGCTCCGCGCCGTAGGCGTCGACGACCCGGAGGCCCGCATCGATGCCGTCGACGAGAACGATCGCGGACTGCTCGCCCTTGAGCGCGGGGACGATCCGGTCCTCGACGTGCTTGCTGGCGGCGACCTGCGGCTGGAGTTCCCGCTCCACCGCGTCGGCCAGTTCGGCGGAGTCGGTGACCAGGACGGCCGCCGCGAGCGGGTCGTGCTCGGCCTGGCTGATCAGGTCGGCGGCGACGTGCACCGGGTCGGCGCCGGCGTCGGCGAGGACCGCGATCTCGGTCGGGCCGGCCTCGGCGTCGATGCCGATCCTCCCGGTGAAGTAGCGCTTGGCGGCGGCGACCCAGATGTTGCCGGGGCCGGTGACCATGGTGGCGGGCGGGCAGGACTCGGTGCCGTACGCGAACATCGCGACGGCGGTGGCTCCGCCGGCCGCGTACACCTCGTCCACGCCGAGCAGGGCGCAGGCGGCGAGGATGGTCGGGTGCGGCAGGCCGCCGAACTCCGCCTGCGCCGGGGAGGCGAGCGCGATGGAGGGGACGCCGGCCTCCTGCGCGGGCACCGCGTTCATGATCACGGAGGAGGGGTAGACCGAGCGGCCGCCGGGCGCGTACAGGCCCACGCGGTCCACCGGCACCCACTTCTCGGTGACCGTGCCACCGGGCACGACCTGGGTGGTGTGCGTGGTGCGGCGCTGCTCGCGGTGGACGACGCGGGCGCGGCGGATGGACTCCTCCAGGGCCGCGCGCACGGCCGGGTCCAGTTCGTCCAGGGCGCGGCTGAGCGCCTCGGCGGGCACCCGGACCCGCTCGAGCCGCACGCCGTCGAACCTCTCGGCGAAGTCGATCAGCGCCGCGTCGCCCCGATGGTGCACGTCCTCGCAGATGGGCCGCACCTTCTCCAGGGCGGCCGCGACGTCGAAGTCGGCTCGGGGCAGCAGGTCGCGCAGGGCGGGGCCCTCGGGGAGGGCGTCGCCGCGCAGATCGATTCGGGAGATCACGCGACCAATTCTCTCAGACCCGCGTCGGGCACCGTCCGCGCGTATCACTCACTGATACGGGGCCGAGATGACCGAGCGTGAGTTTTTCCAGTTCTTCGTCACCAAGAGTGTTCAACCCCTGACTCCTTGGGCATGAACGGTTGTACGAGGGGATGTTCCGGACACAGCCGGGGAGGAAGTGACGACCGTGACCCAGAGGGCCGGACTCCGCGCGGCGGAGCTGCCCGACGAGCTGACCGCGGCCGAGGCGGGCATGTGGCAGGCGTTCCGCAACGGCAGCGTGTACGACCTGAGCAGCGGCGACGCCGCTGCCGACGATCCGTCCGGCGGGCTGCCGTGGGGACCCGAGCGGTCCGTGCGGGCCCGCGTGGTGTGCTGGCTGCTGCTGGACGGGCCGCCCGCGCTCGCGGGCCGGGTGTCCTCGCTGAAGCTGGTCGGGGTGCGGATCACCGGCGTGCTCGACCTGGCGGGCGGGACCGTGGCGCCCTACGTCGAGCTGCGCCGCTGCCGGTTCGATCGGGAGGTGCTGCTGCCGGAGGCGCGCTTCACCACCCTGCGGCTGGTGGACTGCTGGGTGCCCCGGCTGGAGGCGGCCCGGCTGCAGACCGAGGGTGACCTGCACCTGCCGCGCTGCCGCTTCCCGGGCGGGGTGCGGCTGACCGACGCGCGGATAGGCACCGACCTGCTGCTCAGCCAGGCGGTGGTGCACCGCGACCGCAGCGGCCGGTCCATCGCCGGGGACGGCCTGTCCGTCGGCCAGGACCTCCAGGCGGAGATGCTGGAGTCGTGCGGTGAACTGAGCCTGCGCGGCGCCCAGATCGGAGTGTCGCTGAGCCTGCGGGGCGCCCGGCTCTCCAACCCGGGCGGCCGCTGGGCGCTGAACGCGCCGCAGCTGACCGTCGAGCGCACCCTGTACCTGACCCCGGCGGGTGTCGGCGGACCGCAGCTCATGGGCACGACTCCGGTGGAGGGCACCCGCATCCAGCCTTTCGAGAGCCAGGGCGGGATACGGCTGGACGACGGCCGCTTCGGCGACGCCCTCGACCTCGAGCAGGCCCGGTTCGCCCTCACCGAGAACCAGGACCTGTCGCTGCGCCGGGTGCAGACGCCCGAGCTGCGCTTCCTCGGGGAGCGGCCCGCGCGGGGCCGGGTGGCGCTGTCCGGGGCACGGATCGTCAACCTGATGGACCGCGCCGACAGCTGGCCGGGCCCGGGCCGGCTGCACATGGGCGGCTTCACCTACGAGAACATCGTGCCGCGCGGCCCGTTCCCGCTGGCCGACCGGCTCCGGTGGCTGTCCGCCGCGACCGCCGAGTACAGCCCGGAGCCGTACGAGCTGCTGGCGGCCGTGCTGAAGGCGGGGGGCGCGGAGGAGGAGGCCCGCGAGGTGCTGCTCGCCAAGCAGCGCCGCCGCCGGGAGAGCCTGCCCCTCGGCACCAAGCTCTGGGGGTACCTCCAGGACCTGACGGTGGGCTACGGCTACCGGCCGGGCCGGGCGGCGGTGTGGCTGGCGCTGCTGTGGGCGGCCGGTTCGCTGGCGTTCACCTACTCCGACCTGCCGCCCCTCAAGAGCGGCGAGCATCCGGCGTGGAACCCCTGGCTGCTCGCGCTGGACCTGCTGCTGCCCATCGTCGACCTGGGGCAGGTGAGCTTCTGGCGGCTGGCCGGCGTCTGGCAGTGGCTGGCGGCGGCGCTGGTCCTGCTGGGCTGGGTGCTGGCGACGACGGTGGCGGCGGGGGCGACCCGCACCCTGCGGCGGAACTGACCTCCCGCACCCCGCCGCGCCCCGGCTGCGGATCTTCGCCCGAACCCGACAGAACGCGAGGAATCTTCACCTTTTACTCTCCCTTTACCGACGTCTCTACAACTTTCCAGAGGTTCGGTGAACCCTCTGGCGCCGTGCCGACCAGCGGTCCTTCAATGGTCGACACCATGGCCCGTCTACGCGCGTTCCTCCCCACGCCCCGGCTGCGCGGCGTCTCCCGCCGCCCGGCCGCCGGTGCCCTCGCGGGCGCCTTCGCCGGCTCCCCGGCCGGCGAGGAGGTGCTCCTCGACGCGCCCGACGACCGCCTGGCCCCCGCCCTGGTCGCCGCGGCGCACGGCGCGCACGGGCCCGCCGCCGCGCTGCTGGCCGGCACCCGCGACCGGGCCGACTGGGACCACCGCGACCGGTATGTGTCCCGGCTGGCCGCCTTCGCCCGCTCCCGCCCCGAGTGGCTGCGGTCCTGGCACGCCGCCGCCCCCGACGACCCGGACGGCCGGCTGGTCGCGGTCCGGCTGGCGGTGGACCGGTGCTGGGAGTCGCCGGACCGCGCCGGGCTGCTGCGCGAGATCGCGCCGATGGTCGCCGACACCGCCGAGCGCGGCGGCGACGACCCGGTGCCCTGGCGGGTCGCGCTGGACTCGGCGCGCGGACGGGGCGCCGGGCACGCCGAGTTCGAGCGGCTGTGGGCCGAGGCGGTCCGCCGCTGCCCGCACCACTACGGCTGCCATGTCGCGGCCCTCGCCTACCTGGCCGCCGCCTCCCCCGGCGCCCACCGCGAGTGCCTGGACTTCGCCGAGACCGCCGCCCGGGACGCTCCCGAGGGCTCACCGCTGCGGGAGCTGCCGCTGCGGGCCGCCTTCCGCTGCCTGACCGAGGGCGGGGCGGGCGCGGTGGAACCGGCGCGGCTGGAGACGGCGGCCGATCTGGCCCTCGCGCTGTCGGCGGCCCAGCCGGCCGCCGACCCGTGGCCGGCGGAGCTGCGCAACCTGCTCGTCTATGTCCTGGTCCGGCTGGAGCGCTGGTCGGACGCCCTGGAGCAGCTCCGGCTGACCGGCCCGTACGCGACCTCCTTCCCGTGGGACCGGGAGGCGGACGACGCGCTCGGCCGCTTCCTCCAGGTGCGCGAGGGCGTCCGCGCGGCGGTGGCGGACCGGACCCCGGCGGCGGGTTGCGGCGGGCGCGGGTCCCCCGCCGGTCCCGGAGCGCATTAGGCTTCCCTTTCGTGACCACCGTCCGGCTTCCGCTCTTCCCCCTGAACTCGGTGCTGTTCCCGGGGCTGGTGCTTCCGCTCAACGTCTTCGAGGAGCGCTACCGCGCCATGATGCGCGAGCTGCTGAAGACCCCCGAGGAGGAGCCGCGCCGGTTCGCCGTCATGGCGATCCGGGACGGCCACGAGGTGGCGCCCAGCCTGCCGGGGCTGCCCGATCCGACCGCCGAGCCCGAGCGCGGGGCCGCGGCCGGGTTCGGCACCGACCCGGCCAAGGCGCTGCACAAGGTGGGCTGTGTCGCGGACGCCGCGACGATCCGGGAGCGTCCCGACGGCACCTTCGAGGTGCTGGCGACCGGCACGACCCGGGTGCGGCTGCTCTCCGTGGACGCCTCGGGCCCGTTCCTCACGGGCGAGCTGGAGTACCTGGAGGAGGAGCCCGGCGACGAGGCGGGCGCGCTGGCCGAGGGGGTGCTGCGGGCGTTCCGGCAGTACCAGAAGCGGCTGGCCGGGGCGCGGGAGCGGACGCTGACCACCGGCGCCGAGCTGCCGGACGAGCCGGGCGTGGTGTCGTACCTGGTGGCCGCCGCGATGATGCTGGACACCCCGACCAAGCAGCGGCTGCTCCAGGCGCCCGACACCGCCTCCCGCCTCCGGGACGAGCTGAAACTCCTTCGCACCGAGACGGCCGTCATCCGTACGCTGCCCTCGTTGCCCGCGGCGGATCTGACGCGGGCCCCGACCAGTCTCAACTGATCACGCGACCGAGGTACCTGCCGACGATGGCGAAGAAGGCGAAGAAGCAGCAGCCGGGGGGCACACCGGCGACGGTGGCCCTGACGGCGGCGGGGGTGGAGTACACGGTCCACTCCTACGACCACGACCCCGCGCACCCGTCCTACGGCGAGGAGGCGGCCGAGGCGATGGGCGTCTCACCGGACCGCGTCTTCAAGACGCTGGTGGCGGACGTCGACGGCAGGCTGACGGTCGCGGTGGTCCCGGTCGCGGGCAAGCTGGACCTCAAGGCGCTGGCGGCGGCGGTCGGCGGGAAGCGCGCCACGATGGCCGACCCGGCGCTCGCCGAGCGCACCACGGGGTACGTCCGGGGCGGCATCTCCCCGCTGGGCCAGCGCAAGCGGCTCCCCACCGTGCTCGACGACTCGGCGCCGGCGCACCCGACGATCTGCGTCTCGGCGGGCCGGCGCGGCCTGGAGATCGAGCTGTCCCCCACCGACCTGGCCCACCTCACCGAAGCGGTCCTGGCCCCGGTCGGCCGCGCCTGAGGAAACCGGCGCCGGCGACCGTGCCCCCGGGGGCGCGGGGAACCGCGCGACCGGCCGCGACGGAGCGGCGCCCGGGGGCGGCCGGCTACTCGCCGGGCCCCTGCGGCGGTGACTGCAGGTAGGGCTCGTACGCGTACGGTTCGGGGTCCCGCGGCGCGAACAGCGCGGTCAGCCCGAGATGCACCAGCAGCCCCGACAGCGGCCACGCCAGCAGCGCCCCCTTCGCCCCCAGCTTCAGCGGCGCCGGGAACGTGACCCCCTTGCCCGCCTGCCGCGCGTGCGCGAGCACGTCCCCGGTCGGCCCGAGCCACACCCCGAGCCGCCACGCCAGCAGCGACCCGAGCAGCGCGCCGACCCCGAGCGCCACGACCAGCGGTACGCCGCCGCGCCGCCGCACCAGGAAGACGGCCAGCGCGCTCACCACGCCGAAGGCCAGCGCGAGCAGGGTGAAGGTCCCGTCGACACCGACCGCCTGCTCGCCCTCGGAGTCCTTGAGGTAGACCACCCAGCTCTTGTCCACCACGTCCCCGACGAGCGGCACGCTCGGCGCCAGCCGCCACCAGAGCACGCCCAGCAGCGCCCCGCAGACCGTCAGCAGCACGGTGACCACGGCGGCCTGCCGCAGTTCGGTCTTCATTCCCGGGCCGTCCTGTTCAGCGGGCCGGTCGTACCTGCCGGACGCGAGGTCCGCCCCGTGCGCGCCGGCCGGCGGCACCGGCCCCGGCCCGTCCTGCTGCGACGCGGACGAATGTTCGTGGGGTGGCGGAGGAGGAGTCAGCGGTGCGGTCACCCTGACATCGTGCCAGGCCCGGCTGTGCGGCGCGTCACCGGACGGCCGCCCGGCGGTAGGCCCAGGTGGCGACGGCCAGCGAGACCACGCCGACCGCCCCGCACACCGCGAGGTCGCCGAGGACGAAGGCCCAGTCGGGCCGCTCCCCGAACGTCCGCGCGAACGCCTCCACGCCGTACGTCGACGGCAGCAGGTCCCGGGCGAGGCGCACCACCTCCGGCATCCGGTCGGCGGGCAGCACCCCGAGCAGCAGCGCCGCCGACATGCCGAGCTGCCCCAGCAGCGTGGCCAGCTCCGGCCGCGGCGCGAGCAGCCCCAGCGCCGCGCCCAGCCCGGCCAGCGCGGCACCGGCCAGCGGGATCACCGCCACCAGCACCCACAGGTGGGTCAGCGGCAGCCCGAACAGCAGACAGCCGAAGACCGCGGTGACCACGGTCCCCGGCACGGTGAAGGAGGCGTACGCGCCCGCCGCGCCCAGCACCACCGCGGCCGGCGGCACCGGCAGCGTGGCGTAGTGGTCGAGGCCGCCGCTGCCCCGCAGCTGCCCGAAGTACTGGGCCAGCAGGTTCAGCGCGACGAACGCCACGACCAGCACCGCCGACCCGGCGACCACGGCCTGCGCCTCGCCGCCGCCGTCCACCACCCCGCGCATCAGGATCATGATGCCGATGGACTGGAAGGTGGCCACGAACAGCAGCGGGAGCCGCGCGACCCGCGCCCGCGAGAGCTGCGCCCGGTAGACGGCCACCAGCGACGGCCACAGCCGCGCCCGCGGCGCCAGCTCGGCCTCGTCCGCGGTCGTCTCCTCGGCGGCCAGGACACCGCCCGGCAGGACATCGGCGGGTACGACACTCACGTCGCGCTGCTCCTCTTCGCTCCGGCGGGCGTCCTGTTCGGTACGTACGGCCGTGACGGCCGTGACGGCCGTGACGGCCGGCGTGCTCGGCGCTCCGCCCTTCACGCTCTCACCAGCCCCTGCCGCGCGGCACCGCCCAGCGCCAGGTAGACGTCCTCCAGGCTGGGCGTGGCCAGCGTGAAGTCGTCCAGGGCGGCGAAGGCGGAACCGCCGGTGACCGTGGCGACGACGGCGCGGGCCTCCTCGGGGGCGAGCCGCAGCGTCCAGCGGCGGCCCGACTCGGTGATCCGGTCGCGCAGCGCGGCCACCTCGGGGACGTGCAGCGGCGCGGCCTCGCGCCACACCAGGTCGACCCGGACCTCACCGGCGACCCGTTCCTTCAGCCCGGCCGGCGAGTCGCAGGCGATGACCCGGCCCCGGTCCAGGACGGCGACCCGGTCCAGGACCGTCTCCGCCTCGATGACGTTGTGGGTGACCAGCAGCACCGTCGTGCCGCGCTCGGCGCGGCGCCGGTCGACGGCGGCCCAGACGGCCCGGCGGGCCACCGGGTCCATGCCGGTGGTCGGCTCGTCCAGGACCAGCAGCGGGCGCTCCCCCACCAGCGCGGTGGCGAAGCAGGCCAGCCGCCGCTGCCCGCCGGAGAGCTTCTTCAGGGCGCGGGAGGCGAGGGAGGTCAGGCCGAGTTCACCGAGGACGGCGTCGGTCTCCGCACGGGCCCGCCGCGCCTCCAGGCCGCGCAGCCGCCCGGTGGTCTCGACGGCGAGGGAGACGGTCAGCTCGTCCAGCGCGGTCGACTCCTGCCCGAGGTAGGCGAGGATGCGCGCGGCCCGCTCCGGGTGCCGGACGATGTCGTGGCCGAGGATGTGCACGGTGCCGGAGTCGGGGCGCATCAGCCCGGTCAACTGGCGTACCAGGGTGGACTTGCCGGCGCCGTTCGGCCCGAGCAGTCCGAAGATCTCACCGCGCCGGATGTCCAGCGTCACCTCGTCGGTGGCCCGGACCTCGGGGGTGCCGGGGGTGCCGCGCCGGCCGCGTACCGCCGCATAGGTCTTGGTCAGCCCCCGCACCACGCACACGGCATCGCCACCGGGTCGAAGTGCCTGTGCCGCGCGCGTACTCACAAGGGACAAGACTAAGGGGTCCGCCCGTCCGGGCCGCGCCCGGGTCGGCCCATAAGGGCCGGTTCGCCGGGCCCCTCACTCTCCCGCGGGGCTGTGCTCCACGCTCGTCCGCACACCGATCTCCCGCCAGAAACCGGCCCGGATCGCGTACCGGTCCTGCTCGTCGATCTGGTCGTCCTTGTGGGCGAGCAGCCCGAACCGGGCGGCGTAGCGCAGCAGCTCCCCGTCGATGCGGTGCGGGACGCGGGGGTACATCCCGGACAGCTTCTGCAGGTGGGCCTGGTCGCCGAGCCGCTCCACCCAGCGCCGGGCGAACACCTGTCCGACCTCGTACGGGTCTCCGCCCACGGTCGTGATGTCCTCCTCCCGGTCCGCCCAGCGCTGCTCGGCGCTGGTGAGCTGGGCGAGCGTCGGCATGGAGGCGGCCTCGGGGGGCTCGGCGGCCGGCCGGTCGACCCAGCCCTTGTCGGAGGACCAGCGCAGGGTGGCGTTGGCGGGGTGCGGGGCGGACCCGGCGGACTGGGCGGTCTGCGCACCGGAGGCGCGCAGCGCGGCCAGGTCCTTGGGGGTGGGGACGCCCTTGACGGTGGGGCCCCGCTCCTCGCCCCCGTTGCGGGGGGCCGTGGCGGCGGGGTGGGGGCGCTCCTCGGCGGGCCGCTCGGCCGCGGCGGCCAGCGCGGACTCGGGCAGCGGCGCGGAGAGGATCGCGGCGATCTCCGGGCGGGGCGCCGGCGGGGGCGCGCACACCCCGGTCAGCTCCTTGGGGCGGACGGCCCTGGTGATCCAGGTCCGGTCCAGCACGCGGCGCTCGTCGGCCTCGGCGACCAGGTCCTCGGACTGGTTGTAGTCGCCGTCGGCGGCCTGCACGGCCCACAGGTGGACGGCGACGCCGTGCTCCTTGGCGGCCATCATGCCCGGCAGCAGATCGCCGTCGCCGGTGACCAGGACGACGTCGGAGCAGGCCCGGTTGCGGGCCAGCTCGGTCAGCTCGGCGTGCATCGCGGCGTCCACGCCCTTCTGCGCCCAGCGGCCGTCGCTGCGGGTCAGCGCACCGAGCCGGACGGTGACCCGGGGCATCACGCGCAGCCTGCGGTGCTCGGGCTGCGGCACCCGGTCGGGGGCGCCGTCGAACCAGTAGATGCGCAGCAGGGGCTGCGCGGTGTCGGCCTCGGCGCGTTCGCGCAGGCCCTGGATGAGGGCGGCGTGGTCGACGGTGATGCGGGAGCGCGAGGGTTCCCCGGCGAGGAGACTGGCCGCCGCCCCCAGGAGGTACCCGGCGTCCACCAGGACGATGCAGCGGTCCACGCGATCCACCCTCTTTCCGGGAGGTTTGCTTCGGGCTTCCTTCGAGTCTGCCCGACCACGCGGGGGTTAACGGTCGGAACTGGATCTTCGGCGTGGCGTTTCCGGCCGCGGACGGCCCGACGAACCCTGTCACAGACGGTAATTGTCCAACATGCGTTCTTTATCGGCCTATGTGAATCTGGTCGCGGCCCTGGCCCCTAAATCCCCACAGGAGGCACCACCATGGCCAAGAACAGGAACAACCGTGACCGTAAGCAGCCCCGGTCCGAGCGTGCGCAGCAGACGGCCCCGACCGCCACGGCACCCCGCGAGGAGCAGCTCGCCCCGCCGCTGGCGTCCGGCGACACGGCCGTGCGCGGCAAGCGCCAGAAGCGCTTCGGCCACAACTGACGGCCGTACCCGCCCGACGTGAGGGGGCGCATCCGGATGCCGGATGCGCCCCCTCACGTCGTACCGCACCTCGTGCCGCACGCTGTACGGCGTCGGCTCAGCCCGCCAGGCAGGACGGCCCCAGCAGCACCTTCAGGTCGCCGAAGAGCGCCGGGTCGGGCTTGACCCGGTGCCGGTCCAGGCGCAGCACGGTGGTCCTGGTCGGGCCCTGGAGCTTGATCCGGACCTCGCTGTCGCCCCGGTGGTGGGTGAGGATCTCGCCGAGGCGGCTGACCATCGGCGGGGTGACCCGGGTGGCCGGGATGGTGAGCACCACGGGCGCGTTGGCGCCCGCGTTGGACAGGTCGGGGACCTGGAGCTCCATCGCGACCAGCCGGGGCACGTCCTCGCGCTTGTCGAGGCGGCCCTTGACGAACACCACGGCGTCCTCGACGAGTTGCGTCGACACCAGCTGGTACGTCGCCGGGAAGAACATGCACTCCAGGGAACCGGCGAGGTCCTCGACGGTGGCGATCGCCCAGGCGTTGCCCTGCTTGGTCATCTTGCGCTGGAGGCCGGAGATGATGCCGCCGATGGTCACGACCGCGCCGTCGCCGAAGTCACCGCCGGTGAGCTGGGAGATGCCCGCGTCGGCCTTGTCGGAGAGGACGTGCTCCAGGCCGAAGAGCGGGTGGTCGGAGACGTAGAGGCCGAGCATCTCCCGCTCCTGGGCGAGGAGATAGGTCTTGTCCCACTCGTCGGTGGAGAACTCCACGTCCAGGCCGAAGCCCGGCTCGCTGTTGTCCTCCTCGCCCATGCCGCCGAAGAGGTCGAACTGACCCTCGGCCTCCTTGCGCTTGACCGCGACCACGTTGTCGATCATCGGTTCGTACTGCGCGGTGAGGCCCTTGCGGGTGTGGCCCATCTCGTCGAAGGCGCCGGCCTTGATCAGCGACTCCGTGGTCCGCTTGTTGCAGACGACGGCCTCGACCTTGTCGAGGTAGTCGGGGAAGGAGGCGAACTTCCCCTTCGCCTTGCGGCTCCTGATGATCGACTCCACCACGTTGGTGCCCACGTTGCGCACCGCGGAGAGGCCGAAGAGGATCACGTCGTCGCCCTGGGCGGCGAAGTTGGCCATGGACTCGTTGACGTTCGGCGGGAGCACCTTGATGCCCATGCGCCGGCACTCGTTGAGGTAGACGG
The DNA here is from genome assembly GCA_014649155.1 of Streptomyces griseoviridis. GTDB lineage: Bacteria > Actinomycetota > Actinomycetes > Streptomycetales > Streptomycetaceae > Streptomyces > Streptomyces griseoviridis. The sequence continues at coordinate 735,795 of BMSM01000001.1, read as the reverse complement.
CCGACTTGTCCTTGTCGTCCTTGACGGAGGTGAGCAGGGCGGCCATGTACTCGGCCGGGTAGTTGGCCTTGAGGTAGGCGGTCCAGTAGGAGACCAGTCCGTACGCGGCGGAGTGCGCCTTGTTGAACGCGTAGCCGGCGAAGGGGACCAGCACGTCCCACAGGGCCTGGATCGCCTCGTCGCTGTAGCCGTTCTTGCGGGCGCCGGCCTGGAAGAGGACGAAGTTCTTCGCCAGTTCGTCGGGCTTCTTCTTGCCCATGACGCGGCGGAGGATGTCGGCCTCGCCGAGCGAGTACCCGGCGATGATCTGGGCGGCCTTCTGCACCTGCTCCTGGTAGACGATCAGGCCGTAGGTGACGTCCAGGACCTCCTTGAGCGGCTCCTCCAGCTCCTTGTGGATCGGGGTGATCTCCTGGAGGCCGTTCTTGCGCAGCGCGTAGTTGGTGTGCGAGTCCATGCCCATCGGACCCGGGCGGTACAGGGCCGAGACGGCGGAGATGTCCTCGAAGTTGTCGGGCTTCATCAGGCGCAGCAGGGAGCGCATGGGGCCGCCGTCGAACTGGAAGACGCCGAGGGTGTCGCCGCGCTGGAGCAGTTCGAAGGTCGTGGGGTCGTCCAGCGGCAGGGAGAGCAGGTCCAGCTCGACGCCCTTGTTGGACTTCACCATCTTGACGGCGTCGTCCATGATCGTGAGGTTGCGCAGGCCGAGGAAGTCCATCTTCAGCAGGCCGAGCGACTCGCACTGCGGGTAGTCCCACTGCGTGATGGTCACGCCGTCGGTGTGCCGCACCCAGATCGGGGCGTGGTCGACGATCGGCTCGCTGGACATGATCACGCCGGCCGCGTGCACGCCCATCTGCCGGACCAGGCCCTCGACGCCCTTGGCGGTGTCGATGACCTTCTTCACGTCCGGCTCGTTCTCGTACATCGAGCGGATCTCGCCGGCCTCGCTGTAGCGGGGGTGCGAGGGGTTGGTGATGCCGTCGAGGTCGATGCCCTTGCCGAGGACGTCGGCGGGCATCGCCTTGGTGAGGCGGTCGCCCATCGCGTACGGGTAGCCCAGCACGCGCGCGGAGTCCTTGATCGCGTTCTTCGCCTTGATCTTGCCGTACGTGCCGATCATGGCGACCTTGTCGGCGCCGTACTTCTCCGTCACGTACCGGATCACCTCGACGCGCCTGCGCTCGTCGAAGTCGATGTCGACGTCGGGCATGGAGACGCGCTCGGGGTTGAGGAACCGCTCGAAGATCAGGCCGTGCGGGATCGGGTCGAGGTCGGTGATGCCCATGGCGTACGCGACGATCGAGCCGGCCGCGGAGCCTCGGCCGGGGCCGACGGCGATGCCCTGGTTCTTCGCCCACATGATGAAGTCGGCGACGACGAGGAAGTAGCCCGGGAACCCCATCTGGATGATGACGTCCATCTCGTACTCGGCCTGCTTCTGCCGGTCCTCGGGGACGCCGCCCGGGTAGCGGCGCTCCATGCCGCGGCGGACCTCCTCCTGGAACCAGGTGACCTCGGTGTACCCCTCGGGGATGTCGAACTTGGGCATCAGGTCGCGCTTCTCGAACATGCCCGTGGTGTCGACCATCTCGGCGACCAGCAGCGTGTTGGCGCAGCCCTCCTGCCAGGCGTCGGAGGAGTCGATGGCGTACATCTCCTCCGTGGACTTCAGGTAGTAGCCGGTGCCGTCGAACTTGAAGCGGTCGGGGTCGGAGAGGTTCTTGCCGGTCTGGATGCACAGCAGGGCGTCGTGGGCGGTCGCCTCGTGCGCGTACGTGTAGTGCGAGTCGTTGGTGACCAGCGGCGGGATGCCGAGTTTCCTGCCGATCTCCAGGAGGCCGTCACGGACCCGGTGCTCGATGTCGATGCCGTGGTCCATCAGCTCCAGGAAGTACTTGTCCTTGCCGAAGATGTCCTGGTACTCGGCGGCGGCCTTCAGCGCCTCGTCGAACTGGCCGAGCCGCAGCCGGGTCTGCACCTCGCCGGAGGGGCAGCCGGTGGAGGCGACGATCCCCTCGGACCACTGGGAGATCGTCTCCTTGTCCATCCGGGGCCACTTCTGGAGCCAGCCCTCGGCATAGGCGTCCGAGGAGAGCTTGAAGAGGTTGTGCAGGCCGGTCTTGTTCACCGCCCACATCGTCTTGTGGGTGTAACCGCCGGAACCGGAGACGTCGTCCCGCTTCTGGTGCGGCTGGCCCCACTGGATCTTGCGCTTGTTCCGCCGCGACTCGGGGGCGACGTACGCCTCGATCCCGATGATCGGGGTGATCCCGGCCTTCTGCGCGGAGTGGAAGAAGTCGTACGCCCCGTGCAGGTTGCCGTGGTCGGACATGGCGACGTGTGTCATGCCCATGTTGTTGCAGGCGTCGAACATGTCCTTCAGCCGCGCGGCACCGTCCAGCAGCGAGTACTGGGTGTGGACGTGCAGGTGCGTGAACGGCGGCTTGGACACGTTCGGCCTCCTGGGAGAACTTCGGGTGACGGGCTGCGGGCAGTCCGGGGGGTCAGCGTCGAAGTCTATGCCTCGGAGCTGACACTTCGGGGCCCTCCCCGCGTACCTTCGGGCGAGGCGTCGCGCGGGCACTCCCGTGCCCCGCCGCACGTTGGTCCGGTCGGAGGATCCGTACCGCGATCACCCGCTCTCACGCACCGTACGCACCAGGAGGCACCCAGCGATGCCGGTCCCGCAGCTCAGCGACGAGCACCGCGGCGAGGAGATCCTCGCCGTCTTCGACACCGCCTTCGGCCAGCTCCTGGCCGCCGACCCGGCCGCGTTCCGGGTGAAGTTCCGGAAGATGGCGGCGTCGGCCTTCGCGTTCTACCGGGGCACGGCCTCCCTGTTCTACCGCGACCTGGACGCCGGCGACCACGACGGCCGCGACCGCGGCCCGTACCTGGACGAGCGGACCTCCCGGGTGTGGATCCACGGCGACCTGCACGCGGAGAACTTCGGCACGTACATGGACTCCACCGGCCGCCTGATCTTCAACGTCAACGACTTCGACGAGGCGTACGTCGGCCCCTTCACCTGGGACCTCAAGCGCTTCGCGGCCTCGGTCGCGCTGATCGGGTACGCCAAGGCGCTCAGCGACGAGCAGATCACCGAGCTGGTCACGGTGTACGCGGGCGCGTACCGCGAGCGCATCCGCGCCCTGGCCACCGGCGCCAAGAGCGACGAGGTGCCGCCGTTCACCCTGGACACCGCCCAGGGGCCGCTGCTCGACGCGCTGCGCGACGCCCGCTCGCTGACCCGGTTCGGGCTGCTGGACTCGATGACGGAGATCCGGGACTTCGAGCGCCGCTTCGCCCCCGGCGGCGGCAGCGTCGAGCTGGACGCGGCCACCCGCTACAAGGTGCTGGCCGCCTTCGACGGCTACCTGGAGACGCTCCCCGAGTCGTCCCTGACCCGCCCCGACTCCTACCGCGTCAAGGACGTGGTCGGCCGCCGCGGCATCGGCATCGGCTCGGCCGGGCTGCCGTCGTACAACATCCTCCTGGAGGGCAACAGCGACGCCCTGGAGAACGATGTGGTGATCTACATCAAGCAGGCCCAGACCCCGGCCGTCTCCCGGCACATCACCGACCAGGCGATCCGCGACTACTTCCAGCACGAGGGGCACCGCACGGTCATCTCCCAGCGCGCGCTCCAGGCGCACGCCGACCCGTGGCTGGGCTGGACCGAGCTGGACGGCGCGGGCCAGCTGGTCGCCGAGATCTCGCCGTACGCCGTCGACCTGGACTGGGGCGACATCGACGACCCGGAGGAGATCGCCGAGGTCGTCGCCGACCTGGGCCGGGCCACGGCCGCGATGCACGCGGCGGCCGACGACCAGTCCGGCGAGTCCCTGGTGCCGTTCTCCACCGAGCGTGCCATCGACGCCGCGATCGCCGCCGACGAGGAGGGCTTCGCGCCTCTCCTGGTCGACTTCGCGCACGCCTACGGGGCACGCGCGCGTGCCGACCACCAGATCTTCGTCGACCTGTTCCGCAACGGCCGCATCCCCGGGCTGTGACTCACAGCCACCCTTTAGGGTTCCTTTACCGGAGCCCGTGACACACTCCTGTGCGATGGACATATCCGGGACCCCCCTCAGAGCCGTACGCGCGGCGCTGTTCACGGCACTGGTCGTGACGCTCGGCACCGCGTCGCACGTGTTGCTGTCCGGGGTCCCGCTGCCCCTGCCCACGGTGGCCCCGGTCACGGCCGGGGTCTTCCTCCTCGCGTACGCCCTGGCCGGCCGCGAGCGCTCCTACGGGCGGATCGCCGCCCTGCTGATCCCGCTGGAGCTGGCCGCCGACACCGTCTTCACCACCGGCCAGCACGTCTGCTACGGCCCCGCGGGCGGCCCCGTCGCCGGTCCGCTGCGCTCGGTCGGCCTCGACGTGCTCTGCGGCGACGGCACCGCGCTGCACGCCAGTGCCGGCAACCCGCTCACCCAGGTGACCGGCGCCGGCACCGACCGGTTCGCCGCGCTGCTGGCCGACGCCACCCCCGGCACCGCCTGGCTGCTGCTCGCCGCGCACGTCGGCGTGGGCCTGCTGGCCGCCGCCTGGCTGCGGTACGGCGAGCACGCGCTGGCCCAGCTGCTGCGGGCCGCCGCCGCGGTCACCTTCCGGCCGCTGCTGCTCGCGGTCGCCGCGGTCACCGTCCGCCCGGCTCCGGCGCCGGGCCGGGCCGCGCGCCCGGTCCGCCGCACCGCCGCCGCCCGCGACCGCGTCCTCACCCACTCCCTGGGACGCCGCGGACCGCCCCGCCCGGTCGCCTTCGCCTGAACCGACCGAGTGCCGGCAGTCCCCGGTACGCCGTACACCCCCGCACACGCCCGTGTGCGCCTCCCCACGGAGTCACGACACCATGAGCAAGCGAAACAGCCAGCAGCAGAAGACCGCGGCCCGCGAGCGGCTGCGTCAGGAGCGCGAGCGCCAGGCCAAGCGCGACAAGGTCAAGCGGCAGGTCATCGTCGCCTGTTCCATCGTCGGCGTGCTGGCGATAGCCGGCGGCATCGGCTACGCCGTCGTCCAGGGCAACAAGCCCACCCACTGGGAGACCGTGGCCGACGAGACCAAGATCGTCGCCCCGGCCAACACCACGGGCAAGAACGGCACCACCGTGGTCATCGGCGAGGACAGCGCCAAGAAGACCCTCAAGGTCTACGAGGACCCGCGCTGCCCCGTCTGCGCCGCGTTCGAGCAGGCGGCCGGCCCGACCCTGGAGAAGGACGTCGAGGACGGCAAGTACAAGGTCCAGTACATCGGCGGCACCTTCCTCGACGGCGACACCGAGAAGGACGGCGAGTTCGAGGTCGGCTCGCACGGCGAGGGCTCCAAGAACGCCATGAGCGCCATGGGCGCCGCGCTGAACGTCAGCCCGGAGGCCTTCCTGAAGTACAAGTCGGCGCTCTACTCGGCCAAGTGGCACCCCGAGGAGAGCGACGACAAGTTCAAGGACGACGACTACCTGATCAAGGTCGCCGACACCGTCCCGGCGCTGAAGGACAACGCCAAGTTCCAGGACGCCGTGAAGAAGGGCACCTACGACGCCTGGGCGCTGGCCATGTCCAACACCTTCAACACGAACAAGGACGGCGTCACCGGCACCCCGAGCTTCGTCATGGACGGCAAGCAGCTCCAGACGTCCAGCGGCAACGCGCCGATGACCGCCGCCGAGTTCACCGAGGTCGTCGGCGCCGCCCTGAAGTAGGCGTCACAGGGAGTCGAGGAAGCCGAGCGCCGTCCGCCAGGTGGCCTCGGCGGCCTCCTCGTCGTAGTCGGGCAGGTCCGGGTCGGTGTAGAGGTGTCCCGCCCCCGCGTAGCGGTACACCTCCACATCGGCGCCGGTCCGGCCCATCTGGAGGTACCAGGCGCTGAGCCAGTCGTCGGTCTCGAACGGGTCGGGCTCGGCGACGTGCAACTGCACGGCCAGGCCGTCCGCCGAGGCGTTGGGCGCGATGTCCGAGGTGCCGTGCAGGAGCAGCAGCCCGCGGGCCCGGTGGTCGCCGAGGGCGAGGGTCTGGGCGATCGAGGCGCCGAGCGAGAACCCGGCGTAGACCAGGCCCCGCTCCGAGTAGGGCGCGGCGGCCAGCACGGCGCGCTTCAGCAGCTCCTCCCGGCCGACCGACTCGTTGTGCTCCATCCCCTCCTCCACCGTGTCGAACGTCCGGCCCTGGAAGAGGTCGGGCGTCCGCACCTCATGACCGGCCGCGCGGAGCCGGTCGGCGGCCTGCCGCACCGCGGGCCGAAGGCCGAAGGTCGAGTGAAAGAGCACGATGTCCATGGGCCCATCGTGCCAGCCGGGTACGACGACACGGCCCCCGCACCCGGCCGGTTCCGCCCGGGATGTCCTCCATGTCACAGGTTCAGACGGCGCGGTGCCGGTTACGTTCTGGGGATGGAGAACATACTCCGCCCGCTGACCGTGGTCGGCGGCTCGGTCCTGTTGACCCTGGTCATCGGCTGGGCCACCGACCTGTTGCTGCGCAAGGCCGACGGACGGCACCCGGAGACGCCCCTCTGGGGGCTGCTGCGCCGCGCGCGCATCCCCTACCAGCTGCTGCTCTGCGCGGCGCTGCTGAGAGGCTCGTACATCGAGGCCCGGGTCTTCCCCGCGCACCGGGGCCTGATCGGGCACATCCTCACCCTGGTGCTGATCGGGTCGGCCGCCTGGCTGGTGGTCCGGATCGCCGCGGCGATCGTGGAGACGTCGTACACCAGTTACGCCCACGCCCGCGCGCAGCGCGATCCCGCCCGGGTGCGCCGGGTGCGCACCCAGGTGTCGCTGATCATGCGCGTGGTCTCCGCGGTGGTCGGCGTGGTGGCGGTCTCCTCGATGCTGCTGACCTTCCAGGAGATGCGCACCGCCGGCGCCTCGCTGCTGGCCTCGGCCGGTGTGCTGGGCATCGTCGCCGGCATCGCCGCGCAGTCCACGCTGAGCAACATGTTCGCCGGCTTCCAGATCGCCTTCGGCGACATGGTCCGCATCGGGGACACGGTGGTGGTCGACGGCGAGTGGGGCACGGTCGAGGAGGTCACGCTGACCTTCCTGACCGTACGCACCTGGGACGAGCGCCGGATCACCATGCCGGTGTCGTACTTCACCTCCAAGCCGTTCGAGAACTGGTCGCGGGGCACCCCGCAGATGACCGGCACCGTCTTCTGGTACGTCGACCACTCGGCGCCGGTGGACGCCATGCGCGAGCGGCTCCGCGACATCCTGCGGTCCTGCCCGGCCTGGGACGGCCGGGCCTACAACCTGACCGTCACCGACACCACCCCCAACACCATGCAGGTGCGGGCGCTGGTGACGGCGAAGGACGCGGACGACATCTGGACGGTACGGGTGGAGGTGCGCGAGCGGATGATCCGCTGGCTGGCCGACGAGCACCCCTACGCGCTGCCCCGCGTCAACACCGCCGACGCCGCTCTGCCGCCCGGCCGGGACCGGCTGCGCAAGCACTCCCCGGACGGCGCGGCGCGCCGCGTCCCGTACCAGCCGGTGCGGGGGACGCCGCACTGAGCGGGGGGCGCTCACCGCAGGCTGCGGACGTCGAGGTGGCGCAGGACCCGGTCGACGATCTCCGGATCGGCGCCGGGTTCGCTGCGTGCCGCCAGCACCTCGTGCCGGGCGGCGCTCAGCATCTCGCCCTGGATGCGGCGGACCCGCTTGATCCGCCGCGCCCGCTGCTCCTGGGCCTCGCGCCGCTCCTCGTCGCCGATCTCCGGGCTGATCCGCACCCCGATGTCGAAGGCCCGGCGCAGCATCTGCTCGGTCAGCTCCTCGGGGAGTTCCTCGACCGCCTCGATCTCCCGCAGCCGCTGCCGGGCCGCCTTGGCCGCGCGCCGGGCGAGGGTCCGCTCGAACTCCTTCTCCTGCTCGGTGTCGGCCCGCACGTGGAGCCGCCCGACCAGCCAGGGCAGGGTCAGTCCCTGCAGCAGCAGGGTCACCAGGATCACCCCGAACGCGATGAAGATGAGTTCCTCGCGGTGCGGGAAGGGCGAGCCGTCCTCCGTCCGGAGCGGGATGGCCAGCGCCAGCGCCACCGAGGCCACGCCGCGCATCCCCGCCCACCACATGACGACGGTCTCCCGCAGGCTCATCGGGATGTCCTCGTCCTGGTCGCGCCGGGCGTGCAGCCGTTTGGTCAGCCAGGTCGCCGGCAGCAGCCACAGCAGCCGCACCAGGATCACCACACCCACCACGGCCCCGGCCCAGCCCAGCAGCTCGCCCCAGTGGCCGGACGCGGTCCGTACCGCGTTGTGCAGCTCCAGGCCGATCAGCCCGAAGGCGACCCCGGTGACCAGCGTGTCGACGACGTCCCAGACGGTGTGCCCGGCGAGCCGGGTCAGCACGTCGTCGGCGTCGGAGGCGTACTCGGCGAGGAACATCGCGGTGGTGAGCACGGCCAGCACCCCGGAGCCGTGCAGTTCCTCGGCGAGCACGTAGGAGGCGTACGGCACCAGCAGCGTCAGCCCGATCTGGAGCGTGGCGTCCCCGAGCAGGTCGAGGAGCCGGTTGGCGCCCCAGCCGAGGGCGAGGCCGACGGCGACGGCGACCACCGCGGACAGCACCAGGTCGAGCCCGGCCGACCAGGGCGAGAAGGTGCCGCCGACGGCCGCGGCGATGGCGACGTGGTAGAGCACGATGGCCGTCACGTCGTTGAACAGCCCCTCGCCCTCCAGGATGGACACCAGCCGGCGCGGCAGCCCGAGCTGTCCGGCGACGGCGGTGGCGGCGACCGGGTCGGGCGGCGCGACCAGCGCCCCGAGCGCGAAGGCGGCGGCCAGGCCGAGCCCCGGCACGATGGCGTGGGCCACGGCGGCCACGCAGGTCATGGTGACGAAGACCAGCGCAACAGCGAGCAGGAAGATGGGCCGCTTGTTGGCCGCGAACTGCCGCCAGGAGGTGCGCCGCACCGCCGCGTACAGCAGCGGCGGCAGCAGGGCGGGCAGGATCAGGTCCGGCGGGATGTCGACATTGGGCACGAAGTCGAGCAGGGCCAGGACCATGCCGAGCACCGTCATCAGCACCGGCGCCGGGAGCTTGAGCCGGTCACCGACCGGCACGCTCAGCAGGGCCCCGAGCAACAGCACGAACAACAGGGCCAACTGATCCACAATCAGCGCTCCGGGGGGTCTCGGCGATCACTGGACAGGCTTCCAGCCTGCCACTTCACCTGCCCCGTCAGCCTCCGGAGAAGCTGTGGGTCACAGCACGCGTCGCATCGCGCGGTGCGGGATGCCCGCGTCCGGGAACTCCGGCCCGTACGCCGTGTAGCCGAGCCGCTCGTAGAAACCGAGGGCGTGGGTCTGGGCGTGCAGGTCGACCGCGGTGAGCCCGCGCGCCCGCGCGGCCTCCTCGATCGCCCGCACCAGCGCGGCCCCGACGCCCAGCCCACGGGCCGCCCGGGTCACGGCGAGCCGCCCCAGCGAGCCCACGCCCCGGTCGCCGCCGGTCTTCCCGGCCGCCGCCTCGCCGTACAGCAGCCGCCCGGTGCCGAGCGGCACGCCGTCCTCGCGGACCGCCAGGACGTGCACGGCGACGGCGTCGTACGCGTCGTACTCGATCTCCTCGTCGACGCCCTGCTCGGCGACGAAGACCTCCTTGCGCACCGCGAAGCACGCCTCGCGGTCGGCGGGGTCCTCGGCGAGGCGCACCTCGTGGCCCGGACTCATGCGTAGGTCTCCTCCCTGACCCGGTCCAGGGCCTGCTGGAGGTCGTCCGGGTAGTCACTGGCGTACTCCACCCAGTCGCCGGTGCCGGGGTGCTCGAAGCCGAGCCGGACGGCGTGCAGCCACTGCCTGCTCAGGCCCAGCCGCTTGGCGAGGGTGGGGTCGGCGCCGTAGGTCAGGTCGCCGGCGCAGGGGTGGCGGTGGGCCGCCATGTGGACGCGGATCTGGTGGGTGCGGCCGGTCTCCAGCTTCACGTCGAGCAGGGACGCGGCGCGGAACGCCTCGATCAGGTCGTAGTGCGTCACCGAGGGCTTGCCGTCCGCGGTGACCGCCCACTTGTAGTCGTGCTGCGGGTGACGGCCGATGGGGGCGTCGATGGTGCCGCTGGTCGGGTCCGGGTGGCCCTGCACCAGCGTGTGGTAGCGCTTGTCGACCGTGCGCTCCTTGAACTGCCGCTTGAGCGAGGTGTAGGCCCGCTCGGACTTGGCGACCGCCATCAGGCCGGAGGTGCCCACGTCCAGGCGGTGCACGATGCCCTGCCGCTCGGCCGCCCCGGACGTCGAGATCCGGTACCCGGCGGCGGCGAGCCCGCCGATCACGGTCGGGCCGGTCCAGCCGGGCGACGGATGGGCGGCGACCCCGACCGGCTTCACGATGACGACCACGTCCTCGTCGTCATGGACGATCTCCATGCCCTCGACCGGCTCGGCGACGACCTGCACCGGCGCCGGCGCCGGCGGCATCTCGACCTCCAGCCAGGCCCCGCCGCGCACCCGCTCCGACTTGCCGACCACCGAGCCGTCGACCGCCACCTTCCCCGCCGCCGCCAGCTCGGCGGCCTTGGTACGGGAGAAGCCGAACATGCGGGAGATGGCGGCGTCGACGCGCTCGCCCTCCAGGCCGTCGGGCACGGGCAGGGTACGGATCTCGGGAAGCGTGCTCACTCGGTCGAGTATGCCGGACGGCGCCGACACCGCCGTACGCGCGCTCAGTCCTTGTGGACGGTCCCGTCCGGGTCCAGCCCCCGGAAGGAGAGCAGCACGATCAGGATGCCGCCGCACACGATCGCCGAGTCGGCGAGGTTGAAGACCGCGAAGTGCTTGGGCGCGATGAAGTCGACCACCGCGCCCTCGAAGACGCCGGGCGCGCGGAAGATCCGGTCGGTGAGGTTGCCGAGGGCGCCGCCGAGCAGCAGGCCGAGCGCGATCGCCCAGGGCAGGCTGTAGAGCTTGCGGGCGAGCCGGGCGATCACGACGATCACGGTCGCCGCGATCACCGTGAAGATCACGGTGAAGGCCTCGCCGATGCCGAAGGCGGCCCCCGCGTTGCGGATCGCCTCGAACCGCAGCCAGTCCCCGACGATCTCGACCGGCTCGTGGTGCTCCAGCTTCGCCACCACGATCATCTTGCTGACCAGGTCCAGCGCGTACGCCAGGACCGCCACCGCGAACAGCACGGCGATCCGGCGCCTGCCCCGGGGCCGCTCGGCGTCGGCGGTCTCCTGCTGCCCGTCCCCCGGAGCGTCCGGGGTGTCCGGCGTACCGATGATGCGCTCCGCCTCTGCCACGTGAGTCCCTCGACCTAGGTACCTGACTGAGGAAGAGGGTACGGCACCGCCTACCGCCGCTCCGTCTTCTGTTTGCACTCCACGCACAGGGTGGCCCGCGGGAACGCCTGCATCCGGGCCTTGCCGATCGGCTTGCCGCAGTTCTCGCACAGCCCGTAGGTGCCCGCGTCCAGCAGCTCCAGGGCGTGCTCGGTCTGGGAGAGCATCTCGCGGGCGTTGGCCGCCAGCGCCAGCTCGTGCTCGCGCGTGATGTTCTTCGTGCCGGTGTCCGCCTCGTCGTGACCGGCGCCGTCCCCGGAGTCCCGCATGAGGCCCTGGAGCGCCCGTTCGGAGGAGTCCAGCTCGGCCCGGAGCCGGCTCTCCTCGGACTCGAGCTCCCCGCGGGCCTCCTCGACCTCCTCGGGCGTCCAGGGGTCCTCCCCGGGGCGTACCGCGAGGTCTCCGGGCTCCACCGCACCGCCCCGCGCCTTCGGTACGGCCGTCGTGGCCGCCGTGGCCGTGCCAGGACTCTTCTTCGCAACCACCGTCGTGGCTCCCGTCTGCTCGGCGGCCTCGGCCGCGCCCGCCTTCTCGGCCGTGTTCTTCCCGGCCGTGTCCTTCCGCACCGCGCTCTCCTCGGAAGCGGCCTTCGCCGCCGGCGTCCTCCTCGCCGGCGTGGTCCCCGCCGCGGTCTTCCCCGCCACCGTGCCGCGGCCCCTTCACACATGGTGATCATGCACACGAATCGTGCTGGGACGATAAATCGACTTGAGCCTCGCGGCAACGGGACGCACCGCCCCGGTGGACGAACCTGCATCCGTTGTGCCCAGCTCCCCGGCAGGTATGCCCGACACGGAAACCGGTCGGCCGCTGTCCGCGGGGCGCCGTACACTGGGCGGAGCGAAAAGCGTGGATGGGGACGAGTAGCGGCGTACGCAGCCCAGAGCGACCCGGGGACGGTGGGAGCCCGGGGGCGAGCGCGACGTGAAGATCACCCCGGAGCCGCCGGAAGAAAGTCCCCCTGGGGCGAGTAGACCCGGCCTCGCGACCCCAATGAGGGGGCTCACCGGCGCACAGGGCGCACGGGAGCCAAGGAGGGTGGTACCGCGGGAGCCCAGCGCTCTCGTCCCTCCGACGGAAGGCAGCACGTCCGCCGGAGGAATCGCGTTGAACACGCCGTCGCAGTACCGCCAGGTACCCGCCCAGGTCGACCTGCCCGCGCTCGAACACGCGGTGCTCGACTTCTGGCGCGAGCAGAAGATCTTCGCCAAGAGCCTGGAGCAGTCCGAGGGCCGCCCCGAATGGGTGTTCTACGAGGGTCCGCCCACCGCCAACGGCATGCCCGGCGCCCACCACATCGAGGCCCGCGTCTTCAAGGACGTCTTCCCCCGTTTCCGCACCATGCGCGGCTACCACGTGGCCCGCAAGGCCGGCTGGGACTGCCACGGCCTGCCCGTGGAGCTGGCGGTCGAGAAGGAGCTGGGCTTCAGCGGCAAGCCGGACATCGAGGCGTACGGCATCGCGGAGTTCAACGCCAAGTGCCGCGAGTCGGTGACCCGGCACACGGACGCCTTCACCGAACTGACGACCCGCATGGGCTACTGGGTCGACCTGGACGACGCGTACCGCACCATGGACCCCGAGTACGTCGACTCGGTCTGGTGGTCGCTGAAGGAGATCTTCGGCAAGGGCCTGCTGGTCCAGGACCACCGCGTCGCCCCCTGGTGCCCCCGCTGCGGCACGGGCCTGTCCGACCACGAGCTGGCCCAGGGCTACGAGACGGTCGTCGACCCGTCGGTCTACGTCCGCCTCCCGCTCACCTCCGGCCCGCTGGCCGGCGAGGCCGCGCTGCTGATCTGGACGACCACGCCCTGGACGCTGGTCTCCAACACCGCCGTCGCGGCCCACCCCGAGGTCACCTACGTCGTCGCCACCGACGGCGAGGAGAAGCTGGTCGTCGCCGAGCAGCTGGTCGCCAAGGCCCTCGGCGAGGGCTGGGAGACCACCGGCCAGAGCTTCACCGGCGCCGAGATGGAGCGCTGGACGTATCAGCGCCCCTTCGAGCTGGTCGAGTTCCCCGAGCCCGCCCACTTCGTCGTCAACGCCGACTACGTGACGACCGAGGACGGCACCGGTCTCGTCCACCAGTCCCCCGCCTTCGGTGAGGACGACTTCAAGGTCTGCCGTTCCTACGGCCTGCCGGTCGTGAACCCGGTCCGCCCCGACGGCACCTTCGAGGAGGACCTCGCCCTGGTCGGCGGCGTCTTCTTCAAGAAGGCCGACGAGCAGCTCACCGAGGACCTCGCCGGCCGCGGCCTGCTCTTCAGGCACACCCCGTACGAGCACAGCTACCCGCACTGCTGGCGCTGCCACACCGCGCTGCTGTACTACGCGCAGCCGTCCTGGTACATCCGCACCACCCAGATCAAGGACCGCCTCATCGAGGAGAACGAGCGGACCAACTGGTTCCCGGACTCCGTCAAGCACGGCCGCTACGGCGACTGGCTGGACAACAACATCGACTGGGCGCTCTCCCGCAACCGCTACTGGGGCACCCCGCTGCCCATCTGGCGCTGCGAGGACGACCACCTCACCGCCGTCGGCTCCCGCGCGGAACTGACCGAGCTGACCGGCACCGACCAGTCCGGTCTCGACCCGCACCGCCCGTACATCGACGCGGTCACCTTCCCGTGCCCCCGGTGCGAGAAGACGGCCACGCGCGTGCCGGAGGTCATCGACGCCTGGTACGACTCGGGCTCGATGCCGTTCGCGCAGTATGGCTACCCGTACAAGAACAAGGACCTGTTCGAGTCCCGCTACCCGGCCCAGTTCATCAGCGAGGCCATCGACCAGACCCGCGGCTGGTTCTACACGCTGATGGCCGTCGGCACCCTGGTCTTCGACAAGTCCTCGTACGAGAACGTGGTCTGCCTCGGCCACATCCTCGCCGAGGACGGCCGCAAGATGTCCAAGCACCTGGGCAACATCCTCCAGCCGATCCCGCTGATGGACCAGCACGGCGCCGACGCCGTCCGCTGGTTCATGGCGGCCGGCGGCTCCCCCTGGGCGGCCCGCCGGGTCGGCCACGGCACCATCCAGGAGGTCGTCCGCAAGACGCTCCTCACCTACTGGAACACGGTCGCCTTCCAGGCTCTGTACGCCCGCACCACGGGCTGGTCGCCGAGCGAGGCGGACCCGGCCCCGGCCGACCGCCCGGTCCTGGACCGCTGGCTCCTGTCCGAACTGCACGCGCTCACCGACCAGGTCACCCAGGCCCTGGAGGGCTACGACACCCAGCGCGCCGGCAAGCTGCTGTCCGCGTTCGTCGACGACCTCTCCAACTGGTACGTCCGCCGCTCGCGCCGCCGCTTCTGGCAGGGCGACAAGGCGGCGCTGCGCACCCTGCACGAGGTCGTGGAGACGGTCACCAGGCTGATGGCCCCGCTGACCCCGTTCATCACCGAGCGGGTCTGGCAGGACATGATCGTGCCGGTCACCCCGGGCGCCCCGGAGTCCGTGCACCTCTCCGCGTGGCCGGAGGCCGACCTGACGGCCGTCGACCCGGAGCTGTCGAAGCAGATGGTCCTGGTCCGCCGCCTGGTCGAGCTGGGCCGCGCCACCCGCGCGGAGTCCGGCGTCAAGACCCGCCAGCCGCTGCGCCGCGCGCTGATCGCGGCGACCGGCTTCGACACCCTCACCCCCGAACTGCACACGCAGATCACGGAGGAGCTGAACGTCGAGTCGCTCGCCTCGCTGTCCGAGGTCGGCGGCAGCCTGGTCGACACCACCGCCAAGGCCAACTTCCGCGCGCTGGGCAAGCGGTTCGGCAAGCGCGTCCAGGACGTCGCGAAGGCGGTCGCGAACGCGGACGCGGCGGCGCTCTCCCTGGCCCTGCGCGAGGGCACGGCGTCGGTGGAGGTCGACGGCGAGACGATCACCCTCGCTCCCGACGAGGTGATCATCACGGAGACCCCGCGCGAGGGCTGGTCGGTCGCCTCCGACTCCGGCGCCACGGTCGCCCTCGACCTGGAGATCACGGAGGAGCTGCGGCGCGCGGGCCTCGCCCGGGACGCGATCCGCCTGATCCAGGAGGCCCGCAAGAACAGCGGTCTGGACGTCGCCGACCGCATCGTCCTGCGCTGGACGGCCACGGACCCGGCGACCGTCGCCGCCCTGACCACCCACGCGTCCCTGATCGCCGACGAGGTCCTGGCCACGGACTTCGCCGAGGGCGAGCCGGAAACCGGGTACGGAGACGCCTTCACGGACGAGGGCCTGACCCTGGCCTTCCAGCTCCGCAAGGCATAACCACCGCTCCCCGAGGCCCGGCTCCCTGTGCGGGGAGCCGGGCCTTCGCGCACCCGCCCTGCGGCGCCGTGCTCGCCCCGATCCGCTGGCATACGTGCCTCCCCCCGTGCCTGACCGGCCGGGGAGGTACCCCCAGGGCGGCACGGGCGGGCGCGGCCGGCACCCCGCCCCGCCGGGCCGCGCCCCCAGCCCCCGCCGACGCCCCGTACCCAACAAAAGAGGCGGACCCCGGGTCAAAACCCAGGGCCCGCCCTGAACGCCGCCGACTACAACGCCGTACTAACGCTCAGCACCGCTCAGTTGTCATCCTCGTCGATGAGGAAACCGCGCATCGGCGACGGCGCCTGCCCCATCGGCGAAGGCCCCTGCGGCCGCACCGGCGCCATCGGCTGCGTCATCGCCGGCGACATCTGCTGCTGCGAGCCGTACGACGGACCGGACGACCCGCCCGGACCACTGCCCATGGACTGGTTGCCGCCGTAGGACGGGGCGCTCGCGCCGGCCGGTGCCATCGAGGGCGCCGGGGACGGCGGGAGGGAAGCCGTCGCGGGCGTCCGCGGCGGGGCCAGCGAGTCGTCGGCCTGGGTCTCCAGCTGACGCAGCTGCGACTCCAGGTAGGACTTCAGCCGCGTGCGGTACTCGCGCTCGAAGCCGCGCAGGTCCTCGACCTTGCGCTCCAGCGTGGCGCGGGCGGACTCCAGGGAGCCCATCGCGACGCGGTGCTTCTCCTGCGCGTCCCGCTCCAGGGCGTCGGCCTTGGCACGGGCGTCCCGCTCCAGGCCCTCGGCCCGCGAACGCGCCTCGCCGACGATCTTGTTGGCCTCGGACCGGGCCTCGGCGATCGCCTGGTCGGCGGTCTGCTGGGCCAGCGACAGGACGCGCGCGGCGCTGTCGCCGCCCGGGCCGCCCTGGCCGGGCATGCCGGGACCGCCGTGACCCTGCGGACCGCCCATGGGGCCGCCCATCGGGCCGGGGCCCATCTGTCCCTGCATCGGACCCGGGCCCTGGCCCTGGCCCATCGGCCCCGGACCCTGGCCCATCGGACCGGGGCCCTGCGGGCCGCCCTGACCGCCGGGACCGGCGGGCAGTTGCGGGGCACCGCTCGGCAGCTGGGGCGGGCCTCCCATGGGGCCGCCCATCTGCTGCTGCGGCGGGCCCGATATGCCGGCGGGTACGGGAGCACCCGGACCGCGCATGCCCTGCTGGGGCATCCCGCCCTGCTGAGGCATCCCGCCCTGCTGGGGCATGCCGCCCTGCTGAGGCATCCCGCCCTGCTGGGGCATGCCACCCTGCTGCTGATCCTGCTGCTCCGGGGGCTTGCGCATGTTCTGCTGGTTCTGCGCGGCCGCGCGCGTGGCAGCGGCCAGCTTGGCGCGCAGGTCCTCGTTCTCGCGGAGCAGACGGGTCAGTTCGGCTTCGACCTCGTCGAGGAAGGCATCGACCTCGTCCTCGTCATAGCCTTCTCGGAGGCGGACGGTCGTGAACTGCTTGTTCCGCACGTCCTCGGGGGTCAACGGCATCTCTTCACCTCAACGTAGTCGTCGGCATTCGGCAAGCCCGTATCTCTCTCATCGCTCACAGCCGGCTCACGATCGAGATCAGGATGTAGACGATGATCATCAGTACGAAGAAGGACAGGTCGAGCGCCACGCCCCCGAGACGCAGCGGCGGGATGACCCGCCGCAGAAGCTTCAACGGTGGATCGGTGACAGTGTAGGTGGCCTCCAGTACGACCACCATCGCCTTGCCGGGTTGCCACGAGCGGGCGAACTGGAAGACGTAGTCCATGACCAACCGGAAGATCAGCACGATGAGGAAGCACATCAGCGCGATGTAGACGACATCCAGGACCACGCTCATGACCCTTGCTTCCCTCTCCCCTGACCCATCTCACCGGTGCTACGTCTCAGCTCTGGTTGAAGAACCCGCCCTCTGCGATGCGGGCCTTGTCCTCCGCCGTGACATCGACGTTAGCAGGAGACAGCAGGAACACCTTCTGCGTCACCCGCTCGATACTGCCGTGGAGACCAAACACCAGACCGGCAGCGAAGTCGACAAGTCGCTTCGCGTCCGTGTCATCCATCTCGGTCAGATTCATGATCACCGGCGTGCCCTCACGGAAGTGTTCCCCGATGGTACGGGCCTCGTTGTAGGTCCGCGGGTGGAGTGTGGTGATCCGGTAGGGCTCTCGTTCGGACACGACCTTGGGCATGATGACCGGTGCGCTCTTTTCCAGGCTTGCGCGTTCTTGTGTGATGGATGCCACGGGCGCGATCCGGGCGGGTCGCGACGATTCCGCGGCCGGCGAAGCGGACCGGGCCACCGGCTCGCGAGGCGCGGGCGGTTGAACGACTCGTACCTCTTCGTCCCTTTGTGACTGATGTGAACCATGCCCCTGATGTGCCGGTTCATGCCTCCGGTGATCCCGTTCGGGTTCCGGGTCGAGTTCAGGTTCGAAGTCGTCGTCGGGGTCGAACCCCCGGCCGTCGTACCCATCGTCCTCCACGAGGCCGAGGTAGACCGCCATCTTGCGCATCGCGCCGGCCATGCTCTGAGTCCTCCGCTCTGTGGTGGATCTGCTGACGACTGCCACATGCCCGCGATCCACGAGGTCGTTGCTTCCGCCTTTCGGCGGTAATGACCATATTTTCTGCTGTGGTCCGACTTCTTGGCGACGTTACCCGAGCCTGGGTCGGACGCCGAGTACCGCGGTACCGACGCGCACATGTGTCGCTCCGGCGGCCACGGCCTGTTCGAGGTCCGCACTCATCCCTGCCGAGACCATGGTCGCAGTCGGATGGGACCGGCGCAGGTGGGTCGACAAATCCATGAGCCGCTCGAAAGCGGCCTCTTGGCGTCCGGCGTACTCCCCGGTCAGCGGGGCCACCGTCATCAGTCCGTCGAGCCGGAGCCCCGGCGCCCCGGCGACGAGGTCGGCCAACTCCCCGATCCCGTCGGGAGCCACACCGCCCCGCTCCCCCCGCCCGTTCGCTCCCGCATCGAGTGCGACCTGGACGAGGCAGCCCAGTTCACGTCCGGCCCGCTCCGCCTCCTTGGACAGGGCGGTGACCAGCCGGGCACGGTCGACGGACTGCACGAGATCGGCGTAACCGACCACGGATCGTACCTTGTTGGTCTGCAACTGCCCCACGAAGTGCCAGGTGAGCGGCAGATCCGCGCACGCGGCGGCCTTCGGGGCCGCGTCCTGGTCCCGGTTCTCCGCGACATGCCGGACACCCAGCTCCGCCAACGTACGCACATCGCTCGCCGGATAGGTCTTGGTGACCACGATCAGGGTCACCTCCTCGCGGTCCCGGCCGGCGGCGGCGCACGCGGCGGCGATGCGCTCCTCCACCTTGGCGAGGTTCGCGGCGAGTTCGTCCTTACGCTCCGTCATGCCCCATCAGCCCAGCCATACATAGCCCGCGAGCCGCCCGGTGGTGCGGTCCCGTCGGTACGAGAAGTGATCCTTCGACTCCAGCGTGCACACCGGCGACTGCTCCCGTGCGCGTACCCCGAGCCGTTCGAGTTGCGCGTGCACACCGGCGGCCACGTCGACCGCCGGCGTGCCCCAGCTGGTGACGGCGTACGCCGCCGGTTCGACGGCGGCCACCTCGGCGCGCATCGCCTCCGGCACCTCGTAGCACCGGCCGCACACCGAGGGTCCGGTGCGGGCGACGATCCGGGCGGGGTCGGCGCCGAGTTCTGTCATGGCGCGTACGGCGGCGGGGACGACCCCGGCGATCATGCCGGGCCGGCCCGCGTGCGCGGCGGCGACGACCCCGGCGGCCGGGTCGGCCAGCAGCACCGGCACGCAGTCGGCGGTGAGGACCGCGAGGGCGAGGCCGCGCTCGGCGGTGACGAGCGCGTCGGTCTCGGGCACCGGCCGGGCGCCCCAGGGGGCGTCCACCACTTCGACGCCGGCGCCGTGCACCTGGTTCATCCAGACCACCCGGCCGGGGTCGAGCCCGAGCGACGCGGCCGCCCGTTCCCGGTTGGTCCGTACGGCGTCGGGGTCGTCACCGACCGCGCCGCCGAGGTTGAGCTCCTCGTACGGAACGGCGCTCACCCCGCCCCACCGGTCGGTGAAGGCGAAGTGCGCGCCGTTCGCGGTATCGCGCTGTGCTGTCACTTCAAGAAGTCCGGCACGTCCAGTTCCTCGGCCGCGCTGTCCGAGTAGGTACGGGACGGCGGGACCGGCGGCGGGGTGACCGGCGGCAGGTCGCTGACCGGCTCCGGCGCGACCGGCTCCGGCTCCTCCTTCGGCTTGACGCTGCCGAGTCCGCTGAAGGACGGGCGGCTCTCCGGCTGCCGGGCCGGCGGGGCGGGCTGCTCGTCGCGCTTGGCCGAGGCCGCGCCGAGCACGGTGTCCCGCTTGGCGGGCGGCTGGCCGCCGTCGAAGCCGGCCGCGATGACCGTGACCCGGACCTCGTCACCGAGGGCGTCGTCGATGACGGCGCCGAAGATGATGTTGGCCTCGGGGTGGGCGGCCTCGCTGACCAGCTGGGCGGCCTCGTTGATCTCGAACAGGCCGAGGTCGGAGCCGCCGGAGATGGAGAGCAGGACGCCCCGGGCACCGTCGATGGAGGCTTCGAGCAGCGGCGAGGAGATCGCCATCTCGGCGGCGGCCACCGCGCGGTCGTCGCCGCGGGCGGAGCCGATGCCCATCAGGGCCGAACCGGCCTCGGACATGACCGACTTGACGTCGGCGAAGTCGAGGTTGATCAGGCCGGGGGTGGTGATCAGGTCGGTGATGCCCTGCACACCGGAGAGCAGGACCTGGTCCGCCGACTTGAAGGCGTCGAGGACGGAGACCTGGCGGTCCGAGATGGACAGCAGCCGGTCGTTGGGGATGACGATGAGGGTGTCGACCTCTTCGCGGAGTTCGGCGATGCCGTCCTCGGCCTGGTTGGCCCGGCGCCGTCCCTCGAAGGTGAACGGGCGGGTGACCACGCCGATGGTGAGGGCGCCGAGGGAGCGGGCGATGTTCGCCACCACGGGCGCGCCGCCGGTGCCGGTGCCGCCGCCCTCACCGGCCGTCACGAAGACCATGTCGGCCCCCTTGAGGACCTCCTCGATCTCCTCGCGGTGATCCTCGGCGGCCTTGCGGCCGACGGCCGGGTTGGCTCCGGCGCCGAGTCCGCGGGTGAGTTCACGGCCGACGTCGAGCTTGACGTCGGCGTCGCTCATCAACAGGGCTTGCGCGTCGGTGTTGATGGCGATGAACTCGACGCCCTTGAGACCGACCTCGATCATCCGGTTGATGGCATTGACACCACCGCCGCCGACACCGATGACTTTGATGACTGCGAGGTAGTTCTGCGGTGCTGCCACGTCGAAGGCCTCTCGCCTCGAGTTACGTGTCGTCGGACCGGTGGAGCACTGCTGCTCCGCGGTCCGGCGACTGATGCCGAATGGGACGGTCCGTAGCGCCGACCCGAACCCTAACGCTGAAGTTTAGGGTTACCAGTGTGTCTGTTCCCTGGAGTCTTCCGAACAGGACACTAAGTCGACACGTGGCGCGCGTTCAACGAACACGCCGAACCTCCCGTTTTTCTTTTCACCCTATGTGATCAGCCGTAGCGCTGCCCAACCAGGGTGCTGGCCTGCGTCGACGGACGTCAACTCCCCGATACCGCAGGGGCGGTGGGAACACTCACGTCGAAGTGCCGCGCGTCGGGCGCGGCTTTCATCAGGGCGGTGAGGGCGCGCGCCTTGTCAGCGCTCTTTTCCGCGCTCCCCCACGCCACGGTCCGCCCCCCGCTCAACTCCAGCGAGATGTCGTCGAAGGAACGCACCGCGACCCGCCGGGCGTCGCGGGTGACCGCGTCCGGGACCCGTCCGGCCACCCGGACCGCCTCCCGGACCAGCCGGTCCTCGCCGAAGCGGCGCAGGCTCGCGGCGGACGAGCCCGAACGCGAGACCGCCAATTCCAGCAGGGGAACGCCTTTGACCGCACGGGAAATCGTGGCGAATCGGACGCCATCCTTGTCCACTTCCCCATACTTTTCTCCGTTTTGCACGAGCAGAACCGGAGTGCGTTCCGTCACTTCCAGACTGATTCCGTCGGGCCAGGAACGGTCGGCCGCAATCACGTCAATTCGGGGCAATTTCTTCTTCAGCCGGCTCTCGATCGCCTCGGTGTCGACGGAAATGAGCGGCTCCCCGACGGGAACGTCGGCCGCTTCCCGGACCTGAGCGGGCGTCAGGACCCGGGTGCCCGAGACGGAGACCCTCTCCACCCGCAGCCAGTCGGAGCCGTACAGCAGCCAGCCGGCCGCCCCGCCCGTCACGACGACGAGGACGGCCAGGATGACGATCGTACGAATACGTGGGCGGGGTGGCCACAGGCGCCGGGCACGGGACGGGCCGGACGACTCCTGCTGGCGTGCACCGCGTTCGGCGGTGGTCGGTCCGGCCACGCTTCCTGCCCTCCGTCGGGTCGCCTAGCGCTGCGCGCGGGCGGCGCTGATCGCCTCGTAGACCATGCCGACGAGCAGCTCGTCGGCGTCCCGGCGGCCGAACTCGGCGGCGGCGCGGGACATCTCGTACAGCCGGTGCGGGTCGGCGAGGACGGGCAGCACGTTCTGCTGGACCCACTCGGGGGTCAGTTCCGCGTCGTCGACCAGCAGTCCGCCGCCGGCCTTGACCACCGGCTGGGCGTTGAGCCGCTGTTCGCCGTTGCCGATGGGCAGCGGGACGTAGGCGGCGGGGAGCCCGACGGCGGAGAGTTCGGCGACGGTCATCGCGCCCGCGCGGCAGAGCATCATGTCGGCCGCGGCGTACGCGAGGTCCATCCGGTCCAGATAACTTACCGGGATGTACGGGGGCATCCCCGGCATCTGGTGGACCTGCGGCAGTTCGTTCTTCGGGCCGACCGCGTGCAGGATCTGGATGCCCGCCTGCTGGAGCCAGGGCGCGACCTGCTGGACGACCTCGTTGAGCCGGCGGGCGCCCTGTGAGCCGCCGGTGACCAGCAGCGTGGGCAGATTGGGGTCGAGACCGAACGCCGCGCGGGCCTCGGGGCGGGCGGCGGCCCGGTCCAGGGTGGCGATGGAGCGGCGCAGCGGGATGCCGATGTACCGGGAGTTGCGCAGTTTGCTGTCGGGGGTGGAGACGGCGACCTGCGCGGCGTACCGGGAGCCGATCTTGTTGGCCAGGCCGGGGCGGGCGTTGGCCTCGTGGATCACGATCGGCACGCCGAGCCGCTTGGCCGCGAGGTAGCCGGGCAGGGCGACGTACCCGCCGAAGCCGACCACGGCGTCGGCGCGGGTGCGCTCCAAAATCTGCTCGGTCGCCTTGATGGTGCCGCGCAGCCGGCCCGGCACGGTGATCAGCTCGGGCGTGGGCTTGCGCGGCAGGGGTACCGCCGGGATCAGCGCCAGCTCGTACCCGCGCTCGGGTACGAGACGGGTCTCCAGGCCGCGCTCCGTGCCCAGGGCCGTGATGCCCACGGTCGGGTCCTGCCTGCGCAGGGCGTCCGCGAGGGCGAGCGCGGGCTCGATGTGGCCCGCGGTTCCTCCGCCGGCGAGTACGACATGCACCGAAATTCACCGCTCTCCGGACGAGCGCGCCGCCGAGGCACGCCGTCGCATCGTGTTCCAACTCCGGGGCCTCCGCTCGGACCCGGTGCCCCCGGTCCCCCGCTTTCTACCAAAGCGAGGTTGCCGCATCGCAAGCGCCGCCCGCGCAGCGGGCTCGTCGCGTGCGAAGGCGATCAGCAGCCCGATGGCGAACATGGTCGGCAGCAGGGCGGAACCCCCGTAGGAGAACAGCGGGAGGGGGACGCCGGCGATCGGCAGCAGTCCGAGGACCGCACCGATGTTGATCACGGCCTGGGCCGTGATCCAGGTGGTCACGCCTCCCGCGGCATACCTGACGAAGGGGTCCTCCGTGCGTCCGGCCACGCGGATACCCGCATAGCCTAGAGCCGCGAAGAGGGCGAGGACGGACAGCGTGCCCGCCAAGCCCAGTTCCTCGCCGGTGACGGCGAAGATGAAGTCGGTGTGCGCCTCGGGGAGTTGGCCCCACTTCTCGACGCTGGCGCCGAGTCCGGAACCGAACAGCCCGCCCGAGGCGAGGGCGTAGATGCCGTGCACCGCCTGCCAGCAGGAGTCGCCGGGGCCGGGGTCGGTCGCGCCGATGCAGGCCAGCCGGGCCATGCGGTTGGGGTTGGTCTTGATGAGGATCACACCGAGCAGCGCGGCGACCGAGAGGACCCCGGCGAACATCCGGGTGGGCGCCCCCGCCAGCCACAGCAGCCCGAAGGCGATGGCGGTCAGGATGATCGCGGTGCCCATGTCCCCGCCGAGCATGATCAGCCCGAGGAGCAGGAAGGCGACCGGGACCAGCGGCACCAGCATGTGCTTCCACTGGGTCAGCAGCCGCTTGTCCTGTTTGCGGGCGAGCAGGTCGGCGCCCCACAGCACCAGGGCGAGCTTGCCGAACTCGCTGGGCTGGAGCTGGAAGGGGCCGCCGACGGAGATCCAGTTCTGGTTGCCGTTGACCGACATCCCTATCCCCGGCACCTGCACCAGGGCCATCAGGAAGACCGCGCCGGCCAGGATCGGATAGGCCAGTGCCCGGTGCAGCTTCACCGGCATCCGCATCGCGGCGAGCAGCAGTACGGTGCCGATCACGGCGGCCAGGAACTGCTTGCGGAAGAAGTACGACCCCGGCAGCGAGAGCTGGAGCGCGGTGATCTGGGAGGCCGAGTAGACCATCACCAGACCGAGCACGGTGATCAGCGCGCTGCCGCCGGCGATCAGGTAGTACGCCGTCAGCGGCCGGTCCCAGGCCCGGCGCAGGCGGGTGTACAGCGCCCGGACGGGGTTCTCGGGGGCCGCGGGCCGCCGGGCGGCGGGCCGTGCGGCGGCCCGCCGCACGGGCGGCCGTCCTCCGGTGCGGCTGCCGGGACTACCGGGCATCGAAGCCTCCGCTGTACGTCGGCCTGGACCGTCCCACGCGTCCCTCCCATGGTCGCCCGGCGCAGGCGGCCGGGTCAGGCGCCGAGTTCGCGAACGGCCTGTGCGAACGCGTCACCGCGCTGGTTGTAGTTGGCGAACATGTCCATGGAGGCGCAGGCCGGGGCCAGCAGCACCGTGTCTCCCGGGCGGGCGAGCCGCCGCGCCTCCTGGACCGCCTGGAGCATCGCCCCAGTGTCGGTCCGGTCGAGGTCGACCACGGGTACTTCCGGTGCGTGTCGCGCCAGGGCTTCGGCGATCAGCGCGCGGTCGGCGCCGATCAGTACGACGCCCCGCAGCCGCCCGGCCGCGCCCGCGACCAGTTCGTCGAAGGTGGCGCCCTTCGCGAGGCCGCCGGCGATCCACACGACCGACCCGTACGCCGCCAAGGACGCCTCGGCGGCATGGGTGTTGGTGGCCTTGGAGTCGTCGACGTAGGCCACGCCGTCCACGTCGGCGACGTGCGCGATGCGGTGGGCGTCCGGGGTGAAGGCGCGCAGCCCGTCCCGGACGGCCGCCGCGGGCACCCCGTAGGCGCGGGCGAGGGCGGCGGCGGCCAGCGCGTTGGCGATGTTGTGCGGCGCCGGCGGGTTCACGTCGGCGACCTCGGCCAGCTCCTGGGCGTTCTTCTGCCGGTTCTCGACGAACGCCCGGTCGACCAGGATGCCGTCCACGACGCCGAGTTGGGAGGGTGCCGGAGCGCCGAGGGTGAAGCCGATGGCCCGGCAGCCCTCCTCGACGTCGGCCTCGCGGACGAGGTCCTCGGTGGCCTTGTCGGCCACGTTGTAGACGCAGGCGACCTGGTTGCCCTCGTAGACACGGCCCTTGTCGGCGGCATACGCGTCCATGGAGCCGTGCCAGTCGAGGTGGTCCGGGGCGAGGTTGAGGACGGCGGCCGAGTGGGCGCGCAGCGAGGGCGCCCAGTGGAGCTGGTAGCTGGACAGCTCCACGGCCAGGACGTCGTACTCCTGCTCGCCGGTGACCGCGTCCAGCAGCGAGACGCCGATGTTGCCGACGGCGGCGGTGCGCAGGCCCGCCGCCCGAAGGATCGACGCGAGCATCCGGACGGTGGTGGTCTTGCCGTTGGTGCCGGTGACGGCGAGCCAGGGGGCGGCGTTCTCGCCCCGCAGCCGCCAGGCCAGTTCGACGTCGCCCCAGACGGGGACGCCGGCCTCCGCGGCCGCCGTGAACAGCGGCTTGGTGGGCTTCCAGCCGGGCGCGGTGACGATGAGGTCGGTGCCCTCGGGCAGGGTGTCGGCGTCCCCGAGGCGCACGGTGACGCCGAGCGCCTCCAATTCCGCCGCCTGCGCCCGCGCGCGCTCGTCCGCGCCGTCGTTGACGACGGTGACGCGCGCACCGAGGCCGTGCAGGACCTTGGCCGCGGGGACCCCGGAGACGCCGAGTCCGGCGACGGTGACGTGCTTGCCCTGGAATTCCGTAGACACCGAGTCGGTCACTTCGTTGCCCATCCCGCGTAGAAGAGGCCCAGTCCGACCATCACACAGATGCCCTGGATGATCCAGAAACGGACCACGACGAGTACTTCGGACCAGCCCTTGAGTTCGAAGTGGTGCTGGAGCGGTGCCATCCGGAAGACGCGCTTGCCGGTCATCTTGAACGAGCCGACCTGGATGACCACGGACATGGTGATCAGGACGAACAGGCCGCCGAGGATGGCCATCAGCAGCTCGGTGCGCGAGCAGATCGCCAGACCCGCCAGCACGCCGCCGAGCGCGAGCGAACCGGTGTCGCCCATGAAGATCTTGGCCGGCGAGGTGTTCCACCACAGGAAGCCCAGGCAGGCACCCATCAGCGCGGAGGCCACCACCGCCAGGTCCAGCGGGTCGCGCACCTCGTAGCAGGCGCCCGGGTTGGTCAGCGTGGTGGCGTTGGCGCAGGACTCCTGGAACTGCCAGACGCCGATGAAGGTGTAGGCGCCGAAGACGAGGACGGAGGCGCCGGTGGCGAGGCCGTCCAGACCGTCGGTGAGGTTCACGCCGTTGGACATCGCCAGGATCATGAACAGCGCCCAGACCACGAACAGCACCGGGCCGATCGTCCAGCCGAAGTCGCTGATGAACGACAGCTTGGTGGAGGCCGGGGTGTTGCCGCGGCTGTCCGCGAACTGGAGCGCGAGCACCGCGAAGGCGATGCCGACGATCAGCTGGCCGGCCATCTTCGCCTTGGCCCGCAGACCCAGCGAACGCCGCTTGACGATCTTGATGTAGTCGTCCAGGAAGCCGACCAGGCCCATGCCGACCATCAGGCCGAGCACCAGCAGGCCCGAGAAGGTCGGCGCCGCGTCCGCCTTCGGGTCCAGGTAGCTGGTGATGACCTTGGCCAGGAAGTACGCGGCGACGGTGGCCAGGATGAAGGCGATGCCGCCCATGGTCGGCGTACCGCGCTTGCTGGCGTGCTCGCGCGGGCCGTCGTCGCGGATGTACTGGCCGTAGCCCTTGCGGGCGAGGAGCTTGATCAGCAGCGGGGTGCCGACCAGCGTCAGGAAGAGACCGATGACTCCCGCGAACAGGATCTGCTTCATCATCGGGCAGCGACCTCACCCTCGGTGCCGGTCTCCAGCAGCGCCGTGGCGACCGCCTCCAGACCCACCGACCGGGACGCCTTCACGAGCACGACGTCCCCCGGGCGCAGCTCGCTGCGCAACAGGTCGACCGCCGCCTGTGCGTCGGACACGTGCACCGACTCCTCACCCCACGAACCCTCGTTGTATGCGCCCAGTTGCAGCCATTGGGCTTCCCTGCCCCCGACCGCGACGAGCTTGCTGACGTTGAGCCGGACGGCGAGCCGTCCGACCGCGTCGTGCTCGGCGAGCGCCTCGTCCCCGAGCTCGGCCATCTTGCCGAGCACCGCCCACGTACGGCGTCCCTTGCCCATGGCGGCCAGCGCGCGCAGCGCGGCCTTCATGGACTCGGGGTTCGCGTTGTAGGCGTCGTTGACGACCGTCACGCCGTCCGGGCGCTCGGTGACCTCCATCCGCCAGCGGGAGAGGGAGCCCGCCTCGGAGAGCGCGCGGGCGATCTCGTCTGCGGACATGCCCAACTCGTGGGCGACGGCGGCCGCGGCGAGCGCGTTCGACACGTGGTGCTCACCGTACAGGCGCATCGTCACATCGCTTGCACCGGAGGGTGTGTGAAGCCTGAACGCGGGCTGTCCGGTGTCCGTGAGTCGCACATTCTCGGCGCGTACGTCCGCTTCGTCGGACTCTCCGAAAAAGACCACCTTCGCCTTCGTTCGGGAGGCCATGGCGCGTACATAGGGGTCGTCCGCGTTGAGGACGGCGGTGCCGTCCTCCGGAAGCGCCTCCACGAGTTCGCCCTTGGCCTGCGCGATCTGCTCCCGGCCGCCGAACTCGCCGATGTGCGCGGAGCCGACGTTGAGGACGACCCCTATCCGCGGCGGGGTCAGTCCGGTCAGGTACCGGATGTGGCCGATGCCGCGGGCGCCCATCTCCAGGACGAGGAAACGGGTCTCCTCGGTGGCGGTGAGCGCGGTCAGCGGCAGCCCGATCTCGTTGTTGTGCGAGCCGGGCGTGAACACCGTCGGCGCCTTGCGCCGCAGCACCTGCGCGATGAGGTCCTTGGTGCTGGTCTTGCCCGCCGAGCCGGTGAGCGCGACCAGGGTGGCCCCCAGCCGCCGTACGACGTGCCGGGCGAGGGCGCCGAGGGCGGCCTGGACGTCGTCCACGACGATCGCGGGCACGCCGACGGGCCGGGAGCCGAGGACGGCCACCGCGCCCGAGGCGACGACCGCCGGCGCGAAGTCGTGGCCGTCCACGCGTTCGCCGGCGAAGGCGACGAAGAGACTGCCCGGCCCCGCCTCACGGGAGTCGTGGACGACCGGTCCGGTGACCTCGGCCGACGGATCCGGTATGTCGTGCATCTGCCCGCCGACGACTTCTGCGATCTCGGCGAGGGAGAGGGCGATCACAAGTTCATCCCCTGGATCATGCGGGATTTCATCCCTGGGTCTTCTGGATGGCTTCGCGAAGCACCTGGCGGTCGTCGAAGGGACGCACCACCCCGGCGATGTCCTGCCCCTGCTCGTGGCCCTTGCCCGCGACCAGCACCGTGTCGCCGGGCTCGGCCCGGGCGACGGCGGCGGCGACGGCGGCGGCCCGGTCCTCGAAGACCTGCACCTCGCCGCGCTCGTGGGCGGGCACCGAGGCCGCGCCCTGGAGCATCGTGGCGAGGATCGCGAGGGGGTCCTCGGAGCGGGGGTTGTCGGAGGTCAGTACGGCGGTGTCGGCGTGCCGGGCGGCGGCGGCGCCCATCGGCATCCGCTTGGTGGTGTCCCGGTCGCCGCCGCAGCCGAGGACGACGTGCAGCCTGCCCTCGGTGACCTTGCGCAGCGCCTTGAGGACCGACTCGACCGCGTCGGTCTTGTGCGCGTAGTCGACCACGGCGAGGTACGGCTGCCCGGCGTCCACCCGCTCCAGGCGGCCCGGCACGCCCGGCACCGCGGCGACCCCGTCGGCGGCCGTCTGCGGGTCGAGGCCGGCGGCGGCGAGGGCGGCGATCGCGGCGAGGGTGTTGGCCACGTTGAACGGACCGGCCAGCGGGGAGCGGGCGGTGATCCGCTCGCCCTTGGGGCCGACCGCGGTGAACGTCGAGTCCAGCGGGCCGACCTCGACGTCCTCGGCGCGCCAGTCGGCGTCGGGGTGTCCCTCGGCGGAGTAGGTGACGACGGGGACGGTGGCCTCCTTGGCGAGCCGGCGGCCGTACTCGTCGTCGGTGTTGACCACGCCGAGGCGGCTGCGCCGCGGGGTGAAGAGCTGCGCCTTGGCCTGGAAGTAGTCCTCCATGTCCCGGTGGAACTCCATGTGCTCCGGGCTGAGGTTGGTGAAGACGGCGACGTCGAAGACGCAGCCGTCGACCCGGCCGAGCACCAGGGCGTGGCTGGAGACCTCCATGGCGACCGCCTCGGTGCCGCGCTCGCGCATCACCGCGAACAGCGCCTGCAGGTCGGTGGCCTCGGGGGTGGTCCGCTCGGACTTGATGCGCTCGTCGCCGATGCGCATCTCGACCGTGCCGATCAGACCGGTGGTGCGCGCGGTGCGCAGGCCGCCCTCGACGAGGTAGGCGGTGGTGGTCTTGCCGGAGGTGCCGGTGATGCCGATCTGGAGCAGGTCCCGGCCGGGGTGGCCGTAGACGGTCGCCGCCAGCTCGCCCATCTCCGCGCGCGGGTCCTCGGCCACCAGCACCGGCAGCCCGGTGGCGGCGGCGCGGTCGGCGCCGGCCGGGTCGGTGAGCACGGCGGCGGCACCGAGGCCGGCGGCCTGGGTGACGTAGTCGGCGCCGTGGGTGCGGGCGCCGGGCAGGGCGGCGTACAGGTCACCGGGGCGGACGGCGCGCGAGTCGTGGGTGATGCCCGTGACGGCGGCGTCGCCCTCCGGGGCGGGGACACCCAGCTGACCGGCGAGTTCCGCGAGGGGGGTGGCGGTGACCCGCGCCGGCCGGGGCGGCCCCGGGTAGGCCGCGGGACGGCCCTTCTGGGTGGTTTGGGACTGATCAGGCTGTGGCACGGCGGTGAGCGTACCGGGCGTACCCGCCTGCCCGCGAAGTGAGGTGCGGGGGCCGTTCTGGTTCCCGGGATCGGGGGTGATCGTTGTCACGGGGTGGTTCCTGGTGGCTCGGTCTTGCGTCGGGAACGGGTCAGGGGGTGAAGGTGACCGGCAGCTTCGCGGGGCCGGTGCCGGTCGGCGGGACCTGGAGGGTCTTCAGGGCGAACTCCATGACCTGCTTGTAGACGGGGCCGCAGATCTGGCCGCCGAAGTAGCTGCCCTCGGTGGCGTTCTGGATGGCGCAGTAGACGGTGACCCGGGGCTGGTCGGCGGGCGCGAACCCGGCGAAGGACGAGGTGTACCCCTTGTACTGGCCGGTGGCCGGATCCACTCGGTTGGCCGTACCGGTCTTGCCCGCCACCCGGTAGCCGGGGATGCGGGCCTTGGTCCCGGTGCCCTCTTCGTCGTCCACCACCGACTCCAGCATCTGCGACAGCGTCTTCGCGGTCTTCTCGCTGATCACCCGCGTCTTCTTCGGCTTCTTCGCGGGCGTGTACCCGCCTTCGGCGTCCTTCGTGCCCTTCACCAGCGTCGGTTCGATCCGGACGCCGCCGTTGGCGATCGTGGAGTAGACGGAGGCCGCCTGAAGCGCGTTGATGGAGACGCCCTGGCCGAAAGGGATCGTGTACTGCTGCGAGGTGGACCACTGGCCGGGTGCCGCGAGGATGCCCTTGGTCTCGCCGGGGAAGCCGAGGCCGCTGTAGCTGCCGAGACCGAACTTGCGCAGGTAGGAGTAGAGGACCTGGTTGGCCTCCTTCTGCGTCCTGCCGAGTTCACCGGTGGCGAGGATGGTGCCGATGTTGCTGGACTTGGCGAGCACGCCGTTGAGCGTGAGGTACCAGGTCGGGTGGTCGATGTCGTCCTTGAAGAGCCGGTCGCCGCGGTGCAGCCGGTTGGGGACGGTGACATGGGTGCCGGCGGTGGCGGCCTCCTCCTCCAGTACGGCGGCCATGGACATGACCTTGGCGGTGGAGCCGGGTTCGAAGGCGTCCTGGAGGGCGCCGTTGCCGAGCGCGTCGGGGTCGGCGTGGGCCAGGTCACCGGGGTCGAAGCCGGGCGAGTTGGCCATGGCCAGGATCTCCCCGGTGCGGGTGTCCTGCACTATGACGTACCCGCCGTCGGCCCTGGACTTCCTCACCTGCTCGGAGATGGCGTCCTGGGCGGCCCACTGGATGTCCCGGTCGAGGGTCAGCTCGACGTCGCTGCCGGGGACGGCCGGGGTCTCGTTGGCGCCGACGGTGGGGACCTGGTGGCCGCCGGACTGGGCGTAGCGGATCTCGCCGTCCTGGCCGGCCAGCGTCTTGTCCAGCTGCCGTTCCAGACCGCCGCTGCCCTCGCCCTCGGCGTTGACCCAGCCGATCACCCCGGCGGCGAGGTCGCCGTTGGGGTAGATCCGCTTGCTGCTGGGGTCGGCGAAGACGCCGGCGAGGACGTTGACGGTGGACCCGTCGGTCTCCGCCTTCTTGGACAGGGCGCTCTTCAGGTCCTGGATCTGGTTCCACTCCTGGGGCGTGCGGGCGCGGGCCAGGCGGACGTAGCGCAGCTGCTCGTTCCCGGGGCGCAGGGTGGCCGCCAGTTCGTCCTCGTCCTCGCCGAGGATCGGGGCGAGCAGCGCCGCCGCCTGTTCCGGGCCGTCGTCGATCCTCAGCTGCTCCCGGGTGAACATCGTCGGGTCGGCGGTGATGTCGTAGGCGTCCACGGTGGTCGCGAGGGCGACGCCGTTGCGGTCGGTGATGCCGCCGCGCGCGGCGGTCAGGGTGTGGACGACGTACCGGTTCAGCTCGGCCTTGGCGGTGTACGTGCTCGCGTCGACGGCCTGCACCTGGAGCAGGCGGACGACGAAGGCGATCAGGACGAGGGCCAGGGCGAACCCGACCAGGCGCAGCCGGGGCCGGGGGCTGCCCAGCCGGAAGGCGCGGGGGGCGGTGCCGCGGGGCGGGCCGGGGCGGCGGGCCGGGCGGGCGCCGGGGCCGGGCCGGCGTCCGCCGCCGCCGGCGGGGTGGCCCGGCCGGGCGGGCCGGGCGGGTCCGGGCACCCGGCGGCGGGGCGGTTGCCTGCCGTAGTCGTCGGACACTTCCGTCACCTGCCGGGGGTCGGGGTCGTCGGGCCGGGGGAGGGCGCGGTGCCCTGGGTGAGCGCCTCGGGGGCGAGGACCAGCGGGGTCGCGGCGGAGGCGGGGCCCGGGGAGCCCTTCACCGTGCCGTCGGGGGCGAGGAAGGCGGGGTCACCGCCGGGGACCATGCCCAGCTCACGGGCGCGGCGCTGGAGGGCCTGCGGGGCGGAGTAGGCGTCGACGTCCCGCTGGAGGGCCTGCTCCTCGTCGGTCAGTTCCTTGGTCTGCTGCTCCAGGTCGTCGAGCTGGAACGATCCCTCGCTCAGCGCGGAGTTGAGCACCAGCAGCCCGATGAGGCCGCCGCCGAGCAGCACGACGACCAGCAGGACGAAGGGCGTCCGGGCCGCCTGCTGTCTGCCGCCGCCGGCCGGGAAGAGCCGGGCGAGCCGGGCGGCCCTGCCCCTCAGTTCCGGTGTGCCTTTCACAGCGCTTCCCCTCCCCGGTCCGGGCCGCGCCCGTACCGTCCCCGCGTCGTGGGCCTCACGTGCTTCACCCGATGGACTCCCTGATCCGCTCCGCTCCGCGCAGCCGCGCCGGTGCCGCCCGCCGGTTCTCGGCGATCTCCTCCTCCGTGGGAAGTTCGGCACCGCGTGTGAGCAGCTTGAGCCGGGGCGCGTACCGCTCGGGCACCACCGGCAGTCCGGGCGGGGCGGTGCCGGCGGCGCCCGCCGCGAAGACCTGCTTGACGAGCCGGTCCTCCAGGGAGTGGTACGACAGCACGGCGATCCGTCCGCCCACGGCGAGGGCCTCCACGGCGGCCGGGATCGCCCGCTCCAGGACCGACAGCTCGCCGTTGACCTCGATGCGCAGCGCCTGGAAGGTGCGCTTGGCCGGGTTGCCGCCGGTGCGCTTGGCCGCCTGCGGCAGCGCGGCGCGGATCAGCTCCACCAGGCGGGCGCTGTTGGTGAACGGCTCCTTCTCCCGTTCTCGCACGATCGCCGAGACGATCCGCTTGGCCTGCTTCTCCTCGCCGTACGCCCGCAGGATGCGGACGAGTTCGCCCGGGGGGTAGGTGTTGAGGACCTCGGCGGCGCTGATGCCGGTCGTCTGGTCCATCCGCATGTCCAGCGGGGCGTCCTGCGCGTAGGCGAAGCCCCGGCCGGCCTCGTCGAGCTGCATGGAGGAGACACCGAGATCGAACAGCACGCCCTGGACGCGCCGGATGCCGAGCCGGTCGAGGACGTCGGGCAGCTCGTCGTAGACGGCGTGCACCAGGGTGGCGCGGTCGCCGTGAGGGGCGAGCCGCTCGCCGGAGAGGCGCAGGGCCTCGGTGTCCCGGTCGAGGGCGACGAGCCGGGCCTCGGGAAAACGTTCGAGCAGGGCCTCGCTGTGCCCGCCGAGGCCGAGGGTGCAGTCGACGACCACCGCCCCCGGTTCCGCCAGGGCGGGTGCCAGCAGATCCAGGCACCGCTGGAGCATCACCGGGACGTGTCGACTCTGGCTCAAGGGGGGTCGGCCTCTCGGGTCCGACGCGGCGCCCGCACCGCCGGGTCCCCGCCGTCCCCCGGTGGAAGGGGAGACCTGCCGGCGCCGGATGCGGCAGCCGGCCGGGAGCGGGAGGAGGCCGAGCCGTACGTACGCGCCGCGCACGTGGGGAGAACGGGCACCGCGGCGCCCAGGTCTTTCGGGGGTTCCAGTCCAGCGGGGAGAGCCTCGCCTCCCGCTTCGCGTCACTTTAGTCCACCCTGTCTCGCGGTCAATCAACCGGCCTGCGCGTCGCGGGCCGTGGGCCGGGGAAGCGGGAATCGGCGCGGCTTCACCCGTACGGACGCACTGTCACCACTCCTGTGGGTTAGCTCACACCAGGGCGTCCCGGTCTTCTTTGTCCCTCTTCACAGCGGGCCAGGTCGGCCCGTGACCAGTAACGTCATGGATATGACGACTTCTGCATCGGTTCCCTCCGGCTCCGGCGCCGCCGTGGAGGGCGGCTCCGTCACCGACCGTCTCGTGGCGGCGAACGACCGCTACGCGGCGGCGTTCACCGACCCCGGGATGGACGCCCGTCCGGTCCTGAAGGTGGCGGTCGTGGCCTGCATGGACGCGCGGCTCGACCTGCACGCGGCGCTCGGGCTGAACCTCGGTGACTGCCACACCATCCGCAACGCGGGCGGCGTGGTCACCGACGACGTGATCCGTTCCCTCACCATCAGCCAGCGGGCGCTCGGCACCCGCAGCGTGGTCCTCATCCACCACACCGGCTGCGGCCTGGAGTCCCTCACCGAGGAGTTCCGGCACGAGCTGGAGATGGAGGTCGGCCAGCGTCCCGTCTGGGCGGTGGAGTCCTTCCGGGACGTCGACCAGGACGTACGGCAGTCGATCCAGCGGGTGCGCACCTCCCCGTTCCTGGCGCACACCGACGACATCCGCGGTTTCGTCTTCGACGTGAAGACCGGGCGGCTGCGGGAGATCGACCCCGCCTGATCCCGTCCCGCCCCGGCGACAGCGAACCGATAGGACGCCCGAAAGACCGCAAGGGCTGACATATCGCGGGCAGTTGTCCACAGGCGAGTGACACGAATCGGTAACGGCGGCAAGAATGCGGAGTGCGGTGCCACGCGGGACGTCTTCCGCGTGGCGTCCGTGGCGCGGGGGCTCCTGACCGGGGGGCCAGGGGAAAGGCCGAGGAGGGCCGGGTGACGACCTATGACGATCGAGCGAGCCTCACTGATCTGACCGCCGTGGTGGAGCGGGTGCGCGGGTCGGTGGAGGGCGTGATCGAGGGCAAGCCCGAGGTCGTCCGGCTCTCGCTGACCGTGCTGCTCGCCGAGGGACACCTGCTGATCGAGGACGTCCCCGGGGTGGGGAAGACCATGCTGGCCAAGGCGCTGGCCCGGTCCATCGACTGCTCGGTGCGGCGCATCCAGTTCACCCCCGACCTGCTGCCCTCGGACATCACCGGGGTGTCCATCTGGGACCAGCAGCGCCGGGACTTCGAGTTCAAGCCGGGCGCGATCTTCGCCCAGGTCGTGATCGGCGACGAGATCAACCGCGCCTCGCCCAAGACCCAGTCCGCGCTGCTGGAGTCGATGGAGGAACGCCAGGTCACCATCGACGGCAAGACCTATGAACTGCCCGGCCCCTTCATGGTGGTGGCCACGCAGAACCCG
This sequence comes from Streptomyces griseoviridis, assembly GCA_014649155.1. Classification (GTDB taxonomy): domain Bacteria; phylum Actinomycetota; class Actinomycetes; order Streptomycetales; family Streptomycetaceae; genus Streptomyces; species Streptomyces griseoviridis. The sequence goes on along the minus strand of BMSM01000001.1, from coordinate 700,508 downwards.
GTCGAGATGGAGGGCACCTACCCGCTCCCCGAGGCCCAGCGCGACCGCTTCATGGCCCGCGTCTCCATCGGGTACCCGAGCGCCGAGGCGGAGCTGCGGATGCTCGACGTGCACGGCGGGGTGAGCCCGCTGGACGACCTCCAGCCGGTGGCGCACGCGCACGAGATCCTCAAGCTGATCGAGGCGGTCCGCGCCGTCCACGTCGCCGAGCCGGTCCGCCGGTACGCGGTGGACCTGGTCGCCGCCACCCGCACGCACCCCGACCTCAGACTCGGCGCCTCGCCGCGCGCCACCCTGCACCTGCTGCGCGCGGCGAAGGCCACCGCCGCCCTCGCCGGACGGGAGTACGCGCTGCCGGACGACGTGCAGGCCCTGGCCGTCGCCGTCCTGGCGCACCGGCTGCTGCCCACCGCCCAGGCCCAGCTCAACCGCCGCACCTCCGAGCAGGTCGTGCAGGAGATACTCCAGCGCACCCCGGTGCCCTCCGACGGCCGGGCCCCGGGCGGTCACGGGGCGGCGTACGGCCAGCAGCCGCCGCGGAGGCTGTGATGACCGCCGGGGGGCCGGGCCGGGCGGAGGGCGGGCGGGACGGCAGGGGCGGCCTGTGGACCGCGCTGGCCGGCCTGACCACCCGAGGTCGCTCCTTCCTGGCGGCCGGCGTGGCCGCCGCGGTCTGCGCCTACGTCCTCGGGCAGAGCGATCTGCTCCGGGTCGGACTGCTGCTGGCGGTGCTGCCCCTGGTCTGCGCGGCCGTGCTGTACCGCACCCGGTACCGGGTCGCGGGCAGCCGCCGGCTCACCCCGGCGCGCGTCCCGGCCGCCGGCGAGGCCCGGGTCCACCTGTGCGTGGAGAACGTCTCGCGGCTCCCGACCGGCCTCCTGATGCTCCAGGACCGGGTGCCCTACGTGCTCGGCCCGCGCCCCCGTTTCGTCCTCGACCGGGTGGAGGCGGGCGGCCGCCGGGAGGTCTCCTACCGGGTCCGCTCCGACCTGCGCGGCCGCTATCCCCTGGGCCCGCTCCAGCTCCGCCTGACCGACCCCTTCGGCCTGTGCGAGCTGACCCGTTCCTTCACCGCGCAGGACACCCTCACGGTGATCCCGCGCGTCGAGCCGCTCCCCCCGGTCCGCCTGGCCGGCGAGGCCACGGGGTACGGCGAGGGCAGGCAGCGCTCCCTGGCCCTGGCGGGCGAGGACGACGTGATCCCGCGCGGCTACCGCTACGGCGACGACCTGCGCCGCGTCCACTGGCGCTCCACGGCCCGCTACGGCGAGCTGATGGTCCGCCGCGAGGAACAGCCCCAGCGCGCCCGCTGCACGGTCCTGCTGGACACCCGGGGCACCGCCTACGCGGGCGCGGGCCCCGACTCGGCGTTCGAGTGGGCGGTGTCCGGCGCGGCGTCGGTCCTGGTGCACATGCTGGAGCGGGGCTTCTCCGTCCGGCTGCTCACCGACACCGGCAGCGCGGTGCCGGGCGAGGGCGCCGACGGTTTCGCGGGGGCGAGCCAGGAGTCGGCGGACGCGGCCGGGCTGCTGATGGACACCCTCGCGGTGATCGACCACTCCGACGGCACCGGCCTGTCCCGCGCCTACGACCTGCTGCGCGGCGGCAACGAGGGGCTTCTGGTGGCGTTCTTCGGTGATCTGGACGAGGAGCAGGCGGCGATCGCCGCCAAGATGAGCCGGCGCGGCGGCGGTGCGCTCGCCTTCGTGCTGGACAGCGGGGTCTGGCTGCGTGAACCCACCGATGTGCCGGGCCCCTCGGAGACGGCGGAGGAGCGGCTGCGGCTGCTGCGGGAGGCGGGCTGGACGGCCGTCGGCGTGGCACGCGGCGCCGCCCTGGAGGAGCGCTGGCGGCACGCGGAACAGCTCCGGTCCGGTCTGGCACCGGCCGACGGGGAGGGCGTGTGATGAGCGGACGGACCCGGCCGGCCCCCCGGTCCGTGCCGGCCCTCGCGCGGGAGGGCATCCGATGAGCGGCCGTGCGCGGCTGACCCTGGCGGCCTGGGCGGCCACGCTGCTGGCGGCGTGCGCGCTGCTGCCGCTGGTCGATCCGGCGGTCTGGATCCTCCAGGCGGCGTTCCTGCTGGCGATCCAGTCGGGGGTGGGCGCGGCGGCCCGCCGGGTGCCGCTGGCCCGGCCGCTGACCGTCGCCGCGCAGGCACTGACCGCCCTGCTGCTGCTGACCCTGTCCTTCGCCCGTGCGCAGTCGTTCGCCGGGCTGGTCCCCGGCCCGGACACCTTCCGGCACTTCGCCGAGCTGCTGCGGCAGGGCGGCGACGACATCGCCCGGTACGCGATCCCGGCGCCGCTGGAGTCCGACGGCATCCGGCTGATGCTGGTCGGCGGCGTGCTGGTGATCGGGCTGCTGGTGGACACCCTGGCGGTGACGTTCCGGGGTGCGGCGCCGGCCGGGCTGCCGCTGCTGGCGCTGTACTCGGTGGCCGCGGGGCTGTCGGACGGCGGTGCCGACTGGCTGTGGTTCCTGCTCGCCGCGGCCGGCTATCTGATGCTGCTGCTCGCCGAGGGACGCGACCGGCTCGCGCAGTGGGGCCGGGTCTTCGGCGGCGCCCCGCGCTCCCCGGGTGCCGAGCCGACCCGGGCCCTCGCCCCGGTGCGCACCGGCCGGCGGATCGGCGCGCTCGCGCTGGGCATCGCCCTGGTGGTGCCGCTGGGCCTGCCGGCGATGGACGGCGGGCTGCTGGACGGCACCGGCGCGGGCATGGGCTCCGGCGGCGGGGGCGGCGGCACCATCTCCGCGGTGAACCCGCTGGTCTCGCTGCGCGACAGCCTCAACGTGGACGAGGACCGGCAGGTCCTCACCGTCCGCACCGAGAGCGAGAACCTCTCGGACCTCTATCTGCGGATCGTCTCCCTGGACGACTTCGACGGCACCACGTGGAAGCCGTCCAGACGCCAGATCACCACCGTCCCGGACGGCTCCTTCCCCACCCCGGCGGGTCTCGGCCCCGACGTCGAGCGGGCCGAGGTCCGCAGCCGGATCACGGCGGCGGAGTGGTATGCCCAGGACTGGCTGCCGATGCCGTACCCGCCGAGCGGGGTACGGGTCGACGGGTCCTGGCGGTACGAGCCGGTCGGCATGACCCTGGTCGGCGACCACGGCCAGAACACCCGCGGTCTGACGTACGAGGTCAGCGGTCTGGAGGTCCGGCCGACGGCGGAGCAGCTGGCGGGCGCGCCACGGCCCTCGGCGGCGATGGAGCGCGAGTACACCGCGCTGCCCGACTCGCTGCCCCCGGTCGTGGCCCGCACCGCCCGGGAGGTCACCGAGGGCGCGACCGACGCCTACGACCAGGCCGTCAAGCTCCAGGACTACTTCGCGCTCACCGGCGGGTTCGAGTACGACACCCGGGTGCAGGCGGGCAGCGGCTCCCGGGCGATCGCCCGCTTCCTGGAGGACAAGCAGGGCTTCTGCGTGCACTTCTCGTTCGCGATGGCGGCGATGGCCCGTTCGCTGGGCATACCGGCCCGGGTCGCGGTCGGTTTCGCACCCGGTTCCCAGCAGGCGGACGGCACGGTGGCCGTGGGCCTGCGGGACGCGCACGCCTGGCCCGAGCTGTACTTCGAGGGCGTCGGCTGGACCCGTTTCGAGCCGACTCCGAACCGGGGGACCATTCCCCCGTACACCGTGCCGGACGCTCCGGGCACCACGCTGCCGGATGCCGCGCGCCCGTCCCGGGAGGCGTCCGAGGAGCCGTCGGCCACGGCGTCGGCGAGCGAGAGCTGCACCGCCCAGGAGAAGAAGCTGGACGGCTGCGGGAGCGAGTCGCCGCAGGCCGCGATCGCCCCGGACGACGGCGGCCCGCGCTGGTACGCGTCGCTGGCCTGGGCGCTGGCCGGGCTGGTGGTGCTGGTCCTGCCGTTCTCCCCGCTGCTGTGGCGGGCCCGGCTGCGGTCGGTCCGGCTGGGCGCGCACGGCCGCTCGGCGGCGGATGCGGCGCCCCGCACCCTGGCGGCCTGGCGGGAGCTGACCGACACGGCGTGGGACTTCGGGATCGCGCCGGAGGAGTCGCAGACGCCGCGCAGGGCGGCGGCCCGGGTGGTCCGGCTGGGACGGCTCGACCCGGTGGCCGCCGCGGCCGTGCACCGGGTGGCGGACGCGGTGGAGCAGGTCCTCTACGCTCCCCGGCCACGTCCGGTCACGGGTCTGACGGAGGACGTCCGGCGGGTGACGGCCGGGCTGCGGGCGGCGGCCGGCCGGGGCACGAGGCTGCGGGCGCGGTTCGTCCCGCGGTCGGCGGTCCGGGTGATCTGGGCGGCGTCCGCCCGCCGGGCCGCGCTCGGGGACCGGCTCGCGTCGGTCCGGCCCGTGCTGCGCCGGCCGCGGGGCGACCAGGCGGAGAGCTGAGCATACGGACGAACGGGTGAACGGACGAACGGGTGAGGGGCGACCACCGGCCGGTGGTCGCCCCTCACCCGTGCACGTCGCTCATGTCAGGGGTCATGCGTCGGCCGGGCGTCGCGCCCGGCCGGGTCTCAGTGACCGCCCTGCTCGTCGCGCCGGCGCTGCCAGCGCTCCTCGATGCGGTCCATCATCGACCGCTTCTGGCGGGTCCGTCCGCCCTGCGGCGCGGCTCCGGCGACGGGCTGCTCGCCCGGCTTCGGAGCCTTGCGCCAGCCGGTCACGGCGAGGACCGCGCAGCCCAGCATGACGAGGAAGCCCACCACGCTGAGCCAGACCTGCTTGGCGACCATCCCGGCCATGAGGAGCGCGATACCGACGAGGAAGCCAGCGACCGCCTGGTAGACCCGTCGCCGGGTGTACGTACGCAGCCCGCTTCCCTCGAGCGCTGTCGCGAACTTGGGATCTTCGGCGTACAGCGCTCGCTCCATCTGCTCGAGCATGCGCTGCTCGTGCTCCGAGAGCGGCACGGCGTCCTCCTCATCGTGCAGTCGCCGGGGCGACCCGGGGGGTCCCTTCAGGATAGGCAGGGAATCGCCCCCGTGAAACCCGCCCCTCTACGCCAATTGGCCAGACCGGTTCCCGCCATGGAGGACCCGGCCCGCTAGATTTCCATTCCCCAGCGGCCGACCCGTCATGCCGGACGGTCTCCCTCGATCATACGGCGCCGGGCCTCCGTTCGGGGGGCCTGTGGCGTACTCCATGTGCGGGCAACGAGCTGATCAGGGCCATATCCCGCCAGGTGGCTCAGACCCCGCCCACCCCGTCCGTCCCGTCAGGCGCCCCGCGTCTCGCCGAGCACGTGGAGCTGGGTGGCCACGGAGTGGAAGGCCGGTAGTTCGGCCGCCGCGGCCTCCAGCTTCAGCAGCGCGTCCAGGGCGCCGGGCTCGGTGTCCACCAGGACGCCGGGGACGAGGTCGGCGAAGACCCGCACCCCGTGGACGGCGGCGGTCGTCAGGCCCGCGCCCTCGACCAGTGCGGTGAGCTGCTCGGCGGTGAAGCGGCGCGGCACGGGGTCGCCGCTGCCCCAGCGGCCGGCCGGATCGCCGAGGGCATGCCGGGCCTCGGTGAAGTGCCCGGCGAGGGCGCGGGCGAGCACCGCGCCGCCCAGGCCGGCGGCGAGCAGGCTGAGGACGCCCTCGGGGCGCAGGGCGGCCACCGCGTTGCGCACGCCCTCGGCCGGGTCGTCGACGTACTCCAGGACGCCGTGGCAGAGCACCGCGTCGTAGCCGCCGCGCTCGACCACGTCGAAGAGGCCGTGGGCGTCGCCCTGGACGCCGCGCACCCGGTCGGCGACGCCCGCCTCGGCGGCCCGGCGCTCCAGGGCGAACAGCGCGTTGGGGCTCGGGTCGACGACGGTGACGTGGTGGCCGAGGCGGGCCAGCGGCACGGCGAAGTTGCCGCTGCCGCCCCCGGTGTCGAGGACGTCCAGCGCCGGCCGCCCCGTGGCCTTGACGCGGCGGTCGAGGGCGTCCCGGAGGACCTCCTGGACCACGGCGGTACGGAGGGAAGCGCGGGGGCGCGACGGGTCCGACACGGCAGTTGACTCCTCGGCGCGGCACCGCCTCTGGCATCGGCGGAGCGAACGGGCTGCCTCCCCTCGGGCCGCCGGGCCGGCGCCCGGCACGGAAGGGGGAAGGCTTCAGGCGCCTCCCACCCTATTGCCTAGTCATCGCCTCCTCCGCCCTGCCCGGTCACCCGGCGTCCGGGCGGCCGGTGTCCGGACGGGGCTGCGGGAGGACCGGCTGGAGGACGAGCATCCGCTCCACCAGGCGCAGGAACATCGCGACGTCGCGTATCAGGTCGTCGGCGTCCCGGCCGCTGGCCGCGCCCTTGATGCCGGCCTCGGCGCGGGCCCGGCGCTGGGCGCCCGAGGCGAACAGCGCGCTCCACTCGGCCAGCTCGGGCGCGATCTCGGGCAGTACCTCCCAGGCGCTGCGGATGCGGGCCCGGGCCCGGGGCGTGGTCTCGGGCCGGCCCCGGGCGGCGAGTACGGCGGCGGCGGTGCGCAGGGCGGCGAGGTGGGCCTGCGCGTACCGCTCGTTGGGCGTTTCGAGGACGGTGGCCTCGTCCAGCCCGGCGTGGGCCTGGGCGAGCAGGTCGAGGGCGGCGGGCGGAGCGGTGGTCCGGCGCAGCACCGGATGCACGTCGCTCGCCGGTCCGGTCAGTGAGGGGGCAGGGCCGGTGGCGCGGCGCCGGCGGGCGGCGGCCGCGGAGGAGTTGGCCATGACGAACCTCCTGTCGTCTGTGTGACGGCACGGATGCCGTATGTACCCATCGTGAGGTATGGCACTGACAATCCGTGCTGACCTGGACTTTTGCCTCGATCAGGGGTTCGGGTGGCGCGGGCGGGGCCGGGCGGGCCGGGAGAATCGGGGCCATGGAGAACAGCAGCGCCACCCCGCCCGGCGGCCGTCGCGAGGTCACCCGGCAGCGGCTCTACGAGGCGGCCGTCACCCTCATCGCGGAGCAGGGCTTCTCCGCCACCACCGTGGACCAGATCGCCGAGCGGGCCGGGGTCGCCAAGGGCACGGTCTACTACAACTTCGCCGGCAAGGCCGATCTCTTCGAGGAACTGCTGCGGCACGGCGTGGGCCTGCTCACCGCGTCCCTGCGGGAGGCCGCCGGGCGGGCCGCGCGGGACGGGGGCGGCACCGTGGGCGCGCTGGACGCGATGGTCCGCGCGGGCCTGGTCTTCATCGAGCGCTATCCGGCCTTCACCCAGCTGTACGTGGCCGAGCTGTGGCGTACCAACCGGGCCTGGCAGGCCACGCTGGCGGTGGTCAGGCAGGAGGCCGTCGCGGTCGTGGAGGACGTGCTGCGGGCGGGTGCGGCCCGGGGCGAGCTGGAGGCGGACACCGATGTGACACTGACGGCCGCCGCGCTGTTCGGGATGGTGCTGGTGGCGGCGCTGGACTGGCAGTCCTTCCAGCCGGGGCGTTCCCTCGACGAGGTGCACGCGGCGCTGTCCCGGCTGCTCCCAGGCAGGTGAGCGGACCGGTTCCCGGAAGCGGAGCACCGCACGGGAGAGCGCCGGTCCGCCGTGGCCGCGTCCCCCGCGGGCCGGCGCCGGACCGGCGCTCCCTCTTGCTCCCCCGTACCCCCGTACGATCCCCCGTCGGACCGCCGTACGTTCCCCCGCCGGCCGTCCTCCGGGTTCCCCCGTGCCTCGCTCCCGTCGGCCTCGGCCGGCGGGAGGAGCGGATCGCGGGCCCGGCCTCCGTTCCGGCGCCCCGTGTCGCCGGTACCGGGGCCGTGCCCCCTCTCCGTGGTCCCCACTCTCTCGTTTCCGCAGGTCGGCGCCCATCCGTGCGGCTACTCAACTGTCCGCCTAGGTACCCGTACTCACGCCTGCGCGGCGGCCCTCGGAGCGGTCCGGCCGGGCCTGGTGCCGGGCGCCCCCGCCGCCGTACTCCCCCGGCCGCCGCCGTCACCGTGACGCCGCAGGTCAGCGGCCCTGCGGACGGGGCTGTCAGCGGGGGCGGATAAAGTCCCTGGCATGGCACGGATTGCGGTGATCGGCGCCGGGATGGGCGCGTTGGCGGCGGCGGCCCGGCTGGCCGTCGCGGGCCACCGGGTGACGGTGTACGAGCGCACCGGGACGTACGGCGGCGCGCTGCGCCGTTTCGAGCGGGACGGTTTCTCCTTCGACACCGGCCCCGGTCTGCTGCCGCTGCCCGCGGTCTGGCGGGACCTGTTCGTGAAGACCGGCAAGGAGCCGCTGGAGCGGTGCGTGGAGCTGGTCCAGGTCGATCCGTCGTCCCGGCACCTCTTCGCGGACGGCACCGAGGCGGTACTGCCCAACGCCTCCCGCGCGGGCGTGGTCGGTGCCCTGGACGAGGCGCTCGGCCCGGGTGCCGGGCAGCGCTGGGGCGATTTCCTGGTGCGGGCCCGCGAGGCCTGGGACCGGACCCGCCGGCCGCTGCTGGAGGAGCCGCTGTGGCCGGACTGGCGGGTGCTGGCCGAGCGCGAGCCCTACCCGGCCGTCCCGCACAAGCGGCTGCTGCGCACCCGCCGGGCCGGGACGCTCGCGGAGATCGGCGCCTGGGAGCTGCGCGACGCCCGGCTGGCGGCGCTCCTGGAGAGCCACGCCCTCGCGCACGGCCTGGACCCGCGCACGGCACCGGCGAGCGCCGCCGTCCTGCCGTACATGGAGCACGCCTTCGGTACGTGGTACGTCCGCGGCGGGCTGCGGGAGCTGGCGCGGGCGGTGTACGAGCGGTGCCTGGCCCGCAGGGTGGAGTTCCGTTTCGACACCGAGGTGACGGCGGTCCGGGAGAAGGACGGCCGGGCGGCGGGCGTGGAGCTGGCCGACGGCGCGGTGGACGAGGCGGAGTTCGTGGTCGCCGGTGTGGCGCCCGGCGTGCTGGACCGGCTGACCGCGGGCACGGCGGTGCGCGGCGCGGACGACGTCCCGGCGCGTCCCGGCGCGGCGAGCCGGCTGGCGGTGCTGCTGGCGCTGCGCGGCGCCCGGCCCGAGGGCGCCGCCCACCGCACGGTGGTGCACGCGCCGGACCGGGAGGCCGAGCTGGACGCCCTGTTCGGGGGGACCGGGGCGGCGGTCCGGCCGACGGTGACGGTGCTGCGGCCGGACGACCCGGCGCTGATACCGGACGCCGACCACGAGGCGGCCGTCCTCACGGCGACCGTGCCTGCGGGCACCTCCGGCTCCGAGGCGTGGGCGGATCAGCTGATCGCCGCCGCCGGGCGGGCCGTCCCCGGGCTGCGTGACCGTCTGCTGTGGCACGAGGTCCGCACCCCGGCGGACGTCGCGGAGGTGACCGGCGCGGCGGGCGGCGCGGTGCCGGCCCCGGCGTTGGCCGCGGCGGGCGGGCGTCTGCTGCGTCCGGCGAACGGCACGCGCACCGGGGGCCTGTTCACCGTGGGCGGCTGGTCGCATCCGGGCGGCGGGCTGCCGCACGCCGGGATGTCGGGCGCGCTGGTCGCCGGACTGATCGTGGAGGGACCGGAGTTCAGGGGCTCGCAGTGAACGGGCACCGGTGACGGGCCCGGCCTGACGGCCTCGCGGTGCCGGGCCCGCCGTGACGGGCTCCGGGGGCGTCAGTAGCGGTACTGCTGCTCGTCGTAGCCCTGGCCGTGGCCGCCCTGCGGCTGCTGCCCGTCGTAGGGCTGTTCCGGCGGGAGTTCGCCGCCGTACGGGTCGTCGGTGCTGCGCTGCTGCGGGACCCAGACGCCGCCGGGGGGCGTCTCGCCGCCGTAGCCGCCGGTGCCGTACGCGTCCTGGCCGTAGCCCTGCTGCGGGTACCCCTGCTGCTGCCCGGAGGCGTCGTAGCCGGTCTCGTACCCGGTCCCGCCGTAGGTGTGGGTGCCGATGTACGGGTCGGAGTAGGCGGCGTACTGCTGCTGGCCGGTGGCGTCGTAGCCGTAGCCCTGCTGCGCGTAGCCGGAGTAGTCGTAGCCGTAGGAGGCGTCGGCGGGCTGCGCGGCCGGGGTCTGCTGCTGGTCCTGGCCGTACCCCGCCGAGTCGTAGGTGCCGTAGGTGCCGGTGTCGTCGGGCATCGGCAGCGGCTGGTAGACGGGGGTGCCCTCGGCCGGGGTGCCGTCGGGGCGCCCGGGGGCGAACACGTCGTCCGGGTCGTCGCCCCGGTAGCCGTACGCGGTGGTGTCCTGGACGGCGGTGTGGTCGTCGGCGGGGGTCCGGTCGCCGGGGAGGCCGGGCTCGGCCGCCTCCTGGTCCGAGACCTCCGACGTCGGTTCCTCGCGGGCCCGTTCGGGCCGGCGGCGCTTGCTGCCGGGCAGTCCGGCGGGGGCCTGCACCGCCCAGCCGGAGGCGAAGCCGCGGCGGAAGGACAGGGTGACGTAGGTCTGGCCGACCGCGAAGGCGATCGCGCCGAGCCCGATGACGACGACCGACGAGACCAGCACGCCGGCCACCACGCCGAGGAAGCCGGCGAAGGCCAGCAGCCGCCAGCGCAGGCGCGCCTTGTACTGCAGCAGCACCTCACCGAGCAGCCACAGCGCGACGACGCCGAACGCGATGTAGAGGACCGCCCAGCCCATGTACGCCCCTCTCCCAGTGGCCGCTACGCAGTGTGTCGTACGGACGTGCGGCCGGTCCAGGCCCGCGGTGAGCGGTGCGGGCCCAGGTTCTCGTAGATTTCCAGCGTCGCCGTGGAGTTGTTCAGCGTGATGAAGTGCAGCCCGGGCACACCTTCGGCCAGCAGCCGCGCGCAGAACTCCGTGGCGAACTCGATGCCAATGGAGCGTACAGCGGTCGGATCGTCCTTTGCCGTGAGGATGCGTTCTTTCAGGTCGTCGGGGAACGCGGCGTTGCTGAGCTTCGGCAGTCTCTCCAGCATCTTCACGCTGGTCACCGGCATGACCTCGGGGATGACCGGGGTCTCGCAGCCCGCCGCGACGACCTTGTCACGCAGCCGGAGATAGGCCTCCGGGTCGAAGAACATCTGGGTGATGGCGTAGTCGGCGCCGGCCCGGCACTTGTCGACGAAGCGCCGGACGTCCTCGTCCCACTCGGCCGAGCGCGGGTGCATCTCCGGGAAGGCGGCCACGCCCACACAGAAGTCGCCCGACTCCTTGATGAGTTCGACGAGTTCGGCGGCGTAGGTCAGGCCCTGCGGGTGCGGCACCCAGTCGCCCATCGGGTCGCCGGGCGGGTCGCCGCGCACGGCGAGGATGTTGCGGATGCCGGCGTCGGCGTACTGCCCGATGATGTTGCGCAGTTCCGCCACGGAGTGGTTGACGGCGGTGAGGTGGGCGACGGGGGTGAGGGTGGTGTCGGAGGCGATCCGCTCGGTCGCCCGCACCGTGCCGGCCCGGGTGGAGCCGCCGGCTCCGTAGGTCACGGAGACGAAGCTGGGGGCCACCGCCTCGACCCTGCGGAGCGCGTTCCACAGGTTGCGCTCGCCCTTCTCCGTCTTGGGCGCCCAGAACTCGAACGAGTACGTCGTCTCGCCGGTCGCGAGCATGTCGCGGACGGTGCGCGCGTGATCAGTCCTGGTCGATGCCGTTCCGAGGGCCATACGGGCAGGTTAGCCAGGGGGCGGCGGTCCCCCAACCGGAGCCGGATGATTGTCCGAATTGTCGCTCACTTGTCCATCCCTTGGACAGCGGGGGCGCTCCTGAGCCGCTGGGCGAACTCGGCCGCCGCCGCGCCGGGGTCGTCGGCCTCGGTGAGCGCGCGGACGACGACGGCCCGGCGGGCGCCCGCGTCGAGGACCTGGTCGAGGTTGTCCAGGTCGATGCCGCCGATGGCGAACCAGGGGCGGTCGGTGCGCAGGCCGGCCGCGTACCGGACGAGACCGAGGCCGGGGGCGGGCCGGCCGGGCTTGGTGGGGGTCGGCCAGCAGGGGCCGGTGCAGAAGTAGTCGACGCCGTCCTGCGTGGCCGCGGCGGCGGCCTCGGACTCGGCGTGGGTGGAGCGGCCGACGAGGACGCCGGCGCCGAGGATCGCGCGGGCGGCGGGGACGGGCAGGTCGCCCTGGCCGAGGTGGAGGACGTCGGCGCGGGCGGCGTGGGCGACGTCGGCGCGGTCGTTGACGGCGAGGAGCTTGCCGTGGCGGGCGCAGGCGTCGGCGAACACGGCGAGGTGCTCCAGCTCCTCGGCGGCCTCCATGCCCTTGTCGCGCAGCTGCACGATGTCGACCCCGCCGGCCAGCACCGCGTCCAGGAACTCCGGCAGGTCGCCCTGGCGCTTGCGGGCGTCCGTGCACAGGTAGAGCCGGGCGTCGGCGAGGCGGTCGCGGGGGGAGCCGTCGGTGGTCGTGGCGGCGGCGGTCGTGGTGGCCGTGTCGGGCATGTGGGCGTCCCCCCGGTGTTCGGTGGCGGACGGGGCGCGGGGCCTCGTCCGGGCTGGCGGCCGGGCAGGGCCCGGTTCTGGTGCTGGTGACGGTGGCGGGGCCTGGTGGGTCACCGGCCCGGCTGGTGGTGCGGAGCAGGGCTGCGGGGCGGCCCAGCGTCCGGGGGTGGCGATGAGAGCCGCGTGCCCTGCGCCTCAACGGCTGCCGGCCCGGCGCCGCGGGGCCGCCGGCCCGGCGCCTGACGCTCCCCGGTCGGGCCCCTCGTGGCCGCGGGCCCAGGACCTCACGTCCGCAGGCCGACAGCCCACGGCCGCGGGCCCGCCCCGGCGACGACGTACCCGGTCCCCGGGCACACCGCCGCCGGCGTCATGGACCCGTCACGGCGTCCCGGAGGCGCGGGCCGGACGGCCGGTCAGACGGCCAGCGCCTGGGCGCGGCGCTTCACCTCCGTGCCGCGGTTCTCGCTGAGTGCCTGGGCCGGCGTACCGGGCAGGCTGTCGTCCGGGGTGAACAGCCACTCCAGCATCTCCTCGTCCGTGTAGCCGTCGTCCCGCAGCAGCGTCAGGGTCCCGGACAGGCCCTTGACGACCTTGTCGCCGTCGATGAAGGCCGCGGGCACGTGCAGCGCGCGGTTCTCACCGCGGCGTACGGCGATGAGCTGGCCGTCCTTGACCAGCTGCCGCACCCGGGTCACCTCGACGTCGAACATCTCGGCGATGTCGGGAAGGGTGAGCCAGGCGGGGACGAGAGCATCGATCCTTGCGTCAATCTCGGTCACCCCTCAAGCCTGCCATCTGCCACTGACACGCGGAAACCGGACCCCTCCGACCAGCGCCGACGCGTTCCGCCCGGTCACGCCGTCGCCGCCTTCAGCGGCCTGGCCGGGTCGGCGAGGAGCACCGGGTCCAGGGCCGCGCCGGACTCGATCAGCCGCCGGCCCTGGGCCAGGTCACGGGGCCGCCCCACCGCCAGCAGCGCCACGAGACGGTCCGCGCGCAGCCAGCACACGGTCCAGGCGGGTCCGGTGGGGTCGCCCCGCCGGACCACGGTGTCGCCGGCCGGGTGGTGCCCGGCGTACTGGACGAACCGGCCGAACTGCTCGGACCAGAAGTACGGCACCGGGTCGTACACCGGCGCCGGTTCCCCGCCGGCGGCGCCGATGATGTCGGCGGCCACCGTGCGCGGCCCCTGGAGGGCGTTGTCCCAGTGGTGCACGAGCAGCCGCTCCCCGTACCGGGCGGAGGGGAAGGAGGCGCAGTCGCCGACCGCGTGGACGTCGGGCACCGAGGCGCGCAGCCGGTCGTCGGCGAGGACCTCGCCGTGCGCGCCGAGGGCGATGCCGGAGCCGGCCAGCCAGGCGGTGGCGGGCCGGGCGCCGATGCCGACGACGACCGCGCCGGCGGGCACGCGCGTGCCGTCGTCCAGGACCACCGCGCCGGGCTCGACGCGCGCCACGCGCGTGTGGGCGCGCAGGACGACGCCCGCGTCGGCGTACCAGCCGGTCATCGGAGCGGCCACCGCGGCGGGCAGCGCACCCGCGAGCGGCCGGTCGGCGGCCTCCACGACGGTCACCGCGCAGCCCGCCTCCCGCGCGGCGGTGGCGAACTCGGCGCCGATCCAGCCCGCGCCGACGACCACCACGTCGTGCTGCCGGGCGAGCACCGGACGCAGCCGTTCGGCGTCGTCCAGGGTGCGCAGCAGATGGACGCCGGGGACGCCCTCGGTGCCGGGCAGGCGCAGCGGTTCGGCGCCGGTGGCGAGGACCAGGGAGTCGTACGGGACCGGCCCCGCGGAGGTGTCCAGCAGGTGGGCGCCGGGGCGCACGCCCAGCGCCTCCTGCCCGAGCCGCACCTCGATGCCGAGCGCCTCGAAGTCGACGTCGAAGGCGGAGCCCTCGGCGGTGCCCAGCAGGATCGCCTTGGACAGCGGCGGCCGGTCGTACGGCTGGTGCGGTTCGGCGCCGATCAGTGTCACGGTGCCGGTGAAGCCCTGTTCGCGCAGGGCCACGGCCGTCTGTACGCCGGCCATGCCCGCGCCCACGACGACCACCCGCCGTCCGGAGCCGCCTCGCTCCCGCCTCTGCTCACTCACCTGATCACCTTAGACACCTGACGCACCGTTGGTCAGGGGGCACGTTCAGTGACCTGCTGCACAGTCCTCCGGCCGCGCCGTCACGCTCTCCACCACGCTCGTGCCGCTGCCCGGGCGGGACTCCCACTCCCAGCTCTCCGCCAGCCGCAGCCGCCCGTCCGGCAGCTCGGCGACCTGGGAGACGCAGTGCCCCGAGGCGGTGGTGCCGTCGGTCCTGAGCTGGACGTACCGGAAGTCCAGCCGGTCCCCCTCGCGGGTCCCCACCAGGTATCCGCGCACCACGTCCCCGCCGGCGTACTCGGCCCAGACGCGGCCGTCCCGCTCGTGGTAGGCGAAGCGGGTACGGGTGCCCACCTGGCCGGGCGCCTGGTCGGCGACCGGGGCGAACACGAGACCATCGAGCGAAGGTGCCACGGGCGGACGCTCCCTTACAGAGGCGGATGACGAGCGGTTAGGGTGGCCAACGTAAGGCACTCGCGGGAGCCCGGACGCACCGGGCTGAGAGGGAGGCTGGCGGCCTCCGACCGTACGAACCTGATCCGGGTCATGCCGGCGAAGGGAGGGGCTGGACACCCATGTCATCCACGTCCGAAGCGCCCGACGCGTCCCCCGCGTGCGACGTCCTGGTCGTCGGGGGCGGCGTCATCGGCCTGGTCACGGCGTGGCGGGCCGCGCAGCGCGGGCTGGTCACGGCGGTGGTGGACCCGGCGCCGGGCGGCGGGGCCGCGCGGGTGGCGGCCGGGATGCTGGCCGCCGTCACCGAGCTGCACTACGGCGAGCGGACCCTGCTCGCCCTGAACCTCGCCTCGGCCCGCCGCTACCCGGAGTTCGCCGCCGAGCTGTCCGACGCCACCGGCCTGGACCTCGGTCACCGCCGCTGCGGCACCCTCGCCGTCGCGCTCGACGCCGACGACCGCGCCCACCTGCGCGAACTGCACGCCTTCCAGCTCCGCTCGGGGCTGGAGTCCGAGTGGCTGACGGGGCGTGAGTGCCGGCGCCTGGAGCCGATGCTCGCGCCCGGCGTGCGCGGGGGGCTGCGGGTGGACGGCGACCACCAGATCGACCCCCGGCGGCTGGCCGCGGCGCTGCTGGCCGCCTGCGAGCGGGCGGGCGTGGCCTTCCACCGGGTGGCGGCCGGGCGGCTCACCGTGGACCGGGACCGGGCGACGGGCGTGGTGACCGCCGACGGCATGGCGCTCCCGGCCGGGCGGGTGGTGCTGGCCGCGGGCAGTCTCAGCGGCCGGCTCGCGGGCGTCCCGGAGGGCGTGCTGCCGCCGGTCCGGCCGGTGAAGGGCCAGGTGCTGCGGCTGACGATGCCGGCCGGCCGGCCGCCGCTGCTGACCCGCACGGTCCGCGCGGTGGTCCGCGGCAACCCCCTCTACCTGGTCCCGCGCGAGAGCGGCGAACTCGTCGTCGGCGCGACCAGCGAGGAGCTGGGCTGGGACACCACGGTCACCGCCGGCGGCGTCTACGCGCTGCTGCGCGACGCCCACGAGCTGGTCCCGGGCATCACCGAGCTGCCCCTCACGGAGACGCTCGCCGGCCTGCGCCCCGCCTCCCCGGACAACGCGCCGCTGCTCGGCCCGACCGCCCTGGACGGCCTGCTGCTGGCCACCGGCCACTACCGCAACGGCGTCCTGCTCACCCCGGTCACCGGCGACGTCATGGCGCACGTCCTGACCACCGGGGTGCTGCCGGAGGAGGCCCGCCCCTTCGCCCCGGAGCGGTTCGCCGCCGCCCCCGCACCCACCCCCGCCCCCGCCCCCATGGAGCAGTCCGCATGAGCCTGCGCATCTCGGTCAACGGGGAGCCGCGCGAGGTGGCCCCGGGCACCGCCCTCGACGCCCTCGTCCACACCCTCACCCGGGCGCCGTCCGGCGTGGCCGCCGCCCTGAACGAGACCGTCGTCCCGCGCGCGCGGTGGTCGGCCACGGAACTGGCCGACGGCGACCGCGTCGAAGTCCTCACCGCCGTCCAAGGAGGCTGACCCGATGGCCGACGACCCCTTCGTCCTCGGCGGTACGTCCTTCACGTCCCGTCTGATCATGGGCACCGGCGGGGCGCCCAGCCTCGATGTGCTGGAACGTTCCCTGGCGGCGTCCGGGACCGAGCTGACCACGGTCGCCATGCGGCGGGTGGACCCGTCCGTGCGCGGCTCGGTCCTCTCCGTGCTGGAGCGGCTCGGCATCCGCGTCCTGCCCAACACGGCGGGCTGCTTCACCGCCGGGGAGGCCGTCCTGACCGCCCGCCTGGCCCGCGAGGCCCTCGGCACCGACCTGGTCAAGCTGGAGGTCATCGCCGACGAGCGCACCCTGCTGCCCGACCCGGTCGAGCTGCTGGACGCCGCCGAGACCCTGGTCGACGACGGCTTCACGGTGCTGCCGTACACCAACGACGACCCGGTGCTCGCGCGGAAACTGGAGGACGTCGGCTGCGCGGCGGTCATGCCGCTGGGCTCGCCCATCGGCTCCGGACTCGGCATCCGCAATCCGCACAACTTCCAGCTGATCGTCGAGCACGCGCGCGTACCGGTGATCCTGGACGCGGGCGCCGGGACGGCGTCGGACGCGGCGCTGGCGATGGAGCTGGGCTGCGCGGGCGTGATGCTCGCCTCGGCGGTGACCCGGGCGCAGGAGCCGGTACTGATGGCGGAGGCGATGCGGCACGCGGTGGAGGCGGGCCGGCTGGCCCGGCGGGCGGGGCGCATCCCGCGCCGGCACTTCGCCGAGGCGTCCTCCCCGACGGACGGCCTGGCCGCCCTGGACCCGGAGCGGCCGGCGTTCTGACCCGGGCCACGACGCGTGGAGTGTGTCACAGCCGTGCCGCGGTAGCGCGCGGGGTCCCGCCTTCCCCAGCCCTCCGTCAGCGACGGCTCGTAGACTCACCTGCGTGGACACGACCCTTCAGGACCCTCTGGTCGGGCAGCGGCTCGACGGCCGGTACCGCGTCGACGCGCGGATCGCGGTCGGCGGGATGGCCACGGTCTACCGGGCCGTGGACACCCGCCTGGACCGTGTGCTCGCGCTGAAGGTGATGCACCCGACGCTCGCGGCGGACGGCACCTTCGTCGAGCGGTTCATCCGCGAGGCCAAGTCGGTCGCCCGGCTCGCCCACCCCAATGTGGTCCAGGTCTTCGACCAGGGCACCGACGGGGACTACGTCTACCTGGCCATGGAGTACGTCTCCGGATGCACCCTGCGTGACGTGCTGCGCGAGCGCGGGGCGCTCCAGCCCCGGGCGGCGCTGGACATCCTGGAGCCGGTGCTGGCCGCGCTCGGCGCCGCGCACCGCGCGGGGTTCGTCCACCGCGACATGAAGCCGGAGAACGTGCTGATCGGCGACGACGGCCGGGTCAAGGTCGCCGACTTCGGCCTGGTCCGGGCGGTCAACACGGTCACCAGCACCACCGGCGCGGTCCTCGGCACCGTCTCCTACCTGGCGCCCGAGCAGATCGAGCACGGCACCGCCGACCCCCGCGTCGACGTCTACGCGTGCGGAGTGGTCCTGTTCGAGATGCTGACCGGCGCCAGGCCCCATCGCGGCGACTCCCCCGCCCAGGTCCTGTACCAGCACCTCAACGAGGACGTGCCGCCGCCCTCCGCCGCCGTACCGGACCTGGCGTACGAGCTGGACGCCCTGGTGGCGTCGGCGACGGCCCGCAACGCCGGGATCCGCCCGCACGACGCCGTGGCGCTGCTCGGCGAGACCCGCCGGGCCCGCGCCGCGCTCACCGACGCCCAGCTGGACGCCGTACCGCCGCAGGCGCTGTCCGGGGCGCACGACACCGCGGAGGACCGGACGAGCGTCCTCCCCCGGTCGCTGCCCCTGGTCCGTCCGCTGCCGGTGGACGGGGACGAGGAGCCCGCCGCCGGGGACGGCTACGACCGCACCAGCAGGCTGGAGACCCCGCCGCCCGCGCGGCGCCGTCCCGGACCGCGGCGCGGCCCGCTGGCGGTCGTCGTCGCCGTCCTGCTGGCGCTCGGCGTCGGCGCGGGCGTCTGGTACATCAACTCGGGCCAGTTCACCGAGGTCCCGCCGCTGCTGGAGAAGACCGAGGCGCAGGCCAGGGACCGCCTGGAGCGGGCCGGGCTGGACGTCGGCGAGATCAGGCACGCCCACAGCGACACCGTCGAGCGCGGGGCGGTCATCAGCACCGACCCGGACACCGGCACCCGGATCAGGAACCACGACGCGGTCTCGCTCACCCTCTCCGACGGCCCCGCGACGGTGAAGCTGGACGACCTGTCGGGTTACCGGCTGGACCGGGCCAGGTCGGTCCTCGATGCGGACGGCCTGGAGCCCGGCATGGTCACCGAGGCGTTCAGCGAGGACGTCCCCGAGGGCTTCGTGGTCTCCACGGAGCCGAAGGCGGGCACCACCGTGCGCGCCGGATCGGCGGTCGCCCTCACCGTCAGCAAGGGCCGCGCGGTAGACGTCCCGGACGTCACCGGGGACGACCTGGCCGACGCGCGGGCGGAACTGACCGGGGCCGGCCTGAAGGTGAAGGTCGCGGCCGGGCGGGTGACCTCCGACGACTACGACGCGGGTCAGGTGGCCCGGCAGACCCCGGGTGACGGCACGCGGGTCGCCGAGGGCGACACCGTGACGCTGACGGTCTCCAAGGGGCCGGAGCGGATCGAGGTCCCGGACGTCACCGGGGAGAGCGTGGACGACGCCCGGCGGGAGCTGGAGGCGGCCGGCTTCGAGACCGAGGAGGACCGCGGGCTGCTCGGCCTGTTCGGCGACACCGTCAAGAGCCAGTCCGTCGAGGGCGGCGAGACCGCGCCCAAGGGCTCCACCATCACCCTCACCATCCGCTGACCCGCCCCTGGCCCGGGGTGCCGCGCCGCCGCCTGGCATCCTGGGTCGGGAGATGAGCACCGCACCTTCCCCCTCCCCCGCCGCGCCCCGCAACCCCGTGGGCGCCCACGTCCCCGTCGCCGGGGGCCTGCACTCCGTAGGACTGCCGTACGCCCGTGATCTGAAGGCCGAGGCCGTGCAGGTCTTCGTCGCCAACCCGCGCGGGTGGGCCACCCCGGCCGGGAACCCCCGGCAGGACGAGGCGTTCCGCTCGGCCTGCGCCGAGGAGTCGGTCACCGCGTGGGTGCACGCCCCGTACCTGATCAACTTCGGCTCGCACACCGAGGCGACCGTGGAGCGGTCGGTGGAGTCGCTGCGGCACTCGCTGCGCCGGGGCCGGGAGATCGGCGCGCTCGGCGTGGTCGTGCACACCGGCAGCGCGACCGGCGGCCGGGACCGGGCGGTGGCCCTGAGGCAGGTACGGGAGCGGCTGCTGCCGCTGCTGGAGGAACTGACCCACGACGACGATCCCTGGCTGCTGCTGGAGTCGACCGCCGGGCAGGGCGCCTCGCTGTGCTCCCGGACCTGGGACTTCGGCCCCTACTTCGAGGCGCTGGACGCCCATCCGAAGCTGGGCGTCTGCCTGGACACCTGCCACATCTTCGCCGCCGGACACGACCTGACCGGCCCGGCGGGCGCCCACCAGACCCTCGACCTGCTGGTCGGCACGGTGGGTGAGGGCCGGCTGAGGCTGATCCACGCCAACGACTCCCAGGACGTGGTGGGCGCCCACAAGGACCGGCACGCCAACATCGGCGCCGGTCACATCGGCGAGGACCCGTTCCGGGCGCTGATGACCCACCCCGCGACCGCCGGCGTCCCCCTGGTCATCGAGACCCCCGGGGGCAAGGAGGGGCACGCGGCGGACGTGGCGCGGCTGAAGAGGCTGCGGGACGGCTGAGCGGGCGGGTTCAGGCCACCGGGCCGTCCCCCGGTTCCTCCTGGTAGGAGTAGCGCTGCTCCCGCCAGGGGTCGCCGATGTTGTGGTAGCCGCGCTCCTCCCAGAAGCCGCGCCGGTCGGCGGTCATGTACTCGACCCCGCGGACCCATTTGGGCCCTTTCCACGCGTACAGGTGCGGGACGACCAGCCGCAGCGGGAAGCCGTGCTCGGCGGTGAGCAGTTCGCCGTCCTTGTGGGTGGCGAAGAGCGTGCGCTCGGCGGCGAAGTCCGCAAGCCGCAGATTGGAGCTGAAGCCGTACTCCGCCCACACCATCACATGGGTGACGGACGGGGCGGGCGGGGCGATGTCCAGGAGGGTGCGGGCCGGAATGCCGCCCCACTCGGCGCCGACCATGCTGAACTTCGTCACGCAGTGCAGATCGCCCACGACGGTGGTGTACGGCAGCGCCGTGAACTCTTCGTGGTTCCAGGTGTGCTTCGCGCCGTCGGCGGTGGCCCCGAAGACCCGGAACTCCCAGCGCTCGGGCCGGAACTTCGGCACCGGTCCGTAGTGCGTCACCGGCCAGCCGCGCTGGAGGCGCTGCCCCGGCGGGAGATCGGGCTGCGCGGCCCCTCGTGAAGCGCCCTCTCCCGACTCGTGTCCCACCGGATGACCCATGCCTCCATCCTGACAGACCGAGGCCGATGTCCCGGAACGGGCCCTTTTACCGTTCCCCGGAAACCGGCGAAAAACAACTGAACCGACTAAAGGGACTAAGCCAGGACTTACTTACTAAGCTCAGACTTACTGGACGATCTTCGAAAGCAATGCAATCATGCGGCGCAACCTGCCAGTTCCCGTGCGGAAGGAGCCTCTGCGATGCAGGGCGACCCCGAGGTCATCGAATTCCTCAACGAGCAGCTGACCGCCGAGCTGACCGCGATCAACCAGTACTTCCTGCACTCGAAGCTGCAGGACCACAAGGGCTGGACCAAGCTCGCCAAGTACACCCGCCACGAGTCCTTCGACGAGATGCGGCACGCGGAGATCCTGACCGACCGCATCCTGCTCCTGGACGGGCTGCCGAACTACCAGCGGCTCTTCCACGTCCGGGTCGGGCAGACGGTCACCGAGATGTTCCAGGCCGACCGGGAGATCGAGGTCGAGGCCATCGACCGGCTGCGCCGGGGCATCGAGGTGATGCGCAACAAGAACGACATCACGTCCGCGAACGTCTTCGAGGCGATCCTGGCCGACGAGGAGCACCACATCGACTACCTCGACACCCAGCTCGAACTGATCGAGAAGCTGGGCGAGTCGCTGTACCTGTCGACGGTGATCGAGCAGAGCCAGCCGGACTCGTCGGGGCCGGGCACCGACGGCTTCAAGAAGTACTGAGCCGTACCGGCTAGGCGGCTTCGGGCAGCTCCGCCGCGAGCGGCGGCCGGCCCGTCTCGATCAGCTCCCGGCGGGGGCAGGCACCCCGGCCGAGCAGGGCCTGGATGCGCCGCACACAACCGCCGCAGTCGGTGCCGGCCTTGCAGGCGGAGGCGATCTGCCGGGGCGTGCAGGCACCGGCGTCCGCGTGGGCCCTCACCTGTTCCTCGGTCACACCGAAGCAAGAGCAGACGAACACGCGGTTCACCTCCCGGGCGGGGTCAGGGTCATGCCCTACCGACTGCGCCGGTGAGGCAAACCTAACCTTACCCATCCCGCAGGTGACGTAAAAGGGAGAGGGGCGCGGATCGCATGTGACCCGCGCCCCATTCACGCCCGCGAACGGACACTCCTCACTGGTCCCGGTACATCTCCGCCACCAGGAACGCCAGGTCCAGCGACTGGCTGCGGTTCAGCCGGGGGTCGCAGGCCGTCTCGTAGCGCTGGTGCAGGTCGTCCACGAAGATCTCGTCGCCGCCGCCGACGCACTCGGTCACGTCGTCGCCGGTCAGCTCCACGTGGATGCCGCCCGGGTGGGTGCCGAGCGCCTTGTGGACCTCGAAGAAGCCCTTGACCTCGTCGAGCACGTCGTCGAAGCGGCGGGTCTTGTGGCCCGAGGCCGCCTCGAAGGTGTTGCCGTGCATCGGGTCGGTCACCCAGGCGACGGTGGCGCCGGATGCGGTGACCTTCTCGATCAGCTCGGGCAGCTTGTCGCGGACCTTGTCGGCGCCCATCCGGACGATGAAGGTCAGCCGGCCGGGCTCCCGCTCGGGGTCGAGGCGCTCGATGTACTGGAGCGCCTCCTCGGCCGTGGTGGACGGGCCGAGCTTGATGCCGATCGGGTTGCGGATCTTCGACGCGAACTCGATGTGCGCGTGGTCCAGCTGCCGGGTGCGCTCACCGATCCACACCATGTGCCCGGAGACGTCGTAGAGCTGGCCGGTGCGGGAGTCGACGCGGGTGAGGGCCGACTCGTAGTCGAGGAGCAGCGCCTCGTGGGAGGCGTAGAACTCGACGGTCTTGAACTCCTCCGGGTCGGTGCCGCAGGCCCGCATGAAGTTCAGCGCGTTGTCGATCTCCCGGGCGAGCTGCTCGTAGCGCTGGCCGGACGGGGAGGACTTCACGAAGTCCTGGTTCCAGGCGTGCACCTGGCGCAGGTCGGCGTAACCGCCGGTGGTGAAGGCGCGGACCAGGTTCAGCGTGGAGGCGGACGCGTGGTACATCCGCTTCAGCCGCTCGGGGTCGGGAATGCGGTCGGCCTCGGTGAAGGCGAAGCCGTTGACCGAGTCGCCCCGGTACGTCGGCAGCGTGACGCCGTCGCGGGTCTCGGTCGGCTTGGAGCGCGGCTTGGAGTACTGCCCCGCGATCCGGCCGACCTTCACGACCGGCACGGAGGCGGCGTAGGTGAGGACGGCGCCCATCTGGAGGAGCGTCTTCAGCTTGTTGCGGATGTGGTCGGCCGACACCGCGTCGAACGCCTCGGCGCAGTCACCGCCCTGGAGGAGGAACGCCTCGCCCTTGGCGACGGCCGCCATCCGGGCGCGCAGCTGGTCGCACTCGCCCGCGAAGACGAGCGGCGGATACGACTCCAGCTCCGCAACGACTGCGCGCAGGGCCTCGGTGTCCGGGTACTCGGGCTGCTGCGCCGCGGGCAGGTCTCGCCAGGTGTTGCCAGCGCTCGCGCTGGTCTTCGCGTTCACGGTCACGGCCTCAACATTACGGGGTGCGGTGGGGGCCTCCGGCCGGTGCCCAGAAATTGAGACGATGGATACGCTCCGCGGAGTGCGGTAGGGTGCGGCGCATGTTCGCGCACTCGACCCAGAACTGGTGGTGGACCGCTCCTCCGGCGGCCCGCTGACTGCGCGTACCCACGACTTCGCGAAGGCCGCCCGAGAGGCGGCCTTCGGTGTTTTCCGGCTCCGGGTCCGTCTCTCCTTCACAGAAGGACCACGACGCCCCATGGACCTGCTCGCCCTGCTCGACGACCCCCGCCCGTTCGCCCTGCTGCGCCGCCGCACCCCCGGCCACGACCAGGAGACGGTGGAGCTGCTGCTCGGGCCGGTGGCGGAGTACGACCGGCTCGCCGGCCTGCCCGACGACTGCCTGGCCCTGATCCCCTTCCGGCAGATCCGGGAGCGCGGCTTCGACGTCCGCGACGACGGCACCCCGCTGCTGGCACTCACCCCCGATGAGCGGTACGGCATCCCGCTCGACGCCGCCCTGGAACAGCTTCCCGCGCACGCCGTCCGGGTCGAGGGCGGCGGCTTCGACGTCGGGGACGAGGAGTACGCCGCGATCGTCGGGCGGGTGCTGGACGAGGAGATCGGCCGGGGCGAGGGCGCCAACTTCGTGATCCGGCGGACCTACCGGGGCGAGGTCCCGGGGTTCGGGCGGGCCGACGCGCTGGCCCTGTTCCGGCGGCTGCTGGCGGGCGAGCGGGGCGCGTACTGGACGTTCGTCGTGCACACCGGGGAGCGGACGCTGGTCGGGGCGAGCCCCGAGGTGCATGTGCGGATGAGCGGCGGCACGGTCGTGATGAACCCGATCAGCGGGACGTACCGCTATCCCGCCGGGGGGCCGACGCCCGAGCACCTGCTGGACTTCCTCGCCGACGCCAAGGAGATCGAGGAGCTGTCGATGGTGGTCGACGAGGAGCTGAAGATGATGTGCACCGTCGGCGACCGGGGCGGGGTCGTCGTCGGGCCGCGGCTGAAGGAGATGGCGCACCTCGCGCACACCGAGTACGAGCTGCGCGGGAAGTCCTCGCTGGACGTGCGGGAGGTCCTGCGGGAGACGATGTTCGCGGCGACGGTGACCGGGTCGCCGGTGCAGAACGCCTGCCGGGTCATCGAGCGGCACGAGAACGGCGGGCGGGGCTACTACGCGGGCGCCCTCGCGCTGATCGGACGGGACGCGGGCGGGGCGCAGACCCTCGACTCGCCGATCCTGATCCGGACCGCCGACATCGACGCGGCCGGGCGGCTGCGGATGGCGGTCGGGGCGACGCTGGTCCGGGGGTCCGACCCGGCCGGCGAGGTCGCGGAGACCCACGCCAAGGCGGCCGGGGTGCTCACCGCCCTCGGCGTACGGCCCGGACGGCCGCGCGCGGAGGGGGTACGGCCGAAGCTCGCCGACGATCCCCGGGTGCGGGCCGCGCTGGACGGGCGCCGGGCGTCGCTCGCGCCGTTCTGGCTGCGGATGCGGGAGCCGTCCGGGGAGCTGACCGGGCACGCGCTGGTCGTCGACGGGGAGGACACCTTCACGGCGATGCTGGCGCACGTGCTGCGCTCGGGCGGGCTGGACGTCACCGTCCGGCGCTACGACGACCCCGGGCTGCGCGCGGCGGTGCTCGGGCACGACGACGGGCCGGTGGTGCTGGGACCGGGGCCGGGCGACCCCGCCGACCTCGGCGATCCCAAGATGCGGC
The DNA here is from genome assembly GCA_014649155.1 of Streptomyces griseoviridis. GTDB lineage: Bacteria > Actinomycetota > Actinomycetes > Streptomycetales > Streptomycetaceae > Streptomyces > Streptomyces griseoviridis. The sequence goes on along the minus strand of BMSM01000001.1, from coordinate 675,615 downwards.
TGCTGCGCTCGCTCACCGCCGAGGTGCTGCGCGACCGCCGGGAGGGGGTGCTCGGGGTCTGCCTCGGGCATGAGCTGATCGCGGCGGAGCTGGGGCTGGACATCGTACGCAAGGCCGTGCCGTACCAGGGGGCGCAGACGGAGATCGACCTGTTCGGGAGGGCGGAGACCGTCGGCTTCTACAACAGCTTCGTGGCACGCTGCGACGGCGCGGCGTACCAGGAGCTGGCGGCGCGCGGCGTCGAGGTGAGCCGGTCGGCGGACGGGGAGGTGCACGCGCTGCGCGGGCCGGGCTTCGCGTCCGTGCAGTTCCACCCGGAGTCGGTGCTGTCGCTGAACGGCGCCGCGGTGGTGCGGGAGCTGGTGGGTCAGCTGCGCGGCACGAGCACGTTCTCGGAGCGGCGGCCGGCCCGGTAGTCCAGGACGTTGCCCACCGTGGCGTCGACGATCTGCCCGACGGCGTCCTCGGTGTAGTACGCCTGGTGCGAGGTGACCAGGACGTTCGGGAAGGTGACGAGGCGGGCCAGGGTGTCGTCCTCGACGGCCGTGAGCGACTTGTCGAGGAAGAACAGGCCCGCCTCCGCCTCGTACACGTCCAGGCCGACGCCCGTGAAGCGGCCGGCGCGCAGCTCTCCGACGAGGGCGGCGGTGTCGACGAGGCCGCCGCGGCTGGTGTTGACCAGGATCGCGTCGTCGCGCATCGCCTTCAGCGCGGCGGCGTCGATCAGGTGCCGGGTCCCGGGCATGAGGGGGACGTGCAGGGTGAGCAGGTCGGACTCGGCGAGCAGCTCGTCCTTGGGGACGTACGTCATGCCCAGCTCCCGGCAGGCGGGGTTCTCGGTGACGTCCCAGCCGAGCAGGCGCATGCCGAAGCCGTGGGCGATGCGGGCGAAGGCGGCGCCGATCCTGCCGGTGCCGAGGACACCGGCGGTGCGGCCGTGCAGGTCGCGGCCCATCAGGCCCTGGAGGCGGAAGTCGAAGTCGCGGGTGCGGTTGGAGGCGCGTACCACACGGCGGTCGACGGCCAGGGCGAGCGCCCAGGCGAACTCGGCGACCGAGTACGGGGAGTAGGACGACACCCGGGCGACGGTGAGGCCGAGGCGCTCGGCGGTCTCCAGGTCGATGTTGTTGAAGCCGGTGGAGCGCTGGGCGACCATCCGGGTGCCGCCGGCGCTGAGGATCTCCAGGACGGAGGCGCCGAGGTCGGCGTTGACGGAGGAGGAGACGATCTCGTGCCCGGCGGCGATGGGGGCGGTGTCCTCGTTGAGGAAGACGTCCAGGCAGCGGACCTCGGCGCGGCCCGCGAAGGCCCCCTCGATGAGGGGCTGCTCGTCGGCTTGCACTCCGAAGGCGAGGATCTCCACGAGGGCCGCTCCCGTCTCGCTGGGCTGGTGCTCCCGAATATAGGGGGCCCGGCAGGGCGGTGCCGCTCGGCCGGACGGCACCCCGCCGGGCCCAGGCGGGCGGGTCAGGCGTCGTCCAGGCCCCGTTCGATCGCGTACCGGACGAGTTCGACGCGGTTGTGGAGCTGGAGCTTGCCGAGGGTGTTCTGGACGTGGTTCTGGACGGTGCGGTGGGAGATGACGAGGCGCTCGGCGATCTGCTTGTAGCTGAGGCCCTTGGCGACCAGGCGCAGCACCTCCGTCTCCCGGTCGGTGAGGCGGGGCGCGCCGGGTGCGCCGGTGTCGGGGGCGGGGGCCGGTTCGGAGGCGAGGCGGCGGTACTCGCCGAGGACGAGTCCGGCCAGACCCGGGGTGAAGACGGGGTCGCCGTCGGCGGTGCGGCGGACGGCGTCCTGCAGTTCCCCGGTGGAGGCGGACTTCAGCAGGTAGCCGGTGGCGCCGGACTTCACGGCCTCCAGCACGTCGGCGTGCTCACCGCTCGCGGAGAGCACCAGGACGCGTACGCGGGGGTCGGCGGCGACGACCTCCTTGCAGACCTGGACGCCGGGTTTGCCGGGCAGGTTGAGGTCGAGGACGAGGACGTCGGGCGCGGCGGCCCGGGCCCGGCGTACGGCCTGGTCGCCGTCGCCCGCGGTGGCGACCACCGCGAAACCGGACTCGGCCAGGTCACGGGCGACGGCGTCGCGCCACATGGGGTGGTCGTCGACCACCATGACCTTGATCTCCCCGGCCGGCTCGTGCCGCTCAGCCATGTCCTGCCGCCTTCCCCCGTGGCCGCGTCACGTCCGTGACGCGCGCGTTCTTCGGTACTTTCAGTTCGACCTCGGTGCCCTGGCCGGGCACCGAGATCAGGTCGGCCGAGCCGCCGAGGTCGCGCAGCCGGCCCCGGATCGACAGGGCCACGCCCATCCGGCCCTCGCCCTCGGCCTCGGCGAGGCGGCCCTCGGGGATGCCGGGGCCGTCGTCGCGGACGGTGACGACGACCTCGTCGGGCTCGTCCTCGATCAGCAGCCAGGCGCGGGCGTGGTCACCGGCGTGCGCGCGGACGTTGTCCAGGGCGGCGCCGACGGCCGCCGCGACCTCGCGGGCCGCCGCCCGGGGCAGTTCGACGGGCGCCCCGGGTTCGGCGAGGCTGACCCGCGCGCCGGCGTAGGGCGCGAGCAGGGCGCGCAGGTCGGCGGGGACGCCGGGCTCCTCGGCCTCGGGTTCGTCCACGGCCCGGACGAGGGCGCCGTCGGCGGCGTCCTCCGAGATGCGGGAGACGGGGACCAGGCCCCCGGAGACGAGGGTGCGCAGGGCGATCTCCTGCTCGCCGGCCATCCGGCCCAGCTCGGCCGCCTCACCGCCGAGGACGGCGCCGCGCCGCTGCACCATGGCCAGGACCTGGAGGACGCTGTCGTGGATGTCGCGGGCCAGGCGCTCCCGCTCGCGCGTCGCCGCCTCGATCTCCAGGGCGCGGGCGAGGGTGCGCTCGGAGGCGCGGGCGACCTCGACGACGTAGCCGATGGCGATGGAGGCGACCCAGACCAGCACCACGTTGTGCACGGTGTCGCGGGCGGGGCTGCCGCGCTCGATCAGGTTGGCGACGGCGACGAGGGTGGAGGCGACGGCGGCCCAGCGCCAGCCGCCCTTGACGGCGAAGGCGAGGACGGCGCCGGCGGTCCATATCGACGGCAGGGTCGGCCCGCCGGAGGCGATGCGCCCGGGGTCGTCGGCGAGCGGGGTGATCAGGATGCCGGTGAGGGCGACGGCGAGGTCGACGGCGAGGAACCGCTTGGTGCAGGCGGCGGCGTTGGCGACGCGGGGCAGGGTGGCGAGGGTCCAGGCCACCAGGACGGCGTAGTAGCCGAGGGCGAGCCAGGGGCGGACGAAGTGGCCGTAGGCGGTGGCGAAGAGGCCGATCGCGTACACCACGGCGAGCACGCGGTACGCGGTCAGCGCGCGCCACAGCGGCTGCTCGACCGACATCCGCATGACCCGTTCCCGACTGGTCATCTCCCCCACCCCCCGGTCCGGGTCCGGTCAGGACCCGGGGCTCTGGTCCCCGTCACGCGCCCCGGTCCGGCGCTCACCGGCCTCGCGCGTCCCGGTCTCGCGCTCACCGGCCTCGCGCCCCGCGGCGGTCCGCTCCCCGGCGGCCCGCTGCTCGGCCTGCTCCTTCTCGGCCTGCTCCTTCTCGGCCTGTTCCCTCTCGGCGCGGGCGAGGGCGGCCCTGGCCTCCTTCTCCGCCCTGGCCGCCTCCTTCTCCGCTTCCTTCTCGGCCTTCGCCGCCTCCGCGAGCTGCCGCTTCATGGCGGTCGCGTACATGTCGACGTACTCCTGGCCGGAGAGCTTCATGATCTCGTACATGACCTCGTCGGTCACCGCGCGCAGTACGAAGCGGTCGTGCTCCATGCCCTGGTAGCGGGCGAAGTCCAGCGGCTTGCCGATGCGGATGCCGGGCCGCATCAGCTTGGGCACCACCTTGCCCGGCGGCTGGATCTTCTCGGTGTCGATCATGGCGACGGGGATGACGGGCGCACCGGTGGCGAGGGCCACGCGGGCCAGGCCGCCCGGCTTGCCCCGGTAGAGCCGGCCGTCGGGCGAGCGGGTGCCCTCCGGGTAGATGCCGAACAGCTCGCCGCGCTCCAGTACCTCTATGCCGCTCTTGATCGCGGCCTCACCGGCGCCGCGCGCCCCGGAGCGGTCCACCGGGAGCTGGCCGACGCCCTTGAAGAAGGCGGCGGTCAGCCGCCCCCTCACGCCCGGGGTGTTGAAGTACTCGGCCTTGGCGATGAAGGTGACCTTGCGGTCGAGGACGGCCGGCAGGAAGAACGAGTCGGAGAAGGACAGGTGGTTGCTGGCCAGGATGGCGGGTCCGGTGGCCGGAATGTGCTCCAGCCCCTCCACCCATGGGCGGAAGGCGAGCTTCAGCGAACCGCCGACGGTGACCTTCATCGCGCCGTAGAACAACCGAGTGCCTCCTGTGTGTCGGACAGACCATAACCCGGAGCACCGTCAAAGGGGCCTACGGCCCTGGTCGGTGTCCGTGCGGTCGCGTACGGTGAAGTAGCCGCCCGCGACGGGTCAGCCGCGCCAGCCCCTTGACGAACAGGAGTCCGAGACGTGCCGGTCCTTCCCGGCGCCGAGCCGTTCCGCCACGAGGGCGGGGACGTCGGCGTCCTCCTCTGCCACGGCTTCACCGGTTCTCCGCAGTCGCTGCGGCCCTGGGCCCGGCACCTGGCCGACCGCGGGCTGACGGTCGCGCTGCCGCTGCTGCCCGGGCACGGCACGCGCTGGGAGGACATGCAGCTCACCGGCTGGCCCGACTGGTACGCCGAGGTCGACCGCGAGCTGCGCGCGCTGCGGGAGCGGTGCGCCCGGGTCTTCGTGGCGGGGCTCTCCATGGGCGGCGCGCTGGCGCTGCGGCTGGCCGCCCGGCACGGGGACGCGGTGAGCGGGGTCATGGTGGTGAACCCGGCCAACCGGATGCACGGCCTGGCGCCGCACGCGCTGCCGGTGGTCCGCCATGTCGTACGGGCCACGAAGGGCATCGCCAGCGACATCGCCAAGCCGAACAGTGCCGAACTGGGGTACGACCGGGTGCCGCTGCACGCGGCGTACTCCCTGCGCCGGTTCTTCCGGGTCGTCGACCGGGAACTGCCGCAGGTCACCCAGCCGTTGTTGCTGATGCGCAGCCCGCGCGACCATGTGGTGCCGCCCGCCGACGCGGCCCGCGTCCTCAGCCGGGTGTCGTCCACGGACGTCACGGAGATCCTGCTGGAACAGAGCTACCACGTGGCGACGTTGGACCACGACGCGGACCGGATCTGCGCGGAGAGCGTCTCCTTCGTCGCCCGGCTCGCCCCCGGTCTCGTCAAGGAGCCGGAGCCCGGTCTCGGCAAGGAAGGGACGGCCGCAGGTGGCTGAGCACGACTCCGACCGCGAGGACCGCGAGGAGCGCGGTGAACGCGGTGAGCGCGGTGAGCGTGAGGGCACCGGCAGCGGTGTCCCGCAGGAGCAGCACGTGCCGTTCGACGAGGACGCCGCGTGGGCCGCGATCGTCGCCGGGTACGGCGAGGAACCGCCGGACCCGCCCGGCGCCAAGCCGTTCAAGTCCGTGGAGGACCTGGCCCTGCTGGAGCCGGAGACCAACGGGACCGACGACGGCGGGGCCGCGAAGCCCCCGGAGGAGCCGGCCCCGGCCAAGCCGCTGGGCAGCTCGGTCGCCTTCGCCCCGGGGATCGGCCCGCGCGACCACGGCCTGGCCGAGCCCGCGGAGGACGATCTCGGCGCGGACGACGAGGGGCATTTCGTGCCGCCCGAGCCGCCGCCGCTGCCGCAGGGCGACACCACCGCCCGGTTCGCCTGGCTCGGGGTGCTCGGCGGCCCGCTCCTGCTGCTGGTCGCCGTCCTGCTGGGCTGGGACATGACGTGGTGGCTGACGACCCTGTGCATCGGCGGTTTCCTGGGCGGTTTCGCCACGCTGGTGACGCGGATGCGGACGGACGACGAGGAGGACGACGACCCCGGCCGGGGCGCGGTCGTCTGACCTCAGGCGCCGGCGGGGATCCTGAGGGCGGCCAGGACCGGGAGGTGGTCCGTGGCCGCCCTCAGGTCGCCCTCGGTGACGCCGGGCAGGCCGCGCGGCACGCCGCAGCCGAGCACCTCCACACCGGGCGTCGCGAAGATCGCGTCGATGCGCTGGTGCGGGTCGGCGGGGGTCGAGGTGTGCTCACCGCCCCAGGGCGCGGTGGCCCAGCAGTCCTGGAGGTCCTTGGCGATCCGCCGGAAGGCGGGGCCGTCGGGGCGTTCGTTGAGGTCGCCGCCGGCGATCACGTGCGGGGCACCGAGGCCGGCGAGGCGGTCGAGGAGCAGACCGCCCTGCTCGTACCGCTCGTCCTTCTGGAGCGACAGGTGGCAGCTCAGGACGCCGACGCGGGCCTTGCCGAACCGGACGACGGCGGTGGCGAGGCCGCGGCGGTGCAGGCCGGGGGTGAGCGGGAGCAGCACGTCCTCGGTGCGCTCCACGGTGGCCCGCAGGGAGCACAGCAGCGCGGGGCCCGCGGCGGTGCCGCCGCCGGAGAGGATCACCTGGCCGGAGGCGGCCGCGAGGCGGGCCAGCTTCTTGCGCCAGCGGAAGAAGCGGGGAGCCTCCTGGAGCAGGACCAGGTCGGGGGCGCAGGCGGTGATGACGCGGGCGAGGGCGTCGGTGTCGTCGCGCAGCGAGCGGATGTTGTAGCTCAGGACGCGGACGACGGCGGAACCGTCGGGTTCCGTCCGGGAGTCGGGGAGGTTGTCGAGCGACGGCATGTCGATCAATGTACGCCCCCGCCCCCCGCACACGGGCGCGAGGATCGTGGGCGACTGCCGGGTTGGTCGTGGCCTGTCGCGCAGCTCCCCGCGCCCCTGAGGGCACGCACTCCCGCCTCGATCACATGATCGGGTCGGGCTCCCGGGCCAGGTCGGCCGCGCCGACGAGGCCGGCCTTGTTGCCGAGCTGGGCCGCGATCACGTCGGCGACCGGCCGCCAGTGGGCGCCGACCAGCCAGCGCTTGTACGACTTGCGGATCGGGTCGAGGACCAGGTCGCCCTCGTCCGACAGCCCGCCGCCGACGATGAACGCCGACGGGTCGAAGAGCGAGGCCAGGTCGGCCAGGCCCGCGCCGGCCCAGCGGGCCAGCTCGCGGTAGGAGTCGACGGCGACCGGGTCGCCCTGCCGGGCGGCCATGGAGATGTGCTTGCCCTCGATGCCGTCGGCGGTGCCGTCGCCGAGGCCGAGCAGCACCTCGGCGCGCTCCGGGGTGGCGTTGGCGCGCTGCTTGGCGTAGCGCACGAGGGCGCGGCCGGAGGCGTACTGCTCCCAGCAGCCCTGCGAGCCGCAGCCGCACAGCAGGCCGTCCGGCACCATCCGGATGTGGCCGAACTCGGCGGCCACGCCGAAGTGACCGCGGCGCAGCTTGTTGCCGATGATGATGCCGCCGCCGAGGCCGGTGCCCAGGGTGATGCAGATGACGTTGCGGTGGCCCTTGCCGGCCCCGAACCTGTACTCGCCCCAGGCGGCCGCGTTGGCGTCGTTCTCCACGACGACCGGGAGGCCCACGCGGGCCTCGACCTTCTCCTTCAGCGGCTCGTTGCGCCAGTCGATGTTCGGCGCGAAGTAGACCTCGGAGCGCTGCCGGTTGACGTAACCGGCCGCGCCGATGCCCACGCCGACGATCTCGTGCCCGGCGCGCGCTCCCTCCACCGCCGAGGCGATGGCGTCCACGATGGCCTCGGGCGTGGTGGGGGTCGGCACCTTGAACGTCGAGAGGATGTTGCCTTCCTCGTCGACCACGCCGGCCGCGATCTTCGTGCCGCCGATGTCGACGCCGATGGTGAGTCCCATGAATCCCTCAGTTTCGGTCGAGCCCCGCTAGGGGCAACCGTACCCGAGGCGCCGTCGCCGGGGACCGTCAGTCCAGGTCGATGCGCTGGCCCGGACCCGTGCCCTCGCCCCCGTCGTCACCGGGCGGGTCCGTGTCGCCGGCGGCGTCGGCGGCGTCGCGGGGGGCGGTCGCGCCGGTGGTCCAGCGCCGCTCCTGGTTCTGCACGGCCGAGCGGTACGCGGCGAGCAGTTCGCCACCGGCCGCCGCGAGGTGGTCGAAGACATCGGGGTTGCGCTCGATGACCGGCTCGACGGCGGCCTTGGCCTGCTGGACGACCTGCTTGACCACCTGCTGGGCGGCCGTCCCGGCGACCGGTCCGAACAGAGGCGCCGGGAGACCGGACAGCTTGTCGGCGACGGTGTCGACCAGGCGGCGCAGTTCCTCGGCGGCCGAGCCCGGGGGCGGACCGTGGGCGGCGCGGCGGCGGGCCTTCTCGGCGGCCAGGTCCTCGGCGGCCGCCGTCGCCCAGGCGTCGGCGTCGGCCACCCGCTCCTGCCGGGCCGCCCGCTCCTTCTCGGCCGCCGCGTCGCCGTCTGCGTCGGGCGGCGGGAGCTGTTCGCTCATGACGGACTCCTGACTACGGTTCGTCCCTACGACGTTACCCGAACGGACGTCACCGGTTCACCGCTCGCGGGACCGCCGTCGCCCGCCGGCGCTCGCGGGACCGCCCTCACCCCCCGCCCGGCGCGCACGGAACCACAGCCGCGCCGTCGTCACCCCTCGCCGGCGCCCCCGCTCGCGGAGCCGCGGCCTCCCCCGTCTCCGCCGTCACCGCTCACCCGGCCACAACCGCGGGTCCGGCGCGAACCGCACGCTCAGCAGCCCCTCGCGCAGCGCGGCCCCCTCCACCGTGCAGCGGCGCAGCGCGGACGGCAGCGGGACGATGCGGCGGAAGGGGCCGGCCGCGACCGCGAGTTCGTCGCCGCGCCGGACCAGGTCGAGCCCGTCCCGGGTGGCGCCGGGCAGCGGGATCTCCCAGACCAGGACGCCGTCCTCGGCGAGCCGGTCGCGCACGGGCCACTCCACGGGGGCGGTGTCCGGGCGGACGCCGGGCAGGGCGAGGGCGGCGAGGTCGTCGGTGCCGCGCGGGTCCCGGCCGAGGTGCGGCACGGGGTGGACGTCGTGGACGCCCTGCCACTCCTCCAGGGTCTTGCGCTGCTGGGCCACGGGCCCGGCGAGCCAGCCGTCGGCGGGGGTGTCCTCGGGCAGTACGCGGTTGGCGGCGAGCCGTTCCACGGGCAGCCCGCGCAGGGCGAGGCCGAGGGCGGTGGCGCGGACGGCGTCGGCACCGGCCGGGCCGGGCTCGGCGACCAGCCGGACGACGGTGTTCCGGTCGGTGAGGACGGCTTCGGCGGCGGCGAGTTCCAGGTCCCAGCGGGCGGCGTGCTCGTAGAGCGCCTCGGTGGGCAGGGGGACGCCCGCGAGGCGGCCGAGGACGGGGCGCAGGGCGCGGGCGGCCTGCCGTTCGGGGGGCAGCAGGCGGCGCAGGTAGCGGCGGAGTTCCGCGGGCAGCGCGAGCAGGGCGAGGGCCGCCGGGGCGGGCGGGAGGTCGACGACGAGGAGGTCGTGCTCCTCGGCGAGGGCGGCGTCGCGCAGGCCGCGCAGCAGGGCCAGTTCCCCGGCGCCGGGCAGCGGGGTCAGTTCCTCGGGGTCGAGGCGGGCGGCGCCGAGCAGGCCGAGGGCGGAGGCGGCGCGGTCCTGGAGGGCGGCGAGGCCGTCCCGGAAGCCCCGGGCGGCGTCGGGCCGCCAGGCGGTGAGCCCGGGCTCGACGGCGGCCGGCGCGGGGCCGGTGGCCACCCCGAGGGCGGCGCCGAGGGTGTCCTCGGGGTCGGCGCCCAGCAGCAGGGTGCGGGTGCCGGACCGGGCGGCGGTGAGCGCGGTGGCGGCGGCGAGGGTCGTCCGGCCGCTGCCGCCCGCGCCCATGATCAGGAGGGTGCGCATAGGGCTGAACGGTACCTCCGCCCCGGCCGGTGTCCCGGCGCTCGCCCGCGGGGCTACGCGGCGCCCGTCTCCACCCGCTTCTTCAGCCCCGCCAGCGCCCGGTCGATGATGACCTTCTCGGCCTTGCGCTTGATCATGCCGAGCATCGGGATCTTGACGTCGACGGTGAGGCGGTAGGTGACCTCGGTGCCGGTCCCGGCCGGCCTGAGCAGGTAGGAGCCGTCGAGGGAGCGCAGCATCTGGGACTTCACCAGCGTCCAGGAGACCTCGTTCTCCCCGGCCCAGGTGTACGCCAGGGTCTGGTCGTCCTTGATCGCGCCGGCGTCCATGACCAGGCGGACCTGCTCGGCGCGGCCCTGGGCGTCGGTGGCGAGCACCTCCGCCTCCTTCACCTCACCGGTCCAGTCCGGGTAGCGGGCGAAGTCGGCGATCACCCCCATGACGTCGGCCGGGGCGGCCTCGATCGTGATGCTCGAACTGGTGTGTTCCGCCATCGCCGTGGCTCCTCCAGGTGCGGGCCGGTTGGAAGTCGTCGCAGGCACGTACGCGCGGTGGCTCCGGGAAGTCGTCGCAGTCGTCGCGCACGCGTGCGTGCGCTGTGAAGGCTACCGCGCGGCGCCGGCCCCGCCGTCACCCCTGCCTGCGCGACCGCCGCCCCGCCCTCCCCCTGCTCTCCCTCCGCGACGGCCGCTCCGGCGTCACCCCTCGCCCGTCGACCGCCACTCCAGCACCCACGGCCGCCCGGTCGAGGCGAAGTGCCCCACGTTCACGCACTCGGTCGCCCCGATCCGCATCCGCGGCACCAGCGGCTGGTGGACGTGGCCGAAGAGGGAGTACCGGGGCCTGGTGCGCCGGATGGCGTCGAGCAACGCCCGGCTGCCGCGCTCGAAGCGCCGCGCCACCGTGTCGTAGACCAGCTCGGGCACCTCCGGCGGGATGTGGGTGCAGAGCACGTCGACCTCGCCGAGCGCCTCGATCTTCGCGGCGTACTCCTCGTCGCTGATCTCGAAGGGGGTGCGCATGGGGGTCTGCAGGCCGCCGCCGACGAAGCCGAAGACCCGGCCGCCGATCTCGACGCGCTCGCCGTCGAGCACGGTCGTGCCGGGGCGGGCGTACTCCGGCCAGAGTGTCGGCATGTCGACATTTCCGTAGGTGGCGTACGTGGGGGCCGGGAACGCGGCGAACAGTTCGGCGTACTGCTTGCGCACCGCCTTCTCCAGCACCGCGGCGCGGTCCCCGTCGACGCCGGCCCACAGCCGGGCCCCGAACTCCTTGGCCTCGGCGAACCGGCGGGCGGTGCGCAGCTCGACGATCCGGTCGGCGTTCTCCTCGCCGAACAGGTCGGGGAAGATGCCGCGCGAGTGGTCGGCGTAGTCGAGGAAGAGGATCAGGTCCCCGAGGCAGATCAGCGCGTCCGCGCCCTCGCCGGCCCGGGCGAGGTCCCGGGCGTTCCCGTGCACGTCGCTGACCACGTGCACGCGCGTGGTGGTGGCCGGGGTGTCCGAGGCGGGTGTGGAAGTCATGGCGATCAAGGGTAGGAGCAGCGCGGTCCCGGTGAACAGGCGGCGGGCGGACCTGCGGTTACTGGCTGGTCGGTCGGCGTGTCGACTACTGTGCGCGCAGAGAACAGCAGCTGTGTGACGCAGCGAACATCTCGCCGGGCCCCCCTGTCGAAGACGCCATACCGGCGGGTAACGTCCAGGCAGTCCAGTCGGTGCTCAGGAATCCCGTACCCGTCTCTCAGGTACTCCCGGGCACCCGCCCCAGCCATGGGCCGCACCGTCGCATCACACAACGTCGTGGCGCCGGCGCCCTATGAGGAGCAGCAGTCTTGCGCGAGTTCAGCCTTCCCGCTCTGTACGAGGTCCCCGCGGACGGCAATCTGACCGACATCGTCCGCCGGAACGCCGCGCAGCATCCCGATGTCGCCGTCATCTCCCGCCGGACGGGCGGCGGCTGGCGGGACGTGAGCGCGCGGGACTTCCTCGCCGAGGTGCACGCCGCGGCCAAGGGCCTGATCGCCGCGGGCGTCGAGCCGGGCGACCGGGTCGCGCTGATGTCGCGGACCCGCTACGAGTGGACGCTGCTCGACTTCGCGATCTGGAGCGCGGGCGCGGTCACCGTGCCGGTGTACGAGACGAGTTCGCCGGAGCAGGTGCGGTGGATACTCGGCGACTCCGGTGCCACCGCGTGTGTCGTGGAGTCCGCCCAGCACGCCGCCGTGGTCGAGTCGGTGCGCGAGGCGCTGCCCGCCCTGAAGCACGTCTGGCAGATCGACGCGGGGGCCGTGGAGGAACTGGGCCGGCTGGGCCAGGGCGTCACGGACGAGACGGTCGAGGAGCGCGGCTCGGTGGCGAAGGCCGACGATCCGGCGACCATCGTCTACACCTCCGGCACCACCGGGCGTCCCAAGGGCTGCGTCCTGACCCACCGCTCCTTCTTCGCCGAATGCGGCAACGTGGTGGAGCGGCTGCGCCCGCTGTTCCGGACCGGCGAGTGCTCCGTCCTCCTCTTCCTCCCCCTCGCGCACGTCTTCGGGCGGCTGGTGCAGGTCGCGCCGATGCTCGCGCCGATCAAGCTGGGCTGTCTGCCGGACATCAAGAACCTCACCGACGAACTGGCGTCGTTCCGGCCGACGCTGATCCTGGGCGTGCCGCGCGTCTTCGAGAAGGTGTACAACTCGGCGCGGGCCAAGGCGCAGGCCGACGGCAAGGGCCGGATCTTCGACCGGGCCGCCGACACCGCCATCGCCTACAGCCGCGCGCTGGACGCCCCGGCGGGCCCGTCCCTGGGTCTGCGGATCAAGCACAAGGTCTTCGACAAGCTGGTCTACGGCAAGCTCCGCGCGGTCCTCGGCGGACGCGGCGAGTACGCCATCTCGGGCGGCGCCCCGCTGGGCGAGCGGCTCGGCCACTTCTTCCGCGGCATCGGCTTCACCGTGCTGGAGGGCTACGGCCTCACCGAGTCCTGCGCGGCCACCGCCTTCAACCCCTGGGACCGGCAGAAGATCGGCACGGTCGGGCAGCCGCTGCCGGGCTCGGTGGTGCGGATCGCGGACGACGGGGAGGTGCTGCTGCACGGGGAGCACCTGTTCAAAGAGTACTGGAACAACCCGGAGGCGACCGCCGAGGCGCTGGCCGACGGCTGGTTCCACACCGGCGACATCGGCACCCTCGACGAGGACGGCTATCTGCGGATCACCGGCCGCAAGAAGGAGATCCTGGTGACGGCGGGCGGCAAGAACGTCGCGCCGGCGGTGATCGAGGACCGCATCCGCGCGCACGCGCTGGTCGCGGAGTGCATGGTGGTCGGCGACGGGCGGCCGTTCGTCGGGGCGCTGGTGACCCTGGACGAGGAGTTCCTGGCGCGCTGGTGCGCCGACCACGGCAAGCCGGCCGGGTCGACCCCGGAGACGCTCCGCGAGGACCCGGATCTGCTGGCGGCGATCCAGTCGGCGGTGGACGACGGGAACGCGGCGGTGTCCAAGGCGGAGTCCGTGCGCAGGTTCCGGGTGCTGCCGGGGCAGTTCACGGAGGAGTCGGGGCATCTGACCCCGTCGCTGAAGCTGAAGCGGAACATCGTCGCGCGGGACTACTCGGCCGATATCGAGGCGATCTACGCGAAGTAGGGCGCGGGGTGCGGCCGGTGCACGGCCCTCCGCCGGGCGCGGCCGGCCGCGCGGTTGCCCTCGCCCCCCGGGCCGTCGCCCTACAGCAGCGTCCTCAGCCGTTCCGCCAGCAGGTCCCAGCGCCACCTCTCCTCGACCCACCGCCTGCCCCGCTCGCCCATCCGGCGGCGCAGCTCCGGGTCGGCGAGGAGGGTGACCAGGCGGTCGGCGGTGTCCTCGACCGAGGTACCGCGTACGACCCAGCCCGTCTCCCCGTCGAGCACCGCGTCCGGCGCGCCGCCCGAGTCCCCCGCGACCACCGGCAGGCCCGTCGCCGACGCCTCCAGGTAGACGATGCCGAGTCCCTCCACGTCGAGGCCGCCGCGGCGCGTCCGGCAGGGCATCGCGAAGACGTCGCCGGCGCCGTAGTGGGCGGGCAGCTCGGACCAGGGAACGGAGCCGGTGAAGCGGACGGACGCGGCGACGCCCGCGTCGTCGGCGAGGCGGCGCAGGTCCTTCTCGTAGGGGCCGCCGCCGACGATCAGCAGCACGGCGTCGGGCTCGGCGGCCAGGACCCGGGGCATGGCCCTGATCAGGGTGTCCTGGCCCTTGCGCGGGACGAGCCGGGAGACGCAGACGACGACCGGGCGGTCGGTCAGCCCGAGCCGGGCGCGGACCCCGTCCCCGCCGCTGCCCGGGTGGAAGGTCTTCTCGTCGACGCCCGGCGGCAGCTGCGTCATCCGCGCGGCGGCCTGCGGGGTCAGCGCGTCCGCGATGCGGGAGCGCGTGTACTCCCCCAGGTACGTGACCGTGTCCGTCGCCTCCCCGATCCGGCGCAGCAGCTGCCGGGCCGCGGGGAGCTGGGCCCAGCCGGCCTCGTGCCCGTGGGTGGTGGCGACGATCCGCCGGGCGCCCGCCCGGCGCAGGGCCGGGGCCATCAGCCCGAGCGGTGCCGCCGCTCCGAACCACACCGAGGTGCAGCCGTGCTCCCGCAGCAGCCCGACCGCCCGCCGGGTCGCCCCCGGCGTCGGCAGCAGCATGGTCGTACGGTCCCGTACGACGGTGAAGGGCTGCTCGGCGTCGAAGGCGGCGGTGGCCTCGGCCCCCTCGCGGGTGCGCTTCCAGGTGGAGGCGTAGACGACGACCCGCTCGGGGTCCAGGCGCAGGGCCATGTTGTGCAGGAACGCCTGGATGCCGCCGGGGCGGGGCGGGAAGTCGTTCGTCACGATCAAGGTCTTGTGCATCGCCCGAGACCCTATCGAAGCCCCCGTTCACAGCAGCCTCCGGCTGGGCGTGTGGCAGACACACAGCAGTTCGGGACATCATGAGATCGTCGGACGGCAGCGAGCGGGCGGGCAGGGGATTCGTGGAGACGTCGAACGCCGGGCGGTCCCTGGCATGGCTTCCGGTGGCCTGGTGCGCGACCCGGCTGGTGCTGCTCCTGTGGGTCCTGAAGGTATGGGTCTTCCCCGGTCCCGACGTGACCAGCGACGTATCGGTGATCTACCGGGGCTGGTACGGCGTCCTGCGCAGCGGAACGTTTCCGCTGAACGACGTCACCTGGCAGTACCCGCCCGCCGCCGCGACGGCGATCCTCTCCCCCGCCCTGCTGCCCTTCCTGGACTACGCGACCGCCTTCTTCGTCCTGGTCTGCGTGGCCGACCTGGCGGTGCTGGGCCTGCTGCTGCGCGCGGGCCTGCGGACGGGCGGCACGCTGCGCGGCCCCTGGGTGTGGGTGGCGGGCGTCCCGCTGCTCGGCCCGACGGTGTACGCCCGCTACGACCTGATGGTCACCGCGGTCGCCGTGGCCGCGCTGGTGGCCGCCGCCCGGCACCCCCGGGTGGCGGGGGCGCTCGCGGCCCTCGGCGCGCTGCTGAAGGTGTGGCCGGCCCTGGTGCTGCTCGGCGTCCGGCGGCGCTCCGCCTGGGCCGCCGCGGTGGTCACCGGCGTGGCCCTCGCGGGCGCGTTCGCGCTGGCGATGCCGGGGGCGTTCGCGTTCCTGACGTTCCAGCGGGACCGGGGCACCGAGGTGGAGTCGCTGGGCGCGCTGGTCTTCCACGTCGCCCGCAACCACGGCTGGGAGGGGCAGGTCCTGCTCAACTACGGCTCGGTGGAGTTCCTCGGCCCGTACGTCGACTGGGTGAGCACGGCCGCGCTGACGCTGACCGGGATGGCCTTCGGCTGGCTGCTGCTGTGGCGGCTGCGGGCGACGCGGTTCGAGCCGCGCACGGCGGCGGACGCGGCCTTCGTGGCGGTGCTGCTGTTCACGGTGACCAGCCGGGTGATCAGCCCGCAGTACATGGTGTGGCTGATCGGGATCGGCGCCGTCTGCCTCTGCTTCCGGGCGAGCCGGATGGGGGTGCCGGTCGCGCTGGTGCTGGCGGCGAGCGCGGTGACGGTGCTGGAGTTCCCGCTGTGGTTCGCGCACGTGGTGGCCAGCGACGCGCTCGGCCTGACCCTGATGTTCCTGCGCAACGGCCTGCTGGTGGCGGCGGCGGTCTGCGCGGCCCGGGTGCTGTGGCGGCAGACGGTGCCGCGTCCGGCGCCCGCGCCGCTGCCCGAGCGGCCCCCGGCCCACGCCGACGGGACGCCCGTCCCGCCCTGAGCCCCGGCCCTAGGACAGCTCCGTCCGCAGCCGGGCCTGCCAGCGCAGGGTGAAGTCCTCCGGCGTCGTCCCGAGGACCCGGCGCATCGCGTCCGCCACCGCCCCGTCCCGCCGCCCGTGCGCGCCCACGGCCCGGTAGAACGCGTCGAGCCGGTCCTCGCCCCACTCCTCGGCGATCAGCCGGCAGGCCGCCCAGCCGCCCTCGTACGCCCGCGCCAGTTCGGTGGCGTCGCCGGTGAAACCGAAGTCGTCGTCGGCCGGGAGCGCGTCGGGCACCCGGCCCTCGGCCACCGCGCGGGCCAGTTCCGGCGCGATCCGGGCGGGGGCGCGCCCGGTGCCGCGGTAGCCGACCCAGTCGGCGTACCCCTCGGACAGCCAGAGGGGGGTGGCGGCGCCGGTGTGGGCACGGGTGGCGACATGGGTGGTCTCGTGGGTGAGCACCACCTGCTTGCCGACCGTGCCGAGCAGCCCGTACGCCTCCGGGTTGACGACGATCCGGTCTGCGGGGGCGACGGCGCCGGTCTCGCCGGTGGTGACGGCCGCGATGCCCTGGTAGGAGGAGGCGGGCGAGCCGAGCAGTTCCGCCATCGCCGCGAGCGACCGGGGCACGATCACCACGACCCGCCGGGGCCAGTCGCCGTCCCAGGCGGCGGCGACGGCCGGCACCGCGCGGTCGGCGAGCCCGGCGTAGGCGCGCAGCGCCGCGTCCGCCCGGCCGACGCCGAGGACCAGGCTGTGCGCGCCGCGGACGGTCTGGACCGTGCCCTGGTCCCAGGGCTGGCGGGGGGCCTTGGGCGCGGGCCGGTCGGCGGTGACCCGCCAGGCGCCGTCCGCGCGGGCCAGGCGGACGGTGCGGCGGGCGCGGAGGGCCCCGGCGTCATAGCCGGCGAGGCGGTAGCGCAGGTCGACGTCGGCGGTGGCCGTGGAGCCGATGCGCTCCAGGCCGGTGACGCGGTAGGTCCAGTCGGCCAGCGGAACCTCGGCCACCCGGTCGAAGCCGGTCCGGGTGCCGGTCGCGGCGTACGCGGCGGCGTCCCGGCCGAGCAGGGCCGCCGCCCGCCGGTCCAGCACCCGCTGGACGTCGGCCCGCAGGGAGGCGGTGTCCGTCCCGCCGCCGCAGCCGGTCAGCGCGACGAGCAGCAGCAGGCAGAGCACCACCACCGAGGAATCCCGTACGTCCCGCCCGCGACCAGCCACCTTCCGAGGGTACGGGGCGCGGGGCGGCGGCCGTCAGGGCCGGGTGACGGAGGAGATCGGCATCATGCCGACCGGGTCGTAGCGCACCGGGGCCCCCGGGTAGGGCGCGTGGACGACCTGCCCGTCGCCCACGTACATCCCGATGTGGCTGGCGTCGTTCCGGTAGGCGACCAGGTCCCCGGGGCGCGCCTGGGCGAGGGAGACCCGCTGCCCGGCGCCGGCCTGCGCCTGCGAGGTGCGCGGCAGGGCGACCCCGGCCTGCGCGTACGACCACTGGGTCAGGCCCGAGCAGTCGAAGGCGGAGGGGCCGTTGGCGCCCCAGACGTAGGGCTTGCCGACGGCGGACCGGGCGGCGGCGACGGCGGACGCGGCGCGGCCCGAGGCGGGGACGGTGTGCTCCGGGCCGGTGAGGTCCGCGCGGCCGGAGCGGGAGGAGCGGCCGTAGGCGTCGCGCTCGGCGTCCGGGAGGGAGTTGAGCAGACGGCGGGCCTCGGCGAGCTTGCGCTCCACGGTCTTCTTGTGGGCGGAGACGGCGCGCAGCCCCTTGTTCAGCCGGTCCAGCGTGCGGCCGGCCTCGGCGCGGTCCTGGGCGAGCCGGCGCATGGCGCCCTGGAGCCTGCGCAGTTCGCCCGCGTGGTGGGCGCCGATCCGGTCGAGGGTCGCGGCCTTGTCGAGGTAGTCCTCCGGGTCGGCGGAGAGCAGCAGCGCGACGGACGGGTCGAGTCCGCCGGTGCGGTACTGGGCGCCGGCCAGCGAACCGAGCGCGTCCCGCATGGAGTTGATGCGCTGCTGCCCGCGGGCGATGCTCTCCTGGACGGCGGCGACCCGCCGGCGCAGGGCGTCGGTGCGCTCGTCGGCCTCGTTGTAGGCCTCGGTCGCCTGCTCGGCCTCGCGGTGCAGGCGGTCCACCGCGGCACGGGTGTCGTCGAGCGGCGCGGCGGACGCCGGTACGGCGCCGAGGACCGCGGCGGCGGCGGACAGCAGACCGGCGACGGCGGTGGCGCCCCGGTCGAGACCGGTCGGTGCAAGGCGGCGATGGGACCCCACGGGAAGCCGCACTCCTTCCGCTGGCGGACGGGGAAACGCGGCAGACAGTAGTCCCGCGGCGGGGCACCCACCAACGACCTCGGCGTCCGCGCGGCCCGGCGCCCCGCCGCTGACGCAGGTCAGCGGCGGGGCGCCGGGTCACAACACGGTGCGGTGATTCGCCCGTTCGGGCGGCATGTCGGGTTGATCGGGACGGGCGGACCCGTCCCACGGGTCAGACCCGGACGCCCCACATGAAGGGACCGCCGATGGTGCTCATCGACTCGTACCGCACGACGGTGCCGGTGCGCGGGGCGTGCAGGACCTGGCCGTTGCCGGCGTAGAGGCCGACGTGGTGCAGGTCGTTGAAGAAGAAGACGAGGTCGCCGACCTGGAGCTGGCTGACGCTGGTGATGCGGGTGCCGATCTGTGACTGGGCCTCGGAGGTCCGCGGTATGGAGACGTCGGCCTGGGCGTAGGCCCAGGAGGTCAGGCCGGAGCAGTCGAAGCTGGAGGGGCCGGTGGCACCGTAGACGTACGGGGTGCCGATCATCCGCTGGGCGGCGGCGAAGGCGGCGCCGGCGCGGCCGGAGGCGGAGGCCGTGGAGCCGGAGAGGGCCTCGCGCTCGCTGCTGCGGGTGGCGCGCTGCTCCTCCTGCGCCAGGGCGGCCTTCTCGGCGGCGGTGAGGCTGTTGAGCAGCTTCTGCGCCGAGGAGAGCTTGCTCTGGACTTCCTGCTTCTTCCTGCCCAGCTCGGTGCGGGTGGCGGAGAGGTCCTTGAGCTTCTCGGCGGCCTCCTCGCGCTGCTGGGCGAGGTCGCGCTGCTTCTCCTGGATCTCCTTGAGCGCGTCGACCTGCTGGGCGCTCAACTGGTCCAGCGTGGACGCCTTGTCGAGGTAGTCGTCCGGGTCCGCGGAGAGGAACAGCTGCACCGAGGGGTCGATGCCGCCGGTGCGGTACTGGGCGCTGGCCATCGTGCCGAGGCCGTCGCGCAGCTCGTTCAGCTCCTCCTGGCCGCGGGCGACGTTGTCCTGGAGGGTGGAGATCTCCTTCTGGAGCTTCTCCTGCTTCTCCTTGGCCCCGTTGTACTTCTCGGTGGCCTGCTCGGCCTCTTCGTAGAGCTTGTCGACCTTGGCCTTGACCTCGTCCTTGCTCTGCTTCTCGCTGGGAGCGGCGTTGGCGGCCTGGGAGCTGAGCACGACAGCGGCGGCGGCTGCGGTGGTGAGCACGGTGACGCGCGCGCGGCTGGGCTGCTTGGGTCGACGGTGGGACGCCACGGGAGGCGAACTCCTTCGTGTGAGTGATCACCCGTTCTAGGGTTCGAAGCGAGACCCTAGTGACCCATCCGTGATCAGTTCAAATCCTTCCCGGGAAAAACCCGGTCACCGACCGCATCTTTTACCTCGGACTCACCGGTGGTGACGCCTGGTTGACCCTGTGTCAGGCCACGGGTCAGGCGAGCCGCTTCAGCAGCATCGCCGAGGCGACCGGGCGGGCCCCCGCGCGGGCCACCCCGTCGGCGACCTCGCGGTCGGTGGAGGCGACGATGACCGGCCGGCCCGGCGGTTCGGCCCGCACCAGCTGGCGGATCAGCTCGTCGGCGGTGACCCCCGGCTTCGAGAACAGCACCCGGACCCCGCGCGGCGGCGCGAGCAGCACCGGCGCGACCAGCTCGGCCCCGTCGAAGACGCAGGTCACCTCGGCGCCGGTCTGCGCGGCGAGCTGGGAGAGCTGGCCGAGCAGCCGCAGCCGCTGCTTCTCCAGGGGCATCTGCGGATAGCCGGTCTTGGTGACGTTGTAGCCGTCGACGACCAGATGGGCCTGGGGCAGCGCGAGCAACTGGTCGAGGACGGCCGGGTCGTGCTCGGACAGCGCGCGGGCGGCGATGTCCTTCGGGGTCATCCGGCCGGGCTCCACGGCGTCCACGGTCTCGGCGGGGCGCACGGAGACCGGCGGCAGCGCCAGTTCCCGGCGCAGCCCCTGCGCCGCTTCCAGCAGGGTGTCGAGCAGCAGCCGTACCCGCATGTCCTCGACACTGCGGCCCTCGCGGGCGGCCTTGCGGGTGGCCTCCAGCGCGGCCTCGGCCTCCCCGAGCCGGGCCTTGAGCCGCCGCGTCTCGCTCTCGGCGGCGGACACCCGGGTCTGCCCCTCGGCCCGTACGGCGTCCAGCTCGGCGCGCATCTTGCGCACCGCTGCCTCGCCGCGCTTGACGTCGCTCAGCGCGCCGCGCAGCTTGCGGTGGAGCGACTCCGCCTCCTTCCGGGCGGCGTCCAGCTCGCCGCGCAGCCGCTCGGTCTCCTCGCGGCCGTGCCCCCGGGCGCGCTCCAGTTCCGCGCGGAGCCGGTCCAGCTCGGCGCGGGTCTCCTCGTCGGCGCGCTCGGCGTCGGCCCGCTGGGCCTCCTCGCCGGCGGCGGCCACCAGCTTCACCCAGCCGGCCGGACGCAGCACGTAGGCGGCGGCCGCCACGTCGAGCGGGTCCGCGGCCGGGGGCGGGGACCCGGATTCCAGGGCCTCGGCCAGTTCGGCCTGGGTCTCCCTGAGCTTCTCGCCGATGCGCTGGCGGAACAGCGCGTCCGTCTCCAGCGCCGCGGCCATCGCGTTGCCCGCGAACTTGGCCCGGCGGCTCGGTGTGAACCGGGCGTACTGCCGCAGCTGCGCGGGGAGTTCCGCGAGGGTCAGGCCGCCGAAGCCGTCCGCGGCGATCTGCACGACCCTGCGCCGCACCCCGTCGGGCAGCGGACGGTCGAGCACCTCAGCGGCGCCGTCGCCCGGCCCCCCGCCGTGTGTCTCCGCCATCCGTCACCCCAATGCCTGTGCGGGGCCCGCTCCCCTCAGGAGCCGGCACCCGGCCTGTCCACGAGTTCCACCTGGTCCACGGCGTTGCACCAGCGGCACCGCACCGACTCGATGGTCTCACTGAGCACCTCGCGTTCCTCGACCGTCGGCTCACCGGCCAGGTCGAGGTGGACGTACTCCACGACCTTGGAGGCGCGGGTCACGTCGAAACGGGTGAGGTTGCCGCAGAGGGTGCAGCGCCACCGCGTCGTGCCGGTCGGCTGGGGAACCGTCATCGTGGCTGTTCGCTCTCTTCCAGTGTCGCCCGACGCGCCGGACTCCCCGGTGCGTGTGGCTCGTAACCCTACGGCCTGGCGGGTACCGGCCGCCCGTCCGTCCACGGCGGCGAGGCGATCCGTCCGCCCGTGTCCCGTTACGCCATGCTCTGTTCCCATGATCCGCAACTGGGGCTCGTCCGCGGGCCGGACACCGCGAGCGGCGCGGACGGCCGGAAACCGCCGCCCGGCCCGCGGCTCCGCGCCGGTGACGCACGGGCTGATCGTCCTGTGCTGTCTGCTCTTCCTGGTCTCTCCCGCCGCGGGCCTGGACCCGTCGAACGGCTCCGGCGACGAACTGCTCGCCGCGCAGCGCGCCTACTTCCGGCACTGGGGCGTGATCCCCGCGGAGCTGTTCGACGGGTCGCCGCGCGCCCTGCTGGCCCCGGTCACGGCCCTGTTCGTGCACGGGAGCTGGGTGCACCTGCTCGGCAACATGCTGTTCCTCTACGTCTTCGGGGCGATGACCGAGGAGCGGATGGGCCGCGTCCGGTTCCTGCTGTTCTTCCTCGGCTGCGGCTGTCTGGCGCTGCTCGGGTACGCGATCGCCAACGACGACTCCCGGCAGTCCCTGGTCGGCGCCTCCGGGGCGATCTCGGCGGTGCTCGGCGCGTTCCTGTACCTGTTCCCCCGGGCGCGGGTGACCAGTCTCCTGCCGTTCCTGTTGTTCATGCCGCTGCGCTTCCCGGCATGGGTGGTGCTGCCCTTCTGGGCGGCGCTGCAATGGCTGTCGGCGTGGCGGGCCGGGGACGGTCCGGGGGTGGCCTACCTGGCGCACCTGGTCGGCTTCGGCCTGGGCTTCCTCTGCGCGTGGGTGGCCCACGGGCGGCGGGCTAGAGTGAAGTCCGCCCCTACGCCCGCCCCCGAGGGAGAGAACCAGCCGTGATCACCGCGATCGTCCTCATCAAGACCAGCGTGGACCGGATTCCCGAGATCGCGGAGCGGATCGCCGCGCTGGAGAGCGTCAGCGAGGTCTTCTCCGTCACCGGCACCTACGACCTGATCGCCATGGTCCGGGTCCGCGAGCACGAGGAGCTGGCCGAGGTCATCCCCGGGCGGATCAGCAAGATCCCGGGGGTGGAGGGCACGGACACGCACGTGGCGTTCCGCACGTACTCGCAGCACGACCTGGAGGCGGCGTTCGCCATCGGCCTGGACAGCTGACGTCCGGGGCCGCGCGGTCGCGCCGCCCGGGATGAGGAGTTCTTCATCCGGGCCTCATCCGGGCCGCCGGGCGGCGGGGGCACGATCCCGGCCATGGTCTTCACTCGCCGGATGGCGGCCCTGGCCGCCGTCGTGCTGATCCCCCTCGGCATCGCCGCGACCAGTTTCGCGCTCACCGACCGCCCCCGGGAGCCCGGGGCGCCCTCGTCGGTGGAGCTGGAGAGCGGCTCCCCGCCGCCGACCCCCGCCCCCACCGCCACGCCCCCGCCGGCCACCGGGTCCCCGTCCGCCTCCGCCACCGGTTCCGGGCCGGCCCCGGGCGACGAGGTGGTCTCCCGGCCCCCGGTGACCGACAGCCCCCCGGACGACGACGATGACGACGACTCCCCCGGCCGCGGCGACGGGGACGGCCCGGCGGGCGACGACGGCGCCGGTGACGACGGCTGACCGGGAGCCCCGGCGGGTCTCCGCGCGGGTCCGCATCCTGCTCTGGCTGCTGCTGGTGATGGCCGTCGCGCTCGGCTCGGTCGCCGCGACCACCCGGTCGATCCTGCTGCGCGACACCGACCGGCGGATCGGCAGCCTGCTGGCGCAGGAGGCCGGTGAGTTCGCCAACTTCGAGGAGCAGGGCTTCGACCCGGCCACCGGCCGCCCGTTCACCGAACCGGACCGGCTGCTGCGGGTCTTCCTGCAACGGCAGTACGCCGATCTGGACGAGGAACTCGTCGGCCTGGTCGGCGCCCCCGGCACCGACCCCGCGCAGATCATCCAGCAGCGCGACATCCCCGTCGGCCTGCCCCTGCACAAGGACCCCGACGCCCGCCGGCACATCTTCGGCTCCTGGCACGCCACCGGCACCCTCGCCCGGCCCGAGGGCGAGATCCGCTGGGCCAAGGTCACCGTCGCCCGCTACGGCGGGGAGCCGGCCGCCGCGTTCGTGGTCGCCTTCCACCCCGGCCGGGAGAAGGCCCGCGCCGACGAGGTCTTCCGGGTGCTGCTCGCCATCTCCGGCGTCGCCCTGCTGATGACCACCGGCATCGCCTGGGTGGTCGCCGGCCGCATCCTCGCCCCCGTCCGCCTGGTGCGCACCACCGCGGCCCAGCTCACCGAGCAGGACCTGACCCGCCGTATCCCGGTGCGCGGCCGCGACGACGTGGCCGCGCTCGCCGGGACGTTCAACGCGATGCTGGACCGGCTGGAGCGGGCGTTCGCCGCGCAGCGCGAGTTCGTCGACGACGCCGGGCACGAACTGCGCACCCCGATCACCATCGTCCGCGGCCACCTGGAGCTGATGGGCGACGACCCGGCCGAGCGGGAGGAGACGGTCCGGCTGGTCACCGACGAACTGGACCGGATGAGCCGCATCGTCGAGGACCTGCTGCTGCTCGCCAAGGCCGAACGCCCGGACTTCGTCGCCCCCGAGCCGGTCCAGCTCGCCGAACTCACCGCCGACGTCTACGTCAAGGCCCGCACCCTCGGCGCCCGCGACTGGGTGCTGGCCGAGGTCGCCGAGGGGGAAGCCCTGCTGGACCCCCAGCGCGTCACCCAGGCCATGGTGCAGCTCGCGCAGAACGCGGTGCAGCACACCGCCCCCGGCCAGCGCGTCCGCATCGGCTCCCGGCTCGCCGGGGGACGCGTCGAGCTGTACGTCGCCGACTCCGGCACCGGCGTCCGGCCGCAGGACGCCGGCGTCATCTTCGAACGCTTCCGGCGCGGCACCGCCCGGCGCGGGGCGCGCGGCTCGGGCGCCGGGCTCGGGCTGTCGATCGTCAAGGCGATCGCGGAGGGCCACGGCGGCCGGGTCCTGCTGCGCGACACCGACGGCGGCGGCGCCACCTTCACCCTCTCCCTGGAGGAGACACGCCCATGAACCGCATCCTCATCGTCGAGGACGAGGAACGCATCGCGTCCTTCGTCACCAAGGGCCTGCGCGCCAACGGCTTCACCACCACCGCCGTCGCGGACGGCGAGAGCGGCAGCGCGTACGCCCTGACCGGCGGCTTCGACCTGGTCGTCCTGGACATCGGGCTGCCCGGCCGGGACGGCTTCACGGTCCTGCGCGAGCTGCGCGAGGCCCGGGTCACCACCCCGGTGATCGTGCTGACCGCCCGGGACTCGGTCCGGGACACGGTGGCCGGCCTGGAGGGCGGCGCCGACGACTGGATGACCAAGCCGTTCCGCTTCGAGGAACTCCTCGCCCGGGTCCGGCTCCGGCTGCGCACGGCGGCCCGCGCGCCGGAGGTGACGGTGCTGAGGTCGGGGCCGGTCGGCCTGGACCTGCGCACCCGGCGGGCCCGGTCCGGGGACCGCACGGTCGATCTGACGGCCCGTGAGTTCGTGCTCCTGGAGCTGTTCCTGCGGCATCCGGGGCAGGTGCTCTCCCGCGAGCAGATCCTCTCCCATGTGTGGGGCTACGACTTCGACCCCGGCTCCAACATCGTGGACGTGTACGTGCGGGCGCTGCGCAAGAAGCTGGGGGCGCAGGCGGTGGAGACGGTCCGCGGCATGGGGTACCGGCTGCCGGCCCGGTGAACTTTCCTTCATGTACGGCTCATCGGCGGCTCACCGCCCGGGAGAACCCTCGATGACGTGACGGCGAACCTCCGACCGACCGCGGTCCTGTGCGCGGCCCTGTCGCTGTGCGCCGTGCTGGCGGTGCCCGGCGCCCTCCCCTCGCTCGGCGGCGACGCGCGGCTCACCCTGGCCGTGTTCGCGCTGGCCACCTGCGCCTGGATCGCCACCCCGGTCGACGACACGTACATCGCGCTCGGCGCCGGACTCGCCCTGACCGTCACCGGGGTGATCAGCAGTGACACCCTGTTCGGCGCCCTGGGCGAGCCGACCGTGTGGCTGCTGATCTGCGCCTTCGTGCTGGCGGCGGCGGTGACCCGGACGGGCCTCGCGGGCCGGGCGGCGGTCTTCCTGGTCGGCGGGGCGCGCTCGGTACGGCAGTTGGCGCACCTGGTCACGGCCGCGCTGGTCGTGACGGCGTTCGCGGTCCCGGCCACCTCGGGCCGGGCGGCGCTCGCGCTGCCGGTGTTCCTCGCCCTCGCCCACGCCCTGGCCGACCGGGAGCGACTGGTCGTGATGCTGGCACTGCTGTTCCCGACCGTGATCCTTCTGTCGGCGGTGGCGACCCTGATCGGCGCGGGCGCTCATCTGATCACCGTATCGGTGCTGTGGGAGGCCACCGGGGACCGGATCGGTTTCACCGAGTGGCTGCTGCCGGGCCTGCCGCTGGCGGTGGTCTCCTCCCACCTGGCCGCCGAGGCGGTGCTGCTCACCTCGACCCGGCGGGCGGACCGCAAGGGTCCGGTACGCGTCACCCCGAAGGAGATCCAACGGCACGCGGACTCCCCCGTGACCGGCCCCTGGACGCAGGGCGAGAAGCGCTGCGCCCTGCTGCTGGCCACGGTGGTCGCCCTGTGGTGCGGCGAGCCCCTGCACGGGGTGCCGCCGGCCGTCGTGGCGCTGATCGGCGCGGTCGTCGCCGCCTCCCCGGCGCTGGGCACCGTACGCCTCAAGGACGCCCTGCGGACGGTGCCCTGGTCGCTGCTGCTGTTCATGGCGGCGACCATGGCGATGGGCGTGGCGCTGGCCGACTCGGGCGCCGCGGCCTGGCTGGTGTCCGGGCTGCCCCCGGACCTCGGACCGGCCGTCTTCCTCACCGTCGTGGTCGTCGTCAGCACCGCCGCCCACCTGGTCCTGCAGTCCCGTTCGGCGCGCTCCTCGGTGCTGGTGCCGCTCGTGATCGCCGCCGCCACCGGGGCCGGGGTCAATCCGGTCGCCGCCGCCCTCGCCTCCACCGCCGCGGCCGGTTTCTGCCACACCCTGCCGGCCTCCGCGAAACCGGTCACCCTCTTCGCCGAGGTCCCCGGCGTCCCCACCTACGCCCCGCGCGACCTGCTGCGGCTCTCCGCCGTGCTGGCGCCGCTGACCGCCGCGCTCGTCCTGTTCTTCGCCGCCGCGGTCTGGCCGCTGCTCGGCGTCCCCCTGACCCGCTGAGGAGCCCGCCGTGCCGCACCCCGTCCTGAACCGAGTCGTCGTCGCCCCCAGCGGCTTCAAGGAGTCGCTCTCCGCGCGGGCCGCCGCCGACGCCATCGCGGCCGGGGTCCGCCGGGTGCTGCCGGACGCCGCGATCGACCGGGTGCCGCTGGTGGACGGCGGCGAGGGCACCGCCGTGGAACTGGCCGCGGCGACCGGCGGCCGGCTGGTGGCGCTGGCCGCGACCGGTCCGCTGGGCGAGCCGGTCGGCACCCACTTCGCACTGCTCGGCGCCCGGGACACGGCGGTGGTGGAGATGGCCGCGGTGGCCGGACTCGCCCTGGTACCCCGCGCCCTGCGCGACCCCGGCGCCACCACCACGTACGGCGTCGGGGAGCTGATCCGCGCCGCGCTGGACACCGGGGCGCGGCGCGTCCTGGTCGGCTGCGGCGACTCGGGCACCTCGGACGGGGGCGCGGGCGCGCTCCAGGCGCTCGGCGCCCGGCTGCTCGACGCGGACGGGTTCGCGCTGCCGCCCGGCGGCCGGGAGCTGACCCGGCTCGCCCGGATCGACCCGTCCGGCCTGGACCCCCGGCTGCGGGACGCCGACCTGCTCGTCGCCTGCAACCCGTTCAACGTGCTGTGCGGCGAGCGCGGCGTCGCCCGGGTCTTCGGCCCCCAGAAGGGCGCGACCCCGGCCCAGGTCGAGCACCTCTCGGCGGCCCTGGAGAACTGGGCCTACGTCCTCACCCGCGACCTCCGCCCGCCCGTCCCCGACCTGCGCACCGGCCCCGGCACCGGTGCCTCCGGCGGGCTCGGCGCCGGCCTGGCGGCGCTCGGCGCGCGGCTGCTCCCCCGCTTCGACGTGCTGTGGGACCAGGTCGGCCTGGACGCCCGGCTGGCCCGTGCCGACCTGGTGCTCACCGCCGAGGGCGCCCTGGACCACCAGACGCCGCGCGGCAAGATCCCGGCCGAGGTGGCCCGCCGCGCCAAGCTGTACGGGCGTCCGGTGCTGGCGCTGGCGGGCACCCTCGGCGAGGGCGCGCACGAGGTGCCGGGGGTGGACGCCTGCCATGGCATCCTGCCCGCGCCGATGGCGCTGGCGGAGGCGCTGACGCGCGGCGCGGAGCTGCTGACGGACGCCACCGAGCGGGCGCTGCGGCTGATCCTGCTGGGCTCCCGGCTACCGGTTCACGCGGCGGCGGCGGAGGTGTCGGGCACGCAGCGGCCGTCCTCGGTGCGATAGCGCCAGGCGGCGCCGTCGCGCACCAGTTCCCCGACGGCGGTCACGAACCGCTCCACGTGCTCGTCGGGGGTGCCCGCGCCGAAGCTGACCCGGATGGCGTTGAGGGACTTCTCGCCGGGCGCGGCCTCGGGCGCCCCGCACTCGCCCTGGCTCTGCGGGTCGCCGCCGAGCAGGGTGCGCACCAGCGGGTGGGCGCAGAACAGGCCGTCGCGGACGCCGATGCCGTACTCGGCGGAGAGCGCGGCGGCGAAGTGGGAGCTGTTCCAGCCGTCGACGACGAAGGAGAGCACCCCGACCCGCGGCGCGTCGTCCCCGAACAGCGACAGCACCCGCACCTCGGGCACCCCGGCGAGCCCGTCCCGCACCTTCTCGATCAGGTGCCGCTCCCGCGCGACCAGCGTGTCGAACCCAACCTCGGTGAGCGCCTTGCAGGCGGAGGCGATGGCGTAGGCGCCGATGACGTTGGGCGAGCCGGCCTCGTGGCGGGCGGCGCTGTCGTGCCACTCGACGTCCACTCCGCCGTCCGCGCGCCGGGCGACCTTGCGGCTGGCGCCGCCGCCCGCGAGGTAGGGCTCGGCCGCGCGCAGCCAGTCGGCCCGGCCGGCCAGCACCCCGGAGCCGAAGGGGGCGTACAGCTTGTGTCCGGAGAAGGCGACCCAGTCGACGTCCAGGTCCTGGACGCTGACCGGGTGGTGGGGGGCGAGCTGGGCGGCGTCCAGGACGATCCGGGCGCCGTGCGCGTGGGCGACGGCGGCCAGCTCCCGTACCGGCCACAGTTCGCCGGTGACGTTGGAGGCGCCGGTCACGCAGACCAGGGCGGGGCCCTGCGGTTCCCGGGCGGCGAGGGCCCGCTCCAGGGTGGCGACGGCCTGCGCGGGGGTGCGCGGGGCGTCCAGGCAGGTCACCTCGGCGTCGCGCCACGGCAGCAGGGAGGCGTGGTGCTCGGTCTCGAAGACGAAGACCCGGCAGCCGGCGGGCAGGGCCGCGGCGAGCAGGTTGAGGGAGTCGGTGGTGGACCGGGTGAAGACCACCTGGTCCTCGTCCCGGCAGTCCAGGAACTCGGCGACGGTCCGCCGGGCGTTCTCGAACAGGTCGGTGGAGAGCTGCGACAGGTACCCGGCGCCGCGGTGCACGCTGCCGTAGTACGGGGCGTAGGCGGCCACGTCGTCCCAGACCCGCTGGAGGGCGGGGGCGCTGGCGGCGTAGTCGAGCGCGGCGTAGGTGACCTCGCCGCCGGTGACCAGCGGGACGGTGACGTCACGGCCGAGGACGGGCAGCGGGGCGGCGACAGCGGTGGGTACGGACATGGCGGACTCCCGTGGGAACAGCACGCGGCACGGCGCGGTGAAGGTGAGGAAAGGTGTGCGGAGGCGGGGCTCTGCGGCCCTAGCGCATTCGCTGGTTCACGGGAGACTCCCTCGGACGACCCAGGACCCCTGGTGCTCGCGAGGGGTCCGCGCTTGCCGCGGACCTTGCTGTCCACGGCCTGGTCTTCACCCGGGGCACCCCGCCACGGACGGAGGGTTGCCGGACAGTCGGCCGGGGCCTCATGACTGTCACTCATGACCTGGCTCAGAAAGTAGGCGAAACGATCGTGGTCCCGCAACCCGTGTCCGGATCGCGGGACGCACGTCACACGGCACGCTCAGGTGCCGCCCGGGAGCCGCTCAGGTGTGGCTGGCGGCCACCCAGCGCTCCAGCACCCGCCGCGCCGCCCCGGAGTCGACCGACTCGGCGGCCCGCTCCATCCCGGCCCGGATACGGTCCGTCAGCGGCCCCGCGCCGGGCTCCAGGGCCACCAGGGCCGCCGCCGCGTTGAGCAGCACGGCGTCCCGTACGGGGCCCCTCTCCCCGTTCAGCAGCCGGCGGGCCACGTCCGCGTTGTACGAGGCGTCGGCGCCGCGCAGCGCCTCGACCGGCACGATGTCGATGCCGACGTCCCGCGGGTCGAAGACCTCCTCGGTGACCTTGCCGTCCCGTACGGCCCACACCCGGGAGGTGGCCGTCGTGGTCAGCTCGTCCAGGCCGTCGTCACCGCGGAAGACCAGCGCGGAGTTGCCGCGCTCGGCGAAGACCCCGGCGATGATCGGCGCCATCCGGGCGTCGGCGACGCCGACCGCCTGGGAGCGGACCTTGGCCGGGTTGGTCAGCGGCCCGAGGAAGTTGAAGACCGTCCGGATGCCCAACTGGCCACGGGCGACGGCCACATGGCGCAGCGCCGGGTGGAACTTCACGGCGAAGCAGAAGGTGATCCCGGCCTCGTCCGCGACCTGGGCGACCCGCTTCGGGGTCAGCTCCAGATTGACGCCGAGCTTCTCCAGGACGTCGGAGGCGCCGGAGGCCGAGGAGGCGGCGCGGCTGCCGTGCTTGACGACCTTCGCCCCGGTGCCGGCGACGACGATCGCGGACATGGTGGAGATGTTGACGGTCTTGGCGCCGTCGCCGCCGGTGCCGACGATGTCGACGGTGTCGCCGGGCACCTCGATCACATGGGCGTGCTCGTACATCGCCCGCACCAGCCCGGTGATCTCCGCGACCGTCTCGCCCTTGGCCCGCAGGGCCACGGCGAAGCCGGCGATCTGCGCGTCGGTCGCCTCGCCGCGCATGATCGTGTCCATCGCCCAGGCGGTCTCGTCGGCGGTCAGGTCCCGGCCGCCGAGCAGTCCGTTCAGCAGCACGGGCCAGGAGCGGCCCGCCGCGGTGTCGCCTCCAGCGGGGGTCACAGCGCTCATCAGCCGCTCCTGTGAGAGTGAGTGGATCAGGGAAGAACCGGGTCCACCCTATCCAGCCCGGCGGCACGGCGAAGGGCCCCGTCCGGTGTTCGGACGGGGCCCTTCGCCGTGGCGTGGCGACGCTGGGGGATCAGTGGTGGCCGTGGCCGCTGGTGATCTCCCGGTATTCCTCGACGGTCGGCTTCGGAATCTGCGACTCCTCGCCGTAGTAGGACTTGCTGAGCTTGGCGCGGAGCTTCTCGGTGCTCTTCGCCTTGCGCTCGACGCCGTTCTCGTCGACCGCCGGACCGATCTCGGCCGGCTTGTACTGCTCGTGCGCGGTGAGGGTGTAGAGCTGCTCCTGGCTGAGCGGCTCGTGCACCTCGATGAACTCACCGTGCGGCAGGCGCTTGATGATGCCCGACTCCCGGCCGTGCAGCACCTTGTCCTTGTCGCGGCGCTGGAGGCCCAGGCAGATCCGCTTGGTGATCACGAAGGCGATGACCGGTCCGACGAAGAAGCTGACCCGGACGAACCAGGTGACCGCGTTGATCGACAGGTGGAAGTGGGTGGCGAAGATGTCGTTGCCACCACCGATCAGCATGATCATGTACGCGGTGACCCAGGCGACACCGAAGGCCGTGCGGGTCGGGGCGTTGCGCGGGCGGTCCAGGATGTGGTGCTCGCGCTTGTCCCCGGTGACCCAGGACTCGATGAACGGGTACACGGCGATCGCCACGAGGAAGATCCCGAAGATCACCAGCGGGACGAAGACGCCCAGGACCAGCGTGTGGCCCCAGAAGTTGATCTCCCAGCCCGGCATGGCGCGGACCAGGCCCTCGGCGAAGCCCATGTACCAGTCGGGCTGGGCGCCGGTGGACACCTGGTCCGGACGGTAGGGGCCGATGGACCAGATCGGGTTGACCGAGGCGATGCCGGCGATGGCCGCGATGACACCGAAGACCAGGAAGAAGAAGCCTCCGGCCTTGGCCATGTAGACCGGCAGCAGCGGCATGCCGACGACGTTCTTGTTGGTCTTGCCGGGGCCCGCGAACTGGGTGTGCTTGTGGTAGAAGACCAGGATCAGGTGGCCGACCACGAGCCCGAGCATGATGCCCGGCAGCAGCAGGATGTGGATCGAGTAGAACCGGGCGACGAAGTCGTGCCCCGGGAACTCCCCGCCGAACAGGAACATCGAGATGTACGTACCGACGATCGGCACGGACAGGATCGCGCCCTGCGTGAAGCGGACACCGGTGCCGGAGAGCAGGTCGTCCGGGAGCGAGTAACCGGTGAAGCCGGTGAACATGCCGAGGACGAACAGCAGGAAGCCGAACAGCCAGTTGATCTCACGCGGCTTGCGGAACGCGCCGGTGAAGAAGACGCGCATCATGTGCACGAACATGCCGGCGAGGAAGATGATCGCCGCCCAGTGGTGGATCTGCCGGATCAGCAGACCGCCGCGCACGTCGAAGCTGATGTCGAGCGTCGACTTGTACGCCTCGCTCATCAGCTGGCCCTGCAGGGGCACGTAGCTGCCGTGGTACTCCACCTCGTTCATCGACGGGTGGAAGAACAGCGTCAGGTACACACCCGTGAGGATGATGATGAGGAAGCTGTAGAGGCAGACCTCGCCCAGCATGAAGGACCAGTGGTCCGGGAAGATCTTGCGCATGTTGGCCTTGGCCAGGGAGTAGATCCCCAGCCGGCCGTCGGCCCAGTCGGCGACGCGCTCGCCGGCCGGCGCCTTCCCGCGGGAGCGGGCCGTGGTGCTCTCGTGTGTGCTCATCCGCGCTCCCAGAATGCAGGACCGACGGGCTCTTCGAAGTCGCCGAGCGCTTCGAGGTAGCCCTCGTCGTTCACGCCGATGCGCAGCTGCGGCAGGGCGTGGCCGGCGGGACCGAAGATGACCCGGGCGCCGTCGGAGAGGTCGAAGGTGGACTGGTGGCAGGGGCAGAGCACGTGGTGCGTCTGCTGCTCGTACAGCGAGATCGGGCAACCGACGTGGGTGCAGATCTTCGAGTACGCCACGATGCCCTCGTGCGACCACTCGAGCTCGCGCTTGTCCTTGATGTTGTCCGGCTGGATGCGGACGATCATCAGGGCGGCCTTGGCGATCTCGTTCTGGAACTCCTCGTCGTGCTCCTCCAGGCCCTCGGGCTTGGCGAAGGTGAGGGAGCCCACCGCGACGTCGGAGGGACGCAGCGGCTCGTTGGTGTTCATGTTGACGAGCAGCTTGCCCTTGTTCCACAGCGTGTGGCGCAGCTTGTCCTCGGGCAGCGGGCCGAGGTCGCGCAGCAGCACGACGCCGGAGAGGGGCACCAGGGCGACGGCGCCGAACATGGTGTTCCGGATCAGCTTGCGGCGGCCGATCGCGGACTCCTTGGCACCCTGCTTGAAGTCGGCGTGCACCTTGGCACGGACCTCGGGGGACGCCTCGATCGGGTGGCGCTCGTCGGCGACCTCCACGTCGGACATCAGGGTGCGGGCCCAGTGGACCGCGCCCGCGCCGATGCAGAACAGCGCCACGCCCAGGGTGAGGCCGAGGGCGAAGTTCAGCGCGTTGATGTGGCCGATCGGGAAGACGTAGACCGACTTGTCGTGGTCGATCGCGACGAACGCGGCGATGAAGCCGACGGTGGCCAGCATCGACAGCGTGAACAGGAAGGCGACGGCGCGCTCGGAGCGCTTCGCGGCCTTCTCGTCGATGTCCTGGACGCGGTGCTCGTGGGGCGGCAGCCCCGGGTCGGCGAACGGGTGCTGCTCGTCCGCCACCTCGCCGTGGGCGTGGTCCTGCGCTGCGGGCAGGTTCTCTTCTGGAATGTCTTGGCTACTCATGACTTCTTGGCCTTTGCGGTCCGAGCGGCGACCCACACGGCGACGGCGATGAGGGAGCCGAGCCCGAAGATCCAGCCGAAGAGTCCCTCACTGACCGGCCCGAGGCCGCCCAGCGAAAGACCGCCCGGGTCCACGGTCTCGTCCCCGTTGACCGCGTTCAGGTACGCGATGATGTCCTTCTTGTTCTGCTCCGTCAGCGTGGTGTCAGGGAAGGAAGGCATGTTCTGCGGGCCGGTCTGCATGGCCTCGTAGATGTGCTTCGCGGAGACGCCCTCCAGGGACGGAGCGAACTTGCCGTGCGTCAGCGCGCCGCCCTTGCCGGTGAAGTTGTGGCACTGCGCGCAGTTGGTGCGGAACAGGTCGCCGCCCTTGGCGATGTCCGCGCCCTCGTCGCGGTACTTCTCCTCGGTGGGGATCGACGGACCGGCGCCGAGCGAGGCGATGTAGGCCGCGAGCTGGTCGATCTCGGCCTGCGAGTAGATGTTCTTCTTCTTCTGGACCTGCGCGCCCGGCTGCTGGGCCGGCATGCGCCCGGTGCCCACCTGGAAGTCCACGGCCGCGGCGCCCACGCCGACCAGGCTGGGGCCGTCGGTGGTGCCCTCGCCACCGGTGCCGTGACAGCTGGCGCAGCCGACGGCGTAGAGCTTCTTGCCCTCGTCGATGGCGAGGGACTGGGCCGTTTCATCGGCCTGCGCCTTGTCCGCGGGCGCGAACACGGCGTAGAGCCCCCCGGTGCATGCCAGCGCGAGGAGTAGGACGACGATCGCCGCCAACGGATGGCGTCGTCGTGCGGAGAGCTTTTTCACGGATTACCCCGGTGTCAGGATCTTCTGCGTCGATGCTTCTGGATGTGTGCGCGGGAGCGGTCCGCGCCTACTTGATCAAATAGATCGTGGCGAAGAGGCCGATCCAGACGACATCGACGAAGTGCCAGTAGTAGGACACGACGATGGCGGCGGTCGCCTGCTCGTGGGTGAACCTCCTGGCCGCGTAGGTACGGCCGAGGACCAGCAGGAAGGCGATGAGACCACCCGTCACGTGCAGGCCGTGGAAGCCGGTGGTCAGGTAGAACACCGAGCCGTACGGGTCCGAGGACAGCGAGAGGCCGTCCTTCTTGACCAGCTCGGTGTACTCGTACACCTGCCCGCCGATGAAGATCGCACCCATGATGAAGGTGACGATGAACCACATCCTGAGCTTCTTCACGTCGCCGCGCTCGGCGGCGAACACGCCGAGCTGGCAGGTGAGGGAGGAGAGCACCAGGATCGTGGTGTTGGTCGCCGAGAACGGAAGGTTCAGCGCGTGCGCCATTTCCTTCCAGTGATCGGCACCCGTCACCGAACGCAGGGTGAAGTACATCGCGAAGAGGGCCGCGAAGAACATCAGCTCGGAACTCAGCCAGATGATGGTTCCGACGCTGGTGAGGTTCGGCCGGTTGACCGACGGGTGCGCGTGCCCGGTATCTACTGTCGTTGCTGTCGCCACGACCGACATTATGTCGGTCGCTTATCCCGCCCTCACTCCCGGGGGTGCCGTTCGGAGTGTTCACCCCGTCCGGACTGCCCGTATGGCCCAGCGAGGGGTCCGGGGAAGTCGTGTTTCGCCCGGTGTTGACGGGGTGTGGGAGGGAGTAGCATCCCGCGCAACGGGACACGACCTTTCGGAGGAAGCATGCAGCCGACCGTCACGGTGCTGGTCTACAGCGACGACTCCACCACGAGGGAGCAGGTGCGGCTCGCGACGGGTCGCAGGCCGGCTCCGGACGTGCCGGTCGTGGAGTTCGTGGAGTGCGCGACACCCGCCGCCGTCGTCAAGGAACTGGACCGGGGCGGCGTCGACGTGTGCGTCCTGGACGGCGAGGCGGTGCCGATGGGGGGCATGGGGGTGTGCCGGCAGATCAAGGACGAGGTGTTCGCCTGTCCTCCGGTGCTGCTGCTCATCGGGCGCCCGCAGGACGCCTGGCTGGCCACGTGGAGCCGGGCGGACGCGGCCGTGACCCTGCCGGTCGAGCCGGTGGAGTTCGCCTCCGCGCTGGCGTCCCTGCTGCGGCAGCGGAAGTTGCAGAGCGCCTCGTAGCCCGGTACGGCCCGTGGGGCGGCGGGTGCGCGGTGGCTGGTCACGCGGTTCCCCGTGCCCCTGGGGCCTGTCGTCCGGATCAGGTCGCGGGGGATCGGCTGCCCCGCTCACCGGCGTGATCCGAACGACAGGCACTAGAGGCTCGGGCTGAGGCGCGCTGTGTTCTCCGGCTGGTGGCCGGCGGTCAGGGCGCTGCCGGCACGCCACTTCCTCCAGTCGAGGTTCCAGTCGCCGAAGCCGTTGCCGAAGGTCTCCATCGTGTCGCCGTAGGAGTTGACGACCTCGACGACGTCGCCCTCGCGGACCGTGTCGAAGAACCACTCCGCGTTGGCGGTGCTCATGCCGGTGCAGCCGTGGCTGACGTTGGCGGAGCCCTGGGAGCCGACCGACCAGGGGGCGGCGTGCACGTACTCGCCGCTCCAGGTCACCCGGGTGGCCCAGTGCACGGGCAGGTCGTACGACTCCGAGGAGCCCTCGGCGATGCCGACGGTGGTGCTGCGCATCCGGACGAAGGGCTCCTTGCCGAGCACGACCTTGACGCCGTTGCGGGTCTCGAAACCGGGCTTGCCGGTGGTGACCGGGATCTGCTTGATCTCCTCGCCGTCGCGGTACACGGTCATCGTGTGCGAGGAGGCGTCCGTCACGGCGATGACGCGGTCGCCGGTGGTGAGCTTCAGCTCCTTGGCCCGGCCGCCCCAGAGCCGGTCGCCGAGCTTGATGCCCTCCAGGGTGGAGCGGGCCCGGACGGTGGCGTGGGCGGGCCAGTAGTCCTTGGGGCGGTAGTGCAGTTCCTTGTCGTCCACCCAGTGCCAGGCACCCTCCACCGCGGGCGTGGACTCCACCTTCAGGGCGCGCTCGACGGTCATCCGCTGGGCCGGGTCCTTGACCGGCCGGCTCAGCTCGGCGGTGAGGGGCTGGCCGACGCCGTACGTGCCGTCGCCGGGACCGAAGGTGATGTCGAGGCGCTTCTTGGTGGTGGGCTTGCCCGTGCCGAAGGTGAGGACCTTGCGGCCGGGCGCCCCGTCCGCGTTCTCGGTGCTCACCCGGACCGTGTAGGAGGCGTCGGCGGCCAGCGGTGAGGTGCTGTGCCAGCGGGCGCCGTCGGCGGAGAGCTCGCCCGCCACGTAGCGGCCGGCGGCGTCCACGGCCGTGACGTCCGTGATGCGCCCGTCGGAGCCCTCGGCCACGACCTCCAGGGGCTTGTCGGGGTCGGCTTTCTTCCCGGCGCCCGCGGGGGCGTTGAAGGAGATGTGGTCGGCCGCGTCGTAGGGTGCGGCGGCCAGCGGGTCGTCGTCGCCGCCGCTGCACGCGGTGGCGCCCGCCCCCAGGGCGATCACCAGCAGGGTGCAGCCGACGGCGGTGCGGCGCCCGCGTGCCTGGGAGTGAACGGAGTGGCTCATGGCCTCAACGTAGGAAGCCTGGGCGGGTGCGGCGCGGTGGGTAAGCCGGACGGGTGGCGCGCTGGGCCAAAAGAAGGAGCCCGGACTCTCCTGGCGGAGTGTCCGGGCCCTTCGGGCGGCCGGGCGTGCTACTGGGTGCGGTTCTCACCGCGGTAGTACTCGAAGACCCAGCCGAAGAGGCCGATGAGGAGCAGCGGGGCCGAGAAGTACATCAGCCACCAGCCGATCGCCACGCTGGTGAACGCGAACGCGCCACCGACGGCCAGGGAGAGCGGCTGCCAGCTGTGCGGGCTGAAGAACCCGACCTCGCCGGCGTCGTCGGCGACGTCCGCCTCCTTGTTGTCCTGGGCACCCGCGTCGACCCGCTTGGCCGTGAAGCCGAGGTAGAAGCCGATCATGATCGAGAGCCCGAAGGCCAGGAAGAGCGCCGTGGTACCGGCCGGCTCCTTCGACCACACGCCATAGACGATCGCCATGACGAGGATGAAGACGCTCAGCCAGATGAACATCTTGCCCTGGATCTTCACTTGCCGGCCTCCTTGCCGCCAGCGAGGGCCTTGTCACCGTGGCCGGTGTTCTCCAGCGCGTCGAGCGCGGAGATCTCCGGGTGGTGCAGGTCGAAGGCCGGGGATTCGGAGCGGATGCGCGGCAGCGTGAGGAAGTTGTGCCGCGGCGGCGGGCAGGAAGTCGCCCACTCCAGGGAACGGCCGTAGCCCCACGGGTCGTCCACCTCGACGGGCTTGCCGTACTTGGCGGTCTTCCAGACGTTGTAGAAGAACGGCAGGATCGACATGCCGAGCAGGAACGAGCTGATCGTCGAGACCGTGTTCAGGGCGGTGAAGCCGTCGGCCGCCAGGTAGTCGGCGTACCGGCGCGGCATGCCCTCGGCGCCCAGCCAGTGCTGGACCAGGAAGGTGCCGTGGAAGCCGATGAACAGCGTCCAGAAGGTGATCTTGCCGAGGCGCTCGTCCAGCATCTTGCCGGTCCACTTCGGCCACCAGAAGTGGAAGCCGGCGAACATCGCGAAGACGACGGTGCCGAACACCACGTAGTGGAAGTGGGCCACCACGAAGTACGAGTCCGAGACGTGGAAGTCCAGCGGCGGGGCCGCGAGGAGGACACCGGTCAGACCACCGAAGAGGAAGGTGATCAGGAAGCCGGTCGACCACAGCATCGGGGTCTCGAAGGACAGTGAGCCCTTCCACATGGTGCCGACCCAGTTGAAGAACTTCACACCGGTCGGAACCGCGATCAGGAAGGTCATGAAGGAGAAGAACGGGAGCAGCACGCCACCGGTGACGTACATGTGGTGCGCCCACACCGTGACCGACAGACCGGCGATGGCGATCGTGGCGCCGATCAGGCCCATGTAGCCGAAGATCGGCTTGCGGGAGAAGACCGGGATGATCTCACTGACGATGCCGAAGAACGGCAACGCGATGATGTACACCTCTGGATGCCCGAAGAACCAGAACAGGTGTTGCCACAGCAACGCGCCGCCATTGGCCGCGTCGAAGACATGGGCACCGAACTTGCGGTCCGCCTCCAGGGCGAACAGGGCCGCGGCCAGCACCGGGAAGGCGAGCAGGACCAGGACACCGGTCAGCAGCACGTTCCAGGTGAAGATCGGCATGCGGAACATGGTCATGCCCGGCGCG
Organism: Streptomyces griseoviridis; assembly: GCA_014649155.1. GTDB lineage: Bacteria > Actinomycetota > Actinomycetes > Streptomycetales > Streptomycetaceae > Streptomyces > Streptomyces griseoviridis. The sequence goes on along the minus strand of BMSM01000001.1, from coordinate 637,244 downwards.
CGCATGCAGATGATCGTGGTGATGAAGTTGACCGAGCCGAGGATCGTGCCGAAGCCGGAGAAGGCCAGACCCATGATCCACAGGTCGCCGCCGATGCCGGGCGAGTGCACCGCGTCGGACAGCGGGGAGTACGCGAACCAGCCGAAGTCGGCCGCGCCCTGCGGGGTGAGGAAGCCGGCCACCGCGATCAGCGAGCCGAAGAGGTAAAGCCAGTAGGCGAACATGTTCAGCCGCGGGAACGCCACGTCGGGCGCGCCGATCTGCAGCGGCATGATCCAGTTCGCGAAACCGGAGAACAGCGGCGTCGCGAACATCAGCAGCATGATCGTGCCGTGCATCGTGAACGCCTGGTTGAACTGCTCGTTCGACACGATCTGCAGGCCCGGACGGGCCAGCTCGGCGCGCATGAGCAGCGCCATGACGCCGCCGATGCAGAAGAACGCGAAGGACGTGGCCAGGTACAGCGTGCCGATCGTCTTGTGGTCCGTGGTGGTCAGCCACTTGACGACGACTTCGCCGCGCCGCTGGCGCCGCACCGGCAGCTCGTCCGCGTAGTGGGACCCTGCCGCGGCACCCTGGGGTTCGTTGAGGATGCTCACAGGTTGTTCGTCTCCCGGTTCTTCTCGTGGTCCGTCTGGGCGATGCCCGCGGGCACGTAACCGGTCTGCCCCTTCTTGACGAGGTCCTTCAGGTGCTGCTCGTAGCGCTCCTGGGAGACGACCTTGACGTTGAACAGCATCCGGGAGTGGTCGACGCCGCAGAGCTCGGCGCACTTGCCCAGGAAGGTGCCCTCCTTGTTGGGGGTCACCTCGAAGGCGTTGGTGTGGCCCGGGATGACGTCCTGCTTCATCAGGAACGGCACCACCCAGAAGGAGTGGATGACATCGCGGGAGGTCAGGACGAAGCGGACGCGCTGGCCCTCGGGCAGCCACAGGGTGGGGCCGGGGTTGTTCGTCTGCTCGTTGCGGGTGCCCGGGGTGCCGCAGTCGTAGACACCGCCGGCGTTCGCCGGGAACTGGTCCTTGTAGCGGTCCGGGATCGCGTCCAGTTCCTTGGCCGTCTTGGCGTCACCGGTGGAACCGTCGACGCTCTCGACGTAGTTGAAGCACCAGCTCCACTGGAAGCCGACCACGTTGACGGTGACGGCGGGCTTCTTGTCGAGCTTGAGCAGTTCGGACTCGTCGCGGGCGGTGAAGTAGAAGAGCACCGAGACGATGACGAGCGGAACCACGGTGTACAACGCCTCGATGGGCATGTTGTACCGGGTCTGCGGAGGTACCTCGACCTTGGTGCGGCTGCGCCGGTGGAAGAAAGCACTCCACAGGATCAGGCCCCACACCAGCACGCCGACGGCGAGCGCGGCAGCCCAGGAACCCTGCCAGAGGGAGAGGATCCGCGGAGCCTCTTCCGTGGTGGGGGTGGGCATACCAAGGCGGGGGAAGTCCTCCCATGTGCAACCGGTGGCGGTCGCCAGGACCAGGCCCGCGGTCAGTGCCTGCAGCAGCTTCCGCCGCATCGGGCGCCGCGGCGAGCGGTCGGAGCCGTTGGGACTCACGTAGCGCCTTCCCGAGAGTCTCGCCCGCGCTGTCGGCTGCGGCCTTCTCGCTGGTCGGTCGCCGCCCTGCGTCGGGCAGGGGTTTGGATGTTTATGCGGACCAAACCCTAGCCGACGCCCTCCGGGGGTTCGCGGGGAGGGGTGCCTAGTGAGGGGGGTGGTTCGCTGGTTTGGCGGGCGCGGGACGCGTCGTGATCGTTCGCGCAGTTCCCCGCGCCCCTTTCGGGCGTCCGGGTGAGCCTGCGTCTAGCGTTGCCGTATGTCCTACTTCGACGCGGCCTCCGCCGCTCCCCTTCATCCTGTGGCGCGTCAGGCGTTGTTGGCCTCCTTGGACGAGGGGTGGGCCGATCCTTCGCGGTTGTACCGGGAAGGGCGGCGGGCGCGGATGCTGCTGGACGCGGCGCGGGAGGCGGCCGCGGAGGCGGTGGGGTGCCGGGCGGACGAGGTGGTGTTCACGGCGTCCGGGACACGGGCCGTGCACACGGGTGTGGCGGGGGCGTTGGCCGGGCGGCGGCGGGCCGGGCGTCACCTGGTCGTGTCAGCGGTCGAACACTCCTCGGTGCTCCACGCGGGTGAGGCGCACGCGCGGGAGGGCGGCACGGTCACCGAGGTGCCCGTGGACCGTACCGGCGCGGTCGATCCCGGGGCGTTCGGCGCCGCACTGCGGGACGGCACCGCGCTGGCGTGCCTCCAGTCGGCCAACCACGAGGTGGGCACCGAGCAGCCGGTGGCCCGGGTGGCCGAGGTGTGCCGGGCGGCCGGGGTGCCGCTGCTGGTGGACGCGGCCCAGTCGCTGGCGTGGGGGCCGGTGGACGGGGAGTGGTCGCTGCTGACGGGCAGCGCGCACAAGTGGGGCGGGCCGGCGGGGGTCGGGCTGCTGGTGGTGCGCAAGGGCGTGCGGTTCGCGGTGGCGGGGCCGGCCGACGAGCGGGAGGCGGGGCGGGCCGCCGGGTTCGAGAACATCCCGGCGATCGTGGCCGCGGTGGCGTCGCTGCGGGCGGTCCGCGCCGAGGCGGCGCGGGAGGCGGCGCGGCTGCGGGAGCTGACGGACCGCCTCCGGGCGCGGCTGCCGGAGCTGGTGCCGGACGTGGAGGTGGTCGGCGACCCGGTGCGGCGGCTGCCCGGGATCGTCACCTTCTCCTGTCTCTATGTCGACGGGGAGACCCTGCTGCACGAGCTGGACCGCGCGGGCTTCTCGGTCTCCTCCGGGTCGTCCTGCACGAGCAGCACGCTGACGCCGAGTCATGTGCTGAGGGCGATGGGCGTGCTCAGCGAGGGCAACGTCCGGGTGTCGCTGCCGTTCGGGGCGGCGGAGGCGGACGTGGAGCGGTTCCTGGAGGTGCTGCCGGGGGCGGTGGCGGGGGTGCGGGCGAAGCTGGGGGCGCCCGCACCGGCCACCGTGACCGAGGGGGACGCGCTGGTGGTGGACGCGGTGGGCAAGCTGTGCCCGGTCCCGGTCATCGAGCTGGCCAAGGTGATCGGCGACGTCCCGGTCGGCGGCACGGTACGGGTCCTGGCGGACGACGAGGCCGCCCGCCTGGACATCCCGGCGTGGTGCGCGATGCGGGAACAGGAGTACGTGGGGGAGGAACCGGCGGAGAAGGGGACCGCCTACGTGGTCCGCCGGATCAGATGAAGGCCCCCGGGGCTACCCCAGGTGCCCCTGGACCTCCGCCGCGGCGGTGTCCCCGTAGGCCTTGGTGAAGCGCTCCATGAAGTGGCCCCGCCGCAGCTGGTACTCCTGCGTCCCCACCGTCTCGATGACGAGCGTCGCCAGCATGCAGCCGACCTGGGCGGCCCGCTCCAGGCCGACGCCCCAGGCGAGGCCGGACAGGAACCCGGCCCGGAACGCGTCGCCGACGCCCGTCGGGTCGGCCTTGCGCTCCTCGTCGGGGACGCCGACCTCGATGACCGGCTCGCCGGCCCGCTCGATGCGGACGCCGCGCGCGCCGAGGGTGGTCACCCGGTGGCCGACCCGGCCGAGGATCTCCTCGTCGCTCCAGCCGGTCTTGGACTCGATGAGGCCCTTCTCGTACTCGTTGGAGAAGAGGTACGTCGCCCCGTCGAGCAGTATCCGGATCTCGTCGCCGTTCATCCGGGCGATCTGCTGGGAGAAGTCGGCGGCGAACGGGATGTCCCGGGCGCGGCACTCCTCGGTGTGGCGGAGCATCGCCTCGGGGTCGTCGGCGCCGATGGAGACCAGGTCGAGGCCGCCGACCCGGTCGGCGACGGTCTTCAGCTCGATGAGGCGGGCCTCGCTCATCGCGCCGGTGTAGAAGGAGCCGATCTGGTTGTGGTCGGCGTCGGTGGTGCATACGAAACGGGCGGTGTGCAGCGTCTCGGAGATGCGCACGGACTCGGTGTCGACGCCGTGCCGGTCCAGCCAGGCGCGGTACTCGTCGAAGTCCGGGCCGGCCGCGCCGACCAGGATCGGGCGGGTGCCGAGCTGGCCCATGCCGAAGGCGATGTTCGCGCCGACGCCGCCCCGGCGGACGTCGAGCTTGTCGACCAGGAAGGAGAGCGAGACCGTGTGCAACTGGTCCGCGACGAGCTGGTCGGCGAAGCGGCCGGGGAAGGTCATGAGGTGGTCGGTGGCGATGGAGCCGGTGACTGCGATGCGCACGGCGTGAACTCTCTCCTGAGGGGAGGTGGGTTGACGGTTCACGCTACCCGGTCGCCGGGACGCCGTTGAAGCAGCCGGAACTACCCGATAGTAGATCTTTCTTCGCGGCTTCGGACGTGCTTACGGTGCCGTCATGACGAACACCGAAGAGCGTGAGGACCTGGCCGCGCTGCGGGGCGACTGCGCCCGGATGGCGCCGCACTGGCCGCCCGCCGAGCGGGTCGCCGTCCGGCCGGTGCCGCCGTCGCTGATCCACGGGGTGTCCGTGCCCCCGGCGTCGGCGCGGCTGCTGGAGGCGATGGCGGAGTACGGCGACTGAGCCGTCCGGCGGATGCCGGGGAACCGGAGTCCGCCGTGCCGCGTCCCATCGGCGTCCCGGCGGCGGCCGAAGGAGCGATGCGGTGAACAACGAGCGACCCGACCATGACGGCACCGGCCACGACGGCACCGGGAGCGACGGGACCCGTGGGGCACGGCACCGGCGCCGCGGGGTGCTGACCGCCGCGGTCGCGGCGGCCGTGCTGCTGGCCGGGGGCGGTGGGGCGTATCTCGCGGTGACCGCGTCCGGCGGCTCCGACGGCCGTACGTCCTCCGGTGCCACTCCCCCGCCGCTGGCCCTGGACTCCCCCGCCGCCGACGGCGCCACCGCCTACCGGACCGCGGGACCGCTGCCGGACGGGCCGGACGCGGCCCCCGTGTACCGGGCCGCGGGCCGGGTCACCGAGGAGCAGGTGCGGCGGCTGGCCGTGGCGCTCGGCCTGGACGGGGAACCGGTGGTCCGGGGCGCCTCCTGGACGGTCGGGACGGCGGCGGACGGGTCGGGTCCGGTGCTGCGGGTGGCGCGCGAGGCGCCGGGGAACTGGACGTTCCAGCGGTCCGCGGCGACCGGCGACGACTGCGGGAGGAAGGACACCGTCTGCGCGAACGCCCCGGCGGACACCGGTCCGGTGAGCGAGGCGGCGGCGGAGAAGGCGGCGGCGCCGGTCCTGGCCGCGGTGGGACAGCACCGCGCCGATCTGGACGCCGGCCAGGTGCTGGGCGCGCGCCGGGCCGTCAACGCCGAGCCGGAGATCGGGGGGCTGCCCACGGACGGCTGGACGACCGGGGTGATCGTCGGCGCGGGCGGTGAGGTGGTCGGCGGCAGCGGGCGGGTCTCGGCCCCGGTGAAGGGGGAGACGTATCCCGTGCTGGACGCGGAGCGGACCCTCGCCCGGCTGGAGCGGGCGCCGGCGGTGCCGGGCGGCTGCGCCAGCGCCGTACCGCTGGAGGGCGGGGCGGGGGCGTGCGGGGCGGGGTCCGGCCGGGCGGCGGCCACCGTCGAGCGGGCGGTGTTCGGGCTGGCCGCGCGGCCGGTGGACGGGCGGGACGCGCTGGTGCCGTCCTGGCTGTTCGACGTGCGGGAGCCGGGGGCGGCGGACGCGGTCAGGGTGGCGTATCCGGCGGTCGACCCCGCGTATCTGACGGCTGCCTCGCCCCGGCCGTCCGGTGAGCGCGCGGAGCGGGACGTGGCGGTGACCGGGTACACCGCCGAGGGCACCGAGCTGACCGTGCGCTTCACCGGCGGGGTGTGCGCGGCGTACGACGCGCGGGCGCGGGAGGGGTCCGGGAAGGTGACGGTCACCGTGACCGAGAGGTCCGACCCGGAGCGGGTGTGCGTCCTGATCGCCAAGGAGTACGAACTGCCCGTGCGGCTGGACGAGCCGCTGGGCGGGCGGGCCGTGGTCGGCTCGGACGGCGAGCGGGTCCCGCTCGCCAGGGACGGCGCACGGCTGCCGGCGCCGGACGGCGGCCGGTGAGGTGACGCGGGCGGCGGCCGGTCACGTACGAGGGCGGCGGCCCGGGAGGAGTCCCGGGCCGCCGCCCTCGTCAGGCCGGCCGCGGCTCAGCTGAAGGAGTCGCCGCAGGCGCAGGAACCGGTCGCGTTCGGGTTGTCGATCGTGAAGCCCTGCTTCTCGATGGTGTCGACGAAGTCGATGGTGGCACCGCCCAGGTACGGGGCGCTCATCCGGTCGGTGGTGACCTTCACGCCGCCGAAGTCCTTGACGACGTCGCCGTCGAGGGACCGCTCGTCGAAGAAGAGCTGGTAGCGCAGGCCGGAGCAGCCGCCGGGCTGGACGGCGACGCGGAGCGCCAGATCGTCACGGCCTTCCTGGTCGAGCAGGGCCTTGACCTTGGCCGCGGCGGCGTCGGTCAGGACGATGCCGTCGGTGACGGTGGTGGTCTCGTCCGATACGGACATCTACATCTCTCCCGGGTTGTACGGAGACTGCTTGCCGACGGTTCCAACCGACGGGACCCCGGATTCATTCCGGGCCGGACCCGAGGCATCTCCCCTCGGGTCGTCCCTTCATGCTCGCACACGGCCCGGAACGCGAACAGCGGCTCCGGCACCCGGCTTCGGGGGCTCCGGTCCGGCCGCGGCTCCGGCTTCGGGATTCACGTCACACCGACACAATCGGCATCGTCAAACTGACGTGAAGCGGATATGATGGATAGCGTCAATTAGACGAAAAGTAGAAAGGGTGCGTGTCGTGACCACCGCCCAAGCCCAGGAGCTCGACGTTCAGCCGACGCCTCTCGCCCTGCTGCTGCTCGGCCGCGAGGCCGACCCGAGGAGCGAGCGCGGCGTGGAGTGCCCGGGCGACCTGCCCTCGCCCTCCGACCCCGACCTGGTCGCCCGCGCCCGCGCGGCCAAGGAGAAGCTCGGGGACAAGGTCTTCGTGCTCGGTCACCACTACCAGCGCGACGAGGTCATCCAGTTCGCCGATGTCACGGGTGACTCCTTCAAGCTGGCCCGGGACGCCGCCGCGCGCCCGGAGGCCGAGTACATCGTGTTCTGCGGTGTGCACTTCATGGCGGAGTCCGCGGACATCCTGACCTCGGACGACCAGAAGGTCGTGCTGCCCGACCTCGCCGCCGGGTGCTCGATGGCCGACATGGCCACGGCCGAGCAGGTCGCCGAGTGCTGGGACGTGCTGACCGAGGCGGGCGTCGCCGAGCAGGTCGTGCCGGTGTCGTACATGAACTCCTCCGCCGACATCAAGGCGTTCACCGGCAAGCACGGCGGGACGATCTGTACGTCGTCCAACGCCGAGCGCGCGCTGAACTGGGCGTTCGAACAGGGCGAGAAGGTCCTGTTCCTGCCCGACCAGCACCTCGGGCGGAACACCGCCGTCCGTGACCTGGGCATGTCCCTGGAGGACTGCGTCGTCTACAACCCGCACAAGCCGAACGGCGGGCTGACCGCCGGGCAGCTGCGGGACGCGAAGATGATCCTGTGGCGCGGGCACTGCTCGGTGCACGGGCGGTTCAGCCTGGAGTCGGTGGAGGACGTGCGCGCCCGCATCCCCGGCGTCAACGTGCTCGTGCACCCCGAGTGCCGGCACGAGGTCGTCGCGGCGGCGGATCACGTCGGGTCGACCGAGTACATCATCAAGGCGCTGGAGGCGGCGCCGGCCGGGTCCAAGTGGGCCATCGGGACGGAGCTGAACCTCGTACGACGGCTGGCGAACCGTTTCGCCCCCGAGGGGAAGGAGATCGTCTTCCTCGACAGGACGGTCTGCTTCTGCTCGACCATGAACCGGATCGACCTGCCGCATCTGGTGTGGGCGCTGGAGTCCCTGGCCGAGGGGACCCTGGTCAACCGGATCGAGGTCGACAAGGAGACGGAGGCGTTCGCGAAGCTGGCGCTGGAGCGGATGCTGGCGCTGCCGTAAAGGGCGCGCCCGCCCGCCGCCTCTCATGGCGAGGGCCCCGCACGGTCACCTCCGGTGCCGTGCGGGGCCCTCGCCGTTTCCGGGTGCCTCAGACCTTCGCCGGCTCCGGCTCGTCGGCCGCGGCCGGCCGCGGCGGTACGTCGCCGCCCCGCTTCGCCGCCTTCTTCTTCGCGCGGCGCTCCTTGCGCAGCTCCAGCATCGCGTAGAGCGTCGGGACCAGGAGCAGGGTGAGCAGGGTCGACGTGACCAGGCCGCCGATCACGACCACCGCGAGCGGCTGGGCGATGAAGCCGCCCTGGCCGGTGACGCCGAGGGCCATCGGGAGCAGGGCGAAGATGGTCGCCAGCGCCGTCATCAGGATGGGGCGCAGCCGGTGCCGGCCGCCCTCGACGACCGCCTCGACGACCCCGTAGCCCTGCTTGCGGTACTGGTTGATCAGATCGATCAGCACGATCGCGTTGGTGACCACGATGCCGATCAGCATCAGCATGCCGATCATCGCCGGGACGCCCATCGGGGTGCCGGTGACGATCAGCAGGCCGAGCGCGCCGGTCGCCGCGAACGGGATGGAGACCAGCAGGATCAGCGGCTGGGCCAGCGACCGGAACGTGCCGACCAGCAGCATGAAGACGATCGCGACGGCCGCGAGCATCGCCAGGCCGAGGTTGACGAACGCCTCGTCCTGGTCGGCGGAGACGCCGCCGATCTCGGCGGTGACGCCGGCCGGCAGGTCCAGGCCGTTGATCTTCGCGGTCAGGTCGGCGCTGACCGCTCCGGTGTTGTCACCGGTCGGCCGGGCGGTGATGGTCGCCGCGCGCTGGCCGTCGATCCGGGTCATCGAGACCGGGCCGTCGACCAGCTTCACGGTGGCGATGTCACCGAGCTTCACCGGGCCGAGCGGCAGCGCCTTCAGCTCGGCGAGGGTCTCGGCGGGGTGCGCCGAGGTGATGACGACATCCCGCTCGGTGTCGTCCAGCACCGCCTTGGCGGCGGTGGTGCCGCGGACCGCCTGGCCGACGGCCGCGCCGAGGGTCTGGTCGGTGAAACCGGCCGCGGCGGCACGGTCGTCGGCCTTGACCGAGACGCGGGGCACGCTCTGCGACAGATCGCTGGTGACGTCGGTGACGTCGTCCAGGGAGGCGACCGCCTCGCGGACCTCCTCGGCGGCCTTGCGCAGCGCGTCGGCGTCGGACGCCTTCACCACGACGCTGAGGTCCTGGCTGCCGAAGCCGTCACCGGCGGCGATCGTGGTGGTGCCGATCCCGTCGAGCTTCGCGAGCCCGTCCTCCAGGTGGTCCTGGACGTCCTCGGCGGAGGCCGAGTCCTCCAGCATGATCTGGTACGACGCCTGGTTGGTGTCCGTACCGCCGCCGAAGGCCGCCATGAAACCGGACGAACCGATGGTCACCTGGAAGTCCTTGACGCCCTCGGTGCCCTGGATGAGCTTCTCGACCTTCTTCGCCCGGGCGTCGGTGGCGGCCAGGCTGGTGCCCGGCTCCAGCTCCTGCTTGACGCTGAGGACCTGCTGCTCGCCCTGGTCGAAGAAGTTGGTCTTCAGCAGCGGCGCCATGCCGAAGGTGCCGAGCAGGACGACGACCGCGATGCCCACACTGGTGAGGCGGCGCCGGGTCGCGAACCGCAGGACCGGGACGTAGAAGCGCTGGAGCCGGGACCTGGCCTCCTTCTCCTCCGCCAGGCGGCGGGCCTCCTCGGCGTCCTCGGGGGTGCCCTTGGGGGCGCGCAGGAACCAGTACGACAGGACCGGTACGACCGTCAGCGACACCAGCAGGGACGCGAGGAGCGCCGCGGTGACGGTGAGGCTGAAGGAGCCGAAGAGTTCACCGACCATGCCGCCGACCAGGCCGATCGGCAGGAAGACGGCGACCGTGGTGAGGGTGGAGGAGGTGACCGCGCCGGCGACCTCGCGGACCGCCTTGAGGATGGCCTCCTGGCGTTCCTCGCCGTAGCCGAGGTGGCGCTTGATGTTCTCCAGGACCACGATCGAGTCGTCGACGACCCGGCCGATGGCGATGGTCAGCGCGCCGAGCGTGAGCATGTTCAGGGACAGGTCGCGGGTCCACAGCACGATCAGCGCCAGCACCACCGACAGCGGGATGGAGACCGCGGTGACCAGGGTGGAGCGGATCGACGCCAGGAAGACCAGGATGACGATGACCGCGAAGAGCAGACCGAGGGCACCCTCCGTGGTCAGGCCCTCGATGGCCTTGGAGACCGCGGGGCCCTGGTCGCTGACGACGGTCAGCTCCGCGCCGGAGCCGAGCTGCGCGCGCAGGTCGGACAGCTTCTCCTCGACGGCCTCGGAGATGGCGACCGCGCTGCCGTCCCGGTCCATGGTGACGGCGACGGCGAGGCTGGGCTTGCCGTTGGTGCGGGTGAGGGAGTCGGCCTTGGCCTCCTTCTCCTCGACCTTCGCCACGTCACCGAGGCGCACCGGCTTCTTCACGCCCTCGCCGGTGACCATCAGGTCCTCGATCTGGGCCAGCGAGGTGAAGCCGGTGCCGACCTGGACGGTGCGGTTGGCGCCGCCCTCGTCGAAGGAGCCCGCGGGGACGGTGGCCCCGCCGGACTGGAGGGAGGTGGCCAGGGCCTGGGCGGTGACACCGGCCTCGGCGAGCTTCGCGTCGTCGGGGGTGACGGTGACCTGGAGGTCGCGGACGCCGTCGACGGTGACCTGGCCGACGCCGTCGATGTCCTCCAGCGCGGGCACGACCGTCTTGTCGAGCTGGTCGGCGAGGGCCTGCTGGTCCTTGTCGGAGGAGACCGACAGCACCACGGCCGGCAGGTCGTCGGTGGAACCGGCCACCACCTGCGGGTCGACGTCGTCCGGCAGGGTGGCGCGGGCCCGGTTGACGGCCTGCTGCACGTCGGCGACGAGCTGCTGGGTGTCGGGGCCGTAGTCGAAGGACGCCATGATGACGGCGCTGCCCTCGCTCGCCGTGGAGGTGACGCCCGAAATGCCGTCCACCGCTTCGAGGTTGTTCTCGATCGGCTCGACGACCTGCTTCTCGACCACGTCCGGCGAGGCACCCTGGTACGGCGCCACCACGGACACCATGGGCAGTTCGATGGTGGGCAGCAGCTGCTGCTTGAGCTGGGGGATCGCGATCGCCCCGAAGACGAGCGCGATGATCGACATCAGCCCTATCAGGGCCCGTTGCGCGAGGCTGAATCTCGACAGCCAGGACATGGGTTAAGGGTCTCTCTTCTGTGGCCGAGCGGAGGGACGGGCACATGCGGGCGCCCACCTCACCACCTTGGGCCACGGACGGGCCCGTTCCGTAAGCCCCAGGTCCATTTCCGCACGGCGCGCCTACTCCGGCCGCAGTACGCCCGGGTGTACGTCACTCCACCCTCGGACGGACCAGCCCCGACTCGTAGGCGATGACCACCAGCTGGGCCCGGTCGCGGGCGCCCAGCTTGCCCATGGCCCGGTTGACGTGCGTCTTCACGGTGAGCGGGCTGACCGCGAGCCGCTCGGCGATCTCGTCGTTGGAGTGCCCGCCGGCGACCTGCACCAGCACCTCCCGCTCCCGTCCGGTGAGCGAGGCGAGCCGCTCGGAGCGGGCGGGGTCGCGCTCCTCGTACGCCCCGGCGCCGTCCTGGGCGAGGAAGCGGGCGATCAGGCCCTTGGTGGCGACCGGCGACAGCAGCGCCTCGCCGCCCGCGGCGACCCGTATGGCGCTGAGCAGCTCCTCGGGTTCGGAGCCCTTGCCGAGGAAGCCGGAGGCGCCGGCGCGCAGCGACTGCACCACGTAGTCGTCCACCTCGAAGGTGGTCAGGATGACCACGCGGACGGCGGCGAGCCGCGGGTCGGCGCTGATCATGCGGGTCGCGGCGAGCCCGTCGGTGCCGGGCATCCGGATGTCCATCAGGACGACGTCGGGGCGGTGCTCGGTGGCCAGCCGCACGGCCTGGGCGCCGTCGGACGCCTCGCCCACCACCTCCATGTCGGGCTCGGAGTCGACCAGCACCCGGAAGGCACTGCGCAGCAGCGCCTGGTCGTCGGCGAGCAGGACACGGATCGTCATGCGGGGCCCTTCGCGGCGGCGGTGTCTCTACGGTTCCCGACCGGAAGGATCGCATGGACGCGGAAACCGCCGGAGGGGCGGGGACCGGTGGTGAGGGCGCCGCCCACCGCGGTGACCCGCTCCCGCATGCCGAGCAGCCCGTGGCCGCCGCCGGGGCCGGCCGCCCTGGGAGCGCCGGTGCCGTCGTCGAGGACGGTGATCTCGATGTCCGCGCCCACCCGGACGACGCTGACCTCGGCCTTCGCCCCGGGTCCCGCGTGCTTCTGCACATTGGTCAGGGCCTCCTGGACGACCCGGTACGCGGCGAGGCCGACGGCGGTGGGCAACTCGGTGTCCGGGTCGGCGCGGGCGGTCTCGACGCGCAGACCGGCGCTGCGGAAGGTGCCGACGAGTTCGTCGAGGCGGTCCAGACCGGGGGCGGGCTCGGTGGGGGCCTCCGGGTCGCCGGACTGGCGGAGCAGGCCGACGGTGACGCGGAGTTCGTCGAGCGCGGAGCGGCCGGCCCGCCGTACGTGGGCGAGGGCCTCCTTGGCCTGGTCGGGCCGCTTGTCCATGACGTGCGCGGCGACCCCGGCCTGCACGTTGACCAGGGCGATGTGGTGGGCGACGACGTCGTGCAGGTCGCGGGCGATCCGCAGCCGCTCCTCGGCGACACGGCGGCGGGCCTCCTCCTCGCGGGTGCGCTCCGCCTTCTCGGCGCGGTCCCGGATGGCCTGGACGAAGGCGCGGCGGCTGCGGACCGCGTCCCCGGCGGTGGCGCCGATGCCGGTCCAGGCGAGGACGGCGAGGTTCTCCTGGGCGTACCACGGCTGGGGGCCGGCGAGCATGGCGGCGCCGGTGAGCACGGCGCTGGTGAGCAGGCCGGTGCGCCAGGTGGTGGAGCGGTCGGTGGTGGCGGCGACGGTGTAGAGGGCGACGACGGCCGACATCACGACCGGCGCGCGGGGGTCGCCGGTGACGCTCTCGACGACGGAGACGCCGCCGGTGAGCGCGAGGACGGCGAGGGGGGCGCGGCGGCGCAGGACGAGGGCGGCGGCGCCGACGGCCATGAGGACCAGGCTGAGCGGGTCGGGGGTGCGGACGCCCCAGCTCACGCCGTCGGGGCCGTGCGGGTCGGTGAAGGAGCCGGCCACCATGCACACCAGGACGGCGGCGGCGAGGCAGGCGTCCGTGGCGGCGGGGTGGGCGCCCAGGCGGCAGCGGGTGCGGGCGAGTGTGCTCACGGATGTCTACGGTATCCGGGTGAACGCCGGTTTCCTCCGCTTCCGGCGTCGTACCGGGGGCCGCCCGGTCGAGCGCGCCGCACGCGCGGTGCGAAACGGGTGTCAGGGCCCGTCCGGGATCAGTCCGTCGTCGCCGAGCAGGTCGCGGACGTCCTCCAGGGTCGCGTCCTCGGCCGGGAGGATCAGCTCGGACGGTTCCAGGGAGTCGTCCGGGAGGGGGGTGCCCAGTTCGCGGACCTTGGCGAGCAGGGCGGTGAGGGTGCGGCGGAAGCCGGGGCCGTCGCCGTGGTCCAGCTCGGCCAGCAGTTCGTCGTCCAGCTTGTTCAGCTCGGTGAGGTGGCTGTCGGCCAGCCTCACCTGCCCCTCCCCCATGATCCGTACGATCATGTCGCCCTCCTCGGCGTGCGCGGGCTACTGCTTGTCGAAGCGCGGGGTGTCCTGCGGCTGCTGCGCCGCCTGCTGCTCACCGGCGCCGCCCTCGATGGCCTGCTGGCCACCGCTGCTGCCACCGGCCAGCTCGGCCTTCATCCGCTGGAGCTCCAGCTCTACATCCGTACCACCGGAGAGCCGGTCCAGCTCGGCCTGGATGTCGTCCTTGTGCATGCCGGAGGGGTCGTCCAGGGCGCCCGAGGCGAGCAGTTCGTCGATGGCGCCGGCGCGGGCCTGGAGCTGGGCGGTCTTGTCCTCGGCGCGCTGGATGGCCAGGCCGACGTCGCCCATCTCCTCGGAGATGCCGGAGAACGCCTCGCCGATCCGGGTCTGCGCCTGCGCGGCGGTGTAGGTCGCCTTGATCGTCTCCTTCTTCGTGCGGAAGGCGTCGACCTTGGCCTGGAGCCGCTGGGCCGCCAGGGTGAGCTTCTCCTCCTCGCCCTGGAGCGTGGCGTGCTGCGTCTCCAGGTCGGTCACCTGCTGCTGGAGGGCGGCGCGGCGGGAGAGCGCCTCGCGGGCGAGGTCCTCCCGGCCCAGCGCGAGCGCCTTGCGGCCCTGGTCCTCCAGCTTCGAGGACTGCGACTGGAGCTGGTTGAGCTGGAGCTCCAGGCGCTTGCGGCTGGTCGCCACGTCGGCGACACCGCGGCGCACCTTCTGGAGCAGCTCCAGCTGCTTCTGGTACGAGTAGTCGAGGGTCTCGCGCGGGTCCTCGGCCCGGTCAAGGGCCTTGTTCGCCTTCGCGCGGAAGATCATCCCCATACGCTTCATGACACCGCTCATGGGCTTCGCGCGCCCCCTTCTGACGGACTCCAGCTCCAGCGACTGCAACAGAACCCACAGTACGGGCCCTGCATCCATTACCGCACTGTTCGAGGTCGGATGCGCTCATCCCCGAGGACGACTGCGTGCGCTCCTGATCCGGCGTGAGGAGTAGGTGGTGCCCTGGTACCCCGTGCTTCCGGGGTGGGCGCTACCGTCCCTCTTGTCCCCTTGAGGACGAACGGTGTTGCCGGATCGTTCCCCACCGGACCGACGTCCATGCGCCACGAGCGCTTACCCTTGGGTTTTGTGTTCCGTAGCCGTGCCAAGGAAGAGAAGGCCGCGACCGTAGGGTCGCCGACCGACTCCAAGCAGCCCCGCGACCCGCAGGCCCCCAAGGGCCGTCCGACGCCCAAGCGCAGCCAGGCCCAGAGCCAGCGCCGCAGCGTCGCGAGTACGCCGACGACGCGCAAGGAGGCCGCCAAGCGGCAGCGCGAGGAGCGCCGCACCGCGCTGGAGCGCCAGCGCCAGGCGCTCGCCAGCGGCGACGAGCGGTACCTGCCGGCCCGTGACAAGGGCCCGGTCCGCAAGTTCGCCCGGAACTGGATCGACTCGCGGTTCAACATCGCCGAGTACTTCCTGCCGATGGCCGTGGTCATCCTGGTGCTGAGCATGATCCGGGTGGCGTCGCTGCAGAACATCGCGCTGCTGCTGTGGCTGGTCGTGATCGTGCTGATCGTGCTCGACTCGGCCGTCACCGGCTTCCGCCTGAAGAAGGCCCTCGGGGAGCGCTTCCCCGACGAGAACAGGCGCGGCGCGGTCGCCTACGCCCTGATGCGCTCCCTCCAGATGCGCCGGCTCCGGCTGCCGAAGCCGCAGGTCAAGCGCGGGGAGCGGCCCTGAGCGGCGTTCCGTTCGCCGGGGACCGGGCGCTGTCCTGCCCGGCCGGTCCGGGGGACGGGCTGCGGGAGGCCGTACGGCAGGAGCTGGTGGCCCGGCAGCTCGACGAGCAGCTCATCGGGCGGTTCCCGGTCGGGCGGCGGCTGCGGGTGCTGGACGTCGGCATGGGGCGGGGCGTCCAGGCGCTGCGGCTGGCCAGGGCCGGGCACCAGGTGACCGGTCTGGAGCAGGACGCCGTGCTCATCGGCGCGGCCCGCGAGGCGCTGGCCGGGCAGCCGCCGGGCATCCAGGACCGGATGCGGATCATCGAGGGCGACAGCCGGGACACCGGGGTGCACTTCCTGCCGGGCAGCTTCGACGTGGTGCTCTGCCACGGGGTGCTGATGTACGTCGAGGAGCCCGACCCGCTGCTGGCCGGGCTGGCGCGGGTGCTCGCCCCGGGCGGGCTGCTGTCGCTGCTGGTCCGCAACGGCGACGCGCTCGCCATGCGGCCGGGGCTCACCGGCCGCTGGGCCGACGCGCTGGCGGCCCTGGAGCCCGCCGCGCAGGTCCCCCGCTCCCGCACCGACCCGGACGAGGAGCCGCCGCTCCGGGCGGGTGCCACCGTCCGCGCCGACCGGCGGGCCGCGCTGACCGCGACCCTCGCGGGCATCGGCGCCCCGCTGCACGCCTGGTACGGCGTACGGGTCTTCACGGACACGGCGGGCGCCACGGACCCGGCGGCCGACGGCGCGGCGCTCCCGGACGGCCTGGAGACGCTGCTGGCCGTGGAGGAGCGCGCGGGGCGCACGGACCCGTACCGCGGGGTCGCGGCGCTGCTGCACCTGTGCGGCGTACGGGGCTGACCGGCCACCGCTCGCGCGAAGCCCGTTCGGGTGTCCCCAGCGGGCCGTGCGGCGGCCCGCTGGTGAGACTCGGGGTATGGACGTCTCCCCCCGCCGCGCCGCCGCCCTGCTGACCGCCCTGCTCTGCCCGGCCGCCGTCCTCACCGGATGCACGGGGGCGGACGGGAGCGGCGCGTCCGGGGCGCGGCGGGAACCGGTGGCGCGGGCCGCCGCGCCGCGCGCGGCGGACGGACTGGAGAGCGACTACCGGCGGGTCATCGACGACGTCCTGCCGTCGGTGGTGCAGATCCAGGGCGCCGACGGCCTGGGCTCGGGCGTGGTCTACGACGGCGCGGGGCACGTCGTCACCAACGCGCACGTCGTCGGGGACCAGCGGGCCTTCCGGGTGACCACCGCGCACAGCGAGGAGCCGCTGCCCGCCCGGCTGGTCTTCTCCTACCCCGAGCAGGACCTCGCGGTGGTGAAGCTGGACCGGGTGCCGGACGGGCTGAAGGCGGCCTCCTTCGGGGACTCCTCGAAGGTCGCGGTCGGGCAGATCGTGCTGGCGATGGGCTCGCCGCTCGGGCTGTCCTCCAGCGTGACGCAGGGCATCGTCTCCGCGACCGGGCGGACCGTCACCGAGGGCGGCTCGGGCGGCGGCACGGGCGCGACGCTGGCGAACATGGTGCAGACCTCGGCGGCGATCAACCCCGGCAACAGCGGCGGCGCCCTGGTCGGCCTGGACGGGCGGGTGATCGGCATCCCCACGCTGGCCGCGACCGACCCGGCCCTCGGGGACAGCGCGGCGCCCGGCATCGGGTTCGCCATCCCGGCGTCCACGGTGCGGACGATCGCCGGGCAGATCGTGCGGGACGGCAAGGTGACCGACTCGGGCCGGGCGGCGCTCGGCATCACCGGCCGCACGGTGGTGGACTCCGGCTACCGGGCCGCCGGGGTGGCCGTCGTCGAGGTCCGCGACGGGGGCGCGGCGCGGCGGGCCGGGCTGGCGTCGGGGGACGTCATCACCGGGGTGGGCGGCCACCGCGTCACGACGGTCACCTCGCTCGCCGAGGCGCTGGCGGAGCTGAGCCCCGGTGACCGGACGAAGGTGACCTTCACCCGCGACGGCGACGAACGCACCGCCGAGGTGACGCTGGGCGAGCAGTGATGCGGGGGCGGCCCCCGGTACGGCCGTGCGGCGGACGGCCGTACGGCGGACAGGCGCCCCGCGCGGACGCCCGGGGCGGGGCCGCCCCCGCCGACGGCCCTAGGCGTCCTCGCCGTGCAGGCTCATCGGACCGTAGATCTCGGTGCCGTCCTCGAAGAGCCGCACCTGGTCCGTGCCGCCCTCCTTGAGGTCCTTCCAGTACTCGCCGATCCACGACTCGGCGTCCCCTTGCGTCGTGAACTCCTCCGGTTCCACCGAGGGCCGGACCTCCGCCCCGTCGGCCGTCTCGAACCGCCACGTCCATGCCGGCATGTACGCCTCCCAGATGTGTCACCTGCCGAGCGGTCACCGGATCTTGGTCCGGCTCCCGGTCGCAGCCTATGCGTTCGGTACTCCCTGGGGATTCCCCTTAAGGGGTCTCGGACGCGCAGGCCGGCGGACGACCGGCGAAAATCGGTGCGTGGACGTGACTCTGCTCGGCACCGGTGCCCCCGCGGGACTCCCCCGCCCCGACTGTCCCTGCGCGGCCTGCGCCGTCGCCCAGGGCGCGGACGCGCGCGCGGCGACCGCGCTGCTGGTGGACGGGGCGCTGCTGCTCGACCTGACGCCGGGCGCGGTGTTCGCCGCCGCCCGGTCCGGGCGTTCCCTGACCGGGGTGGGCCAGGTGCTGCTGTCGCACCCGGCGGACGGCCCCGCGGTGGAGGTGCCGGCCGGGCTGCCGCAGCCGGGCCGGGTGCCGGACGGGCGGGAGCTGGCGCTGCTGACCGGACACCGGGTGCGGGCGGTGGCGATGGACGCGCCGGGCACCGGGTACGCGGTGACCGGACCGGACGGGGAGCGGCTGCTGTATCTGCCGCCGGGCGGGGCGCCGGCCGGTCTGGAAGAGCCCGCCTACTCCTACGACCTGGTCCTCGCGGACGTCGTGGGGCGGCCGGACGCGCTGGCGAAGCTGCGGGCGGTGGGGGCGGCCGGCCCGGCCACGGACGTCGTCGCCGTCCACCTGGACCACGACGTGCCGCCGGGGCCGGAGCTGCGGCGGCGGCTGGCGGCGGCGGGCGCGCGGGCGGTGCCGGACGGGTCGACGCTGACCGTGGGCGTCTACGAGGACGTGCCCGACGTGCCGCGCCGGACGCTGGTCCTCGGCGGGGCGCGGTCGGGGAAGTCGGTGGAGGCCGAGCGGCGCCTGGAGTCCTTCCCCGGGGTGCTGTACGTGGCGACGGGCGGGACCCGCGGCGGGGACACCGAGTGGGCGGCGCGGGTGGCCACGCACCGGGAGCGGCGTCCGGGGTCGTGGCGTACCGCCGAGACCTGCGACCTGGTGCCGCTGCTGCGCGAGGACGGCCCGCCGCTGCTCATCGACTGCCTGTCGCTGTGGCTGACGGACGCGATGGACGCGGTCGGGGCGTGGGACGACGAGGGGTGGGCGGACGGCGGGCAGCGGGCGCTGCGGGAGCGGGTCCGGGAGGTGACGGAGGCGGTGCGCGCGACCCGGCGCACGGTCGTCGCCGTCTCCAACGAGGTGGGCTCGGGGATCGTGCCGGCCACCGCCTCCGGGCGGCGCTACCGGGACGAACTCGGCCGTCTCAACGCCGCGTTCGCCGCGGAGTGCGAACAGGTGCTGCTGGTGGTGGCCGGTCAGGCGCTGGTGCTGCGCGGCTGAGCGGGGGCGCGGGCGATGACCCGGCGGGCCCCGGCGGGGGTCAGCGGGACGCAGCCCGCCTGGCGCAGGGCGGCGCGGAGGCGGTCGGCGGGCGGGTGCGGGGGCAGGGCGCGCGGGCCGGCGAGGTCGACGAGGAGCAGGCCGCCGGGGCGCAGGACGCCGAGGGCGGCGCGGAGTTCGGCGCGCGGGTCGGGGGCGCGGTCCGGGCGCAGGACGCTGACCACGTCGTAGCGGGCGCGCAGCCGGGCGGCGAGGCGCGGGTCCGTCAGGCGGCCGACGTACGCCTCCTCCAGGTGCTCGGCGGCGCGGGCGCGCAGCACCCGGCCGGTGGGGTCCAGGCCGTCGAAGGAGGTGTACGGGAAGTACCGGCGCGCGGCGCGCGGGAAGCGGGCGTCGCCGGTGTCGACATCGAGCCAGCTCTCCGGTTCGGGGCAGTGGCGCAGCAGCGCGCGGGCGGCCAGGAGGTGGCGCAGGCCGGTGACGGTCCGGGTGAGGGGGCCGGCCGGGCGGTCCGGTCCCGGCGGGTTGCGGAAGGCGTGCCGGCAGTCCCGGCAGGTGACGAGGGCGGGCCGGCCGGCCGGGCGGGGGCGCAGGCGGCGGGAGCCGCACCAGGGGCAGTCGGCGCGGCGCGGCGCGTACGGCGGCGGGGCGGGCGGCGGGCAGGAGGGGGCCGGGGCGGGCGGTGGCGGCGGGCTGGACACGGGCGGCTCCCGGGTGAGGCGGCGCGGGACATCGGGGACACGGGCTGGGGGAACACGGCGTTCCGATATACGGCATTCCGTGGCAGAACGGAACGTAGGGGATGGCGTTCCCGGGGTCCAAGGCGCCGCTCGGACCGGGCGGTGATCTGCCCTGGGACGCGTCCGATCGGGGCCGGTACTGTCTGGCGAATGAGCTCGCTGAATCTCGACGACTTCACCGATCTGATCGAGCGCCCGGACGGCGGAGTACGCCGTGACGCCGAGGCGCGCCGGGAACGTCAGGTCGTGCCGCCCGGGGCGCTGGGCCGCCTGGACGACCTGGGCGAGTGGCTGGCCGCGGCGCAGTCCGCCGTACCGGTACGGCCGGTCGAACAGCCGCGGGTGGTGCTCTTCGCCGGCGACCACAAGGTGGCCGAGCTGGGTGTCTCGGCCCGCCCGGCCGGGAGCGCCGGGACACTGGTGCGCGAGGTGCTGGAGGGCGGCCGGCCGGTGTCGGTGCTCGCCCGGCGGCTCGGGGTGCCGGTGCGGGTGGTCGACATGGCGCTGGACTGCGACCCCGGGTCGCTGCCCGCCGGAGTCGTACGGCACCGGGTGCGGCGCGGCAACGGGCGCGTCGACGTCGAGGACGCGCTGACCCTCCAGGAGGCGGAGGCCGCGTTCCGGGCGGGGATGGCGGTGGCCGACGAGGAGGCCGACTCCGGTACCGACCTGGTGGTCCTCGGCGATGTGAGCGTGGGCGGGACCACGGCGGCGGGCGTGCTGATCGCGGCACTCTGCGGGACCGACGCGTCGGTGGTGACCGGGCGGGGCGGGCTGGCCATCGACGACCTGGCCTGGATGCGCAAGTGCGCGGCGATCCGGGACGCGCTGCGGCGGGCCCGGCCGGTGCTCGGTGACCAGTTGCGGCTGCTGGCGACGGTGGGCGGGGCCGACCTCACGGCGATGACCGGGTTCCTGTTGCAGAGCGCGGTGCGGAAGATGCCGGTGCTGCTCGACGGGGTGGTGACGGCCGCCTGCGCGCTGGTCGGGCAGCGGGTCGCGTTCCGCGCGCCGGACTGGTGGCTGGCCGCGCACGACAGCGGGGAGCCGGGGCAGTCGAAGGCGCTGGACCGGATGGCGCTGGAGCCGGTGCTGACCCAGGGCGTACGGGTGGGCGAGGGCGCGGGCGGCCTGCTCGCCCTGCCCCTGGTACAGGCCGCCGCGGCGCTGGCGGCGGAGCTGCCGGAGAAGGCGGAGGAGCCGGAAGAGACAGGGGAGCCGGAGGGGACGGAGAAGGGCGAGGGGACGGAGAAGGGCGAGGAAGCCGGCGCCGAGTGAAGGGGGCGCGGGTGTCACCGCCGGCCCGCCGGGCGGGGGCCCGGGTCCGGGCGGCCGCCGATCCAGTCCTGGACGACCCGGCGGGGGCCGGCCCACCGGCGGTCGTGGCGGTAGGCGCGCAGTACGGCCTTCGCGCGGGCGCGCGGCCGGCGTCCGTAGCAGCGGCGGGCCCACAGGGAGCCGGGGCGGGCCAGCCGGACCGCCCCGACCAGCGCCACCACCGGCACGATCGCGCCGAAGAGCGCCATGCGGGCCTTGCCCTTGACCAGGGCGAGCAGCGCGAAGACGAAGTTCCCCGCGACGGTGGCGAGGACGGTGGCCCGGTCCTGCGTCTCGTCCCGGGAGAGGCCGTCCACGCCGAACGGGGTGAACCCGCCGAGCACCAGGCCGACGAGGGCCGCCGTCAGCACCACCGCCTCCACGCTCTTGCGCCCGGCCTCGGTCCAGTAGACGTCGTCCAGGTGCAGGATCAGCGCGAACTCGTCCAGCACCAGCCCCGCGCCCACGCCGAAGACCACCGCGCACACCGCGGAGCCGAACCCGTGCCCGTGTCCCGCCACCGACCCGAAGCCGCCGACGACGGTGAGCACCACTCCGGGCACCACGTGGTGGATGTGCACGCCGCCCGCCCGCACATTGCCGAACGGCCCCTTGCCCGCCCTGATCAGCCGCGTGACCAGGCGGGTGACCGCGAACGTGACGACGAAGGAGGCGAGGGCGAGCAGCAGCGGCAGTTTGCCCGGCTCCGCGATGTTCCGCTGCCACCAATCTCCCATATGCGCACTTTATCCCCGCCCGGCACGGGCGCCCCGGTGACCGGCGGGTAGTCTGCGCCGGTGCGCACGCCCCCCTTCGCCGACGGTCTCCGCTTCGCCTTCGGGACCCTCACCGTGTTCCCGGTGCGGGTGACCCGGTGGGACCGGGGGGCCGCGCGCGGCGGCATGCTGGGGGCGCCGCTGGCCGGGCTGGCGGTCGGGGTCTGCGCCGCCGTCGCGGGGCTCGCCCTGCTGGCGCTCGGCGCGGGGCCACCGCTCGCCGCCGTCGCCGGCGTGGCCGTGCCGGCCGTGCTCACGCGCGGGCTGCACCTGGACGGCCTGGCCGACACCGCGGACGGGCTGGGCAGCGGCCGGCCCGCCGAGGACGCGCTGCGGATCATGAAGCAGTCGGACATCGGGCCGTTCGGCGTCATCGCCCTAGTGCTGGTGCTGTCCGCGCAGGTGGCCGCGCTGGCGCAGGCGTACGGCGACTCCTGGGGCCGGGGCGCGCTGGCCGCCGTCGTCCCGGCGGCCGTCGCCCGGCTGGCGCTGACGCTGGCCGCCCGGACCGGCGTACCGCCCGCCCGTCCGGAGGGACTCGGGGCGGCCGTCGCCGGTGTGGTACCGGTGCGCGCGGCGCTGGGGACGGCCGCCGCCGTCACGGTGGCCGCCGCCGCGGCGGGCGCGGCCCTCGGACCGGCCGGGGCGGTCCGCGCCGCCGCGGCCGTGCTCCTCGCCCTGGCCGCCGCCGAACTGACGCTCCGTCACTGCCTGCGCCGCTTCGGCGGGATCACCGGCGACGTCTTCGGCGCTCTCGCCGAGACGGCGGCCACGACGGCTCTGGTCGTCCTGGTCCTCGGCTGACGTGCGGCCACGAGCGTAGGCTCGTGCGGGGTTTCACCCCCGCCCAGGTGGAGACCGCATCGCAGGAGGGATCTAGGGTCGGGTTCGGGCCCGGTCGACCCACCGCATTCGGCCACACACCGGACTTCACCGGAACTCACCGGTTCACCGGATTCATACGGAAGCGAGATTTCACCACCGTGACTGCTCTCACTCTCAGCACCGCCGCGGCGCCCGGCCTGCGGGCCGACGCGATCGTGATCGGTGTCGCCAAGGGTTCGGCGGCCGGCCGCCAGGGCCCGGTCGTGGCCCCCGGCGCCGAGGCCGTGGACAAGGCGTACGACGGCAGGCTGGCCGGCGTTCTGGAGACCCTCGGCGCCTCGGGTGCCGAGGGCGAGGTGACGAAGCTGCCCGCGCCGGCCGGCTTCAAGGCGCCGCTCGTGGTGGCGGTGGGCCTGGGCGCCGAGCCCGGGAAGGACGCCGGCTACGACGGCGAGGCCCTGCGCAGGGCCGCCGGTGCCGCCGCCCGCGCGCTCGCCGGGACCCGGAAGGCCGCCTTCGCGCTGCCGCTGGCGGACGCGGCGGACGCCGCCGCCGTCGGCGAGGGCGTGCTGCTCGGCGCGTACTCCTTCGACGCGTACAAGGACACCGCCGGCGACGGCAAGGGCAAGAAGGCCAAGAACGGCAAGGC
The DNA here is from genome assembly GCA_014649155.1 of Streptomyces griseoviridis. Classification (GTDB taxonomy): domain Bacteria; phylum Actinomycetota; class Actinomycetes; order Streptomycetales; family Streptomycetaceae; genus Streptomyces; species Streptomyces griseoviridis. The sequence continues at coordinate 614,031 of BMSM01000001.1, read as the reverse complement.
GCCGCTGGGCGAGGCTACGCTGCTCGGCGGCAAGCCCCGCGACAAGGCGTTCAAGGCCGCGCTGGAGCGTGCCGCCGCCGTCGCCGAGGAGCTGAACCGCGCCCGCGACCTGGTCAACACCCCGCCGAACGACCTGAACCCCGAGGCGTTCGCCGCGATCGCGCAGGCCGCGGCCAAGGAGCACGGCATCAAGGTGCAGGTGCTCGACGAGAAGGCGCTCACCAAGGGCGGCTACGGCGGCATCCTGGGCGTCGGCTCCGGCTCGTCGTCGACGCCGCGGCTGGTGAAGCTGTCGTACACCTCGTCCAAGGCGAAGAAGTCCCTCGCCTTCGTCGGCAAGGGCATCACCTACGACTCGGGCGGCATCTCGCTGAAGCCGGCCGGGCACAACGAGACGATGAAGTGCGACATGGCCGGTGCCGCCGCCGTGTTCGCGGCCGTGGTCGCCGCCGCCCGCCTCGGTCTGGAGGTCAACGTCACCGGCTGGCTGGCGCTGGCCGAGAACATGCCGTCGGGCTCCGCCGTCCGCCCCGGTGACGTGCTGCGCATGTACAGCGGCAAGACGGTGGAGGTGCTCAACACCGACGCCGAGGGCCGGCTGGTACTGGCCGACGCGCTGTGGGCGGCGTCGGAGGAGAAGCCGGACGCGATCGTCGACGTGGCGACGCTGACCGGCGCGATGATGCTGGCGCTCGGCAGCCGGACGTTCGGGATCATGGCCAACGACGACGCGTTCCGCTCCGCGCTGCACGAGGCGGCGGAGGAGGTCGGCGAGCCGGCCTGGCCGATGCCGCTGCCGGAGCACCTGCGCAAGGGCATGGAGTCCGCCACGGCCGACATCGCGAACATGGGCGAGCGGATGGGCGGCGGGCTGGTGGCCGGTCTGTTCCTGCGCGAGTTCGTGGGCGAGGGGATCACCTGGGCGCACCTCGACATCGCGGGTCCGGCGTTCAACGAGGGCGGGCCGTTCGGGTACACGCCCAAGGGAGGGACGGGCACCGCTGTGCGGACGCTGGTGCGGCTCGCCGAGCTGGCGGCGGCCGGGGACCTCGGGTGACGTCCGCCTGAGGGCTCGGGACTGAAGGGGCGTGGGCTGCTGCGGGTCCGATGTGGTCGGTCGCGCAGTTCCCCGCGCCCCTGAGGTCGCTCGCGGAGCCACGGATCGAGCACGGCTCCGCGCCCCGGAGGGGGACGTCCTCACCGGCGTGCTCAAGCGGACGTGCTGCGTCTCACACACCGGCCCCGCGTCTCGTACGGCCTCCGCAGGTGCGAAGATGGGACCCGGCAGGACAGGGCCCCACCTTAAGGGCCGAAGAACGAGCGGCCGGACACCAGCCGCCTGCCGGTCACCGACGACCGGCGTACGGCGCACATGCATGGAGGACGTGACGTGGCGAACGACGCCAGCACCGTTTTCGACCTAGTGATCCTCGGCGGTGGTAGCGGTGGTTACGCCGCGGCCCTGCGCGGGGCGCAGCTGGGCCTGGACGTCGCCCTGATCGAGAAGAACAAGGTCGGTGGAACCTGCCTGCACGTCGGCTGCATCCCCACCAAGGCGCTGCTGCACGCCGGTGAGATCGCCGACCAGGCCCGGGAGTCCGAGCAATTCGGCGTGAAGGCCACCTTCGAGGGCATCGACATGCCCGCCGTCCAGAAGTACAAGGACGAGGTCATCTCCGGCCTGTACAAGGGCCTGCAGGGGCTGATCGCCTCCCGCAAGGTGACGTACATCGAGGGTGAGGGCCGGCTGTCCTCCCCGACCTCGGTGGACGTGAACGGTCAGCGTGTCCAGGGCCGCCACGTCCTGCTGGCGACCGGCTCCGTGCCGAAGTCGCTGCCGGGCCTGGACATCGACGGCGACCGGATCATCTCCTCCGACCACGCCCTCAAGCTGGACCGCGTGCCGAAGTCCGCCATCGTGCTGGGCGGCGGCGTCATCGGCGTCGAGTTCGCCTCCGCGTGGAAGTCCTTCGGTACCGACGTCACCATCGTCGAGGGCCTGAAGCACCTCGTCCCGGTCGAGGACGAGAACAGCTCGAAGCTGCTGGAGCGCGCCTTCCGCAAGCGGGGCATCAAGTTCAACCTGGGCACCTTCTTCGAGAAGGCCGAGTACACCCAGGACGGTGTCAAGGTCACGCTGGCCGACGGCAAGGAGTTCGAGGCCGAGATCCTCCTCGTCGCCATCGGCCGCGGCCCGGTCTCGCAGGGCCTGGGCTACGAGGAGGCCGGGGTCGCCATGGACCGCGGCTACGTCCTCGTCGACGAGTACATGCGGACCAACGTCCCGACCATCTCCGCCGTCGGCGACCTGGTCCCGACCCTCCAGCTCGCGCACGTCGGCTTCGCCGAGGGCATCCTGGTGGCGGAGCGGCTGGCCGGTCTCAAGGTCGTCCCGATCGACTACGACGGTGTCCCCCGGGTGACGTACTGCCACCCCGAGGTCGCCTCGGTGGGCATCTCCGAGGCCAAGGCCAAGGAGATCTACGGCGCGGACAAGGTCGTCGCCCTGAAGTACAACCTGGCGGGCAACGGAAAGAGCAAGATCCTCAAGACCGCGGGCGAGATCAAGCTCGTCCAGGTCAAGGACGGTGCCGTGGTCGGCGTCCACATGGTCGGCGACCGCATGGGCGAGCAGGTCGGCGAGGCCCAGCTGATCTACAACTGGGAGGCACTGCCGGCCGAGGTGGCCCAGCTCATCCACGCCCACCCGACGCAGAACGAGGCGCTCGGCGAGGCGCACCTGGCCCTCGCGGGCAAGCCGCTTCACTCCCACGACTGACCCCTCGGTCACTGGGCGCGACGACACAGACTTCCGCACTTCGTTAAGGAGCAACCGAAACCATGGCGGTTTCCGTAACCCTTCCGGCGCTCGGCGAGAGCGTCACCGAGGGCACCGTCACCCGCTGGCTCAAGGCCGAGGGTGAGCGCGTCGAGGCCGACGAGCCGCTGCTCGAGGTCTCGACCGACAAGGTCGACACCGAGATCCCGGCCCCCGCCTCCGGCGTGCTGTCCTCCATCAAGGTCGCCGAGGACGAGACGGTCGAGGTCGGCGCCGAGCTGGCCCTGATCGACGACGGCACCGGCGCCCCCGCCGCTGCCCCGGCCCCGGCCGCCGAGCAGGTCGCCGAGCCGGCGCCCGAGCCCGCCCCGGCCGCCCCCTCCACCGAGCAGGCCGCCCCGGCGCCCGCGCCGACCCCGCAGGCCGCCTCCGGCGGCGGTTCCGCCGAGGGCACGGACGTCGTCCTGCCCGCGCTCGGCGAGTCCGTCACCGAGGGCACCGTCACCCGCTGGCTGAAGCAGGTCGGCGAGGAGGTCACCGAGGACGAGCCGCTCCTGGAGGTGTCGACGGACAAGGTCGACACCGAGATCCCGGCGCCGGCCTCCGGCACCCTGCTGGAGATCGTGGTCGGCGAGGACGAGACCGCCGAGGTCGGCGCCAAGCTCGCCGTCATCGGCGCCGCCGGTGCCGCACCCGCCGCCGCCCCGGCCCCGGCCGCCCCCGCCGCCCCGGCTGAGCCCGAGCCCGCCCCGGCCCCGGCGCAGCCCGAGCCGACGCCCGCCCCGGCCGCCCCGGCCCCGCAGGCGCCGACCACCCCGGCCCCGCAGCAGCAGGAGACTCCGGCGCCCGCGCCGGCCCCGGCCGCTCCGGCGCCCGCCCCGGCCCCCGCGCCCGCCCCGGCTCCGGCCGCGAAGGCCCCCGCCGCCGCCCAGGCGACGGACGACGGCGCCTACGTCACCCCGCTGGTGCGCAAGCTCGCCGCCGAGAACGGCGTCGACCTGTCCACCGTGTCGGGCACCGGCGTCGGCGGCCGTATCCGCAAGCAGGACGTCATCGCCGCCGCGGAGGCCGCCAAGGCCGCCGCCCCGGCCCCGGCCGCCGCCGCCCCCGCCGCCGCTCCGGCCGCCAGGAAGGCGCCGAAGCTGGAGGCGTCCCCGCTGCGCGGCCAGACCGTCAAGATGCCGCGCATCCGCAAGGTCATCGGCGACAACATGGTCAAGGCGCTGCACGAGCAGGCGCAGCTGTCCTCGGTCGTCGAGGTCGACGTCACGCGTCTGATGAAGCTGCGCGCCCGGGCCAAGGACGCGTTCGCGGCCCGCGAGGGCGTCAAGCTCTCCCCGATGCCGTTCTTCGTCAAGGCCGCGGCCCAGGCGCTGAAGGCGCACGCGCCGATCAACGCCCGGATCAACGAGGCCGAGGGGACCATCACCTACTTCGACACCGAGAACATCGGTATCGCGGTGGACTCCGAGAAGGGCCTGATGACCCCGGTCATCAAGAACGCCGGCGACCTCAACATCGCCGGTATCGCCAAGGCCACCGCCGATCTGGCGGGCAAGGTCCGGGCCAGCAAGATCACGCCGGACGAGCTGTCGGGCGCGACCTTCACCATCTCCAACACCGGTTCGCGCGGCGCGCTCTTCGACACGATCATCGTGCCGCCGGGCCAGGTCGCGATCCTCGGCATCGGCGCGACGGTCAAGCGTCCCGCCGTGATCGAGACGGAGGAGGGCACGGTCATCGGCGTCCGCGACATGACGTACCTGACCCTGTCCTACGACCACCGCCTGGTGGACGGTGCCGACGCCGCGCGTTACCTGACCGCGGTCAAGGCCATCCTGGAGGCGGGCGAGTTCGAGGTCGAGCTGGGCCTCTGACCGTCCCCGACCCCACGGTCCGCGCCGCGCCCCCCGTCCGGAAGTCTCCGGGCGGGGGGCGCCGCCGTTCCGGTCACACCCGGCGTGTAAGCCTCGTCTCACCTGCGTGAAAGCGCCGGTATGCGCCCTACCGGCGGGGGCGGGCGGCCGTATTGTCTATTCGTCAATGCCCCAGGGGGCCAGTACGGGCCCCTCCCTAAGGAGCCCTTCATGACCGCGCCCGTCGTCCACTCGCTCCGCGAGCAGATCCGCGAGCACATCCTGGAGGGGATCATCAGCGGGCGCTGGCAGCCGGGCGAGCGGATCGTGGAGCGGCGGATCGCGACCGAGCTGGAGGTCAGCCAGACGCCGGTGCGGGAGGCGCTGCGCGAGCTGGAGTCGCTGCGGCTGATCGAGTCGGCGCCGAACAAGGGCGTCCGGGTGCGGAACCTGACGGCGGCCGACCTGGAGGAGAGCTACCCGGTCCGGGCCGGCCTGGAGGCGATCGCGGCGGAGCTGGCGGCGGGGCGGCTGGCGGAGGACTGCTCGGCACTGGAGCCGCACGTCAGCGCGTTGTACGAAGCGGATCGCGTCGCGGACGGGACGGCTCAGGTGCGGCACACGGTCGGCTTCCACCGGGAGCTGGTGCGGGCGGCGGGGAACTCGGTGCTGCTGCACACGTGGGAGGGGCTGGGGATCGAGGTGTTCACGGCGCTGTCGATACGGTGGCTCGGGACCGTGCAGCAGTCCTACGCGGAGGAGCACGAGGAGCTGGTCGCGGCCTTCAAGCGGCGCGATCCCCGCATCGCGGAGCTGGTCAAGGCGCATGTGCTGGGCTGCGCGCCGCGTCCCTGACCCCTTTTCCGCCCCCGCCGCCTCTACCCGCCCCGTCCCCGGGGCTGCGCCCCGGGCCCCCGATTCGCGCAGTTCCCCACCCCCTTGAAGGGGCGCGGGGAACTGCGCGATCAGCCCCGGCGCACCCGCGGCCGCCGCACCTCCGAACCACCCGCCGCTCTCCGGCGCACCCCTCCCCACCTGCACCGAACCCCTACCCGAGGGGTCACCCCGTGCCATCGCCGAAGGCACCCCGTGCCGACTTTCTTGTGATCAAGAGGTTTTCCCCCTCAACCCTTTGATCGATCATCGATCAGGGAGTTACAGTCACCGATGGACTCCCACCGGGGTCCGCGCCCTGTCCTGCCAAAGACCAAGGGCACCCCCGAACCCTTACCGATGAGGGAACCCCCTTCGACTGAGGAAGGCGGCGACATGACCGACCCCCACGCCATCCAGCCGAGCGCGCTCGACCAGCTCCCGGACCGGGACCCGGAGGAGACCGCCGAGTGGCAGGCCTCCCTGGACGCCGTCGCGAAGGCGGCCGGCCCGCACCGGGCCGCGTATCTGATGCGGCGCACGCTGGAACGTGCCGAGGGAGCCGGCGTCGCACTGCCGAAGCTCCTCGAGACGGACTACGTCAACACCATCCCCACCGCCGCCGAGCCCGCTGTGGACGGCGACGAGGAGATGGAGCAGCGGATCACCGCCTGGAACCGCTGGAACGCGGCGGCGATGGTGACCCGCGGCAGCAAATACGGCGTCGGCGGCCACATCGCCACCTTCGCCTCCGCGGCCTGGCTCTACGAGACCGGCTTCAACCACTTCTTCCGCGGCAAGGAGGGGGACGGCTCCGGCGACCAGCTCTACATCCAGGGCCACGCCTCCCCCGGCATCTACGCCCGCGCCTTCCTCGACGGCCGGCTGAACGAGGACCACCTCGACAACTTCCGCCGCGAGTCCGGCGGCAACGGCCTGCCGTCCTACCCGCACCCGCGGCGCCTGCCCTGGCTGTGGGAGTTCCCCACCGTCTCCATGGGCCTCGGCCCGATCTCCGCGATCTACCAGGCGCGGTTCAACCGCTACCTGACCAGCCGCGGCATCAAGGACGTCTCCGACTCGCACGTCTGGGCGTTCCTCGGCGACGGCGAGATGGACGAGCCGGAGTCGACCTCCGCGCTGACCCTGGCCGCCCGCGAGGGCCTGGACAACCTGACCTTCGTCATCAACTGCAACCTGCAGCGCCTCGACGGTCCGGTCCGCGCCAACTTCAAGATCGTGCAGGAGCTGGAGGCCCTCTTCCGCGGCTCCGGCTGGAACGTCGTCAAGACGCTCTGGGGCACCGCCTGGGACGAGCTGTTCGCGCTCGACACCACGGGCGCGCTGGTACGCCGGCTGCGCGAGGTACCCGACGCGCAGGTCCAGACGTACCAGACCCGCGACGCGGCCTACATCCGCCAGGACTTCTTCGGCAAGGACCCGGCGCTCGTCGAGATGGCGAAGCTGCTGAGCGACGACAAGATCCTGGAGTGCTTCCACTTCTCCCGCGGCGGCCACGAGGCCCGCAAGGTCTACGCCGCGTACAAGGCCGCGCTCGCCCACAAGGGCGCGCCGACCGTGGTCCTGGCCCAGACGGTCAAGGGCCACACCCTCGGCAAGGGCTTCGCGTCCAAGAACGCCAACCACCAGATGAAGAAGCTGACGGTGGACGAGTTCAAGGACATGCGCGACCTGCTCGGTCTGCCGATCAAGGACAGCGACTTCGTCGACGGCGTGGTCCCCTACGGCCACCCCGGCGCCGACTCCCCCGAGGTCCGTTACCTCCAGGAGCGCCGCGCGGCCCTGGGCGGCCCCGCCCCGGCCCGCCGTACGCACCCGCTGCCCGCGCTGCCCGCCCCCGCCGAGAAGGCGTTCGCCGCCTTCGACAAGGGCTCCGGCTCGCAGTCCGTGGCGACCACGATGGCCTTCGTCCGCCTGGTCAAGGACCTGGTCCGCGACAAGGAGACCGGCAAGCGCTGGGTGCCGATCGTCCCCGACGAGGCGCGCACCTTCGGCATGGAGAGCCTGTTCCCGTCGCTCGGGATCTACTCCCCCAAGGGCCAGACGTACGAGCCGGTCGACCGTGACCAGCTGATGTACTACAAGGAGGCCACCAACGGCCAGATCCTCAACGAGGGGATCACCGAGGCCGGTTCGATGGCCGACTTCATCGCCGCGTCCACCGCGTACGCGACGCACGGCGAGGCGATGATCCCGTTCTACATCTTCTACTCGATGTTCGGCTGGCAGCGCACGGCCGACCAGATGTGGCAGCTCGGCGACCAGCTCGGCCGCGGCTTCCTGGTGGGCGCCACGGCCGGCCGCACCACGCTCACCGGTGAGGGCCTCCAGCACGCCGACGGCCACACCCCGGTGATCGCCGCGACCAACCCGGCGGCGCTGACGTACGACCCGGCGTTCGCCTACGAGATCGCCGTGATCGTCCGCGAGGGTCTGCGCCGGATGTACGGCGAGGCCAAGCCGGGCGAGGACCAGAACGTCTTCTACTACCTGACGGTGTACAACGAGCCGATGCCGCAGCCCGCGAAGCCGCAGGGCCTCGGCATCGACGAGGGCATCGTCAAGGGCCTGTACCGCTTCAACACGGCCGAGTCGGCCGGTCTGACCCCGGTCGCGAACGCCCCGCGCCTCCAGCTCCTCGCCTCCGGTACGGCGATCCACTGGACGCTGAAGGCGCAGAAGATGCTCGCCGAGGAGTGGGGCGTGGCCGCCGACGTGTGGTCGGCGACGTCCTGGACGGAGCTGCGCCGCGACGCCATGGAGGCCGACGACGCGCTGCTGCGCGGCGAGGAGCGGACGCCGTACGTCCGCCAGGCGCTCCAGGGCGCCGAGGGTCCGGTGCTGGCCGTCTCCGACTACATGCGCCAGGTCCCCGACCAGATCGCGCAGTGGGTCGAGCAGGACTGGTCCTCGCTGGGCGCCGACGGCTTCGGTCTGTCGGACACCCGTGAGGGCGCCCGCCGCCACTTCGGGGTGGACGCCGAGTCCGTCGTCGTCGCGGCGCTGGCCCAGCTGGCCCGGCGCGGCGAGGTCAAGGCGACGGCCGTGAAGGAGGCGCGCGAGCGCTACGGCCTGTAGGACCGGCCCGTTCTCCCCGGAGCCCCCGCCCTCCCCGGCGGGGGCTCCTGCATGATGGGGGCCATGCGTGCCGCCCGCCTCATCAAGATGGTCCTGCTGCTCCAGTCCCGGCCCTCGATGACCGCCGCCGAGCTGGCCCGGGAGCTGGAGGTGTCCGAGCGGACCGTCACCCGGGACGCGGCGGCCCTCTCCGAGGCGGGGGTGCCGGTGTACGCGGACCGGGGCCGGGCCGGCGGGTACCGGCTGATCGGCGGGTACCGCACCCGGCTGACCGGCCTGCACCGCGGTGAGGCCGAGGCGCTGTTCCTGTCCGGGGTGCCGGGGGCGCTGCGCGAGATGGGCCTGGAGGACGCGGCGTCGGCGGCCCGGCTGAAGGTGTCGGCGGCGCTGCTGCCCTCGCTGCGGGACGCGTCCCGCACGGCCGCGCAGCGCTTCCACCTGGACGCCCCGAACTGGTTCACCGAGCCGCGCACGCCCGGCCTGCTGCCCGCGGTGGCGGACGCGGTCTGGGACGACCGGCGGATCACGGCCCGCTACCGGCGCGGGGAGGACGAGGTCGAGCGGGAGCTGGAGCCGTACGGGCTGGTACTGAAGGCGGGGGTCTGGTACCTGTGCGCCCGGGTGGCGGCGCCGGCGGGCGAGGGGGCGTTCCGGGTGTACCGCATCGACCGGTTCACCGCCGTCGAGGCCGGTGCGGAGCGGTTCACACGGGACGAGGAGTTCGATCTGCCGGGGTTCTGGGCGGAGCGGGCGGAGCAGTTCGCGCGGTCGATCCTGCGGACCGAGGTCGTGGTGCGGCTCTCCGAGCGGGGGGTGCGGCGGCTGCCGTACGCGATGGACCCGCCGGCCGCCCGCCGGGCCCTGGCCGCGGCCGGTGCGCCGGACGGCGACGGGTGGGTGCGGGTGACACTGCGGGTGGAGTCCGAGGAGGTCGCCCACGCCCAGCTCGGCTCGCTCGGCCCGGAGGCGGAGGTGCTGGCCCCCGCCTCGCTGCGCGGGCGCTTCGCCGCGGACGCCCGGCGGCTCGCCGCGCTCTACGGGCCGGACGCCGCCCGGACATAACGATCTGTCGCCTGCGCGTGCGTCCGGGGCGCCGAGGGCCGATGCTGGACGCGTGATGGACGAGACGGAGTTCTGGGAGCTGATCGACACCGCTCGCCGGGGCGCCGAGGGCGACCCCGAGGACCAGGCGGACCTGCTGGTGGAGCGGCTGTGCCGGCTGGACCCGGAGGCGGTCCTGGACTTCGCCCGTCACTTCGAGGCCCGCTACCACCGCGCCTTCACCTGGGATCTCTGGGGCGCCGCGTGGGTCCTGCTCGGCGGCGCGAGCGACGACGCGTTCGACTGGTTCCGGTGCTGGCTGATCGGCCAGGGCCGGGAGGTGTACGAGGGTGCCGTGCACGACCCGGACGCGCTGGCCGACCTGCTGGACGACTTCGACGAGGAGGTCGACGGCGACGGCGAGGACCTCGGTTACGCGGCCGACGAGGCCTACGAGCAGCTCACCGGCACCGTCGCGCCCGAGCTGGGCCTCGCCCCGGCCCCCGCCGACCCGCAGGGCGTGCCGATCGACCTGGAGGACGACCGGGCCCTGGCGGAGCGGTTGCCCCGGCTGTGGGAGCGCTTCGGCGAGTGAGCCCTGCCGGGCCGTACGGCGACGGGCCCCGGCCGGTCAGGCGGTGCGGCGGCCGGACCCAGCCGGCCCGACAGCCGTCCCCGGCCGATCGGGCGACACGGCGGCCGGACCCTGCCGGTCAGGCGGTGCGGCGGCGGGTCGGGTCCGCCGGCAGGTACGCCTGGCTCTGCGCGGTCCTCGGGACGTCCGCGTGGTGCGGCGGGGCCGCGTTGGCCCGGTCGAGGGCGGAGGCGGTGACGGCGGCCGGGCCGAGGACCACCGCCGCGGCGGCGGCCAGCGCGGTCCAGGGGCGGCGCAGCGCCCGCGCCCAGGAGCGGGTGCTGCGGTCGTGGGCGTCGTTGTCGTCCTGGCCGTGCGTCGCGGTCTGCTTCATGGTCCCCACCTCCGGTCGGCTGCTGTCACCGACGGTAGGGACCCCGCCCTTGAGGAGGCTGCGGGAGCGCTGTGGCGTACCTGTGCGTCCGCGTCCCGGCCCTGGAGGCGGGCCGCCCGCTCCCGGATGCGGGGCAGCCTGGCACTGAGCGCTGCCCCCGGGCAACTGGTCCGGTAGCCGTCGTCGTGCCCGGCGATCGCGGGCAGCGCGACGGCGGTGCCGGCGGCGTACCGGCTGAGGCCGTTGCTGGAGACCAGGCGGACCCGGCCGCGCGGGTCGGTGCCGGCCGGGCCCAGTTTCCAGGCGGCCACCGCGGCGATCGCGTCGGTCAGCGCGCGGGGCACCGGCACGCCCTCGGTGTAGGTGCCGAGGGCGGCGATGCCGGCGGTGCGATGGTTGAAGCCCTGGGTGTGGGCGCCGGTCACGGCCCGGTCGATGCCGCCGGCGCGGCCCTCGTAGACGGTGCCGCAGCGGTCGACGACGAAGTTGTAGCCGAGGTCGTCCCAGTCCCGGACGCCGGTCTGGCCGGTGTAGATGTCGCGCAGGATGCGGGGCGCGTCGGCGCAGTCGTAGCCGTTCGGGGTGTCGGTGTGGTGGACGAAGACGGCGACGACCTCGTCGTCGTAGCGCGGGGGCGGCTGGCGGCGGGCGGTGCCGCCCAGCCAGGAGGAGCGGGGGACGATCGGTGGCCGGGGTGCGGACCAGCGGGTCTCCGGGCGGGCGGAGGAGCGGGCGTGCGGCCCGGCCGGCCCGCCGCCGCCGCCGGCGAAGAGCACCAGCGCGCCGACGAGCGCGAGGACGAGCAGGCAGCCCAGCAGCAGGGCGGGCACCGGCGGACGTGCCGGTATGCGCCCCACGCGCCGTCTCCCGGCGTTCCGGAGCCCTCGCAGCACACGCATGGACCCACTGTCCGTCCGTTCCGCCCGGCCCGCGACGTGCGCTGTGCCACCCGGTGGAACCATCGTCCCGGTCCGCGGCGTTTTCCCGGGTAGTCGCAGGTACGGCCGGTTACCGGCCGGGCGTGCGGCATCGGCTGATCACCGGGCCCGTCCCGCGCGTACCGAGGGGTGCCGGGGAGGCCCGAAGGAAGGCGGCGTGGGTGGATCTGCTCGACATCGTGCTGGGGCTGGTGGTGCTGGCCTACGCGGCCTCCGGGTACCGGCGGGGGCTGGTGGCGGGGTGCGTCTCGCTCGCCGGGTTCGTCGGCGGCGCGGTCCTCGGCGTGTGGGCGCTGCCGTGGGTGATGGACCTGGTGACGCCGGGGACGACCACGGCGACGGCGACCGCGGTGCTGACGGTGCTGGTCCCGGCGGTGCTGGTGCACGAGCTGGCGGGGCGGCCGGCGCTGCGGCTGCGGCGGGAACTGGACGCCGGGCCGCTGCGGACGGCCGACGGGGCCGGCGGGGCGGTGGCCAACGCGGCGGCGGCGCTGATCGTGGCGTGGGTGGCGGCGAGCGTGCTGGCCGCGTCGCCGACGCCGCTGCTCGCCTCCGCGATCCGGGACTCGGCGGTGCTCGGCGCGGTGCAGCGGGCGATGCCGGAGACCACCCCGGCGTGGTTCTCGCGGGCGACCTCGGCGCTGACCGAGGCGGGGTTCCCGCAGGTCTTCAACCCCTTCGAGAACGAGTCGACGGCCGAGGTCGCCGAGCCCTCCGGGGACAGCGTCACGGCGGCGGCGGCCGAGGCGGCCAGGACCAGCACGGTGAAGATCGAGGGCGTCGCCGGCACCCAGGGCCGCGAGGGCAGCGGTTTCGTCTACGCCGACCGGCACGTGATGACCAACGCGCACGTGGTGGCCGGGATCGACGACCCGGGCGTGCGGGTCGGCGGGGTGGGACGGACCTACGAGGCGCGGGTGGTGCTGTTCGACCCCGGCAAGGACGTGGCGGTGCTGTACGTGCCGGAGCTGGGCGCGCCCGCGCTGCGGTTCGACGACGCGGCGGAGCGGGGGGACGCGGCGGTGGTGGCCGGCTATCCGCAGGACGGCGCGCTGGACCTGCGGGCGGCGACGGTGGCGGCCCGGGTCCGGGCCACGGGGCAGAACATCTACAACGACGGCCAGGTCACCCGGGAGATCTACGCGGTGCGCTCCACGGTGCGCCCGGGGAACTCCGGCGGGCCGCTGCTGACCACCGACGGCCGGGTGTACGGGGTGGTCTTCGCGCGCTCCACCTCCGACGCGTCGACGGGGTACGTGCTGACCGCCGGCGAGGTCGCCGAGGAGGCGCGGCGGGCGGCGGACGCCACGGCGGCCGTGGACACGGGGGCGCCGCTGGCGTCGTAGCCGGGCCGGGTCAGACCAGCGAGCGTCCCATCAGGACGTCGTCGACGTACTCCCCGTCGAGCAGGAACTCGCCGGGCTGCACCCCTTCGACGGCGAAGCCCTCGGACTCGTAGAGCCGGCGGGCGACGGTGTTGGGGCCGAGGACGCGCAGGGTGAGGCGGCGGGCGCCGCGCCGGCGGGCCTCCTCGACGGCGGCGCGCAGCAGTGCCCGGCCGGTGCCCTGGCCGCGGGCGGCGTCGGCGACGGCGAGGCCGTGCACGGCGAGGACGTGCCGGTTGGAGGCGAGGCCGGTGGGGCGGCCGAGGCGGAGGTAGCCGACGACCCGGCCGCCGAGTTCCGCGACGAGGTGGTCCTCGGGGCCGGAGTGCTCGCGGAAGAAGGGGGCGTCCGGTGCCGGGCGGGGCGAGACGGCGTGCACCGGGGACCAGGTCTCCCGGTCGAGCAGGCGCAGGTGCTCCTCGTCGTCCGGCCGGGCGGTGCGTATGAGGGAGGCGTCGGGCATGGCGGTCACTCTACGGCGCGGCCCCGGGGGTGCCCCGGTCCGGGTGGGCGGCAGGATGGGGCCATGGAACCTTCCCGAATCGCGGTGGCCGGCGCGTCCGGTCTGATCGGCGGCGCGCTGGTGCGCTCCCTGGAGTCGGACGGGCACGCGGTGGTGCGGCTGGTGCGCCGCGCGCCCCGGGGGGCGGGCGAGGTCCGGTGGGACCCCGAGCGGGGCCGGGTGGACACCGCCGGGCTGGCCGGCTGCGACGCCGTGGTCAACCTGGCCGGGGCCGGGGTCGGCGACCGGCGCTGGACGGCGGCGTACAAGGCGCGCATCCGGGACAGCCGGGTGCACGGCACGGCCGCGCTGGCCCGCGCCGTCGCCGCCCTGGACCGCCCGCCGCGGGTCTTCGTGTGCGGCAGCGCGATCGGCTACTACGGCGAGACCGGCGACCGCGAGATCGACGAGAGCGCCCCGGCGGGCACGGGCTTCCTGCCCGAGGTCTGCGTGGAGTGGGAGGCCGCCGCCGCGCCCGCCCAGGAGGCCGGCGTACGGACGGTGTTCACCCGGACCGGGCTGGTCGTCGCCCGGGGCGGCGGGGCCTGGGGAAAGCTGTTCCCGCTGTTCAGGGCGGGGCTCGGCGGGCGGCTCGGGGACGGGCGGCAGTACTGGTCGTTCGTGGCGCTGCATGACGAGGTGGCCGCGATCCGGCACCTGCTGGAGCGCGCGGACCTGTCCGGCCCGTTCAACCTGACCGCCCCGCAGCCGCGCACCAACGCCGAGATCACCACCGCGATGGGACGCGTCCTGCGCCGGCCCACGCTCTTCGCGGTGCCCGCTCCGGTGCTGCGCACGGTGCTCGGCGAGATGGCCGGGGACGTGCTGGGCAGCGCGCGGGTACGGCCGGCGCGGCTGCTGGGGTCCGGGTTCCGGTTCGCGTTCCCGGAGATCGACGGGGCGATCCGCGCGGCCCTGTGAGCCGCGCGGGGTGACCCGGTGGTCCGCGGCGTGCGACCGGTGTGCGACCGTGCTCTGTCCCCGTGCGACTGTCAGCGGCCGGACCGCGCCCTAACCTCGACCTGAACTCAGGTAATTCTGAAGGCAGTTGGAGGCTTCGCCGCCTCCGCCGCCCGCGCAGACGCGAGGAGGGGCACGTGCTGGAGCCCGCGTACCAGGCGGATGTCGTCGTCGTGGGGGCCGGGGTCGCCGGGCTCGCGGCGGCACATCGGCTGATCAGCCAGGGAGTGTCGGCCGTGGTCCTGGAGGCGGCCCCGGTGACGGGCGGCCGGATGGCCACCGAGAAGGTGGACGGCTTCCGGCTCGACCGGATCGGGCAGCTGCTGTCGACGGCGTGTCCCGAACTGAGGCTCACCCCCGGCCTGGACGGGCTCGCGCTGCGGCCGTTCGCGTCCGGGGCGCTGGTGCACAGCGAGGGACTGCACCACCGCGTGACCGCTCCGCTCGGCGCCGGGGGCGCACGGGGCGCACTGCATGCGGTACGCGCCCTGACGAGCGCCCCGCGGTCCGCGCAGTCCGACCCGGTCGCCAGGCGGCACGGGGTGATCACCGGGTGGCCCGGGGCCATGCCCTGGCCGCTCCCCCGGGCCGCCGCGCGGGCGTCGGTGACGCGCCGGGGCCGGGCCGGGGCCCCGCCGGTGCTGGGCGGGGCCGTCGACCAGGCCCGGCTGAGCGCCGCGCTCACCCGGCTGGCGACCACGCCGGCCGAGCGGCTGCTGGCCCGGCCGGAGCTGCCGGCGCGGCAGGCCCTCGCCGTGCGCGGGCTGCCCGCCCGGACGGTCGACGGGGTGCTGCGCCCGCTGCTCGCCGCGCTGCTCGCC
Source organism: Streptomyces griseoviridis (assembly GCA_014649155.1). Taxonomy (GTDB): domain Bacteria; phylum Actinomycetota; class Actinomycetes; order Streptomycetales; family Streptomycetaceae; genus Streptomyces; species Streptomyces griseoviridis. Next base: position 598,809 of record BMSM01000001.1, on the reverse strand, counting down.
GACCCGGACCTCTCCACCTCCAGCCGCGCCGCCGACCTGGCCCTGCGCATGTTCGCCAGCGGGCGGCTGTGCCTGCCGGAGGGCGGCGCGGAGACCCTGCCGGCCCTGCTGGCCAAGTCACTGCCGCCGGGCACTGTGCGCACCGGTGTCCGGGTCACCGCCGTCGCCACCAACGCGGTGACCACCGCCCAGCACGGCGTGCTGCGCTGCCGGGCGGTGCTGCTGGCCACCGACGCGCGGGCCGCCGCCGAGCTGCTGCCGGGTCTGCGCGTGCCGGAGTTCCACCCGGTGACGGTGGTGCACCACGCCGCCGACGAGCCGCCGGCCACCGGTGCGGCGCTGCTGCTCGACGCCGACCGCGACGGCCCGGTCGCGCACACCGCCGTGGTCAGCGAGGTGGACCCGACCCGTGCCCCGGCCGGCCGGACCCTGGTCTCCTCGACCGTCCTCGGCCCGCCGCCGCCCGACGCCGACGCCGCCGTACGCCGCCACCTGGCCCGCCTCTACGGCACCTCGACCGCGCGCTGGGAGACCCTGGCCGTGCATCACACGCCCGAGGCCGTACCGGCGATGCGCCCGCCGCACGACCCGCGCCGCCCGGTGCGGCTGCTGGCCGGCCTGTACGTCTGCGGCGACCACCGCGACACCGGCACCGTCCAGGGCGCCCTGCGCTCGGGCCGCCGCGTCGCGGCGGCGGTCCTGGCGGACCTGGGCGCGCGGGGGCCGATGCACTCGGCGGGACCCCCGGCGCCGGCCAGGGCGGCGTAGCACGACCCTGCCCCTGCTCCGGAGCCGGAGCGGAGGCAGCGCGGCACGGGCGGGGACACCCGGGGGCACGGGGCCGTCGAGGGACGGGGCGGCCGAGAGGGGAGACGAAGGCCGCGGTCGACGTGGCCCCGGCCGGACCGCCGGAGGTGCTGCTCCGGTTCATCGAGGTCGAGCAGTACCGCGCGGCCCGCGAGGACAAGCTCACCGCGACGCACGCGTCCCGCATGCGGGGGCTGATCGCGGGGGCGGCCCGGGTCGCCTCGACGGCCCGGCAGGATGCCGCGCTCGCGGCCAAGGTGACGGCGGAGGCCCGCGAGGCCGCCGAGGGAGTCGGCGAGGGCGTCGGCGGCGCCTCCACCGTCCGCTAGGAACTGCGCGTCACCGGCTGACCCGGAGCGGCCCCCGCCCCGCCTACCCCAGCGCCGACACCTTGTCCCGGTACCCCCGTACCGGTGCCGCGTCCCGGTACGGCTCCAGGCGGCGTTCGAAGTCCCGTACGTACTCCGCCGCCCGCACCGAGCGCATCTCCGCCGCCTGTCCGGCCGCCTCCGCGCCGAGGTGGCAGGCGGCGTCCAGTTCACCGAGGCCGAGCCGGGCGGTGGCGAGGACGACCCGGCAGAACAGCCGGCTGCGGGCGTGCGCGGGGGCCCGCAGTTGCAGGGAGCGCTCGGCGTGCTGCACGGCGGCCCGGAACTGCTGGAGGTCCCGGTGGCAGTGGGCGAGTTCGTCGGCGAGCTGGGCGTCGTCGAAGAAGCGCGCCCAGTGCGGCACCTCGTCCCCGGGCCGGGCGCCCTCCATGGCCCGCTCGGCGCGCACCAGCGCGGCGGTGCAGGCCCGCACCTCCCCGAGCACCGCGTGCCCGCGCGCCTCCGCGACGTGCAGCATCGCCTGCACCACGGGCGGCGCGGTGGTCCCGAGGCCCTGCTGGGCGACCCGGGCGAGCTGCACCGCCTCCCGCCCGTGCCCGAGGTACACGGCCTGCCGGCTCATGGTGACCAGCACGTACGACCCGTACGCCCGGTCCCCGGCCGCCTGGGAGAGCCGCAGCGCCTGCACGAAGTAGCGCTGGGCGAGCCCGTGCGCGGCGATGTCGTACGAGGTCCAGCCGGCCAGCCGGGTCAGGTCGGCGGCGGCGGCGAACAGGCGGCGGCCGGTCTGCTCGCCGTAGCTGCCGCGCAGCATCGGCTCCAGCTCGTGTTCGAGGTAGCGGACGAGGGCCTGCCGGGCGTGGCCGCCGCCGTACCGGTCGTCCAGGCTGCGGAACAGCTCGCCCACCGAGCGCAGCGCGGCGAGGTCGCCGGCGCCGACCCGCAGGCCGGGGCCGCGGTCGACCGGGGAGCGCCGCCGGCCCGCCTCCAGCTGGGCGGGGATGCCGGGGACCGCCGGGCGGCCCTGGGCGGGGATGCGGACGGGCGGTTCGGCGCGGGCCACCTTGTCGTCGGCGCGGCCGATCAGCCAGTCCCGGCTGGGCACGACGAGCCCGGCCGGGGTGAAGGCGATCTTGCGGAGTTCGGCGTGGCTGCCGGAGTCCTTGCGCCACAGGCCGCTGACGATGTCGACGGCCTCCTCGGGGGTGGCGGCGAACTCCAGGCCCGCGTAGACGGGGGCGCAGGCGTCCAGGCCGAGGTCCTGGGCCGTGAGCCGGCGGCCGAGGCGGCGGGTGAAGACCTCGGCGATCAGGGCGGGGGTGGTGCCGCGCGGCTGCTGGCCGCGGAGCCACCGGGTGACGGACGTCTTGTCGTATCTCAGGTCCAGTCCGTGTTCGAGGCCGAGCTGGTCGACGCGTCGCGCGAGACCCGCGTTGGAGAATCCAGCCTCGGCGATGAGCGCGGCGAGCTGGCGGTTGGGGGTGCGCTGCGCGGGTCGTTCCGTCATGGTGCGGTGCGGTCTCCTGCCTTCCGGGGCGTTCGAAGTGCCCGGATTGCCTGTGAGCAGCCCTTATGGCCTCGTGGACGGCGCGAATGTAGCGGAGAGTAAGCGTCCGATTGCACGCTTTCCGTTCCATTCATCCGATCGTGTGAGGATCGACCCTCCTGCTGACGGCTCCGGGGGCCCGGCGGCGGCCCAAGGGGCGGACGTACAGTGGCGTGGGCACGAGGCGTGCCTTACTACGTCCAGGGAGGCGCTTGCCGTGAGTGAGTTGCGGTTCGTCCGTATGGGTTTCGGAGCGGACGCGGTCGAGTACCAGGAGGCGTGGGACGAGCAGCGCCGGGTGCACGCGGCGCGGTTCGCCGACGAGATCCCGGACACCGTGCTGCTCCTGGAGCACCCGCCGGTGTACACGGCCGGCCGCCGCACCGCGGACAGCGAGCGCCCGCTGGACGGCACCCCCGTCATCGACGTGGACCGCGGCGGCAAGATCACCTGGCACGGCCCCGGCCAGCTCGTCGGCTACCCGATCCAGAAGCTCCCGCGCCCGGTGGACGTGGTCGCGCACGTCCGGCGGCTGGAGGAGGCCCTGATCCGCACGTGTGCCGAGTTCGGCCTGGAGACCACCCGGATCGAGGGCCGCAGCGGGGTCTGGGTGCTCGGCGACCCGGTGGAACGGCGCCCGGCGCCCGGCGGGCTCTCCCTGGACTTCGACCCCCGGCTGGCCGACGAGGAGTTCGACCCCCGGCTCAACGGCCCGGAGTACGCGCCCTCCAACGCCGGGCAGCGCCGCGAGGACCGGAAGATCGCGGCGATCGGCATCCGGGTCGCCAAGGGCGTCACCATGCACGGCTTCGCGCTCAACGTCGACCCGGACAACAAGTGGTTCGACCGGATCATCCCGTGCGGCATCCGGGACGCGGGCGTCGCCTCCCTCGCGAACGAGCTGGGCCGGGACATCGGCATCGACGAGGTGCTGCCGGTCGTCGAACGGCACCTGAGGGACGTACTGGAGAACGCGGAGCCGAGGCCGCGGGTGATCGAGAAGACACCGGCCGCCTGAGACTCGGCACGGGCTTTCGAAAACACGGGCGTACCCTGAAGACGCCGAAGAATCAACGCTAGGGAGCCGGTCGTGTCCGCAGTCGCACCCGACGGACGCAAGATGCTGCGCCTGGAGGTCCGCAACAGCCAGACCCCCATCGAGCGCAAGCCCGAGTGGATCAAGACCCGGGCGAAAATGGGCCCCGAGTACACCAAGATGCAGAACCTGGTGAAGGGCGAGGGCCTGCACACCGTCTGCCAGGAAGCCGGCTGCCCCAACATCTACGAGTGCTGGGAGGACCGCGAGGCGACCTTCCTCATCGGCGGCGACCAGTGCACCCGGCGCTGCGACTTCTGCCAGATCGACACCGGCAGGCCCGAGGCGCTCGACCGCGACGAGCCGCGCCGCGTGGGCGAGTCCGTGGTCACCATGGACCTGAACTACGCCACCATCACCGGCGTCGCCCGTGACGACCTGGCGGACGGCGGCGCCTGGCTGTACGCCGAGACCGTGCGCCAGATCCACCAGCAGACCGCCGGGCGCGCGGAGGGCCGCACCAAGGTCGAGCTGCTCGCCCCCGACTTCAACGCGGTCCCGGAGCAGCTCGCCGAGGTCTTCGCCTCCCGCCCCGAGGTCTTCGCGCACAACGTGGAGACGGTCCCGCGCATCTTCAAGCGCATCCGCCCCGGCTTCCGCTACGAGCGCTCCCTGAAGGTCATCACCGAGGCCCGCGACTACGGCCTGGTGACCAAGTCCAACCTGATCCTCGGCATGGGCGAGACCCGCGAGGAGGTCAGCGAGGCGCTGCGCCAGCTGCACGAGGCGGGCTGCGAGCTGGTGACCATCACGCAGTACCTGCGGCCGTCCGTGCGCCACCACCCGGTCGAGCGCTGGGTCAAGCCGCACGAGTTCGTGGAGCTGAAGGAGGAGGCCGAGCAGATCGGCTTCTCCGGTGTCATGTCCGGCCCGCTGGTCCGGTCCTCGTACCGGGCGGGGCGGCTCTACCGGATGGCGGTCGAGAAGCGCGGCGCGTTCGTCGCCGCCCAGGCTGTGTGAATTCGCGCACAAGAACCTACTCACCGGTAACGCCCGGTACGCCGCGGCCCCGACCGTCCTCGCAGTTGAGGGCACCGGTCGGGGCCGCGTCGGCGTTCCGGGCCCCGGCCCCGGGGCTTCATGGGCGTTTGACCGGCGGGTCACGCCCTGGTAACACCGATGAGTGACGCTGGACTCACGCCACGTACAGCCTTGCCCAACGCCGTTCCGGCCGTTCCGGCCGCCTCCGAGGGGGGACCTCCTGATGCAGGCCGCGCCCGTTCGCGCCACCGCCGTCCCGTCGTTCACGACCGCGCTGCGCGCCGTCGAGTCGCTGCTGATGAGCGGCGGCCAGCGCACCGCCCGGCGCAACGCCTGGAACTCCGTCCTGGAGGACCGCCGCCGCGCCAAGGACCGCGTCGAGGCCGAGCGCGTCCTCGGCCAGAGCGCGGGCCGGACCGTCTCCGTCCGCCGCTGACCCCGCCGCGCGGGCTCCCGGCGAGGCTCCCCGCGGGCACTGCCTTCGTGGGCGCTCCCCGGGCCACGTAGACTGCGCTCCATGGCGAGGAAGGACAACGCGGCGGACGCCGCGAACCCCGGGCGACTGAAGCAGATCGCCCTGACCTACAAGATGACCCGCAAGGCCGACAAGAAGATCGGTCTTGTACTCGCGGCTGTCGGAATCATCGTCTTCGGTGTCTTCCTCGCGATCGGTTTCCTGATCGGTCACCCCATCTATCTCGGCATCCTGGGCCTGCTGCTCGCCTTCCTCGCGACGGCGATCGTGTTCGGGCGCCGGGCCGAGCGGGCGGCCTTCGGGCAGATGGAGGGCCAGCCGGGCGCCGCCGCGGCCGTGCTCGACAACGTCGGCCGGGGGTGGACGACCACTCCGGCGGTGGCGATGAACCGCAGCCAGGACGTGGTGCACCGCGCGGTCGGCAAGGCCGGCATCGTGCTGGTCGCGGAGGGCAACCCGAACCGGGTGAAGAGCCTGCTCGCGGCCGAGAAGCGGAAGATGAACCGGATCGTCGCCGACGTCCCCGTGCACGACCTGATCGTGGGCGACGGCGAGGGCCAGGTGCCGCTGAAGAAGCTGCGCACGACCATGCTGAAGCTGCCGCGCGTGCTCACCGGCCCGCAGGTCACCGCGACCAACGACCGGCTGCGCGCCCTGGGCGACCTGATGAGCAACATGCCGCTGCCGAAGGGCCCGATGCCCAAGGGCATGCGGATGCCGAAGGGCGGGGGCCAGCGCCCGCGGTAGAGCGGTCCCGTGCACGGATGAGTGGGGGCGCCCGGGATGATCCCGGGCGCCCCCAGTCATCCGCGCGTCCGCTCCTCAGACCCGGACCTCGACCGTGCGGGCCAGCCGGTCGTGCAGGCCGCGGCCGTCCCGGTCCCAGATCAGCGCGGGGATCGCCACGCACAGCAGCGCCGAGCGGAACAGGACGCGCAGCGGGTTGACCCGGCCGGTGCCCACCTCGACGACGCGCAGCCCGAAGATCCGCTTGCCGGGGGTGAAGCCGAGGGTGCCGACGGTCAGGACGCTGAGGGCGAAGAAGATCAGCAGCGCCCAGTTGGAGGTCGCCTGGCCATAGCCGTCGGTGATCAGACCGTATGCGATCAGCAGGCACAGGGCCCAGTCCACGACGAGGGCGCCGAGCCGCCGTCCGGGACCGGCGATCGATCCCGGCCCCTCCTCCGGCAGGCCGAGGTCCTTGCCCCGGTAGCCGAAGTCGGCCCCCGCCTCCTCCATGGCCGCGCGGGGCCCGGACAGCCACGATCCGATTGCTTGCCTCTTGTCCACGCCTCCACGGTACTGCGCCGGTTTCCGGCCGGTGTCGGCCGGGGTGCGCCGGGACTACGGTGGAAGGAGGCCGGTTAACTTCTGTGAAACAAATGGGTCACGCCCGAGAAATCACCCGTCCCTAGGGTCGGGGACAGCGTGTGCCACCCGCACTGGCGCGCGATCGATCTACCACCCCGGCGGGACGGTCGGGAGTAGGAGGAGCTGGATGTTCCAGAACGCCGACGAGGCCAAGAAGTTCATCGCGGACGAGGACGTCAAGTTCATCGATGTCCGCTTCTGCGACCTGCCGGGTGTGATGCAGCACTTCACGATCCCGGCGTCGGCCTTCGACCCGGCCGAGGAGCTGGCCTTCGACGGCTCCTCGATCCGCGGCTTCCAGGCCATCCACGAGTCGGACATGGCGCTCCGTGCCGACCTGTCCACCGCGCGCGTCGACCCGTTCCGCCGCGACAAGACGGTCAACATCAACTTCTTCATCCACGACCCGATCACGGGCGAGCAGTACTCCCGCGACCCGCGGAACGTGGCGAAGAAGGCCGAGGCGTACCTCGCCTCCACCGGAATCGCGGACACCGCGTTCTTCGGCCCCGAGGCCGAGTTCTACGTCTTCGACTCCGTCCGCTTCGCCACCAGCGCGAACGAGTCCTTCTACCACATCGACTCCGAAGCCGGCGCCTGGAACACCGGTGCGGTCGAGGACAACCGGGGTTACAAGGTCCGCTACAAGGGCGGCTACTTCCCGGTCCCGCCGGTCGACCACTTCGCCGACCTGCGCGCCGAGATCTCCCTGGAGCTGGAGCGCTCCGGCCTCCAGATCGAGCGCCAGCACCACGAGGTCGGCACCGCCGGCCAGGCGGAGATCAACTACAAGTTCAACACGCTGCTCGCCGCCGCCGACGACCTCCAGCTCTTCAAGTACATCGTGAAGAACGTGGCCTGGAAGAACGGCAAGACGGCGACCTTCATGCCGAAGCCGATCTTCGGCGACAACGGCTCGGGCATGCACGTCCACCAGTCGCTGTGGGCGGGCGGCGAGCCGCTCTTCTACGACGAGCAGGGCTACGCCGGCCTGTCGGACATGGCCCGCTACTACATCGGCGGCATCCTCAAGCACGCCCCGTCGCTGCTGGCCTTCACCAACCCGACGGTGAACTCCTACCACCGCCTGGTCCCGGGCTTCGAGGCGCCGATCAACCTGGTGTACTCGCAGCGCAACCGCTCCGCCGCGATGCGCATCCCGATCACCGGCTCCAACCCGAAGGCCAAGCGCGTCGAGTTCCGCGCGCCCGACTCCTCCGGCAACCCCTACCTGGCCTTCTCCGCGCTGCTGCTCGCGGGCCTGGACGGCATCAAGAACAAGATCGAGCCGGCCGAGCCGATCGACAAGGACCTCTACGAGCTGGCTCCCGAGGAGCACGCGAGCGTGGCCCAGGTCCCGACCTCGCTGGGTGCCGTCCTGGACCGCCTGGAGGCCGACCACGAGTTCCTCCTCCAGGGCGACGTCTTCACGCCCGACCTGATCGAGACGTGGATCGACTTCAAGCGCACCAACGAGATCGCCCCGCTCCAGCTGCGTCCGCACCCGCACGAGTTCGAGCTGTACTTCGACGTGTGACCGGACCCGCTCCGGGCCTCGGCGACCCCCGCTCCTTCCGTTCCGGGAGCGGGGGTCGCTGTTGTGTACACGGAAAGTCGGGTTTCCTGGTTTACTGGCGCGGTTGTTCGAAGGACCCTGGGGGGGAAGGCGTCGGAGATGACCGGTCAGGACGACCAGGAGCGCGAGTTCGATCTTCGCTGGGCGGACGAGGCGGCACACAAGGAGCCGTCGGCGCGGGCCCGGATGCTCGCCGCGCGGTGGAAGGAGAATCCGCCCGGACCGGTGCCGTTCCGGGCCGGTCCGGAACCGGTGCGCGGACGCCGGTCCTCGTGGGTGTCGACGGCCGTGGTGCTGGGGTGTGTCGCCGCGGTGATCCTCTTGCTCGGGTACATCGACTTCCGAGCACCCTACTGATCGGCTTTGCCGTTCCCGGGACTGCTTTTGCCGGTTCCTGGGCTGATCACGACCTGTTCGCGGGGTGGTCCGGGTGCACACTGGACAGCGGGGCGAGTGCCTGACTGCGGGGTGATGCAGATGCCCAGCCGCTTCCGGAGCGACCGGCGGTTGACCGTGCGCATGGGACTCACGCTTTTCCTGCTCGGACTGCTGTACGTGGCCTTCGTGGCCGCGCTGATCGCGCTGCTGCGCTCCTGGGTGCTGGTCGTGGTGATCGCGGCGCTGGCGCTCGGGGCGCAGTACTGGTTCTCCGACCGGATCGCGCTGTTCGCGATGCGCGGACGGGTGGTGGAACCGGCGGAGTATCCCGCGCTGCACGGGGTCGTCGACCGGCTGAGTGCGCTCGGCGGCCTGCCGAAGCCGGTGGTCGCCGTGTCCGAGCTGGACATGCCGAACGCGTTCGCGACCGGGCGGACCCCCGACCACGCGGTGGTCTGTGTGACCTCCGGGCTGCTGCGGCGGCTGGAGCCGGCCGAGCTGGAGGGTGTGCTCGCGCACGAGCTGTCGCACGTGGCGCACAAGGACGTCGCGGTGATGACGGTCGCCTCGTTCCTCGGGGTGATCGCCGGGCTGATCGTGCGGTTCGCCTTCTACTCGCAGCTGTTCGGCGGGCGGCGGGACCAGAACACGGCGGTGGTGCTGGCCGGGGTGATGGGGGTCTCCGCGGCGGTGTACGCGCTCAGCTTCCTGCTGATCCGGGCGCTGTCCCGGTACCGGGAGCTGGCGGCGGACCGGGCGGCGGCGCTGCTCACCGGGCGCCCCTCGGTGCTGGCGTCGGCGCTGACCAAGGTCTCCGGGGACATCGCCCGCATCCCCACCAGGGATCTGCGCACCGCGCAGGCGTTCAACGCCTTCTACTTCACCCCGGCGCTCGGCTCGGACCCCGGGCTGTCCAGGTTCTTCTCCACCCACCCCCGTCTTGAGGAGCGGCTGGAGCAACTGGGCCGGATCTCCGCCGAGCTGGGTGAGCCGACGGCTCCGGGAGGGGCCTGACCATGGGACTGCTGGACATCCTGCTCGGCCGTACGAAACCGGTCGCGCCCGATCTGGACCGGCTCTTCGCACTGCCGTCGGCGGCGGTCGCGCTGGAGGCCGCCACCGGGTTCGCACCGACCGGGCAGGGGGCCGTGTGCTTCGCCACCGTGGAGGGCGCGGCCTTCGAGCAGACCCACCGCGAGGTGCGGGCGCTGCTGGACGCGGACACCGACCGCGAGGGCCCGCCGGTGGACCTGCGCCGCGACGAGTACGGCTACTCGTGGCTGGTCTCACGGCGCTCCCCCGAGCAGGTGCCGGAGCTGGTGAACGACCTGCACGCGGTGAACAGTTCGATGGAGGTCAACGGGTTCGGCCCGCAGCTGCTCTGCTCGCTGGCGGTGTTCCGGCAGCCGGAGGACGGGCGCTCGCTGGCGCTGGTCTACCTCTACAAGCGCGGCACGTTCTACCCGTTCGCGCCGCTGCCCGGCGCGGGGCAGCGGCGGGACAACCCGCTGGAGCTGCGGGTGCGGGCGGCGCTCGACGGGGACCTGCCGATGGAGCGGGACCTCGGCCGCTGGTTCCCGCTGTGGGGCGCGCCCGGCCTGTGACCGGGCGGGGGCCCGCTTCCCCCTCTTCCGCCGCCTTCCGCCGCCTTGCGTCGTCCTGCGCCGCTGCCGCCGCCCGCACCTGCCGGACGCCGCGACGTGCGGCCGGACGGCGGGACGCGGGCGTGCCGGGGCGCCGGGTGGCCGCCCCGAGGGGAGGACGCCCGGCGCCCCGGCCCGGTGTCACCGGGAGTAGCGCATCAGCGCCCGCACCATGCGGCAGGTGGTGGCGGACGGCGGGTGGACGCCGATGGTGGCCGCGGTGCTCCGGATCGTCGCGTCGCGGGCCTGGTCGGGCAGGTAGACGCCGGAGTCCAGCAGGGCGATGGCGAGGCGCATCGCCTTGAGGCGGCGGTTGTGCGTGACGTACCAGTCGCGGGGGAGGCCCACGGGCAGCGGGCGCTTCATCAGGGGCTCGTAGGGCAGGTCGAGCTGGACGGACCGCTTGGCGGTCGACTGGGTGGGCACGGGCCCACGGGCGGACGTCGAGGTCGGCTTGAGTGCGGCAGCGGGCACAGGCATCCTCCTGTCGCGGTGAGGGTCCCGCACGGCGGCCCGGCGCCTCCGGCGACACCCTCGAACACTGCTTCCATTCTACTGCCGACCACTGACAAAACCCCCTGGCCAGCAGGGCTTTCGGGGGCTCAGGGGCAGGTGGGGAGAACGGGTTCCCAGGGTCCCCGGGCTACCGTGTCGGCATGGAGATCTGGATCAATCCCGCCTGCTCGAAGTGCCGCAGCGCGATCAGCCTGCTCGACGCCGAGGGGGCCGAGTACACCGTCCGCCGCTACTTGGAGGACGTGCCGGCCCCGGACGAGATCCGTGCCGTCCTCGGCCGCCTCGGACTCGAACCGTGGGACATCACCCGCACCCAGGAGCCCGCCGCGAAGGAACTCGGCCTGAAGGACTGGCCCCGGAACGCCGGGGCCCGCGAGCGCTGGATCACGGCGCTCGCCGAGCACCCGAAGCTGATCCAGCGGCCGATCATCACGGCGGACGACGGGACGGCCGTCGTGGCCCGCACCGACGAGGCCGTCCGGGACGCGCTCTCCCGGTAGCGGGACCCGCAGGCCGGCAGCGGGACCCCGCGCCCCCTTCAGGCCAGGAACTCCGCGACGGTGCGGGCCAGTCCGGGCGGTGCCCCCTGGGGCAGCGCGTGGTGGGAGACGTCCGGGAGGACGGCCGTCGTGACGCGCGGCAGCAGCGCGCCGGCCCGGGCCGCCACCGCGGCCGGGTCATGGGTCCGGCTCCCGGCCGCCGTCAGCAGCAGGACCGGCACGTCCAGACCGCGCAGCGCCTCGGGAGCCGGGCGCGGGCCGGTCACCGGCCGGCCGGCGGGGAAGCCCGCGCCGGCCTCCTGGAGGGCGAGCCAGTCCGCGTCGAGCGGGGCGCCCCCGGTCTCCCACTCCAGGAAGGCCCGCACCCGGCGCGGCGTGGGCCGCAGCAGCATCGGCAGCGCGTGCAGCAGGTAGGACGCCCGGAGCCCGGCGAAGCACTGGGTGGGGTCGAGCAGGACCAGGCGGCGCACCCGGCCGGGAGCGGCGCGCAGGGCGTGGTGCAGCGCGATCCAGGCGCCGTAGGAGTGCCCGCACAGGTCGGCCGCCGGGACGCCCAGGCCGTCGTGGAGCGCGTCCAGCCAGGCCGCCAGGTCGGCGGCCGTGCGCGGCGGACGGCCGGCGCCGGGGGTGCTCCGGCCCGGGGCGCCGATCAGGTCGACGGCGTACACGCGGTGCGCGCGGGCGAGGTCGGGGACCTGCGCGTACCAGGACGCCGAGGTCGCTCCCCCGCCGCCCGGCAGCAGGAACAGCGCCGGGGCGCCGGCCGGACCGCACACGATCACATGCGTCGTCCCGAAGGGCGTGGGCACGGTCCGGGTCTCGTGGCCGGGCGGCCACTTGGCCAGCACCTTGTCGTACGCGGCGCGGAAGGCGTCGGGGTCGTACGGACGGGTCGTGCTCATGGTGGCGCCCCCTATTATCTCGTTGAGCGAGATACTCGTCGGGCGAGATGATACGGGAGGAGCGGCGGATCATGTCCGGAACCGAGCGGGAGGCGGCCGGGATGGAGATCGTCCATCTGCTGCGCGCGGTGGCCGTCGAACTCGGCGCGCACAGCGCCCGGTTCGCCCGGGACAACGGCATGCACCCCACCGATGTGCGCGCGCTGATCGTGCTGATGGACGCGGCCCGCGCGGGCGAGGAGACCACCGCCGGGCGGCTCGGCGCCGCGCTCGGTCTCAACTCGGCGGGCACCACGGCGCTGGTCGACCGGCTGGAGCGGGCCGGGCACGTGCGCCGGGTGCGCGGCGCGGGCGACCGGCGCCGGGTCACCGTCGAGGTGGACGAGCGGGCGGTCGCCCTCGGCCGGGCCCACTTCGGCCCGCTGATCGGGCGGACGGTGGAGCTGCTGGCGGGTTGCGACGAGCGGGAGCTGGCCGCGATCAGGGGCTTCCTGAGCGGTGTGCGGGACGCGGCGGCCGGCGGCTGATCCGGTCCGGCGGCCGGGCGCCGGGGAGGGGCCGCGGGAAGGGCCGGCGCCACCTCCGGGTAACACGGGGTTCACATCCGGGCAATGGCCGGGAAATCGCCCGTTGACAAGCTGCGGGGCATCACCCGCGGCGCTCCGGCGCAGCAGCGTCGCAGCACCCGCGAGCGCGCCCAGACCCACCCCGAAGGATGTGTCCCCGTGACCTTCAAGGCCGAGTACATCTGGATCGACGGCACCGCGCCGACGGCCAAGCTCCGTTCGAAGACGAAGATCATCACGGGTGCCCCGGGCGGTCTCGACACGCTGCCGGTCTGGGGCTTCGACGGCTCCTCCACCAACCAGGCCGAGGGCCACTCCTCGGACTGCGTGCTCAAGCCGGTCTTCACCTGCCCGGACCCGATCCGCGGCGGCGACGACGTGCTGGTCCTGTGCGAGGTCCTGGACACGGACATGGCCCCGCACCCGTCCAACACCCGCGCCGCGCTGGCCGAGGTCGCCGAGCGGTACGCCGCGCAGGAGCCGGTCTTCGGCATCGAGCAGGAGTACACCTTCTTCCAGGACGGCCACCCGCTCGGCTTCCCCAAGGGCGGATTCCCGGCCCCGCAGGGCGGCTACTACTGCGGTGTCGGCGCCGACGAGATCTTCGGCCGGGACGTCGTCGAGGCGCACCTGGACAACTGCCTCAAGGCGGGTCTGGGCATCTCCGGCATCAACGCCGAGGTCATGCCCGGCCAGTGGGAGTTCCAGGTCGGCCCGCTCGCCCCGCTGGAGGTCTCCGACCAGCTGTGGGTGGCCCGCTGGCTGCTCTACCGCACCGCCGAGGACTTCGACGTCGCAGCGACCCTCGACCCCAAGCCGGTCAAGGGCGACTGGAACGGCGCGGGCGCGCACACCAACTTCTCCACCAAGGCGATGCGCGAGGGCTACGACGCGATCATCACCGCCGCCGAGTCGCTCGGCGAGGGCTCCAAGCCGCTGGACCACGTGAAGAACTACGGCGCCGGCATCGACGACCGCCTGACGGGCCTGCACGAGACCGCCCCGTGGAACGAGTACAGCTACGGCGTCTCGAACCGCGGTGCCTCGGTCCGCATCCCGTGGCAGGTCGAGAAGGACGGCAAGGGCTACATCGAGGACCGCCGCCCCAACGCCAACGTCGACCCGTACGTGGTGACCCGGCTGCTCGTCGACACCTGCTGCGCGGCGCTGGAGAAGGCCGGGCAGGTCTGATCCCCGCCCGCAGCACAGCCTTCCGAGGGGCGCCCGCCGTGACGGCGGGCGCCCCTCGGCGTCGGCCCGCCCGGATCGCGTGCCGCTCCCGCCTCCGCTCCGGGCCGTGTCCGAGCTGTGAGAGCACCCTGCTGTCCCGGCCCGGTGTCTGCTTCAATGGAGTCATGGCCAGCCTCCAGAAGCAGCACGCGCCGGGTCGCCGTGACCTGAAGCCCTTCTGGCCTTCCCGTCAGCACCACGACTTCGACCGGGTGTGTTGTCGCGCGACGACCGCGCGGGCCCTGTGAAGCCGTAACTCCGGCTCCGGCCGCCGCGCATGACGTACGTCCGCGATGCGCGCGGCCACCAGCTCGCGCCGTCGCCCTTTCCGACGAAACCCCGCGCGAAAGAGCTGACCTCCCATGGCGACCACCGTTCCCTCCCTGTCCCCCGCCCCCCGCGACTCCCGGCACCGGCTGCGGGCCGTCGACCGGGACGAGACCCTCGACGTCGCGGATCTGCTGCCGCCCGGCGCCACCTGGCTGCCCGCCCCGCCGCACACCCTGCCCGCCCTGCCGGGCCGGCCGCCGATGGTCGGCTACCTGGTGCTGGTGCCGGCCGGTGAGCAGCCGCCGTTCCGCGCCCCGGAGACCGCCCCGGCCCCGGGGGCGTCCGCCGGTGACGCGCTGGTGCGGATCGACACCGCGCGCCGCACCGCCTCCGTCGCCGGGCGCCCGCTGGACCTGACGTACCTGGAGTTCGAGCTGCTCGCCCATCTCGTCGCGCACCCGCACCGGGTGCACACCCGCGACCAGCTCGTCACCACGGTGTGGGGGTACGGGCACGTGGGTGACGGCCGTACCGTCGACGTCCATGTCGCCCGGCTGCGCCGCAAGCTCGGCGTCGAGCACCGCGGCGCCATCCAGACCGTCCGCCGCGTCGGCTACAAGTACACGCCGCCGGCCGCCGGCTGAGGGCGCCGGGGGTGCAGCCGGCACCGCCCCCGGCCGGGGGGCGGCCCGGTGACCCGCGCCCGCCGCCGGGCCAGACCGCCGTCATGAACATCGGCACCCGGACCGGCACCGGCACCGGCGGCAACCGCCACCGGCGCCTCCCCGGCACGGTCCCTGGCGCGGACGGCGTACCGCGGGCTCGCGCTGAGCCTGCTCAGCCTGCCGGGGGCGGTGCTGTGCCTGGTGCTGTCCGTCGTCCCGATCGCCCTGGTGCCGCTGGGCGCCGGACCGGTCACCACCCCGTGGGTGCTGGCCGGGACGCGGCGGTTCGCGGACCTGCGGCGGGTGCCGGCCGCCGAGTGGGGCGGGGTCCGCGTACCGCGCGCCCACCGGCCGGCGCCCGGGCGCGGCCCGGCCCCTGGTCCCGCACGGCCGCCCTGCCGTGCGCGGCCCCGCCCGCGGGGCTCCCGCCATCGGTACGGCCGCACGGCCCCGGCTGCTCAGCGGGAACGGAACCCGTCGTGCGAGGGTGCTGCCATGACCACCGACGACTGGGAAGACCGGACGGCCGCCGCCTGGGCCGGTTTCGACGACGACCCGGAGCAGGACCCGGCCGCGTTCCGCGCCGTGATCGACGCGCTCGCCGCCGAACTGCCCGGGGACGGCCCGCGCGCCCCGTTCGAACGGGCCTGCGCCTGGGACTCCACCGGCCACCCCGACCGGGCCGTCCCCCTGTACCGGGAGGCGCTGGCCCGCGGGCTCGGCGAGGCGGACCCCTACCGGGGCCGCAGGGCCCGTATCCAGCTCGCCAGCTCGCTGCGGAACCTCGGCCGGCCCCAGGAGGGCGTCGACCTGCTGACGCCGGAACTGGACGCGCCCTCCGACGAGTTGGACGACGCCGTACGGGCCACCCTGGCGCTCTGCCTGTCCTCCCTCGGCCGCGACCGGGAGGGCCTGTCGCTGGTCCTGGAGGCGCTCGCCGCGCATCTGCCGCGCTACCGGCGGTCGATGGCCGCGTACGCCCGCCGGCTCACCGACGCCGGTCCGTAGCGGCGACGGCACCCGGTGACCAACCGCAGGGCGGCTCGTTGCGCTGGGCGTGCAGTCACAGGATGCAGCCTCGCGCCCCGCTCCGTCCGCCGATGCGCCGGGCACCGACGACCCGCCCGCCGCCGTCGCCCCGCCTGTCGGCGTCGACCAGGCCGAGGCCGCGCTCGTCGAGCACTACCCCCGGCTGGTCCGGCTCGCCCATCTGGTGCTGCCGCCCGGGATGGGCCGCACCCGGCGCGTCCTGACCGCCCACGCCCTCGTCCAGCGCGCCCTGCCGGGCCGGCGCACCCCGGCCCCCGCGATCCCCGCGCAGTCCGCCGGCCGGGCCGCCGACCCCGGGTACGCCCTGGTCCGGCTGCGCGTGGTGCGTACGGCGCTGGAGGCGGGCCTGCCGCTGCGGCGCCCGGCGTGGCCCAGGCGGTCCCAGCTGCCGCCGCTGCTCCCCTCGATCTGGGGCCTGCGCGTCTTCCCGCGCCCCGGCGGCGCCGACGAACTCGCCCTGGACCGGGCGCTGGCAGCGCTCACCGGTCCAGGCCGCGCCGCGTACGCCCTGCGCGGCCTGGAGCGGCTCCCCGACGACGCGGTACGGCGGGTGCTCACCGAGGCAGGTGCCGCCGACCCGGCGGGGGCGCTCGCCGAGGCCGGCTCCGTCCCCGGCGGGCCGGCCCGGTACGCGCTGCTGGCCGCCGCCGAGTTCGACCCGTGTTCCCTCCAGGTCCGGCCGACCGATCTGATGCGGCGCCGCACGCGTCTGCGGGCCGCGCTGGCCGGCGGCGCGGTGCTGGTGGCGGGCGCCATGCTGCTCGGCCCGCCGGGCGGCGACCGGGACGGGGACGGCCCCGCCGCCCCGCCGTACGCGCGCAACGCCGCCGCGCAGGCCGCGCTGGACCCCGCGCGGCTCGTCCGGGTCTCCCCCACCGCCTGGCTGACCTCCGCGCGCACCGACTTCTCGGTGTGGCCGGCCCGCGGCGACCGCGTCGGCGACCGGGAACTGCTCCGCCGCGCCCTGGCCGTCTGGGCCCGCCCCGGCGAGCGCGTCCGGGTCTCCGCCACCCCGGGCACCCCGGCCGGCGGCCCGGCCGGCCCGCCGCACCTGCTGTACGCGGGCACGGTGGACGCGGCCCGGGTGGTCTTGCTGTACGACGGTCTGCGGGTCGTCCGGTACGCCGAGCCGGAGGACTCCTCCGCCGGGGCCGCCCTCGACCTGGCGCGGACCGACGGAGCGGGCCGGGCGGACGCGACCGCGGTGGTCCTGGCCCGGACGGACGGCAACGTGCGCTATCTGACCGCGCCGTGGGTGACGAAGGCGGCCGGACGGGACCTGACGGAACCGGACGCCGACGCCACCGGGCTGGCCCTCACCGACGGCGTGACCGAGCCGCTGGCCGGCCCGGTCCCGCGATCCGGCGACTGCGCCTCCTGGACCGCGCTGGAGCTGACCGACGACGGCACCACCCGCCTGCTGAGCGACCTGGGCGAGCTGGTCCCGGCCCGCCTCACCGCCGGGCCTCCCGGCGCGGCGAAGGAGGTGTCCGGCGCCAGGGCGCGGCACGCCTGGGCGCCGTACGCCTGCTCGCTGGGGGCCGTGCGCGGGCAGGGGGTGCGGTCGGTGAACGCCTGGGAGTTCGCGAAGCAGCCACTGCCGCACGCGACGGGCACGGCGCGGTGGGTGTGCACGCGGGCGGAGACCTGGCGCGGCACCGGGGCGCGGGTGCTGGCCCAGTTCCACACGCCGGGCGGCCGGTACGGGGCGGTGGCGGCGAAGGCCACGGACGTGCCGGCGTGCGGCGGGCGGGCGCCCGAGGTGCTGGCCGGGGTGCTGTGGAAGTCGAAGAAGCACGGCTGGTACCTGCTGGCCGCGGGCAGCGAGGGCACCGCGTCGGTGCGGGCGTCGGGCGGCATCGACGCCGCCGCCGACGGCCGGGTCCTGGCCGCGAGGGCCGGGCAGGGGGCGCGGGCCGAGCTGACGGCGGAGCTGGCGGACGGCCGGACGGTGCGCGGCCTGCGGTAGGCCCCGCCGTCGCGCGTGACCGCGCGCCCCGTGAACACCGTGCCCGGTCCGGCCCGTTCGGCGGCCGGATCCGCTCGGTAAGGTGTTCGTATGACTAGCGGGGTGCGCCGCAGGATGGGCGTCGAGGAGCGGCGGCAGCAGCTGATCGGGGTCGCCCTCGACCTGTTCAGCCGCCGCTCGCCCGACGAGGTCTCCATCGACGAGATAGCCTCGGCCGCGGGCATCTCCCGGCCGCTGGTGTACCACTACTTCCCCGGCAAGCTCAGCCTGTACGAGGCGGCGTTGCGGCGGGCCGCCGACGATCTGGCGGGCCGTTTCGTGGAGTCGGCCGAGGGGCCGCTCGGGGCCCGGCTGCTGCGGGTGATGGCCCGCTTCTTCGACTTCGTGGAGGAGCACGGGCCGGGTTTCTCGGCGCTGATGCGCGGCGGCCCGGCGGTCGGCTCCTCCACCACCAACGCGCTCATCGACTCCGTACGGCAGGCCGCGTACGAGCAGATCGTGGCGCATCTGCGGGTGCCGGAGCCGCCCGCGCGGCTGGAAATCGTCGTCCGGTCCTGGATCTCGCTGGCCGAGTCGACGGCGCTGCTGTGGCTGGACGGGCGGCGGGTGCCGCGCGGGGAACTCCAGGCGCAGCTCGTGCACGACCTCGCGGCGCTGCTGGCGGTCAGCGCCTCCTACGACGAGGAGACGGCCGCCGTGCTGCGGCGCGTCCTCGCGGACGAACCGGCCGACAGCCCGTTCCACGACCTCGTGACGCGGCTGATCGGGCTCGGGGCCCAGGGCCTGTCGTTCGGGTCAGGTCGCGAGGAATCGGCTGCGTCTTCCTCGCGCCGGTGAGCGGGGCCTGGTGCGTGCGGATGCAAGGCGGAGGAGGGAGTCGACGCGGAGCGTCGGCAAGTGACGACAACGCGGCAGGTGCGCGTGCCGGGCCCCGCGTCCGCGGCGTGATCCGAACGACAGGCCCCAGGCCGGGTCCGCGACGTCCCTCCGTCCGCCCGGAGGGCGTCGCGGGGCAGGAGGGACCTCGCGGACGCGGACTAGCTCTCGAACTTCCGGTAGGAGGCGTCGAGGTCGCGTACCTCCGCCGAGGCGTGCAGGGCGAGGCCGGTCGTGATGTGGGTGCGCAGCAGGTCCAGGACGGCCTCGGTGAGTCTGGCCTTGGTCTCCTCGGTGCGGCCGGGCAGCAGGCCGATGGTGACGTGCACGACGGCGTGGCCCTCGGTGTCCGGGCCGACCGTGCTGGCCTCGGTGCGGCGGAACTGCGTCTTGCAGGCCGGGGGCCGGGCCGCCGCGATCTCCACGACGGTGTCGTGCAGGGCCTTGGCGAACCCGGGCCGGTCGAAGTCGTCCGTGAGCTGCTCGGAGTGGTCGACGGTGATCTGCGGCATGGGTGCTCCTGTTCACGGGGTCCGGATCAGGAGCACCCTAACCGGGGGGCCGGTCAGCCGGCCCGGGTGAAGACGGCCACGGTGCGGCCGGGGACGGTGAACGTGCCGTCGGCGTACGACGCCCGCTTCACCACCGGGTCCGCGCCGGCCGCCTGCACCGGGTGCAGCCGGTAGCCGGCGGGGGCCGCGCCGGAGAGCCGCTGCTCCTGGGTGTCCGGGGTGGCGTTGAGGACGACGACGAGGTCACCGAGGCGCATGGTGATCACGCCGGGGGTCTCGGCGGTGCCGGAGAGCGGGAAGGAGAGCCGGGACTGCACCTGCCCGGCGGTGGCCAGGGAGAAGTCCGGTTCACCGGTACGGATCTTCAGCAGGTCCCGGTAGGCCGCCGAGGCGCCCTGGATCTGCGGGCAGCCGACCCGCACCGAGGTGAGCAGGGGCCGTGCGTACGGCCACTTGGACTCGTTGTCGGCGGCCATCGGCAGGCCCCGGCCGAAGCCGTTGCCGGCGGCGCAGTCCCAGTGGACGGCATTGAACCAGTCGCCGCTGTCGTAGGAGTTGCGGTCCAGGGACTTGGAGCGCAGCAGGTCGGTGCCGGCCTGGGAGAGCGCCGGGCCCTGGGAGAGCGCGGCGGTCGCCATCGCGAGGACCTGCATGCGGGCCCGGTCGCCGGCGGAGGTGCCCGCGGGCAGTTTGAAGGCGAGCGCGTCGAAGAGGGACTCGTTGTCGTGGGCGTCGGCGTAGGCGAGGGCGTCGCCGGGGGCAGCCGCGTAGCCGGCGGGGGCGCCGTTGTAGTCGACGTCGGAGCCCTTGACCTCGTGGCCGGCGGAGTCGGTGAAGGTGTAGTCGGCGAGGTTGCCGGTCAGGCCGACCTTGATGAGGTCCTGGTAGTGCAGGAGGCGGGCCTTCTGCTCGGCGGGGGTGCCGTTGGCGGCCGAGCCGTTGGGGTCGGTGTAGAGGCCGGAGGCGAAGCCCTGGACGCCGGGGTCCTCGTCGAAGGGGCCGCCGCCGCGCACGGCGTCGCGGGCGCGGTCGGAGAAGGTGGCGATGCCGGTGCCGGCCATGTTCGCCTGGGTGGCCTGTTCGAAGCGGGCGTCGTCGGCGACCTCGCCGAAGTTCCAGCCCTCCCCGTACAGGATGATCTTCTTTCCGTCGACGCCGTCCCTGGCGGGGGTGAGC
This sequence comes from Streptomyces griseoviridis, assembly GCA_014649155.1. Taxonomy (GTDB): domain Bacteria; phylum Actinomycetota; class Actinomycetes; order Streptomycetales; family Streptomycetaceae; genus Streptomyces; species Streptomyces griseoviridis. Next base: position 578,375 of record BMSM01000001.1, on the reverse strand, counting down.
GCGTCGAGGGCCTCGCGGACGGCCAGGATGTTGGCCTTGGGGTGGTGGCCCATGAGGTCGAAGCGGAAGCCGTCGACCTTGTACTGCCTGGCCCAGGTGACGACGGAGTCGACGACGAGCTTGCCCATCATGGCGTTCTCGGTGGCGGTGTTGGCGCAGCAGGTGCTGTTCGCCACCGAGCCGTCGGCGAGGAGCCGCTGGTAGTAGCCGGGGACGATCCGGTCGAGGACGCTGGTCCCGGCCCGGCCGCTCGCGGCCGTGTGGTTGTAGACGACGTCCATGACGACGCGCAGCCCGTCGTCGTTGAGCGCCTTGACCATCTCGCGGAACTCGACGGTACGGGCGGTGCCGTCCGGGTCGGTGGCGTAGGAGCCCTCGGGGACGGTGTAGTGGTACGGGTCGTACCCCCAGTTGTAGGCGTCCTTCGCCGCCGCCTTCGCCACGCACTCCTGCTGCCGCGCCGAGTCGGCAGGCAGGGCGGCCAGGTCGCAGTCGACGGTGGCCCGGCCGGACCTCCGTTCCGGGACCGTCGCGATGTCGAACACCGGGAGGAGGTGCACGTACGAGGTGCCGGCCCGCGCCAGCTCGCGCAGGTGCCTCGTACCGTCGCTGTCCCGGTCGGTGAAGGCCAGGTAGGTGCCCGGGTGGGAGGCCGTCGCGTCCTCGACGGAGAAGTCGCGGACGTGGAGTTCCTGGATCTGGGCGTCCCGGAGGGGGACGGCGGCCGGCTTCTCGTACGCCGTCCAGCCGGCGGGGGCGAGGGACCGGTCCGCGAGGTCGACGGCGAGGCTGCGCTCGGAGTCGGTGGTGAGGGCGGTGGAGTACGGGTCGGTGACCTTGTCGGTGACGACCGCGCCCGCGTCGGGTGCCCAGACCCGCACGGCGTACCGGTAGGGCTGGTCCTTCCAGGACTTCGGGCCGGTGACGGACCAGACGCCGGTGCGGTCGTCCCGGTGCATGCGGGCGGTGGTGCCGCCGATCTCCAGGGAGACCTGCCGGGCCGTCGGCGCCCAGACGGAGAGGGTCGGGCGGCCCGCGCGGTCGAAGACCGGGCCGAGATCCGCGTCCGCGGCCCCGGCGTACAGGTCGTCGAGGGCGCCGGCGGTCTGCACGCCGGTCGCCGCGAGGACGGCGCCGCTCGCCGTGAGGTGTGAGGCGACGAGCTGGCCGCGCAGCGCCGCGCGGACCCGGTCGCGGTCGCGCGGGTCGACGGACCAGGCGGTGTACTTCTCCAGGTGCGGGTACTTCGCCTTCTGCGCGTCGGTGAGGGTGGTCCTGGTCAGGCGGAGCCACCGCTCGTCCGTGCTGGTCAGGACGCCGTTCTCGGCCTTGATCGAGCCGGTGGCGGAGGAGCGGAGCTGGGTGGAGGCGGCGGCGTCGGAGCCGTTCCAGGCGACGGTGTCACGGTCGATCCAGACGGCCTCGGACCTGGTGAGGTCGACGGCGGCGGACGACCCGGCCGGCTGCGGCAGCAGGTACTTCTCCTCGCCGCTCACCAGCCACACCTCATGGCCGTTCGCCGTGAGGTCGAGGACCTGGTCGGTGGGGAGGTCCTTCTCGTCGCCCTGGTGGAGGATGTAGCTGAGGCTGGTGGCCCCCTCGGTGAGCGGTACCTCGTAGACCGCGCCGTAGGAGTCGGTCCTCACCGGCCGAAGGGGCTTCGACCAGTCGGTGGGGGCCGCGGCGCCCGACCAGACGTGCAGGCCCCAGCCGTCGTAGTCGCCGTCGGCGCGGTGGTAGTGCAGGACGGCCTTGGTGGTGTCCTGGGCCGGGTACTCCGGCCGTTCGGTGGTGACCTTCTCCTCGCCCTGCTCGATCCACACCTCGCCGGTGGCCGTGACGTCGATGGCGCGGTCGGCGGCGACGTCCTTGTTCCCTTCCTCGTCCACGACGAGGAAGGAGACGTCCGAGGCGCCGGGCCTCAGCTTGACGTAGGCGAAGGCGCCGTAGGCGTCGCGTCCGGTGAAGGGGTGGCCGGCCGGCCAGGTGGTCGCCTCGCCGTCCGCGAGGTCGCCCCAGGCGTACAGGGACCAGTCGCCGTAGTTCCCGTCCGCCCGCCGGTAGTGGACGATCGCGTAGTCCCGGGAGGCGGCGGTGGGCGGCTCCTCGGCGGGCGGGGTGCCGGTGGCGGAGGCGGCGGTGGCGCTCGCGGTGCGGCCGGAGGAGTCGACGACGACCGCCTTGTAGCGCAGGGCGGTCCCGGCGGGTACGTCCGTGCCGATCGTGTGGGTGACCCGGTAGGGGGCGTGGTCGGCGGAGCCGAGGGTGCGCCACTTCCCGTCGCCGGTCTGCGCGGCGAAGACGACCCGGTTCAGCCCGCCGCCGCCGACGTCCGCCGTCAGCTCCACGGTGCCGGTGGCGCCGGGGGCGGGGGCGGTGAGGGTGACCGTGGGCTTCGTCGCGGGGGCGGCGGGCTTGCCGGTGGCCTTGAGGACGATCGCCGAGCCGGCCGGGACGGTCACGGTGATCTTCTTGGCGGCGTCCGTGCGGACGGTGGCGCGGGTGCCGTGGATGCCCCGGAAGGACAGGTGCGCCGAGCCGGTGGCGAAGGTGGCGGTCCGCTTCTCGTCCGCGTTGTTGAAGGCGACGACGTACTCGGTGCCGGTGGTGGTGTCGGTGCGGGAGAAGGCGTAGACGCCGGGGCCGTCGGCGGCGTAGCGCTCGGTCTGGACGCCGTCGGTGAGGGCCGGGTCGGCCTTGCGGAGCTGGGCGAGGGCGCGGATCTGCCGGTACAGCGGCGCGCTCTCCTCGTAGGCGTCCTCGGCGTGGGTGCGGTCGGTGCCGAGCTGGTCGTCGTCGAGGTAGTCGGCGGTCTTCGAGGCGAACAGGGGCTGGCGGGCGTCCTTGTCGCCGCCGGCGCCGGTGAAGCCCTGTTCGTCGCCGTAGTAGACGACGGGGTTGCCGCGGCTGAGGAACATCAGCTCGTTGGCGAGCTTCGCCTTCTTCAGCAGGGCGGCGTCGGTGGCGTCCGGGTCGTCCTGCTTCAGGAAGGAGCCGATGCGGCCCATGTCGTGGTTGCCGAGGAAGGTGACCTGTTCGTAGGCGTTGGCCTTGTCGGTCGTGTACTTCCAGTCGTCGCCGAAGACGGCCGCGAGCCTCCGGGCGCTGCCGCTCTGCGAGGCGTAGGCGCGGGCGGCGTCCTGGAAGGGGAAGTCGAGGGTGGAGTCCAGGCGGCCCTGGGTGACGTACGGGGCGGTGACGTCGGTGTCGGCGGAGTAGACCTCGCCGAACATGAAGAAGTCGTCCCGGCCCTGCTTCGCGGCGTACGCGTCGAGCGCGGTGGCCCACTGGGTCCAGAACTCCATGTTCACGTGCTTCACGGTGTCGATCCGGAAGCCGTCGATGTCGAAGTCCCGCACCCAGCGCCGGTAGATCTTCTCCATTCCGCTGACGACCTCGGGGCGCTCGGTCCACAGGTCGTCCAGGCCGTCGAAGTCGCCGTAGGTGGCGGACTCGCCGGCCCAGGTGGAGTCGCCGCGGTTGTGGTACATCGCGGGGTCGTTGAGCCAGGAGGGGACCTTGGCGGTGCCGCTCGTGGCCTTCGGGGTGTACGGGAAGGAGTCGGCGTCGGTCACCGGGAACTCCCCCGAGCCGTCCGCGTGGTCGGCGTCGTCGAAGGGTTCGCCGTCCTTCGTCAGGTACGGGAAGGCGCCCTTGGAGAGGTAGCCGGAGGACTTCTCGTCGTAGTCGACCACGTCGGCGGTGTGGTTGGTGATGACGTCGAAGAAGACCTTCATGCCCCTGGCGTGCGCCTTGGAGATGAGGGTTTCGAGGTCCTGGTTGGTGCCGAAGTGCGGGTCGACCTGGGTGAAGTCGGTGATCCAGTAGCCGTGGTAGCCGGCGGAGGCGTCGGCACCGGTGCCCTGCACGGGGCGGTTCTTGAAGATCGGGGCCATCCAGAGGGCGGTGGTGCCCAGGTCCTTGATGTAGTCGAGCTTCTCGGTCAGGCCCTTGAGGTCGCCGCCCTGGTAGAAGCCCTTGTCGGTGGGGTCGTAGCCGGTGGCGAGGCGGGAGCCGGTCAGGCCCCCCTTGTCGTTGCCGGTGTCGCCGTTGGCGAAACGGTCCGGCAGGACGAAGTAGAACTGCTCACGGGTGAGGTCGTGGCGGGCCGCCGACTTCGCGAGCCGTGCGTCCGACGGGGGCGCCGGCGGGCTCGCGGCGGTCGCGGCCAGGGGCTGGACCAGCGTCGCCGCGAGGGCGGCGGCGGCCACCGTCGCGGCCCGCCGGGCCTGGGTGGTGCGGCGCCTGCCTGGCGCCGGGCGTCTCGGTGTCACCGGGGGAACTCCTTGCTGACGGCGGTTGGTTCACGGGTCCGACCCCGGCGAGACGGTAACCTCGCCGCAAAGCTTGCAGCAAGGGTCGTGAAAGTAACGGAAAGACATTCCACGACCCCTGTCCGCGGCGGAGGTTCAGCAGCTCGGCCTGCCGACGTACAGCGCGAGCGCGGTGTGGGCGCCGAGGGTGGCGGTGAACTGGCCCGATCCGTTCACGGTGACCGTCCGGTTGCCCTGGACGTCGCAGTAGGTCCCGGCGGGCAGGGACGTCTGGTAGGTCCGGGACAGGGAGCCGCTCTCGTGGTTGAGGGCGACGAAGCCCTTGGCGCCCCGGCCGAAGGCGATGGCGTCGCCGCCGTTGTCCCACCAGTGGGTGACGGACTCGCCGCGGACGGCGTTGCGGAAGGCGACCATCGACTTGATCTCCGGCCAGGCGTGCTGGCACTTCCAGCCGTCCTGCCAGCAGGCGTTCACCCGGCCGCCGTTGGGCGGCCCGGCGTCCGTGCTCGACCACTCGTAGCCGGAGTTGACGTCCGGGGCGCCGTAGGGCCAGGCCAGCATGAAGACGTTGGCGAGGGTGTAGGTGGCGTTGTCCTTGTAACTGAGGGTGGACCCGTTGCGCTCGGTGTCGTGGTTGTCGACGAAGACACCGGAGACGCCGCTGCTCATGTACCCCCAGCCCTCGCCGTAGTTCTTCAGGTAGGCGAGGTTCTCGTTGGTGAAGACCCGCTTGAGGTCGTAGGCGTACCGGAACTCCTGCACGTCGCCGTTGCCGGTGTACTCGGTGGGCTGGACGGCCTCGCCCGCGCCGTGGATGACCTCCTGCTTCCAGTAGACGGACGGTTTGCTCAGGCGGGACTTGATGCCGGCCAGGTCGGCGGCGGGGATGTGCTTGGCGGCGTCGATCCGGAAGCCGTCGACGCCGAGGGAGAGCAGGTCGTCGAGGTATCCGGCGACCGCGCCGCGCACATGGCTCTCGCCGGTGTCGAGGTCGGCCAGGCCCACGAGTTCGCAGTTCTGGACGTTGGCGCGGTCGGCGTAGTTGTCGATCGGGGCGGTGCAGTCGTCGAAGTCGTAGGACGAGTACAGGCCGGGGTAGGCGTACTTCGTGTACGACGAGCCGCCGGTGCCGGTGCCGCTGCCCGCGGACATGTGGTTGACGACGGCGTCGGCGACGACCTTCACGCCGGCCGCGTGGCAGGTGTTCACCATGTTCTGGAAGGCGGCCCGGTCACCGAGCCGGCCGGCGATCTTGTAGCTGACGGGCTGGTACGAGGTCCACCACTGGGACCCCTGTATGTGCTCGGCGGGCGGGGAGACCTGCACATAGCCGTAGCCGGCGGGACCGAGGGTGTTCGTGCACTCGCGCGCCACCGAGGCGAAGTCCCACTCGAAGAGGACGGCGGTGACGTCCTTGGCGCCGGGCGGGGACGCCTGCGCCGGGATGGTCGGGGTCATGACAAGTGCGGCGCCGGTGAGGGCGGCTGCGCCGAGGAGGAGGGATCTGCGTGCCATGTGGGGGCCCTTCTTCGTTGAAGGCTCTTGCTGCAAGATTGCGGAAACCTTGCGGTGACGCAGATGTTAAAGGGCGCGACGGCGAAAAGGCAGTACCCGGAACGAAGTTGCCCCCGGGAGGAGGGTCCTCCCGGGGGCCGCGGTGCGCGGGCTGCCGCCCGGCGGGTCAGTTGGCGCTGCGCAGGAAGGTGCTCCGGCCGATGTCCCAGCCGGTGGTGGTGGCGCTGGCCCAGCCGGGGGCGGCCCCGTTCAGGCCGCCGTCGGCGCGGGAGGTCCAGGTGAACGCCCTGACCCTGCCGTCGCTGTAGCCGTACAGGGCGGCGAGGTCGTCCCGGCCGTCGCCGTCGTAGTCGCCGGGGACGACACGCATGTCGGCGTGGGTGAAGTTGCCGGCGGCGGTCGTGTACGCCTGGTAGGGCGTCTCGAAGACGCCGGCCTTCGTGGTGCTGCTCCGCAGGACGTGGACGGCGTCGTGCCCGTCGGCGTAGTCGTACCAGGCGGCGATGTCGTCGCGGCCGTCGCCGTCGAAGTCGCCGGCGTACACGTGGGTCCGGTTCCAGTCGCCGAAGGTGGCGCTGCCCCAGGAGCCGAGGGCGGGCCGGAAGCCTCCGGTGGCGTCGGTCAGGAAGCTGTACGTCCGCATGCTGCCGTCGGCGTGGCGGTAGAGCCCGCCGAGGTCGTCGCGGCCGTCGCCGTCGAAGTCACCGACGACGAACTTCAGGTTGTCGCGGTTCCAGTCGTTCGCGGTGTTGCTCCACGACGGGACCGGGGCGGCGAAGCCGCCGGTGGCGTTCGCGGCGAAGGTGAACAGCCGGTCGTCGCCGTTGTCGTAGTCGTACCAGGCGGCGATGTCGTCCCGGCCGTCGCCGTCGAAGTCGCCGCTGTGCAGCGTCATGTTGCCCGCGGTCCAGCCGCCGGGCCGGGCCTCCCAGGAGGGGACGGGTGCCGCGAATCCGCCGTCGGCCTTGCCCAGCGCGGTGAACAGCCGCACGGAGCCGTCGCTGTAGCCGTACAGGGCGGCCATGTCGCCCCGCCCGTCCCCGTCGTAGTCGCCGGTCGTGAACCGCATGTTCGCCGCGTTCCAGCTGCCGACCGCCGAGGAGTACGACGGGAAGGGCTGCCCCAGCGTGCCGTCGGCCCCGGCGAGGAGGGTCTGCAGGGAGTCGTGGCCGTCGCCGTGGTCGTACCAGGCGGCCAGGTCGCTGCGGCCGTCCCCGTCGTAGTCGTGGCGGACGACGGTGCCGGCGGACCACCGGGAGACGCCGTCGGCGTCGCGGATGACGAAGTCGCCGCGGTCCTGGAGCACGGCGGTGCCGCCGGGAGCGGTGGTCCCCGACTCCCACAGCACCGTGGTGCCGTCGGCGTCGACCACGGTCAGGTTGCCGCCGCCGGTGAAGCGGGCGGTGGCGCCCGGGTGGCCCGCGGTGCCGGTGGACCACAGGGTCCTGCCGGTGCGGGAGACGACGGCCAGGTCGCCGTCGGCCCGCAGGGTCAGGCGGGTGGCGTTCGCCGTCAGCGTGTCCCCGGCGGTGAGGACGGACCCGGCCGCGAGGGTGGAGCCGCCGGCGATGTCGTCGGTGCGGGGCGAGACGGCCTCGTTGCGGGTCTCGGCCGGGTCGGTCCCCCAGCAGCCGCCCTGCCAGGACCGGCTGCCGAGCGCGACCAGTTCGAACCCCGTGTCCGTCCGGCGGACGAGGGGGCCGCCGGCGTCCCCGGCGCAGACCGCGTCGGTGTCGGTCCTGCCGTCGAGGGCGACCGTGGTGTCGCTGACGGACCCGACGACCAGGGTCGCGGTGTGCAGGCGGGTGGGCGCCCACTCGTCGCGGGTGCGGCCGAAGCCGGCCAGCGTCAGTTCCTCGCCCGGGACGGGCGCGGAGGCGGCGAACCGTACGGGTGCGATGCCGGTGGTGGGCGAGGCGAGGCGGGCCAGCACCAGGTCGCGGTCCGCGCGCGGCACGAGTTCGACGACCTCGCGCACCTGGCCGGCGGTGGTGGTCAGATCGGTACGGCCGATGGTGGCCGTGGTCTTCCGGGCGGGCGCGCCCGGGGTGACCTCGGGGGCGCCGGGTCCCTCGGTGAAGCACGCGGCGGAGGTGGCCAGCCACGCGGGCGCGACCAGCGCGGCGGAGCAGGCGCGCGTGCCGTCGCCGATGTCCAGGCGCGCGGTGAAGGCGTACGCGGTGTCGGCGACGGCCCCGCCGGTGGCGGCCGAGGCCGTGGTGGTGAGGCAACCGGCGGTCACCACACCGGCCAGCAGGCCGGCGGTCAGCGCGGCGCGTGATCGATGTGCGGGCATGTCGACGATGCTCGTTTCTCTCGGTCCGCCGTGGGAGGCGGTGATCGGTGAGGCGGCGGCCGGCCTCCCGGCAGGGGGAGGCGGCGCGTGGACGATCTTCGTCGACACTTCACGGCTTTCACAGAGGTCGCACAGAGAAAACCTCATCCGTCACGGACATGCGGGAGGCGTGCGCACCGGTCGCACCGGTGCGCACGCCTCTCGGGGGGGCGGCGTCGTCCGCCGCCGGCCGGGCGGTCCGTCAGGCGCGGGTCCACCACACCGTCGTGTCCGCCGGGACCTTGGCCTCGCCGTCCGCCTCGGTCACCTCGCCGCTGGCGAGCAGGACGCGGCCGTGGACCGGGACCGTCACCGACTCGCCCGTGGTGTTGGCGACGCACACGAAGTCGCCGCGCCGGAAGGCGAGGACGCCCTCCGGCGCCCGCAGCCACTCCACCGCGTCGCCGGCGCCCAGGTCGGGCTGGTCGCGGCGGACGGCCAGGGCCGCGCGGTACAGCTCCAGGGTGGAGCCGGGGACGCCGGTCTGCGCCTCGACGCTCAGCTCGCCCCAGCCCTCGGGCTGCGGGAGCCAGCTGCCGCCGTCGCCGAAGCCGTACGAGGAGCCGGTGCGGGTCCACGGGATCGGCACCCGGCAGCCGTCGCGGAAGCCGTCCTGGCCGGCGCCCCGGAAGTAGGCGGGGTCCTGGCGGACCTCGTCGGGGAGGTCGGTGACGTCCGGGAGGCCGAGCTCCTCGCCCTGGTAGACGTAGGCCGAGCCGGGCAGGGCGAGCATCAGCAGGGACGCGGCGCGGGCGCGGCGCAGGCCCAGGGCGCGGTCGCCGGGCAGCCGGATCTGGGTGCCGAGGCCGGGCGGGTTGGCGAAGCGGGTGGTGTGGCGGGTGACGTCGTGGTTGGAGAGGACCCAGGTGGACGGGGCGCCGACCGGACGCATCGCCTCCAGAGTGCGGTCGATGACACCGCGCAGTTCCCCGGCGTCCCAGTGGGTGCTCAGGTACTGGAAGTTGAACGCCTGGTGCAGCTCGTCGGGGCGGACGTAGTGCGCGGTGCGCTCGACGGTCGGGGTCCACGCCTCAGCGACGAAGATCCGCTCGCCGCTGTACTCGTCCAGGATGTGCCGCCACTGGCGGTAGATCTCGTGGACGCCGTCCTGGTCGAAGAACGGCATGACATCGTTGCCCAGCAGCTTCAGCTGGTCGTGGCCGCCCAGGTCCGGCAGGCCCTCGGCCTTGACCAGGCCGTGCGCGACGTCGATGCGGAAGCCGTCGACGCCCATGTCCAGCCAGAAGCGGAGGATCGAGCGGAACTCGTCGCCGACCGCCGGGTGCTCCCAGTTGAAGTCGGGCTGCTCGGGTGCGAAGAGGTGCAGGTACCACTCGCCGTCCGCGACCCGGGTCCAGGCCGGGCCGCCGAAGACGGACTCCCAGTCGTTGGGCGGCAGTTCACCGTTCTCGCCCTTGCCGGGGCGGAAGTGGTAGCGGTCCCGCGACGGAGAGCCTGGGCCCTCGGCGAGGGCGCGCTTGAACCACTCGTGCTGGTCGGAGGAGTGGTTCGGCACCAGGTCGACGATGATGCGCAGCCCCAGCGCGTGGGCGTCGCGGATCAGCGCGTCGGCGTCGAGGAGGGTGCCGAACATGGGGTCGACGGCCCGGTAGTCGGCGACGTCGTAGCCGGCGTCGGCCTGCGGCGAGGCGTAGAAGGGGCTGAGCCACACCGCGTCCACACCGAGGTCGCGGAGGTACGGCAGACGGGTGCGGACGCCTTCCAGGTCCCCCATGCCGTCGCCGTTGCTGTCGGCGAAGCTGCGCGGGTACACCTGGTAGATCACCGCGTCCCGCCACCAGTCGCGACGCCGGCCGACGGTGGCGACGGCCGATGCGGTCCGGGGGGTGGGGGCCTGGGCTGCGGAGTGCTGCTGGCTCATGTCGTCCTTGCTGCGTGACGGAAACAGGGAAGCGTGAGGGGGAACGGAAGGAGGCGGTCGCGGGGCTGCGGGGTCGGACGGGCACCGCGACCGCCACCCGTGGGTGGAGCCCGAAGGGGGCCGCCACCCGTGGATGGAGCCCCGGGAGGGGGGCTCAGCCCTTGGTGCCGCCCGCCGTGAGGCCGGTGACCAGGTTCTTCTGCACGAGGTAGAAGAACGCGGACACCGGTATCGCGATCAGCACGGCGGTGGCGGCCATCAGATTGCGCTGGGCGTCGTGCTCGCTGACGAAGCTCTGCAGGCCGACGGCGAAGGTGTACTTGGTGTCGGACAGCATGAACGTGGAGGCGAAGGCGACCTCGCCGAACGCCGTGATGAAGCTGTAGAAGCCGGCCACCGCGAGGCCCGGCCGGGCCAGCGGCAGGATCAGCCGGAAGAACGTGCCGAACGGGGACAGCCCGTCGACGCGCCCGGCCTCGTCGATCTCGAACGGGATGGTGTCGAAGTAGCCCTTCAGCAGCCACGCGCAGTACGGCACCGCCGTCGAGCAGTAGACGAGGACGAGTCCGAGGTAGCTGTCGATGAGCTGGAGGTCGGACAGGATCTGGTACATCGGCACGATGAGCACGGCGATGGGGAACATCTGCGTCAGCAGCAGCACCCACATCAGCCTCCGGTACCCGGGGAACCGCATCCGGGAGACGGCGTACCCGGTGGTCGCGGCGGCCATGACGCCGATGACCGTGGTGCCGAGCGAGACGATCAGCGAACTCTTCAGCCACTCCCAGAAGTTGGTGTTCTGGAGGACGAAGGAGTAGTTGTCGAACGTCATCTTCCCCCAGATCTCGCCGGGGTGCAGGTAGTCGTCCTTGTCCGGGCCGAGGGAGAGGAAGACCAGCCAGGCGATGGGGAACAGGGCGACCAGGCTCGCGACGGTGAGGACGACGTGCGAGGCGAGGGCGTTGCCCGCGCGGCGCCGGCCGCGCCGCGCCGGGGTGCGGGGCGCCTCGGCCTGCTCCGCCGGACCGGTCGCCGGGGTGACGGTGGTGGTGGTCATGGATGCCTCAGATCGCGAGCTGCTGCTCATCGCGGTTCAGCCAACGGCGGTAGAAGGAGGTGAAGACGATCAGGACGGCCAGCAGCAGGATGCCGTAGGCGGCGGACTGCGCGAACTCGCGCGGCTGCTGCCCGAAGCCGAGCTGGTAGGCCCAGGTGACCAGGATCTGCGCGTCCGGCGCGGTGTTGCCGAACAGCAGGAAGATGATGGCGAACTGGTTGAAGGTCCAGATGACGCCGAGCAGGACGACGGTGGAGCTGACCGACCGCAGTCCCGGCAGGGTGACGTGCCGGAAGCGCTGCCAGGCGTTGGCCCCGTCCATCTCGGCGGCCTCGTACAGCGAGGAGTCGATCGACTGGAGCCCGCCGAGCAGCGAGACCATCATGAACGGCACACCGCACCAGGTGTTGACCATGATCGCGGCGAACCGCTGCCAGAAGGTGTCCTCCAGCCACAGCGGCGTCGGCAGGTGCAGCGTCTCCAGCGCGCTGTTGATGATCCCGGCGTCGGCGAGCATGAACCGCCAGCCGAAGACGGTCACGAAGGTCGGCACGGCCCACGGCAGGACCAGGATCAGCCGGTAGAAGGTGCGCCCGCGCAGGTTCTTCTGGTTGAGCAGCAGGGCCAGGCCAAGGCCGATGCAGTAGTGCAGGGTGACGCAGGCGGCCGTCCAGACGACCGTCCAGATGAAGTGCGACCAGAAGCGGTCGTAGGCCGTGTCGCCCCAGAGGATGTCGGCGTAGTTGTCGAACCCGACGAACTTGTAGGTGGCCTCGATCTCGTTGACGCCGATGGTGCGGGCGGAGTTGAGGCTGTCGGCGTCGGTGAGGGTGAGGTAGAAGCCGTAGGCCAGCGGGTAGAGCACCAGGACGCCGAGGACGATCACGACCGGGGCGATCATGGCGTAGGCGTACCAGTGCTTCTGGTATCCGTGCTTCAGACGCGTGCCCAGTCCGGGCCTCGGCGTCCGGTCACCGCGGCGCCTGCCGGTGGCGCGGTCGATGGCGACTGTCATGGTTCGACGACCTTCTCGAAAATCCTGTGGATCAAGGGGCACGGCCCGCGGGCCGGAGGGCCGCCGGTCCCGCTCCCCCCGGGGCGGGACCGGCGGCCGCGCGGCTCACCCGGCGAAGTCGGGCACCAGCTTGGTGAACGCGGTCTCGGCGTCGCCCAGCCCCTCGTCCAGGGACTTCTTGCCACTGGCGATCAGGGGCAGCTCGTCGTCGAGCGGCGTCCACAGCGAGCTGTACTCGGGCAGCGCCGGACGCGGCCGGGCGGCGGCCAGGACGCCCTGGTAGCCGGCGATGCCCGGGTCGGCCTTCACCTTGTCCGTGTAGGCGTCGTCGCGGGTGGGCAGCGTGGAGTTCTTCAGCGCGACGGTCTCCTGGGACTTCGCCGAGGTCATGAAGTTGACCAGCTTCAGCGCGGCCTTCTGGTGCGCCTCGTCCGACCCGGCGTACACGGACAGGTTGTGGCCGCCGGTCGGGGCGCCCGCCTCGCCGGTCGAGCCGGCCGGGACGGTGGCGATCCCCAGGTTGTCCTTGTCCTTGAAGGCGGACCCCTTGTAGAAGTTCGTGATCTCCCAGGGGCCCTCGATGATCGAGGCGACCTTGCCGTTGACGAACGCGTCCTGCTTGTGCGCGTAGGCGTCGGCGGTGGTGTCGGCCTTGCCCAGGCCCTCGCCGTCGAACAGGCCCAGCCAGGTCCGGTACGCCTTCTTCGCCTCGGCGGAGGCGACGGTGATCTTCTTGCCCTCGGCGTCGACGGTGTCGGTGCCCTCGCCGTACAGGAACGGCTGGCCGTAGTAGCCGGCCGTGGAGCCCTGGTAGCCGTCGACGCCGGTCTTCTCCTTGATGGTGGCGGCGGCCTTCTTCAGGTCGTCCCACGTCTTCGGCACGTCGACGCCGGCCTTCTCGAACAGCGCCTTGTTGTAGACCAGCGCCAGCGTGTCGGTGACCAGCGGGACGCCGTACACCTTGCCCTCGTAGGTGGCCTGCTCGATCAGGCTGCTCTGGAACTTGTCCTGGTCGGCGAGGGCCTCGGTGCCGTCCAGCGGCAGGAAGAAGCCCTTCTTCGCGAAGGCGGGGGTCCAGCCGACCTCGGAGCGCAGCACGTCGGGCGCGCCCTTGCTGCCGGCGGCGGTGTCGAACTTGTTCTGCGCCTGGTCGAACGGCACGTTGACGAAGTCGACCTTGATGTCCTTGTGGGCGGCCTCGAACTCCTCGACCAGGGCCTTGTACGTCGGCGCCTCGTTGGTCGCGTTGGAGGTGTCCCAGTAGGTGATGGTCACCGGTCCGTCGGCCGAGTCGCCGCTGTCGCTCCCGCCGCAGGCCGTCGCCGCGAGGGCGAGGGACGCCACCAGCGCGGTGGCCGCTATGCCACGCCGCATGAGTTCTCCTTGAGGGTGAAAGCCCGTGAGTGCAGGAGGGGTCCCGTCCGCCGCTCCTGTCGACTTGCCGACTGCGTCGTTGCTGCCGCCGCCGGGCGACGTGAACGTAACAGCGATGAAAGCGTTTCGAAAGACCTTGCAGAAAAAAAGTGCAAGGGGTCCCCGACGTTATCCGGGTGTGACCTGTCGGCGACCGCCATGAGACGGTTGTTTACAAGGCCCGACCGCCCGACGGCCGGTTGTGCAAGACTCTGCAAGTTCTTGCCGTCAACTTCTTGAGGAAGCGCGATGACGCAGCAGCCCGCGGCGGGTCGTCCGACAAGTCGCCCACGACGGCCGGTCGGTGGGCAAGCGGCGACCCGGCCGGTACAGTCCACCCCTGTGACCACACGGCTTGCCGACATCGCCGCCCAGGCGGGAGTGAGCGAAGCGACCGTCAGCCGCGTCCTCAACGGCAAGCCGGGCGTCGCCGCCACCACCCGCCAGTCCGTCCTGGCCGCCCTGGACGTCCTGGGCTACGAGCGCCCGGTACGGCTGCGCCAGCGCAGCGAGGGCCTGGTGGGCCTGATCACCCCGGAGCTGGAGAACCCGATCTTCCCGGCGCTGGCCCAGGTCATCGGCCAGGCCCTGACGCGGCAGGGCTACACCCCGGTCCTCGCCACCCAGACCCCGGGCGGCTCCACCGAGGACGAGCTGACGGAGATGCTGGTCGACCGGGGCGTCGCCGGCATCATCTACGTCTCCGGGCTGCACGCCGACACCAACGCGGACATGCAGCGCTACGAGCGGCTGCGCGCGCAGGGCGTGCCCTTCGTCCTGGTGGACGGCTTCTCCCCCAAGGTGCAGGCGCCGTTCATCTCCCCCGACGACCGCGCCGCGATGAACCTGGCCGTCACGCACCTGGTCTCCCTCGGCCACACCCGCATCGGCCTGGCGCTGGGACCGAAGCGGTTCGTCCCGGTGCAGCGGAAGATCGAGGGTTTCGTACGGGCCGTCCAGGACCTGCTGGGGCTGCCCGCGGCCACCGTGGAGTCGGAGCTGGTCCAGCACTCCCTGTACACCCTGGAGGGCGGCCAGGCCGCCGCCCTCGCCCTGATCGAACGGGACTGCACCGCCGTGGTCTGCGCCAGCGACATGATGGCGCTGGGCGCGATACGGGCGGCCCGCCAGCGCGGCCTGGAGGTCCCGAAGGACGTCTCGGTCGTCGGCTTCGACGACTCCCCGCTGATCGCCTTCACCGACCCGCCCCTGACCACCGTCCGCAAACCGGTCCCGGCGATGGGACAGGCGGCGGTGCGCACGCTGCTGGAGGAGATCGGCGGAACCCCGGCCCCGCACAGCGAGTTCGTGTTCATGCCGGAACTGGTGGTGCGCGGCTCGACCGCCTCGGCCCCGCAGGGCCGGCGCCGCGACTGACTCCTCCCCAGGGGGGAGCGGACACCCTCCGCCCGGTGTAGAATATGCGTCCAGAACCCGACAGGGGGATGATCGGTCGGGAAGGGCTTTTCTGGCAGACTCTGTGCCTATGGGTGACACGACCGTGACGACGACGGAAGGCCGCGAAGAGGCCGTTCCCCGGGCTGTCACGGCCCCGGCGCGACCTGGCCTCCGGCAGCGTCTGCGCACGCCGCGCCGCCCCCGGCTGTGGTTCGAGATCCTGCTGATCGCGGTGAGTTACTGGACGTACTCGCTGATCCGCAACGCGGTGCCCGAGCAGCGCGGCCAGGCCCTGCGCAACGCGGACTGGCTCTGGCGGCTGGAGCACCAACTCGGCATCGCCGTCGAGCAGTCGGTCAACCACGCCGTGAACTCGGTGACTTGGCTCATCGTCGGCATGAACTACTACTACGCGACGCTGCACTTCGTGGTGACCCTGGGTGTCCTGGTGTGGCTTTTCCGTAGCCATCCCGGCCGCTACGCGGCGACCCGGCTGGTCCTGTTCGCCACGACCGGGGTGGCCCTGCTCGGTTACTACCTGTATCCGCTCGCCCCGCCCCGGCTGATGAACGGCGGCGGTTTCATAGACACCGTCATGGTCCACGAGACCTGGGGCTCGATGGCCTCCGGCGACCTGAAGAACATGTCCAACCAGTACGCGGCGATGCCGTCGATGCACATCGGCTGGTCGCTGTGGTGCGGTCTGACGATCTTCGCGCTGGCCTCCGTGCCGTGGGCGCGGGTGCTGGGGCTGCTCTACCCGACCCTGACGCTGGTCGTGATCGTCGCGACGGCCAACCACTTCTGGCTGGACGCGGTGGGCGGCGTGCTCTGCCTGTGCTTCGGGTACGTGGTGGCCTCCGCCTGGTACGGGAGGGTGCCGTACGCGCTGCCGCGGCTGCCGGAGCCCCGGGGGGACGAGGCCGGGTCCGGCCGGCGGCGGGCGGGGCGCGCGGCCCGGCGCTGAGAAAGCCGCCGGCCGGCGGCGCGCGCGTCAGCCGCCGTAGAACAGCTCCTCGACGACCCCCCGCGCCCGCCGGGCCGTGCGCCGGTACGCGTCCAGCATGTCGCCCACGTGACCGTCGCCGTAGCCCAGGTACCGGCCCACCGCCGCCAGCTCGCGGCTCTCCGTCGGGAACGTGTCCGCGGCCCGGCCCCGGACCAGCATCACCGCGTTGCGCACCCGGGTCGCGAGGACCCACGCCTCGTCCAGGATGCCGGCCTCCTCCGCCCCGACCAGCCCCGCCTCGCGCGCCGCGACCAGCGCCGCCCGGGTCCGGGTCGTCCGCAGCCCCGGCACCTCGTGCGCGTGCCGCAACTGCGTGAGCTGCACGGTCCACTCGACGTCCGACAGCCCGCCCGGCCCCAGCTTGACGTGCAGCTTCGGGTCCGCGCCGCGCGGCATCCGCTCCGTCTCCATACGGGCCTTCAGCCGCCTGATCTCCCGCGCCGCGTCCTCGCCCAGCCCCCGCTCCGGGTACCGCAGCGGATCGACCAGTTCCACGAACCGCCGCCCCAGCTCCGGGTCCCCCGCCACCGGCTCCGCCCGCAGCAGCGCGTGCGACTCCCAGGTCAGCGACCAGCGCCGGTAGTACGCCTCGTACGACTTCAGGGTCCGCACCAGCGGCCCCGACTTGCCCTCGGGCCGCAGGTCCGCGTCGACGATCAGCGGCGGGTCCGCGCTCGGCACCTGGAGCAGCCGCCGCAGCTCCGCGACGACCCGGTTCGCGGCCTCCCCGGCCTCCCGCTCCGCGACGCCGTCCCGGGGCTCGTGCACGAAGAGGACGTCCGCGTCCGAGCCGTAGCCCAGCTCGTGACCGCCGAACCGGCCCATCCCGATGACCGCGAACCGGGTCGGCAGTTCGTCGCCCCACCCCTCCCGTACGACCGCCCGCAACGTCCCCGCCAGCGTCGCCGCCGTCAGGTCCGACACCGCCGCGCCCACCTGGTCGACCAGCGCCCCGGGATCGGCCACGACGGGCTGCGTCTCGGTGCCGTAGGAGGCGACGATGTCCGCCGCCGCCGTACGGAACAGCTCCCGGCGCCGTACGCCGCGCGCCGCCGTCACCCCCTGCACGGCGCCCTCCGCGCGCCCGACCGCCGCGAGGATCTCCGCCTCCAGCTGCTCCCGCCCGCGCGGCGCCAGCCCCCGGCCGTCGCCCTCCCCGAGCAGGGCCACCGCCTCCGGTGCCCGCATCAGCAGGTCGGGGGCGAGCCGGCCCGCCGACAGCACCCGCGCGAGGTTCTCCGCCGCGGCGCCCTCGTCCCGCAGCAGCCGCAGGTACCAGGGCGTGTTGCCCAGCGCGTCCGACACCTTCCGGAAGTTCAGCAGCCCGGTGTCCGGGTCGGCCGAGTCCGCGAACCAGCCCAGCAGCACCGGCAGCAGGGTCCGCTGGATCGCCGCCTTGCGGGTCACCCCGGACGCCAGCGCCTCCAGGTGCCGCAGCGCGGCCGCCGGGTCGGCGTAGCCGAGGGCGACCAGCCGCTCCCGCGCCGCCTCCGCGCTCAGCCGGGCCTCCCCCGGGGCCAGCGCGGCGACCGCGTCGAGGAGCGGCCGGTAGAACAGCTTCTCGTGCAGCCGGCGCACCACCGCCGCGTGCCGCCGCCACTCCCGCAGCAGCGACGGGACCGGGTCGTTGCGCAGCCCCAGCGACCGCCCGATGCGCCGCAGGTCCGCCTCGTCCTCGGGCACGAGGTGGGTGCGCCGCAGCCGGTGCAACTGGATGCGGTGCTCCATGGAGCGCAGGAACCGGTACGCCTCGTCGAGCTGCGCCGCGTCCACCCGTCCGACGTACCCGCCGGCCGCCAGCGCCCGCAGCGCGTCCAGCGTCGTACCGCTGCGCAGCGACGCGTCGGCCCGGCCGTGCACGAGTTGCAGGAGCTGCACGGCGAACTCGACGTCCCGCAGCCCGCCCGGTCCCAGTTTGAGCTGCCGGTCGACCTCGGCGACGGGGATGTTCTCCACCACCCGGCGCCGCATCTGCTGCACGTCGGCGACGAAGTTCTCGCGCTCGGCGGCCTGCCACACCAGCGGCTGGAGCGCGGCCACGTACTCCTCCCCCAGCGCGAGGTCGCCGGCGACCGGCCGGGCCTTGAGCAGCGCCTGGAACTCCCAGGTCTTGGCCCAGCGCTGGTAGTAGGCGAGATGGCTGCTCAGCGTGCGCACCAGCGGTCCGTTGCGGCCCTCGGGGCGCAGGTTGGCGTCGACGGGCCAGATCGAGCCCTCGACCGTGGTCTCCGAGCAGATCCGCATCAGGTGCGAGGCGAGCCGGGTCGCGGCGCGCACCGCCTCCGTCTCGTCGGCGCCCTCCACCGGCTCGCCGACGAAGATGACGTCGACGTCCGAGACGTAGTTCAGCTCGTGGCCGCCGCACTTGCCCATGGCGATCACCGCCAGCTGGCACCGCGCGGCGTCCTCCGGGGCGGCCCCGGCGGCGATGCGCAGGGCGGCCCGCAGGGTGGCGGTGGCGAGGTCGGCCAGCTCGGCGGCGGTCTCCGCGACGTCGATCGTGCCGCACACGTCCCGGGCGGCCAGCGACAGCAGGCAGCGCCGGTAGGCGACGCGCAGGGCGACCGGGTCGCCGGCGCCGCCCAGGCACTCCTCGAACTCCTCCACCCCGGGATGCAGGTCGCGGGGCTCGTACGTGACGAGCGCCCGCCAGTCGCCGGTGTGCCGGGCGAGGTGGTCGCCCAGCGCCTCGGAGGCGCCGAGGACCCCGAGGAGCCGGTCGCGCAGCGGCTTGGACGCGGTCAGCGTGTCGAGCAGCTCACGGCGGGCGGCGGGCTCGGGCTGCGCCTCCAGCAGCCGGACCAGGCTGCGCAGCGCGAGGTCGGGGTCGGCGGTGGCGCCGAGGGCGTCCAGCAGCACGGGGTCGCTGCGGACCGGCGCCAGCTCCACGCCGTCCAGCAGCCGCTCGGCGGCCGAGGCGTCCGTGAAGCCGTGCCGCAGCAGCCGCGTGAAGGTACTGCTCCTGCGTCCCGGCGCCGTCATCCCCGGCCCTCCTGTCGATCGAGGTGGATCAAGGTCGTGATCAAGGTGGCGATCAAGGTCGTCCCGGCCCGAGCCTAACCGGACGGTACGGCGGCGGGGCGGCGCCCGGCGGTGGCATCCGCCGGGAACCCCGGTGCGGACACGGCTCGGTGCGGGGCGTGGCGCCGACGGCGCGACGGCCGGGGGGCGACTGTCCGGAAATCGCCGTGCGCCGGTGGCATCTTCGCCGGGGTCGAGGGCACCGGGACCTCGTCACCGGGCTCCCGCCACCGGATTCTCGTCACGAGGTCCCGTCACCGGGATCGCGTGACATGCCACTGACACTCCCTCGACCTGAGGAGACCGCCGCCATGAGCACCCCGACCCGGACCGGCATCGTGCCCCCCACCCGCTCGCACGCCCTGGTCGTGCTGCTGCTCGGCGTGGTGGGCCTCACCGTCTCGGCCTCCACGCTCCGCGACGGCGTGGCGATCCTGCCGGTCGTGGCGCTGGCGCTGTCCGTCGCCGTGGTCGGCCTCGGCGCCTACGGGCTGGTCAGGGCCCGCAGGGCCGGCTGAGCGGCTGCGCCGGGCGCGCCCCTCGGGGACGACGGCCGCACCCGGCGCCCGGCCGTCAGGCCGTCTCCCGCCAGCCGTTGGTGATCGGCAGCCGGCGGTCCTTGCCGAAGCCCTTGGGGGAGATCTTCGTGCCCGGCGGGTACTGGCGGCGCTTGTACTCGGCGGTGTCGACCATGCGCAGCGTCCTCGTCACCAGCTCCCGGTCGTACCCGGCGGCGACGATCTCGTCCGCGCCCCGGTCCCGGTCGACGTACAGCTCCAGGATGGCGTCCAGGACGGGATAGTCCGGCAGGGAGTCCGTGTCGACCTGTCCCGGCCGCAGCTCGGCACTGGGCGGCTTGGTGATCGAGTTCTCCGGGATCGGCGGGGTCTGCCCGCGCTCCCGCGCCGCCCGGTTGCGCCACTCGGCGAGGCGGAACACCCACGTCTTGTAGACGTCCTTGATCGGCCCGTACGCGCCGACCGAGTCGCCGTAGAGCGTGGAGTAGCCGACCGCCAGCTCGGACTTGTTGCCGGGGGCCAGCACGAGGTGGCCCTCCTGGTTGGAGATCGCCATGAGCAGCGTGCCGCGCAGCCGGGACTGCAGGTTCTCCTCCGCGAGCCCGGTCAGCTTCACCGCCCCCATGTACGCGTCGAACATCGGCTCGATCGGCACGGTCCGGTAGTGCAGGCCGGTGCGCCGGGCCAGTTCCGCCGCGTCGTCCCGGGAGTGCCGGGAGGAGTACTTCGACGGCATGGAGACGCCGTACACCTGCTCCGCGCCCACCGCGTCACAGGCGATCGCGGCGACCAGCGCGGAGTCGATGCCGCCGGAGAGGCCGATCAGGACGGAGCGGAAGCCGTTCTTCACGACGTACGCCCGCAGGCCCGCCACCAGTGCCGAGTAGACCTCCTCCGTGTCGTCCAGCGGCTCCGCGCACCCGCCGGCCGCCGGCGGCGCGGCCTCGTACGGGGCGACCGGCTCCTCGCCCAGCACGACCCGCTCGACGCGCAGGCCGTCGTCCACGACCCCGTCCGGGGCGTCGGCCAGGGGCGCGGCGGCCGGCAGGTCGAGGTCGACGACGACACAGCACTCGGTGAACTGCGGGGCGCGGGCGACGACCTCGCCGTCGGCGCCGACCACGATGGAGTCGCCGTCGAAGACCAGCTCGTCCTGGCCGCCGGTCATCGCCAGGTAGGCGGTGGTGCAGCCGGCCTCCAGGGCGCGGCGGCGGACCAGTTCCAGACGGGTGTCGTCCTTGTCCCGCTCGTAGGGCGAAGCGTTGACGGAGAGCAGCAGCCCGGCCCCGGCGGAGCGGGCGGCGGGCACCCGGCCGCCGTCCTGCCACAGGTCCTCGCAGATGGCCAGGGCGACGTCGACGCCGCCGACCCGCAGCACCGGCAGGGTGTCGCCGGGAACGAAGTAGCGGAACTCGTCGAAGACGCCGTAGTTCGGCAGGTGGTGCTTGGCGTACGTCAGCACCACCTCGCCGCGGTGCAGGACCGCGCCCGCGTTCTGCGGGGCGCCGGCGGGCTGGCCGTACTTCGGCCGGTCGGTGGCGCAGCGGTCTAGGTAGCCGACGATCACCGGCAGCTCGCCGAGGCCCTCCGCCGCGAGCCGTGCCGCCAGCGCGCGCAGGGCCGCGCGGGACGCCTCGACGAAGGACGACCGCAGGGCGAGGTCCTCGACGGGGTAGCCGGTCAGCACCATCTCGGGGAACGCCACGAGGTGGGCGCCCCGCTCGGCGGAGTGCCGGGTCCAGCGCAGGACCGACTCGGCGTTCGCCGCGAGGTCGCCGACGGTGGAGTCGATCTGGTTGAGGGCGAGTCGTAGTTGAGGCACCCGGACAGTGTAATCGTCAGAAAGACACAATGGGGGTGTGATCTCCGGTGCCGTCGCGGTCCCGGGCGTCCGGCGGGCCCAGGAATGGCCCGATCGAACACCTGGCCTCTACGCTGCGGGGAGAGCATGGGAACCACCGGAACGACGCAGCACCCGTGGGCGCGGTGTTCAGACCCGGGCCGCCCGCCCGGTCAAGGCCGGCAACGCGCGCGAAACGGCACTGTGGTGGGATGCTCAGGTGCCCGACCGCCTCCAGCGGCACCGGACAGCCGACACCGGTCGCCCGGTGCCGACGGCAGGCGGCCTGACCAGCAAGGATGGGGAAGCGGAAGATGGACAAGCAGCAGGAGTTCGTGATCCGGACGCTCGAGGAGCGCGACATCCGGTTCGTGCGCCTGTGGTTCACGGACGTGCTGGGCTTCCTGAAGTCCGTCGCCGTGGCCCCCGCCGAGCTTGAGCAGGCGTTCGACGAGGGCATCGGCTTCGACGGCTCCGCCATCGAGGGCTTCGCCCGCGTCTACGAGTCCGACATGATCGCCAAGCCGGACCCGTCGACCTTCCAGGTGCTGCCGTGGCGCGCGGAGGCCCCCGGCACGGCGCGGATGTTCTGCGACATCCTGATGCCGGACGGCTCCCCGTCCTTCGCGGACCCGCGCTACGTCCTCAAGCGCGCCCTGAACCGGGCCTCCGACTCCGGCTTCACCTTCTACACCCACCCGGAGATCGAGTTCTTCCTGCTGAAGAACAAGCCGGTCGACGGCTCGGTGCCGACCCCGGCGGACAACTCCGGGTACTTCGACCACACCCCGCAGAACATCGGCATGGACTTCCGCCGGCAGGCGATCACCATGCTGGAGTCGATGGGCATCTCGGTGGAGTTCTCCCACCACGAGGGCGCCCCCGGCCAGCAGGAGATCGACCTCCGGTACGCCGACGCGCTCTCCACGGCCGACAACGTGATGACGTTCCGCCTGGTCATGAAGCAGGTGGCGCTGGAGCAGGGCGTCCAGGCGACGTTCATGCCGAAGCCGTTCTCGGAGCACCCGGGCAGCGGCATGCACACCCACCTGTCGCTCTTCGAGGGCGACCGCAACGCCTTCTACGAGTCGGGCGCCGAGTACCAGCTCTCCAAGGTCGGCCGCTCCTTCATCGCGGGCCTGCTGCGGCACGCGGCGGAGATCTCGGCGGTCACCAACCAGTGGGTCAACTCCTACAAGCGCATCTGGGGCGGCACCGAGCGCACCGCGGGCGCCGGCGGCGAGGCCCCGTCCTACATCTGCTGGGGCCACAACAACCGCTCGGCGCTGGTCCGCGTGCCCATGTACAAGCCCGGCAAGACCGGCTCGGCCCGCGTCGAGGTCCGCTCCATCGACTCCGGCGCCAACCCGTACCTGACCTACGCCGTCCTGCTCGCCGCCGGCCTGAAGGGCATCGAGGAGGGCTACGAGCTGCCCCCGGGCGCCGAGGACGACGTCTGGGCCCTCTCCGACGCCGAGCGCCGCGCCCTGGGCATCGAGCCCCTCCCGCAGAACCTCGGCGAGGCCCTCACCCTGATGGAACGCAGCGACCTGGTCGCCGAGACCCTCGGCGAGCACGTCTTCGACTTCTTCCTGCGCAACAAGCGGCAGGAGTGGGAGGAGTACCGCTCGGAGGTCACGGCCTTCGAGCTGCGCAAGAACCTGCCGGTGCTGTAGCGGCGGACCGGCCGCGGTGGCCGGGTGACGGCCCGTACCCGGCCACCGCGTAGGTCATCCTTGACCCATGGATCTGGAGGACCTCAGACGCCTGCGCCGGGCCCGGGACGTCATGGACCGTGACTACGCGGAGCCGCTGGACGTCCCGGCGCTGGCGCGGGTGGCGCTGATGTCGCCGGGGCACTTCTCGCGCGGTTTCCGGGCGGCGTACGGGGAGACGCCGTACAGCTATCTGATGACCCGGCGCGTGGAGCGGGCGAAGGCGCTGCTGCGGCGGGGGGACCTGAGCGTGACGGAGGTCTGCTTCGCGGTGGGCTGTACGTCGCTGGGGTCGTTCAGCAGCCGCTTCACCGAGCTGGTCGGGGAGCCGCCGAGCGCCTACCGGGCCCGTGACCACGGGGCCGGGGCGCCGATCCCGGCGTGCGTGGCGAAGGTGCGGACGAGACCGGTCAGGAATGGAGAAGCGCCCGGCGCCGCCGGCTCGTAGCGTCGTGGGCATGGACATCAGACTCGCTCAGTGCTTCATCGCCGTCGACGACCACGACAAGGCGCTCGCCTTCTACCGGGACGTCCTCGGCTTCCAGGTCCGCAACGACGTCGCCTTCGAGGGGATGCGCTGGGTGACCGTCGCCCCGCCCGGCCAGCCCGACGTCGAGATCGTGCTGGAGCCGCCGCTCGCCGACCCCATGGCCCCCGAGGCCGACCGCAGGGCGATGGCGGAGCTGCTCGCCAAGGGCATGCTGCGGGGCGTCATCTTCGCCACCGACGACGTGGACGCGACGTTCGAACGCATCCGGGCGGCCGGCGGCGAGGTGCTCCAGGAGCCGATCGACCAGCCGTACGGCGTCCGCGACTGCGCCTTCCGCGACCCGGCGGGCAACATGCTCCGGTTCAACCAGCCGCGCAAGGCATAGCCCGGCCACGGCGGTCCGCCGCGGAAAAGGACCTGACCGGGAGGCCCTGCCGCGTTAGGGTCTCCCGGCTCGCACGACTCGAACGCAGCACACGGGGAGACGACGTAGATGCACACGCACGCCGCCGACAGCCATGATCTGATCCGGGTGCACGGGGCCCGTGAGAACAACCTCAAGGACGTCAGCATCGAGATCCCGAAGCGCCGGCTGACGGTGTTCACCGGGGTCTCCGGGTCGGGCAAGAGCTCGCTGGTGTTCGACACGGTCGCCGCCGAGTCGCAGCGGCTGATCAACGAGACGTACAGCGCGTTCGTGCAGGGGTTCATGCCGACGCTGGCCCGGCCGGAGGTGGATGTGCTGGACGGGCTGACGACGGCGATCATCGTCGACCAGTCGCGGCTGGGCGCCGACCCCCGGTCCACCGTCGGCACGGTCACCGACGCCAACGCGATGCTGCGCATCCTCTTCAGCCGGCTCGCCGCACCGCACGTCGGCCCGCCCGGCGCGTACTCCTTCAACGTGGCGTCGGTGTCGGCGAGCGGCGGCCTCACCGTCGACCGCGGCACGGAGCGGACCAGGACCGAGAAGGTGACCTTCAGCCGCACCGGCGGCATGTGCGTGCGCTGCGAGGGCCGCGGCACGGTCTCCGACATCGACCTCACCCAGCTCTACGACGACGCCAAGTCGCTGAACGAGGGCGCGCTGACGATCCCCGGCTACACGATGGACGGCTGGTACGGCCGTATCTACCGGGGCTGCGGTTTCTTCTCCCCGGACAAGCCGATCCGCGACTTCACCAAGAAGGAACTGCACGCCCTCCTGTACCAGGAGCCCACGAAGATCAAGGTGGAGGGCATCAACCTCACCTACGAGGGCCTGATCCCGAAGATCTCCAAGTCGATGCTGGCCAAGGACGTCGACTCGCTCCAGCCGCACATCCGTGCCTTCGTGCTGCGGGCGACGACCACCGGGACCTGCCCCGACTGCGACGGCACCCGGCTCAGCCCGGCCGTGCGGGCGTCGAAGATCGAGGGCGTCAGCATCGCGGACGCCTGCGCCATGGAGATCCGGGACCTCGCCGAGTGGGTGCGGGCGCTGGCCGAACCGTCGGTGGCGCCGCTGCTCACCGCGCTCCAGCACTCCCTGGACTCCTTCACGGAGATCGGCCTCGGCTACCTCTCCCTGGACCGCCCCTCGGGCACGCTGTCCGGGGGTGAGGCGCAGCGCGTGAAGATGATCCGCCACCTCGGGTCGTCGCTGACGGATGTGACGTACGTCTTCGACGAACCGACCGTCGGCCTGCACCCGCACGACATCCGGCGGATGAACGACCTGCTGCTGCGGCTGCGCGACAAGGGCAACACGGTGCTGGTGGTCGAGCACAAGCCGGAGACCATCGCCATCGCCGACCACGTGGTGGACCTCGGGCCGGGCGCGGGCACCGGCGGCGGCACGGTCTGCTTCGAGGGGACCGTCGAGGGGCTGCGGGCGAGCGGCACGCTGACCGGCCGGCACCTGGACGACCGGGCGGCCGTGAAGGAGTCGGTGCGCGAGCCCACCGGCGCGCTGCGGATCCGCGGTGCCGCCACCCACAACCTCAAGGACGTCGACGTCGACATCCCGCTCGGGGTGCTGTGCGTGGTCACGGGCGTGGCGGGCTCCGGCAAGAGTTCCCTGGTGCACGGCTCGATCCGCTCGGACGAGGGCGTGGTCCGCGTCGACCAGAGCCCGATCCGCGGCTCGCGGCGCAGCAACCCGGCGACGTACACCGGTCTGCTCGACCCGATCCGCAAGGCGTTCGCCAAGGCCAACGGGGTCAAGCCGGCGCTGTTCAGCGCCAACTCCGAGGGCGCCTGCCCGAACTGCAACGGCGCCGGGGTCGTCTACACCGACCTCGGGATGATGGCCGGCGTCTCCACCACCTGCGAGGAGTGCGAGGGCCGCCGCTACGACGCGTCCGTCCTCGTCCACCGGCTGGGCGGCCGGGACATCGCGGAGGTGCTGGCGATGCCGGTCGCGGAGGCGCTGGAGTTCTTCGGCGCGGGCGAGGCCCGTACGCCGGCCGCGCACCGGATCCTGACCCGGCTCTCCGAGGTGGGCCTCGGCTACCTCACCCTGGGCCAGCCGCTCACCACCCTCTCCGGCGGCGAGCGGCAGCGGCTGAAGCTGGCGGTGCACATGGCGGAGAAGGGCGGTGTCTATCTTCTCGACGAGCCGACGACCGGCCTCCACCTCGCCGATGTCGCCCAGCTCCTCGCCCTCCTCGACCGGCTGGTGGACTCCGGCAGGTCGGTCGTGGTCGTGGAGCACCACCAGGCGGTCATGGCGCACGCCGACTGGATCATCGACCTCGGCCCCGGCGCCGGTCACGACGGCGGCCGGATCGTCTTCGAGGGAACGCCGGCCGAGCTGATCGCCGCCCGGTCCACGCTGACGGGCGAGCACCTGGCGGCGTACGTGGGGGCGTGACGCAGGGCCGGTGCGGGCGGGGGCGGCGGCGGCGAGGGGCCGGTGGCCCGTTCGGGACGGGCGCGGGGTGCCTACGGGATGGGTTCACGGCGATCGGTTCGACGCAGCGCGACCAGTCGTTACGTTCGGTGCGCCGCCGGGACGGGCGGCCCCGCGGCGGTGCGGGCGCACCGGCCCGCCGGGCCGTCCCGCGCCGGTCCCCACCCGGCTCCACCGAGACGAGGAGTACACCGTGAACGAGCAGTCCACCGCCCGCGCCGCCGGTCCCGCCCGGCCCGGCGGGGCGGTCGTGGCCGGGGGCCTGGTGGCCACCGCCGTCGTCGCCGTCGCCCTCAACGCCGCGGTCGCCGCGATCGCCCACGCCGCCGGCGCCTCCGACGACTTCGAGCAGCTCCACTTCGCCGACTACGCGCTCCTGACCGTCGTCGGCGTGCTGGCCGGCGCCGGCGGCTGGGCGCTGGTCCGGGCCCGTGCCGCGCGCCCGGCCCGGGTGCTGCGGACGTGGATACCGGTGATCCTCCTCGTCACCTTCGTCCCGGACATCCTGCTCGGCCTCTCCGACAATCCCGGCACCAGCTGGGGCGCCGTCATCGCCCTGATGCTCATGCACCTGGTCGTCGCGGCGGTCGCCGTCCCGGCCTTCCGCTTCCTGCTGCCCCTTCCCGGGGACCGGGGCTGAGACCCCGTCAGCCGGCGCCCCTAGGGTGTCGCCATGACCGATGACCTGGATGACCAGAACGCGGACCGCGTCGGCCGCTTCCGCGCCGGGGCGGCGGCCCGGGGGCTGCCGGCAGCGGAGGTGGAGGCGTGGATACGGGCCACGGTGCCCGGCGTCTACTTCACCGACGGCGGTGACGGGCCCCCGGTGGTGACGACGGGCGGCCACCCCGCGCTGCCCGAGGACGCGCCCGACCCGGAGCACCCGCTGGTCGTCTCCGTCGACTGCGGGCTCCTCCCGCCGGGCGGCGCCGGGTTCCCCCTCCCCCGCGACGGCCGACTGCTGTTCTTCGCCGACCCGGACCTGGGCTTCCGGGGACGGCTCGGCGGCGCGGTGCGCCACGTCCCCGCCGGCACGCCGGTCGCCGAGCGGCGCGTGGAGACGGCGTACGGCCCGTTCGCGGCGCGGGAGTTGCGCCGGATGTGGCACCACCTCGCCGGCCCCGACGCGGAGACCTGGGCGGAGGCGCGGTGGGAGGACCCCGACGACGAGCGGTACGAACTGGCCGAGGAACTGGAGAGCGCCTGGACGGAGGCCGGCGGCTCCTGGCCCGTCTGGAGCTTCGCCCTCGGCGGCCACCCGGTCGTCCTCCACGACGACCCGCTCCTCGTCGCGCGGGACGACGATCCGGAGCACGCCGGGGACTGGGTGCCGCTGGCCACCTGGCGCTGCCCCCGGGAGGCCGAGTCCCTGGACGGCGGGGTCGTCACCTGGCTGATCCGCCGCACGGACCTGACGGCGGGACGCTTCGAGCGGGTGTACGGGTACGTGGACATGTGACGGCGGTCGGGCTCCCGTTCCCCAGGATGCTGAGCGGACGCGCCGTCCGGTCCCAGCGTCGCGGACGCCACCGGACTGCCGCGTCGCGCCGCACCCCGCCCTCCCGCACGGGCGGAAGGACATCCACCGGCTGCCGCCCGAGGACGACGCCCGTGCCGGTCGAGGCGCTGTTCCGGGTTCCTGGAGGAACTCCTCGCCGCGCAGGAGACCGGCTGGGCGCCGTGACCGGCGGGGACCCTCACCTGGACGAGGCCCTCGCCCAGCGGGAGGCCGGCCGGGCGGCAGGACCGGCGACGTGACCCGGCGCCGCGCCCGGCGGCGTGACCGGCGCCGTGACCGGCGGGAGCCCTCAGTGGCGTACCGCCTCCGCCCGCTCCGGCAGGTGCCCCGCGACCACCCGGCCCGGGGTGACCGTCCTGCGGTCCACCGCCCAGGCCGCCGCGGCGACCAGCAGGCCGAGGACGGCCAGCGCGGCGCCGGCCAGGGCCGGGGAGGTGACGCCCAGGCCCGCCGCCAGGGCGAGGCCGCCGATCCAGGCGCCGCCGGCGTTGGCGAGGTTGAAGGCGGCCTGGTTGGCGGAGGAGGCCAGGGACGGGGCCGCCGACGCCTTCTCCATGACCATCAGCTGGAGCGGGGAGCCGGTGACGAAGGCCGCCGCGCCGAGAAGGATCACCGCCAGCGCTGCCGTGACCTGGGTGGTCAGCAGCAGCGGGAACAGGGCCAGGATGACGACGAGGGAGACCAGGCCGCCGAAGAGGGTGCCGCGCAGGGAGTGGTCGGCGAGGCGTCCGCCCAGCAGGTTGCCGGCGGTCGCGCCGACGCCGAACAGCGCCAGCAGCAGCGTGACGCTGGTGTCGGCGTACCCGGCGGCGTCGGTGAGCATCGGCGTGATGTAGCTGTAGGCGGAGAACAGCGCGCCGAACCCGGCGACCGTCGTGCCGAGGGCCAGCCAGACGGGGACGGAGCGCAGGGCGCGCAGTTCGCCGCGCAGGCCGCCCGCGGACGGGGCGGCGGCGCTCTCGCGCGGGATGAGCAGCAGCAGCGCCGCCATCGCCGCCACGCCGATCGCGCTGACGCCGAGGAAGGTCGCCCGCCAGCCCAGGTGCTGGCCCATGGCGGTGGCGGCGGGGACGCCGACGATGTTGGCGACGGTCAGGCCGAGGAACATCAGGGAGACGGAGCGGGCCTTGCGTTCCGGCGCGACCAGGCCGGTGGCGACCACCGCGCCGACGCCGAAGAAGGCGCCGTGCGGCAGGCCGCTGAGGAAGCGGGCGGCGAGCAGGGACGTCTCGCCGGGGGCGACGGCCGACAGGGCGTTGCCGACGACGAACAGGGCCATCAGACCGACCAGGACGGTACGGCGGGACATCCGGGCGGTCAGCGCGGCGAGCAGCGGGGCGCCGACGACGACGCCGAGGGCGTAGGCCGAGACCAGGTGACCGGCGGCGGGGATGCTGATGCCCAGGTCGTCCGCGACGTCGGGCAGCAGGCCCATCATCACGAATTCGGTCGTGCCGATGCCGAAGGCGCCCACGGCGAGGGCGAGCAGGGCCAGGGGCATGAAGGTCTTCGCCTTTCGGGAGCGGATCACGTACGGGAGGGGGACGTTGTATGTTCCCGTACGGAACAAAGTCTCTCAGGGCGAGTATTCCGCGAGGTGACGCGCGGGTTGCGGCGGATGGTCCGCAAGGGGATGAGCTGGACCTTCAGGACGCCGATGTGTCGACCTTCACACGCGCCGCCACCGGCAGGTGGTCGCTGCCCGTCGCCGGAAGGGTCCAGCTGCCCTCCGGCTCGACGCCCCGCACCAGGATCTGGTCGATCCGCGCCATCGGGAACGACGCCGGCCAGCTGAACCCGAACCCGTCGCCGGCCGCGCCCTGCGTGGAGCGCAGCTGCGAGCTGACCGCGTTGAGCGCGCGGTCGTTCAGCGTGCCGTTCAGGTCGCCGAGCAGGACGACCCGGTCGAGCGCCTCCCCCTTTATGGCCTCTCCCAGCGCGTCGGCGCTGCGGTCGCGCTGGCGCGCGGTGAACCCGGCCTCCAGCTTCACCCGGACCGAGGGCAGGTGGGCGACGTAGAACGCGACCCGCCCTTCCGGGGTGGCGACGGTGGCGCGCATCGCCCGCTTCCAGCCCAGCCGGATGTCGACGGCCCGCACGTCGCTCATCGGGTACCTGCTCCACAGCCCGACGGTGCCGACCACCGCGTGGTGCCCGTACACCCGGTCCAGCGCCTTCTCGTAGGTCGGGACGGCCGACGCCTTCAGCTCCTCCAGCGCCACCACGTCCGCGCCGGACGCGGCGACGGCACGGGCGGTGCCGGCCGGGTCGGCGTTGTCGGCGTTGACGTTGTGGGTGGCCACCGTGAGGTCGCCGCCGCCGCCCGACTTGGTGGTGAGCAGGCCGCCGAAGAGGCCGGACCAGACGGTGACCGGCAGCACCAGCGCGAGCAGGGCCGTCGCCGACCGGCGGACCAGGGCGATCAGCAGCAGGACCGGGATGAGCAGGCCGGACCACGGCAGGAACGTCTCGGTGAGGCTGCCCAGGTTGCCGACCGCGTTGGGGATGTGCGCGTGTCCGGCCAGCACGCCCGCCAGCAGGACGGCCACCACGGCGGTGACGACGCCCCGGCGCCAGATCCGGCGGTCGCCGCGACGGCCGCGCGCCGCCCGGTCCAGCAGGCGCCGCAGCCGGGTCTCGCGGCGTCCGGTCTCCGCCCCGCCGTCGTCCGTCTCCGCCAATGCCTGCTGCGCCATACCGTCGTCGCCTCACTGCCTGCTGTGCACACGGTCACCCCGTGCGACAACCCTAGGGGATGAACCATGCCCTTCCCGCCCTCCCGGGAGGGCCGTACGGGCACGAGGACGTGCGCGCGGGGGCGCGCGGTTGCGGCCGGACGCCCGGTCCGTCCCGTCCGTGATCCATCCGACAGGCCCTAGCCGCGCCCCGGCACGAGGTGCCACCATGGGAGGTGGTCCGGGGACGCCGTGAGGGCGCCTCGAGATGACATGAAGGAGCCGTTGTCATGACGCAGCTCTCCGCTGCCCAGAACGCACCGAGCACACCCTCCGACGGCAGCGGCAAGGCGCTGTACGGAGGAAAGAGCACCCGCCGCGTCACCGTCCGGGACATCGCCCTGGCCAAGGAGCGCGGCGAGAAGTGGCCCATGCTCACCGCCTACGACGCGATGACGGCGTCCGTCTTCGACGAGGCCGGCATCCCGGTCATGCTGGTCGGCGACTCGGCGGGCAACTGCCACCTGGGGTACGACACCACCGTCCCCGTCACCCTGGACGAGATGACCATGCTGTCGGCCGCGGTGGTCCGCGGCACCAGCCGCGCGCTGATCGTCGCCGACCTGCCGTTCGGCTCGTACCAGGAGGGCCCGGTGCAGGCGCTGCGCTCGGCGACCCGGCTGGTGAAGGAGGCGGGCGCCGGGGCCGTGAAGCTGGAGGGCGGTGAGCGCTCGCACGAGCAGATCCGGCTGCTCGTCGAGTCCGGCATCCCGGTGATGGCGCACATCGGCCTCACCCCGCAGTCCGTGAACGCGATGGGCTACCGGGTGCAGGGCCGCGGCGAGGAGGCCGCCCAGCAGCTGCTGCGCGACGCCAAGGCCGTGCAGGACGCGGGCGCCTTCGCGGTCGTCCTGGAGCTGGTGCCGGCCGAGCTGGCCGCCGAGGTGACCCGGACACTGCACATCCCGACCGTCGGCATCGGCGCGGGCCCGGAGACGGACGCGCAGGTGCTGGTGTGGACCGACATGCTCGGACTGACCGGCGGGCGGGTGCCGAAGTTCGTGAAGAAGTACGCCGACCTGCGCGCCGTCATGGGCGACGCGGCGAAGGCGTTCGCCGAGGATGTGGTGGGCGGAACGTTCCCGCAGGAGGAGCACTCCGTCCACTGACCACCGAGCCACCGCGGTACGACGCCGGGCCCCGCCGATCTTCCCCCGTCGGCGGGGCCCCGCTGTACCGGCCGGGGGTGTCGGCGGTCTGTCGGCGCTCTGTCGGCGGGGGCTGGCAGTGTCGTCGTCATGAAGCGAATCGACAACCGCCCCGACGGCGGGCAGCTCGCCGTCCGCGTACGGGGGCTGGTCAAGCACTACGGCGAGACCAAGGCGCTGGACGGCGTCGACCTGGACGTGCGCGAGGGCACGGTGATGGGGGTCCTCGGACCCAACGGCGCCGGCAAGACCACGCTGGTGCGCATCCTGTCCACCCTGATCACCCCGACCTCGGGCGAGGCCGTGGTCGCCGGGTACGACGTGCTGCGCCAGCCCCGGCAGCTGCGCCGCGTGATAGGCCTGACCGGCCAGTACGCCTCCGTCGACGAGAAGCTCCCCGGCTGGGAGAACCTCTACCTGATCGGGCGCCTGCTGGACCTGTCCCGCAAGGACGCCCGCGCGCGGGCCGGCGAACTGCTGGAGCGGTTCTCGCTCACCGACGCCGCCAAGCGTCCCGCGAGCACCTACTCCGGCGGCATGCGGCGGCGCCTGGACCTGGCCGCGTCCATGATCGGGCGGCCCTCGGTGCTGTTCCTGGACGAGCCCACCACCGGTCTGGACCCGCGCACCCGCAACGAGGTGTGGGACGAGGTCAAGGCCATGGTCGGCGACGGCGTGACGGTCCTGCTGACCACGCAGTACATGGAGGAGGCCGAGCAGCTCGCCTCCGAGCTGACCGTCGTGGACCGCGGCAAGGTCATCGCGGGCGGCGGCATCGAGGAGCTGAAGGCCAAGGTCGGCGGGCGCACCCTGCGGGTCCGGCCGGCCGACCCGGGGCAGCTGCGGCCGCTGGCCGCGTTCCTGGACGAGCTGGGCATCACCGGGCTCGCCTCCACCACCGTCGACACCGAGCGCGGCGCCGTGCTGGTGCCGATCCTCAGCGACGAGCAGCTGACCGCCGTGGTCGGCGCGGTCACCGCGCAGGGCGTCACGCTCGCCTCCGTCACCACCGAACTGCCCAGCCTGGACGAGGTCTTCCTGTCGCTCACCGGCCACCGCGCCAGTGCCCCGCAGGACGCCGCGCCCGCCACCGACGCCCGCGAGGAGGTCGCCGTATGAGCGCCGCCACCGTCACTCCCGACGCCCGTATCTCCCCCCGCGCGCACCTGCGCCACACCGGTGCCCTGATCCGCCGGAACCTGCTGTGGATCAGGCAGGACCCGGAGTCGATGTTCGACGCCGTGCTGATGCCGGTCGTCTTCACCCTGCTGTTCGTGTACGTCTTCGGCGGCTCGATCGGGCAGGCATTGGGCGGCGGGCAGGACGGCTATGTGCAGTACGTGATCCCCGGCATGATCGCGATGATGAGCATGACGCTCTCCCAGGGCGTCGGCACCGGGTTCAGCCAGGACTTCAACTCCGGTGTGATGGACCGGTTCCGGTCGCTGCCGATCGGGCGCGGCTCGGTGCTGTTCGCGAAGATCACGGTGGAGCTGGCGCGGATGCTGTTCGCCACCACCGTGCTGATGATCGTCGCCGTGCTGGTGGGCTTCGACATCGAGCGCTGGGGCGGGCTGCTGGCGGCCGTGGGCCTCTCCGCGGCCTTCGCCTCCTCCATCATGTGGGTCTTCCTCACCCTGGGTGTGGTGCTGAAGAACGCGCAGTCGGTGCAGGCGATGGGCTTCCTGGTGCTGTTCCCGCTCCAGTTCGGCTCGTCCATCTTCGCGCCGACCCAGTCCATGCCGGGCTGGCTCCAGGCGTTCACCGACTACAACCCGCTCTCCACGCTCGCCGACGCGGCGCGCGGCCTGATGGTGGGCGGCCCGGTCGCGCACGACCTGTGGATCACGCTCGGCTGGTCGGTGGCGATCACCGCGGTGATGGCGCCGGTGGCGATCCACAAGTTCCGTACGAAGAGCTGAGCGGCGTCCGTCAGACGAGGGCGACGGCCTCTTCCACGGAGAGGCCGCGCCCCTCGGCGTACGCCGCCTCGTACGCCTCCTCGCCGAGCGCGGCGCGGGTCCGTTCCACGGACAGGTCCCAGGAGGCCCGCTCCATGCCGGTCAGGACATGGCCGGGCGGGAGCAGCGCGTCGGCGGCGCCGAGGCACCGGGCGGCGTCCACGGCCCGGCGCCCGCCGTCGTCGAGGGCCAGCGACAGCGCGGCGATGGCCAGGTAGGCGGAGCGCATGTGCGGGGCGATGGCCTCGGACATCGGCGACTCGGCCCGCTCCAGCGCCTGCCGGACCTTGGCCAGGGCGTCGGCGTACTTGCCCTCCAGGGCGTCGATCCAGGACTCCACGCCCATGATGAGCGCGTCGAAGACGACGAAGTGCGCGATCTCGAACTCCTCGCGCAGCAGCCGCAGGTGCTCCCGTGCCTCACCGGTCCGGCCGGTCATGCCGTACCAGCCGGCGAGGGCCAGCCGGGCGGCGGGCATCGCCGCGTTGTGCACCGTGTCCACCGTGCGCCCGATGACCGCGCGCAGCACCCGCTCGCCCTCCTCGGTCTCGCCCGCCTCCAGCAGCACGCTGCCCAGCCGTGCGTCGAGGACGTCCATCTGCGCGTGGGCGTCGACGCGTTCGGCCTGCTCCGCGGCGGCCCGGTAGTCGGCCGCGGCGCCCGTGAAGTCACCCGCGCGTTCGCGGGCCTCGGCGCGGGCGGAGAGGGCCTCGGCGATACCCCAGATGTCACCGAGGCGCCGGTAGATCTCCAGGGCCTCGTCGGCGTCGCGGCCGGCGTCACCGGCCCAGGCGACCCGGTTGGCCAGCAGGTTGGCGCGCATCTGGAGCGCCGAGGCCAGCTCCCACTCGAAGCCCGGGTGCCGGCGGCAGGTGTCGACACTGGCGTCCATGATCGAACGCATCCGCTCCACCTCACCGGTGAGGATGACCGCGAAGACCCAGACCATGCCGGGGACGCGGCAGGTCTGCGGCAGGCCGGGCTCGTAGGTGCGCGCGACGATCCGCAGCTTCTCCTGTGCCTCGGGGGTCTGCCAGGCGTCCAGTTCGGTGTCCATGCAGGCGAGGTGGGCGAGGTGCACCCCGCGCCGGGCCTCGGCGAGGACCTCGCCGGTCATCGGGGGCGGCTCGCTGATGCACGGCTCCCACACCGGCGCGGCGGGCCGGACCGGCTCGGTGAACGGGTCCGGGCCCAGCGCCTTGACCTCGCTGGTCCAGGTGCGGGCCTCGATCCGCTGGTCGCGCAGTTGCCAGTACCAGGCCAGCGAGAGCACCAGGCACGTCGCCTCCTGCTCGTCGCGCTCGGCGACCGCGTACCGCAGGGCGGTGCGGATGTTCTCGTACTCCCGCTCCAGGCGGGCGACGGCCGCGAGCTGGCCGGCGCCGCGCAGCAGCGGGTCGGTGGTGCGGGCGAGTTCGCGGTAGTACGTCAGGTGGGCGCGGGCGGCGGCGGCCCGTCCGCCGGACTCGTCGAGTCGTTCGCGCGCGTACTCGGCGACGGTCTCCAGCAGGCGGTAGCGCATCTCGCCGCCGTCCGCGGGGGCGGCGACGACGAGGGACTTGTCGACGAGCGAGCCGAGGGCGTCCAGGGCGGCGGGGCCGCAGACGGCCTCGGCGGCGGCCAGGTCGCAGCCGCCCGCGAAGACCGAGAGCCGGCCCAGGACCTGGCGTTCCTCCTCGTCCAGCAGCTCCCAGGACCAGTCGACGACCGCGCGCAGGGTCTGCTGCCGGGGCAGCAGGGTGCGGCTGCCGGAGGTGAGCAGGCGGAAGCGGTCGTCGAGCCGGTCGGCGATCTGCCGGGGGGTGAGCACCCGCAGCCGGGCGGCGGCCAGTTCGATGGCGAGCGGCAGGCCGTCCAGGCGGCGGCAGATCTCGGCGCAGGCGGCGGCGGTCTCCTCGTCGGCGTCGACCCGGAAGCCGGGGCGGGCGGCGGCGCCGCGGTCGGCGAGCAGCCGCAGCGCGGACGGCTCGGGCAGCGGCTCCACCGGGCGCAGCAGTTCCCCCGGCACGCCCAGCGGTTCCCGGCTGGTGGCGAGGACGGTCACGTGGGGGCAGCGCGCGAGGAGTTCCTCGGCGAGCCGGGCGGCGGCGTCCACGAGGTGCTCGCAGTTGTCGAGGACGAGCAGCATCCGGCGCCGGCCGCAGTGCTCCACGAGCCGTTCGAGGGCGGTGGCCGGCCGGTCGGCGGCGGCCCGCAGCTCCTCGGCGCCGGCGCCGTAGAGCACGGTCTCGCGGGCGCCGACGGCGGTGAGCACGGCCTCGGGCACGGCGGCCGGGTCGTCCACCGGGGCGAGTTCGGCGAGCCAGGCCCCGTCCCGGGCGGTGTCGCCGGCGGCCTCGGCGGCCTCCAGGGAGAGCCGGGTCTTGCCGGAGCCGCCGGGGCCGAGCAGGGTGACCAGCCGGGTGCCGGCCAGGTCGGTGCGGAGGGCCTGGAGGTCGGAGTCCCGGCCGACGAAGGAGGTGAGCCGGGCACGCAGGTTGCCCCGGGGGCGGGCCGGGGAGCCGATCCGGGCGTGGCCGGCGGGACGGTCCCGGTCCAGGGACGGCGGCGGGGCCGGCGCGGTGCCGGAGCGCAGCAGGTCGGTGTGGAGCGCCCGCAGTTCGGGGCCCGGGTCGGAGCCGAGCCGCTCCGCGAGCAGCCGGCGCACGTCCTCGTAGGCGGCGAGCGCCTCGGCGGTGCGGCCGGCGTCCCGCAGCGCGCGCATCCGCAGGGCCTGGAGGGGTTCGTCCAGCGGGTGGGCGTCGCACAGCGCGGTCAGCGAGGGCAGCGCCCGCTCGGCGTGGCCGAGGGCGAGGGCGGCGGTGTGCCGGGCGCGCAGCGCCTCCAGGTGCCGGGTCTCCCAGCGGGCCGCCTCGGCGGTGCGGTCGGGCAGGTCGGCCAGGACCGGGTCCCGCCACAGCCCGAGGGCGTCGTCGAGGACGCCGGCCGCCTTGCCGGGGTCGCCGTCGGCGAGCGCGCGGGCGCCCTCGCCGGCCAGCCGCTCGAAGCGGTGCAGGTCGATGTCGTCCGGGACGGCGGCGAGCCGGTAGCCGCCGTCGGCGGAGGCGACCGCGTCCGCGCCGAGCGCCCGGCGCAGCCGGCCGACCAGCGCCTGGAGGGCGCCGGGGGCGTCGGCGGGCGGGTCGCCGTTCCACACCTCCTCCACCAGCAGGCCGGGCGGGACGCTGCGGCCGGCCCGCAGGGCGAGCACGGTCAGCAGCGCGCGCAGCCGCGCCCCGCCGACCGGGACGGGGCTGCCGTCGGGGCGGATTGCCTGGGTGGTGCCGAGGATGCGGTAGCGCACGGGGTCCATTGTCCCTGGGGACGCCGTCGCGCCGCCTCCGGGTTTCACCGGCCCCGGAACCTCCGGGCGGGGGCGTGACGTTCCTCCCGCAGCACCGGTACGGTCGGCCCTTGCGCCGATCCGCGATCTCCAGGAGCCCCGCCGTCATGACCACCGCCTCCGTCCGCCCCGCCGACCGGCGCGTGTCGCCCGTCTTCCTGGGGATCGTCGCCGTCGCCGCGGTCACCGGCTGGGCCACCTGGACCGGGTTCGCCGAGCAGCCGGGGCTCGCGGTGTTCCTGTTCGTGACGGCCGCCTGGGTCGTCTCCCTGTGCCTGCACGAGTACGCGCACGCCCGCACCGCCCTGCACGGCGGGGACATCTCGGTCGGCGCCAAGGGCTATCTGACGCTCAACCCGCTGAGGTACACGCACGCGCTGCTGAGCATCGTCCTGCCGGTGGTCTTCGTGATCATGGGCGGGATCGGGCTGCCGGGCGGCGCGGTCTTCATCGAGCGCGGGCGGGTCCGGGGCCGGTGGCGGCACAGCCTGATCTCGGCGGCGGGACCACTGACCAACGTGCTGTTCGCCGTGGTGTGCACCGCCCCGTTCTGGCTGGACGCCCTGGACGGCGTGCCGCGCGACTTCCGGCTGGCGCTGGCCTTCCTGGCCCTGCTCCAGGTCACGGCGGCGATCCTGAACTTCCTGCCGGTGCCGGGCCTGGACGGCTACGGGGTGATCGAGCCGTGGCTGTCGTACGGCGTGCGGCGCCAGGTGGAGCCGTTCGCGCCGTTCGGGCTGCTGTTCGTGTTCGCGCTGCTGTGGGTGCCGGCGCTGAACGGCGCGTTCTTCGACGTCATCGACGCGGTCCTGCGCGGGCTGGGCATCGGCGACTACGACACGTACTGCGGCTTCGAGCTGTACCGCTTCTGGCAGACCGCGGAGATCTGCGCGATGGGCGGCTGAGCGGCGGGTCAGGCGCGGCGGCGCTTGAGGTAGTACCAGCACATGTTGGAGGACAGGCCCGCCAGCAGCACCCAGACGACGCCGACCAGGACGACGCCCTGGGTGAAGGAGACGACGGCCGCCACCACGGCGAGCACGCAGACGATCAGGGCGTAGAGGGCGAGGCGGGGCATGGGGTCGGCTCCTGTCGGGGGACACGGGCGGTCTGGCTGCTGACCACCAGTGTCCCCCATCGCCTCATACGTCCGTGACGCGGAGTCCGGCGTGTGCCTTGTAGCGGCGGTTGACGGAGATCAGGTTGGCGACCAGCGACTCGACCTGGTGGGCGTTGCGCAGCCGTCCCGCGAAGACGCCGCGCATGCCGGCGATGCGGCCGGCGAGGGCCTGGACGATCTCCACGTCGGCGCGGACCTCGCCCAGCACCATCACGTCGGTGTCGATCTCGGCGATCTCCGGGTCGCCCAGGAGGACCGCGGACAGGTGGTGGAAGGCGGCGGTGACCCGGCTGTCGGGGAGCAGGGCGGCGGCCTGTTCGGCGGCGCTGCCCTCCTCCGGCTTGAGGGCGTAGGCGCCCTTCTTGTCGAAGCCGAGCGGGTTGACACAGTCCACGACGAGCTTGCCGGACAGCTCCTCGCGCAGGGACGTCAGGGTGTCGCCGTGGCCCTCCCAGGGCACGGCGACGATCACGACGTCGCTGCGCCGGGCGGTCTCGGCGTTGTCGGCGCCCTCGACGCCGTGGCCGATCTCGTCGGCGACGGCCCGCGCGCGGTCGGCGGCCCGGGAGCCGATGATCACCTTCTGGCCGGCCGCGGCGAGCCGGTAGGCCAGGCCCTTGCCCTGCGGTCCGGTCCCGCCGATGACGCCGACGACCAGCCCGGAGACGTCGGGGAGGTCCCAGGGGTCCTTGGCGGGGGCCTGCTGTGCGGCACTGTCGGTAGAGGTCATGCCCCCGACTCTATGTGCGGGCGGTCCCGCCCACCGGGTCAGGTACGCCACATCACGGACAGCCGCCGGAAGGTGATCGTCTCGTACGGCGACGCCTCGCCGGTCTCGTACAGCAGGCCGATCGAGCGGGCGTCGACGCGGACCAGGTCGGAGTAGGCGGCGGGCCGTTCGTCGAGGGTGTGGGCCGGGCGCCAGTTCCGGCCGCCGTCGGTGGAGACGCGCAGGGTCATCCGGGCGCGGGCACCGGGGTCGGCGGGCCCGGAGTACAGCAGGGCGCCGTGGTCGGGGAGGGCGAGGACGCTGCCCTGGCAGACGGGGCCGGTCAGGCCGGGCTGCCGGCGGAAGGGCGCGGTGAGGGTCCGGCCGCCGTCCGCCGAGTACGCGTCGGCGCGGGGGCCGGGCGAGGGCGGCATGGTGCGGGCGTTGAGGTAGAGGCGGCCGTCGGGCAGTTCGGCGGCGGTGGACTCGTTGGCGGCGACGCGGGCGGCGGTCCCGTCGCCGTCGTCGACGTAGCCGAGGGACCAGGTGGTGCCGTCGTCGTCGCCGATGAGGCAGTGACCGCCGTCGGGGCCGTCGGGCAGGGAGTGGTTGGCGGGGACGACGACCCGGCCGTCGCGCAGGCGCAGCGCGTGGCCGGGGCCGGTGGCGTACCAGCGCCAGTCCGGGCGCTTCACCCGGGCGGTGATCTCGGTGGGCGGGGACCAGGTGCGGCCGTCGTCGTCGCTGTGCGTCACCCAGACCCGGCGGCCGTCCTCGGCGGAGACCTCGCCGCGGCGGACGGCGGCCTCGGTGGCGTGGGCGGCGTTGCGGACGTGGACGAGCAGGACGCGGCCGGTGCCGAGGACGACGGGGGCGGGGTTGCCGGCGAGGCCGTCGCCGTTCTCGGCGGCGACGACGAGGGGGCCCCAGGTGCGGCCGCCGTCCGTGGAGCGTCTGACGGCGACGTGGATGGTGCCGTGGTCGGCGGGGCCGGCGACGCGGGCCTCGCAGAAGGCGAGGAGCGTGCCGGTGTCCGTGCGGACGGCGGCGGGGATGCGGAAGCTGGCGTAACCGTCCTCGCCGGCGCGGAAGGGGATGCCGGCCGGTGGGGTTCCGGGGCCTGCGGCGGTCATGCGGGGCTCCTGTCTCGTGGACGGGCGGGCGCGGGGTAACTGGTCGCGCCCCCGGGGACATGCCGTCAGGGGCGCGGGGAACCGCGCGACCGGCCACGGACGACCCGCACCCGCGACGCGACAGAACCCACCGCGCCCCTCGGGCGTCAGTCGTCGTCCGGACCGCCCGCCGGGGCGTCGTGCCACTTCGGGTCGTTCTCCCACTGGAGATTCCGCTCCCGCGCCGTCCGCATCGCGTGCTCCGCCTCCGCGCGGGACGCGTACGGGCCGAAGCGGTCCTTCGCGGGGCACTCCGGCCCCTCCTCCACCTTCTGGTGCTGGAGGCAGTAGTACCACTCGCCCGGTTTGCCGACCGTGCGCTTCTTGAACAGGGCCATGACCGGCTCCTTTCGCCAGGGACATGGTCTCGTATGCCCGCTGGTTAGACTCGCACCATGTCTGGCCAGTCGCTGCTCGTACCAGGGGAGCTGTCTCCCACCCGTTCCGTCCCCGGAAACATCCGGCGGCCCGAGTACGTCGGCAAGCCCGGCCCGGCGCCGTACACCGGCCCGGAGGTGCAGACGCCCGAGACGATCGAGGCGATGCGGGTGGCCGGGCGGATCGCCGCGCGGGCGATGGCGGAGGCGGCGAAGCTGATCGCGCCGGGCGTGACCACGGACGAACTGGACCGGGTGGCCCACGCGTACATGTGCGACCACGGCGCCTATCCGTCCACGCTCGGCTACCGCGGCTTCCCCAAGTCCCTGTGCACCAGCGTCAACGAGGTCATCTGCCACGGCATCCCGGACTCGACGGTGCTGCGCGACGGCGACATCGTCAACCTCGACGTCACCGCGTACATCGGCGGGGTGCACGGCGACAACAACGCCACCTACCTGGTCGGTGACGTCGACGAGGAGAGCCGGCTGCTGGTCGAGCGCACCCGGGAGTCGCTGAACCGCGCGATCAAGGCGGTCCGGCCGGGCCGGCAGATCAACGTCATCGGCCGGGTCATCGAGTCGTACGCCAAGCGGTTCGGGTACGGCGTGGTGCGCGACTTCACCGGGCACGGGATCAACTCGTCGTTCCACTCGGGGCTGATCGTCCCGCACTACGACAGTCCGCACGCGACGACCGTCATCCGGCCCGGCATGACCTTCACCATCGAGCCGATGCTGACGCTGGGCACGCACGAGTACGACATGTGGGACGACGGCTGGACGGTCGTCACCAAGGACCGCAGGCGGACGGCCCAGTTCGAGCACACTCTCGTCGTCACGGACACCGGCGCGGAGATCCTGACCCTGCCGTGACGCCGCCGCCGGACTGCGCGAGGACCCGCTCTCCAGGGAGGGCGGGTCTTTTCGCGCGCCCAGGCGTACGCTTTTACCGACAAGGCGTCGGCAACCTGTTGACTTAGGTTACCCTAACCAGGAAGATCGGGCGCATGGACTCCTTCTCGACGCTGATCCGCACCGCCTCCCACGCGCAGCATGTGGAGGCCGAGACCTCGACGTTCATGAGCGACCTGCTGGGCGGCCGGCTCGGCGTGGAGGCGTACGCGCGCTACACCGAACAGCTGTGGTTCGTGTACGAGGCACTGGAGACCGCCGCCGGGCGGCTGGCGTCGGACCCGGTGGCCGGGCCGTTCGTCCGCCCCGAGCTGCTGCGGCTGGCCTCGCTTGAGGCTGACCTGGCGCACCTGCGCGGCGCCCGGTGGCGCGCGTCGCTGTCCGCGCTGCCGGCCACCGAGGCGTACGCGGAGCGGGTGCGCGAGTGCGCCGAGCGCTGGCCGGCCGGGTACGTCGCCCATCACTACACGCGCTATCTCGGCGACCTCTCCGGTGGCCAGATCATCCGGGACAAGGCCGAGCGGACCTGGGGCTTCGCGAGGAAGGGCGACGGCGTCCGCTTCTACGTCTTCGAGGGCATCGCCAACCCGGCCGCGTTCAAGCGGGAGTACCGGGAGCTGCTGGACGGCATCCGCGCGGACGACCTGGAGAAGCAGCGGGTCGTGGCCGAGTGCCGCACGGCGTTCGCGCTGAACACCGGCGTCTTCCGGGCGCTCGGCGAGGAGTTCCCGCTGAGCGCGTGAGCGTGGCGGCTCAGCGTTCCAGCAGGACCCGTCCGCCGAGCTCGACCCAGCCCCGCGGCTGCGGGGCGGTGAGGAGCTGGGAGCCGGCACCCTGGGTGATGTTGAGGGCCCGGCCCAGCCGGTCGGTGAGCAGCAGGGCCGCCGCGCCGGTGGCCTCGTCCTCGTCGATGCCGTCGTCCCGGCCCGGGAAGCCCCTGGCGCGGACCCGGCCGGCCGCCTCGTCCTCCCAGGCCCAGGCGTAGACCCGCTCCCCCTTGGGCGGCACCGGCAGGTCGTCGACCTCGGCGGGGCTGCCGTACCGGCGCAGGGTGTGCGGCCGGGACCACTGCGCGCGCGCCTCGATCCAGGTGAACTCGCCGTCCTGCCGGGCTCCCACCACCCCGGCCGGGGTGACCAGTTCGGGCACGTCGAGCAGCCAGGCCGTGCCGACGCAGGGGGTGCCGGCGAAGGGCAGGCGCAGGGTGGGGGTGCAGATGTCGATGACGCCGCGCTCGGGGTCGTCGACGAAGACGGTCCCGCCGAAGCCGAGTTTCGCGGCGAACGCCTGCCGTCCGTCCGGGTCCGGCAGGACGGAACCGTCCCGGACGACGCCGAGTTCGTTGCCGTAGCCGCCGTTCGCCGCACAGAAGACGCGCAGCACGTCGTAGTCAGTCACCGCAGCATTCAAACAAACCCGGGCCCTTGCCCGCGCGGACCAAGCGAGGCGGAGCTGCGGGCCGGGCGGTCGGCGCCGGCGGACCGCCGGACGGGGTCGTCACCGGCGCCCCGCCGTCCGGGGTGTACGGCCAGCTGGTCGACGTCCTGCGGCGCCCGCGCACGGGGGCGGTCCTCGTCGCCCCGCGCCGCGACCCCTGACCGTACGGCGGGCCGCCGGACACCGGTAGGGTTCGCCTCCGGGAAGGGGAAGGTGAAGGGACCTGATGAGCAGGCTTGACCGGAGCATCCTGATAGGGGCCGCCGTGACCGCGCTGTCGTTGACGGCGAGCGGATGCGTGGTGGTCCACGGCGAGCGCGAGGTGCTGCCCGGAGCGACCCGCGCCGAAGCGGCCGAGGCCCTCGAGGAGTTCACCGCCGCGTACAACGAGGCCGACCGGGCCTACGACGTCTCCCTGGACGAGGACCACACCGCCGGCGCGCTCGCCGCCATCGACGCGGCCCGGCTGAAGGCCGGCAAGGCCAACAACCCCGGCGGCAACCCCTCGTACACGCCGCTGGAGCTGACCGACGCCGAGTTCACGATCCCGAAGAAGGCTGGCTGGCCGCGCTGGTTCGTCGCGGACGCCCGCGGCAACAAGGGCGGGGACGTGCGCTGGCTGCTGGTCTTCACCCGCGACGGCCTGGACGACGCCTGGGAGGCGGCGTATCTGACGCTCCTCTCCCCCGGCGACGTACCGGAGTTCAGAACCGACCGGGACGGCTGGGCGGAGGCCGTCTCCGCCGACACCGCCCGACTGGCCGTCTCCCCCGCCGAGTTGAGCAAGAGCTACACGGACTACTTGCAGGACGGCGGCGAGGGCTTCGCGGCCGGCCCGCACACCAGCGCCTGGCGGGCCCAGCGCGCGAAGCAGGCGAGCCGGCCGGGGCTGGCCACGCAGTACATCGACGAGCCGCTGACGGACGGCGACTACGCGCCGCTGGCGCTGCGCACCGAGGACGGCGGGGCACTGGTCTTCTTCGCCACCCGGCACTACGAGAAGCAGACCGCCGCGAGCGGTGCCTCGGTGCCGACGCCCAACCGGGACGTGCTGGCGCTGACCGAGGGGGAGATCAAGCAGGCGCTGACGATGGAGTTCGTCTCCAACGAGGTCGCGCTCGACCCGCCGGCCGGAGCCGACGACGACGTGGCGGTCCTGGGCCGGCTGCAGGGGCTGACCGCGGCGAAGGGGCAGTAGCCGGGGTGCCTCAGTGGCGCAGCGGCCAGGCGCCGTCCGCCTGGTCGGTGTCGCTGCCGGCGTGCCGGGCGCAGGCG
Organism: Streptomyces griseoviridis; assembly: GCA_014649155.1. Classification (GTDB taxonomy): domain Bacteria; phylum Actinomycetota; class Actinomycetes; order Streptomycetales; family Streptomycetaceae; genus Streptomyces; species Streptomyces griseoviridis. The sequence goes on along the minus strand of BMSM01000001.1, from coordinate 534,310 downwards.
TCGGTCAGCGCCTCCAGCAGGGTGAGCGGTTCCGGCAGCGGATGCTCCGGGCCCCGTACCCAGTGCACGCCGTGGTCGCCGGGCAGCCGGGCGGGCGGGACGAGGACGTAGGAGCCGCGGCAGTGCCAGCGCAGGCCGGGGTGCTCGTCCGTGGTGTCGGGGTGGCAGTCCAGCTCGCAGGGCCACCACTCGTCCTCGTCCTCGGGGGTGCCGCGGGTGAGGGTGAAGAAGAGCATCCGGCCGTCGTCGCTCTCGGCCACCGGGCCGACCTCGACGCCGGTGGCGAGCAGCCGTTCCAGCGCCTCGCGGCCGGCCTGGAGGGGGACGTCGAGGACGTCGTGGACCATGCCGGTGGCGGTGATGAAGTTGGCCTGCGGCTGGTGGCGGGCCCAGCGCTCGATCTGGGCGCGGTCGGTGGTGGACTGGGTCTGCCAGGCGAAGGAGACCGGGTGCCGGGCGGGGGTGGGGCAGCCGACCCGGTCGCAGGAACAGCGGTAGCCGGCCGGGTGCGCGGCGGGCGCGAGCGGCAGTCCGGCCCCGGCGGCGGCGAGCAGCAGGGCCTCCCGGCCGCCCTCGTCGGCGGTCTGTTTCGGGCGGCGTCCGCGCAACCACTGGGAGAGCCTGCCCTGAAGGCCGCTACGGCCGCCGAACTCCGCGCTCATCTATCCCCTCGCCTCGCCGTCGTGCGCATCAGCATGCCCCATGGTCCCACCCTTCCGTGCGTCGGGGGCAGGGAAGGGACAGAGTTCCCAGGTCAGCGGGGAACCAGTCCGTACAGGGCGTAGTCGACGAGGGTGTCGGTGTACTCGTACGAGAAGGGCGCCGTGTGCTGGAGCCAGCGCTGGGCGAGGGGGGAGACGAAGAGTTCCAGGGCGATGCGGGGGTCGATCCCGGGGCGGACGTCGCCCGCGCGCTGGGCGGCGCGCAACCGGTCGACGTAGAGCTGGAGCGAGGGCTGGAGCAGCTGGGCGACGACCCGCCGGCCCAGTTCGGCGTCGACGACTCCCTCGGCGGCCAGGGCGCGGGCCGGGGTGTCGAAGCGGGGGTCGCGCAGTGTGTCGACGGTGGCCCGCAGAACGGCCTTGAGGTCGGCGGCGAGGTCGCCGGTGTCCGGGAGGGCGGGCGGGGCCGGTCCGTCGCCGAGGTCGAGGAAGGCCTCCAGGAGGACGTCCGCCTTGGAGGACCACCAGCGGTAGATGGTCTGCTTGCCGACGCCGGCGCGGGCGGCGATGCCCTCGATGGTGGTCCTCGGGTAGCCGATCTCGCCGACGAGGGAGAGGGCGGCGTCGTAGATGGCGCGCCGGGACCTCTCGCTGCGGCGCCTGGGGGCGGACGGAGGAGCGGACATGGGGCGAATCTAGCAGGGCCGCAAGACGGGGCGTCTCGCTAAGCGGGCGGCCAGGGGTCGCCCCAGTCGGTGTCGCGGGCGGCCCGGTACAGGTCGCCGTGGCGTTTGGTGACCGTGGCGCGGTGGAGCACCGGCGCGGTGGCCTCGTCGGTCTCGCACAGGTCGAGCAGGACCTGGCCCTTGCGGATCTGGGGGCGGCGGACCACGCGGGCGGGGGCCGGGGCGGCCGGGAGCCGGGTGGCGGCGACATAGGCGAACTTCTCGTCCTCGTAGGCGAGGGAGCCGCCCTTGATCTGGCGGTGCAGGGAGGAGCGGCTGACCCGGGCCGAGAAGTGGCACCAGTCGGTGCCGGGGGCGATGGGGCAGGCGGCGCTGTGCGGGCAGGGCGCGGCGACGCGGAACCCGGCGCCGGTCAGCCGGTCGCGGGCCTCGATGATCCGGGCGTAGCCGTCGGGGGTGCCCGGCTCGACGATCACCACGGCCCGCGCGGCCGAGGCGGCGGCGTCGACGAGGGCGGCGCGGTCGGCGGCGGTCAGCTCGTTGAGGACGTAGGAGACGGTGACGAGGTCGACGGGGTCCAGGGCGAGCGCGGCCCCGATGCGGGCGCGCTGCCAGCGGACGGCGGCGAGGGCGGGGTCGGCGGCGGCGAGTTCCCGGCCGAGGGCGAGGGCGGGCTCGGCCCAGTCGAGCACGGTGGAGGTCCGCTCGCCGTCCCAGGTGGCGGCGGTGGCCCAGGTCGCCGCGCCGGTGCCGCCGCCGAGGTCGGTGTGGGAGGCGGGTGTCCAGCCGGGCACGGCCGCCGCGAACGCGGCCAGGGCGGCGCGGACCGCCTCGAAGGTGGCGGGCATCCGGTAGGCGGCGTAGGCGGCCGTGTCGGCGCGGTCCCGGAGGATCGGCGCGTCGGTGGGGGTGGCGCCCCGGTAGTGGCCGATGAGCCGCTCGACGGCCTGCGCGGCCTGCCGCGGCGGCATCCCGTCGAGCAGCCCGGCGAGGGCGGTGCGCAGAGTGTCGGCGGCGGGAGGTGCGGGGGCGTTCACCCGCCGATTCTACGGCGTGGGCGGAGGCCGCCGGCCTGTTCGCGGGCGCTCGTGCGAGCGGGCTGGTGAGGGCCGCGGCCCGCCCGCTCACCTCGTCCGCACGGGTCCGCTCACCCTCTCCCCCGCACCGCCCGCGCCACCTCCGTCGCCACCGCTGCCCGGGGCCGGCTGTCGGGCGGGCGGCGGCACGGGTGGACCGTGTTGGCGAGGAGGACCACGAAGGTGTCCGTCGCCCGGTCCAGGACCAGGCTCGTGCCGGTGAAACCGGTGTGCCCGGCCGCCCCGGGCCCGGCCAGCTCGCCCATGAACCACGGCTGGTCCACGGCGAAGCCCAGGCCCGGCGGCGCGAGCAGCAGGTCCACGAAGTCGGGGCCCAGGATGCGGGCCGGTCCGCAGGAGCCGCCCGCGAGCAGCACCCGGCAGAGGACCGCCAGGTCCCGCGCGGTCGAGAAGAGCCCGGCGTGCCCGGCCACCCCGCCCAGCGCCCAGGCGTTCTCGTCGTGGACGGCTCCGCGCAGCATCCCCCGGTCCGCCTTGGCCCAGGGCCGCCGCTGGTCCTCGGTGGCCGCCGCGCCGGGGCACGGCCCGAACCGGGTGGCCGTCATGCCCAGCGGCCGGGTGATGCCCTCGTGGACCAGGACGTCCAGCGGACGGCCGGTGATCCGTTGCAGGACGTGCTGGAGCAGCAGCATGTTCACGTCCGAGTAGCGGTACGTGCCGACCGGCCCGGCCGGCGCCTCGGCGCGCAGCCGGTCGAGGCGTTCGGCGGCGTCGGCGCAGTCGTACAGCGGGATCTCGGGCCGCAGCCCGGAGGTGTGGGTGAGCAGGTGCCGGACGGTGAGCCGGTGCGCGGCGGCGGCGTGGAAGTCCGGCAGGTACGCGCCGACCTCGGCGTCGATGCCGAGCGTGCCCCGCTCGACCTGCTGCACGGCGGCGACCGCCGTGAACAGCTTGGTCAGGGAGGCCAGGTCGAACGGCGTGTCCGGGGTCACCGGCACCCGGGCGGCCGGCGGCAGCTCCACGCCGGTGCCGGTGCGGGCGTCGTAGGAGGCGTACCGCACGGCGAGGCCGGCCGCCTCCTCGACGGCGAGCACGGGGCCGCGGCCGACGGCCAGGACGGCTCCGGCCGCCCAGGGGCGGTCGCCCGCGGTGAGGTCGTGGACCCGCCGCACGAGCCGGCGGAGCCGGCCCGGGTCGAGTCCGGCCCGTTCGGGCGCGTCGCTGCGGAGTCTCGGTGCGCTCAGTGCCCTTCCCCTTCCGCGCCCGCGCCCGCCGTTGTGGCCTCCCGGGGACGCCCCTGCCAGGGACGGCACATTCCCATGAAGCAGGCGGCCGCCACCAGGGCCGCGCCCAGTTGGACGACGGCCATCGGGACGGCGGTGTCCTCCCCGGCGACGCCGACCAGCGGGGAGGCGAGGGCGCCGATGAGGAAGGTGGAGGTGCCGAGCAGCGCGGAGGCCGAACCGGCGGCCCGCCGTACCCGCATCAGGGCCAGCGCCTGGGTGTTGGGCAGGGTGACGCCCATCGCCGACATCAGCACGAACAGGGCGGCGGCGACCGGGGCCAGTCCCGCGTCGCCGAAGACGCCGAGGGACATCAGCAGCAGCGCGGTCGCGGCGGCGGTGACGACGGCGAGGCCGGCGCCCAGCACCCGGTCCAGGGAGACCCGGCCGACCAGGAGCTTGCCGTTGACCTGGCCGACGGCCAGCAGGCCGACGGAGTTGAGGCCGAACAGCAGGCTGAAGGTCTGCGGGGAGGCACCGTAGATCTCCTGGACGACGAACGGGGAGGCGGAGACGTAGGCGAAGAGGGTGGCGAAGGCGAAACCGCCGGTGAGGACGTATCCGGTGAAGACCCGGTCGGCGAGCAGGCCGCGCATGGCGCGCAGGGCCTCCCCGACGCCGCCGCCGTGGCGTTCGGCGGGCGGCAGGGTCTCGGGCAGCCGGGCCAGGACGGTCCCGCCGAGCAGCAGGCCGACCGCGATGAGGATCACGAACACGCCCCGCCAGTCGGTGAAGCGCAGGATCTGGCCGCCGATCAGGGGCGCCAGGACCGGGGCGGCGCCGGAGATCAGCATGAGGGTGGAGAAGAAGCGGGCCATGGCGACACCGTCGTAGAGGTCCCGGACGACGGCGCGGGCGATGACGATGCCGGCGGCGCCCGCGAGGCCCTGGACCAGCCGGCAGGCGATGAGGAGTTCGACGTTCGGCGCCAGCGCGCACAGGGCGGTGGCGACGACGTAGACGGCGAGGCCGGCCAGCAGCGGGCGGCGGCGGCCCAGCCGGTCGCTGAGCGGGCCGATGACGAGCTGCCCCAGGGCCATGCCGACCAGGCAGGCGGTCAGGGTGAGCTGCACGGTCGCGGCGGGTGCCCGCAGCGCGCCGGTGACCTCCGGCAGCGCCGGGAGGTACATGTCGAGCGCGAGCGGCGGGGTGGCCGTGAGCCCGCCGAGGACGAGGGTGACGAGCAGGCCGGTACGGCGGCCCGCGGTGGCCGGCCGGACGGCCGCTCCCGTGCCCGTGGTCGTTTCCATGCGCCCCCTCACTCCGTTGCGGACCCCGCCTATGCTCTCAGCTCGAACGATCTGCTTGTACGACAATGCGGTGAGGGTGGGGCAGAGGTGACCGAAGAGAAGGTGCGCTGGGGCGTTCTGGCGACCGGCGGGATGGCGGCGAGGTTCACGGCGGATCTGGTGGACCTGCCGGACGCGGAGGTCGTCGCGGTGGCGTCGCGGTCGGAGGCGTCGGCGAAGGCGTTCGCGGAGCGCTTCGGCATCGCGCGGGCCTACGGCGGCTGGGACGCCCTCGCGCACGACGAGGACGTCGACGTGGTGTACGTCGCCACTCCGCACTCGGCGCACCGCGCGGCGGCCGGCCTCTGCCTGGAGGCGGGCCGCAACGTGCTGTGCGAGAAGCCGTTCACGCTCAACGCCCGGGAGGCGGCGGAACTGGTCGCGCTCGCCCGGGAACGCGGCAGCTTCCTGATGGAGGCGATGTGGATGTCCTGCAATCCGCTGGTCCGGCGGCTGAAGGCGCTGGTCGACGACGGCGCCATCGGGGAGGTCCGCACGGTCCAGGCGGACTTCGGGCTGAACGGCGCCTTCCCGCCGGCGCACCGGCTGCGGGACCCGGCGCAGGGCGGCGGCGCGCTGCTCGACCTGGGCGTGTACCCGGTGTCGTTCGCGCAGTTGCTGCTCGGGGAGCCGGACCGGGTCACGGCGAGCGCCGTCCTCTCCGAGGAGGGCGTCGACCTCCAGACCGGCGCGCTGCTCTCCTGGGACGGCGGCGCCCTCGCCGCGCTGCACTGCTCGATCGTCGGCGCCACGGCCAACTCCGCGTCGGTCACCGGCTCGGCGGGCCGGATCGACGTGCCGTACGGCTTCTTCTTCCCCACCCACTTCGTGCTGCACCGGGACGGCCGTGACCCGGAGGAGTTCACGGCCGACCCGGCGGACGGTCCCCGGGACAGCCTCCGGCACGAGGCCCTGGAGGTGATGCGGGCGCTGCGCGCCGGGGAGACGGAGTCGCCGCTGCTGCCGCTGGACGGCACCCTCGCGGTGATGCGGACGCTGGACGCGGTCCGGGACCGCGTCGGCGTCCGCTACCCCGGTGAGGAGCCGGGGCTCACGCGGGCTTGAGGCCCTGGTCGCCCACCTCCGTCACGAAGGACGCGGCGGTGGTGAGCGGCGCGCCCTCGGTCGTGACGTGCGGGACGGTCTTGAAGTCGGCGCGCGCGAGGTGGCGGCCGAGGGTGACCGTGGCGTAGCCGCGCAGCCCGTTGTAGAACTTCAGATGCGGGTTGGCGGCCATGTACGTCGCCCAGTTGGCGGGCTTCTCGGAGCCGTTGCCGCCGCTAGTGACCGAGGTGGTGACGATCTCGGTGCCGAGGGTCCGGGAGCCGGGGTCGTCGAAGTCCCGTTTGATGTCGAAGCCGTAGTGGACGTGGACGTCGCCGGTGAGGACCATCAGGTTTTCGATCCCGGCGGCCTGCGCGCCGGCCAGCACCCGCTCGCGGGAGGCCGGGTAGCCGTCCCAGGAGTCCATGGAGACCTTGGACGGCAGGGTGGTGGAGTTGTACCGCCGGGCGAAGGTGACCTGCTGCGGGACGACGTTCCACAGGGCGTCGGAGCGCTGCCAGCCCTTGAGCAGCCAGTTCTCCTGGGTGTCGCCGGTGAGGGTGCGGGCCGGGTCCTCGGACTCCGGTCCGGAGTACTGCCAGCCGTCGCCGTACGCCTGGTCCGAGCGGTACTGGCGGGTGTCCAGGACGTCGAACTGGGCGAGGCGGCCCCAGTGCAGGCGCCGGTAGAGCCTGAGGTCGGGGCCGTCGGGCAGCTGGGGACGGCGCAGCGGCATGTTCTCCCAGTAGGCGCGGTAGGCGGCGGCGCGGCGCAGCAGGAAGGCGTCGGCGGGGCCCTCGGACTCGGGGGTGTCGCCGGCGTAGTTGTTCTCGGTCTCGTGGTCGTCCCAGGTGACGACGAAGGGGTGCGCGGCGTGCGCGGCCCGCAGGTCGGGGTCGGACTTGTAGAGGGCGTACCGCAGCCGGTAGTCCTCCAGGGTCACGGTCTCGTGGCCGAAGTGGCCGGGCAGGGTGCCGGCCGGGTAGGCGCGGGAGCCGCCGACGGGGCTGACGGCGTACTCGTAGAGGTAGTCGCCGAGGTGGAAGACGAGGTCCACGTCCTCCTCGGCGAGGTGCCGGTAGGCGGTGTAGTAGCCCTGGTCGTAGCGCTGGCAGGAGACCAGGCCGAAGGTGAGGTCCGGGCCGCGGCCGCCCCGCGGCGGGGCGGTGCGGGTGCGGCCGACGGGGCTGGTCCAGCGGCCGGCGCGGAAGCGGTAGTAGTAGACGTGGCCGGGGCTGAGGTGGTCGACCTCGACGTGCACGGTGTGGTGGAACTCGGGATGGGCGGTGGCCCGGCCGCGTCTGACGACCCGGCGGAACCGTTCGTCGAGGGCCAGTTCCCAGGAGACGCCGACGCGGCGGGCGGGCAGTCCGCCGTCGGCCTGGTACGGGGCGGGGGCGAGCCGGGTCCAGAGCAGGACGGAGCCGGGCAGGGGATCGCCGGAGGCGATGCCGAGGGTGAACGGGTCCTCGGTGATCCGGGCGGCGTCCAGTTCGGCGGCGCTCGCGGTGCCGGCCGTGGGCAGGTTGACGGAGAAGGCGAGCGCGGCGGCGGCGCCGGTGACCGTGAGGAAGCGGCGGCGCCCCAGGTGGCGGGCTGCGGCGCGGAGTTCGGGGGCGTGCTGAGGCTGGTGGTGCGCGGGTGTCATCCGGTCCTCCCCTTGCGGTGGGTGCAGGGGGCATTGGAGTGGCCGGGGACGACCTGCGACGGTCGCGGGCATGACCGGTGCATGACGTGCGGATGAGTTCCGCCGCCCGGCGCGGTACGGCGCACCCGTACGCTGCCGTGGCATGAACACCGAGAGAATGAGTGCCGGTCACGCCGGTGAGGCGCCAGTGTCCGGGCGAACCGCCGTGGTGACGGGGGCCGGGTCGGGGATCGGCCGGGCGGTCGCCGCCGAACTGCTGCGGGCCGGCTGGACCGTGGTCCTGGCCGGGCGGCGCACGGGCCCACTGGAGGAGACGGCCGCGCTGGTGCCGGGGGCGGACGCGCCGACCGTGCGCGCCGACGTCTCCGATCCCGACGACGTGGCCGCGCTGTTCACCGCCGTACGCGACCGTTTCGGGCGGCTGGACCTGCTGTTCAACAACGCGGGGACGTTCGGGCCGGGCGGCGTGCCGGTGGAGGACCTGTCCTACGAGGCGTGGCGGCACGTGGTGGACACGAACCTCAACGGGGCGTTCCTGTGCGCGCAGGCGGCGTACCGGCAGATGAAGGAGCAGGACCCGCGGGGCGGCCGGATCATCAACAACGGATCGGTCTCGGCGCACGCGCCCCGTCCGCACTCGGTCGCCTACACGGCCACCAAGCACGCGATGACCGGGCTGACCAAGTCGCTGGCCCTGGACGGGCGGGCGTACGGCATCGCGGTCGGGCAGATCGACATCGGCAACGCGGCGACCGACATGACCGACGGCATGCGGACGGGCGCGCTCCAGGCCAACGGGGCGGTGGTGCCCGAGCCCGTGATGGACGTCGCCGACGTGGCGCGGACCGTACGGCACATGGCGGAGCTGCCGCTGGAGGCGAACGTGCAGTTCGCGACGGTGCTCGCGACGGCGATGCCGTACGTGGGGCGCGGTTGAGCGGAGCTACCCGAGCGGAATCATCGAGTCCGCGGTATTGCGGCGGGTAGCTGACATATGCTCAACTTCCCTCCACCGAAACTTCACACTCGGAGCGCCGGTGGGCACGTGCACGAGCGCGTGCGGACCCGCCGGCCGTCGGACCATCCCGAGGGGGGGAGGGGCAGCCGTTCCGCGGCATCGGCAGGGGGTGGACCCGCGCGTCGTCGCGGGGTACACGCCGGTGCGCGGGACGGCTGCCATGTACGGGCGTGCGCTGGGGGGCGTCGGTCACGCCTGCCCGGTCTCGAACCGGGAGATCCGGCCGTCCTCGTCGACGGTGAAGGACCACCGGGTGCGCATCTCGCCCCAGGTGTCGTTGGAGTAGCGGGCGACGATCGCCCGGCCGCCCTGCGCCTCCCGGTCGACCTCCAGGTGACCGTGGGTGGAGAAGATCTCCCGGTCGATCCAGTCGTCGAGGTCACGGTCGGTGCCGTCGTCGGCCATCGTGGCGTCGGGCGCGAGCAGCGCGAGGAATGCCTCGCGGTCATGGGCGTTCACCGCGGCGACGAAGGCACGGACGGCCGGGTCGCTCAGGCGGGTCGTCTGAATCGTCATGGCGGCAGCCAAACACCGCCCACCGGGCCCCGCCACCCGAACGGCGCCCGGGACGGGCCCGCGGGATGTCCCGGACACGTGGAGATGCGACGGTGACAGGAGGAGGGGGCCGCTGCCGACTGCCCGAACCGTCGAAGGAGTCACCATGACCTGCTGTTACGACCGGCGTGACGTCGGCCTGCTGCTGCTGAGGCTGGGCACCGGCGGGGTGCTGGCCGCGCACGGCGCGCAGAAGCTGCTCGGCTGGTTCGGGGGCGGCGGCATCGAGGGGACCGGCCAGGCCATGGAGTCCATGGGGTACACGCCGGGCAAGGTGAGCGCGACGATGGCGGGGCTCGCGGAGGCGGGCGGCGGCGCACTGCTGGCGATGGGCCTGGCCACCCCGGCCGCGGGCGCGGCGGCGGCCGGCGCGATGGCGGGCGCGGCGGCCGTGCACGCCCCCAACGGCTTCTTCGCCCAGGAGGGCGGCTACGAGTACGCCGCGTCGCTCGGACTGACGGCGGCCGGCCTCGCCGTCACCGGACCGGGCCGCCTCTCCGTGGACGCCGCCCTCGGGCACGCGGTCAACCGGAACTGGATGGTGCCGGTGGCCCTCGCGGTGACGGCGGCGGCGACGACGGTGGTCGTCGGGGCGCGGAACCGGCGGGTGCGGAGGGCGGCGGCGGGCGAGCAGGAACCGCTGTTCGACTGAGCTGCCGGGCTGCCGCCGGCCCGCCGTGGCAAGCTGCCCGGCATGAGCACCGGCCCGGGGGCGCGGGGGCGACGGCGCCCGAACAACCTCTGCTCGACTGAGCTGCCGGGCTGCCGCCGGCCCGCCGTGGCAGGCTGCCCGGCATGAGCCCCGGTCCGGGGGTGCGGGAGCGACGGCGCCCGAACAACCTCTGCTCGACTGAGCTGCCGCCGACCTGCCAGGGCACCCTGCCCGGCATGAGCACGGAAGCCGGCGGGCGCGGAGACCGACGGCGAGCGAGCAGGAACCCTTTGTTCCCCTGAGCTGCCGTCCGTCCGCCGTGGCAAGCTGCCCGGCATGAGCGACGAGCACACCGGCCTGTGGACCGCCATCGACGGCCTCTGGCACCACCTGGAGGCGGACCAGCCCGAGCGGCCGGGCCGCGAGGTCCTGCTCCTGCGCATGCTGAAGCTGTCCGAGGAGGTCGGCGAGGTGGCCGAGGCGGTCATCGGCGCGACCGGCCAGAACCCGCGCAAGGGCGTCACCCACACGTGGGAGGACGTGGAGGCGGAGCTGTGCGACGTCGCCATCACGGCGCTGGTGGCGCTGCGCACGCTGACCCCCCAGGCACGGGAGGTGTTCGCCCACCACCTGACCCGGGTGACGGCCCGCGCGCAGGCGGTCCCCCGACCCCGGCCGGACGCGCCGAAGCCCGGCAGCACGCCCTGACCGGCCTCAGTACCCGGAGGGGCTCCCCGGCCGGAACCGCATCAGCCGGCCGCGGACGGACGCGCCGAAACCCGGCGACACGCTCCGCCCCGGCCTCAATGCCCAGGGAGAGGCCCCCCGCGCGGACCGGCATCCGGGCAGCCCGGGCACCCCGGGCACAGACACCCCCAGCCCCAGCCGGACACGCCGAAACCCGGCGACACGCCCCGCCCCGGCCTCAATGCCCAGGGAGAGGCCCCCCGCGCGGACCGGCATCCGGGCAGCCCGGGCACCCCGGGCACAGACACCCCCAGCCCCAGCCGGACACGCCGAAACCCGGCGACACGCCCCGCCCCGGCCTCAGTACCCGGGGAGAGGCTCCCCCGCCGGACCGGCATCCTCGGCGGAGTCGCCCTCCGGGCCGAGCGGCCGGCCCTCCCACAGCAGCACGCGCCAGCCCCGGCCGGGCGAGCCGTCGAGGACGACGACCCCGGTGTTGGCCAGCGGGTGAGCGGCCGCGTACCCGGCGTCGACGTTGTCCGCCCGCGCGGCCACCCACGTACGGATCATCGCGCCGTGGCTGACCATGGCCACCGTCCCGGCGCCGCTCTCCGCCGCCTCGGCGACGACGGCGTCGAAACGGCCCAGTGCCGCCACGCCGTCCTCCCCGCCGGGCATCCGCCGGCCGGTGTCCCCGGCGGCCCAGGCGAGCGCGGTGGAGAGGTAGAGCGCGGCGGCCTCCTCGTCCCCGCGCATCTCCAGTTCCCCGGCGACCACCTCCCGCAGCCCCTCCCGCACCCGCGGTTCCAGCCCGGTCGCCGTCGCCAGCGGCGCGGCCGTCAGCTGCGTACGCACCAGCGTGGACACGTACAGCGCGTCGATCCCCTCCCCCGCCAGCACCTCCGGCAACGCCGCCGCCTGCTCCTGCCCGAGCGGCGTCAGCCCCGGCCCCGGCGCGGCGGTGTCCAGCAGGTGCTTGAGATTGGACGGGGTCTGGCCATGACGGATGAGGATCAGACGCATACGGGGGCCTCCGGTGGACGGGGTGGTTTCCTCCAGGGTGCCACTGTCGTGGGCGGCAGGCCGAGCCCGCCCCAGCAGGGAGAACGCTCGCCCGGCTCGTGCGCGTCAGCCGTCGCGCCGGAAGCGTGCCGGCCCGCCGGGCCCCGTACGGGGTGCTCTCGCCGTCGGCGTATTCCGTCACGTCATCGATCCCGCGCGGTAGGTGCAGGAGCCGCCCGGAACCGACCCAGGAGGTACAGCGCCCACGCGCGTGGTGGTGCCGGGCACCCAGGGTCACCGTGTGGTCGGTGCCGAGCAGCCGGTCGCACTCCGCGGGCGACCGGGACAGAGCCGTGCGCCTGGCCGACGAGGGCCGCGAGGACTACGCGCGGGAATTGAAGAGGGCACGGCGCCTCGGAGTCTCACACCGCCGCCTGCGCGTGAGGGAATCCCCGGTGTCAGAGGCGGTCGGACCGCTCCGGCCGCTGCACGACGACCGAGCCTCGAATCACTTTCCCCTGCACATCCCCGGTCCGCTCCCTCGGCTCCGTCAGCGGCAAGCTCGAAAGGTGCTTCTTCAGCCTCTTGGCCATGGGAAGGTAGCTCGCGAACGTGAGGCCGCCGGAGACGACGGCCCCGACGACCGGAATGGCCTTCGAGAGACTCTTCGCGAAGGACTGTTTCGTCATCTCGACGCCGAGATAGCCCGCGATCTTCTTCACCATGGGATAGACGAGGCCCTGTGTGAGTGCTTTCTGGGGCAGCTTCTTGGCGACCTGCTCCGACATCATCCCCGCGACCTTTCCCACAGCGGCGTTCGCCGAATGGGCCCCGAACATCACGCCGAAGAACAGCGTGAGCACGCCCATCGTCGCGTCGTCGACGTCGTCACCGTCGCCGGAGAACAGATCGGGCCAGCTGTAGAGATAGGCGAGCTTCTGCGCGATACGCAGCATGTGCCCGAAGTACTGAGCCATGTCGGCGGGCACGGTGGCGGGGAGCGCGAAGACGCCGGGTATCCCGGCGGCGGCCGAGAGAGCGCTGACCTTGCCGGCTTCGTAGCGGATGGAATCGTTGGCCAGCTTGTCGAGGATCGCGGCAGGGATGCCCGCCGCGGCGGGAGTCTCCTCGATCGCCCTTCGGATGTCGTCCTCGGGGCAGTGCCGGGCCAGCGCACTGCGGAGGTACGCCTCCCGGTCGATACGCACACCCGGCATCTTCGCGGCGCCCACCAGCACCGCGGAGAAGCGCGACTCGGGGTTCTCGATTCCCTTGCCCTGTCTCATGGCAGGAACCTACAGGAGCGGTGCCCCTCAGCAGCAGCGGTCGCATCTGCTCAACGGGATCGCCTCACGGACCGCGACACGTCGTGAGAGCAGGGGTGTTGAGCACCGACGCAGTGCTGGAGGCGGACGCGGGCACTGCCGCCTCCGGGGCCGGCGCCGACCGAGAACACCGCCTCAGCTCGAAAGCTTCCGCAGGCATCAGACCGCCCTCCGACTCGATCGATTCACCGGTGGTGATCAACCCGTCGATGCCGACGGTCAGCGCCTCACGGATCTCGGCGCCAAGCCACGCCCTGCCGAAGAACCGGGCGGTCTTCCGCAACAGGTCCTCGCGGTCGGCACCCCGCCCTTCTTCGACCACGCTCCTGAGCACGAGCTGCCGCTCCGCCCGGAATACCGCCGCCACCCGGCGGGCGCACCACTCGGTGGGTATGCGGGTGAACTCCGTCTGATCATTTAGAAAGATCGAGAAGCGGAGAGGCGGCGGACGAGTCGGGCTGTACGCCGGGATGAGTAGTCACGTCGCTATGACGAGCGCAAACAGGCAGGGAGGCTGCTGCCGTGGCTACCTTGACGGCTACGCAAGGAGACGCCCCCGCCCTGGGGCGGTTCCCCGTTGGCAGCTGGCCTGGCACTGTGTCCGTTGTGCAGAAGTCACCCGAGATCACTCTCCTCAGTGGGTAGCGGCAGTGGCTGCCAGGCCTCCCATCAGCGGGCTGGGTTCACCGTGCCAGACGATGGTGAGCGCGTCCCTGGCCCGTGTCGCGGCGACGAAGAGAAGCGATCGGGCCCGCTTGCACTCCGCCTGGTACCGGACCGGGTCGGTGCGGCGCAATGCCTCCACGGAAGCCCTCGGAACAAGACCCCGTTGCACGCCCGCGATGATCATCCGCTGGTACTCAAGCCCTTTGAACCGGTACATCGTGCCGATGTGCACACCCTCGTCGCCCCGAGGGCCGTCGGCCGTGATCTCGGTGGACACGATGCCGTTCTTCGCCAGCCGGGCCGCCACCTGGGTGACCATGTCGTTCGTCGGGACGCACACCGCGATGTCCTCACGACGGATGTCGTGCCAGGCCTTGATCTGCTCGGTGATCGCGTCCAGTTCGTCCTCGGCGGAGTCGGTGCGTCGCACCACCGGCTCGCTCCCGTACAGCACCGAGCGGTAGCCGGCCAGGGTCTCCTCGTCGCCGTCCAGATCGTCGTAGCGTTCGTCGCCGAGCACACCGAGGGCGGACTTGAGGATCTCACGGGTGGTCCGGTAGCTCAGCGTGAGCTTGGCGGAGCGGCCGCGGATGTGTACGCCGAGGCTGCCCAGGGTGACGCGATTGTCATAGATGCGCTGGTGGGTGTCGCCGACCAGGAAGATGTCGTCCGGCCCGGCGGCCACCATGGCCCGCAGCATCTTCCAGTGGGCGGCGGCCAGGTCCTGGGCCTCGTCCACGACGATGTGCCGGTACCGGTACCGCTGCCAGGCTCCGGTTGCCGACTCGGCGTGCACGTTGCCGAGACCACCGCGCTCCTCCTTGTCCCGCGCCGCCGCCTCGATCCGTGCCGTGCGTTCCATTTCCAGACGAGCGGCCCGTTCGGCGACCTGACGGTGGGTCTCCAGGTTCTTCTCGTCGAGCCTCTGGGTGAACCTTTCGGTCAGCTGCCAGATGTCGGCCCGGTCCGCGCGCGTGATGCTCCTGCCCCGTCCGGCTCGGCGCGCCTTGAAGTATCCGGCCCGGGAGTTGACCGCCTGGCCGAGGATGACCTGGGTCCACTCGTCCATCAGGAATTCGGCGTCCCATTTGGTCTCGCCGGTTTCGAGCAGTATCTGCCGCCACTCGTTCAGCGCCCGTGTGTCGTCGATACGGCTCTTGACGCTGCCCGGGTCCGCCTCTCGAACCACCCGGGTCGCCAGCTGGTCGACGTGCGCGATCTCCACCCGGGCCACGGTCTCGGGGCCACCGAGGGCCAGCAGCCGCGCGCGCAGGTCCGCGGCCAGGTTCTTGTTGAAGGTGGTCAGCAGGATCTGCTTGCTGTTGCCGGGGCCCAGCCGGTTCACGAGGTGCTTCACTCGATGCAGAGCGACAATCGTCTTGCCGGTGCCGGGACCGCCGCCGACCCGGGCCGGACCGGAGTACCGGCGCGTCACGAGACGCTTCTGGGTGGGGTGGAGGTAGACCTTCCAGCGCCCGAAGTCGCCCTCCTCGATGATGCTTTCGAGGTCCTTGTCGGTCGTGATCACCGTGGTGTCGGTGCGCTCGGCCGCCGCCTGGTAGTCCTCCGGGTCGACGTCCTTGGCCTCGACCGGTTTGGTGACCTCTTCGAGGACCTGCTGATACGGGGCGTCGCGCAGCCGCAACAGCACCTCGCCGGTGTGCCGCGGGGCGTACTCGACGAGACCGAGCAGTTCCTCGTCGGAGGTCAACCGGGCGACGACTGGGATCAGAGGCTCCGCCACACCGAGCTTCACGAGCTGCTCCGGCGTGACCTCGGCGAACAGCGGACGCTCCTGCACCGGCTGAGGCGTCGCAGGAGCCGGGTGGGACACCGGCGGGCGTCCCTTGCGCAGCACACCGGACTCGACGATCTCCAGGTCGACGTAGTCGATGCTGCCGGTGATCTGGTTGATCCCGTACGAGAGACGGTCGAGGTTTTCGTACACCTGCCCTCGGTGCTTGACCGCGACCAGCAGCCACTCGGACTCGCTCAGGTGCAGCAGGAGCGCCCGATAGTCGGCGTTGACGCGCGCGGAGTACAGGCGGTCATGGCCTTCGAGCTGCTTCAGCCGCAGGCCCGGGTGGCGGGGGTTCGCCCTGAAGTCATGCTGGAACTTGTAGACGGCACCGACGATCGCGCGGTCGAGCTTGACGATCTCCCGATCGGTCTTCTCCAGCAGGCGCAGCGTGACCTTGGTCGGTGCGGCGGAGGTGGGCGTGGTCATCGTTCGTCTGCTCCCGTACGTTCCGTTCCGGCGATACGTCGTGCGAGGTCGGCGGGGTTCCATTGGACGGCGGTCCGGGCGTCCCAGGCCGCCGCGGCGAAAGCCGCGTCGCGGTCGGCAGCCTCGTAGTCGGGACCGTCGTCCTCCCTCGCGGCCAGGACGACGGCTGCCTTCGCGGCGGGCCAGGCCAGTTCGGCCTGCCACCCGGAGTCGTTCAGCTCGTGGCCTGCCTCGGCCGCTGGTACACCCATGTCGGCGAGACGACGAGCGAGGTCTCGCAGCCCCGGCTCCTCTTCGTCGAGAAGGGGCAGCACTTCGTCCCAGGCAGGATCCCTGGCCACCCGGTGCTGCCCACCTGCCTGTCCTCCCACGCCTGCGGCGACCGAGAGCTGCGCGGCGTCGAAGAGCGGCAGCTCACTCGCGGCCAATTGCCGCGCGTCGCCATCGCCTTCGGCGAGGAACTGCACGAGGTTGCCCCAGTACAGCCAGGCCTGCCAACGGTGCTGGTGAGCCGTCAGGTCCTGGGTGACAGCTTCGGGACTGTCGTCCAGGACGGCGAGCGCGGTCCAGGCCGCGGCCACGGGACCCGGCGTCATGTCGACCGCGAGGACGAGCGGGCATCCGCTCGCGTCGGCCACGCGTACCACCTGGACAGGCCCTTGAACAGCCGGCGCGTCCTCCCCGCGAAGGTACGTGCCGATCCGGGTGGCCGCGTCCTGCACGGTCGTGGCCGTCCGAACCGCTTCCGGCAGCGCGATCAGGCCGGACAGGGCCGCCTGGGTACGCAGTCGCCACCGCCGCAGATCAGGATCGGCGAGGAACTTCAGCAGTGTGACCACGGGATTCTGCCAGACCGTGTCGCGCAGCTCGCGGGGATCGCCGCCGTACTGCCCCTGGAGAACCTGCCCCGCTATCCGCATGGCGTTGTTCTGGTACGGCTCCCAGGCCGGCCGGTCGGAGGCGGCGCCTTCACCGTCCCAGCGGGCCAGGTCGGTCCAGGTGAGCTGGAACACCACCCAGCCCTCGGCACGAAGGCGGGCCCGGCGGGCCGCGTCCTCAGCGATGCGGTTGTGGTCAGCCGAGGCGTGGTACTGGAAGCCGTCGAGATAAACCGCGACACGCAGGGGTTCGGCATCCAGCCTGCGGACCACGAAGTCCGGGCGGGTCCAGCCGAGGTCCTCCTGGGGCTTGATCTGCCAGTGGACGACAGTGCGCCCGTCCGGTGCGGTGAGCCTGAGGTCCGTGGCAATGGTGCCGGACGGGTCCTGGGCGTGCCGGACACTCGCCTGGGTGTCCTTGCGGCGGGCCCAGGCCACGAGGCCTTCCAGGAACCGGGCTTCGAGTTCGCTCTCCACCTGGCGCCCCAGGGGGATCTCATGGGTGGCGGCGACGGGGGCGGTCTGCCAGCCCTCGACCGCGTCACCCAGTACCTCGCGCAGCATGCCGAGCGCCGCCGCCCGGCTGACGTGCGCGTACTCCGTGCCCGAGACGTGACGCAGCAGGCAGCGGTGGCAGGCCGCCTTGCCTTCCTCCTTGCAGTGGCAGGTAGCGATGCGGTGGCGCGCCGCTACGAGCACGTCCCGGAAGGTGGCCGGGTCGGCCAGGCGGTGCAGATAGCCGGTTCCGCCGGGGAGGGTGTCGTACACCACGAGGAAACGGCGCCGGATCTCGCCGCCGCCCGACTGGTCGGGCATGGAGGCGACGACGGCCTCCAGGTGGTCGGGGTTGCCGCCGTAGGTCTCGGCGATACCCGCCCGCAGCAGCGCCTTGAAGGAGGACAGCCGCTCCTCCACGTGGGTCGTGGCAGCGGGCAGCAGGATGCGCAGGGCCTCGGTGTGCAGTTCGTGGGCGAGCAGCAGGGAGACGTCGCCGTCCGGGCGGCCGCGGCCTCGGAAACGTGGGCACCAGGGCCGGTGGTGGGACCGGTCCGGGCGGCGGGCGAGGGAGGGGCTCAGGGCGTCCGGGGACCGCTCGGGAGCGGGTCGCCCCTTCGCCGTGGCGCCGCCGCACTGGGTGCACACGTAGAAGGGATTGAGCCGGACGTCCTCGCCCGCGAAGGAGTCGGTGGCGGGGACGTCGAAGCGGGTCTGCCCGAGGTTGAAGGCACGCACCGCGGCTCGTCGGCTGAAGTCCCAGCCGAAGGTGGCCTGTTGGTGCCGCCACGCGGACTCGATGTCCTCGGTGGGGATGTCCACGGCTGTGACGACGGTGTACGTGAGCCTCTCGCGGTCGTCGGACTCGTCCCTGACCCGGGCATCGTCGCGCCGGTCTCGGGAGGTGACGCGGGTGGGCTGGAGCACCCGGTGCAGACAGCCGCGGTCGCCGATGGCACTGCCGTGACAGCGCGGGCAGGCGGTCGTGTCGTCCTCGGCCCGGTGTGTACGGACGTAGCCGCAGCTGGGGCACACCCGCCATACCAGCCACTTGGGGCGTTCGGCACTGCCTACGTCCAGGCCGGAGACCCGGTGCTTGTATCCCTTGAAGTAGAAGAGGTTCCCGGGAGCGTAATCCGTGAGCGCGAGCCGGGCCGCTCGCTCGTGGCTGACGACCTTGCTGTCATAGGTGGTGGTCCCGTCCTCGCCCTCCTCGGTCCAGGTGAGGGTCGCCTCCAGTTCCGTACCACCGTCCACCAGGCTGTAGTTGGGCAGCAGGCCGGAATCGACCAAGGTGGCGTGAGCGCTCTCCCTGCCGATCTCGGCGAACCGTCGGGCGACGGCGGCCCGTTCGGCGCGCAGTTCGCGGTCCTGCCGGACGTGTTCGGGGTCGCCGGCGATGAGCTGGGCGCGGGCCTCGTCGATGGCGGTGAGGCGGCCGCGCAGGTCGGTCAGGCGTTCTTCCCAGGCGGCCACGGCTCGTTCGACGGCCGGGCGCAGTCCTTCGGTGGCGAAGGAGCGCAGGGCGTGAGCCGTCTCCTCGTCCACGGCGGGCACGTCGTCCTCGTTCGCGAAGAGGGCCAGGAACTCCTCCACGAGATGCGCGCCCCGGGCCAGCGCGGCGTCCGTGAAGTCGTGCAGCCAGCCGGTGTCTCCGAAGAGGGCGGAAGCGAGTCGGGGCAGCGGCAGCACCTCGGGCGCGCCGTCCTCGTCGGGGCCGCGCAGGAGGCCGCGGGCCGCGAGGTCGACGAGGCGGGCCACGTACTGGCGGCGCAGGATCTCGGCGGCCGACAGGTAGCAGCCCGGCGGGTGGATCTCCCCCGCGATCATCTGCCGGGGGTCCTGCAGGTAGTAGAGGTCGCGCGGGCCGCGGTCGACGAGGGTGAGGAGGTAGGCGTTGCCGCTGGAGCGTCCGGCCCGGCCGACCCGCTGGACGTAGTTCGCGGGGCCCTTGGGCAGGGAGGCGAGCACCACCGCCGACAGGGCGCCGATGTCGATGCCGAGTTCGAGCGTGGGGGTGCAGGACAGCACATTGGGGTCGGTGTAGTGGGTGCCGCGTCGGAACTCGGCCTCTACGGTCTCTCGTTCCTTCCGGGTGAGGGCACCGGTGTGCTCGGCGGTCACCACGGTGTAGGCGCCGGTCTCCCGGTACAGGCGCCGGTAGTAGTCCTTGGTGTAGTCGCGCAGACGGGCCACCGACTCGCTGCCGGGCTCGGCGGCGCCGGCCAGCAGTTCTCCGGGGCACTGGTAGCGCGGGCAGGGCTGGCGGTGCCAGGCGTCCAGGTGGTCGGGGTGGACCGTCTGCTGCCAGGAGCAGACGGGGCAGCGCGCGTAGGCGTCGCCCACGATGTCGTCGGCGAGTTTGCGGACCCGGATGTGTCCGGGCTGGAGGCCGTAGACCCGGGTCGTGCCGTCCTTGGCGGTGTGGACGCAGAGGATGCCTGCCTCGGCCAGGCGCGGCAGCAGGGCGCGGACGAACTCGGCGGCCGCGTCGCGGGGCAGGCCGAGACAGCGCGTGGTCCAGTCCTGGTACCAGTTCTGGGCCGAGCCGAGGGTGTCGAACTGCGTTCTGTCCTTGGCCCGGTCGAGGAGGAAGGCGGGTGCCGAGATACCGGGCGGGAAGGCGGGCATGCCGGACGGCCGTCCACCCCATACCAGCCAGCGTCGCACTCCGGCCTCGTCGAGCCAGGGATCGAGCCAGCGGTGGCGTACGGCGCCCCGGATGCGCAGCCGCTCCAGGAGGCCGCGGACGTAGCCGCGGAAGCGTTCCTCGTCCGGCACGGTCCCGTCCGCCAGGGCCACCGGGGCCGGGGTCCGCTGGAGCAGGTCCCGGACGATCTCGGTGGCCTGCCCGGGGTCGGGGAGGTCGACCTCGGCCGCGGCGGTACGGGTCAGTTCCAGGGTGCGGCCCTGCCGGGAGCGCAGGCCGAATTCGAGTACGGCGGCGAAGGACAGCCGCTCGCCGACCAGCTCCCAGGTGGCACGGCTGCCCTTGCTGCGGCCGGACAGCAGCAGGTCCACGCCGTGGATGTCGTGCAGGGCCGGGGGCGCGACGGCGGCGAGGACGTCACGGTCGACGACCTCGGCCAGGCAGTCCGCCACGATGTCGTTGAGCGGCCGCGCGGTGTCCTCGTCCAGCTGGTCCGCCAGCAGGGCGCGCAGGGAGAAGTCGTAGGCGCGGTTGGCGACGAAGCCCGCGCGGTGCGCGGCGTCCTGCACGGAGTCGTTGAACAGCAGCGTGCGCCGCTCCGGGCCGGGCGCCAGCTCGCCGCCGGTGAACAGCTGGGTGATGGAGGCGGCGGCCAGGGGGGCGAGTCCGCGGCCGAGGAAGCGGATGGCGTTGCCGGTGGCGCAGTTGGGGCAGCGGTCGTCGGCGGCGGCCTGGTCGTTCATCAGGTCGACACGGACGAACGCGGCGTCCCTGAGCCCCCTGGCCGCACGGACGCCGTGCGCGTCAGGCCGTTCGAAGTCCTTGTCGGGGTCGATGGGCCGGATGCGGCCCTGCTCGCCGTCGAGAACGAGGACGGAGCCGCGCCGCCCCGTGTCCTCGGCGGGGGCGAAGGCGGACCGGTGGGCCTCGGCGACCGTGGCGGCGATCAGGGTGCGCACCAGCCGTTTGTCGCGGCTGATCGATGCCTGGCGGATCTTTGCCGGGCTCATCTCCAGTTCGGCACGGTCGTGCTCGCGGGAGAGAGCGGCCCAGCCCGACCGCCCGCACTGCCGGCAGTGGACGGCGGGCAGGAAGACGTTCGCCGGCGGTACGGCGGAGTCGAGGGCCACCGCCGCCTCGGGCTCGTCGGCCACCGGGCCGTCGCCCGCGCCGGGGGCCGCCGTCCGTTCCTCACGGGGCCGGTCCTCGTCCCAGCGGAACTCCGGCCTGGGTCCGATGCCGCGCAGCACGCGCGAGACCGACCGCACCCACTGGTGGACCTCCACCGTCAGCAGCGGCCGTGGTCGTGCCTCCGTGCTGTCGGGGCCCTGCGCGACGGACAGGAGGGCGATGAACCGGGACAGGGCCTGCGCGGCCTCCTCGGGCTGCTGCTGGACGGCCATGCCCCAGTGGTAGGCGTAGCGCGGCAGCGCGTCCATGATTTCGGCGCGCGTCTTGGGCCGCCCGTCGAGGATTTCGAGGACGGCCGCGGTGAGCCGGTGGGTACGCAGGATCTCGCCGAGTTCGACGGGGGTGGGCGGGCGGTCGCGGTGCTCGTCGGGCCGCCGGGTGAAGGCGTCCACGAGGCGGTCCATGGCGTCGGGATCGCGCAGGGGGTCGCCGAGGGCGATGACGTCCTGCGGGGCCGGGAAGGGCAGTGCGAAGTCCGACTTCCCGGCGAACTGCTGGACGGTCATCCGGTCCTCGCCGACCACCGAGTCCGGGCCGAACGGTGTGCCGAAGACCTGGGCCGCCACGTCGAGGATGGTCCCGCCGCCCTCGGCCGCCGGGAGGTGCACGGCCTCCGTCACGGCGGGAGCGCTCTCCCCGAGGGTCGCGGAGGTGGCGACGGGGCACACGTCACCGAGCGGGCGGCCGGGCCGTGCCTTGCCGGTGGCGGCGCCGAGCCGTCGCATCAGCATGGCGACGTCCGTGCCCTGGGCGCCGTCGTAGGTGTGGAACTCGTCGACCACGACGTAGGCGAGGGCTTCGTCCTGCCAGAGCGGGATGTCCTCGGCGCGCTGGAGCAGCAGGTCCAGCATCTTGTAGTTGGTGATGACGATGTCGGGGCGCCCGCCGCGGATGCGTGCCCGGTCCGTCTGGACGCGCGTGTAGCCGGTGGCGGGCTCGTCCCCGATGTAGAGGGCGGCTGACACCTGGGCCAGGCGCGGGTCCTTGAGCTGCTCGTCGAGCCGTTGCGCCTGGTCGGTGGCGAGCGCGTTCATCGGGTACAGCAGGATCGCCTTGACGCCGTCCTGACCGGCCGCCCGCGCGCGGCGGCAGTGGTCGAGCACGGGCACCAGGAAGGACTCGGTCTTGCCCGATCCGGTGCCGGTGGTGATCAGGGTCGGCCGGGCCGGCCCGCGCAGTGTGGACAGCCGCTGCCAGGCCCGCGCCTGGTGCCGGTAGGGCTCGAAGCCTTCGGGCACCCATTGCAGAGCCGACTTCCAGGCGTCTCCGGCCGGCTTGAAGGGCGTGCGGATCCGCAGGTAAGGGCCTCGGAAGATGCCGTCCCGCTCGTCCCGCAGGAAGTCCTCCAGCGCACGCCGTTCACCTTCGTCCGCGAGGGCGAACGTGGTGGTCAGGTACTGCGTGAGGCTGTCCCCGACCTGTTCGGCGGCGAGAGTGGGGCGCACCCGGTGGCTCCTTGTCCTGAACGACGGCTGGTACGAAGTCTTCTGCATGGCAACGCCATCTCACACGGCGCGAACCAGCAGGTCGGCCGGGACGCCCGCGACCGGCGGGGGTTCCCGGCCCTCAGCTGTTCCGACGGGTCAGAGGTCCGGGCGGATCTTGCTGCCGATGTGCGCGAGTCGAATCGCCCGTTCCTCCGGGACCAGCCGGAAGTAGATGCGGCCCATGCCCGGGGTGAAGCGGGCATGCAGCTCGAAGAGGCGCCGTTCACCGTCGAGGTCGGTGAACCGGCAGGCCTCTCTGCGGGTCCGGCTCTCCGGAGTGACCTTGGTCTGCCATTCCGGTTCGTGGCGGGCCCGCGGGTCCCAGCGGGCCACCGCCGCCTCCAGCCGCTCCAGGCAGTTCCGTGCGGGCACGACCCAGCTGGGGTCCAGGGCGGCGAGGTGGTTCTCGGTGCGGGGCAGGAACTGGAGGTGCGGGTAGAGGTCGGCCCGGCGTTCCCAGACCTGGCGGCCGGTGGCCGCTCCGGCCAGGCGCGACGCGCGAAGCCAGAGGCGGTGCTCGTCGACGTGCCGCAGGGCGGAGGCATGCCGCACGTCGACCGTCGTGTGCTCGAACTCCAGAGACTCGTCTTCGAGTTCGACCAGCTCGCCGCGTTCGAGGCGGACCGAGGCGGTCTCCCAGTCGGGCGCCACCGGAAGACTCACGGCGATGCCGTCCATGAAGTGCGCGGCGCCCAGTCCCAGGACCTTCTCGCCCTCGTGACGGTATTCGAGATGACCGTCGGCGTCCGGCGCCGGATAGACGCTGCGCACGGGAGACCTGTTCTGGAGCGCCCTCAGCCGCAGCCAGCGGGCGTGGTTCTTCGGGCCGGCACCGATCCACTTGGCGATCGGATAATCCTTGGCGATCTCCAGCGACGTGAGGCCGTCCTCACTGACCAGCGAGGTCTCGGCCGGGTCCGCCTTGGCGACGGCGCGCACCACGTCGACGAAGCCGGCCATGGCCGCGTCCGCGCGCGTGTGGTCACAGGCCGTGGCCCACGACCTCTCGTTCAGGAACAGCAACGGCATGCCATTCCTCCCTCCCCCTCGTTCCTTCCTCAGTCCAGCAGCTGGTCGAGCGAGTTCTCCCACTCGTCGAAGAACCCCTCGGGCCACTGGGCGAGCATGCCGTCCTTGTCGATGCTGGGGCTGATGACCTCCGTGCCCGAGCCGTTGCCCCGGAAGAAGTGCACGACGGCGTGCTCCGGCTGAAGGGCGCCCTGTTTGACGGCGACGCGCACCCCGTTCAGGACGTGGTCGCTGTGGGTCTCGACGACCATCTGCGCCCCGGTGGCGGCGGCGGCGCAGATCAGGGCCGCCATCCTGCTCTGGCCCTTGGGGTGCAGGTGGGCCTCCGGGTTCTCCAGGAGGATCAGGCTGCCGGGGGTGGCGGTGAGACAGGCGACCACGATCGGCAGCGCGTACGTGAGCCCGAAGCCGACGTTGGTGGGGCGGCGGCGGCGCGTGGCGTTGATACCGGCGGTGCCGCCGAAACCGTAGGAGAGGCGGACGAATTCGGTGCCCTCGATGGCATCGGCCTGGAGGTTGACGCCGGGGCAGAGTTCCTGCATCCAGGCGACGGTCTGATCGCGGAGCTGGGGGGAGGACGCGCCGGGGTGGCGCAACGGCCCGTCGGGAACTTCCCTCTCCCCGAAGTGGCGGAGAAAGTTGATGGTGTGTTCGCCGCGTACGCCGAGGAAGCCTCGGTCGATGGCGACCTGGCGGGAGCGCGGGTAGGTGACGGCCGGGGTGATGCGATCCGCGTGCAGGTACTGGAACGGAGCGGCGTCGAACGGCCGGGTTCCGCCGCCTACCCACATCCGCATCACGTCCTCGTCGGGCTCTTCCGGATCGTAGAAGCCGACGAACCGGAACGGCTTGCCTGCGTCGACCAGGAACCCGACCGCGGGATCATCGACGTCCGAGAGGTCGTCCGCCGGGCCGAAGTCGTCGTGCAGGACGTCCCGCGCACTGCCCAGCTCCACCAGCTCACCGTTGAGCAGCAGTCCCTGCGCTCCGTTGTCGACCGACTGACGCAGCAGCGCGAGAGCCTGGAGGACGCTGCTCTTGCCGGACGAGTTCAGGCCGGTGAGGAGGGTCAGTGGCCCCAGCGGGAGTCCGAGGCGGCGGAACGCCTTGAAGTTGACCAGGGTGAGTCGGGTGATCACTGTCGGCTGTCTCCGTGGTTCAGGCGAGGAGGTCTTCGAAGAGTTCCTGTACGGCGTCGAACCGCTTCCGTACCTTCTTGGGGTCACCGGTGGCCACGGAGATGGACCGCTCGAACTCCGAGTCCTCCATGAGGTCCGCGAACGCCGCCAGTGCGTCCAGCTGTACGAGCCTGGCGTGGTCTTGGGAGTCGAGCCAGGCCAGGTTCACCGCGATGGTCTCGAACAGGGCCTTGTTGATCGGCGACTTGCGCTGCTGACCTGCCCGGTACTTACGGAAGGTGTGTTGCCCGAAGATGCGCTCGGCCGCTGACATCGCGGTGCGGAACTCCACCCGCAGGCGCTCCTCTTCCGCGTCGGGGAGCCGGTTGATGCGGTGCATGGCGTCCGCGAGAAAGGCGTCGAAGTCGCCGAGCCGGTAGTCGTCCGGCGGGGTGAGTCTGAAGGCCAGGAAGCGCAGGACCATCTCACGGTCGGCCATCCGGTCCCCGACCACGCTGCCGCCGGTGGCGTAGCGGAACTCGTCGGACTCGGCCAGCTCGGCGAGCAGGCTCCTGGCCCGGCCCGGGATCAGCGCGTGCCGGATCTCCTGCCGGGTCAGCGGCTCGCCCCCGGTGTTGATGCGGGCGAAGACGTTGAACATGACCGGCTCGGGGGTGCCACGCCGGATCACGTGGACGACGACCTGGGTCTCCCGCAACCGGATCTGGAGCTTGCCGGAGAGGTCCTGAAGGCTCGCTCCCTTGAAGTTCCGCAGATATTCCAGGCCCGTCAGCTTCAGCGGCCGGGCATCGACCACCCCGGCGTCGAAGAAGCGCGCGATCGAAGTCAGGCGCTGGATGCCGTCCACGATGGTCCAGCTGCCGTCCTTCTGCTCGGCGGCGTAGAAGGACGGGATGGGGATGCGCAGCAGCAGCGACTCGATCAGGCGGCTCTGCTTCTCGTCCGTCCAGATACCGGCCCGGCGCTGGAAGTCGGGGGCCAGGTCGATCATCCCGCTGCTGAGCCGGGAGAGCAGCAGGTCGACCGTGGTCGTACGGGTCTCGATGTCGATGTGCTCGGGGTCGAAGGGCGAGGTGATCTGGTCGGCGTCCTCGTCGGTGTCCTCGCGCTCGACGTCCGTCGGCCGGCCGTCGGAAGAGGTCTCCCGAGGGAAGCGGTCATCCACACCGATGACGCTCGGCTCCCCCGTCGCGTCCTGGTACCGCTCGTACACCGACCGCCGGTCCCGTGTACGCCCCTGGCTGCTGTCCTCCAGCCCGGCCATGTCGTCTCGTCGCCCTCGCCCTCGTGTCGGTCCTGGTCGTCTCTCACCCTACCGGCCGTGATCCCGCGGTGACGGGTGAGTGCGCACCGCAATGGGAGCAGGACATGAACGTCGCGGGCGCCGGGCGGCCCAGCTCCTCCCCCACGCCCTGGAGCTCGGTGGCGCCGGCGGCGGAGCCGCCGGCGACGAAGTCCTTGACGCGGTAAAGGGCCTCCCTGAAGGGCGAAATGACCGCCAGGCCCGCGAGGGCCAGCAGAACCGAGAGCGCTCCCCCCTCCGGGAAAAGGAACGCCCCGGCGAGGAAGGCCACCACCAACGCCGCTTTGCCCGCCCTGGCCCGCAGACGGCTCCCGAACGACTCGGGTGCCGTATGCGCCACGTCCGGTTCCGGTGCGTTCGTGAGGAGCGTGGCGTCGATGATCACCAGACTGTCGCGCTGCGCGCGCGGAAGGCAGCTGTGGCGAAGCGCGCCGGCGGCCAGCCGGGACAGGGCGCGTACGGCGGTGTCGCGATCCGGGCCCTCGCCGAAGAGGTAGCGCTGGTCGGCCTCGGCGAGGGCCCCGATCAGGCGTTCCGTGGTCTCACGCGCGCGCGTGCGGGCGGCGGGCGGCATCCGGCGGGTGGTATGCCGCGCCTGGGCGCGCAGGGCTTGGCACAGGCGGCCGAACGCCCTGCCGTGGATGTCGAGCGCCGAGTCCTGTGGGCGGCGGTCATCCGTGATGAGCAGCGTCTCAAGGAAGCGGACGGCTTCCACCGTGAGGGCGCCGGCCGCGTCGGAGACCGCGGCGGCCCGTTCGTCGGCGGCCATGAGCGCGATGGAGACGACGCCGAAGCCGGTGACGGCGGCGAACATCCAGAACGGCGTCGCCGACGTACGAGCCAGCGACGTCGCCCACCAGAAGGGGAGCACGACGATCAGCAGGGGCACGGCCTGGAGGAGTACGGAGACGCACCGGCCGACGACGATCCGGTGCCATCGCTCGACGAGTGCGTCTTTCCCTGGCCGGGCTCCCGCCGGAACCCCTCTGCGTTCCAGCTCCGCCGACAGCGCCTCCACGCGACGTTCACAGGCGCCGCGTCCGATCCGTCGCACAACCGGAATCCGGTACAGCCGATCGCCCAGCACACGGGAGCGGTTCTGCCACAGCAGGGCGATCACCGCCGTCTCGAAAAGGGTCCAGTAGCCCCAGAAGAACGTGAGGTCCTCGAATACGGTGCGCGTCATGACCCCCAGGCTCGCAGCCGCCACTGACAGTCACTCCAGGGCGACTTCGCACCAGACGGTCTTCGTGTACGGATCGCCGCAGGTCGTTCCCCAGTGGGTGGACAGGGTTTCGACGAGGAGAAGACCCCGGCCGGAGGCGTCGTCCGGGGAAGGCGGCGGCAGAGTGCCGGGGGCGGGCGGGCGGTGGGCGGGGCGCGCGTCGGTGAGTTCGATACGGAGGGTGGCGTCCTCGGGGTGGAGGGTGAGGCGCAGGCGGAAGTCGCGGCCTCTGACACGGCCGTGCACGGCGGCGTTCGTGGCGAGTTCGGAGACGAGGAGGGTGACGATGTGGTTGCCCTCGGTGTCGTACGGCCAGCCCCAGGTGTGGAGTTGCTCGGCTGCCAGGTGACGGGCGAGGCGAGCGCCTCTCGGGGTGGCGGAGAGGCGCATGGTGAAGTGCCGGGTGGGGGCGGTGGGTTGGACGGGGTCGGGGTGCGGTGCCCTCATGGGGGCAATATCGGCGTTCATGTCACTCAGCGTGGTCTGTCGACTCTATGGTGACCAGTGACGACGACGGTACGCAGCGTCACTGTCCGGGTGGTGTCCGGCCCTGACCGGGTGGTGCGGCGTTACGCGTCACACCGGCGGGGAGTTGGGTACGGGCGGCATGTGGAGGTGTCCGGACGTGGGTATGACGGGTCAGGGCGGTGACGGCATGGAGCCGTACGGCGCCGACGACGAGGAGTCGGCGGCGGTACTGCGGACGGTCGGCAAGATCATCAAGGCGTTCCGGGAACGGAAGGGGATGACGCAGGCCGAGTTGGGCGCGGCCGTCGGCTACAGCGAGGAACAGGTGTCCTCGGTGGAGCGGGGGCGGCGGGCGCCGAGTCCGAAGTTCCTGGAGGCGGCCGACCGGGTGCTGGACGCGGGCGGGTTGATCACCGGGTTGAAGAAGGACGTCGAGGAGGCGCGGTATCCGAAGAAGGTTCGGGATCTGGCGAAGTGGGAGGGGGAGGCGGTTGAGATCTGCGCCTATGACAACTCCGTCGTGAACGGGCTCTTGCAGACCGAGGAGTATCTGAAGGCGGTGTTCGGGTCGCGGCGGCCGGCGTTCTCGGAGGAGGAGGTGGAGCGGCTTGTCGCTGCGCGGTTGGCTCGGCAAGGGATCATCGGCGGAAACGGGATGGCTCCCGCCTTCAACTTCGTCCATGATGAGGCTGCCCTGCGTCGGCCGGTCGGAGGCAGGATGGTCTTGCGTCGACAGCTCGAACGACTGTTGGAGATCGGGCAGATGCGAAACGTAGAGATCCAGGTGCTGCCCATGGAGAGCGAGGACAACGCCGGTCTCGACGGCCCCTTCCATCTGCTGCGGCTGAAGGAGGGCACCACCGTGGGGCACAGCGACATCCAGCTCGTCAGCCGACTTATCTCGGACCGCAGGGAGGTCCAGATCCTCGAACTGCGCTATGGGATCATCCGAGCACAGGCCCTCACCCCACGACAGTCGCTGGCCTACATCGAGAAACTGCTTGGAGAGACATGAGCCTCAAGCCCTTGGCCGGTGACGGCACTGACCTGGAGTGGTTCAAGAGCAGCCACAGCAATCCCGACGGAGCTGCCTGCGTCGAGGTCGCTTGCACCCCGGGGACCCTCCACGTACGGGACTCCAAGTTGCCGCAGGGCCCCCAGCTCGCCTTCAGAGCCCAGCAGTGGGCCGCCTTCGTCTCGTACGCCGCCGACCACTGACGTACGACGTGCTGACGCCCCGCGTCCGGTTCCGTACCGGGCGCGGGGCGTCGGCGTACCTGGGTCAGTTGGACGGCGGAGTCCACTTGCCCTGGTCAATGGCCTGCTGGAGCCGCGCCGAGAAGTAGGCGTGCGCCTCTCGCATCTCGGCCTCGCGGTTCGCTTTGTAGAAGGGGGGCGTGTAGCCGTCCGGCGGGTCCTTGCGTTCGCCTTCGAGGTGGGCACGGAGTTGCTCGTAGTGGTCCTTGGTCTGACCGTGGCCGTAGGTGTAGCGGTTGCCCGCGATGCGGCGTTCGTTGGCGTCGAACCAGGTCACGGCGTCGAAATCCTGCATGATCGGGAAACGAGCCTTGTACATGGCGACCAGCGAGTCCGCGTCCACTCCTAGCCAAACGGCCACCAAGGCGTCCAACTCGACCAGGGCGGCGCGTCGAGCGCGTTCAGTTCGCAACGGCGTTGCACGGCTCCACTCGGGGCCAACCGCTTGCAGAGGCTGGAGTCGGGGCCAGTCGCGAGCCCAGGGCTCGTACGCTGGCCAGGTCGGGTCGTAAAGCTCTTCCCAGAGCGCCGCGTAGGCGGACGTCAGGCAGTTGAGGCGCAGGGCCCGAAGGAGGAGTGCCGGAGCAAGCGGGTGACCCTCATCCGGAACGGGCAGGCCCTTGGCGCCTGCCACGCGGAGGTCGCCCTTTCCTGTCGTCCTGAGGAAGTAGTCAACCGGCAGAGCCGCCCAGAAGCCCGCGATCAGCGCCGTAAGTCGGGGACTCCTCACCGTAAGCGTGTGCACCTGATCGACATGCGCGGAGCCCGGTGGAATCAATGCGGCATACAGCGCACGTTCAGTATCCGGCGCGATCTGGCGACGCCACGCCACCCGGTAAAACGCCGTATACGCCTTTATCGACCGCCCCACGAAGTACCGATCGACATCGTCGTCCATGATCTCGTCCTCCGGCACCCCCCGAGCCTCCGCCAGCACCCGCCTCGCCTCGGCCGCCGCCTCCTCCGACGCCCGCAGCCGCGCCAGCCCACCTCTGTCGAGCCACTGGTCCTGCTTCTTCGCGTATTTCTCCAGCGTCGCAACGCGCACGTACTCGGTCTCCGGCACCGCGTCGTCGGCAATCGTCAGGTGGTTGAGGCCGAGCACCTCGCCACCACCCTGACTGGGCTGCTTGAACAACGGGTTGGCGAGCCCGAGTTGGGGCCCCTTGAGGACGACGTCATCCCACTTCTCGGGCCGGAAGACCGAGCCGTCCTCCTTCGGAAGGTTGTAGTCGATAAGGCCTTCCTTCTTGGCACCGCTCTCGTCGAAGCCCCTCGTGATCTGCGGATTCAGCGCCCCCAACCTCAGCGGATAGTCCGCCAGCGCCTTGATGGCCTTGCCCTCCGCCACGCTCACCGGTGACAGCAACCGCCCCTGCTCAACGGGCTGCCCCTCATCCCCGGTCAGCCGCTGCCATTGCTCCAGCGTCGCCCGGTCCACCCGGATGATCCGCTTCTTGTGCGGACGCTCGTCCCACGTGTCCCCGTACCGAACACCCGGGTCCGGCCCCGAGCCATCGTGCTGAGCGGACAGCCGCAACGCATCCACCGAGAACAACCACGACAGATGATCGAAGCCGATCTCGCCCTGGGGCCCGTACACGTGCACGCCGAAGTGGCTGGACCGGCCGACCG
This sequence comes from Streptomyces griseoviridis, assembly GCA_014649155.1. Taxonomy (GTDB): domain Bacteria; phylum Actinomycetota; class Actinomycetes; order Streptomycetales; family Streptomycetaceae; genus Streptomyces; species Streptomyces griseoviridis. Next base: position 503,772 of record BMSM01000001.1, on the reverse strand, counting down.
GCGGCGGGAAGAAGCGGTTGCCCGCGTTGACGAAGTCGCCGTGCACGCGCAGCCGCTTGTAGGCGGCCCCACGCAACCGGGCCTCTTTGTCGCCGCTGAAGTGTGAGTCGGGGTGGACGAGCCCGACCGTGCCCACCCGGCCCGCATGCGCCCACGTCTGGCACATGAACGCCCGATACAGGTCGGGCTGCGTGCCTGTGAGCAATGGATACAGAACCGGCGAGCCAAGCATGGCCACCACACCCATGTTGGACGCGAGTTCAGCCGCCAGGAAGGACCCGACCTCGCCCCGCTCGGTCAGCTCAGCCCGCCGCCGGTCCTTCTCCGCCTTGGCCGGCTTCTCCTGAAGCACGAACCACGGCTCGAACTCGGCGAGGAGAACGTCCTCCTCCCACCGGGGCCGCACCCACGGCGGATTCCCCACCTGCACATCGAACCCACCGGCCTCCCCGGCGAAGACATGCGCGAACTGCAACTCCCAGTGGAAGAACCCCATCCCCCCGTCCGCGCCGACGTCATCCCGGTCCTCGCTCCCGGCCACGTCCTCCACCGTGTCCAGCCACGGGAACCGCGCCTTCAACCGGAACGGCGAGTCCATCCCCATGAACCCGTCGAGCTTCACCTCGTACTCCCGCAGCGCCTCCAGATCCCTGAAGTCGGCCACCAGGGAATCCGCCGGCACATCCTTCGCCCCAAGCACGCACTCCAGGAAGTCGATCCAGTCATTCAGCGTCGCGAGGGGAATGACCTCACGCCGCCCCTTCGGCCCACCAGGCGTCTTCTTCCGCGCCGGCTTCTTGTCCTCCGCCTCCGCCCCGGAAGCGGCCTTCCCCATCTCCAGCTGCTGAGGAAGCCCGTCGTCGAAGAGGCTGTCCTTCACCCAGTGCTGATCCCCGGGCGCCGGTCCAGTGCCCGCCTCCACCACCGGCGCATCACCCCCGGCGCCGCCATCGCCGTCGTAGGGCACGACCTCCGGGCCGACCAGTTCCCCCACCCGGTCCAACGGCCAGAACCACAGCGCGCACCACACGTCCATGACCGTCTTCAGCCGCCAGTACGGCGTCCCCGGCCGCGTGAGGTCGCCGTACACGACCTCCTTCGGCACCGCGTGCTCGGGATGCTCCAGCCAGTCCGCGCCCCAGACGTCGATCTCGCGCGAGATCTCCCGCTCGGACTGCTTCAGCCGCTCGATCACCAGCTTCCACAGGAACTCGGCCCGCCGCGCGACCCCTTGGAGCCGTCGCCGCTGGCTCACTGTCTTCGGCGCGCGCTGGATACCCGACCGCCACTTCTCCATCCGCTGGACGGCCGCCTTGTCCAGCTCCTCGGCGATCTTCTTGGACTTGGCGTCCCCGACGACCGCGCCCCACCCCAGCGCGGGCAGCAGGAAGTGATGGACCGCGCCCTCCGGCAACTCACCCTCGCTGAAGGGGAGCTCCTTCGGAGCGAGCGTGTCCTTCTTCGCCAGCCACTTGCCCTTGCCCAGTGCGTCCTTGTCGTAGATCTTCCGTCCCGCGCCGACCAGCGAGTTGCCGCGCCGCAGGTGCAGTCCGAACCACGGCGCCTGCATCCCGGGGTGCATGGTGTTGAGCCAGAGGGATACCTCGGCCAGCTCCACCGCCGTCGCGTTGAGGTCGACGCCGTACGCGTTGTGCAGGGCGACGTAGGCCTTGACCTTCTGCAGCTCGGCCAGCCTCTGGTCGGGCTGGATCTGCACGCCGGTCTCGTCTTGGCGCCGTTTCAGGTACTCGGCGGCGACCTGGTCGACGGCCTCGTTGAGGAACGCGCCCGAGCCGAGGGCGGGCTCGCAGATCTTCCAGCCCAACAGCTCGCGGGCCGACGTCACCTCGCCGTCCTGGTCGAGGCGGTGCTTCAGGGCCAGCTCGACCGTGACCTGGGTGAGGGACATGGGGGTGTAGTAGGACGCCGTGTTCTCCCGGTCGCGGCCCGCCAGCCGGTAGACGAACGAACCCGGCGGGTACTCGGCCCGCTCCGTCAGGCCCGTGTCATCGTTCACCCGCTGGACGAACACCTCGTTCGGGTAGTCGTTGGCCCGCGACTCCGGGACCATCCAGCTGCCCTTCGACGCGTCGCCGCCCTTGGCGACCTCGAAGAGGGTCTCGCGTGCGATGAAGCCGGTGTAGGACATCAGGCCCTCGTACACGGCGCCGAGCTGGTTGATGCCGAGCTTGGCGTAGGAGATGAAGCCGCCCCGCTCGCCCTTGCGGCCCTTGGTGAGCATCAGTCGGCGCAGCACCTTGTGGAGGGTGGCGTTGCGCAGCCGGGTGTCGAAGAACTCCGGCCCGGCGGACGGGTCGTCCTCGTCGTACAGGGGGTTGGGGACCTTCGGGCCGATCAGCCGGATCGCGCCCGGCTCGAACAGGTCCGACCGCAACGGCTCGAAGCGCAGGCCCACGTCCTCGCTGCGCCGGGCCCGCCGCTCCCGCTCGAAACGGCGTGCGCGCAACGCCAGTTGCGCCTCCGTCAGATCGCCGCCCGCCGCAGCGGGTCCGGCCGCCTCCGCCGCCTCCGCCTCGCGGTCCGCCGTGTCCGCCGCCCGGTCCTCCTCCTCGGTGCCGTACGGGCGGTGGCCCTTGTTGACCATGCGGGTGAGCAGGTCGATCGACTGGTAGAGGTGGAAGCCGTCGCGGGCCGTGGGGCCGACGAGGTCGCGGACGGCCAGGTCGCCGAGGCGCTGGAGACCGTAACCCGCCCCGTACTCGGGGTAGTCCGAGGGGAGGATGCCCAGCTCCGGGCGGGCCTCGGCGTACAGCAGGAACAGGATCCGGTACAGGTAGCGCAGGGACTCGCGGGTCAGCCGGCGGGCGAGGCGCTGCGGGTCGTCGAGGTCGGCCGCCGCCACTCCCTGCCCGGGCTCGGCCAGCCGGTCCAGGACGGCCTGGGCGATGAGCTCGACGGAGTCCTTGAGGCCCTCGCGGAGCTCCGTGGAGACGCCGACGGCGTGTTTGCCCGACTTGGAGACGAGGTCGTCGAGCGGGTTGGTGCCGCCGGTCTCCGGAACGCGGAGTGAGTCGGCTCCGAACAGGGCGGCGATGGTGTCGAGTTCGCCGCCGGGGCGGTCGTCCCGGCGTTCCAGCGCGGAGTCGAGGCTGACGGCGAGGTAGCGGCCCTCGCTCCAGGCGGTACGGTCGGCGAGGACGACGACACCGCCGACCAGGATCAGGACGTAGCGGGGCGGTTCGTCGGCGGCGAAGAGGAAGCGGACCAGGGTGTCGGCGTCGGTCAGCGGCTCACCCTGCGGAATGTCCACCGGGTGCAGGAGCCGGCCGGGGCCCGCCGGGTCGCGGGCGGCGTCCGGTTCGGCGGCCCACCCGCAGGCGATCGCGACCAGGCCGGGTTCGGCGTGGGCGACCTCGATGTCGTAGGTGCGGCCCGCTCGTCCGACGGTGAGGGTCGCCGGAGCGGGGGTGTAACCGAGTGCCCGCAGAACGCGCTCGTGCAGTTCGGCGACGGTCTTGATCCAGCGTGGGTCGTCGTGCGTGCGCCAGCCCGACTCGTCCTCGGGGGCGTCGATCTCGGCCTGGGCGCGCTCCGCGAGGAAGGCGCGGTCGGCGAAGTACGGGGTGCGCAGGGCGCGCAGACCCTGGCGGGGGGTGAGGGTGCGGGGCTCGTCCGCCGGCTTCTTGTTCTCCTCGGCCTCGTGTTCGGCCCAGCGGGCGAGCAGCCCGTCCTTCGCTTTGAGGTCCTTGGGGAGGACTTCGGCGAGGTAGTGGGCGGAGAAGTAGTCGCCGTGGTTGACCAGCGAGTCGTACGTCACGTCGAGGACCGTTTCTGCGGGTGGCTGCAAAGGGAGAGGGGCTGGTGCCGGTCAGGCGTCGCGGTCGAGGACGGCCAGGACGCGCAGCAGCGGGCGGCCGGTGGCGGAGAGCTTGCCGGCCAGTTCCGTCTGGTGGCGGATGGTGTCCGCGACGATCCGGCCGGGCAGGAGGGACTGCTGCTGCCAGCGGCCGAGCCGCGCGCGGTAGTCATCGAGCTGGGCGCTGATCTGCCGGGTCCAGGCGTCCTTGCGCTCCTCCAGGTGCTCCCGGGCCGCCGCCACCGCGGCCGGGACCAGGGTCTGGAGGGCGGGGAGGTCACGGGGCGGGGCCGGGTTGGCCATGTCGGGGCCCACGCCCGCCTCCGCCAGGGCGTCCGGCATCGGCACCACCTCGGGGGCGTCGGGCAGGCCGCGGACGGCCATCCACTCCACGACCGTGGGACGGCCGAGCTTGTTGGAGTAGATGCCCTGGACGAGGAAGGTCGGGCCGGGCGCCCCGGGCGTGAGGATGACCGGTGCCTGCTGGCGGCCGAGCTGGACGAGGACCTTGTCCACCAGCCACTCCACCAAGGGGTGGATGTCGGTGAGGTAGCCGATGGCGGGCCAGCTGGAACCGGACTTGCCGCGGGCCTCGTCCAGGCTGTGCTGTCCGAGACCGCGGTCGAAGGTGACGAGGAGGCGCTCCTTCAGCTTCTGCTCCCGCAGGTAGTCGGGGGGCAGGATGTCGAGGCGGTGGAGGAGGTCGGGGGCCTTGGCGGTGGCGAGGCTCAGGTACGGGGCCGGTTCGCCGCGCGGTCCGGTGTGACGGTGCTCGGAGAGGTCGAGGGCGTCGTGCGGGTGCTCGTCGTAGACCTCGTCGAGGGCCGCCCGTACGAACGCCTCCGTGTCGCCGCCGAACAGCGACGGGACCTGCGCCTTGGGCACGGGGCGGTGCTCAGGCAGTACGGACGGCTGGGTGAAGAGCGCGGTCAGCGGGTCGCCGGGCGTGGGTGAGGCGGCGAGGGACTCCTCGACCGTGCGGCCGGCGAGGAGATCCTTGATCAGCCGTCGTTCTTCCTCCTCGGCCCGGTAGAGGCCGGTGACCGCCTCCGCGGTGCCGTCGAGGCGGTAGGCCTCCTCCTCGCGCTTGAGCAGCTTCTCGGCGACCGTACGGTCGTCCTTGGCGCCCGGGGTCTCGGAGTGCAGGATGAGCGCGCGGAAACGGGGGTTGTGCTTCTGGCCGTAGCGGTCGATGCGGCCGTTGCGCTGTTCGATGCGGATCAGCGACCAGGGGATGTCGTAGTGCACGAGGTCGTGGCACTGGCGGTGCAGGTTGACGCCTTCGGAGGCCACATCGCCGGTGAACAGGATGCGGACGGGGTCGTGGGCGAGACCGAAGGCCTCCACGACGGCCATCTGTTCCTTGTCCGACAGGCCGCCGTGCATGACCTTCACCGCCTGCCGCGCCTGCTGTTCGGTGAAGCCGAGGCGGCCGGGGACGACCTTGGCCAGCCACTTCAGCGTCTCGACGCGTTCGGAGAAGACGACGACACGGGTGGCCGAGCCGGGCCGGACACCGATGTCGGTGAGCTGCTCCACGAGCGCGTCGAGCTTGGCGGAGTCGCCCGGCGCGCCGGACTCCCCGATCGCCGACGTCAGCGCGGACAGACGCTCCAGGGCTTGGAGTTCGGTGGCGATGCGGGCGGCCGCCGGGGTGCCGGGGGCCGTCTTCGCCGCCTTGTCGGTCAGGGTGTTCCTGCGGGTGGCGACGGTCTTGGCGAGCGCGCGGTGGGAGGAGAGGAAGGCCTTCAGGAGCGTGTACGGAAAGAGGCGGTCCTCGGTGAGCGCCGTACGGCCGGACGTCGCGGTGCCGAACTCGGTGGAGGTGTCCGGCGCCGGGATCCAGTGCCCGGTGAGCTCCGCGAAGATCCGCTCCTCGGCGGCGGTCGCGGTGCAGGGCACGGAGACGGTGGGGTCGCGGTCCGCCCACTCCTTGCCGATCTGGTCGCGCACCTCGGGGTGGACCTTCGTACGGCGGATGAAGAGGTGGCCGAGGTCGTTCTCGGCGTCGTAGTCGTTCGGATCGGCGATCGCCGCCGGGTCGAGCAGGCTGATCAGCTCGGCGAAGGACTTCCCGTCGCCGTTGTGCGGGGTGGCGCTGGCCAGCAGCAGGGCGTCGGTGTTGGGGGCGAGGACGCGGGCGAGGGCGTTGCGCTGGCTGCCGCGGTTGATGAGGTTGTGGGACTCGTCGATGACCACCGCGTCCCAGTGGATCTTCTCCAGGTGGTGGCGGTACTGGCCGATGTTCTTGAGCGTGTCGACGGAGACGATGACCCGCTTGTAGTGGGTGAAGGGGTTGCGGCCGGCCGGGATCTCCCGCTGGATGCGCTGGATACCGACCGAGTCGAGGCGGATCAGCGGGATGGAGAAACGGGTCCACAGCTCGTGCTGGAACTGTTCCAGGACATGCTGCGGGGTGACGACGAGGATGCGCTCGCCCCTGCCGCGGCGGATCAGCTCGGCGAGGGTGAGGCCGATCTCCAGGGTCTTGCCGAGACCGACGACGTCGGCGATGAGCAGCCGGGGGCGCAGGTTGGCGAGGGAGAGAGCCAGTTCGGCGGGGCGCTGCTGGTAGCTGAGCGGGTCGACGAGGAAGCGGTCGGCGAGCGCCAGGCCGCGCTCGGTCTGCGGGAGCGGCGTCTTGCGCAGCAGGGCTTCGAGGAAGAGACGGCTGCGGCGGAAGTGGTCGGTGGGGTCCTCGACCAGCTCGGTGTCCTCCGGGTCGAGGAGCCTGACCTCGTCACCGGCCAGACGCTCGATCTCGGTGAAGAAGACGGCCGTCTCGTCGCGGACGAACTCCGAGACCCCGACCGCCTCGATCTTGGCGCCGTCCCGGCTCGGGGTGACGTTCTTCACCAGCCACTCCTCGTCCCGTACGAGGATCTGGGCCCCCGGCGGGAACCTGGACTCCGAGATGTCCGGCTGGTGGGTCACCCTGCTGCCTCCGCGTCCTGCGCACTGTCGTACGGGAAGTGGTCGAAATACCGCGCAAGTCTTCCACGGCGGATGCTGACCGTGCAGGTCGCTGCGGGAACCGAGTGCCCGGCCGACCGCCGACCCCCGGCTGTGCCCCGGGGCCGTGGTCTGCCGTCGCTCGTCGGCGGCGCCGTCGTGGCTGGTCTTGCCCGCGTGGCGCGGCCGCATACCGACGCCGCCGCTCCCCTTCACGGCCGCTGCCGCGCCGCGGCCGCTTCGCCCGGCCTGGGGTGACCGGTGGTCAGCGGCCTCCACCACGGGCCGGAACGAAGGCGGCCTCCTTGGCATAGGCGGAGCGCAGGGCCTCGGCGACGTCGTGGGCCGTGGCGGCGTCCGGGGTGCGGCCGCGGGGCGTCCGGGGCCGCGACACGACGGGGCGCGGGGTCGGCGATGGCGGGACGTGGGCATCCGCCTTCGCCGGAACGTCCGCGTGGTCGGTGTCCGGCTGTTGCCCCGCGGGCGGCGCGACCGGGTCGACGACCGTGGGCACGTACTCGGCGATCGGTCCCGGAGGCGGCACCAGTCGGCCGTCGGCATGCGGCGCCGTCCGTGCGATCAGCCGTTGCCTGGCCTGCCGGGCGGAGACGCCGGAACCGTTGAGGACGGCCACCAGTGCTCCCGTGACGTCCGGGAGGGAGGGGCGGTCGGTCGGGTCGAAGGCGAGCATCGAGGACACGACGGGCGTCAGTTCCGTAGGCAGCCCTGTCAGGTCGGGGGCCTGCTGCGGATCGCCGATCCGGGCCGCGACCGCGAGCCAGTTGTCACCGTCGTACGGGTAGTGGCCGGTGGCGGCGAAGAGGAGCACCACGCCGAGGGCGTACACGTCCGCCGCCGGGGTCAGTTGGTGAGTGCCCTCCGCCTGCTCGGGCGGCATGCACAGGACGCTGCCGACCACGACACCCGTCGCGGTCAGTGTCGTACGGCGTTCCGCGAGCACCGCGAGTCCGAAGTCGATCACCTTGGGACCGTCGGGGCCGAGCAGGATGTTCTGTGGCTTGAGGTCCCGGTGCAGGAGCTGCGCCTGGTGGACGGAGGTGAGTCCCTCGGCGAGCAGCGCACCGAGGCTCGCGGTCTCGACGAGCGGGAGCGTGCCGTGGTCGCGGACGTGGCGCAGGAGATCGGGGCCCGGAACGTAGTCGACGGCGAGCCAGGGCTGGTCGGCTAGCGGGTCGGCGCCCGCGAAGGCGGCGACGCGGGGACCGAAGACTTTCCTGAGATTCTCCACTTCGAGGACGAACCTGCTGCGGGTCTCGGTGTCCAGAACGGACGACTTGATGACCTTGACGGCGACCTGCTGTCCGGCGGGTGACTCACCGAGGTACACCCGGCCCATACCGCCGGAGCCGATATGGCCGCGCAGCGTAAAGCCCCCGATGTGAGTGGGGTCGTCACTCCTCAACGGTTCCACGGCGTCCTCGCTCCCCCTCGGCGTCTGGCGCGCGACCCGCGCATTGTCCATGCGGCCGTAGCGCTCCCCGGCGGTACATCACGCCACGCGGTGCAGACTACCCAAGATCCCAATGAGGCGACGTCCTGTCCGAGGACGCCTCCAAACCCTGAGGAACGCCTGGGTGGCCAGAAAGAGTCAACACGCCGCTCGCTCCCCCGCAGAAGGCCCTGGGACAGGCAGGCGCCCGGTTCGCGGACTCGCCAACGCCGCAAGGCATGGCCACCTTCGTGGCTACGTACGTCGACGCACGATCCCGTTCGAACTGGTAAGGAACCGGGTCCGGCGACACCCACCTGCATGGAGAAAACGCCTCTGACCTCCGTTTGTACTGGCCAGAAGCCCTGAGCGGCAGACGAGTCGGGCTGTACGCCGGGTTCTGTCCCGGTCGGTCCTCGCGGACCGGCCGGTGACGGCCATCCATCTAGGACCGGCGTTGCCGCCGGCCTCCAGCGGTCTACCCGCGGACTCGGGCGGGCCGCCCTCGATCGTCCGCGCAGAAGCACCGGGGTGCTTCCTTCTTGACCTTGCTCCGGGTGGGGTTTACCTAGCTGCCCAGGTCGCCCTGGGCACTGGTGGTCTCTTACACCACCGTTTCACCCTTACCGGGGGCCGGAGCCCTCGGCGGTCTGCTTTCTGTGGCACTGTCCCGCGGGTCACCCCGGGTGGCCGTTAGCCATCACCCTGCCCTGTGGAGCCCGGACGTTCCTCGGGGAGCCCCCGAAGGGAACTCCACGCGGCCGTCCGCCCGGCTCGTCTGCCGTGGGGACCATGGTACCGGGCGGGACGTACCGGTCCGAGCCGGAGCCGGGTCGCGGAGCCGTACCCTGTCCCGGAACCCCGGAACGAGATCCAAGGAGTACGTGTGCTTGTCCTGCTGCCGCCGTCCGAGGGGAAGGCACCGTCCGGGCGGGGCGGGCCGCTGGAGCCGGAGTCGTTGTCGTTGCCGGGGCTGGCCGGGGCGCGGGCGGCCGTGCTCGATGAGCTGGTCGAGCTGTGCGCCGGGGACGAGGAGAAGGCGCGGGAGGTGCTCGGGCTCAGCGCGGGGCTGCGCGGGGAGGTCGGCAAGAACGCCGGGCTGCGGACGGCCGGGGCGCGGCCCGCCGGGGAGATCTACACCGGGGTGCTGTACGACGCGCTGGGCCTGGCTTCGCTGGACGCCGGGGCCAGGCGGCGGGCCGGGCGGGAGCTGCTGGTCTTCTCCGGGCTGTGGGGGGCGGTCCGCGTGACCGACCGGATTCCCTCCTACCGGTGTTCGATGGGGGTCAGGCTGCCGGGGCTCGGCGCGCTGGCCGCGCACTGGCGGGCGCCGATGGCCGAGGTGCTGCCGGAGGCGGCCGGGGACGGGCTGGTGCTGGACCTGCGGTCGGCGGCGTACGCGGCGGCCTGGAAGCCCAAGGGCGAGGTGGCCGGGCGGACGGCGTCGGTACGGGTGCTGCACGCGCCGACGCGGAAGGTGGTCAGCCACTTCAACAAGGCGACCAAGGGGCGGATCGTACGGAGTCTGCTGGAGACGGGGGCCGCGCCCGGGAGCCCGGCGGAGCTGGTGGAGGCGCTGCGGGATCTGGGGTACGTCGTGGAGGCCGAGGCGCCCGGGAAGGCCGGGCGGGCCTGGTCGCTGGATGTGCTGGTGGACGAGGTCCACTGACGGACGTTGCATGCTGCGCAACGCCCATTGCGCGGTGTACGACTCGTGGGCACGATGTGGGCATGACCTCTGCGCTGCCCTCGCCCTCCGTCTCCGTGCTGGACCTCGCGCCCGTCGTGCCCGTCGTGGTCGTCGGGGACGTCGCCGACGCCGTGCCGCTGGCGCGGGCGCTGGTGGCCGGGGGGCTGCCCGCCATCGAGGTCACGCTGCGGACGCCGGCCGCCCTCGGTGCCATCGCGGCGATCGCGGCCGAGGTGCCGGAGGCGGTGGTCGGCGCCGGGACCGTCATCACGCCCGCCCAGGTGGACGAGGCCGTGGCGGCCGGGGCGCGGTTCCTGGTCAGCCCGGGGTGGACGGACACGCTGCTGACGGCGATGCGGGCGTCCGGGGTGCCGTTCCTGCCGGGGGTGTCGACCACGTCGGAGGTGGTGGCGCTGCTGGAGCGCGGGGTGCGGGAGATGAAGTTCTTCCCCGCCGAGGCGGCCGGCGGCACCGCCTATCTCAAGGCGCTGGCCTCGCCGCTGCCGCAGGCGCGGTTCTGCCCGACCGGCGGGATCGGGCCGGGCTCGGCTCCGGAGTACCTGGCGCTGCCCAACGTCGGCTGTGTGGGCGGCAGTTGGATGCTGCCCGCGAACGCGGTGGCCGGCCGGGACTGGGGCCGGGTCGAGGAACTGGCCCGCGAGGCGGCGGAGCTGCGCCGCTCGGCGCGGGTGTGAGGTGCCTCAGGCGTCCCGGCCGCAGGCGTGCCGTGTCTCGGCGCGGCGCACGTGTGCGGCGCCTCAGCGCAGGTGTGACGTGTCGTTGAAGAGCCGGAGGCTGGCGCCGCCGTCGGCGTAGTAGGCCACCGCGGAGAGCGACGCGGCGGACAGTTCCATGCGGAACAGCGACTCGGCGGGCGCGCCGAGCGCGAGCTGGACGAGCGTCTTGATCGGCGTCACGTGCGAGACCAGCAGGACGGTGCGGCCGGCGTGGGCGGCGACGAGCTTGTCGCGGGTCGCGGCGATCCGGGCACCGGTGGTCGCGAAGCTCTCGCCGCCGCCGGTGGGCGCGGCGTCCGGGGAGGCCAGCCAGGCGTCGAGGTCCTCGGGGTGGCGTTCGCGCACCTCGGCGAAGGTGAGGCCCTCCCAGGCGCCGAAGTCGGTCTCGCGCAGGCCCTCCTCCACCGTGACGCCGAGGCCCAGCCGGGCGGCGACGATCGCGGCGGTCTCCCGGGTGCGGGCCAGCGGGGAGGTCACGACCGCCTGGACGGTGCCGCGCCGGGCGAGGGCGGCGGCGGCCCGTTCGGCCTGCTCGCGGCCCGCGGCCGACAGGGCGGGGTCGCTGCCGCCGCTGCCCGAGAAACGCTTCTGCGGGGTGAGCGGGGTCTCGCCGTGCCGGAGCAGCACGAAGGTGGCGGGGGCGCCCAGGTCCGGGGGTCCCCAGCCGGGGGCGGCGACCGCCTGCGCCGCGCTCACGTCCGCGGCCCCCGGAGCGCCGGGATGGTCCAGTTCCGCCGTGGAGGCCGACGGAGACCACCGCTCACCGCGGGCGCCCGCGTCCATCGCCTCGTTGGCGAGCCGGTCGGCGTGCTTGTTCTCGGCGCGCGGAATCCACTCGTACGTCACCCGGTCCGGCGGGAAGACCGACCGGGCCTCGGTGGCGAGCGGCTTCATGCCGGGGTGCTTGATCTTCCAGCGGCCCGACATCTGCTCGACGACCAGCTTGGAGTCCATCCGGACGCGGACCGTCGCCGCCGGGTCGAGGGCGTGCGCGGCGCGCAGGCCGGCCAGCAGGCCCCGGTACTCGGCGACGTTGTTGGTGGCGACGCCCAGGTACTCGGCGGCCTCCGTCAGGGTCTCCCCCGTCGCCGCGTCCCGCACCACCGCGCCGTACCCGGCCGGGCCCGGGTTGCCCCGTGACCCGCCGTCGGCCTCGACCACGAACTCCCGCACCGCCACCGGCTCGCTCCCTACAGGCCCGAGTCGGACGTGCGGACCAGGATGCGGCGGCAGTTCTCGCACCGTACGACGGTGTCGGGGGCCGCCGCGCGGATCTCGTTGATGTCGGTGATCGCCAGCTCCTGGCGGCAGCCCTGGCAGGTGCGCTGGTAGAGCTTGGCGGCGCCGATGCCGCCCTGCTGCTCGCGCAGCTTGTCGTAGAGCTTGAGCAGGTCCGCGGGGACGGAACCGGCGACGACCTCGCGCTCCTTCGTCACCGAGGCGGTCTCCGCGTCGATCTCCTCGAACGCGGCGTCCCGGCGGCCGGTCGCCTCGTCGATGCGGGTCTGCACGGAGGCGACCCGCTCGGTCAGCTCGGCGACCCGCTCCTGCGCGGACTCCCGGCGCTCCATGACCTCCAGGACCACGTCCTCCAGGTCGCCCTGGCGCTTGGCGAGGGAGGTGATCTCGCGCTGGAGGTTCTCCAGGTCCTTCGGGGAGGTGACGGCGCCGGAGTCCAGGCGCTGCTGGTCGCGGGCGGCGCGCTGGCGCACCTGGTCCACGTCCTGCTCGGCCTTGGTCTGCTCGCGGGCGCAGTCGCTCTCCTCGGTCTGCGCGGCGACGAGCAGGTCGCGCAGCTGGGTGGCGTCCTTGCCCAGCGACTCCAGTTCGGCGTGCTCGGGCAGCGAGCGCCGCTTGTGGGCGAGCTGCTGGAGGCGGACGTCGAGGGCCTGGACGTCGAGGAGTCGGATCTGGTCGGCGGGCGCGGCGTTCAGTTGGGGGCTCCAGGTGAAGGGGAGTGGCTGGTCCAGGGGTCGGTGACCGTGGCCGAGACGTGGACGCGCAGGTCCCAGCCGTGCCGGTCGGAGATCTCGTCGAGCTGGCTCGCGGCCAGTTCGCACCAGGGCCACTCGGTGGCCCAGTGCGCGGCGTCCAGCAGGGCGAGGGGGCCGTGCGCGCGGGCCTCGGAGGCCGGGTGGTGGCGCAGGTCGGCGGTGAGGAAGGCGTCGGCGCCGGCGGCGCGTACGTGGTCGAAGAGGCTGTCGCCGGAGCCGCCGCTGACGGCGACCGTGCGGACGAGGGCGTCGGGGTCGCCGGCGACGCGGATGCCCTGCGCGGTGGCGGGCAGCCGCGCGGCGGCGCGGTCGGCCAGTTCGCGGACGGTCAGCGGGTGGTCCAGGGCGCAGACCCGGCCGAGTCCGCGACGTCCGGCGGGGTCGGTCGCGTCCGGCACGAGGGGCCGTACGACCCTCAGACCGAGGGCGCCGGCCAGCGCGTCGGAGACGCCCGGGTCGGCGGTGTCGGCGTTGGTGTGCGCGACGTGCAGGGCGATGTCGTGCTTGATCAGCGTGTGCACCACGCGGCCCTTGAAGGTGGACGCGGCGACCGTGGTCGTCCCCCGCAGATAGAGCGGGTGGTGGGTGACCAGCAGGTCGGCGCCGAGCGCGACCGCCTCGTCGACGGTCTCCCGGACGGGGTCGACGGCGAACAGGACGCGGCCGACCTCCTGTCCGGGGTCGCCCACGACCGTGCCGACCGCGTCCCAGGACTCGGCCCGCTCGGCGGGCCAGAGCTTCTCCAGCGCGGCGATGACTTCTGACAGACGGGGCACGGGCCAAGGCTACCTGCCTGTTCCCCGGCGCCGAACCGCCACCGGCGGACCGCTCCGGCGCCTCGGCGGTCCCGGCCCGGCCGTCAGCACATCCGCCTCGGTTTCCTCAGGAGAACCGTTTCTTGGCCATCCGTTCGTGTGAAGGTGGCGACCGCCGATGCCACGGCCGTGCGTACGAAAACTAGCTTCGTCGCCGGAGGTGACCGAACGATGACAGCCTGTGCTATCGAGCCTTCGGCGGACCATGGCCCCGACGCGGACGGCGGTCCGCCGCGGGCGGGCTGTTCCCTCACCGTCGACGGGGCCTACGCGGCCCGGCTGGCGGGCGGCGACGAGGCCCGCTACCCGGAGCGCTGGACGCTGGACGGCCCGGAGCCGTACGCCGTGCCGCTGCCGGGGAACCAGCCGGAGGAGCCGGACACCGAGGTCCAGCCGATGGGCGACGGCCGGGTGCTGATCCACCGCCGGGCCGCCGGGCGGCACGTCTTCACGCTGCTGTACCCGACCGGGCCGGGCACCGGGGAGCTGCCGCTGGGCGGCGTGGAGTGCCCGGACGACGGCACGCGGCTGCGGCTGCTGCCGCCGGCGCCGGGCGGGGAGACGGCGTACGCGCTGGAGACCGGGCCGCGGTCGACGTCCGTGTGGCTGGTGGCCGGCGGCTCCTTCGGTCCCGAGCACCTGGCCGAGGTGCCGGGCCGCTGCTCGGGCGGGGTGTGGCTGGACGGGACGGCCCGGATACTCGCGCTGGACCGGCGGGTCGACGGGGCCGGGCCGGTCGCCAAGACGGTCGTCGTGGACCTGGAGCGCGGGGGTGAGATGTCGCCGCTGCTCCAGATCGCCGCCGACAGCGACGACCGGCTGCTGCTGGCCGACCCGGACAGCGGGCTGCTGCTGATCCGCTCGGACGCCCCCTCCCCCGGGCGGCGCCGGCTGGGCTGGGGAGTGCTGGGCAGCACGCTGCCGGTGCGGTTCCCGCGCTGTCTGCGGCTGCCGGACCGGGTGCTGACGCCGTTCGCGATCCAGCCCGGCCAGATGCTGACGCCGGAGCGGTGCGCGGTGGCGCTGCGGGTGGACAGCCCGGCGGGGAGCTGGGTGGCGGCGTGGCGGCCGGCGGAGCGGCGGGTGTACCAGTTCCCGGCGCCCCGGGGCTGGCTGGCGGGCACGGGCTGGTGGTCCGGCGACGGGACACTGCGGCTGCCGTACGCCACGGCGGAACAGCCCTGCGGGGTGGCCGTGCTGACCGTGCCGGCGCCGGAGCCGGAGGGCGCGGGCGGGGCGGCGGGCCGGCGGCCGGCGGAGCCCGCCGCACCGCGTCCGGTGCCGCTGCGGGAGGCGCCGCTGGCACGGCTTGTAACGAAGTAGTGCCGGTCGGCCCGGCCGTCTGGATCCGCCCCGAGGCACGCCGGATAAACTCCTCCGGCTGTAGGAAAGATCATATTGACGGGGTGAATTCCTTCCGATGAACGACGCCAGCACGAACCAGCCGATGCGGGCCGACGGTGCCGACGTCCGGACGGCGGCCGGCTCCGGTCACGGCCGGCACCGCGGTCCGGTCTCCTCGCACGACGGGGAGCGGGCCCCGCAGGGCCGGCACCGCAAGCCGTCCGGGGAGTCCGGGACGGCCGCCGCCTGAGACGCGGACCCGCTCCGCGGCGAACGGCTCCGGCCCCGCCCGTCACCTCGACGGGCGGGGCCGGAGCCGTTTCCGTCCCGGCCGGCGGCGGTCGCGGTGGCCCCGTCCCTCAGCCGGCGGCCTCGGTGGCCCCTGTCCCCCGGATGCCGACCACCCCGGTGAGCACCGGCGCCCGCGTGTCCCCCCGTTCCACGGCCCCCGCCGTCACCGTCACGCCTCGCGGCCCCTCCCACATCCGCACCCGCAGGGTCTCCCCCGGGTACACCACCCCGGTGAACCGCGCCCGGTACTCCCGTACCCGCGTCACGTCACCGTCGTACAGCGTGTCGACGACCGCCTTGAGGGTGAGGCCGTAGGTGCACAGGCCGTGCAGGAGGGGCCGGTCGAAGCCGGCGCGCGCGGCGAAGACGGGGTCGGCTGCAGCGGGTTCGGGTCGCCGCTGAGGCGGTACAGCAGGGCCTGGTCCTCCCGGGTCCGCCGCTCCACGACCGCGCCGGGCGGGCCGGCCGGCTCCGGGGTCCGCGCCGAGGGTCCGCGCTCGCCGCCCCAGCCGCCTTCGCCCCGGACGTAGATCTCGGCGTCGTCGGTCCACAGCGGGCCGTCGGCGTCGGCGGCCTCCCGCCGCAGGACCAGGACCGCCGCCGTGCCCTTGTCGTGCACGGCGGTGATCCGGGAGGTGACGGTCGCGGTGCCGCGCGGCGGCAGGGGGCGGTGGACGAGGAGCCGCTGGCCGCCGTGGAGGACGCGGGCCAGGTCGACGTCGACGCCCGGCCGGGACAGCCCGTCGATCACACCGGGCACGCCCGCGCCGGCGACGGTGGCGAAGCTCGGCAGGACGCGCAGCCCGGCCTCCAGGACGTAGCGCAGTTCGCGGGGGTCGGTGGCGGGGACGCCCGCGCCGACGCCGAGGTGGTAGAGCTGGACGTCCTGGTGGTCCCAGGTGATCCGCTCGGTGCGGGGCGCGGCGGCGAGGGCCGCGGGGGCGTCGACGGGCACGGTTCTCCTGCTCGGTACGGCGGTACGGCGGTACGGCGTGGACGGCGGTACGACGTGGACGGCCGGACCGTACGAGGAGACCGGCGTCCGGTGTCAGCCGGGACCGGCGTACACGTCCTCCACGTACCGGCCTTCCTCCATGAGCCGCTGGAGGCGGATCTCGCCGTCCTCGCCGGTGAAGCGGTGGCAGAGGTCGGCGAAGGCTGCGCGGACACCGGGGGCCATGCCCTCGCCGTCGCCGCAGACGTACACCCTGCCGCCGTTCTCCAGCAGTGTCCACACCTCCTCGGCCTCGGCGGCGATGCGGTGCTGGACGTACCGGTGGCCGTTCTCCGGGTGGAGGCTGAACGTGGGTCGCATCGACACCGCCCGCGCCGCGTCGGCGGCCTCCAGTTCCGCACGGTGCAGATAGTCCAGGTCGCGCCCCGCACACCCGAAGTAGCACAACGCGGGCTGTTCCGGCCGGAGCCGGGACCGGTCGGCGATGGCGCCCCGGAACGGGGCCAGCCCGGTGCCCGCGCACACCATGATCGCCGGGACGGTGTGGTCGACGCGGAACGTCTCGCGGCAGGGCACGACCCTGGCCAGCACGGTGTCGTCGGGCCGGAGCCGGTGCAGATGCCCGGAGCCGACGCCGCCGGGTGTCAGGGAGACCATCAGGTCCACGTGCCGGCGGCTGTTCCCCGGGGAGGAGGAGATCGAGTACGTACGGGGCCGCAGCGGCGGCAGCAGGTCCCGGGCGGCCGGCCAGGTGAGGCCGTCACGCAGGGCCGGGAAGCGTTCGACCAGGCCGGCGAGGGTGTGGACGTCCGGTTCCAGGGCGCGGATGCGTGACGCGTCCCGAGGGCACCGGGCCGCACCGGCCACGCGGGCCAGTTGCTCTGCGGTGAGCCGGCCGGCCGGCTCCCGGCCGGCCAGGTGGCCCGCCGGAATGCCGAGCACACGGGCGGTGGCCCGTACGGTGGCCGGGTCGTTCTCCGGCAGGACCGCGAGGTGGTCGGCGGTCCGGTAGTCCACGTCGGGCGGAAGCCGGAGCCGGACGAACCGTTTGGGCCGGCCGTGCTGCGCCAGGTCGCGGGTCTCGGTCACCGTCATCACCCGGAACTCCGGCGCCGGGGCCGTCTTCGCCCCGGACGGCGCGGGTGCCCCGGCGTCACCGGACATCTCGATCAGTACCCGCCGGTACCGCTCGGTGAAGTCCAGCAGCATCCCGGTCGGGTCGGCCGACTGGTCCACCTCGCCGCGCTCGGCCGTCCGCCGCCCGCCCAGTTCGCCCAGCCGCCGGTCGATCAGGGCGGGTACGTGCTGGTAGGTGGCGGCCCAGCCGCGGTCGCCGTTGCCCAGCACAGTGAAGGGGGGAACGCGGGCGCCGGGGGCCTTGGTGAGCCAGGCGACGAAGTCGGCGGCGTCGGCGGTGGGCCGTCCGTTGTAGGAGGCGGCGACGACGAGCAGGGGGTCGGTGCCCAGGTCCCCGGTCAGTTCGTTCAGCGTGACGTGCCGGGTCGTGATGCCCAGTTCCTCCGCCGCACCGGCGAGCCGGGCGGCGTACTCGGCGGTGGTGCCCAGGTCGGAACCGTGGGCGACCGTGAGCCGGGCGCCCCGGGCCGGCCGGCCGGCCGGGGCCGGGGGCCGGCCGGCAGCGGGCCGGCGTACGAGCACGGACAGCGCGGCTCCGTTGGCCGCCCGGTCGGCCGGGGTGCGGCGGACGAGGGTCAGCTCGAAGCCGTCCGGTTTGATGGTCATCGCCTGGCTGATGCGCAGCCGGTACCGCGGATCGGCCACCAGGCGGTAGCGGTGGACCACCATGCCCAGCACCATGACCGCCTCGTGGGTGGAGAACTGGCGGCCGACGCATGCCCGCTCGCCCGTGCCGAACGGCATGAAGGTGCCCGCGGGCCGGCCGGCCACGGCTCCGGAGGCGAACCGGTCCGGATCGAAGCACTCCACGTTGTCGCCCCACACCGGGTCCCGGTGCAGCATGGGGATGTTGACCAGGACGGCGTCCCCCGCCCGCAGCGGGTACCGGCCGGCCAGCGTGGTGTCGTGCCGGGCCTCCCGGGCGAAGGTGATCGCCGGTGGCCACAGACGCAGCGACTCGTTCAGGCACTGCCGGACGTAGCGCAGGGCGGCCACGTCCGCGTAGGCCGGCTGAGGGTCCGGCTCGTCGCCCCACAGCGCGTCGGTCTCGGCCTGCGCCAGATGCAACGCCGCCGGGTTGCGGGCGAGTTGGTACAGCGCGAAGGTCAGCGCGGCGGACGTGGTCTCGTGACCGGCGATCAGCAGGGTGAGCAGTTGGTTGCGGATGCTCTCGTCCGGCAGCCGCAGGCCCTCGGGGGCGTTCAGCAGCAGGCCCAGCGGGTCGGAGGCGGACGGGTCGCCGCCGGCCCGCCGGTCGGCGATGATCCGGTCGACGAGCCGGAACTGGAGGTCCCGTTCGGCTTCGAACCGCGCGGTGTCCCCGCTGTCCGGGTCGAAGATCTTGTGCTGCAGGTACCGCAGGGAACTCAGCATCGCCGTGGCGAAGGGATGCCGCTCGGCCCGGCTGAACGAGTCGAAGTCGTAACCGCACCCGGCCAGGCCGATGGCGTCCAGCGTCAGGCGGGTGGTGTCCGTGGGCACAGGTACGGGCCGGCCGTCGGCGGCGGCCCGGTCCCAGGACCGCAGCATGCGGGTGGCGGCGGTGAGCATGCTCGGGTGGTACGCGCGTACGGCGTTCATCGCGAAGGCGGGCGCCAGCAGTTCGCGGGCGGTCCTCCTGTTCGGCTCGTCGTTGTAGCCCGTGGCCATGCCGTCCCCGGCCAAGGGGCGGAAGTGTCCCAGCGCGAGGCTGACGTTCTTGACGAAGCGGGTGCCGTCGCACAGCTCGTCCACGATCGCGTGGTCGCCGGTGCGCAGCAGGTAGCGGTGCGGGAACTTCTCCGCGTACAGCGGTGTCACGTCGCGGGACTGCCCGGCCCGTTCGAAGACGGTGGGGAAATGGCTGGTGAAGTCGACGACCGACAGATGGCCTTCCGGGTCGTCCAGCACGCTCGGTGCCCTGTGGGTGGAGGTCATGGCAGCTCACGCCTTCGTGAAGATCAGGGCGACGTTGTGGCCGCCGAAGCCCGCCGAGTTGCTGACCGCCGCTCCGATCCCGGTCCGGCGCGGCTCACGGGTCACCACGTCGAGCCGTACGGCGGGGTCGGGGTCGACCAGGTTGAGCGTGGGGGGCACGATGTCGTCCCGCACCGACAGCAGGGTGACCACGCCCTCGACGGCGCCGGCCGCGCCCATCAGGTGACCGAGGGAGGACTTGGGAGCGGTCAGGACCGGATGGTCGCCGATGACCCTGCGGATCGCCACCGTCTCGGTCACGTCACCGGCCGGGGTGGACGTGGCGTGGCAGTTCACGTGCCGCACGTCCGTCCGGGAGAGGCCGGCCACGCGCAGCGCGGCGGCGATGGCGCGGGACTGGCCGTGTCCCTCGGGGTCCACCGCGGTGATGTGGTGGCCGTCCGAGCTGGTGCCCACCCCGGCCAGCCGGCCGTGGATGCGGGCGTCGCGGGCGCGGGCGAAGTCCGCCCGCTCCAGCACCATGACTCCGGCGCCCTCGCCGAGCACGAAGCCGTCCCGGCTCACGTCGAACGGGCGTGAGGCCTTCTCGGGCTCGTCGTTGCGGGTGCTCATGGCGCGGGCCTGGGCGAAGCCGGCCATCGGCAAGGGGTGGATGCAGGCGTCGGCGCCGCCGGCGACGACCACGTCCGCCTCGCCCGCCCTGATCATCCTGAACGCCCAGGCCAGTGCCTCGGCACCGGAGGCGCAGGCGGAGACCGGGGCGTGCACACCCGCCCTGGCCCGCAGGTCCAGCCCGACGTAGGCGGCGGGGCCGTTGGGCATCAGTATCGGGATGGTGAGCGGGGAGACCCTGCGCGGGCCCGCCGTCCGCAGCAGGCGGTCCTGGTCCAGCCAGGTGGCGGCGCCGCCGATGCCGGTGCCGAGCACGACGCCGAGGCGCTCTCGGTCGACGCCGTCCTCCCCCAGGCCGGCGTCCGCCCAGGCCTGCCGGGCGGCGATCACCGCGACCTGTTCGCAGCGGTCCATGCGGCGTGCCTCGGTGCGCGGCAGCACCCCGGCCGGGTCGACGGCCAGGCGGGCGGCGATGCGCACGGGGAGGCCGTACCGCTCCACCCAGTCGTCCCGCATCCGGGACACGCCGCTGCGTCCGGCCAGGAGGGCGTCCCAGGTCGCTCGCACGTCGCCGCCCAGCGGGGTGGTCGCGCCCAGTCCGGTGATGACGATGTCGGTGCTCATTGCGCCTCCGCGCTCAGAACTGCTGCGGTCGGACGGTGCGTGCCGGGCCGGTCGGAGCCGCCGGCCGGCTCGGCCGCCCGGTGGTGGGTTCAGAACCGGATGCCGCCGTGCATGTGCACGACCGTGCCGTTGATGTGATCGGCGTCCGGGCCGACCAGGAAGGCCACCGTGCCCGCCACGTGCCGGACCGCGGCCTCCCCGAGCAGTTGGCGTTCCCGTCGCTCGTTCCGGACGGCCGGCGGCAGTTGTGCTCCGAGGCCGCCGTCCACCAGGCCGGGCGACAGGGCGACCGTGCGTACGCCGAACCTGGCGTACTCCTGGGAGACCGACCGGCTCAGGCCCTCGATGCCCGCCTTGCTCGCCGCGTAGCTGCTCTGTCCGGCGTTTCCCATGAGTGCCGCGGCGGACGACACGTAGACGAGGCGGCCGTACCGCTGGCGGGTCATCACTTTGAGGGCGTGTTTGGTGATGAGGAAGGCGCCGCCGAGGTTGACTCGGATCACTTCGTCCCAGTCCGCCTTGTCCATGGTCATGAGCAGCCGGTCCCGGCAGACGCCCGCGCTGTGCACGACCGCGTGGAGCCGGCCGAGCCGCTGGGCGGCCTCGACGATGTCCTGGGAGGTCCGTTCCACACCGATGTCCCCGGAGACGGTGACGATCCGGTCCGGGTAGCTGTCGAGCAGTTCCCCGGGCAGGGCCTGGGTCCGGTGTGTGTTGGCCACGACGCCGTACCCGGCTGCGAGCAGCCTGGTGGTGATGGCCAGTCCGATGCCGCGTCCGCCGCCCGTCACGGCGATGACCTGCCGGCTCACGGGGAGGGCCTGTCCTCGGGGAAGACCCGACGGACGAGCGGCTCCAGCAGTCCCACGTGCGCGCGGGTGACCGGCCTGGTGGGAAAGGCGAACCGCGGACCGCGCCGCGGCTGATCCTCCACCAGCAGGTGGGGCAGCACCAGTGCGGGCAGCGTGGCGACCTGGTGCCGTGCCCAATCCGCGAAACGCAGGCCGCGGGTCCGGTGCTCCTCCGGCAGCCAGTCGAGCGGTGGCACCTCGATGTCGATCATGCCCGCTTGCAGGTCGGGGCGTAGCGTGAGGCACTCTTCGGGAAGACCCTGCGCGAAGGACTCCGGGAGTTCCTCCGAGAAAAGGGTGGAGGCGGCCCGGTCGCCGGAGAGCACGACCAGGGCTTGTTCCCCGGAGTCCATGGCCGCCCGCAGCGTCCGCCGCCGTTCCCGTGACGGCCACACTCCGACAAGGGTCCATCTGTCGAGGGCGGCGCGCTGCCACACCAATCGGCTGACCCCCTCGAACACCACCGTCACACCATTGACCACAAGCTCAGACATGCGTCCCCCACGTGTCCTCCGTCATTTCCCGGCACTGCCCTGTCGGAGGGAGAAGTCGGAGTGGAACTCGATCGCGGCGGCGCCGCAGGAGAATCCGAGGCCGAAAGCGAGCAGCATGACCTTGGTGCCGTTTTTGATCAGTCCCTTCTCCATCGCGATGGCGAGGTTGATCAGCAGACTCGCCGGCCCCATGTTTCCCAGTTCTTCCACCGGTGTCGGAACCATGCGCATGGGGATTTCCAGCTTGCGCATCAGAATCTCCAGCAGCTTGACGTTCGGCTGGTGCGCGATGACGAGGTCGAAGTCGTCGGGCCGCCAGGCGGCCCGGCGCAGAACGTCCTGGTACACCAGGGGAACGGCACGGAGGCCGATCCTGGTGAGACCCTGTCCGTCCATGGCGTAGAACCCGGCGTCGATGTGCACGCCCCGCGCGTCCCGGTGGAGCCGCCGGACGGGGATGACGCCGAGTCCGGCCCCCTGGGCGTCCGTGCGCCACGCCGTGCCCAGCAGGGTGAACCGCCGGGGGTCGTCCGCGGCCGCCGGCTCCAGGACGACGGCGCACGCCCCCGCCCCGAACAGGCCGACGGTGCCCGCGTCGGTGGGGTCGAGCACCCGCTCGTAGTCGAACGCGGCCGAGAGGACGACCCGGTCCGCCCGGCCCGTCTCGAACAGCGACGACGCCAGGTCCAGCACGGTCATCGGCTCGGAGCAGACACCGTCGACGCCCAGCACCCTGACGTCGGTCAGGCCGGTTCTCGCGGCGAGCGCGACGGCCGCCGGTGGCGCGAGGTTCACGAAGCCGTTCTCGATGTGGACGAGGACGGTCTCCTGGCCGAGCCGGTCGGCCTCCAGCCCGGCGCTCCGCAGCGCCTTGCCGAGCGCGTCCGCGGCGAGGGTGGACGCGTCCTCGCCCTCGGCGCACATGCGGCGTGCCCGGATGCCCGTGCGCTGGACCAGCCAGTCGCGGTCGAGTCCCAGCCGTACGGCGGCATCGGCGTTCAGTTCTTTTCCGCCGCCGACTTGATAACCGATTCCGCGCATCGCGATTTCCATGCCAGAGACCCCCGTCTCACTCATACCGGCATGCAGCAGGAAGACCTTGATCGAAGCCATTGATGATCAGTGATTACCGACCGGCGATCAAAGGTCGAGCAAATGAATCATATCCACCATTCAGAGGACTGTCCATATCGCCTAAAATTAACGATAATAATACTTACGTCCGCCTTATAGGCAGCATTCCCTCGCCGATTGTGTAATGGGCGGCATGGCTGTTCCTAGCGGCCCAACGGGCAGGAAATCTTCCGTCAAGCGACTGCCGATTCCCGGTTCGGCGGGCACGATGCTTTTCCTCTGGCACCGCCCCTGGCTGAACCGGAGGCTCCGGGGCGACACGGTCCCGTTGAGAACGCGCAACCGCAACGGCCCCGGCCTGTCCTCGCGCGGCACTCTGATCGTCAACGGCCCCGACCACGTCAAGCAGGTGTTCGCCGGCTCCCCGGACACCTGGCACGCGGGCGAGTGCTACGAGATCATCACGCCGCTGGTGAGCGAGCTGTCCATGCTCGTGCAGGACCGCCAGGAGCACGCCCGTTCCCGCAAGCTGGTCACGCCCGCGTTCACCAGCGCCGCGCTGCGGAGCTACGAGCCGATGATCGGCACGCTGGCCGAGGACGAGGTCCGGCAGTGGCCGACCGGCCGGACGTTCCGCGTGCAGGACCGCATGCAACGGGTGACGCTGGAGATCATCCTCCGCGTGGTGTTCGGGGTGACCGACCCGGCCAGGCTCACGCGGCTGCACGCCCTGGTGCCGGCGCTGACCGACGTCAGCCCCGTGGTGCTGATGGGCCTGCACCGGCGGAGCCTGCGCCCGCTTCCGCCGTGGCGTACCTGGCTCGCCTCGCGGCGGGAGTTCGTCGCGGTACTGCGGGCGCAGATCGCCGAGCACCGGCAGGCCGGTCCGGGAGCGCGGTCCGATGTGCTGTCCCGGCTGCTGAAGGCCGAGGTGGACGGCGACCGGCTGTCCGATGACGAGCTGGTGGGCCAGCTGATGACCCTCGTGATGGCCGGCTACGAGACCACCGCCACCGCGATGACCTGGCTCGTGCACGACCTGGCGCGCATGCCGGACGTCCAGGACCGTGCCCGCCGTGCCGCCTCGGAGGGCGACACGGCCTACCTGGACGCGGTGGTGAAGGAGTGCATGCGCATCCATCCGGTCCTCGCCCTCGTGTCCCGGGGCCTGTCCGAGGAAGCGGAGATCGGCGGGGTGCGCGTGGCCGCGGGCGAGTCGGTGGCCGCATCCGTCTCGCTGGCCCACTTCAACCCGGCCCACTTCCCCGAACCGGACCGATTCCGGCCGGAGCGCTTCCTGGGTGACGCTCCGCCACCCGCCACCGCGTGGTTCCCGTTCGGCGGCGGGGTGCGGCGCTGTATCGGCGCCGCGTTCTCGCTGCTGGAGTCCAGGCTCCTGCTCCGGCGGATCCTGCTCACGTTCGAGCTGACCGCCCCCACCGCCGGGCCGGAACGCGCCAAGGCGCGCACCGTGGTGACCGCGCCGCACCGCGGTGGTCGCGTCATCGCCACACCTCGTACGAGCTGACCGGACCGAGGCCGTTCACCGGGTCGAGTGCCGGGGGGCCTTCGCGCGCGGCCCCCGGCCGCCACTGCGGGAGGACGCCTCGGTCGGCAGCGCGCCCCGCCTCCGCCCGGCCGGGTTGCACGGCGGGCCACCGCCCCGGCGCCGACCCGCCCCGGAACCGGCCGCGCGGCCCGCCGGGCGCCCTCCCCCGGCACCACGCCGGCGGAGCCGGTCACGTCGGCCGAGTGCCGCAAACCCAAGAAACGGCAAAATGTCGTTAGCCTCCCGAAGCAACGGAATAGGTGCCTCAGCCAACGGAGTTGGGAATACACATACCTGGCTCCCGACCGCACACGGTCGCCCCCTGCCCCGGAGGACCTCACTCAATGACCCACACGACGACCGGCGAGCCCACCCGGAGCGCGCGCGGGACGACCGTCCCGGTGCTCGCCTTCGCGGGGATCGTCGTCGCGGTGATGCAGACCCTGCTCGTCCCGGTCATCAAGGACCTGCCCCGACTCCTGGACACCACGCCCGGCAACGCCACCTGGGTGCTCACCTCCACGCTGCTCTCCGGCGCCGTCGCCACCCCGATCATGGGCCGTCTCGGCGACCTCTACGGCAAGCGGCGCATGCTGGTCCTCAGCCTGGCCGTGATGGTGGCCGGCGCGCTGCTCAGCGCCTTCAGCGACGCGCTGGTCCCGATGATCGCCGGGCGTACCCTCCAGGGCTTCGCGATGGGCGCGATACCGCTCGGCATCGGCCTGATGCGGGACATGCTGCCGCGCGAGCGGCTCGGTTCGGCGATGGCGCTGATGAGTTCCTCGATCGGCGTCGGCGGCGGCCTCGCGCTGCCCGCCGCCGCGCTCGTCGCCCAGCACGCCGACTGGCACGCCCTGTTCTACGGCGCCGCCGGCCTCGGCGTCCTCGCCATCGCCCTGACCCTGCTCGTCGTACCGGAGTCCCCGCTGCGCGCGAGGGGCACCTTCGACCTGCCCGGCGCGCTCGGCCTCTCGGCCGGCCTGGTCCTCTTCCTGCTGCCCATCACCAAGGGCAGCGACTGGGGCTGGTCCTCGCCGCCGACCCTCGGCCTGTTCGCCGCCGCCGCCGTCGTCCTGCTGCTGTGGGGCCTGATGGAGCTGCGCGTCAAGGCGCCGCTGGTCGACCTGCGCACCACCGCCCGCCGCGAGGTGCTGCTGACCAACCTCGCCTCGATCATGGTCGGTGTCTCCTTCTACGTCGTCTCCCTGGTCCTGCCCCAGCTCCTCCAGCTCCCGTCCGCCACCGGCTACGGCCTCGGCCAGTCGATGGTCGTCGCCGGGCTCTGCGTGGCCCCGCTCGGACTGACCATGATGTTCACCGCCCCGGTGTACTCCCGGCTGTCGGCCCGCTACGGTCCCCGCACCACGCTCATCGTCGGCCTGCTGGTCATCGGGGTCGGCTACGGCGGCGGCCTCGGCCTGATGAGCGCCGCCTGGCAGACCGTCGTCACCTCGGTGCTGCTCGGCGCGGGCATCGGGCTCGCCTACTCCTCGCTGCCCGCCCTGATCATCGGCGCGGTGCCGGCCTCCGAGACGGGCGCGGCCAACGGCCTCAACACGCTGATGCGGTCCATCGGCACGTCCGTCTCCAGCGCCGTCATCGGCATGGTGCTGGCCGACACGGCCGACGACGCCGGCGGGGTCGCCGTCCCCACCATGCACGGCTTCCGGATCTCGTTCCTGATCGCGACCGGCGCGGTCGCCGTCGGCCTGGTCCTCGCCTTCTTCCTGCCCCGGCGCCGCCCGTCGGCCACCACGCAACTGCGCGCGAGCAGCGAGGAGGACGCCAACCTGGCCCGCGCGGAAGGGGTGCTGCACGGCTTCCGCGGCCGGGTGCTGGCCGCCGACGGCACGCCGGTCGCCCGCGCCAAGGTCACGGTGATCGACCGGCACGGCCGGCAGGCGGGCGCGGCCCTCTCCGCGGCGGACGGCGGCTACGCGGTCCCGGTGCCGGGCGCCGGGCCGTACGTGCTGGCCGCCCGCGCCGCCGGGCACGGCCCGCTGGCCCACTCGGCGACCCACGCCGGGGACGGCCGCCCGGTCGACCTGGACCTCTCCCTGCCGGGCGAGACCGTCCCCGCGTGACCACCCGGGAGCCGGCCCGCCCCGGTCGACCGTGCGCGGCCGGGCGGCAGGCCCGGGCGTTGGACGACGGCGGTGTCAGCCGGGGCTGAATCCGGGGTAGTAGGCCGCGGCGGCGGTCGCGGTGTCGATGTTCCGTGGGAAGAGCGCGGCCTCGTAGGCGCGGATGGCCGCGTCGACGTCCTCGGGCTGTCCGGCGATGGCGTTGCCGAGCTGGGCTGCGTCGAAGAGCGCCCAGTTCGCCCCTTCGCCGTCCGGCGGTGCCAGGTGCGCGGCGTCTCCGATGAGCGTGACACCGGGTACGTGTTCCCAGCGGTGCCCGATCGGCAGCCCGTACAGGGGGCGGAAGACCGGCGGGATGTCGCTGTCCGCGACCAGGGCGACGAGCTCCGGCGCCCACCCTTCGAACATCGCCGCGACGGTACGGGCGGCGGCGGGGCCGTCGGTGAAGTCGATGCCGTCGAACCAGTCGAGCGGCTGGTCGAACATGGCGTAGGAGTGCAGGGTGTCCGCCCGCTCGCGCTGCACGCCGAGACCGATGCGGGTGGTCTCGTCGTAGGCGGTCATCGACCCCCCGCCGACCAGCGCCAGGGTGGCGGGGTGGCGGGTGTCGCTCTCGTACAGGTACGTCTCGACCATCGAGCGTCCGGCGTAGGCGGGTGTGGCACCGGAGAGCAGCGGCCGGACCTTCGACCAGGCACCGTCGGCACCGACGAGGATGTCGGTGGCTATCGTCGGTCCGTTGGCGAAGGTCACCGCGTGACGGCCGTCGGCGAGGGTCCGCACGCTCCGGGTCCTGTGGCCCCAGACGACCGTGCCGGAGGGCAGGGACTCCAGCAGCAGCTGACGCAGTTCGCCGCGCTGCACCTCGGGGCGGCCCCCGGCGGGGTCGTCCGGCCGGTCCGCCAGGATGCTGCCGTCGGGTGCCACGTCGCGGGACGCCTGGCGGCCTTCGAGGACGAGGGAGCGGAAGCCGTCCATCAGACCGGTGGCACGGATTCCGTGCTGTCCGTTGTAGTCATGGATGTCGAGCATGCCGCCTTGGCCCCGGGCCTGGGCGGACGCCTCCGCCTCGTACACCGTGGACGGGATTCCGTGCACCGCCAGGATTCGTGCCAGTGTCAGACCCGCGAGACCGGCACCGATGATCGTGATCTGGGTCATACCTGATTCCTTACTGCTGCTGGAGGAGCCGGCGGGCCTGCCCGCAGGGCTCCCGGGCGGAGTGGCGGAGCCGGGTCAGGGGGAGCCGGGTGGCTCGATCCGGGCGGCGAGCCGTTCGAGGAGTTCATGGAGCCGGGCCTGCTCCGCGGCGCCCAGCGGTGCGAGGATCGACTCCTCGACACGGTCCATGGCCTCTTCGAACCCCTGGATCAGTTCGGAGCCCGCTGGAGTGACATGCACGCGACGGCTCCGCGTGTCGTCCTCCTGCGTCCGGCGCTCCACGAGTCCGCGCCGTTCCAGTCCGGCCAGGAGCCGCGAGACGCTCGGCGCACTGGTGCGCATGGTCCGCGCGACGTCACGCTGAATCGCGTCCGGGTTCTTCGACAGGTACGCCAGCACGGCGCTCTGCTCGTGCGTGAGGCCGCGTTCCCGTATCCAGTCGTCAGCGATGCGCCGCTGTCCCCATACGACCCACCGCATCAGCTCCAGCGTGCTCTCACGCTTCGCTCCACCCATAGTTAGCACGCTAACTGTTGTCGCGCTAACAATCAAGCCTCGGCGGGTTTCGCACGCACCCCCGCCCCCCGACGCGGCAGGGGGTGCGGCAGCATGGTGCGCCGTCAGCCCCGTACGACCGGTACGGCCCGTACGACCGAGAGGACCGCCCCCATGCCCGCGGCACCCCCGCCCGAGATCCTGGCCGCGTTCGAGGCGGCGAAGGGGTTCATGCCCGCCGACGAGGGGCTGGCGCTGTACGCGGCGGCCGTGGACGCGGCCCGGCTGGGGCTGCCGCTGCTGGAGGTCGGCACCTACTGCGGGCGCTCCACGCTGCTGCTCGCCGACGCGGCCCGCGCGGCCGGGGTCACCGCCGTCACCGTCGACCACCACCGCGGCAGCGAGGAGCAGCAGCCGGGCTGGGAGTACCACGACCCGGCGACGGTCGACCCGGAGCTGGGCGTGATGGACACCCTGCCCGCCTTCCGCCGCACCCTGTACCGCGCCGGCCTGGAGGAGCACGTCGTCGCCCTGGTCGGGCGCTCCCCGCAGATCGCCGCGCTCTGGCGGGCGCCGCTCGGCCTGGTCTTCGTGGACGGCGGCCATACGGACGAACACGCGGGCGCCGACTACGAGGGCTGGGCGCCCCGGGTGGCCGAGGGCGGACTGCTCGTCCTGCACGACGTCTTCCCCGACCCGGTGGACGAGTTCACCGGCCAGGCCCCGTACCGGGTCTACCTCAGGGCACTGGAGTCCGGCGCGTTCACCGAGGTCTCGGCGACCGGCTCGCTGCGGGTGCTGCGGCGTGCGGAGGCGGGCGGCACGGGGCGCGGTTAGAGTCGCGGACGTGTCGTACACAGCACCGGAGTCCGAACCGCCCCAGCCCCGTCCGTCCCGTTCCCCGCTGCGCCGTCCGCTGACCGTGGCGCTGGCCGCGCTGGTGCCGGGCGCGCTGCTCGGCTGGGGGGTGTACGCGGCGGTCGGCGACGACGGGGGCGGCGGCCGGGCGGACCGGGCGTCCGCCGCGAGCGCGTCCTCGGCGCCGGCGGCCGGACGCGGGGCCGCGGCGCCGGACGAGGACGCGAAGGACGCGGCGCCGCTGAAGGGCAAGGTCGTCGTCATCGACCCGGGCCACAACCCGGAGAACTTCCGGCACCCGGACGAGATCAACCGCCAGGTCGACATCGGGACCCACCACAAGGAGTGCGACACCACCGGCACCGCCACCGACGCCGGTTACCCGGAGGCCGACTTCACCCTGGACGTCGCCCACCGGCTGCGCGACCTGCTGGCCGAGCGGGGCGCCACGGTGAAGCTGACGCAGGACGGGGACCGGGCGTACGGACCCTGTGTGGACGAGCGGGCCCGGATCGGCAACCAGGCGCACGCGGACGCGGCGGTCTCGATCCACGCCGACGGCTCGGCGGCCGGGAACCGCGGCTTCCACGTGATCCTGCCGGGCGCCGTGCACCGGGGCGCCGCCGACACCCGCGCCATCGTCGCCCCCTCCGCCCGTCTCGGCGCGCGGATCGCGGACCGCTTCGCCGAGCGGACGGGCAGCGCGCCCGCCAACTACCTCGGGGACGGCACCGGCCTGGTGACCCGCACCGACCTCGGCGGCCTCAACCTGTCGACGGTGCCCAAGGTCTTCCTGGAGTGCGGCAACATGCGCGACGCCGCGGACGAGGCGCTGCTGACCAGTGGTGCCTGGCGGCAGAAGGCGGCCCAGGGGATCTCTGAGGGAATCGTGAGTTTCCTGCGCGGGTAGCGATCGGTGCCCCCATCCCGGCGGACAGCCCCGAGGTGCGGAGGATAGTGTCGTCCGATGACGACGAGACGACGACCTGCGAAGGACCTGAAGTGAATATCCGCTCCCTCACTCGAGGCGACGGCGTGGTGATCGTGGCAGCGGTGGTGCTGTTGATCGCGTCGTTCCTCGACATCTACTCGATCGAAGGCGCCTCGGACAGCGCCGACATCCCCAGCCTGTGGGGCAGCGGGCCGATCGTGCTCGGGGTCGTCCTGGCGGGGATCATCGGCGCCGCGCTCGTCGTCGTGGCCCACGCGCTGCCGCAGCCGCGCAAGGTCGCCGGTCTCGACCTCGGCCAGTTCGGCGCCGCCTTCACGGTCTTCGCCGCGTGGTGCGCGCTCGGCAACGTCTTCGATCCGGCCGGCGCCTTCGACAACAACGGCGGCGGGAGCGGCATCGGCGCGGGCACGGGTCTGATCCTCGCCCTGATCGCCACGGTCGTCATGGCCGCCGCGGCCGTCGCCACCCCGCTGGTGCCGGCGCTCAAGGGCGCCCTCCTCCCGGCTCCCCGCCCGGCCCAGCCGCAGCCGTACGGCGGTCAGCCGCAGGGCGGTTACGGCTACCCGGGCGCGCAGCAGCCGTCGTACGGCGGTCAGCCGCAGGGCGGCTACGGGTACCCGGGCCAGCCGCAGGCCCAGCAGCAGCCGCAGCAGCAGGCCCAGCCCCAGCAGGCGCACGCCGCGCAGGGCCAGGCGCAGCCGCCGGCCGGGGACTTCGCCCCGTTCTGGTTCGCGGTGCCGGTGCCGCGTCCGCTGTTCGCGGAGGACGGTTCGCCCACGCCGGTCGCGGAGCTGGCGCCGGGCACCTGGTACCTGGCGGTCGAGCAGCGCGGTGCGGCGCTGGTCGCCCAGACGCAGGACGGCCGCCGCGGCGTGCTCCAGGACACCTCGGGCATCCAGCGCGGCTGAGCGCCGCCCGGCCCGTCCCGACGGCCCCCCGCCTCCGGGTGGGGGGCCGTCGTCGTCCGCTCAACTGCCGTCCGCCGTAAGGGACTCGGGTTTCAAACAGGCGTACGGGGCCAGACGGAAGGCATGTCTCGCACTCGTGGTTCCAACTCCGCCGGGACGGCCGTCGCGGTGATCGCGGACATCATGGCCGTCATCCTCGGACTGTGGATTCTGATGTACCTGCTGGACGCGAACCGGGCCAACGACCTGGTGCAGTTCGTCCATGACGCGGCCGCCTGGCTGGCCGGCTGGTCGCGTGACCTGTTCACCTTCGACGAGGCGTGGGCGCGGGTGGTGGCCGGGTACGGCCTCGCCGCCGTCGTCTACCTCTTCGTCGGCCACGCCATCGCCAACCGCCTGCACCGGCACTAGAGGGCCTGTCGTTCGGATCACGCCGCAGACGCGGGGCTCACCGGCGCGGGGAAGGCACAGCCGATTCCCCGCGACCTGATCAAAACGACAGGCACTGGACCGCGCCGTTCCCCCGCCGCACACCGACCGGTCGCGTGACCAGGGGGCCCGGGGGCCGGGGCATCCCCGGCGGCTGTCATCACCCTCGGCCGCCGGCGCCGGTGGCCGCCGGTCAGGCGCAGCAGCCGGTGGCCGGCTCCAGGCCGCGGGGCAGGTGGTCGCCGCCGAAGACCCGGCAGGTGGCCTCGTGGCCGCCGAGGGCGGCGACGGCGAGGAGCAGGGAGCCGGCCGTCCAGGTGGTCAGCTCCCTGGGCCAGATCGCGTCGTCCTCGAAGACGTACCCGGTCCAGTAGAGGCCGCTGCCGGCGTCCCGCAGGTGCTGGATGGACTGCAGGACGGTCAGGGCGCGGTCGGACTCGCCGATCGCCCAGAGGGCGAGGGCGAGTTCGGCCGACTCGCCACCGGTGACCCACGGGTTCGGCACGACGCAGCGCACGCCGAGGCCGGGGACGACGAACCGGTCCCAGCCGGCCTCGATGCGGGCCTTGGCCTCCGGGCCGCTCAGCGCGGTGCCGAGGACGGGGTAGTACCAGTCCATGGAGTAGCGGTCCTTGTCGAGGAACCGCTCGGGGTGGCGGCGGATCGCGTGCCGGAGCGCACCGGCAGCCAGTTCCCAGTCGGGCTGCGGCTCCTCGCGCAGCTCGGCCACGGCGAGCGCGCAGCGCAGCGCGTGATGGACGGAGCAACTGCCGGTCAGCAGCGCGTCGGTGGCGTCCGTACCGTCGTCGTCGCGGCGCCAGCCGATCTGCCCGCCGGGCCGCTGGAGCCGCAGCACGAACTCGACGGCGGCGTGGACGACCGGCCACATGCGGTCCAGGAAGGCGTCGTCGCCGGTGGAGAGGTAGTGGTGCCAGACGCCGACGGCGACGTAGGCGACGAAGTTGGTCTCCCGGCCCCGGTCGGTGACGTCGGCGGCGTCGCCGTCGGCGTACGCGGCGTACCAGGAGCCGTCGCCGTTCTGGTGCCGGGCGAGCCAGGCGTAGGCGCGGGCGGCGGCTTCGTGTTCGCCGGCCGCGTCGAGGGCCATCGCCGCCTCGGTGTGGTCCCAGGGGTCGAGGTGGTGGCCGCGGAACCAGGGGATCGCGCCGTCCTCGCGCTGGACGGCGAGGATGCCGCGGACGGTCGCGGCGGCCTCGTCGGCGGTGAGGACCCCGGGCAGGATCAGGTGTTCCGTCCGGGGCGTGGTCACGCGGCGCCCACCGGCGGCAGGTGCGGCTTGGTCGCGTACGCCACGAAGCTCTTGCCGATCAGCGGGTTCAGCGCCTGCTCGGCGACCCGGGTCGCCAGGGGCTTCTTCATGATGTCCCAGACCAGCAGCTTGTGGTACGCCTTCACCGGCAGCGCCTCGTCGTTGTCGACGCCGAACGCGCACTTGAGCCACCAGTACGGCGAGTGCAGCGCGTGCGCGTGGTGGGTGCCGTACGGCCTGAGGCCGGCCTCGCGGATCCTGGCGAGGAGTTCGTCCGCCTTGTAGATGCGGATGTGGCCGCCCTCGACCTCGTGGTAGGCGTCGGAGAGGGTCCAGCAGACCTTCTCGGGTCCGTAGCGCGGCACGGTGATCGCTATCCGGCCGCCGGGCTTGAGTACCCGGACCATCTCGGCGAGCACGCCCTTGTCGTCGGGGATGTGCTCCATCACCTCGGAGATGATGACGACGTCGAAGGACTCGTCGGGGAAGGGCAGGGCCAGCGCGTCGCCCTCCATGGCGGTGGCGGTGGCGCCCTCGGGGGCCTCCCCGGCCTCCTTCATCGCGGCGAACCACTTGGCGACCTCGCGGATCTCGTCGCCGTTCTGGTCCAGGGCGACGACCCGCGCGCCGCGCCGGTAGCACTCGAAGGCGTGCCGGCCGGCGCCGCAGCCGAGGTCCAGGACGCGGTCGCCCGGGGCGAGCGGGAACCGGGAGAAGTCGACGGTCAGCACGTGGTCCTGCTTTCGTGTTCTTCCGGGGCCGCCGGGCGGCCGGGGGTGCCGGGGGTCGGGAGCGCCGGGCGGCGGACGGTACCGGCGGCGGGGGCCGCGGCGATGGCCTCGCGGTACCGGGCCACCGTGCCCTGGGCGGCGCGCGCCCAGGTGAAGCGGTCGAGGACGCGGCGGCGGCCGGCCGCGCCGAGCCGGGCGCGCAGGTCCGGGTCGCCCAGCAGCCGGCCGAGTCCGGCGGCCAGCGCGCCCGCGTCGCCGGGCCGTACCGCGAGGCAGGTCTCGCCGTCGGGGCCGGCGACCTCGGGGATGGCCCCGCCGGTCGTGGCGAGCAGCGGCGTGCCGGTGGCCATCGCCTCGGCGGCGGGCAGCGAGAACCCCTCGTAGAGCGAGGGCACGCAGGCGACCTCGGCCGAGCGGACCAGGTCGACGAGTTCGGCGTCGGAGATGCCCTTGACGAACTCGACGGCGCCGGCGAGGCCGTAGCGCTCCATGGCCTGGGCGACGGGGCCCTCGGCGGGGCGCTTGCCGACGACGACGAGGTGGGCGTCCGGGTGCTCGGTGCGGGTCTTGGCGAGCGCCTCGATGAGGAAGACCAGGCCCTTGAGCGGGACGTCCGCGCTGGAGGTGGTGACGATCCGGCCGGGCACCTTGGGGACCGAGGGATCGGGCGAGAACAGGTCGGTGTCGGCGCCGATGTGCACGACGTGCACGCGGTCGGGGCGGACGCCGAGGTGGTCGACGATCTCCTGCCGGGAGGTGCCGGAGACGGTGAGCACGGAGGGCAGGCGGCGGGCGACGCGCTTCTGCATGCGGGTGAAGGCGTACCAGCGGCGCACGGAGTACCGCCGCTGCCAGGTCTCGGCGGCGTCCAGCTCCAGCCGCCGGTCCACCGTGATGGGGTGGTGGACGGTGGTGACGAGCGGGGCGCCGAGGTCGCCCAGCAGGCCGTAGCCGAGGGTCTGGTTGTCGTGGACGACGTCGAAGTCGCCGCGGCGGGCGCGCAGATGGCGGCGGGCGCGCAGCGAGAACGTCAGCGGTTCGGGGAAACCGCCGGTCCACATGGTGGCGACCTCCAGGGCGTCCACCCAGTCCCGGTACTCGTCGCGCTTCGGGGTGCGGAAGGGGTCGGGCTGGCGGTAGAGGTCGAGGCTGGGCAGCTCGGTGAGGCGGAGGTCCGGCAGGCCCGGGTCGAGCACGGGGTACGGCTGGGCGCCGATGACCTCGACGCGGTGGCCGAGGCGGGCCAGTTCGCGGGAGAGGTGGCGGACGTAGACGCCCTGGCCGCCGCAGAACGGGTTGCCCTTGTAGGTGAGGAGTGCGATGCGCAGGGGGCGTTCGTCCGTGCCGGCGCCGGCGGGCCGATCCTGGCGGGGTTCCGTCCGACGGGCCTCAGCGGTCACTCCGGTCCCCTTCTGCCTGCCTGGTCCCGCGAGACTACGCCGGACGCTAATCTAGAACAAGTTTCAGTCTTGATCGTTCAGAGGCTTCGAATCTACCGGCAAGTAAGGACGCTGTGACCGGTGGATCAGGTGATTCACGCCACGGCGGCCGAGGTGGGCGGGGGTGGACGGGGTGAGCCGCATGACCGGGACCGGCACGACCGGGACCAGCCCGGCCGGGACCTGCGGGGCCGCCCCGGCCGCCCGGGTCCGTCCCGCCGCGCCCGCGCTGACCGAGCGTCAGGAGGAGCGCCGCCGCCGCATTCTGCGGGCCAGCGCCGAACTGGCCGGGCGGGGCGGCTTCGACGCCGTGCAGATGCGGGAGGTCGCCGAGGTCTCGCAGGTCGCGCTCGGCACCCTGTACCGCTACTTCCCGTCCAAGGTGCACCTGCTGGTGGCGACGATGCAGGACCAGCTGGCGGAGCTGCACGGCACCCTGGGCCGGCGCCCGCCGGGCGGCGCCACGGCCGGGGAGCGGGTGACGCGGACGCTGATGCGGGCCTTCGGCGCGCTGCGGCGCGAGCCGTTCCTGGCCGACGCGATGGTCCGGGCGCTGATCTTCGCCGACCGGGGTGCCGCGGCGGAGGTGGACCGGGTCTCGCGGACGACCACGGCGATCATCCTGGACGCGATGGGCGTCGACGACCCGGCGCCGGGGCAGCTCGCGGCGGTGCGGGTCATCGAGCACACCTGGCACTCGGCGCTGATCACCTGGCTGTCGGGGCGGGCCGGCATCGCCCAGGTCCGGGTCGACATCGAGACCGCGTGCCGCCTCATCGACCTGCCGGCCGCGCCCGCCGGCCGCCCTGGCCGCACCCCGGCGCCCGTTCCTGACGTCGGTCATACATACGGGTAAAGTGGCCGGGTCGTATCACGCCCGTACGGGGAAAGCCGGTGCAATTCCGGCGCTGACCCGCAACCGTACAACCCCGCCGCGTACCAGGGGTGCAGCCGGACCGCCCGGACGGGACCGTGACCGGCTCACGTGCCCGGCACCGGCCGGCGCACGGGCACCGTCGAGGCATACGGGGCCGAGCCGCCCGGGGTGTCCCGTGCCGCCCGGCCCCGCACAGGGAAAGGCACCCGCCGCTCATGAACGCCCTCCGCCGCAGCGCCGTGGCGCTCGCCGCCGCAGCCGTGGTCGGCGCCGCCGCCGTGCCCGCGGTCGCCGCCGACCCGTCACCGTCCCTCCCCCAGGGCCTGTACGGCAGCACCGACCCGACGTACGACGGCGTCTGGCGCCAGTCCCTCGCGCTGCTCGCGCAGGACACGACGGGTGTCGACCCGGCCCCGGCGGCCGTGGAGTGGCTCACCGGGCAGCAGTGCGACGACGGCGCGTTCGCGCCCTACCGCGCCTCCACCGCCCGGGACTGCGACGCGAAGACCCCCGTCGACACCAACAGCACGGCCGCCGCCGTCCAGGCCCTCACCGCGCTGGGCGGCCACGACGCCGCCGTGCGGTCGGCCCTGGCCTGGCTGAGGTCCGTACAGAACGAGGACGGCGGCTGGGGCTACTCCCCCGGCGGCGCCAGCGACGCCAACTCCACCTCCGTCGTCATCGGCGCGCTGGCCGCCGCGGGGACGGACCCCGTGAAGGCCGTCAAGGGCGGCAGGACGCCCTACGACGCCCTCCTCTCCTTCGCCCTGCCCTGCGCGCGGGGCGGCGCCTTCGCCTTCCAGCCGGACCAGGACGAGAAGCTCACCGCCAACGCGGACGCCACCGCCGCCGGGGTGCTCGGCGCGCTCGGCAAGGGCCTGGTCACCGGGCCCGGCGAGGCGGCGGACGGCGCCGGCGCGGACGGCGACCCGCGGCGGGCCGCGGCCAACGGGGCCGCCTACCTCGCCGGCGCCGTCGCGGAGGACGGGTACCTGAAGTCCGCGCTCGCCGGTGCCGAGGACCAGCCGGACCACGGCAACACCGCCGACGCCGTGGTGGCGCTGGCCGCGCAGGGCGGCGCGGAGCGGGCGGCGAAGCCGCTGGCCTGGCTGGAGAAGAACGCCGCGGGCTGGGCGAAGCGGAGCGGTCCCGCCGCCTGGGCCCAGCTGATCCTGGCCGCGCACGCGGCGGGCGCCGACCCGGCCGACTTCGGCGGCACCGACCTGGTGGCGGCCCTGAACGCGACCGGGCCGGCCCCGCGGGCCACCGCCTCGGACCAGAGGAAGGACGAGGACAAGGAGAAGAAGGAGGAGAAGGAGGAGAAGGAGGACGACAGCCCCTTCGGCACCTGGTGGTACGTCGGCGTCTTCGCGGTCGTCGGCGTCGGCATCGGCTTCCTGCTCAGCAACCGGAAGCGGCAGCCGTGATCCGCCGGGTCGCCCTCCTGGCGCTGGCCGCGCTGCTGCTGGCCGCCGGCGCGGGGGAGGCGCAGGCCGCCGGGTACCGGTACTGGTCGTTCTGGGACCGGGACGGCGACCGGTGGGCGTACGCCACGCAGGGGCCGTCCACCGCGCGTCCCGGCGACGGCGACGTCCAGGGGTTCCGGTTCTCCGTGAGCGAGGACTCCGGGGACGCGGCCCGGCCGCGCGGCACCGCGGAGTTCACGGACATCTGCGGGAGGACGCCCGCGCGGGACGGCCGTAAACGGGTGGCGCTCGTGCTGGACTTCGGCACCGCCGCCGACGCCCCGTCCGGCGAGACGCCCCCGGCGCGGCGGACGGCCTGCGCCCGGGTCGCCGAGGACGCGACCACGGCGGAGGCGCTCGCGGCCGTCGCCAAGCCGCTGCGGTACGACGCGAACGCCCTGCTGTGCGCCGTATCCGGCTACCCGGAGACGGGCTGCGGTGAGCAGGTCGCGGACGGCTCCGGCGACCGGGCGCCGGCCGCCGGCGACCGCGACGACCGGGGCGGCCCCTCGGTCGGGCTCGTCGCCGGGCTGGCCGCCGTGGCGGCGCTCGGCGCGGCGGCGGTGTGGCAGGGGAGGCGGCGCCGCGGTGGCGCGTGAGGGCGCGGCCGGACAGCTCCACCCCGGTGCCTGGTGGCTGTGGGCCATCGGGCTCGGGACCGCCGCCACCCGCACCACCAACCCCCTGCTGCTCG
The DNA here is from genome assembly GCA_014649155.1 of Streptomyces griseoviridis. Taxonomy (GTDB): domain Bacteria; phylum Actinomycetota; class Actinomycetes; order Streptomycetales; family Streptomycetaceae; genus Streptomyces; species Streptomyces griseoviridis. Next base: position 466,105 of record BMSM01000001.1, on the reverse strand, counting down.
CCCTGCTGCTGGCCGTCTCCGCCTATGTGGTGACGGCCCGCCGCACGCACGCCCCCTGGGCCCGGTCCTACGGCGCCTTCGTCAAGCTGGCCCTCGCCGTGCTGGCCGTCCGGCTGTTCTTCACGGTCGCCCTCGGCTCCCCGATCCCCGGCACGCACGTCCTGGTCACCCTCCCCGAAGTCCCGCTCCCCGACTGGGCGCGGGGCATCCGGCTGGGCGGCCGGGTCACCGCCGAGGCGCTGCTCTTCGCCCTGTACGACGGGCTGAAGCTGGCCACCCTGCTCATCTGCGTCGGCGCCGCCAACGCCCTCGCCAACCCGTCCCGGCTGCTGAAGTCGCTGCCGGGCGCCCTGTACGAGGCGGGCGTCGCCGTCGTCGTCGCGCTCACCTTCGCCCCGCACCTCGTCGCGGACGTCCGGCGGCTGCGCGCCGCCCGCCGGCTGCGCGGCCGGCCCGACCGGGGCGTACGGGGTCTGCTGCACGTCGGCCTGCCGGTGCTGGAGGGCGCCCTGGAGCGGTCGGTGGCGCTGGCCGCGGCGATGGACTCCCGGGGGTACGGCCGGACCGCGGAGGTGCCCGTCGCCGTGCGCCGGACCACCGCCGCGCTCACCCTGGGCGGACTGCTCGGGGTCTGCGCCGGGACGTACGGGCTGCTGACCGCGGCCGGCGGCACCTACGGGCTGCCGCTGCTGGGCGCCGGGCTGGCCGCCGCGCTGGGCGGGCTGCGGCTCGGCGGGCGGCGGGCGGTGCGCACCCGGTACCGGGCCGACCGCTGGGACGGACGGGCGTGGCTGGTCGCCGGGTCGGGCGCGGCGGTGGCCGGACTGGTGGCGCTGGCCGCCGTACGGGACCCGGCGGCGCTGCACCCCGGGGTGGTGCCGCTGGCCCCGCCCGTCCTGCCGCTGTGGCCGGCGGCGGCCTGCCTGCTCGGCCTGCTGCCCGCCGTCGCCGCTCCCCCGCCCCCAGACCCCGCCGAGGAACCGTCGTGATCCGCTTCGAGAACGTGTCCGTGACCTACGACGGTGCCGACGGACCCACCGTGCGCGGTGTGGACTTCGAGGTCCCCGAGGGTGAGCTGGTCCTTCTCGCCGGGCCGTCCGGCGTCGGCAAGTCCACCGTCCTCGGCGCGGTCGGCGGCCTGGTCCCGCACTTCACCGGGGGCACCCTGAGCGGCCGGGTCACGGTCGCGGGGCGGGACACCCGCACCCACAAGCCGCGCGAACTGGCCGACGTGGTCGGCACGGTCGGCCAGGACCCGCTCTCCCACTTCGTCACGGACACCGTGGAGGACGAACTCGCCTACGGCATGGAGTCCCTCGGCCTGTCCCCGGCCGTGATGCGCCGCCGGGTGGAGGAGACCCTCGACCTGCTGGGCCTCGCCCCCTTGCGCGACCGGCCGATCGCCACCCTCTCCGGCGGCCAGCGGCAGCGCGTCGCGATCGGCTCGGTGCTCACCGCCCACCCGTCGGTGCTGGTGCTGGACGAGCCGACCTCCGCGCTCGACCCGGCCGCCGCCGAGGAGGTCCTGGCGGTGCTCCAGCGCCTCGTCCACGACCTCGGCACCACCGTCCTGCTGGCCGAGCACCGCCTGGAACGGGTCGTGCAGTACGCCGACCGGATCGTGCTGCTGCCCGCGCCGGGCGCGCCGCCGGTGCTCGGCACCCCGGCCGAGGTGATGGCCGTCTCCCCGGTGTTCCCGCCGGTGGTGGAGCTGGGCCGGCTGGCGGGCTGGTCCCCGCTGCCGCTGACGGTCCGCGACGCCCGGCGCCGGGCCGCCCCCCTGCGGGAGCGGCTGGCCGGGCTCCCGGTGCCGGGGGCGCCCGCGCCTCCGGCCGCCGTGCCTGCCCCGCGTCCGGCGCCCGGCTCCCGGTGGCGCCGCCGGTCCGCGCCCGCGGCGGCCCCGGCGTACGCCGCCGAGGTGCGCGGCCTCGCCGTCCGCCGGGGCCGTGTCCCCGCCCTGCGCCACGTCGACCTCACCGTCTCCCCCGGGGAGACGGTCGCCCTGATGGGCCGCAACGGCGCCGGGAAGTCCACGCTGCTGGGGGCGCTGGTCGGGCTGGTCGAACCGAGCACCGGTTCCGTCCGCGCCGGCGGCGCCGTGCCGCACCGCACGCCCCCGCGCGAACTGGTGCGCCGCGTCGGCCTGGTCCCGCAGGAGCCGCGCGACCTGCTGTACGCCGACACGGTCGCCGCCGAGTGCCGGGCCGCCGACCGGGACGCGGAGGCCGCTTCGGGCACCTGCCGGGCGCTGCTGTCCGGGCTGCTGCCCGGCATCGGCGACACGGCCCACCCCCGTGACCTGTCCGAGGGCCAGCGCCTCACCCTGGCCCTCGCGGTGGTCCTCACCGCCCGCCCGCCGCTGCTCCTCCTGGACGAGCCGACCCGGGGCCTGGACTACGGCGCCAAGTCCCGCCTGGTCGGGCTGTTGCGCGCGCTGGCCGCCGAGGGCCACGCCATCGTGCTGGCCACGCACGACGTGGAACTCGCCGCCGAACTCGCCCACCGGGTCGTGCTGCTGGCCGAGGGCGAGGTGATCGCGGACGGTCCCACCACCGAGGTCGCGGTCGCCTCCCCGTCGTTCGCCCCGCAGGTCGCCAAGGTGCTGGCGCCGCAGCGGTGGCTGACGCCCGCCCAGGTACGGGAGGCCCTCGCGTGAGCGGCGCCCGGCGGGTGCGCGCCGTACGGCTCGGCCCGCGGTCGGTGGCCGCGCTGGTGCTGGTCGGCGCGGTGGGGCTGGCGGCGGTCGGCTGGCCGTTCGTGGCGCTGCCCGGCACGGCGGTCACCGCGCACGCGCAGGACGCGCCCTGGCTGTTCGCGGGCGTCCTGGTGCTGCTGCTGGCGGTGGTGACGGCGACGATCGCGGAGTCCGGGCTCGGTCCGAAGGCGGTCGCGATGCTCGGGGTGCTGGCGGCGACCGGGGCGGCGCTGCGTCCGCTGGGCGCGGGCACCGCCGGGCTGGAGCCGATGTTCTTCCTCATGGTGCTCAGCGGCCGGGTGCTGGGGCCGGGGTTCGGGTTCGTGCTGGGCTCGCTGACGATGTTCGCGTCCGCGCTGCTCACCGGCGGGGTCGGGCCGTGGCTGCCGTTCCAGATGCTGTCGATGGGCTGGTTCACCATGGGCGCCGGTCTGCTGCCGTTCCCCGACCGGCTGCGCGGCCGGGCGGAACTGCTGGTGCTGGCGGTCTACGGCTTCCTGGCCGCCTTCGCCTACGGCACCCTGATGAACGCGGCCGGCTGGCCCTTCCTGGACCGCGACGGCTCGGCCATCGCCCCCGACCCGGACGCCGGTACGGCGGGCAACCTGGCCCGCTTCCTCGCCTACTGCCTGGCCACGTCCCTCGGCTGGGACACCGGCCGGGCCGTGCTGACGGTCGTCCTCACGCTGGCCCTCGGCGCCCCGGTCCTCAAGGCCCTGCGCCGCGCCACCCGCCGGGCGGCGTTCGAGGCGCCGGTGGCCTTCGGTCCCGTACCCGGACCGGACCGCCGCTGACCGCCGTCGCCCGCAGTGCCCGCACGCACCAGACGTGCGCCGTGCCTTCCGTGGGCCGGCCGGCGCCCGTCACGGTGGCGTAGTGCCCCCAGTAGCGGCCGAAGAGGGGCACGGTCCAGCGCAGGGCGTCGGCCAGGGCGCCGCGGAAACCGGGGCCGTCCGGCTCGCCCCGGCCGCGCGCGCAGGCCCGCGCGAACGCGTCCAGCGCCGGGCCCGGCCCGGGGGCCAGTCCCTCGTCCAGTGCCGCCCGCGACAGCTCGCAGGCGTCGAGCAGGCCCGCGTACAGCGACGTCCGGTCCCGTGCGTGGGCGGCGGCGTAGTACTCCGGGAAGCCCGGGTGCGCGGCGAGCGCGTGCAGCTCCGCGTAGGCGAGTGCCGTCTCGGCGGTGGGGTCGCGCGGCGGGTCGGGAACCGCCTGCCCGACGACCGCGGCGGCCAGGCCGGCCGGGAGCGTCGCGGGCAGCATGCGCTCCCAGGTGCGGACCAGGTCGAGGTGGGCGTCCGGGAGTCGCTGCACCCGTGCCAGCACGGCGAGGCGGCGCAGCCGCTCCGTGTCGGAGCAGTCGTCCAGCGCCCGCAGGGTGGCCTGCTGCCACCGCAGCCGGGTCAGCCGCGCCTGCACGGCGTCCAGTTCCCCCGTCACCAGGTCGGCCAGGGGCAGCTCCCCGTTCACCACCCGGGCGATCGTGGCGACCGGGAGGTCCAGGGCGCGCAACCGCCGGATCAGCCGCAGCCGTTCGAGGGCGTCCGCGCCGTACCGGCGGTGACCGCCCGCGCTGCGTCCGGCCTCCGGCAGCAGCCCGCTGTCGGAGTAGTAGCGGACCGTCTTCACCGGCAGTCCCGTGGCCGCCGCCAGCTCCCCGATCGCCCATGTGTCGTGCGTCACAGTCACTTGATTCTCCAGCGCGCGGGAGTTCCTAACGTACGGGCCATGAACCGGTGGCGGGCGAGACCGCCACCCGACAAGGAGGTCCTCGCATGAGCAGCAGCACCGCGAAGAAGCGAATCCGACAGGCCCTCGCCGTGTCAACGGCCGTTCTCGGGCTGGCGGTCGCCACCTCCGCGCAGGCCCAGGCCGGCACCGCCCCCGTCCCCGCCGACGCCGGTGTCCTGACCACCCACGCGATGGAGACGGACGACGGCAACCCCGGCGGACGCCTGGAGTTCCGCACCCTCGGGGACATCGTCACGGTGAGCGACCAGCAGGCGAACGACGGGCACTCGGCCATCGGGTACGTGTACGAGTACGTCAACTCCACCACGCGGGGCGACCGGCTCTACTCGCTGCGCGACGACGGCTCGGACGGCGTCCCGGCCGTCGCGCGCGCCTCGGACGGCGGCAGCCACAACCTCGTCGAGGGCAGGTCGTACTGGTTCCGGATCTGCCTGATCGGCGACGACGGCCTCTCGTTCTGCGACTGGGCGGCGTGGTCCAACCAGGAACCGGCGTAGCGGGGGGCCCGCCGGCCCGGCCGGCGGGCCCGCCGTACCGTCTCCGCCGGGCTCCTCGGCCGGATCGCGGCGAACGGCCGTGACCGCCGCGTTTCACCCGGAGCCCGGTGGATACAGTGCGTTGATGCAGAACCTACGCGAGCAGATCGTGACCGAACTCGGAGTCAAGCCGGCCATCGTCCCCGCCGACGAGATCCGCGGCCGCGTCGACTTCCTCAAGGACTACCTGCGGTCCACCCCGGCCAAGGGGTACGTGCTCGGCATCAGCGGCGGCCAGGACAGCACCCTGGCCGGCCGGCTGTGCCAGCTCGCCGCCGAGGAGCTGCGCGCCGAGGGGCACGACGCCACCTTCGTCGCCGTACGCCTGCCCTACGGCGTCCAGGCCGACGAGGACGACGCCCGGGTCGCCCTCGACTTCATCCGGCCCGACCGGTCGGTCACGGTCAACGTCAAGCCCGGCGCGGACGCCGTCGCCCACGAGGCGGCCACCGGTCTGCGCGACCTGACCGGCGACGACCGGCTGCGGGACTTCGTGCGCGGCAACCTCAAGGCCCGCGAGCGCATGGTGATCCAGTACGCGGTCGCCGGGCAGCTCAACCTCCTCGTCGTCGGCACCGACCACGCGGCCGAGGCGGTCACCGGCTTCTTCACCAAGTACGGCGACGGCGGTGTCGACCTCACCCCGCTCACCGGCCTCACCAAGAGGCAGGGCGCGGCCCTCCTCCAGGAGCTGGGCGCCCCCGCCAGCACCTGGCAGAAGGTGCCGACGGCGGATCTGGAGGACGACCGGCCCGCCCTCCCCGACGAGGAGGCGCTCGGCCTGAAGTACGCCGAGATCGACACCTACCTGGAGGGCGGCGAGGTCACCCCCGAGGTCGCCGCGAGGGTCGAGTCGGTCTACCGCGCCACCCGCCACAAGCGCACCGTCCCGGCCTCCCCGCTGGACGACTGGTGGCGGAGCTGACCGGCGACGGTACGGGCCCGTACGGCGAGGGGCGCCCGGGAGTCTCCCGGGCGCCCCTCGTGTGCGGGTGGTTCAGCGGGCCGCGTAACCGAAGCGGCTGCCCGCGGCCGGGAGGCCGCCGGTGCCCGGCTGGTACGTGGTGACCGCGCCGACCGCGCCGCCGGCCGTCACGTTGGACAGCGGCAGGACGTGCAGGGCCCCGTAGGGGGTGGGTCCGTACGGCATGCCGACGTAGAGGGCCGTGGCGGTGAAGTGCATGCGCGAGCCGAGGTACTGCTTGGCGCCCGGGGTGCCGGGGATGCCGTCGCCGTCGCCCGCCTCCAGCCAGCGGTCGTTCGCGCCGGGGGTGCCCAGCAGCGAGAAGGTCTGGATGGCGCCCGCGCTCGCGGTGGTGCCGACCGCCTCGTCGGGGATGCCGACCGCCAGCTTCAGGGTCGCGGTGGTGCTGACCGCCTTCGGGGCGGTGTTCACGGCCGTCAGCGCCTGGCCGAAGTGGTCGCCGGCCTCGGAGGTGCCGGAGACGTCGTCGGCGGCGGTGCCCGACTCGTAGGTGTCGAGCTGGCTGTAGGTGCCGGTGGCGGTGATCCGGAACGTCTGCACCATGCCCGTCTCGGCCTTGTCGACGCCGTCGACGGCGAGGGTCTCACCCGGCGAGCCGACGGCCAGGATCGACTCCGTGGCCGAGGCGGCGGTCGAGGGACGGTGGGGCACCAGCGCCAGGGCGTAGCCGAACTGGTCACCGGCCTCCGCGCCGCCGCCGACCGCGTCCAGGTCCTGGTCGAGGCCGAACAGCGCGGTCGGACGGTTCTCGGCGTCCAGGGTGTTCGGGTCGAACACGGCCAGGTTGCCCGCGTCGGCGTCGGCCCCGATGGCCTCGCCGGGCGCCGCGATCACGAGGTGGTTGGCGTCGGCCGCGACCGCGCCGCCGAAGCCGTCACCGGCCTCCACCGCGCCCGGCACGCCGAGCCGGTCCTGGTGGACGACGACGTTGGTGGAGCCGTGGACGTAGACGGCCATGCCCGCCCCGGCCGACGTGTCGACGCCCTCGCCGGGGGCGCCGATCAGCAGGAACGGCTCGCCCGCCTTGGTGACGGAGGCGGCCAGGGAGGCGCCCATGCGGTCGCCGGTCTCGCTCGCGGAGGCCGCCAGCGAGCCGTTGCCGGCGCCCTGCTCGTAGTGGGTGTCCTTCACGGTGCCGGTGCCGAGGCCGCCGGGGGCGCCGTGCAGGAGGTCGGCCATGCCCGCGTCGGTCGCGGTGTCCAGGTCCTCGCCGGGGGTGCCGACGGCGAGGTCGGTGCAGCCGTCCTCGTCGTAGTCGACCGTGGCCAGTGCCAGGCCGAACTGGTCGCTCGCCTCGGAGCCGCCGGACACCCAGTCCAGGTCCTGGGTGATCTCGGCGGTGCCCTTGCCGCCGCCGTAGACGACCCGCACCAGGCCCGCGCCCGCGTCGCCGCCGACGGACGCCGCCGGGTCGGCCACGGCGATGTCCTCGACGCCGTCGCAGTTGAAGTCGGTCACCGGCACCTTGGCCACGGTCTCGGCGACCCAGCCGGACAGGTCGTCCGCGCGGGCGGCGACCGCGCCCTTCCTGGTCTCCGTCTCGCCCAGGCAACCACCCTGCCAGGAACGGCTGTTGACGCCGACCAGCTGGGTGGTGCCGCCCGCGGCGCGCAACAGCGGACCGCCGGTGTCGCCCTTGCACAGGGCGCCGTCCGCGCCGGTGACGGTGAGGTCGTCGGCGCCCACCGCGTTGACGACGAAACCGGCGGTGTGCGCGGCCGTGGGCACCCACTCGGTGGCGGTGCGGCCCCAGCCGGTCGCCACCAGCTGGTCGTCGACGGCCGGGGCGGTGGTGGCGACGGCGACCGGCGTGACCGTGGTGACCGGCCGGGACAGCCGGGCCAGTACCAGGTCGCGGCCGGCGCGCGGCACGAGCTGCACCACGGGGCTGGTCTTCCCGGCGACCGTGGCGGTGGTCTTCACCGGGGGCTTGCCCGCGGCGACCGCGGGAGACGTGGCGGGGGCGGCGGCGAAACAGCTCGCCGCGGTGAGGATCCAGTCCGGCGCCACGAGGGCGCCGCTGCACGCGCGGGCGTTCTCCCCCGCGCCGAGGGACACCTTGGCGGTGAAGGCGTAGGAACCGGACGGGACGGTGGCGCCCGCGACGGCGTGGGCGGGTACGGCGACGAGCGCCGCCGCGGTGGCGGTGGCGGCCACCAGAACCGCGCCCGCGGATCTACGGACAGGCATAAGCGAAAGGGTCACGTTCTTCCGTTCTCGGTGCTGGGTTCGGCCGGATCAGCCGGTGACGCGGATCTCGACGAGCACGGAGCGGGCGCCGCCCACGGTGCCCTCACCGACGGGCTCGAAGCCGCCCGCGGCGACCTTCACGGTGGTCGTGGTCGTCGTGCCCTCCGCCGTCAGGTCGGCGCTGATCGGGTGGTCACCGGTCTCCAGGGCGAAGACCCGCGGCAACTCCAGCGTCAGGTAGCCGGTCTTGGCCGTGGCGTTGAAGCAGTACTCGCCCTTGCGGTTGGCGGCGGACTCCGCGACCGTCAGGACCCGGATCTGGTCGGCCGAGCCGTCACAGGCGGCCAGCACGATGTGCCCGTCGCCCTTCTTCAGCTCGATGCCCTCCTTCTCCAGGATGGCCGCGGCACCGGGGTACTGGAAATCCTCCACCGCGTAGGGCGGGATGTCGGCCGCCGCTGCGGCCTCCGAGGAGTCATCGGCGACGGCCATCGGAATTCCGACGGCCGTCGCGGAAAGAGCGATGAAGCCGGATATTGCGAGAACGCGAGCGCGGGAAAACACCGCACCCTCCTTTCAGGTGCGGCAATTCACTGACGAAAGCCGCCCCCCGTTGGTCACCGAATCATGCAAAGAGATCCACAACTTAGCCACAGCCTCACCCTCCGTCAATGGATCACTTCGCTCGATGACGCCAAGTCTCCCGATTTGTCCTTGGACTTCACGTAAGCGCCGATTGATCGGCGGTGCACCTATCCGGCGCTTTATTTGCGGCTATCTCCCCGGTTCGTCAGCCGTCGGGAAATCGCTGGATCCCTGCGGCTCCTCCGATCACGATGGTTATGGTGTTCGCGGATCACCCGGGCGAAGGTGATCTATTTTTCTGCCGACAAAGACAGAAAGCTGAAAACACGTGAATCGAAGATGTTCCACGAGTGGGCCCCTCTGGTCCCGGGCCCTGATTCCCGCATTGCTTTCGCTGACCATGGTCAGCGGGGTCGTGGGCGCCGCTCCCGCCGTGGCCCGGGAGGCGCGGAGCGCGGGCGCCCAGGCCGTCTCCGCCCTCGCCGAGGCCGCCGTGACGGACCGGGGCCGGGTCCTGGACTACTGGAACGCCGGCGGCCCCGGCGTCAAGGCGGCGGCCGAGGCGGCGCTGACCGGAAGTGACGCCGATGTACAGGAGTTCCTGGCCGTCGCCGAGGAGCTGCTGCTCCAGGACGAACGGGTGAGCGCGGCCCAGATCGCGAGCGTCGGCGGTTCGGAGCTGGTGGCCGCGGCCCATACCGCGCTGTCCGGCACCCAGGAGGACCTGGAGATCTTCCTGAGCTGGGGCTGGGAGGCCCCCGCCCAGCAGGACAACCGGGTGCGGGTGGCCCAGATCGTCGACGCGGGCGACCCGGTCGTGCGGGACGCCGGCCGCGCCGCGCTGGACGCCGGGCCGGACGCGGTCGCGAAGTTCCTCGAAGAGGGCCAGTACACCGCCCAGGAGCAGGACGACCGGGTCCGGCTCACCCAGATCATCAGCGTGGGCGGCCCCAATGTGCGGGCCGCCGGGCGGATCGCGCTCGGCGGCGGCGCCGACGAGATACGCGAGTTCCTCGAAGTCGGCCAGTTCGTGGCGCGGAACAAGGACGAGGAACACGCCACCGTCGCCGAACTGGCGGCGCGGGCGAAGGAGGCCGGGCGGCAGGCCGCCGCCGAGACCAAGGCGGCCCAGGCGGAGTCCGCGAAGGCCGTGGAGGCGTCGAAGCTGGCCAAGGAGGCCGCTCAGCGGGCCGCCGCCGAGGCCGAGGCCGCCAAGGACGACACCCAGCGGGCGGCCGGCGCCGCCAAGCGGGCCGCGACGGCGGCGGCCCAGGCGGCCACGGCCGCGCAGCGGGCCATCGACGCCGCCCGCGCGGCGAACAACTCCGCGCGGATCGCGGCGAACGCGGCGGCCCAGGCGGCCTCCGCCGCGGCCGGTGCCGCGCAGGCGGCCTCCCGGGCCCGCAACGCCGCGGCGAACGCGGCGGTGGACGCCTCGAACGCGGACGCCGCCCGGCAGGCCGCGGAGAACGCCAACGCCGCCGCCGACGGGGCCGAGAAGGCCGCCGACGCGGCCGACCAGGCGGCGGTCGCGGCGGACGCGGCGGGTGCCGCGGCGGCCTCGGCGTCGAGCGCCGGCGCCAATGCCGACCTGGCCGCGGCCTCGGCCATCGAGGCCGGCAACTACGCGGGCCAGTCCAGTGCCGCCGCCGCCCAGGCACGCGCCGCCGCCGCGGCCACCAAGCGGCACGCGGCCGAGGCCAACCGTGCCGCCGCCGCGGCCGAATCGCTGGCCCGCAAGGCGGCGAGCGCGGCCCGGGAGGCGCGGGACGCCGCCAAGTCGGCGGCCACGCACGCCCGCAACGCGGCCACCGCGGCCAAGGAGGCGGCCGAGCACGCCGGGGAGGCCGCCACGGCCGCCGCGAAGTCCACGGCCCACGCCAACGCGGCGACCGATGCCGCGAACGCCGCTACGGACGCGGTGGTCAAGGCCCAGAAGGTCTACACGCTGGCCCGCGAGGTGGAGGCCGAGGAGCTCCTCGGCCGGACCAACGCCGGTGTCGAGCTGGCCCGCGACCAGAAGGCCGCGGCCGAGGCCCGGGAGGCCGGGCAGGAGGAACTGACCCGGGCGGACGAGGACCGGGACGCCGAGCGGGACGCACTGGTCGCGGCGCTCGCCGAGCCGGGCGCCGACCGCGCCGCGCTCGCCGCGCGGGGCCGCGACCTGGCCGTGCGGGAGATGTCGCAGGGCACCGCGTGGGGCCGCGCGGCGGCCGAGGCGGCCCTGGCCGGCGACGACGACGTGGTCCTCGACTACCTCGTCAACGGCTGGGCCGAAGCCGAACGGCAGGACCAGCGCTCCTACGTGGAGCGCCTCGCCGAGGAGAGCGCCGACCCGGCCATGCGGGCGGCGGCGGAGACCGCCCTCGACGGGGACGCGGCCACCGTCGCCGCGTTCGTGGCCGACGGGCAGTACGCGGTCGCCGCGGAGCCGATGCGGGTCGAGATCGCGAAGATCATCGACACCGCGGGTCCGGTGCTCGCGGAGGCCGGCCGGGCCGCCCTCGCCACGAACGATCCCAAGAAGTACAGCGCGTTCATCACCAGGACGCAGAACGAGGCACGGACCGAGGACGAGCGGGTGCGGGCCGCCCAGCTGGTCGACTCCGGCACCCCGGAGGTCCGGTCGGCGGCGCGGATCGCCCTGGAGGGCGCGCCGGAGACCCTGCACAGCTTCATCGTGGCCGGCCAGTACACGGCGCAGCGCAAGGACGAGCTGACCGCCACGCACGTCGCCCAGGTGCAGAAGCTGATCGCGGACGCGGCGAAGATCGCGGCGACCGCCCAGGCGAACGCGGCGACCGCGCAGAAGACGGCGGCCCTCGCCCGCAAGGCCGCCGCCGAGGCGCAGCAGTGGGCGGACAAGGCGGCGGCCTCGGCGGCCGAGGCGCAGACCCAGGCGGACAAGGCGGCCGGGTACGCCAGGAGCGCCGAGGCGTCCGCCGCGGCGGCGGCCGAGTCCGCGGCGACCGCGCGGTCCGCCGCGAACCGGGCGAACATCGCCGCCGAGGACGCGGCCCGCTCGGCGTCGGACGCCACGCTCTCCTCGGAGCTGGCGCAGGCGTCGGCGTCCACCGCGTGGTACTACGCCGACCAGGCCCGGCAGTCGGAACTGGCGGCGGGCGCGTCGGCCGCGGCGGCGCTCAAGGCGGCCACCGAGGCGTTCGAGACGACGGTGCGCAAGTACCGCGAGGAGGCCGAGGCCAAGCGGAAGGCCGCCGTCGCGGAGAAGGAGCGCAACGAGGCGGGGCGGCGGGCCGCCGAGATCTACCGCTGCCAGCAGGCGTTCGTCCCCTGCGACCCGCAGGACTACATCCGCTGGTGCCAGCACAACCCGATCGACTGCCAGATCCTGGAGAACGGCAAGGAGATCGGCGCCGGCATCGAGCGGATCGCCAAGATCACCGCGGAGCTGACCGGCCTCACCGAGCTGGAAGCCTGCATGCGCGACCGGGACCTCGAACACTGCGGCAGCCTCGCCGTGGACGCCCTGGTCGGCGCCAAGCTCAAGGCCCTGGAGAAGACGTACGACGGCCTGAAGCTGCTGCGCAAGGGCTGCCGGATCCTGAGCAAGGCGTCACTGACGACGATGTCGGCGTCGGCGGACGACGCCTGCGGGGTGCACAGCGTCCCGGGACTGCCGCGCAATCCGTCGTCCATCCCCGGAAGCTCGGGGTGCGAGGTGTGCGCCAAGCAGATCCGGGACAGCCTGGGCGGCGGCGACATCGTCACCATCACCCCCATGGGTGGCTTCAACTCCCTGCCCCAGTACCGGGGTCAGGACACGTTCTGGGGCTCGCACACCGTGGTCGTGCTGAACGGCCGGGTCTATGACGCGTGGACCGGCAAGGGGGGTGAGACGATCGCGGAGTACAAGGATCGCTGGCAGTACAACGACGTCATCGACTTCGGCTTCTGAAGGACACTGAGCGAGGGCGCATGAACGACAGGGAGTTCGTCGAACAGGTGCGGGCGAGGCCCGGCCTGTACGGCCTGAACGGGACGTACCACTCCACGGCCACGTTCCTGATCGGTTTCGACCAGGGCCGCTCGGGAGGGCTGTTCCGCGGCTTCGACGAGTGGCTGGCCGTGCGGAGGGGCGAGCGTACCAACATCACCTGGTACGCCCAGGTGTTCCTGGAGGCCCTGCCGGGCGTCGCCCTGCGGGGCCTGGGGCAGCCGCTGACCCGCGAACAGGACCAGGCGGCCGTGGACCTGCTGTTCACGCTCCTCCTCTCCTTCCTGGAAGTCCGTGACGACCGCCGGGCCCTGGCCCGCATGTACGCGGACCACGAGGCGTTGAAGTGAGCGGTGCCGCCGCGTCCGCCACCCATGGCGGGCGCGGCGGCCTGGCGTAACGGCCCCGTCAACCGGCCCCGCACTCGAACCACACCGTCTTGCCGTCGCCCGGCCCCGGCGCCACCCCCCACTTGTCGGCCACCGCCTCCAGCAGCACCAGGCCCCGGCCGCCCTCCGCGTCGTCCCCGACCCGCTCGGCCCGTACCGGCCACCGGGGGCAGCCGTCCGCGACCTCGACCCGCACGCCGCCGGGGCGCCGCAGCAACAGCAGTGTGCAGCGCCGGTCCGGGACATGGCGTACGACATTGGCCAGCAGCTCGGTCACGCCCAGTTCCACGGCGTCGCTCAGCCCGGCCAGTTCCCACTCGTCCAGGTACGAGCGGACGATCCGCCGGACGTGCCGGGCGGCGTGCGCGCCGACGGTGAGGCGCAACGTGTACTGCTCCGAGCGGTGCCCCAGGAGGCCAGGGGGAAAGTCATCGTTCACGGCACGAGGGTGCCGCGCGACGGCTACCGTGAGCTACGGAACGAATACAACCGGTCCCCACGTGGGCCGAGTCGCGCGAAGGGGGCTCTGCGTGACCCACATCAACGTCCTCGACCCGGGCGCGTCACCGCTCGACTACTACGGCTATGAGCTGCGCCGTTACCGGGAGGCCGCCGGTCTGACCCAGAAGCAGCTCGGGGCGATCGTCAACTACACCGGCTCACTGATCGGCCAGATCGAGACGGCCCGGAAACTCCCGACGGTGGACTTCAGCGAACGGGTGGACGCGGCGCTGGGCACGGGCGGATTGCTGTCCCGCCTGGTCGTGCTGGTGCTGCGCAGCCAGCTTCCGTCGTGGTTCCAGCAGGTGGCCGAGCTGGAGGCGCGGGCGGTGGAGATCTGCGCGTTCCAGACGCACATGGTCCACGGTCTGCTCCAGACCGACGCGTACGTACGGGCCGTGCTGGGTGCCTTCGACCCGACCGACCTCGACGACCGCACCGCCGTCCGGCTCGCCCGCCAGCGCCTCTTCGAGAAGGAGACGCCGCCGGTCTTCTGGTCGGTGGTCAGCGAGGCCGCGCTGCACCTGGAGATCGGCGGTCCGGAGACGATGCGCGGCCAACTGGCCCACCTGTTGGCCTTCGAGCACGATCCCCGGATCAATGTGCAGGTCCTGCCGTTCTCGGTTGGCGCGCACGCGGGCCTGCAAGGCGCATTCACCCTCTTTCGCTTCGCGGATGACCCGACGATCCTCTACACGGAGGGATATGGCAGCGGGCATCCAACCGCCAACCCGGACACCGTCAAGGACGGTTCACTCCGTTACGATCATCTCCGGGCCGCCGCGCTCTCCCTGAAGGACTCGGCGGAACTGATCCGCCGGGTGATGGAGGAACGCTATGGAGAGCAACGCGATGCCGTCGAGGTTCCAGTGGCGTAAGTCCAGTTACAGCGGCGACCAGGGCGGCGAGTGCGTGGAATGCGCCCCGCTCGGCCCGCTCGCCTGGCGCAAGTCGTCGTACAGCGGCGACCAAGGCGGCGATTGCGTGGAGTGCACGCCGCTCGGCCCGCTCGCCTGGCGCAAGTCCTCGTACAGCAGCGACCAGGGCGGCGAGTGCGTAGAGGTCGCCGAGGCGACCTCCGCCGTTGCCGTCCGGGACTCCAAGGCCCCCGAGAAGAGCCCCCTGCATCTCTCCCCCGCCGCGTTCACCGCGTTCCTGGGGTGGGCTGCAACGGGCGGCGGTCGTCGCTGAGGGCGACCGCCTGGGCCGTGCGGGCGCGGGGGCCCTGGAAGAGGTACGCCAGGCCGAAGCCGCCGGCGACGACCGCCGCGCCGCCCACCGCGTCCAGCACCCAGTGGTTGCCGGTCGCGACGATCGCGGAGACCGTGAACAGCGGGTGCAGCAGGCCCAGCGCCTTCATCCACGCCTTGGGCGCGATGATCGCGATGGCCAGCCCGCACCACAGCGACCAGCCGAAGTGCAGTGACGGCATCGCCGCGTACTGGTTGGTCAGCGAGGTCAGCGTGCCGTAGTCCGGCCGGGAGAAGTCCTGCACGCCGTGGACCGTGTCGATGATGCCGAGCGACGGCATCAGGCGCGGCGGGGCCAGCGGGTACAGCCAGAAGCCGACCAGGGCGAGCAGCGTGGTGAAGCCGAGCGAGGCGCGGGCCCAGCGGTAGTCGACCGGGCGGCGCCAGTACAGGACGCCGAGGACGGTCAGCGGGACCACGAAGTGGAACGACGTGTAGTAGAAGTCGAAGAAGTCCCGCAGCCAGCCGATCTTCACCACGGCGTGGTTGACCGCGTACTCGATGTCGATGTGCAGGAAGCGTTCGAGGTCGTGGATCTGGTGGCCGTGCTCCTCCGCGCGGGCCCGGCCGCCGGAGATGGTGCCGCCGGTCGCCGCGAGGCGGACCTTGGAGTAGGCGGCGTAGGTCACCCGGATCAGCAGCAGTTCCAGGAGCAGGTTCGGCCGCGTGAGCACCCGGCGCAGGAACGGCAGCAGGGGGATGTGCTTGAAGCGGGTGGGGACGGGTGCCGCGTACTCGGCGGGGACCGGGTCCCGGAAGTACGGGGAGGTGCGGGAGAGGAACGGCACGGCGGTCGCGGCGGCGACGGCCGCGAGCAGGACCAGGTTGTCGCGGAGCGGGTACAGGGCCGCCATGTTCGGCAGCATCATCTTCGCCGGGAGGGTCATCACCAGGACGACGGCGACCGGCCACACGTACCGGTCGGAGGCCCGCTTGCCGACCCGGCCGACGACCGCGAGCAGCACCCACAGGAGCTGGTGCTGCCAGGTGGTGGGCGAGATCGCGACGGCCGCGCAGCCGGTGACGGCGACGGCGAGCAGGAGCTGGCCGTCACGGGCGTAGCGCACGGCCCGGCGCAGGCCGAGGACGGCGACGGCGGCACCGAGGACGACGAAGAGGGCGATCTCCAGCGGCCCGGTCAGGCCGAACCGCAGCAGGGCGCCGTGCAGGGACTGGTTGGCGAGGTCGTCGGCGGCGCCGCCGAGCCCGACCCCGGCCATGTGGTGCACCCAGTACGTGTACGAGTCGTGGGCCATCGCCGCCCAGGCGAGCGCGGTGCAGACGGCGAAGGTGACGGCGGTGGTCGCGGCGGCGCGGCGGCGGCCGGTGAACCACAGCAGCGGCACGAACAGCAGCACCGTCGGCTGGAAGGCGGCGGCGACACCGATGAGCAGACCGCCGGCGCGTTCGCCGCGCACGGCGAGGCAGCCGAGCAGCACCAGCAGGACCGGGACGATGCTGGTCTGGCCGAGCCAGAGGGTGTTGCGCACCGGCAGGGAGAGCATCAGCAGGCTGACCGCGACCGGCGCGGCGAGCAGCGCGGTGCGGCGGCCGACCGGATGGGGCAGCGCGCGGGCCGCGACCACGCCGAGGGCGACGACCAGCAGCAGGGTGCCGAAGGTCCAGCCCCAGCCGAGGGCCTGCTCGGCGGCCCGGGTCAGCGGTTTGAGGACCAGCCCGGCGAACGGCGTGCCGGTGAACCTGGTCGAGTCGTACAGGGAACCCTCCACGTGCAGGACCCCGTCGGGCCCCACCCAGGTCTCCAGGTCGGTCAGCCGCTCGCCGCGCGGGGTGCCGAGCACCACCGCGAGCTGTCGTACGGCGAGGACGGCGGCGACCAGCCACAGTCCCGCCCTGGCCAGGTGCAGGCGTGCCCTGGTGGCCCCGAGGGCGGTCGCCCCGAAGGCCGCCTCCGCCGGTCTCCCGCCGTGTTCCGCATTCGCCACGCCTCGTCGGCCTCCCGCCCCGTCCGTCCCACGCGTCCCGTGTGCGTGGATCTCCTTTGCGAACCTTATGAGGTTCGCACCACCCCCGGAGAGAGACGCAGGCAACCCCGCCTTCACCTGACGGCCGCTCTCGTTTTGTCCGGATGACGATAGTGGGACCGCGGTTCGCCCGCCGCCCCGGGGAGCGAGAAGGATCACAGCGGGGCCCGTCCAGGAACCGTCCGTGGCCGGAAGACGTCCCTGCGTGGACGCGGTTTTGGTGCACTCTGCAATGAATTCGGCACGGCAGGTGACCGGAGGTTCTCCCCCTATGGTCGGTTTTCGGCCCGGCGCCAGCGCCGCCGCGCGGGCCGCGTCCCCGTCCCCGTCGAAAGGTAGGCGAGCGAAGTCTTGTCGGCCGCCACCGTCGCCCCTTTGCCCTCCCTCGCCCAGGCGCGCCCGCCCGGCGCCACCGTCACCGATCCCGCGCTCGTCCGGCGTGCCGTGAAGGCGGCGGCGCTGGGCAACGCGATGGAGTGGTTCGACTTCGGTGTCTACAGCTACATCGCGGTGACGCTGGGCAAGGTCTTCTTCCCGTCCGGCAACCCGACGGCCCAGTTGCTGTCGACGTTCGGCGCGTTCGCGGCGGCGTTCCTGGTCCGGCCGCTGGGCGGCATGGTCTTCGGCCCGCTGGGCGACCGCGTCGGGCGGCAGAAGGTCCTCGCGCTGACGATGATCCTGATGGCGGCGGGCACCTTCGCGATCGGACTGATCCCGTCGTACGCGACGATCGGCGTGTGGGCGCCGGTCCTGCTGCTGGCGGCCCGGCTGGTGCAGGGCTTCTCCACCGGCGGCGAGTACGCGGGCGCCTCCACCTTCATCGCGGAGTACGCCCCCGACAAGCGGCGCGGGTTCCTCGGGAGCTGGCTGGAGTTCGGCACGCTGGCCGGGTACATCGGCGGCGCCGGGCTGGTCACCCTGATGACGGCACTGCTCCCCGACGGTGACCTGACCTCCTGGGGCTGGCGCGTCCCGTTCCTGATCGCGGGCCCGATGGGCATCGTCGGCCTGTACCTGCGGATGCGCCTGGAGGAGACGCCGGCGTTCGCGGCGGAGGTGGAGAAGTCGGAGTCGGCGCGGGTGAAGGTGCCGCTGCGCGACATGATCACCGGCCAGTGGCAGGCGCTGCTGCTCTGCGTCGGCCTGGTCCTGGTCTTCAACGTCACCGACTACATGCTGCTGTCGTACATGCCGAGCTACCTGACGAGCGAGCTGGAGTACGACGAGACGCACGGGCTGCTGGTCGTGCTCGCGGTGATGGCCCTGATGATGGTCGTCCAGCCGTTCGCGGGCGCCCTGACCGACCGGGTCGGGCGGCGCCCGGTGATCGCGGCGGGCTGCGCGGGCTTCCTGCTGCTGTCCGTCCCGGCGCTGCTCCTCATCCGCCAGGGCAGCCTGCTCGCGGTCGGCCTGGGCATGGCCGCGCTGGGCCTCCTGCTGGTCTGCTTCACCGCCGCGATGCCGTCCGCCCTCCCGGCCCTCTTCCCGACCCGGGTGCGCTACGGCTCCCTCTCCATCGGCTTCAACGTGTCCGTGTCCCTGTTCGGCGGCACGACCCCGCTGGTGGTGACGGCCCTGATCGGCGCGACGGGCGACCTGATGATGCCCGCGTACTACATGATGGCCGCGGCCGTCGTGGGCGGCGTGGCGGTCTGGTTCATGACGGAGTCGGCGGGACGCCCGCTGCCGGGGTCGGCGCCGTCGGTCGAACGCTGACGTCTCGGACGTCGTGGGAGAAGCCCACGTCCACGCCGCGCGGCTCCGCGCGGTCCTGGACGACGATCTCGCCGCTGCCACCCCCGGGGAGGGGCGCCGTGCCGCCGTGGGCGACGGGCCGGGTGCGGCCGGCGGTCGTGAGGCGGACCTCGGCGGACGGGCCGGGCCGGGAGCCGCGCAGCCACGTCAGGGTCCAGGCGCCGTCGGGACCGCGGCGGAACTCCAGGTGGACGCGGGAGACGGACAGCCAGTCCGCCGGCGTCACCAGCCGGCCCACGGCGCGTCCCGGCCCGCCCGCAGCACCGTCCCGGGTTCGCTGGGCGCGTCCGCCGTCCGCATCCCGGCCGTGGCACCCGCGTCCGCCGCGGCGACGGCGGCCATGGTGAGTTCCGGCACGCGCGTTCCTCCTGGCGTCCGGGCGACCGGCCTTCGGGCCAGGGCGCCGGCGGCGGGCTGTCCGCCGTACCGGGAGCATCGGCGGTGCGGGGGCCGCCGGACGCCGGAGCCGGACACGCCGCCGCCCGGCCCCCGCCGGGCTTGCGGCCCTACGACGTCGGAGCGCGTGGGGCGGCGGTGGCGGGTGGGCCGGGCGGACGGGGAGCGCCGGGTCACAGGCGCATGAGGGTCTCCGACAGCTCCCGGTAGTCGCGCAGGGCCAGCCGGAGCTGCTCGGTGTCGGCGGCCGTGGCCTCGCGGTCGTCGCGGCCGCCGTCGGCGGACCGCCAGGACTCCCGCAGCGTGCGGCGGCGGTGCGTCACCGCGTCGGTCAGGCGGGAGGTGATCTCCTCCAGGACGCGGTCGGCCTCCTCGACGGCGGCACGCGGACCGTCCACGAAACCGGCCACCGCGTGGTGCAGCCGCTCCTCCAGCTTGCCGTACTCCCCGTGCGGCAGCAGCGGGGTGCCGGCGCCGGACGCGTGCGGCGCCGCAGTGCCCGGCGTCCTCGACGCCCCCGGCGTCTCAGGGGCGCCGGTGGTGCCCAGAGCACCGGTGGTGCCGTCCCTGCCCTCGGTGCGCAGGTGCGGGGTGGCCTCGGCGCGGACGCCGGCGCCGTGGTCGGACCGGGCGCCCAGCGGGGCGTCGGGGTCGAGCGCCGGGCCGGTGCCCGCGGCCCGCCGGTCGGGGGACTCGGTCTCGTGCTGGCCTCGCGCGGCGGGGGTTCCACCGGTCGGCCGGGTCATGTCGGACATGTGGTTCAACTCTCCTTCGCGTGACGGCGGTTCAGTGCCCAGGGCTGGTGGTTCTCACGGGCGGCCGACGTGTGGCCGGCGCGGTCGGCGCGGTGGTCGCCGTGGTCGTGGCGGACCAGCTTCTCGAAGAGGGCGCGGGCCTCGACCATGGCCTCGCGCATCCGCTCGGTGCCGGCGGCGTCGTCCGCGTGGGTGGCGTCGGCCGCCGCGCGGTGCACGCGCCGGTAGCCGTCGACGTGGTGGGCGTGGTGCACGGACAGCGCCGCGACCTGCTCCTCGTACTGCCCGCCGTCCGGGTAGCCCCGGGCGCCGGCCAGCTCCGACAGCAGCCGGTCGGCCTCGGCGACCGCCTCGCGCGGGGAGTCGACGAACCGCTCCTGCGCGGCCGTCCAGCGGGCCTCGAACCGCTCCCGCTCGGCGGGCTCCAGGGGCCGGGTGCGCAGCGAACCGTGCCGCTCCACGCGCGCGGCCAGCTCCCGCTCGGCCGCCTTGGTGTCGCCGTCGTGCCGGGCCACCGTGCGCTCGTACTCCGGCCCGAAGCGACGCTTCAGATTTCCGCCGCGGCCCGCCCCCCGGCCGCGCAGGGTCAGGACGGCCGCGACGACCAGCACGGCCGCCACGATCACGATCAGAGCGATGATCACGCCTGTGGACATGAATGCCTTCCGGGTTGTCGGGCCAACCGGCTTTCCGTACGGGCCGGTTCGCGGACCGTGTACCCGCTGAGGCCCTGTCAAACGGTGCGCGGGGCGCCCGGCCCGGCCCGGTACCACCCCGTACGCCGCACCCGCCCCGCCGGCAAAAGCCGTTGCGCGCGGCACGCACCCCGCCGACCATGCCGTCCATGACGCGCTGGACCATCACCCCGGAGTCCCCCGGCTCCCCCGCCGCGACCGCGCTCTGGCGGGCGTACTACACCGAGGTCAGCGACCGCTGGTACCTGCGGCACGAGGGCCGGCGCACCGACCCGGCGGAGCTGGCGCGGGAGACCGCCCGCGTGACCGGCGCCGAACTCGCCCCGCCCACCGGCCGGCTGCTGGTCGCCCGGTGGGCCGGGGAGCCGGCCGGCACGGCGGGCGTACGGCTGCTGGACGCCGCGCGGGCCGAGCTGACCCGGGTGTACGTGGCCCCGGCGCTGCGCGGGCGGGGCGGGGCCGCGCTGCTCGTCGGCGCGGCGGAGGCGGCGGCGCGGGAGCTGGGCGCGGCCCGGATCGTGCTGGACACCCGCGGCGACCTGGTCGAGGCCCGCGCCCTGTATGCCCGGCTCGGCTACCGGGAGATCCCGGCGTACAACGACGACCCGTACGCCGAGCACTGGTTCGGCAAGGAGCTGCTCACCCGGTGCGCGTGAGGTCGCCGGCCCGGCGCCCCTCGTGCGGGCGCTCCCGGCGCGCGCCGCACAGCTCGCCGTTCAGCTCCGCCACCAGGCGGGTCAGGTCCCGCGGCCGGTCCGGGCCCCACCAGTCGCCGAGGAGTTCGGCCAGCGAGTCCTCGCGGGCCCGCGCCAGCCGGTCGGCGACCTCGTGCCCCTGGCCGGTCAGGACCAGCCCGAGCCCCTGCCGGACGGCGAGCCGGCGCACCTCGGCCTCGCGGGCGGCCTCCAGGACGACGGTCAGCGGGACGGCGCTGTCCTCCGCGAGCAGGCCCGGCTCCACACAGCCGTACCGCCTGATCCGCAGCAGCAGCCAGCTCGTCGCGGGCAGCAGGTCGTACCCGGCGCGCGCGGTGATCCTCCGGTAGGCGGCGCGGCGGCCCGCGCGGGTGCCGAGGACGGACAGGGCGCGGCACGCCTCGTCGTGCGAGGACCGCTCGACGGGGTTGCTGGCGAAGGTCTGGGCGCCGTCGGGCGCGGTGACCGAGCCGCGCAGCCGGTCCTCCTTCAGGAACCAGGCCAGTACGAAGCCGAGGAGGGCGACGGGCGCGGCGTAGAGAAAGACGTCGGTGATGGAGGCGGCGTAGGCGTGCACGGCGTCCGGGCGCAGCGCCGGGGGCAGGGCGCCGATGCCGCGCGGGTCGGACTTGAGGGCGTCGGCGGTGACGCCGGGCGGCAGGGACGCGCCGCGGAAGGCGTCGGTGAGGCGCTCCCCGAGGCGGCTCGCGAAGACCGTGCCGAAGACGGCCACGCCGAAGGCCGCGCCGATCGAGCGGAAGAAGGTGGCGCCGGAGGTGGCGACGCCCAGGTCCGCGTACGGGACGGCGTTCTGCACGATGAGGACGAGGACCTGCATCACCAGGCCGAGGCCCAGTCCGAAGACGAAGAAGAAGGCGCTCATCTCGGCGGTGGGGCTGTTCTCGTCGAGCTGGTGCAGCAGGAGCAGGCCGAGGGCGGTGACGCCGGTACCGGCGACGGGGAAGACCTTCCAGCGGCCGGTGCGGCTGACGATCTGCCCGGAGACGGTGGACGCCAGCAGCAGACCGATCACCATCGGCAGCATGTGCACGCCGGACATGGTCGGGCTGACGCCCTGCACGACCTGGAGGAAGGTCGGCAGGTACGTCATCGCGCCGAACAGCGCGAAGCCGACGACCAGGCTGATCACGGCCGACAGCACGAAGGTGCGGACGCGGAACAGGCGCGGCGGCAGGACGGGCTCGGCGGCCCGGCGCTCGACGGCCACGAAGACGGCGGCGAGCAGCGCGCCGAGCACCGCCAGTCCGATGATCTGCGGGGACGCCCACGCCCAGGTGGTGCCGCCGAGGGAGGCGACCAGTACCAGGCAGGTGGCGACGGCGGCGATGAGGAAGGTGCCGAGGTAGTCGATGACGTGCCGTTCGGTGCGGCGCGGGATGTGCAGGACCGCGGCGATCACGGCGAGGGCGACCAGGCCCACGGGGAGGTTGATGTAGAAGACCCAGCGCCAGCTCAGGTGCTCGGTGAAGATGCCGCCGAGCAGCGGCCCCAGCACGCTGGTCGCGCCGAACACGGCACCGAACAGCCCCTGGTAGCGGCCCCGCTCCCGGGGGGACACCAGGTCGCCGACGATCGCCATCGACAGCACCATCAGCCCGCCGCCGCCGAGCCCCTGCACGGCCCGGAAGGCGATCAGTTCGCCCATGCCCCGCGCGATCCCGCACAGGGCCGATCCGGCCAGGAAGATGACGATCGCCGTCTGGAACAGCCGTTTGCGCCCGTACTGGTCGCCGAGCTTGCCCCACAGCGGGGTCGCGGCGGTCGCGGCCAGCAGATACGCCGTCACGACCCACGACAGGTGCTCCATGCCGCCGAGGTCGCTGACGATGGTGGGCAGCGCGGTCGAGACGATCGTCTGGTCGAGGGCGGCCAGCAGCATGCCCAGGAGCAGCGCCCCGATGGAGACGAGGACACGGCCCGGGACCTGCTCCTGCGACGTGTCCGCGCTCATGGAACCTCCCGGGGGTCGGGTCACACCGTCCGTCGCCTTCCCTCCTGTTCGGTGTGACCCGATACGACCTGTTCATTCACCTGGAACACCGGTACTCCGGGGGCGCGGGCGCACGGCTGTGAAGACGATCTGCATAATCTCTGGAGTTCGCGAGGGGACGCGAGCGGCCTGAGGGGAGGGGACGAACGGGTGGACGAGCTGGAGAAACCGCGGGAGGGCGCCGGTCCGGCGTGCCCGGAGTGCGGCGCGCCCCGCGAGGCGGACCACACCCCGTCCTGCGCGTGCGGCCCGAAGGCGGCCGACGCGCTCCAGGAGGCCCGTACCGCCCAGGCCGCCGCCGCGGAGGACTTCGACCCCCTGCGGATACGGCCGTACGTCGCGCTGGAGGAGGCGGAGACCGGCACGGAGGCCGGCGCGGGGACCGAGGCCGGCACCGACGCCCGGCCCGCCGCAGACGCCCGCTCCGCCGCAGACGCAGACGCTGCCGCCGACGCCGGCCCGCACAGCGATGCCGGCCCGCAGCGGGACGCCGTACGGGACGCGAAGGACCCGGCCCCGGACGGTCCGGACGCGCCGGACACCCCGGCCGCCGCCCCGCCTTCCCCCGAGACCACCATGGTGCTGCGGGCCGCCCCCGGCACCGCCGCGACCTCCGTCGTGCCCACTCCGCTGGCACCCCCGGCGTCCACGCCGAACGCCACCGATCTGCGCATGTTCGAGCCGGCCCCGGCCGGACCGCCCCGGCCCCCGACGCCCGCCCCCGACGAGCCGGCCCCGCGCCGCCGGCGGGCCGCCGTGATCGGCGCCGCGGCGGCGGCCGTCGTGGTGCTGGGCACCGCCGGGTACGCGGCCGGGCTGTTCTCCTACGAGTCGCCCGCGCGCACCGGCACGGCCGCGGACGGGATACGCCCCGGGGTGCCGGACCCGTCGACCGCCACGGCCACCGCCAACACGGCCTCCGCCCAGGCCCCCGCGCCGTCCGCGTCCGCGTCGCCGTCCCCGTCCGCCTCCGGGCCGGCCGAGGCGAGCCCGTCGCCGTCCGCGTCGGCGTCCAGCGCCTCGGCCTCCGCGTCCGCCACCACCGGACCGTCCGCGTCGGCGGCCACGACGGCCCCCGAGGCCACCGCGTCCCCGACGCAGCCGGCGCAGGACGACCCGGAGGACGGCGACGTGCCGGTGCTGCGCCGGGGCGACCGCGGCCCCGAGGTCACCGAACTGCAGCAGCGGCTGCGCCAGCTCCACCTGTACATGGACGACATCGACGGCGACTACGGCCGCCGCGTCGAGGACGCCGTCCGCACCTTCCAGTGGGCGCGGGGCATCCACTCCGAGGAGCCGGGCACCTACGGTCCGCTGACCCGGGCGCAACTGGAGCGGGAGACGCGGGAGCCGTAGCGTCCCGTCAGCCGATGTGCAGCAGGACCGTCCCGTCCGCCGCCGCCTCCACGCGGACCTCGGTCAGGTCCCGGACCGCCGCGTCCGGCCCGTGCGGCGTGGCCCGGGGGCCGACGCCCACCACCCGCATCCCGGCGGCGCGCGCGGCGGCGATCCCGGCGCCGGAGTCCTCGAAGGCGACGCAGTCGGCGGGGGCGACACCCAGTTCGGCGGCGCCCTTGAGGAAGCCCTCCGGGTCGGGCTTGCTGGCGCCGACCGACTCGGCGGTGATCCGCACCTCGGGCAGGGCCAGTCCGGCCGCGCCCATCCGGGCGGTGGACAGGGCCACGTCGGCGGAGGTCACCAGGGCGTGCGGCAGGCCGCGCAGGGCGGCGAGGAACGCGGCGGCCCCGGGGATCGCGACGACGCCCTCGGTGTCGGCGGTCTCCTCGGCGAGCAGCCGCGCGTTGTCGGCGAGGTTGCGCTCCATGGGCCGGCCGGGCAGCAGGGCCGCCATCGTGGCATAGCCCTGGCGGCCGTGCGCGATCTTCATGACCTCGTCGCCGTCGAGGCCGTTGCGGTCGGCCCAGCGCCGCCAGACGCGCTCGACCGAGGCGTCGGAATTGACGAGGGTGCCGTCCATGTCCAGCAGCAGGGCACGGGCGGTGAGCCGGGTGGTGGCCGTCATCGGGGACTCCAGGGCGTGGGGAGGGACACGAGCCGGCGCCGCCCGCGGACAGCGGACTCCAGGGCAGGGGGAGGGGTACAAGGCGGCCCCGCCCGCCGGTCAGGGAAAACGGGCGGGAGCCACTTTGTTCCCCCACGGTACAAAACGCGCCGGGGATCGCGCCAGCGGCCCCGGGCATCGTTCATCCGCCGTTCGGCGCGCCGGGCGCGCCGGGCCGGGTCAGCCGGCCACCGCCTCCCACAGGCTCCACACGCCGAGGCCCAGCATCAGCAGCGCCGCGATCTGCGTGATCAGCTTCAGCGGGACCCGCTTCATCAGGGCCTTCCCGCCGACGATGCCGAGCCCGGCCACCGCCCACAGGGCGAGCACCGCGCCGAGGCCGACGGAGAGCGGGTCGTCGTAGCGGGCGGCCAGGTTGGCCGTCATGATCTGCGTGAGGTCGCCGAACTCGGCGACCAGGATGAGCATGAAGCCGGCCCCGGAGACCTTCCAGAAGGACTGGTTCTCCGGCTTGCGGACCTCTTCCTCCTCCTCGTCCTTCTTGAGCAGCAGCACGGCCGCGCCGCCGAGGAAGAGCACGCCGGTGATCGCGTGCACGATCTGCTGCGGCAGCAGGGTCAGCACGCTGCCGGCCGCGACGGCGAGCACGACGTGCACCAGGAAGGCGGCGGCGACGCCCGCGAAGACGTAGGAGGCGCGGT
This sequence comes from Streptomyces griseoviridis, assembly GCA_014649155.1. Taxonomy (GTDB): domain Bacteria; phylum Actinomycetota; class Actinomycetes; order Streptomycetales; family Streptomycetaceae; genus Streptomyces; species Streptomyces griseoviridis. The sequence goes on along the minus strand of BMSM01000001.1, from coordinate 440,251 downwards.
AGCGGGTGCCGAGGACGAGACCGGCGAGCGCGGTCTTGTCCGGCAGTTCGGCGAGGAAGACGACGCCGAACACGAGCGCCGTCACGGTGATGCTGATCAAGGGTTCCTCTATCGGTCGGGGCCGCCCCGCCGAGAGTGCTGGTCCTCGTCGGACACCTCGGCACGGCAGCACACGGGCGTGCACTGCTTGCCGAAGGTCTCGCTGGCGGGCCCCTTGCGGGAACCGCCTCCGGGCGCCGGCTCAGACGAGCTGAGCAGTATGTCGACGGTCCGGCGAAGAGCTACTCCCCTTCTGCGCCGTCCATGGTACGCGACGCGAAAGTCCCGTCCCGCGTCTTGTCGTGTCATGCACACGTCATTAGCTTCTTACCGGGCGCTCACCCCACCGCAACGCGGCGCCGCGAGCATTCCCTCGCTCGCACCCGACACCCCCACCACCCCAGGGAGTCCGCATGCCGAAGTTCTACGCGCGTCGACGGCTGAGCATACTCGCGGCGCTCACCGGAGTCATGGCCTCCGTCGCGCTGTTCAACGGCCCGGCCGCGTCCGCCGCCCTCCCCACCCCGGTCAGCGCCGCCACCGCCCGCACCTACCTCGCCTCGCTCACCGTGGCCACCGAGAACCGCACCGGCTACGACCGCGACCTCTTCCCGCACTGGATCACCCAGTCCGGCGCCTGCAACACCCGCGAGACCGTCCTCAAGCGCGACGGCTCGGGCGTCGTCACCGACTCCGCCTGCGCCGCCACCAGCGGCAGCTGGTACTCCGTGTACGACGGCGCCACCTGGACCGCCGCCTCCGACCTCGACATCGACCACCTGGTCCCGCTCGCCGAGGCCTGGGACTCCGGCGCGAGCGGCTGGACCACCGCCCGGCGCCAGTCGTTCGCCAACGACCTGACCCGCCCGCAGCTCATCGCCGTCACCGACAACGTCAACCAGGCCAAGGGCGACCAGGACCCGGCCACCTGGATGCCCTCCCGGACCGCGTACCACTGCACCTACCTGCGGGCCTGGGTGCAGGTGAAGTACTACTACGGCCTCTCCGTCGACTCCGCCGAGAAGTCGGCCCTGACCAGCGGCCTCGCGGGCTGCTGACCCGGAACCTCGCCGCCCGGCTCCGTCGTTCCGTACCGTACGGCCCGTACGGGGCCACGGAGAGGGGTTTGACCATGGGCGATCTGCGCCTGGGACCGCTGCTGAGGTACGCCGACGGCTCGTCCGCGACCGTGTGGGTCGAGACGGGCCGTCCGTGCGCCGCCGAGGTGCGCTGCGCCGACGGGGCCGGCGGCACCGCCCGCACCTTCCAGGTGTGCGGACACCACTACGCCCTGATCGAGGTGACCGGCCTCACCCCGGGCACCGCGACGCCGTACGAGGTGCTCCTCGACGGCACCCGGGTGTGGCCGCTGCCGGACTCGCCGTTCCCGCCGTCCGTGATCCGCGCGCCGGACGGAGCTGACGGCGAGGTGCGGGTCGCCTTCGGCTCCTGCCGCTGGGCCGCGCCGGCCGCCGGCGAGCAGGACCCGGTGGGCCCGGACGCGCTGGACACGCTCGCCGCCCGGATCGCCGCCGACCCCGACGGCGAGCGGCCCGACGTGCTGCTGCTCCTGGGCGACCAGGTCTACGCCGACGAGGTCTCCGACGCGACCCGCCGCTGGCTGGCCGGACGCCGCGACCTGGCCGAGCCGCCCGGCGCGGAGGTCGCGGACTACGAGGAGTACACCCACCTGTACTACGAGTCCTGGCTCGACCCGGAGGTGCGCTGGCTGCTCTCCACCGTGCCGAGCTGCATGATCTTCGACGACCACGACGTCATCGACGACTGGAACACCTCCGCCGCCTGGCTCGCCGACATGCGGGCCACCGGCTGGTGGCGCGAGCGGCTGCTGAGCGGCCTGATGTCCTACTGGGTCCACCAGCACCTCGGCAACCTCGCCCCGGCGGAGCTGGCCGCCGACCCGGTGTACGCCGCCGTGCGCGACGCGGCCGACGGCACGGACACGCTGCGCGCCTTCGCCGCCGAGGCCGACGTCCGCCCGGACTCCGTCCGCTGGAGCTACCGGCGCGACTTCGGCCGGGTCCGGCTGCTGATGGTGGACAGCCGCGCCGCCCGGGTCCTCCAGGAGGAGCGGCGCTCCATGCTCGACGCGGGGGAGGCCGCCTGGCTGCGCGCCCAGACCCTGGAGGACCGCGGCTCCTACGACCACCTGCTGATCGGCACCTCGCTGCCCTGGCTGCTGCCCCACCTCATCCACGACGTGGAGGGCTGGAACGCCGCCCTGTGCCGGGGCGAGCGGGGCGCCCGCTGGGCGCGGCTCGGGGAGAAGGTGCGGCGGGCGGCCGACCTGGAGCACTGGGCCGCGTTCCCGTCCTCCTTCGAGGCGCTGGCGGACCTGATCGCCGAGGCCGGTACGGGGCCGGGGGCACCCGCGACGGTGTGCGTGCTGTCGGGGGACGTCCACCACGCGTACGTCGCCGAGCCGTCCTGGCCGGGGGGCTCCCCGGACGCCCACGTGGTGCAGCTCACCTGCTCGCCCGTGCACAACTCCGTGCCGCTCTCCATCCGGCTCGGCTTCCGCTTCGGCTGGAGCGCGCCGGCCCGCGCGCTGGGCCGGGCGTTCGCGCGGCACGGGCGGCTGGCGCGGCCGTCGGTGCGCTGGCGCCGGGGCGGCGGCCCGTGGTTCGGCAACCAGCTGATGACGCTGACCCTGCGGGGCCGGACGGCCCGGCTGCGGCTGGAGAAGGCGGGTGCGGCGGACGGGGGCGGCCGGCCGTCCCTGCGGACCGTCACGGAGGCGGAGCTGTCGTGATGCTGTCAATGTGGGCGGGACGGGAAGTTGAGATTGCAAGCACTAGTTAGGCATGCCTAACGTGGGACTCGCTTCCGTCCCCCGGAGTGACCGGCCCCTCACGGCCGGCCCCCTGTCGAAGGAGTGACCCCCCACATGACCGGACGCCTCGACAGCGCCCAGCCCTTCGCCCTCGGCCTGTTCCGCATGGTCGTCGGCCTGCTCTTCGCCTGCCACGGCGCCGCTTCCCTCTTCGGAGTCCTCGGGGGTGCCGTCGGTACCGACGGCGGCACCGTCGAGGCCGGCGCCTGGCCCAACTGGTACGCCGCCGTGATCCAGCTCGTCGGCGGCACCCTGGTCCTGTTCGGCCTCGGCACGCGCGTCGTCGCATTCATCGCCTCGGGCTCCATGGCCTACGCCTACTTCACGGTCCACCAGCCCGGCGCCCTGTGGCCGATGGAGAACGGCGGCGAGGCGCCCGCGATGTTCTGCTGGGCCTTCCTGCTGCTGGTCTTCACCGGCTCCGGCGCCTTCGGCCTGGACCGGCTGCTGACCCGGCGCGACGACGACGAGGAGCGGGAGCGCGCGGCCGGCGCCCGCACGCCGGTGTCGGTCTGACCCGGCCCGCCCCGAGGGTGCCCTCCGCCGCGCGCGGAGGGCACCCTCGCGTCAGCCCGCCGGGCGGAACGGCACGGTGAAGCAGGCGACGCGGGACCCGGAGTTGCCGGGCCGGTCGTGGATCACCACGGAGGACGCCTCGCCGGCCCGGAACCCCCAGTCGTGCCGGGCGACCGCCCGGCCCTCGCCGCCCGCGTCCGGGGTGAAGTCGAGCCACACCTCGTTCTCCGGCACGGCGTCGGCGGGGTCGGCGGAGGGCCGGTGCTGGTAGTGCCCGCCCGCGGCGGCCGGGTCGGCGCCGCAGGGCTTCCGGTGCACATGGGCGCCGTACGCGTGCCCCGGCGCCAGGCCGCGGACCCGCAGCCGGACGGTGGTCGCGCCCGCGCCGCCGGTGCGCTGGCGCACCTCGATCCACGAGCCGGGCGGGACCAGGTCCCGGTCGTACGTCAGCGCCGGGTGGGCGGCGTCCGCGCCGGGAAGCGCGAACCGCGCCTCCGCGCGCACCGCGGTCTCCTGGACGCCACCGGCGTCAGCGACACCGCCACCGGTTCCTCCGGCGAGCACGGCCGCCGCGACGGCGCCCGCGCATATTCCTGCCACCATGATGTGTTCCGTTCGTCAGGTGTCGGGGGATTCGTGGTGCTTCACATCGTTGCTACGGGACCCCGGCGCCGGCCGCCCCCCGGGAGGCGGCAGCCGGGTGAACCCGCCGTGACGGACGCGCGAGCCCCCTGTGAACCCCGTGTCCGACCCCGGGCGTACGCTGTATGGCTGTCATCGGCCTCCCCTGCCGCCCGTGCGGCGCGGCTGGTCAGGCCCACGGGGGAAGCCATGGGGAGTCACGGTGTTCGGAAGCATGGGGTCGCTGGTCAGCAGCCCTTGGATCTACGCCTTCGTGGCCCTCTCCGTCCTCCTGGACGTCTTCCTGCCCGTGCTGCCGAGCGGCGTCCTGGTGATCGCGGCGGCCACCGCGGCGGCGGCCGGTTCGGGCGCCGCCACCGGCCAGGTCCCGCACGACGTCCCCGACATCCTGGTGCTGATCCTCTGCGCCACCACCGCGTCCGTCCTCGGTGACCTGGTCGCCTACCGCCTCGCCTGGCGGGGCGGCCCGCGTCTGGACCGTGCGATCGCCCGCTCCCGCAAGCTCTCCAAGGCGCAGGAACGCCTCGGTGCCGCCCTGGCCCGCGGCGGCGGCGCGCTGGTGGTGCTGGCCCGGTTCGCCCCGGCCGGGCGGTCCGTCGTCTCCCTCGGCGCGGGCGCCGCGCACCGCAAGGCGCGGGAGTTCCTGCCCTGGTCCGCGCTGGCCGGCCTCTCCTGGGCCGCGTACAGCGTCGCCCTGGGCTACTTCGGCGGCCAGTGGCTGGGCGCGACCTGGCTGGCGACGGGGGTCTCCCTCGTCGCCCTGTTCGGGGCGGGCGCCGGGGCGGCCCTGCTGATGCGCCGCCCGCGCGCGGCGACGGAGACCCCGCCGGCCCCCTGAGCCGCCGCCGGGCCCGCGCGCCCCGGCCCCGGGTCAGCCCGCCCGGCGCTCCCCCGTGGCCGCGCCCGCGCCCCGCACCTCCAGTCCGTCCAGCAGTTCGGCGGTGGCCTCGGCGATCGCCGCCACGGCCCGGTCGAACACCTCCTGATTGTGCGCGGCCGGTGCCCGGAAGCCGGAGACCTTGCGCACGTACTGCAGGGCCGCGGCCCGGATCTCCTCCCCGGTGGCCTGCTCGGCCAGCGCGGGCGGTCGTAGCGTCTTGATACTTCGGCACATGTCCTCAGTGTCCTCCCGTCCCTCCCCGCCGGGCCCCCGCTCGTCCGTGTGAACCCCCGGGGAGAACGCGCGCCTCAAAATCGAACAGGAGTATCATTGGAGCGTGGCTACGACCTATGACTTTCCGAGTGACCTCCTCGCCGGTCAGGAGGAACTCCATCAGGTCCGGGCCGACCTCACGGCCCTGTTGAAGCGGCTGCCCTGGTCCGTGGAACCGGTGGACGGCTTCAGCGACGACGCAGGCTGGCGCAAGGTCGAGCGCCCGGCCTCCCCCGGCTGGTCGGAGGACGAACAGGCCGAGGTGGAGAAGCTCCGGCAGCGCGAGCGCGAACTGGCGGTGTTCGTCACCACACACCGCTACTGGTCCCAGTTCACCGGCCCCGACCGGGTCGCCGCCCGCTCCTGCCTGAAGCACGCCCGCGAGGGCGGCGCCGGGGACACGGGGGCATGAGAAGGGGCCCCGGATGATCTCCGAGGGCCCCTGGCACCGGCGTACGCCGGTCGCGGTGGGCGCGGACGGTTTCGAACCGCCGACATCCTGCTTGTAAGGCAGGCGCTCTACCCCTGAGCTACGCACCCGCGACGAGTCGACAGCCTACATGGCCGTGGGCACCGCCCCGCAAACCCGTGGCCCGGGCCGCTCCCGGGCACCCCGGGGGTTGACCCCACCCCCGGTCAGGGAGCGTCCCGGATCGAGCAGGGCCGCCTCCGGACCCTACGGTCGAGGAGTCCCGGCGCACGGTGCCCCCGCCTCCCGCGGGGCGCACGGCGCCGGGCCTCACGCCCTGTTCCTCGCCGGAGGACGACAAGGAGCCCGAGACCCGGTCCTTCGCCCTGCCGGGCCGCACCCTCACCGTCGACTCCGACGACTCCGCCCTGGAGGTCGTCGCCGTGGACGGCGCCGCGTCCGGCCGGATCGAGGTCACCCGCTGGTTCTCGGGCCCGGTGACCGTCGGCAGGGAGCCGGAGGTGACGTGGGCGATGGACGGCGACCGCCTGGTGCTGCGGGTGAAGTGCACCGGCCTCGTCGCCGACTGCGCGGCCGGGCACCGCGTCGAGGTCCCGCACGGGGTGGCCGTGCGGGTCGAGAGCGACGACGGCGGCGTCCGGGCGCGCGGGTTCCGGGACGCGCTCGGCGTCCGCACCGCCGACGGGTCCGTCCGCGTCACCGACACCACCGGCCCGCTGGAGCTGCGCAGCGACGACGGCCCGGCCCGCGCGGAGTTCGCCTCGCGCCGGGTGACGGCCCGGACCGGGGACGGCTCGGTGCGCCTGACGCTCGGCGCCGTGCCCGACCTGGTCGACTCCCGCAGCGACGACGGCTCGGTCACCGCCGGGCTGCCCCGGGCCGCGTACAAGGTGACGGCCCGGTCCGAGGACGGCTCGGTGCGCGTCTCCGTGCCCCGGGACGACTCCAGCGCCCATGTGGTGAACGCCCGTACCGCCGACGGCGAAGTAACGGTCCGTACGGCGAACTGACCGGCCCGTGTGTTCGTCCTCAACGGGTGGGAGAATGAATCCGGGCAGGGCGGACGACACGGGAGAAGGATGTGACGGCGACACCATCGCAGCCGAAGACGCCGCCGATGGTGCCGTGCGCGCCGCGTCCGCGCCACCGGGCCCTCCTCCGCGCGCTGCGGGACCCCCTGACCCTGCTGGGCCTGCCGCTGGCCGCCGCGCCGCTGCTGCTCGCCGCGTTCGCCGGCGGCGGCACCCGGCGCTGGTTCGGCGGCCGGGCCGAGGGCCAGCGCGCCCAGGCCCAGGCCGCCAAGGACGACGCCGCCGCCGCGTTCTACGAACTGGACACCGCCCAGCGGGACCTGCGGATCTCCATAGAGACGATCACGGCCGTCGACGACTCCCCCGCCGCCCGGCGCGCGGTCGACGGCTTCGAGGGCCTGGGCCGGCGCGTCGACGAGGCCAGCCTGCGCTACATCGGCGCCGTCGACGCCCACGACCTCGACCGCGACGACCTGGAGGCGTCGGCCGCCGCCCGCGCCCGCGCCGAACTGACCGCCGCCACGGAGGAACTGGGCCGGGTCAAGCAGGAGCTGGACCGTTTCGCCGAGGGCCTCGGCCCGCTGCTCGGCAAGGCGGAGACCCAGCTCGCCCGGCTCGCCCCCGCCGTCGAGCGCGCCCGGCAGTCCCTCCAGGCCGCCTCCGACGCCCTGGACGCCGTACGCGCCTCGGGGCTCGCCGCCGACGACCTCGCGGCCCGGCTGGCCGCCCTCGCCCCGGAGCTGACCAAGCTCAACCAGGGCGCCGGCCGGCACGGCGTCCCCGGCACCCTGGAGCGCGCCGAGCGGGTCACCCGGGAGGCCGAGGCGGTCCGCGCGGAGGCCGAGCGGCTGCCCGAGCGGGCGGCCGAGACCGACAAGCGCCTGGTCTCCCTGCGCACCCGCGCCCAGGCCCTCACCACCCGCGCCGAACAGGTCGAGCCCGTCCTCAGCGAGCTGCGGCGCCGCTTCACCGCCGCCTGCTGGCAGGACCTCCAGCACGTCCCCGAGCAGGCCCGCGAGACCGTCCGGCGGGCCGAGGCGAAGCTGGCCGAGGCGCGGGCCGCCCGCGACGCGCAGCGCTGGCCGGACGCCACCGCCCTGCTCTCGACGGCACGGGCGCTGCTCAACGAGACCGACGAGGCCGTCTCCGCCGCCGGCGACCGCCTCCGCCGGCTGAACGCCGTGCAGAAGGACCCGCGGGCCGAGATCGAGCGGACCCGGTTCGCGATCCGCGACGCCCAGCGCCTGGCGATGGCCGGCCGCACCACCCCCGACCCCCGCGACGCCCGCCCGCTGGACGACGCCGTGGCCCGCCTGGACCGCGCCGTCGACGGCCTGGCGGGCCGCCACCCCGACTACTGGCACTTCCTCACCGAGACCGACGCGGTCCGCCGCGCGGTGGCCGGCGTGGTGACCCGGATACGGGAGGAGCGCGGCGCCGGCCATTAGGGCCTGTCGTTCGGATCACGCCGCAGACGCGGGGCCTGGCACGCGCACCGGCGCGGGGAAGGCACAGCCGATTCCCCGCGACCTGATCCGAACGACAAGCCCCCTAGGCGCCCTGCCCGCCGCGCGCCGAGCCGGTCTAATCTGGGCCCATGCCTCGCTACGAGTACCGCTGCCGCTCCTGCGGCGACACGTTCGAACTGAGCCGTCCCATGGCCGAGTCCGCCGCCCCCGCCACCTGCCCGGCGGGCCACGAGGACACCGTGAAGCTGCTGTCGACGGTCGCGGTCGGCGGCTCCGCCGCGTCGTCGCCCGCCCCGGCCCCGTCCTCCGGCGGCGGGGGCGGCTGCTGCGGCGGGGGATGCTGCGGCTGACCCCGCACGGGCCAGGGCCTTCAGGTTGCCTTCAGGGACGGTTCCCTAGCGTCGTCGCATGACGACCGGACCGCAGTGGATCAACGACCTCATGGACGCGCTCGGCGCGCCCGGCGCCGGGATCGCCATCGCGCTGGAGAACCTCTTCCCGCCCCTGCCCAGCGAGGTGATCCTGCCGTTCGCGGGGTTCGCGGCGGCGTCCGGGCGGATGGGCCTGATCGCGGTGCTGCTGTGGACCACGGCCGGTTCGGTGGTGGGCGCGCTCGCCCTGTACGGGGTGGGCGCGCTGCTCGGCCGGGACCGCACGGTGGCGCTGGCGGCCCGGCTGCCGCTGCTGAAGGTCTCCGACATCGAGAAGACCGAGGCGTGGTTCGAGCGGCACGGCACCAAGGCGGTCTTCTTCGGCCGGATGATCCCGGTCTTCCGCAGCCTGATCTCCGTACCGGCCGGCGTGGAGCGGATGCGGCTGCCGGTGTTCCTGTTGCTGACCACCCTCGGCAGCGCCCTGTGGAACACCCTGTTCGTCCTCGCGGGCTACGCCCTGGGCGACAACTGGTCGCGGGTCACGGACATCGTCTCCGCGTACAGCAAGGTCGTCCTGGCCGCCGCCGCGCTGGCCGTGCTGTGCTTCGTCGCCGTACGGCTGCTGCGGCCGGGCGGCGGCCGGCGCAGGCGGGACGGCGAGGAACGGGAGCCGGTCAGCTAGCCGCCCGCAGGAACTCCCGCGTGATCCGTTCCCCGGCCAGCACGCCCCGCTCGGGCAGCGCCTCGACCGCCGGGCCCGACCACCCCGCGTCGGCCAGTTCGCCGTGCCCCGGGCGCCAGCCCCGGTCGGCGGCGAGCAGCAGGTCGGTGTCGAGGAGCGAGTCACCGGCGGCGAGGGTCGGAGCGGCGCCGGTGCGGCGGGCGACCTCGCGGACGGCGGCGCTCTTGGTGAGCGGCGCGGGGACGGCGTAGAGCTTGCGGCCCTGGAGGGAGACGGTCCAGCCGCGCTCCCCGGCCCACCCGGCGAGTTCCTTCACCCACTGGCCGGGGAGCAGGTCGCGGTCGAGGACGAGGTAGGCGAAGAGGTCCTCCGCGGTGCGGTGCTTGCGCACCCAGACCGGGTCGGCGGTGCGCAGCAGGTGTTCTCGGACCTCGGCGAGCGGCGCGCACTCGTCGGCCAGCCGGGCCGTCACCCGGGTGTGCCAGTCGGTGTCGGTCTCGCCGTCGACCAGCAGGTGGCCGCCGTTGGCGCAGATCGCGTACCGCGGCGGGGGGCCGGGCAGGCTGATCCGCCGGTACTGGGCGCGGGTGCGGGTCGTGGTGGGGACGAAGAGGGTGGTCGCGGCGAGTTCGGCGAGCAGCCCGGCGGCGGTCTCCGTCATGTACGACAGGGGCTTGCCCTCGTAGACCTCCACGCAGAGCAGCCGGGGGGCGTCCTCGTCCGGGCCGGTCAGGTGCAGCGCGGCCGCGGAGTAGATGAGCGTGCGGTCGAGGTCGCTGGCGACCAGCACCGGCGCCGGGGGCGGGATGGGCATCAGACGGTCACCGCCCGGCCGTCCGCGCCGGTCGCGCCGCGCGTGTAGCGGGGGTGGATCAGGCCGACGCAGGTGTACGGCAGGCCCTCGACCTCCTCCACGGGCACGCCGCGCTGCTCGGCCAGCAGGCGTACGTGGTCCAGGTCGGCGCCGGCACCGGCGCGGGCCAGCACCTTCCACGGCACCCGGCGCAGCATGACGCGGGTGGTCTCGCCGACGCCGGGCTTGACCAGGTTGACGTCGTGGATGCCGTACTCCTCGCTGATCCGCTCGACGGCCGCCCAGCCCGCCCAGGTGGGGGTGCGGTCGGCGGCGAGGAGTTCCTTGGCCTGGAGGTCGACGGCGTCCGTGACCTCGGGGAAGCGGGCGGCGACGGCGTCGAGGAAGGCCGGGGAGAGATCGGCGCCGGCGAGTTCGCGGTAGAACTTCGCGCCGTGGAAGTCGTGCGGGCCGACCAGGTCGGCACGGAGGACGGTACGGGAGATCAGGCCGGAGACGGTGGAGTTGAGGCAGGCGGAGGGGATGAGGAAGTCGTCGCGGGTGCCGTAGGTGCGCACGCAGGAGCCGGGGTCGGCGAGGACGGCGATCTCCGGGTCGAAGCCGGTGACGCCGTCGGACGCCTCGAAGCCGGCTATGGCGGCGGCGAGTTCGCGGCTGATGGCGCCCTTGCCGGTCCAGCCGTCGACGAAGACGACGTCGGCGGGGTCGTGGTGGGCGGCCAGCCAGCGCAGCGCGTTGGCGTCGATGCCGCGGCCCCGGACGATCGACACGGCGTAGTGCGGGAGGTCGAGGCCGTGGCGGAACCTGGCCCAGCGGCGCATCAGGATGCCGACGGGGGTGCCCGCGCGGGCGAGGGAGACCAGCACCGGCCGGGGCGAGCGCTCCCGGAGCACGACCTCGGTGACGGCGCCGACGGCCTGCGCGAGGCGGGCCGCGGAGGCGTCGAGCGCCGCGTGGAACAGCTCCTGGTACTGCTCGCTGGGCTGGTACTCCACCGGCAGCGACTCCGCGTAGTGCGCGCCGCCCTGCTGGATCGCCTCCTCGCGCTCCTCGGTGGGCGCCTCCAGGGTCACGTCGGAGAGGTCCTGGAGCAGCCAGCCGACCTCGTCGGGGGCGTAGGAGGAGAAGGCGGGGCCGCGCAGCGGCTCGGGCAGCATGACGGGCCTTTCGGAACGGGCGCCGGGGACGTAGGAGGGGACGACGGCGAGGAGGACGTGCGGGACGTGCTCGGCGAGCCGGGCCAGCAGGCCGTCGGGGGCGTGCAGCGCCGGGGTGTCGGCGGGCGAGTCGACGACGGCGACGACGGCGTCGAAGCCGGCGCCGGCCACGTTGTAGGCGTAGCGCTCGCCGGGGCCGTCGGCCGGGTCGTCGTGGGCGGGGAAGACGAGGCGGCTGCGTATTGCGTAGCCGGGGTCGTCGACGGCGAGGACGGGTGAGCGGGTGGTGGTGGAGGAGCGGACCTCGGCGGGGACGATCTGCTCCAGTTCGCGGGCGAGGCGGAGCGGGGCGTACATCAGTTCCTCGCAGCCGAGGACGAGGACGCGGCGCGCGTCGGCGGGGAGGGCCTCCGCGAGGCGGGCGGCCATGCCCGGCAGGGCGGCCTCCAGGCGGGCGCGGTGGGCCGGGGTGAACCCGTGCCGGGCGCCGTCCGGCAGTCCCCGGGGCCAGCGGAGGTCCACCCGGGTGACGGGGGGTCGCGCCGGCCGCGTGCGGGGGTCCGCCGGGTGCGACCGATCACTTCCGCCGGCACCCCCGGACTCGTACTGCGCCACCAGTTCCCGCCCCTTCTCCAGGACGCCGTCGGGCAGCCGTACCGTCCCCGACGCGGCCGCGACCAGGTCGACCCGCGCGCCGATCGCGCGGGCGAACTCCTCCAGGCGGCCCGCGTCCGCCGGGGAGCGCATGTCGACCAGGGCGACCACCACGTACCGGCGGCGCGGAGAGCGCTCGTGCAGGGCGCGGACGGTGTTGAGGACCGTGTTGCCGGTGGAGAACTCGTCGTCGACCAGGACCAGCGGCCCGTCCCCGGCGAGCAGCCCGGGGTCCTCGGGGAGCAGCAGGTGGGACGTGGCGTGCGAGTGGGACTCCTCGAAGCCGCCCGCCGGGGCGACGCCCGCGACCGGGCGGCGCGTGGAGTGCAGGTAGGCAAGGGGTCCGAGGCCGTCGGCGACCGAGTGGCCGAGGCCGGTGGCAGTCTCCGCGTACCCGAGGACGACCGCGGCGGCGGCCTCCTCGGCGCCGAGCAGCTCGCGCACCCGGCGGCCGAGGGCCAGGCCGTGGCCGTAGATCACGGACGGGGACTGCGGGACGTGCTTGCCGAGCACGTGGGAGACGAGCAGGTGCGCCCGCTTGGGGTTGCGGCGCAGGGCGAGGCCCAGCAGGCCGGTCAGGTCGTCGTCGCCGACGAGGCCGACACCGAGCCGCTCGGCGACCCAGGTGCCGGTCCAGGTCCCGGCCCGGTCGTTCATGCGCGTACGCCTCCCGTTGTCCATGTCCCGCTCGTGTCCGTGTCTCTCGCGCTCTCGCGTGTTCAGTCCGTCAGGCAGGCCGCGAGCAGTTCGACGAAGCCGATGTCCTCGCCCGCCACACCGAAGGTCTCGGCCCGCAGCAGGGTGCGCTCGGCCCACGCCCGGTGCGGCTTCACCTCGTTCATCTTGTTCGTGTACGCCGACCGCAGCACGCCCCCGCCGCCGCGCTCGGGCCGCAGGATGTCCTGGGCGTCGCTGTACTCCTCGTGGCTCACCACGGAGAGCGCGTGCACGGGCAGGACGTGGGAGGGGTGGATGCAGGTCTTGCCCAGCAGGCCGTTGGCCTGGTCCAGGGAGATCTCCCGCAGCAGCCCGTCCATGGCGTTGTCGATCAGCCGGGCGCGCAGGTCGGCGGCCTGCACCTGGAGGAAGGGGCTCTGCCGCAGCTGCGGTTTGAACATCCGCTCCTGGACCCGGAAGTACTCCCACACCGGCCCGGTGACCGTGAAGCCGGTGCCGTCGGCCCGCCCCAGCATGTTCACCACGTCGGCGATGACGGAGGCGACGACCTGGACGTCGTAGGCGGTCATGTCGGGGCCGCGGCGCAGGCCGTAGGAGGAGCAGAAGTCGGTCACGCCGAGGCGCAGGGCGAGGACGCGGTCGCGGTACTTGTCGACCGCGCGGTAGATGCCCTCCAGGGTGTGCACCCGCGACTCGCGGTAGAGCAGCTCAGGGGATTCCAGGACCGGCATGGCGAACAGGCGGCGGCCGGTGGCGGCCTCCGCGTCGGAGAGCGCCTCCAGGAAGGGCATGCCGCGTTCCTCGGTGAACTTCGGCAGGACGAATCCGGACAGGGTCCGCGCGGCGGGGCCGAGGCGGCGCACCAGGTCCGGTATCTGCTCGGGGGCGCGGACCCGGACGAACAGCAGCGGAACGTTTCCGCCGCGGGTCTCGGGGCGTTCCGCGAGGTCGGTGAGCTGACGGACCAGGTTCTCCTCGCCGGCCGGTACGTCGGCGTCGTCGATGGAGTCCTCCAGGCAGAGGACCATCGAGACCACGCCGCCCGCGGCCTGCTTGAGGATGTCGTCGGCGAGCCGGGGCCGGGTGGCGGGGCTGTACAGCGTGGCGCCGAGGGCGGCGGCGAGCAGCCGGGCCGGGGCGTCGGCGGTGAACGCCTCCGGCTCCCGGTGGAACAGACGCTTCCGCACCTCAGGGGCGATGTGCCCGAAATGACGCATAAGAACTCCCCCGTGGTGTCTGGGCGACCTGTGAAACATCGGAAGGTGGCCGGTAATAGTACGTAGGAACCCATGTCCGTAGTTCCCGCCGGGCATGAATTCCAGGTAACCCGGTCATGTCGGCGGCGCGCGGCCGGGTGCCGCGCCCCCTTCGGGTACCCTCCCCCGCATTGTCGTGACCAGGACCGAGCAGGCAGGATGACGGCATGACGCACGCGATGCTGAAAGGGTCGAACATCCCGCTGGAGGCCACCACGGTGCGGGCCGTGCTGCGCTGGACGCCCGGGCAGGGCATTCCGGACGTCGACGTCTCCGCGCTGCTGCTGGGGCCCGACGACCGTGTGCGTTCCGACGAGGACTTCGTCTTCTACAACCAGCCCCGGCACCCGTCGGGGACGGTCTGGCGGCTCGGCAAGAAGCGGGACGCCGACGGGCTGGCCGACACGGTCCAGGCCGACCTGTCCGGTGTCGAGTCCCGCGTCGGCCGCGTCCTGCTGGTCGCCTCGGCCGACGGGGTCGCCTTCGACCGGGTGCGGGACCTGCGCGTCCTGCTGTACGACGCGGCGGGCGGCGACGGCGCCGAGCCGCTGGCCTCCTTCGACGTCACCCCGGAGACGGGTGAGGAGACCGCGCTGATCTGCGGGGAGCTGTACCGGCGCGGGGAGAGCTGGAAGTTCCGGGCGCTGGGCGAGGGTTACTCCAACGGCCTGGAGGGCCTGGCGGCCGACTTCGGCATCTCGGTGGACGACACGGACGACGAGGCGGACGACGGCGGCCAGGAGGCCGGTACGCCGCCGGTCACGCCGGCCCCGGGTGCCACGGCGCCGACCGTCACGGCACCGGCCCCGTCGCCGCCGTTCCCCCCGGCCGCTCCGCCCGCCCCGGTGCACTCACCCTCGGCGCCGACCGCGCCCGCCCAGCCGCTGCCCCCCGAGCAGCCGCCCGGCGTGCCCACCCAGCCCGCGTACGGCTATCCCCAGCCGGCCCAGGCCCAGCCCACCGCCGCGACCCAGCCGGCGTACGGCTATCCGCAGCCCGCCGTCCCCGCCCAGGCGGCCTACGGCTATCCGCAGGCCCCCGCCCCGGCGACCGCGGCCGGGTACGGGTATCCGCCGCCGCCCGCCGTGGTGCCGGACCCGGACTTCCGGCTGCCGCCGCAGGGCCCGCAGTTCATCGGGCGGTAGCGGTCGCGGCGGCCGGCGTCAGGTCTTCGCCTTGTAGCCCCGGCCCCATTGCAGGCCCCAGCCGTACAGCCGGTCCAGTTCGCCCTGGAAGCCGTAGACGAACTTGACCTCGCGGCGGACGAAGATCTCGCCCTTGACGTTCTCGATCATCACGACGGCACAGGACCGGGCCTGCGGGTGGCGTTCGTCGAGGGATATCTCGATCCGGGGACCGTTGCTCGGGTAGAGGGTGACGATGGCGTGCGTACGGTCGAAGGCGGGCGTCTGGTCGTAGATGTACGCGAACACCAGCAGCCGTTTGATGTTCTCCCGGTGGTCGAGGTTGACGTAGATCGTCTCCCCGGACCCCGAGCCGAACCGGTCGTCGCCGCTGAGCTTGACGTACGGCGCCGCGTTGACGTCCCCGAAGAAGCCGCCGAGGGGCTGGACGACGCCTCTGCTGCCGTCCTGGAGTTCGTAGAGGCAGCCCAGGTCGAGGTCGACGTTGACCATGCTCTGGCTGTGGCCCATCACCTCGGGCGGTTTCAGCGCCTTGAGGGGGTGCCGGAGCAGGCTCTCGCGCTGGGGGCCGCCGAAGTCGGAGGTCCGCATCCGCCAGGCCAGGTTGATGCGGAGATTGCCGGTGGCCGCGCCCTGTTTGGTCAGGGAGACCCGGCTGTGCCGTTTGGTCAGTTCGATGGCGTTGGTCGCCGCGTTGCCCGAGTCGAAGTCGGTCTCGCGCCCGCGCCACAGCCCGTCGAAGAAGCCCATTCCCGCCCCCACACCTGTCTTTCGTCCCACGCCGCCCGGCCCACGCCCGCGGGGCGGCACCGAGGAGTCGTCCTCGGTGGCCGCCCCGCTCAGAGCGTTCCTCGCCCGGACCTGGTTCACACCCCCGGCGCCGGTGCGCCGGGGGCGGACACGGCCCGCCGTCGGGGTCTCCTCACACGCCGGAGGAGACCTCCGCCTTCTCGCCCGCGCCCGGCCCCTCGGCCTGGGCGATCCGCTTGTTGCGGCGGACGGAGGACCAGAAGGACGCGCCGATCAGGATCACGCCGATGAGGCCCGTGATGATCTCGTTGATCTCGTACTGGATGGTGATGAGCAGGAGCGCGGCGAGGGCGCCGATGGCGTAGTGGGCGCCGTGCTCCAGGTAGACGTAGTCGTCGAGGGTGCCCTGGCGGACCAGGTAGACGGTCAGGGACCGGACGTACATGGCGCCGATGCCGAGGCCGAGGGCCATCAGGACGATGTCGTTGGTGATGGCGAACGCGCCGATCACGCCGTCGAAGGAGAAGGAGGCGTCCAGGACCTCCAGGTAGAGGAACATGAAGAACGCGGCCTGGCCGGCCAGCTTCACCGGCGACTTGCCCGCGCGGGCGGCCTTCTCCTCCTCCTCGTGCTCGCGTTCCTCCTCCTCTTCGAGTTTGTTCTCGAAGTAGCTGGAGAGTCCGCCGACGACGAGATAGGTGATCAGGCCCGCGATGCCGGCGAGCAGGACGGTCTCGGCCTTGTCGACGTGCGCGCCGCCGTGCTGGTGGGCGTGGGTGGCGACGGTCATGGAGGCGATGAGCAGCACGATGAGGGCGATGCAGACCGACAGCATGTCGACCTTGCCGAGCTTGGCCAGCGGGCGCTCGATCCAGGTGAGCCACTTGATGTCCCGGTCCTCGAAGATGAAGTCCAGGAAGATCATCAGCAGGAACATGCCGCCGAAGGCCGCGATCGACGGGTGGGCGTCGGTGACGAGCTGCTGGTAGCGGTCCTTGTCGGTGAGCGCGAGGTCGACGGCCTCGATCGGGCCGAGCTGGGCGCTGATGGCGACGATGACGACCGGGAAGACCAGCCGCATGCCGAAGACGGCGATCAGGATGCCGACGGTGAGGAAGATCTTCTGCCAGAAGGCATTCATCTTCTTCAGGATTCCGGCGTTGACCACCGCGTTGTCGAAGGACAGCGAGATTTCCAGGACGGTGAGGATCGCCACGACACCGAAAGCGGTCCACCCCCCGTAGAAGACCGCCGCGACCAGGCCGAGCGCGGTGACCGCGAACGACCAGCCGAAGGTTTTCAGAAGCACTGGCTACCCAATCCTCTTTGTACGGGGCTCCCCCGCGCCGTACCCGGCTTTACGAAACGTTGACTCCGAAGTCTAGAGCGATGCCGCGCAGGCCCGACGCGTACCCCTGTCCCACCGCACGGAACTTCCACTCGCCCTGGTGCCGGTAGACCTCGCCGAAGATCATCGCGGTTTCGGTGGAGGCGTCCTCGCTCAGGTCGTAGCGGGCGAGTTCCTGGCCGTCGGCCTGGTTGACGACCCGGATGAAGGCGTTGCTCACCTGGCCGAAGGTCTGGCCGCGCTCGTCGGCCAGGTGGATCGAGACCGGGAAGACGATCGTGTCGCAGCGCGCGGGGACCTTGGTGAGGTCGACGAGCAGCGACTCGTCGTCGCCGTCGCCCTCGCCGGTGAGGTTGTCGCCGGTGTGCTCGACGGAGCCCTCGGGACTGCTGAGCTGGTTGTAGAAGACGAAGTACTCGTCACCGAGCACCCGGCCGCCGCCGCACAGCAGCGCGCTGGCGTCGAGGTCGAAGGGTGCGCCGGTGGTGGAACGCGCGTCCCAGCCGAGTCCGATCATCACCTGCGTGAGGTTCGGCGCGGCCTTGGACAGGGAGACGTTGCCTCCCTTGGCGAGCGTGACGCCCATGTGCTGGTCCCTCCCCGGGTGGTGGTTCTGCCCTGCCTGCGGGTGATGCGCGTCCGGCGCCGCACGCGGACCGTGCGGCGCCGGACGATCGGGCCTGCCGTCTCAGACGTTCACACCGAAGTCCTGCGCGATGCCGCGCAGGCCCGACGCGTACCCCTGGCCGATGGCGCGGAACTTCCACTCGGCGCCGTGCCGGTACAGCTCGCCGAAGACCATGGCGGTCTCGGTGGAGGCGTCCTCGCTCAGGTCGTAGCGGGCGATCTCGGCGCCGCCGGCCTGGTTGACGACGCGGATGAACGCGTTGCGCACCTGGCCGAAGGACTGCTGGCGGTTCTCCGCGTCGTAGATCGAGACCGGGAAGACGATCTTCTCGACGTCGGCGGGGACGGTGGCGAGGTCGACCTTGATCTGCTCGTCGTCGCCCTCGCCCTCACCGGTGAGGTTGTCGCCGGTGTGCTCGACGGAGCCGTCCGGGGTCTTGAGGTTGTTGAAGAAGATGAAGTGCTGGTCGTTGCCGACCTTGCCGGAGCTGTTCAGCAGCAGGGCGCTGGCGTCGAGGTCGAAGTCGGTACCGGTCGTGGTCCGCACGTCCCACCCCAGACCGACGATGACCGCGGTCAGGCCGGGGGCCTCCTTGGTCAGCGATACGTTGCCGCCCTTGCTGAGGCTGACTCCCACGAGTCCTCCATTGGTGTCCGGGGGCGGGAAGCCCCGAAGTGCGTCGGATGTCGGATCAACGATCCGATCCTAGTGACGGGTTCCCGCTCCCCGCAGTCCCTGGGGCCGTCCCGTCACAGGGTGTCGAGCGCCTTCACGTACTCGCCGAGGTCCCGGGCGTCGGGCAGGCCGTTGACGACCGTCCAGCGGACGACGCCCTCGCGGTCGATGACGAAGGTGCCGCGGACCGCGCAGCCCTTGTCCTCGTCGAAGACGCCGTAGGCGCGCGAGACCTCGCCGTGCGGCCAGAAGTCGGAGAGCAGCGGGTACTCCAGGCCCTCCTGCTCGGCGAAGACGCGCAGGGTGTGGATGGAGTCGTTGGAGACGGCGAGCACCTGGGTGTCGCGGTCGGCGAACTTCGGCAGGTTGTCGCGGATCTCGCACAGCTCGCCGGTGCACACGCCGGTGAAGGCGAAGGGGTAGAAGAGCAGCACCACGTTCCTGCCGCCCCGGAAGTCGGACAGCCGCACGGTCGCGCCGTGGTTGTCCTTCAGCTCGAAGTCGGGGGCCTTGTCGCCGACCTGGATCGCCATCGTGTGGTCCGTCCCTTCGGAGGGTCGCTCAGCGTCTTTGGGCACACCCTACGCAGGGACGGGTACGGCACACCGGACGGGCCGGTCGTGGCCGGTCCGTCCGGTGTCGCGGGGTCGTCGCCCTGTCTACGGGGCTACCGCTTGGCCTTCGCCGCCTTGGGCGTGGCCAGCCGGCTGCCGCTCCAGTCCTTGCCGACGCTGACGCTCTTGGCCGCCGTCAGCCCGGCCGTCGTAGCGGCTTCCGAGATGTCACTGGGCTCGACGTAACCGTCGCGGCCGGTCTTCGGCGTGAGGAGCAGGATCGCCCCGCCTTCCTCGATGTACGTGGTGGCATCCACCAGCGCATCCGTCAGGTCGCCGTCATCGTCGCGGAACCACAGCACGACGGCATCGGCCACGTCGTCGTAGTCCTCGTCCATCAGGTCGCCCTCGATGACACCTTCAATGGCCTCGCGGAGCTCCTGGTCGACGTCGTCGTCGTAGCCGATCTCCTGGACCACCTGTCCGGGCTGGAACCCCAGCCTGGCGGCAGGGTTCGTCCGCTCCTCCGCGTGGTCCGCGGTCGCGCTCACGGGTTGCCTCCTGATCATGTTTTGGGAATAACTCAGCCACGCGCGTGCGCGAAGCATTGGCCGTAGTCCACACGGGCGGGACCGATCGCGCAAGTACCCGGCCACGGGGACCGCCGAAACGGTGACGATCCCGACCGTGTCACCGCAACTTCGCGCCCGCCACCCGGGATCGAAGGTGACGTACACCACACCTTTCTGCCCCGTTTGCGTAATTGGGAACCATACAGGGGTACGAGATCCGGAAGAACGCGCCCCCAGCGTCGGCGGAGGAAGCGGTTACCTCGCGGTAGAGGTGACGTAAGCCGCTGGTAGGTACACGATGGGAGACGGTTCCGGCACTCTCCGAATACGCCCTGCGACAGCGAAGGAACAGCGTGGCTTCCGCATCCGATCGCAACCCGATCATCATTGGCGGCCTTCCGAGTCAGGTCCCCGACTTCGACCCCGAGGAGACCCAGGAGTGGCTCGACTCCCTGGACGCCGCCGTCGACCAGCGCGGCCGGGAGCGGGCCCGCTACCTGATGCTGCGGCTGATCGAGCGGGCCCGTGAGAAGCGCGTGGCCGTGCCCGAGATGCGCAGCACGGACTACGTCAACACGATCCCGACCAAGAGCGAGCCGTTCTTCCCCGGCAACGAGGAGATCGAGCGCAAGATCCTCAACGCGACGCGCTGGAACGCCGCGGTGATGGTCTCCCGGGCCCAGCGGCCCGGCATCGGCGTCGGCGGCCACATCGCCACGTTCGCCTCCTCGGCCTCCCTGTACGACGTCGGGTTCAACCACTTCTTCCGCGGCAAGGACGAGGGCGACGGCGGCGACCAGGTCTTCTTCCAGGGGCACGCCTCGCCGGGCATCTACGCCCGCGCCTACCTGCTGGACCGGCTGACCGAGCGGCACCTGGACGGCTTCCGCCAGGAGAAGTCGAAGGCGCCGCACGCGCTCTCCTCGTACCCCCACCCGAGGTCGATGCCGGACTTCTGGGAGTTCCCGACGGTCTCGATGGGCCTCGGCCCGATCGGCGCCATCTACCAGGCCCGGATGAACCGGTACATGCACGCGCGCGGCATCGCGGACACCTCGCGCAGCCACGTCTGGGCCTTCCTCGGCGACGGCGAGATGGACGAGCCGGAGTCGCTGGGCCAGCTCTCGATCGCCGCGCGGGAGGGCCTGGACAACCTGACCTTCGTCGTCAACTGCAACCTCCAGCGGCTCGACGGTCCGGTGCGCGGCAACGGGAAGATCATCCAGGAGCTGGAGTCGGTCTTCCGGGGCGCCGGGTGGAACGTGATCAAGCTGGTCTGGGACCGCACCTGGGACCCGCTGCTCGCCCAGGACCGCGACGGCGTGCTGGTCAACAAGATGAACACGACGCCGGACGGCCAGTTCCAGACGTACGCCACCGAGTCCGGCGCGTACATCCGCGACCACTTCTTCGGTGACGACCACCGGCTGCGGGCGATGGTCGAGAACATGAGCGACGACCAGATCCTGCACCTGGGGCGCGGCGGCCACGACCACCGGAAGATCTACGCGGCGTACAAGGCGGCGCTGGAGCACAAGGGCCAGCCGACGGTCATCCTCGCCAAGACGGTCAAGGGCTGGACGCTCGGCCCGAACTTCGAGGGCCGCAACGCCACGCACCAGATGAAGAAGCTGACGGTCGACGACCTGAAGCGGTTCCGCGACCGGCTGCACCTGCCGATCTCCGACCAGGAGCTGGAGTCCGGCCCGCCGCCGTACTACCACCCCGGCCGGGACACCGAGGAGATGCAGTACATGCACGACCGCCGCAAGGCGCTCGGCGGGTACGTGCCGACCCGGGTGGTGCGGGCGAAGCCGCTGCCGCTGCCGGTGGAATCGACGTACGCGACCGTGAAGAAGGGGTCGGGGAACCAGTCCATCGCGACGACCATGGCCTTCGTGCGGCTGCTGAAGGACCTCATGCGGGACAAGGAGATCGGCAAGCGGTTCGTGCTGATCGCGCCGGACGAGTACCGCACGTTCGGCATGGACTCGTTCTTCCCGAGCGCGAAGATCTACAACCCGCTCGGCCAGCAGTACGAGTCGGTCGACCGGGACCTGCTGCTCGCCTACAAGGAGGCGCCGACCGGGCAGATGCTGCACGACGGCATCTCCGAGGCCGGCTGCACGGCCTCGCTGATCGCGGCCGGCTCGGCGTACGCGACGCACGGCGAACCGCTGATCCCGGTCTACGTCTTCTACTCGATGTTCGGTTTCCAGCGCACCGGCGACCAGTTCTGGCAGATGGGCGACCAGCTCGCGCGCGGTTTCGTGCTGGGCGCGACCGCCGGCCGTACGACCCTGACCGGTGAGGGGCTCCAGCACGCGGACGGCCATTCGCAGCTGCTCGCCTCGACCAACCCGGCGTGCGTGGCGTACGACCCGGCCTTCGGGTACGAGATCGCGTACATCGTGAAGGACGGGCTGCGCCGGATGTACGGCCCGGACAGCGAGGACGTCTTCTATTACCTGACCGTCTACAACGAGCCGATCCGGCACCCCGCCGAGCCGGCGGACGTGGACGTCGAGGGCATCCTCAAGGGGGTCTACCGGTTCAGCGAGGGCACGGGCGGCTCGGTCCCGGCGCAGATCCTGGCGTCCGGGGTCGCGCTGCCGTGGGCGGTCGAGGCGCAGCGCATCCTCGCCGAGGAGTGGGACGTCCGGGCGGACGTCTGGTCGGCGACCTCCTGGAACGAGCTGCGGCGCGAGGCGGTGGAGTGCGAGGAGCACAATCTGCTGCACCCGGAGGAGGAGCAGCGGGTGCCGTACGTGACGCGGAAGCTGTCGGGAGCGCAGGGGCCGTTCGTGGCGGTGTCCGACTGGATGCGGTCGGTGCCGGACCAGATCGCGCGGTGGGTGCCGGGGACCTGGCAGTCGCTGGGCGCGGACGGGTTCGGCTTCGCGGACACCCGGGGGGCAGCCCGGCGCTTCTTCCACATCGACGCGGAGTCGGTGGTGGTGGCGGTGCTGAGCGAGCTGGCCCGGGAGGGCAAGGTCGACCGGTCGGCGCTGAAGCAGGCGGTGGACCGCTACCGGCTCCTGGACGTGACGGCGGCGGACCCGGGCACGGCGGGCGGCGACGCGTAGCGCTGCCGCGCGGGTGACGCCGGTGACGCCGGTGACGCCGGTGACGCCGGTGACGCCGGTGACGCCGGTGACGTAAGGGTGGCGGGGCCTGGGGCCTCGCCACCCCGGCGCTTGCGCGGGGGTGCGCGTCCCGCCGGCCTACGCCCGGGCAGGACCGTGGTTCCTCGCCACCCCGACGCCGGCGCGGGCCGTGCGTCCCACCGGCCCCGCGTCCCGCCGGCCCCGCCTGCGCCGACGCGAACCCGTGCTCCCCTCCGCCCGGACGCCTGCGCGGACCGTGCGTCCCGCCGACCCAGGCGCGTGCGGGCCCGGGCGTCCCGCCGGGCCGCCGTCGGCGTGGGCGCGTTCCGCCGCCCCGACGCCCGAGCGGACCCGCGCGCCCGGTCACTCCGACGCCCGCGCGAGCGCCCGCACGAAAAACGGCCCCCGGTCGTCGTCGCGGCCGGGGTGCCCGTTTCTCGGATCGTGCCAGGTGGTGCTACATCGTGCCGTGGCCGATGAGGGCCAGCAGGGCGACGAGGGTGTCGATCGCGCCCAGGGCCACGGCCACGACGGCCGGGAGGGGGCGGTCGCCCGCCCAGGTCCGGCCCATGGACAGCCATCCGCAGACGATCGCCGCGGGACCGAGGACGATCCCCAGCGTGAAGAAACCGGCGACCGCGCAGACGACGCCGATGATCCCGAGCGTCGCGCGATCCGGCCCGGTCCGTGACCACGTCCGGCCACGTGAGCGGGGGTACCCGCGCGTTCCCTTGCCGTAGCTCGCCATCATCAACTCCCTGAACCCGCCTTCTTGTTGTCGGGTTCTTTCGGGTTCGACGGCCGGGTACCCCCGAGGAGCCGGTCAATCCCCCCTGCCCGTGCGACGGGGCGGTCTGACCCGGCGTCAGATGTGGCCGACGCCCGCGCCCGCCTCCGCGTTCTCGCCCTTCTTGGTCAGGAACGCGACGAACACGGCCACCACGGCCACCCCGGCCGCGGTGAGCGAGGCCAGGCTCATCCCGGAGATGAACGTGTCGTGGGCGACGTCCGCGATCTTCTCGGCGACCGGCGCCGGGGTGCCCGGCGGCACCGGCGCGATGCCCTGCTGCACCGCCTCCGCGGCGGCGTCGAGCTGGGCCGGGCTCGCCTGCGGCAGTCCCGCGTCGGCCCAGTTGCCCGCGAGGTCGTTGTCGACCTTGGAGGCCATCACCGCGCCCAGCACGGCCGTACCGAGGCTGCCGCCGATCTGCATGGCCGCCTGCTGGAGGCCGCCGGCCACACCGGACAGCTCCAACGGCGCGTTGCCGACGATGACTTCGGTGGCGCCGACCATGACGGGGGCGAGGCCGAGGCCCAGCAGGGCGAACCAGATGGACATGGCCAGGCTGCCGGTGTCCGTCTCCAGCGTCGACATGCCGTACATCGCGATCGCGGTGAGGGCCATGCCGCCGGCCAGCGGCAGGCGCGGCCCGAACCTGGTGATCATCGCGCCGGCCGCCGGGGAACCGACGATCATCATCGCGGTGAGCGGCAGCAGGTGCAGGCCGGCGTCGACCGGGCTCATCCCGTGCACGTTCTGGAGGTAGAAGGTGACGAAGAACAGGCCGCCCATGAAGGCGATGGCCATCAGGACCATCAGCACGACACCCGCCGACAGCGGCACCGAGCGGAACATCGCCAGCGGGATCAGCGGCTCCTTGACCTTCGTCTCCCAGAGGGCGAAGAGGGCGAAGCCCACCACCGACACCACGATGAACAGCCAGGTCTTGCCGTCGCCCCAGCCCCACTCGGGCGCCTTGATGAGCGCCCAGACCAGGCAGAACATCGAGGCCGACAGCAGCACGATGCCGACGATGTCGAAGGAGCGCGGCGCGTTCTCCGCGCGGTGGTCCAGCAGGATCAGCACGCCGAGCACCAGGGCCACGACCCCGACCGGCACGTTGATGAAGAACACCGACTGCCAGTTGACGTGCTCGACCAGCACGCCGCCGAGGATCGGGCCGCCGGCCGTGGAGGCGCCGATGACCATGCCCCAGATGCCGATCGCCATGTTGAGCTTCTCGGCCGGGAAGGTGGCGCGCAGCAGGCCCAGCGCGGCCGGCATCAGCAGCGCGCCGAACAGGCCCTGGAAGACCCGGAAGACGACGACCGCCCCGATGCTGCCGGAGAGCCCGATGGCGCCGGAGGACACGGCGAAGCCCGCCACGCCGATGAGGAAGGTCTGCCGGTGGCCGAAGCGGTCACCGAGCTTGCCCGCGGTGATCAGGGTGACCGCGAGGGCGAGGAAGTACGCGTTGGTGATCCATTGCAGCTCGGACCAGCTCGCGCCGAGGTCCTTGCCGATGGCCGGGTTGGCGATGGCCACGATGGTGCCGTCGAGGGCCACCATCATGACCCCGACGGCGACGGTTATGAGCGTGGCCCAGGGATGGCCGCGCAGCCCCTTGGCCGGCCCGGCGTCCGACGGTCCCCGGTCCCCCGGTCCCGTCGTCTCGATGGTCTGACTAGTCATACTTTCGAGCTTAGTGACAGCCACTGACAATTGACGAACCAATTCACAAGTCGGTAACTGACAGGACAGCTCCGTATAGCCTGAGCTGGGGGGAGTGCCGAAGGAGAGCCCATTTGAGAACGCTGCGCGAACGGAAGAAGCAGCGCACCCGGGACGCCCTGCTGCGGGCCGCCCTGGACCTGTTCACCGAGCGGGGCTACGAGGAGACGACCGTCGACGACATCGTCGCGGCCGTCGACGTCTCGCAGCGCACCTTCTTCCGTTACTTCGCCGGCAAGCAGGACGCGGCCTTCTTCGTGGCCCGGCTCGCCGAGTCGCGGTTCGTGGAGGCGGTGCGCGCCCGACCGGCCGGCGAGGCGCCGCTGGACGCGCTGCGCGGGGCGCTGACGGACAGCTGGGACGGGATCGGCGAGGCCATCGAGCAGCTCGTCCCGCTCGATGTGCACCTGCGCTTCTACCAGGTGATCGAGTCGACGCCCGCGCTGCTCGCCGCCCATCTGCACCGGGCCACGCAGCTGGAGGAGCGGATCGCCCGGGTGATCGCCGAGCGGGAGGGCGTGGACGTGGACGCCGACCCCCGGCCGCGGGTGGTGGTGGCCGTCTTCGGCGCGGTGATCCGGGTGACCGAGCGGGTCTGGACGGCCGGCGGCGACGCCGGTCTCGCCGCCCTGCGCGAGCTGACGGACCTTCATCTGGGCCAGCTCGGACCGGCGCTGACGGGGAAGTGGCGGACGCCCTGATCCCCGTATGGCGGGATCGAAACGTGATCCGTGTCACTTGATGCGCCCGAGACCGTTCCGTTCTCCTAGTGTGTCCTCCCAGTGACTTCTCTCGACCCCTCCCCGCAGCTCAACGCCTGGCGGGCGCTGCTCGCGCTGGCCGTGGTGTTCGTGATGCTCGCGACCACCGGCTGGACCGCTCTGCGGGGCCAGCGGGAGGTGACGGCGCTCCAGGCGTCGGTCACCGCCTGGGAGCACGGCCGCGTCGACGGCCGCCGCCTCCCGGACCCCGGCGCCGGACCCGCCCGCCTCGCCCGCTTCTTCGCCTCGCTCACCGCGGCGCAGCGCGCCGCCCTGGCCCGGCGCTACCCGCTCGCCGTGGGCAACATGAACGGCGCCCCCGTCGCCCTCCGCTACCGCGCCAACCGGATCGCGCTCGGCGCCGCCCGCCGCCAGGAGCGGCGCCGGCTGCACGACAGCCGCCTCTCCCCCGCCGGGCAGCGCGAGGCGGCGGCGCGCATGCACCGCTACGACGCGCTGCTGCGCCCCGGGCGGCACGTCCTCGCCTTCGATCCCGCCGGTTCCGGCCGGGTCGCGGAGGTCTTCGGGGGCCTGGACCGCGCCGAGCGGGTCTCCGTGGTCGTCCCCGGCTCGGACACCGACCTGCTCACCTTCCAGCGCACCGAGCGGGTGTACTCCGCCCCGGTGGGCATGGCGAAGGCCCTGTACCGGGCCGAGCGCGCGGCGCTCCCCTCGACGCGCACGGCGGTGATCGCCTGGGCCGACTACACCGCGCCCAGCGGTCTCGGGGTGGACGCGGCCACGGCGACACTCGCCGAGGACGGCGCGGCCCGGCTGGACGCGCTGGTGCGGGCGCTGCCCGGGGACACCCCGGTCTCCCTGTTCTGCCACAGCTACGGCTCGGTGGTCTGCGGGCTGGCGGCCCGCGCGCTGCCCCGCCGGGTGACCGACGTGGCGGTGGCCGGCAGTCCCGGCATGCGGGTGGAGAGCGCCTCCCGGCTGCCCGGCTCGGCCCGGGTGTGGGCGATGCGGGACGCCGACGACTGGATCCAGGACGTGCCGAACCTGGAGTGGGGCGGGCTCGGGCACGGCGCCGACCCGGTCTCCGCCGCGTTCGGCGCGCGGGTGCTGTCGGCGCGCGGCGCGCGCGGGCACAGCGGTTACTTCGTGCCGGGCACCGAGAGCCTCGCGAACTTCGCGCGGATCGGCGTTGGCGCATACCGCTCGGTGGACTGCGCCGACCGAAACGGAAGCTGTCTGGCCGGTTTGTCCGCGGTCGGCACGGCGGGACGCGCGTAGAGACGACGGAAATCGCGGCCCGCGCGGGGATAGGACGGAACGACCCGTGCCGCATACGATGAGCCGCATGGGTGACGTACTGGCCGGATTTCATGCCGCCTGGGAGTTCGAGTCCGACTCCGTGCTCATCCGCTACGAACGGGGGATACGAACACCGAAGCTGTTCCAGGTGCTGGGGGAACGCCGCGTCCCCCTGGAGGCCGTCGCCGGCGTCGCCCTGACGCCCGGCAAGCGCGGCACGGTCGTGCTGCGCATGGAACCGCGGGCCGGTGCCGACCCGCTGATGGAGGTGGCGGCGGGCCAGCTCAAGGAGTCCGCCGACCCGTACCGGCTGGTGCTGCCCGCCGAGCGGGAGGTGCTCGCCGAGTACTACGCCGACGAGCTGCGCGCCCGGCTGCCGAAGGACGACCCCGGTCCCGCCGGCACCCACCTGGTCCCGGTGCCCGAGGCGCCGCTCCAGTTCAAGGCGTACGACGCGAAGGCGTCCTTCGACGGCGGCGCGGTGTCGTTCCGCTGGTTCTGGACGGGGGCGTCGACGGCGAAGTGGAAGGCGGGCGACCAGACCTTCCCGGTCGCCGGTCTCAGCGGGGTGGAGTGGCGCTCGCCCGAGGTCTTCGAGGGCCATCTGCGCCTGCACCGCCGCGACGGCGAGCCCGCGCCCGCCGAGGTCGACCAGGACCCGGCGTCCGTGGTCTTCGGGCTGGGGTACGGGGCGGTGCACGAGTCGCTGCCGTTCGCCGCGGCGGTGCTGGCGGCGGTGCGCCGGGCCGGACCGGCGGCGGTACCGGCGGTCACGGCGGCGGCCCACCGCGATCCCGCCGACATCGCCGAACGCATCCGGCACCTCGGGGAGCTGCACCAGGCGGGGCTGGTCACGGACGAGGAGTTCTCCGTGAAGAAGGCGGAACTGCTGGCCCAGCTCTAACTCTCGGTGCCCTCCGCGTACAGGCCGATCTTCACGTCGAGCACGGCGAGGGCGTCCTGGAGTTCCGCGATCCGGGTCAGGACGTCGCCGCGGGTCGACTCCAGCAGCGCGCGCCGGGCGGCGCGGGTTTCGTCGCCCGCGCGGACCAGCTCGGCGTAGCGGACCATGTCGGCGACCGGCATGCCGGTCAGGCGGAGCTTGCCGACGAAGTCCAGCCAGTCCAGGTCGCGGTTGCGGTAGCGGCGCTGCCCGGTGTGCGAGCGGTCGATGTGCGACATCAGGCCGATCCGCTCGTACCAGCGCAGGGTGTGCGCGCTCAGGCCGGTGAAGGCGACGACCTCGCTGATGGTGTAGTGGTCCTGGCCGTCGGGGCGGGGATGGCGCGGGGGTTCCGGGGCGCAGGTGCCGGTGCGGGTGGGGGTCGGCCGGGCGGTCGCGGCCGGGGTGTGCATCACCGTCATGCGCCCACGCTAAGACCTTGGAGTGCGCTCCAGGCAAGCCGCCCGGCCGAAAACCGACGGACACGGCACGGGATGGATCATTACCGTCCCGTCCATGAGTCTCGTACGCCGGGCCGTGCCCGGGGACGCCGGGGAAGTGCTGCGCCTGCGGCAGGTGATGATCGACGCGATGGCGGCGGCGCCGGGTGACACCGGCTGGCACGCCGGGTCGCTGCCGGAGCTGCGGGCGCGGCTGGCCGAACCGGACGGCGACTTCGCCGCGTTCGTCGTGGACCACCCGGACCGGCCGGGGGCGCTGGCCGCGCTGGTGGCGGGGACGCTGGAGTACCGCATCGGCCGGGCCGGCAACCCGCGCGGCCTGATCGGCTACGTCTTCAGCGTCGCCACCGACCAGGACGCCCGGCGCCGGGGCTACGCGCGGGCGTGCGTGGCGGAGCTGCTGGAGTGGTTCCGGGAGCGGGGCGCCGGGCACGTCATGCTGACCTCGACCGCCGAGGCCGAGCCGCTGTACGCCTCCCTCGGCTTCACCCGGGACACCGACCCCTCGATGCGGCTGTACCTGTAGCGGCGCCTGGGGCCTGTCGTTCGGATCACGCCGCGGACGCGTGGCCTGGCACGCGCACCTGCCGCGTTGTCGTCACTCGCCGACGCTCCGCGTCGACTCCCTCCTCCGCCTCGCATCCGCACGCACCAGGCCCCGCTCACCGGCGCGAGGAAGGCACAGCCGACTCCCCGCGACCTGATCCGAACGACAGGCCCTAGGCTCGGCGCATGTCCCTGAACAGCCTCGCGTCGATCGAGAAGTGGCCCGTCCCCACCGCCGCGGCGGGTGTCGTACGGGCGGACGGCACCGTCCTCGGCACCCACGGCCCGGCCGGGCGGCCCTTCCCGCTGGCCTCGGTCACCAAGCCGCTCGCCGCCTACGCGGCCCTCGTCGCGTACGAGGAGGGCGCGATCGACCTGGACGAGCCCGCGGGGCCGCCCGGGTCGACGGTGCGGCACCTGCTCGCCCACACCTCCGGGCTGGCCTTCGACGAGCACCGTGTCACCGCCGCGCCCGGTGAGCGGCGGCTGTACTCCAACGCCGGTTTCGAGCAGCTCGGCGACCACATCGCCGAGGCCACCGACATCCCCTTCGCGGAGTACGCCCGCCAGGCGGTCCTCGCCCCGCTCGGCATGGCGTCGACCACGCTGGCCGGCTCCCCCGCGAAGGACGGTGTCTCCACCGTCGACGACCTGCTGCGCTTCGCCGCCGAGGTGCAGGCGCCGCGCCTGCTCGACCCGCGCACGGTCGCGGAGGCGATGACCGTGCAGTACCCGGGCGTCAAGGGCGTCCTCCCCGGCTACGGCCACCAGAATCCCAACGACTGGGGCCTCGGCTTCGAGATCCGGGCCGCCAAGTCCCCGCACTGGACGGGCTCCTCGTCCTCGCCGCGCACCTTCGGGCACTTCGGGCAGTCCGGCACGTTCCTGTGGATCGACCCGGACGCGGGGCTGGCCTGCGCCGCCCTGGCCGACCGGGCGTTCGGGCCGTGGGCGGTCGAGGCGTGGCCGCCGTTCACCGACGCGGTGCTCGCCGAAACCGCCTGATTCTCCCGTTCCCCGGCGAAACCGCCCCCGGTTCCAGCACATTGTGTGCATGAGCGGTTACGAAGACAGAGTGCCCGGCTACCTGACCTTCCGCGTCGCCCCGCAGGACGGGCCGATCGCGGCGTTCGCCGAGCAGGAGGCGTGGGAGGCGCGGGAGCGCTATCCGGGTCTGATGGGGGTGGGCCTCGGGGAGTTCTTCCACGCGCGGGCACTCGACACCGGGGGGTGGGAGCTGTCCGAGTACGGCAACGACACCCCGCAGGCGTCCCGGGACTCCCTGGGCTCGCACTTCCGGATGCGGGCCAAGGAGGCCGGGGAGGCCGGCGACACGAAGGCCCAGAAGACGTGGATGGCGGCGGCCCACCGCATGGACCGCGAAGTGGTGAACGAACTGACGGTCCGCGGCGAGCGGTTCCGGATCGTCCGGGCCTCCAGGTTCATCCGGATGGGCAACGGGGGCCCGGAGCCGCCCCGGCCCTCCGACCCCGACCCGGCGGAGGTCGGCGAGGGCTACCGGGTGCCGCGCCGCACCAAGGGTTTCGTGGTCGACCCGTACACCACCGCCGGGCTCTCCGACAGCCTGCTGAAACTGGACCTCGTGCAGCTCGTCGGCCCCGGCCCCGGCGCGCCGGACGACGTACGGGCGGACGCGCGCAGGGCCGCCGAGGAGTACCCGGGCGGGGTGCTGCTGCCGGCGGTCTTCATGGTCGCCGAGCGCGAGGACGGCGAGTGGAAGTCGCACAACCCCGGCGCCTCGCACTCCACCCCGCAGGGCGCGCGCGACGCCCTCGCGGGCTGGCTGCGGGTGATGGCGCCGTTCACGCTGCGGCTGTCGGAGGAGAAGAAGGCGGAGTACGCGCGCGCGGCCGACCGGCTCGACGAGAAGCGGAGCAACAGCCTCACCGTCGACGGCATCAGGTACCGCGTGACCCGCGTCGAACGGCTGGTGCGGATCGGCCCGGACGGCCCGGAGGGGCCCCGCCCCAGCGACTACGACCCCGAGCCGCCGATCGAGGTCCACACCCGCCAGCTGAAGGAGCAGGGGCTCTGGCAGGAGGAGGACGAGCCCCTCGTCCTCGACGAACGCGATCTCGAACTGAAGGCCCTCTGGGAGGCGGAGGAGAAGCGCCGCCTGGAGGTCAAGGAGCGCCGGGAGCGGAAGAAGCAGGGCTGATCCTCTTACGTGATTCAGGCCACGGCTCCGTGACGTTTCGCATGCGTTTGGCTACGCAAAGACAGCGAACCGTCCCGGAGTTGAGGTGCCGCCATGGTCAACGTCCAGACGCTCGACCCGACCGCGTCCCCGCTGAACTACTACGGCTGGGAACTGCGCCGCCAGCGCGAGGCGGCCGGCCTCACCCTCCAGCAGCTCGGCGCGGTCATCTTCTGCACGGGGTCGCTGATCGGCCAGATCGAGACGGCCCGCAAGGTCCCCACCCGCGACTTCTCCGAGCGGGTGGACGCGGCGCTCGGCTCGGACGGCCTGTTCTTCCGCCTGGTCGGCCTGGTCCTGCGCAGCCAGCTGCCGACCTGGTTCCAGCCGTACGCGGAGATGGAGTCCAAGGCGGCGTACATCTCCACGTACCAGGCGCAGCTGGTGTACGGGCTGTTGCAGACGGAGGAGTACGCGCGGGCGGTGCTGGCGACGGGCTCGCCGGACGACTTGGAGGGCCTGGTAGCCGCCCGGATGGAACGCCAGCGCATTCTGGAGCGGTTGCAGCCGCCGCTGGTCTGGATCGTCCTGGACGAGGCGGTGCTGCACCGTCCGATCGGCGGTGCGGGAGTGATGCGGCGGCAACTGGAGCGGTTGTTGGAATTCAACCGGAACCGCTGGATGCGCATCCAGGTGCTGCCGTACTCCGCCGGCGAACACCCCTGGCTCGCGGGGGCGTTCAACGTCCTGCGCTTCCCTGATCACCCGGACATCTTCTACACCGAGGACATGATGTCCGGTCACATGACGGCTGACCCGGAGACCATCAGGGAAGCCAGCCTCCACTACGCTCACTTGCAGGCAGCCGCCCTGTCCGTGAGCGATTCGGCGGCGCTGATCGCCCGTGTGATGGAGGAACGCTATGAAGACCGAAGCCAGCGCGACACAGTGGCGTAAGTCCAGCTACAGCGGACCGAATGGCGGCGACTGCGTCGAATGCACTGTGGGCGGCGGCGCCACGTGGCGTGCGTCTTCGTTCAGCGGCAGCACCGGCGGCGAATGCGTCGAGGTTTCCGACAACTGCCCCACCGGTTTCGTTCCCGTGCGCGACAGCAAGAACCCCTCCGGTCCCGTCGTCACCGTAGGGGCCGGGGCCTGGCGGGCGTTCATCGACGGTCTGCGGTAGTCATCTCCCACATCAAGATTTCCGCTTCCGTCACGCCCTCCGCCTCCAGACCCTCCGCCCCGGTGACGCGCGCCGCGTCGCCGGGGCGCAGTTCCGTCCCGGCGAGCCGTACCGTGCCGCGTACGACGTGGACGTACACGTACGCCCCGTCCGGCAGCGCCGTCCGCTCCCCCGCCGCCGGCCGCCGTACGTGCAGCAGCGCGCCGGCCCCGGGAAGGGCGTACGGCGTGGAGTCGGCGATGCCCCGGACGATCTCGTAGGACGGTTCGCCGCCGGGGTCGAGGGGGGCCAGCCACATCTGGACGAAGACCAGCGGCACGGGGCCGTCGTTGCGCTCGACGTGCCGCACGCCGGCCGCCGCGCTGAGCCGCTGCACGTCCCCCGCGCGCACCCGCGTCTCGCGCCCCGTGCTGTCACGGTGGGTCAGCTCGCCCTCGGCCACCCACGTCACGATCTCCGTGTGGCGGTGCGGGTGTTCACCGAAACCGGCGCCGGGCGCGAGCCGCTCCTCGTTGCAGGCGATCAGCGCGCCGAAGCGCAGGTTGTCCGGGTCGTAGTGCGGGCCGAAGGAGAAGGCGTGCCACGACTCGATCCCGGCCGCCGGGTCGCCTCCCGGGTAGCGCGCGTCGGCGCGGCGTACGTCCATCACGCCGTCCACCGTAGACCCAGCGGCACGGGCCTCCCTCCCGATAAGGCAGTCTTGTCCCGTGCCCGAACCCGAAGCCAGCAGGCCCCCCGCCTCCGCCGCACGTCCCGCCCACCCGCACGCCGCGACCCTGAAGCGGCTGGAGCAGTCGTCCGGATCGCTCGCCGCGCAGGCGATCACGCGGATGGACGAGACACTGCCGTGGTACCGGGCCATGCCGCCGGAGAACCGGTCCTGGATCGGGCTGGTGGCCCAGGCGGGCATCGCCGCGTTCACCGAGTGGTTCCGGCGGCCGGACACCCCGCAGGCGATCTCCACCGACGTCTTCGGGACCGCCCCGCGCGAACTGACCCGGGCGATCACGCTGCGGCAGACCGTGGAGATGGTGCGGACCACGATCGAGGTCATGGAGTCCGCGATCGACGAGGTGGCCGCGCCCGGCGACGAGTCGGTGCTGCGGGAGGCGCTGCTGGTCTACGCCCGCGAGATCGCCTTCGCCACCGCCCAGGTCTACGCGCAGGCCGCCGAGGCACGCGGCGCCTGGGACGCCCGCCTGGAGTCGCTGGTGGTGAACGCCGTCCTCAGCGGGGAGGCCGACGAGGGCGCCGTCTCGCGGGCCGCCGCGCTGGGCTGGAACTCCCCGGAGCACGTGTGCGTGGTGCTCGGGACCGCGCCGGACGGCGACTCGGAGCTGACCGTGGACGCGATCCGGCGGGCCGCCCGGCACGCCAAGCTCCAGGTGCTGACCGGGGTCCTCGGCGCCCGGCTCGTGGTGATCGCGGGCGGCAGCGACAACCCGCTGGCGGTCGCCCGGTCGCTGATCGGGCCGTTCGCGCAGGGGCCCGTCGTCGCCGGTCCCGTCGTGCCCGACCTGCTCGCGGCGACCCGCTCCGCGCAGGCCGCCGCCGCCGGACTGAAAGCGGGCGCCGCCTGGCCGGACGCCCCCCGCCCGGTCCTCGCGGACGATCTGCTTCCGGAACGCGCGATGGCCGGTGACCCCTCTGCCCGGACCCAGTTGGTGGAGGAGATCTACAGACCGCTCGAAGAGGCCGGCGCGGCGCTCCTGGAGACACTCAGCGTCTATCTCGAACAGGCGAGCAGTCTAGAAGGAGCCGCCCGGATGCTCTTCGTCCACCCCAACACCGTGCGCTACCGGCTCCGACGTGTGACTGATGTCACCGGCTGGTCTCCCTCGGATGTACGATCCGCCTTCACGCTGCGCATCGCGCTGATCCTGGGACGTCTGGCCGATGGAGATCCACAAGCCTAGTCTTTTGTAGAAGCCCTACAAATCCCCCCTACGTTCTTCGTCCCTGTCCTCACGGGCGGCCACGCCCGTCCCCAAGAGAGAGTGTGAGAGTGCTCGTACTCGTCGCTCCCGGCCAGGGCGCTCAGACGCCCGGCTTCCTGACTGACTGGCTCCAGCTCCCCGGCGCCGCCGACCGCGTCGCCGCGTGGTCGGACACCATCGGCCTCGACCTCGCCCACTACGGCACCGAGGCCGACGCCGACGCGATCCGTGACACGGCCGTCGCCCAGCCGCTGCTGGTCGCCGCCGGACTGCTGTCCGCCGCGGCCCTCGGCACCGAGGTGACGCCGGGCGCGGTCGCCGGGCACAGCGTCGGCGAGATCACCGCCGCCGCCTTCGCGGGCGTCCTGGACGACACCGCCGCGCTGACCCTCGTACGGAAGCGGGGCCTGGCGATGGCCGAGGCCGCCGCCGTCACCGAGACCGGGATGTCGGCGCTGCTCGGCGGCGACCCCGAGGTGAGCGTCGCGCACCTGGAGAAGCTCGGCCTGACCCCGGCCAACGTCAACGGCGCCGGGCAGATCGTCGCCGCCGGCACCATGGCGCAGCTCGCCGCGCTCGCCGAGGACAAGCCGGAGGGCGTCCGCAAGGTCGTCCCGCTGAAGGTCGCCGGCGCCTTCCACACGCACCACATGGCCCCCGCCGTCGACACGCTCGCCGAGGCCGCCAAGAAGCTCTCCCCCGCCGACCCGAGGCTCACCTACGTCTCCAACAAGGACGGGCAGGCCGTCGTGTCGGGCGCCGAGGTGCTCGACCGGCTGGTCGGCCAGGTCGCCAACCCGGTCCGCTGGGACCTGTGCATGGAGACCTTCAAGGAGCTGGGCGTCACCGCCCTGATCGAGGTCTGCCCCGGCGGCACGCTCACCGGGCTGGCCAAGCGCGCGCTGCCCGGCGTGAAGACGCTGGCCCTCAAGTCCCCCGCCGACCTCGACGCCGCCCGCGAACTCATCGCGGAACACGGTGCGTGAGAAGGAGCCCGAGAGCATGTCGAAGATCAAGCCGAGCAAGGGAGCCCCGTACGCGCGCATCCTCGGTGTCGGCGGCTACCGCCCGACCCGGGTGGTGCCCAACGAGGTGATCCTGGAGAAGATCGACTCCTCCGACGAGTGGATCCGCTCCCGCTCCGGCATCGAGACCCGGCACTGGGCCTCGCCGGAGGAGACCGTCGCCGCGATGTCGGTGGAGGCGTCCGGCAAGGCCATCGCGGACGCGGGCATCGACGCCCAGCAGATCGGCGCCGTCGTGGTGTCGACCGTGTCGCACTTCGCCCAGACCCCGGCCATCGCCACCGCCATCGCCGACCAGCTCGGCACGGACAAGGCCGCCGCCTTCGACATCTCGGCGGGCTGCGCGGGCTTCGGCTACGGTCTGACTCTGGCCAAGGGCATGATCGTCGAGGGCTCGGCGGAGTACGTACTCGTGATCGGCGTGGAGCGGCTCAGCGACCTCACCGACCTGGAGGACCGGGCCACCGCGTTCCTCTTCGGCGACGGCGCGGGCGCGGTCGTCGTCGGCCCCTCCAAGGAGCCGGCGATCGGCCCGACCGTCTGGGGCTCGGAGGGCGACAAGTCCGAGACGATCAAGCAGACCGTGTCCTGGGACCGGTTCGCCGCCGAGGGCCACACGAAGTTTCCTGCGATCACGCAGGAGGGCCAGGCGGTGTTCCGCTGGGCCGTGTTCGAGATGGCGAAGGTCGCCCAGCAGGCGCTGGACGCGGCCGGGATCACCTCGGACGATCTCGACGTCTTCATCCCGCACCAGGCCAACGTGCGGATCATCGACTCGATGGTGAAGACGCTGAAGCTGCCGGAGCACGTCACGGTCGCCCGTGACATCCGCACCACCGGCAACACCTCGGCCGCCTCGATCCCGCTCGCGATGGAGCGGCTCCTGGCGACCGGCGAGGCGAAGAGCGGCGACACCGCGCTCGTCATCGGCTTCGGGGCGGGTCTCGTCTACGCCGCGACGGTCGTTACCCTCCCTTAGGCACTCCGTGCCGGATCATGCGGTCCGGGACGGGTCACCCGCCACACCCCATACGGAACACAACGAAGGAGCGCCATCATGGCCGCCACTCAGGAAGAGATCGTCGCCGGTCTCGCGGAGATCGTGAACGAGATCGCCGGCATTCCGGTTGAGGACGTCCAGACGGACAAGTCCTTCACCGACGACCTGGACGTCGACTCGCTGTCCATGGTCGAGGTCGTCGTCGCCGCCGAGGAGCGCTTCGACGTGAAGATCCCCGACGACGACGTCAAGAACCTCAAGACCGTCGGCGACGCGACCGAGTACATCCTCAAGCACCAGAGCTGATCCGCCGATCACCGCTCTGGGGTGACTGCCCCGCCACCCGGCGGTGGCGCCGTTCGATTCCTTCGTACTTGGAGAAAGAATTCCCGTGAGCTCGACCAATCGCACCGTGGTCGTCACCGGTATCGGCGCAACCACACCGCTGGGTGGCGACGCGGCCTCTACCTGGGAGGGCCTCGTCGCCGGCAAGTCCGGTGCCAAGCCCCTCACGCAGGAGTGGGCCGCCGACCAGGCGGTCCGCATCGCGGCCCCCGCGGCCGTGGAACCGACCGAGGTCATCCCCCGGCCCCAGGCCCGCCGTCTGGACCGCTCGGCGCAGTTCGCGCTGATCGCGGCCCAGGAAGCGTGGAAGGACGCCGGTTTCGAGGCCAAGGCCGGCGAGGGCGCGCCCGTCGACCCCGACCGGCTCGGCACGGTCATCGCCTCCGGCATCGGCGGCGTGACCACGCTCCTCGACCAGTACGACGTGCTGAAGGAGAAGGGCGTCCGCCGGGTCTCCCCGCACACCGTGCCCATGCTCATGCCGAACGGCCCGTCCGCCAACGTCGGCCTCGCCGTCGGCGCCCGCGCGGGCGTCCACACCCCGGTCTCCGCCTGCGCGTCCGGCGCGGAGGCGATCGGCTACGCCATCGAGATGATCCGCACCGGCCGGGCGGACGTCGTCGTCGCGGGCGGTACGGAGGCGGCGATCCACCCGCTGCCCATCGCCGCGTTCGGCAACATGATGGCGATGTCCAAGAACAACGACGACCCGCAGGGCGCGTCCCGCCCCTTCGACACGGGCCGCGACGGCTTCGTGCTCGGTGAGGGCGCGGGCGTCATCGTCCTGGAGTCCGCCGAGCACGCCGCCGCGCGCGGCGCCCGCGTCTACGCGGAGGCGGTCGGGCAGGGCATCTCCGCCGACAGCCACGACATCGTGCAGCCGGAGCCGGAGGGGCGGGGCATCTCCGCCGCCCTCCAGCACCTGCTGGAGCGCACCGACCTGGACCCGGCCGAGATCGTGCACGTCAACGCGCACGCGACGTCGACGCCGGCCGGGGACATCGCGGAGCTGAAGGCGCTGCGGAAGGTGTTCGGGGACGACGCGGACCACATGGCGGTGTCCGCGACGAAGTCGATGACGGGGCATCTGCTGGGCGGCGCGGGTGGCGTCGAGACGGTCGCCACCGTGCTGGCGCTGTACCACCGGGTGGCTCCGCCGACGATCAACGTGACCGAGCTGGACCCGGAGGCCGCGGCCAACGCGGACGTGGTGACCGGGGAGGCGCGGAAGCTGCCCGTGGACGGGCGGATCGCCGCGCTGAACGACTCGTTCGGGTTCGGTGGGCACAACGTGGTGCTGGCGTTCCGGACCGTGTGACGCCGTTCGCTTCGACGGCCCGTCCCCCGGGTGGGGGCGGGCCGTTCGCCGTTCTCGGGTGCGGGTCCAGTGGGGCTGGCCGCGTCCGTGCGCGGCGGAGCCGCACAGCGGGACAGCCGCGCGCCCCCAGGGCACGCCCAGCGGGTCAGACGACCTGGTGGAGCCATCTCACGGGGGCGCCCTCGCCGGCGTAGCGGAAGGGTTCGAGTTCGTCGTCCCAGGGCTTGCCGAGGAGGTGGGCCAGATCGGATTCGAGGTCGGTCTCGCCGCGCTGGGAGCGGGTCAGGGCGGCGCGCAGGCGGTCCTCGGGGATGAGGATGTCGCCGTGGATGCCGGTGACCGCGTGGAAGATGCCGAGATCGGGGGTGCAGCTGTAGCGCTCGCCCTCGTGGGAGGCGCCGGGCTCGGCCGTGACCTCGAAGCGCAGCAGCTGCCAGCCGCGCAGGGCGGAGGCGAGCTGGGAGGCGATGCCGGGCTGGCCCTGCCAGGAGAACTCCGAGCGCCAGGTGCCGGGCGCGGCGGGCTGGCGGATCCAGTCCAGGCTGACGCGCGTGCCGAGTACGCCCGCGACGGCCCACTCGACGTGGGGGCAGAGCGCGCGCGGAGCGGAGTGCACGTACAGAACTCCACGTGTCGTCACCGGAACCTCCGGGCAGAGCGGGACATCTCGGGCGGGGCGGAACGGCAGCGGCCCGGTGGGCCGTGTTGAGGGCGAGGCTACCGTGCGGGGGCGTGCGGAGTGTGACGTACCGTCGGTCCCGGCAGCGGGAAACCCTCACCATTCACCCGGCAGGACGCTTGTACGGGTCCGGGACGTTGCTTCGCGGCGCGCCGGGAACCCTGGCGCGGTGTCATGGGTTGGGAAGCGTAGGGACGGTCCGGGAGCAGCCGGGAGAAGGGGACGCGGGATGGGACAGCGGACGAGCCGGGGGCGGCGCCGGCCGTGGGCCGCGTCCGTCGCCCTGGCCGCCGTGACCGCCCTCGGGGCGGGCGCGTGCGGGGGCGGCGGCCCGGCGGAGTCCAAGGCGTCACCGTCCCCGACGCGGACGCCGCTGTGGGACACCAGTCCCGCGTCGGTGGCGGCGGTCGGCGACTCCATCACCCGCGGTTTCGACGCCTGTACGGTGCTGTCGGACTGCCCGGAGGTCTCGTGGGCGACCGGCGACAGCGCGGAGGTCGACAGCCTCGCCGTACGGCTGCTGGGGCGGAAGGCGGCGGCCGGGCGGAGCTGGAACCACGCGGTGACCGGGGCGCGGATGGCGGACCTGCCCGCGCAGATGGCCCGCGCGGCGGGGCACCGCCCCGAGCTGGTGACGGTGATGGTGAGCGCCAACGACGCCTGCCGGTCGAGCACGGCCGCGATGACGCCGGTGGCGGAGTTCCGGGAGCGGTTCGAGGCGGCGCTGCGCACGCTGCGGGCGACGGCGCCCCGGGCGCAGGTGTACGTGTCGAGCATCCCGGACCTGAAGCGGCTCTGGTCGCAGGGGCGGACCAGCGCGCTGGGCAAGCAGGTGTGGAAGCTGGGCATCTGCCCCACCATGCTGGGGGACGCGGACGCGCTGGACGAGGCGGCCACCGAGCGCCGCGCCACCGTCGAGCAGCGGGTGCGGGACTACAACGAGGTGCTGGCGGACGTCTGCGCCGAGGACCGCAGGTGCCGCACCGACGGCGGGGCGGTGTACGCGTACCGGTTCGGGACCGGGCAGCTGAGCCACTGGGACTGGTTCCACCCGAGCGTGGACGGGCAGGCGCGGCTCGCGGCGATCGCCTACCGGGCGGTGACCGAGAAGACACCCTGACCTGCGTACGTGTCCTAGAGTTCCGCACATGAACGAACTCTTCGGAACACTTTCCGACAGCACCCCGGTCCGCCGCTGGACCCTGGAGCGGGCCGGCACGCGGGTACGGGTCCTGTCGTACGGCGGGATCGTGCAGTCCGTCGAGGTCCCCGACCGGGACGGGCGGAGCGCTGACGTGGTGCTGGGGTTCGCGGACCTGGACGGGTACCTGACGCACCCCGGGCCGTACTTCGGCGCCCTGGTCGGGCGGTACGCCAACCGGATCGCGGGCGGGCGGTTCACGCTGGACGGCGAGACGTACACGCTGGCCCGCAACAACTGGCCGAACGCGCTGCACGGCGGTGAGCGCGGCTTCGACAAGTACGTGTGGGACGCGGCGCCGGTGGAGCACGGGGTGCGGCTGCGCCGGGTCAGCCCGCACGGCGAGGAGGGCTTCCCGGGCCGCCTGGAGGTGACGGCGACGTACACGCTGGACGCGTCCGGCGCGCTGCGGATCGCGTACGAGGCGGTCACCGACGCGCCGACGGTGGTGAACCTGACCAACCACAGCTACTTCCACCTCGGCGGGCGGGGCGCCGGGCACGCGGGCGGCCACGAGCTGCGGATCGCCGCGTCGCGGATCACCCCGGTGGACGACGACCTGATCCCGACGGGCGAGCCGGCGGACGTGACGGGGACCCGCTTCGACTTCCGCACGGCACGCAAGACCGGGTCCGGGTACGACCACAACTTCGTGCTGGACAAGGGGGTCACGGCGGCGGCCGAGGAGGTCGCGGAGCTGTACGACCCGGCGTCCGGGCGGGTGCTGACCGTGGCGACCACCGAGCCCGGACTCCAGCTCTACACCGCCGACCACCTGGAGGAGCCGTTCGCGCCCGGGGACGGGATCGCGCTGGAGACCCAGCACTTCCCCGACTCGCCGAACCGGCCCGCCTTCCCGAGCACCGTGCTCCAGCCGGGGCAGGTGTACCGCTCGGAGACGGTGTACGGGTTCTCCGTGCGGTGATCCGCGGGCCCCTTCGTGCGGTGCTCCGCGGGTTCTCTCGTGATCCGGTGGGCGCAGGTGAGCCCCGGCCCGGTCGTCAGGTCCGGGCCGGGGCTGGTCTCAGACGGTAATCGGCGCGGTGATGCGGCGGTCGGTGATCGAGCGGCCGGCCTGGAGTTCGTACGAACCCTTCACAAACGACCAGGCGCCCGCCGCCTCGTCCCAGACCTCGAAGGCGCGGCGCGGGAGGGTGACGGTGACCTCGGCG
This sequence comes from Streptomyces griseoviridis, assembly GCA_014649155.1. Classification (GTDB taxonomy): domain Bacteria; phylum Actinomycetota; class Actinomycetes; order Streptomycetales; family Streptomycetaceae; genus Streptomyces; species Streptomyces griseoviridis. The sequence continues at coordinate 399,219 of BMSM01000001.1, read as the reverse complement.
CGCTCGCCGGGGGCGGCCTCGACGCCGGCGAACCCGGCGAGCCAGCGGGCGGGGCGGGCCGGGTCGGGGGCGGCGGGGGCGAGGTAGAGCTGGACGACCTCGCGGCCGTGCCGGTCACCGGTGTTGCGCAGGCGGACCTTGACGGTCGTACCGGTGACCTGGAGGGACTCGTAGGTCCAGTCGGTGTAGCCGAGGCCGTGCCCGAAGGGGTAGGCGGGGGTGCGGCCCGCGCGCTCCCAGGCGCGGTAGCCGATGAAGACGCCCTCGGTGTAGTGCAGTTCGCCGTCCTCGGGGACGACCTGGGTGACGGGGGCGTCGGCGAGGGCGCCCCAGGTGGTGGGGAGCCGGCCGCCGGGCTCGTGGGCGCCGGTCAGGACGTCGGCGAGGGCGGCGCCGCCCTCCTGGCCGGGGAACCAGGTCAGCAGCACGGCGGCGACCTCGTCGCGCCAGGGCAGTTCGACCGGGGAGCCGGCGTTGACGACCACGACGGTGTTCGGGTTGGCGGCGGCGACGGCGCGGACCAGGTCGTCCTGGCGGCCGGGCAGGCGCAGGTCGGTGCGGTCGAAGCCCTCGGACTCGACGCGTTCGGTGGTGGCGACGACGACCACGGCGGTGTCGGCGGCACCGGCGGCGCGGGCGGCCTCGGCGATCAGTTCGTCGGGGTCGCGGACGGGTTCGGCGTGGCAGAGGGCGAAGGTGACGACCTTCAGCGGCATGTCGTCGGGGAGGGCGACGGTGTGGCGCAGGCTCACCTCGACCGGCCGGCCGGCGGTCAGCTCGACCTCGGCGCGGGGTTCGGGGGCTCCGAAGAAGGACAGGAACGGGTCGTCCTTGACGGGGCGCTGCACGTCGTCGAAGTACGTGGTGCCGTCGACGGTGAGGGTGAAGGCGCCGAGGCCCTTGATGCCGAAGGTGTGGGTGCCGCTCTCGCGCGGGGTGAAGGTGCCGGTGAGGTCGACGGTGTGCAGGGTGTCGTGGGTGACGCCGTCGGGGAGGTCGTCGCCCATCCACTGGACGTGGCCGCTGGGGGCGTCGGCGGTGCCGAGGGTCCGCCCGTCCGCGTCGCGGCAGACGGCGCGCAGGGTGAAGCCCCGGCCGGCGACGGCGAGTTCGGTGTTCGGGTCGGCGCCGACGGTGTAGGTGAGGGTGCCCTCGGGGAGGGCGGCGGTGAGGCCGTCGAGCGGGGAGACGACGTGGTCGGGGAAGACGGTGGCGGAGCCGCCGCCGAGGACCCGGGCGTCGCGGGCGGCGGCGCCGGTGAGGGCGACGGTGCCGGCCTTGAGCGGGAGCGCCCCGTTCTCGTTGCGGACCAGGACGAAGGAGCGGCGGGCGATCTCGCGGGCCAGGGCGGCGCCGTCCACGGGGGCCGGGAGGCAGGGGACGGCCGGCGGGGCGCCCCGGAGGGCGCCGACCCGGGCGGCGAGCCGCAGGACGTTGCGTACGGCCGCGTCGACCGTGGCCTCCGCGACCCGGCCGTCGCGCACGGCGCGGGCCAGGGCCTCCCCGTACACGGAGCGCGGGCCGGGCATGGCCGCGTCGAGGCCGCCCTCGATGGCGCCGGTGGTGGAGCGGGCGGCGGTCCAGTCGGAGACGTTGAAGCCGTCGAAGCCCCACTCGCCGCGCGCGATCTCGTTGACCAGGTGGTGGTGCTCGGTCATCCGCACGCCGTTGACCGTGTTGTAGGCGGTCATGATGCCCCAGGGGCGGGCCTCGGCGACGATCGCCTCGAAGGGGGCGAGGTACAGCTCGCGCAGGACGCGGTCGGAGACGACGTTGTTCACGGTGAAGCGGTCGGTCTCGGCGTCGTTGGCGGCGAAGTGCTTCACCGTGGTGGCGACGCCGCCGGACTGGACGCCGGTCACATAGCCCGCGCCGATCCGCCCGGTGAGGTACGGGTCCTCGCTGTACGCCTCGAAGTGGCGTCCGCCGAGCGGGGAGCGGTGCAGGTTGACCGTGGGGGCGAGGAGGACGTGGACGCCCTTGCGGCGGGCCTCCTGGGCGAGCAGCACCCCGGCGCGGCGGGCCAGCTCCGGGTCCCAGGCGGCGGCCAGCGCGGTCGGCGAGGGCAGGGCGACGGAGGGGTCGGCGGCGGTCCAGCGGGTGCCGCGGACACCGATCGGGCCGTCGGACATCACCAGGGAGTCCAGGCCGATCTCCGGCAGCGCGGGCAGCGTCCACATGTCCCGGCCGCCCAGCAGCCGCGCCTTGGCGTCCAGGTCGAGCCCGCCGAGGGCCGCCTCGACGGCCGCCTCGGTCTCCGCCTCCGCGTGTGCCTCGCCGTGCGCCTCTGTACCGGTCGCCGCTGTCTCCGTCACCGCGTGCCTCCTCGCCGAGCCGTTCCGGATGCCTTTCATCCTGCCCCCGCTCCCTGGTGATCGGTAGGTTCCGTTATTCGTACGTTACTTTCAGATCGCCCGCATGTCGTACGGTGACGCCATGACCAGCAGGGCCAGGGGCCGGGGAACCGAACGGCGCGCGGAGATCGTGCGGGCCGCCCTGGAGGTGATCGCGGAACGGGGGTACCGGGGCGCGAGCCTGGCCGCCGTCGCCGAGCGGGTCGGGCTCACCCAGCAAGGGCTGATGCACCACTTCCCCACCAAGGAGGCGCTGCTGGTCGCGGTCCTGGAGGAACGGGACCGCTGGGACGCGCTGCCGGCCGGGCGGCTCCGCCTCGACCTGCTGGCCTCGCTCGTCGAGTACAACGCGATGCGGCCCGGCGTCATCCAGACCTTCTCCGCGCTGCTCGGCGAGAGCGTCACGGAGGGGCACCCGGCGCGCGGCTTCTTCACCGAACGGTACGGGCGGGTCCGGGAGTCGATGGCGGAGGTGCTGCGCGCCGAGTACGGCGAGCGGCTGCCGGGCGGACTGACACCGGAGCGGGCGGCGCCGCTGGTGGTGGCGATGCTGGACGGGTTGCAGTACCAGTGGCTGCTGGACCCGGGGTCGGTGGACATGGCGGAGGCGTTCCGGGACTTCCTGGCGCTGCTGGGCGGGGCACCGGACGGCTCCCCCGGCGGCTCCTGAGGCGGGCGCCGTAGCGCGGGCCACTTCCGTCACGTGATACTGCCGACCATGACCGGCATAGGCGTACGGATCAGTGGACTCGCCCTGGCTGCGGTGTCGGGGCTCTCGGTGACGGGGCTCTCGGTGACGGGGGTGGCGCAGGCGGCGCCGGGGGTGGCTCCGGGAGCCACGGCCCCTTCGGCTCCGGCCTCGGCGGCCACGGTGGAGGAACAGCGGCTGGACAGGGCGGTCCCGCAGGAGATCCTGCGGCGCTCCGGATTCGACGCGGTGGCCCCGGCGTTCGCCCGCGCGCTGGAGCGGGCCGGCTCCTACGAGGAGGCCCGGCGGGTGGCCGTACGGCAGGGGTCGGCGCTGTGGCGGCGGGCGGTGGACCGGGCCCAGGGGCGCGGCCCGGTCGCCGGGGACCTGCCGGTGGACGACGACCGGCCGCTTTACTGGGCGCGGTTGGGGATGACGCGGGAGGTGCGGGGCCTGCAGCCCGGCTTCTCGCTGACGGAGCGTCAGCGCGACCGGCTGCTGGAGGCGCTGGAACGGACCACGCGAGGGCAGTCCGACATCCGGCTCCCGGGCGCCGAGGGTGGGCTGAAGCGGGTCCTGGTCACCGGCTTCGACCCGTTCACCCTGGACCGGGACATCCGCATCTCCAACCCCTCCGGGGCGTCCGCGCTGGCACTGGACGGCACGGTGATCGAGACGGCGGCCGGCCCGGCCCGGGTGGAGACGGCCGTCTTCCCGGTCCGCTGGGACGACTTCGCGGCCGGCGAGGTGGAGCGGACGCTGCGGCCGCACCTGCCGAAGGCCGACCTGTTCATGACGGTGAGCCAGGGCCGGGTGGGCCGGTTCGACGTGGAGCGGACCAACGGGGCGTGGCGGGGCGGCTTCGCGGACAACGCGAACGTTTCGCGCACCGGCCTCGCCCCGGTCTCCGACCCGGCCACCCAGCCCCAGTGGACGACGACCACACTGCCGTACCGGGAGATCGTGGCGGCGGACACGGGCCGGTTCCCGGTCTACGACAACACCAGCGTGACCGAGATCCCGGCGGGCGGCACCGGGCCGGTCGTACGCCCCGACGGGCCCACACCGGGTTCGGCGGCACGGGCCGGGGGCGGCGGGGACTACCTCTCCAACGAGATCGCCTACCGCGCGACGCTCCTCCGCGACCGCCTGGGCCTCCGCGACCGCCTCCCCGGCGGCCACGTCCACACCCCGGTACTCCAGTTCGCCCCGGACGACACCACGGAGGTCACGGACCCGGAGTTCGAGACGAACCGGCGGGACATCGTGGGGCAGGTGCGGGGGATCGTGGGGGTGGCGGTGGGGGCGGTGCGGTAGGGCCGGATCGAGTACTGGCCCACCACGCGCCCCTGACTTTCTGTAGGCTCACCGATCCGTTCGGTGATGTGGATGCCGGCCGTGGACGGGGCCGGGACGGGGGATCTCATGGGCGTCACGCTGCCGGGCTACCTGGACGAAGCCCTTGATCTGATCGGTGTCAGCTGGCCGAACGTCGACGAGGACGACTACCGCGAGATGGCGCAGGCCATGCGGGGGTTCGCGGACGACGTGGACGACGGTGCCGCCGACGCCCATGCCGCCATCGCGGACCTGACCGGCGCCAACGAGGGACTCGCGGTCCAGGCCCTGGAGAAGCACTGGAGCAAGGTCAAGGACACCCACCTCGCCAACCTCGCCGAGGCGGGCCGGCTCGCGGCGACCGCGCTGGACGGGGTGGCCGTACTGATCGAGGGCGCCAAACTGGCCGCCATCGCCCAGCTGGGCATCCTGGCCGCCGAGATCGCGGCGGCCGTCGCCGCGTCACCGGTCACCCTCGGACTGTCGGCCCTCGGTGGCCTGGCCGCGACCCAGGCCACCCGCATCGCGGTCAAGCGCATCTTCCAGGAGGTGTGCGAGGAGGTCGCCTCCCGGGTGATCGAGACCGCGATGGGCCCGGTGTACCAGGCTCTCGGTTCCATGGCCGGCGATCTCGTGGTCCAGGTGGGCGGCCGTGCCCTCGGCGTGCGGAACGGGGTCGAACTCGGGCAGACCGCGCAGGCGGGCCGCCAGGGTCTGAGCGAGGGCGTCGACAGCGCGAAGGCCGGGGTCGACGGGGCGATGAAGCTGGCCGGCGCGAACGGGGGCGGAAGCTCGCCCGCAGGCGCGGGCGGAGGCCGGTTCAGCATGGACCCCGACGCCTACGACCGGGCCGGTACCCGACTGGCGGGCGCCGGCGGCAAGATCCGGGACCGGGCCGGCGGGAAACTGTCCCGCGCCAGGTCGACGCAGGGCCGGACCAAGGGCCGGGACGCGATCGCCGACGCGGCCAACGCGATGCTGGACCAGGTCATCGACGGCATCGAGACGGGTGTCAAGAGGTCCGCCAGGCACCTCGACGACAGCATGACCGGCGGCCTGAAGAGGATGGCCACCAACCACCGCGAGAACGACGACCGGATCGCGGACGGCCTGAAGGGCCTCAGCAGACGGGACGGCGGGAGCGACACGGGTCCGAGGGCGGGCGCGGGGAGCGGTGACGGACGGGGAACAGCCTCGGGTACGACGCCCGGCCACGGCCGTGAGCAGGTCCGGAACCCGCGGGAGGCGGGCCGCCCACGGGAGTCGGTCTGCTCCGGCGGTGAGCCGGTGGACATGGCGACCGGGCGGATGTTCATCGAGCAGATGGACGTCTCGCTGCCGGGCTCACTGCCGCTGTTGTTCAAGCGCTCCTTCGAGTCCGGGTACCGGGCCGGACGCTGGATGGGGCCGCGCTGGGTGTGCGCCTTCGACGAACGGCTGGAGATCGACGCCGAGGGCGTGGTCTACCTCAGCGCGGACCGGTTCACCCAGGCGTACCCGCATCCGGCCCCCGGTGAGGCGACGCGGGCGACGGCCGGGGTGCGGCAGGAACTGGCGATCGACGCTCCGTCGGGTGACTACCTCCTGACCGACCCGGCCACCGGCCTGGTCCGGGAGTTCACCCGCCGCCCGGACGGCGCGACGGCTCTGCTCACCCGTATCCGCGACCGGTCCGGACACCACGTCGACTTCGCCTACGACGCCGACGGCGCACCACGGAGCATGACCCACTCCGGCGGCTACCGGGTCCTGGTCACGGTCGAGGGGGACCGGATCACCGCGCTCCGCCTGGCCGAGGCGGGCGAGGACGGGCAGGACGTGCCCTTGGTGGAGTACGGCTACGCCGACGGCCACCTGCACACGGTGTACAACTCCTCCGGCCTGCCCTTGCGCTTCGACAACGACGCGTACGGCCGCGTCCTGTCCTGGACCGACCGCAACGGCACCCAGTACCGGTACGCCTACGACGAGTCGGACCGGGTCGTCGAGGAGGGCGGCGCGGACGGTTCGCTGCGCTTCCGGTTCACGTACGGGGCTCCCGACCCGGTCACCGGGGTCCGAGTGCACACGGAGACCAACGCACTGGGACACTCCACCCGGTACGAGGTCAACGAGCACGCCCAGATCGTCGCCGAGACCGACCCCCTGGGCAACACCACGCGCTTCGAGCGGGACGAGTACGACCGCCTCGTCTCCCAGACCGATCCGCTGGGCCGTACGACTCGCCTCGCCTACGACGACGCGGGCGAACTCGTCTCCGTGGTCCGGCCGGACGGCGAACAGTCCACGGCCCTCTACTTCGGCGACGCGCACCGGCCCACCCGGATCGTCCGGCCCGGCGACCGGACCTGGCACCAGACCTTCGACGAAGCCGGGCGCCGCACCTCCGTCACCGACCCGACCGGCGCCACGACCCGCTACGGCTATGACGCATCCGGCCACCTCGCCTCGGTCACCGACGCCCTGGGCCACACCACGCTCGTGCGGTGCGACGCGGCCGGCATGCCGATCGAGGTCACCGACCCGGCCGGCGCCACGAGCCGCTACGACCGGGACGCCTTCGGCCGGGTCGTCGCCGTCACCGACCAACTGGGCGGCGTCACCCGGCTGACCTGGACCGTCGAGGGACGACTGACGTCGTACACGTCCCCGGACGGTGCCGTCCGGACCTGGAGTCACGACGCCGAGGGCAACCTCCTCACGCACACCGACCGGGCGGGCCGGGTCACCGCGTTCGAGTACACGCCCTTCGAGACGGTCGCCGCCCGTACCGACCCCGACGGCACCCGTCTCACCTTCGGCTACGACGCGCACATGCAGCTCGTGTCCGTCACCAACGCCGTCGGCCAGTCCTGGCAGTACCGCTACGACGCCGCCGGACGCCTGGTGTCGGAGACCGACTTCCACGGCCGGACCGTCGGCTACGAACTCGACGCCGCCGGCGACGTGGTGACCCGGACCGCCCCGACCGGGCAGCGTGTCCGGTACGGCTACGACATCCTCGGCCGCCTGGTGGAGAAGGACTGCGACGGCGCGGTCACCACCTACGCCTACGACCCGGCGGGACACCTGATCCGGGCCACCGGTCCGGACGCCGACCTGCGCCGTACCGTCGATCCCCTCGGCCGCCTGCTCACCGAGACCGTGAACGGCCGCACCCTCACCCACACCCTGGACGCCGTGGGCCGCCGCGCCGGCCGCCTCACCCCCGGCGGTCACCACAGCGCCTGGACCTACGACCGGGCGGGCCGCCGCACCTCCCTCATCACCACGGGCGGCCGGCTGGACTTCGCCCACGACGCCGCCGGGCACGAGTGCGAACGCGTCCTGGACGGCCGCCTCACCCTGCACAGCACCTGGGACACCGAGCACCGCCTGACCGGGCAGGTCCTCCGCTCCGACCCGACGGTGCTGCAGAGCCGCGCCTTCACCTACCGCGTCGACGGAGCCCTGACCGGCGTCGACGACCAGCTCAACGGGGCGCGCACCTTCCAACTCGACACCGCGGGGCGTGTCACCGGCGTGCGGGCCGCCACCTGGAGCGAGAGGTACGCCTACGACCCGGCCGGCAATCTCACCGAGGCGCACTGGCCCGCCACCGGCCCCGGCGAAGCGGCGGTCGGCGCTCGCACCCACACCGGTACCGAGCTGGAGAGCGCCGGCCGCGTCCGCTACGCGTACGACGCCGCCGGCCGCACGACGCTCCGCCGGCTCACCCGGCTCTCGCGGAAGCCCGCGACGTGGCACTACACCTGGGACGCCGAGAACCGTCTCACCCACGTCACCACGCCCGACGGCATCCGCTGGGTCTACCGCTACGACCCGTTCGGCCGCCGCATCGCCAAGCACCGCCTGGCCGACGACGGCGTCACGGTCGTGGAGCGGACCGAGTTCACCTGGGACGGGTCGACCCTCGCCGAGCAGACCACGCACGCACCCGGGCTGCCCGGCCCGTACACCATGAGCTGGGACCACAAGGGCCGGCATCCGCTGGCCCAGACCGAGACGATCACCACCCCGGCAACCGCCGACACCCCGCAGGACCGGATCGACCGCCGGTTCTTCGCGATCGTCACCGACCTCATCGGTTCACCGACCGAACTCGTCGACACCGCCACCGGAGCCATCGCCTGGCGGACCGTACCCACGCTGTGGGGCGACACCACCTGGCCGTCCGACAGCACCACGACGACGCCGCTGCGCTTCCCCGGCCAGTACTTCGACCCCGAGACCGGCCTGCACTACAACCTCAACCGCTACTACGATCCCGCCACCGCCCGCTACACGACTCCGGACCCGCTCGGCCTGAGCCCGTCACCCAATCCGGACGCCTACGTCCACAATCCGCTGACGTGGTGCGACCCGTTGGGGTTGATGCCGGACGACGGCGCGGACCTCAAGAAGCAGTTGATGGATCTGGGCAAACAGCGGATCCACGATGTCGCAGCAGGGATGGAGCAAGGCGGGTACCCCCCGGGCGCCTACACTGTGGGCCGGGACCGGACCACGGGACAGGTCTACTACGGTGAGAGCGGTCCCGAGTCCGGACACCACAAGTCCGTGATCGAGGCGATGCCCGCCGAGTCGCAGCGCGACGACGGACGTCCGCCCGGCGTATGCGGTGAGCCACGGATGTTCACCCATGCGATCGAGGACGGCGCCGATCCCAAGAACATCGACCTCGTAACCGTCAATCCCAAGGGCAAGAAATTCAAGATGTGCAAGAACTGCGCGACATGGGTGCCTGGCTTCGGAGGAGAGGTGCTGACCGGATGAATCACCGCCCAGACCAGCGGGCGATCCAGCGGGTTCGGGACGCCCTCTCGGAGGACGCGGAGCTGGAGGTGCATCCCCTGGATGTCGAGGACGCCTGTCGACGGTATGCCGGGGACGGGTACGAAGTCGTCCCTCAGCTCAGGAACTTCCTCGAGGCGTACGGGGAACTCACCGTGAGCTGGACGCGCCGGGAGTGGCGGAACGAGCTCACGACCTCGGTGCGGGCGACTCTGGAGTCCGCGCACGCCACCCCGAGGAACCTCGGCATCCACGCCAAGCGTCTCGGCTTCCCCGTCGTCCTGGTCGGCACCGTGTTCGAGACCGAGGAGTCGGTGCTCCTCGCCGGCGACGGTGACATCTTCTTCTTCGGGGACGCCGGGTTCCAGCGGGTGGCCAACGGGTTCGAGAACGCCGTGCGGGCCGTGCTCACCGGTGACTGGGACAAGACGTTCTTCTGGGAGCTGTGACCGGCCGGGTCCGTCAGAACGTGGCGTTCGTGTCGGCCGGGGCCTCGTCGCCGTCCTTCGTCTCCTCGCCCAGGAGTTCGCGGGCGAGGAGCGTCGCGCCGGCGACCGCGCCCGGCATCAGGAAGACCGCGACGACCGGGACCAGGAAGGCGAGGCCCAGCGGGGTGCCGAAGCCCCAGACCAGGGTCTTGCGGGAGCGGAGCAGGGCGAGGCGCTCGCGCATCTGCACGCCGCGCCGCTGGAGGGCGACGGAGGTCAGCTCCTCGGTGAGGAAGAAGCCGGTGACGAAGAAGCCGACCACGGGGACGACGGTCTGTCCGACGACCGGGATGAAGCCCAGCGCGAAGAGGAGGACGCCCCAGATCGCGGCGCGGACCAGGAGGCGGAGGCTGTCGCGGGCGGAGATCCACAGCTCGCGCAGGAGCGGCAGGCCGGATTCAGGGGCGCTGCCGTCCGGGGAGACGTCGCGGTCGACGCGCTCGGAGAGGCTCTCGTAGAAGGGCTGGCCGACCAGCAGGGTCACCGCGGTGAAGGTGAGGACGGCCAGCAGCAGGGCGAGGGCGAAGAGGACGGCGGTGAGGAAGCCGCGGAAGAGGCCCGCCCACGGACTGGACCAGTCGTCGGCGAACGGGGTGGCCCAGCCGACGAAGTCCGCCCCCCACAGGGCGAGGGCGACCAGGGCCCCGACGTACAGGACCAGGGTGATCAGGCCCGGCAGCAGGCCGAAGCCGTAGCTCTTGCCGTGCCGGGCCACCCAGCGCTGGCCCTTCAGGAGATGACCGAATCCCGCCCCAAGATCACGCATGGGGGAACTGTAGCGGGCGGTCCGGCGGCCGGGGAGCGGTGCTACGCGAGCGTGACCGTGATGTTGCCGCGGGTCGCCTTGGAGTACGGGCAGACCCGGTGGGCCTTCTCCAGGAGGTCGCGGGCGGTGGCGTCGTCCACGGCCGGGAGGGCGGCGGAGATCTCGACGATCAGGCCGAAGCCCTCGTCGTTCTTGCCTATGCCGACCTTGGCGGTGACGGTGGAGCCGGAGATGTCGACGCCCTCCTGACGGGCGACGACACCGAGGGCGCCCTGGAAGCAGGCGCTGTAACCGGCGGCGAAGAGCTGCTCCGGGTTGGTGCCGGCGCCGCTGCCGCCCATCTCCTTGGGCGGGTTGACGACCACGTCGAGCTTGCCGTCGTCGGTGCGGACGCGGCCGTCGCGGCCGTTCTCCGCGGTGGCGACGGCGGTGTACTGGACGTCGGACTGCTGGATCGGCATGCGGGTGCCTTTCTCCGGGCCGTGAGGGGCTTCCCTCAGCTTGACTTTCATTGGCCGGAAGAAAGTTACCGCATGCCGAAACTGCTGGGAAGGTGTGCCCGCTGTCAGAGCGTGACGATCATCTTCCCGGTGTTGTCGCCGCGCAGGACGCCGAGGAATGCCTCCAGGTTGTTCTCGATGCCCTCGACGAAGGTCTCGCGGTACTTGAGGCGGCCCTCGCGGACCCAGGGGCCGACCTCCTCGACGAACTGGGGCTGGAGGTCGTAGTGGTCGCCGACGAGGAAGCCCTCGATGCGGCCGCGGGTCTGGATGAGGCGGGCGAGGTTCTTCGGACCGGGGGCGGGCTCGGTGTTGTTGTAGACGGAGATCATGCCGCAGACGGCGATCCGGCCGTCCCGGTTGAGGGAGCCGATCGCGGCCTCCAGGTGGTCGCCGCCGACGTTGTCGAAGTAGACGTCGACGCCGTCCGGGGCGGCGGCGCGGAGCTGGCGGCTGACGTCGCCGTCCTTGTAGTTGAAGGCGGCGTCGAAGCCGTACTCCTCCGTGAGCAGCTTGACCTTCTCGTCCGAGCCCGCGGAGCCGATGACCCGGGAGGCGCCCTTCAGCTTGGCGATCTGGCCGACCTGGCCGCCGACGGCGCCCGCGGCACCGGAGACGAAGACGGCGTCGCCCTCCTTGAAGGAGGCGGTGCGCAGCAGACCGGCGTAGGCGGTGAGGCCGGGCATGCCGAGCACGCCGAGGTACGTCGACAGGGGGGCGACCCCGGGGTCGACCTTGACGGCCTGCTTCGCGTCCACGACGGCGTACTCGCGCCAGCCGAGCCAGTGCAGGACGTGGTCGCCGACGGCGATGCCCTCGGCGTTCGAGGCGACGACCTCGCCGACGGCGCCACCCTGCATGGGCTGGTTCAGTTCGTAGGGGGCGACGTAGGACTTGGCGGCGCTCATGCGGCCGCGCATGTACGGGTCGACGGAGAGGTACTGGTTGCGGACCAGCACCTGGCCCTCGCCGGGCGTCGGGAGGTCCGTCTCGACCAGCGCGAAGTCCTCCTCCTTCGGCCAGCCGACGGGGCGGCTCTGCAGGTGCCACTCGCGGTTGACGGAGGGGAGGGCGGGGGACTCGGTCATGGAGGTGCCTTTCGAGGGGGTCGGTCGGCTCGGGCGGCCGAAATGTTTCAGTACCTGAAACAACTGTGCTACTGAGAATTTCAGGTTGTCAAACACTGGGTACCCTGGACGTATGGCCGCCTCACACCCCGCCCACCGACCGGACGCGTTGACCGTGGAAGTCGTCGAGCTGATCGGCGAGGCGGTGGCCCGCTACCACGCGGAGTACGAGGAGGCGGCGGCCGAGCACGCGCTGACCGGGGCCCAGGCCCGCCTGCTGCGGCTGCTCTCCCTTGAGCCGCTGCCGATGCGCCGGCTGGCCCGCAAGCTGCGCTGCGAGCCGTCGAACGTCACGGGGATCGTGGACCGCCTGGAGGCGCGGGGCCTGGTCGAGCGCCGCCCCGACCCCGGCGACCGGCGCGTGAAGGTCGCCGCGGCGACGGAGGAGGGCCTGCGGGTGGCCCGCAGCCTGCGCGAGTCCCTGCACTTCGCGCGGGCGCCGCTGGCGGGCTTGTCGGTGGAGGAGCGGCGGGTGCTGCGGGATTCTTTGCGGAGGATGCTGGGGGCGGGCGGGGACGAGGACTGATCGCCGTTCGGGTCCGGCCGGCGGGCGGACCGGTCACGTCGTCGCGCAGCGCACCGCCTCGTCGAGGGCCTCGGGGGTGACGGTCGCCAGTTCGGCCAGGAAGTCCTCGTGCGAACGCAGGGACAGGGTCCAGCGGAGCATGGAGCGGCCCTCGGGGGAGGCACCGTGGGCCTTGGCCGCCGCGGCCAGGGCGGATGCTCGCGGGGCCGGTTCGGTGAGGGTGAGAGCCACCTCGGTGGTCTGGCGGACAGCTGCCGGCGCAGCTCGGCCAGGAAGGGCCGGGAGACGTCGCCCACGATGATGTTGTGGTCGCCGGTGATGACCGTGGTGGGGTCGCCGTCGACGTCGACCGCGCGTCTGCCGAGGGCCGACTCGCGCTTGGGCGCGGGCCGTTCGGCCGGTTCGCGCGGGCCCCACGGCCACTTCACGCGTCCTCGTTCTCGTCTCCGGTGACGGCCTGGCCGATGCCGCCCGCGGCGGAGACGCCCCGCTCCCCCGGTACGGCGGCGGGGCCGCCGCCGGGGCGGCGGGAGCGGGGCCGAGGCGGTTGCGGTCGCCGGTGACGGCACGGCCGACGGCGCCGCCGGACTGGACCGACCGGGCTCCGGCGGCCGGGGCGCCGGAGCGGGACAGGGCGATCACGGACACCAGCAGGGCGAGCAGCCCGACCACCGCGCCGGCCACGCTCGCCGCCTGTCCGGCGGTGTCCAGGCCGACGAGGACCGCGACCGGCACCAGGGCGGCCGTATCCCTTCGCGCGTTCCGTCAACCAGCCACCGGCTGCTCGTGGTCGCGGCGCGGCAGCAGCAGGGGGGTGCCCAGCAGGAGGACGCCGGCGAGGGTGATCGCCGTCAGGGGGGTGGTGGCGGTGGCGAGGAGGCCCCAGAGGGCGGTGAGCGCGGCCTGGGTGAGCCGGCCGGCGACGGTCCAGGTGGTGAGCACCTGCGCGGTGCGGTCGGCGGGGGTGCGGCGGAGGCGCTCGGTGGCGTACAGGGGGTTGTACACGCCCATGCAGGTGATCAGGAGGGCCTCGACCACGATCACCGTGAGCAGGCCCGAGGTGCCGGGGCCGAGGAAGGCGAGGCCGAGGGGGAAGAGGGAGCGGAGCCGGCCGGAGACGGTGCGGACGCGGTGGTGGCCGTAGTGGCGGACCAGGGGCGCGGAGAGGCGGGCGCCCGCGAGGCCGCCGAGGGCCGGGACGCCGAAGGCGAGGCCGTACTGCCAGGGCGGGAAGTGGTACGTGCCGAGGAGGAGGACGGCCAGAAGGGGGACCGTCGCCGTGATCAGGCCGCTGACCAGGACGGAGTTGAGGAACAGGCGGCGCAGGAAGCGGTCGTGACGGAGGGTGCGCCAGCCGGTGAGGAGGTGGACGCGGGAGCGTGCGGGGGCCGGGGGGTCGGCCGCGCGGATGCCCGCGAGGCCCAGCGCGGACAGCAGGTAGCTGACGGCGTCGGCCAGGACGGTGACGACCGGGCCGAACAGGGCGGTGAGGGCGCCGCCGAGGGGCGGGCCGACGGCGGTCGCCACCCAGCTCGTGCCCTCGAACCGGCCGTGCGCGGCAAGGAGGCGGTCACCGGGGACCAGGGTCCTGAGGTACGCGCCGGACGCGGCGGTGAAGGCGATGTTCGCGGTGCCGGAGACGGTCGCGGCGAGGAGGAGCTGGGGGTAGGTGAGCAGGCCGAGGGCGTAGGTGAGGGGGATGCTCGCCGTCGCGAGGAAGCGGACCAGGTCCGCCGCGATCAGCACCGGGCGTTTGGGGCGGCGCTCCACCCAGGGGCCGAGCGGGAGGGCGGCCACCGCCGCGACCGCGAGCCCGGCCGCCTCCAGGAGCGACACCGCGAAGGGTGACGCGTGCAGCACGCGGACCGCGATCAGCGGGAACGCGCCGAAGGCGATCCACGTGCCGTACGTGCTGACGGCGTAGGCCGCCCAGAGGCGGCGGAACCCGGGGACGGGGAGTGCGGACACGGGCGTACGGGTCTTCCGTGAGGTGGGGTGGAGGTGGGGGCGACAACGGGGTGTTGGGGCGGGGTCATCAGACCGGTTGGCGGGGGTGCGGGGCAAACAACCGGAGGGGCGTGGAGCACAACCGTCGGTTGTGGCTGTGTAGGGTCGGGGCATGGACACCGAGGCGGTGCGGTCCTTCGTGCGGGCCGCCGAGCTGGGACAGCTGGGGCAGGCGGCCGACGAGCTGGGGGTGACGCAGCAGGCGGTGTCGAAGCGGATCGCGGCGCTGGAGCGGGAGGTGGGGGTCCGGCTGTTCGCCCGTACCGCCCGGGGGGTCGAGCCGACCCTGGACGGGCAGGCGTTCCTGCCGCACGCGCGGAGCATCGTGGCCGGCGCCGACCGGGCCGTCGCCTCGGTACGGCCCGGCAGCCGGGCCCTGCGGATCGACGTCCTCGGCTTCCGCAGCGCGCAGGCCGTCCTGCTGCGCGCGTACTGGCGGACGCGGCCGCCCGGGACCGACCTCGACGTCGTCACCCTCCGGGCCGCCGACCCCCGGGTGGCGGCGGCCGCCGTCCGGGCCGGGGAGGTGGACGCCGCCTTCCGCACCGTCACCGACCCGGCCGCGCTGCCGCCCGACGTGCGGATGGCACACGCCTTCAGCTCCCCGCTCCAGCTCCTCGTCGGCCCCCGGCACCCGCTCGCCGGGGCGCGCGCGGTGACGCCGGAGCGGCTGCGCCCGCACCGGATCTGGGTGCCGGGCATCGCGGCGGGGAGCGAGTGGTCGGAGTTCTACGACCAGCTCGCCGACGCCTTCGGGCTGCGCGTCGACGCGGCGGGGCCGCACTTCGGCGACGAGGCGCTCCTCGACACCCTCGCGGACTCCGCGGACGTGGCCACCCTCGTCGGCGCCCGCGACCGGTACGTCTGGCCGGCCGCGCACGGCCTGCGGCGCATCCCGGTGGTGGACCCGGTGCTCGCCTACCCGATCTCCCTCCTGCTGCCGCGGACCGCGCCGCATCCCGAACTCCGGGGTCTGCTGGACCACTTCGCCGGTGTCGACCCACTGCCGGACGACGTCTGGCTGCCGTCCTGGCCCACGGTCACGCCGCGCCGGCCAGGAAGGGGCGGAGCAGGGTGAGCAGGGCCCGCGGCCGGTGCAGGGGGATGATGTGGCCGCAGTCGTCGATGACGTGGCCGGTGAGGTCGTCGGTCACCGGGCGGAGCTGGCGTTCGAGCGCGGTGCCGACGGGCCGGGCGCCCAGTGCCATCGTCGGGACGGTCAGCCGGGCCGTGGCGACCGCCCGCTCGATCCGCGCGGCGCTCTCGGGCAGCGCCCGGTAGGACGCGAACGCCCGCCCGAGGGCCTCGCGGCCGGTGTAGGCGCGGACGAAGGCGTCGCGGAGCGGCGGTCGGACCCCCTCCCCCAGCGTGCCGGCGTTCAGGAACCAGTCGATGTACGCGGCCTCGTGGCCCTCCAGGACGGTCTCGGCGAGGCCGGGCGCGGCGGCGTGGAAGCCGAACCACCACGGCGGGCCGCCGGCGAGGAAGTCCTCGGCGCCGGGCAGCCGGCCCAGCAGGGACTCCATGACGACCAGGCGCCGGACGAGACCGGGGCGGCGCAGGGCGAGGAGGAAGGCCGGCGGGGTGCCCGCGTCGATGCCGACCACGGCGGCCGAGGAGACGCCGAGCGCGGCGAGCAGCGCGGCGGCGTCGTCGGCGAGGGTGCCGGCGTCGTAACCGGTGCCGTACCTGGCGTCGTGCCCGGCGTCGGCGCGGCCGGTGCCGTGCCCGGCCGCGGGCCCGCTGCTCGCGCCGAAGCCTCGCAGGTCCGGGGCGATGACCAGGTGGCGGTCGGTGAGGCCGGCCATGACGTCCGTCCACACCTCCCAGGTGTGCGGGAAGCCGTGCAGCAGCAGGACGGCCGGGCCCGATCCGGCGAGGGCGACGTTCAGTTCGACGCCGTTGACGGGGACGCGGCGCAGTTCGGGCATGGCGGGCTCCGGGAGCAGTGGTGAGAAAGGGTGACCTGGTCACCGTAGGGAACTAGGGTGAGGGGTCCAAGACGGCACTTCTCCCTCAGGTGGTGAGTCCCGGGTGACCACGTCACGCTCCGGAGACCTGCTCGACCCGCGCTGCCCGACCCGGCAGTTGCTCGACCGCGTCGGCACCAAGTGGACGTCGATGGTGGTCAAGGTGCTGGCCGAGGAGGCGCCGGGCGAGATCCGGTTCGCGGAGCTGCGGCGCCGCGCCCCGGGCATCTCGCAGAAGATGCTCTCCACCACCCTGCGCGGCCTGGCCCGCGACGGACTGGTCGCGCGCCGGGTGGAACCCACCGTGCCGCCCGCCGTCCACTACCGGCTCACCGAGCTGGGCCGGTCCCTCGAAGGGCCGCTGTCCGCGCTGCGGGACTGGGCCGAGACGCACATGGCGGAGATCGACCGGAACAACCGGGAGTTCGAGCGGGCGGCCTCCGCGGGGAGCGGACCGGACGCCCCCTCGCGGGACCGCTGACCGCCCGCCCGCGGAGGCGGTGGCGTCAGGACTCCTCGCCCCGGTTCTCCAGGAGGTCCCTGAGCCGGGTCAGGTCGGCGGTCACCATGGCGGTGTCGCGGCCGAAGTCGGCGTCGCTCATGCCGGGCTGCCTGCGGAGGGTGAACACGATCTCGCTGCCGGGGCCGTCGGCGATCACCCGGACCGGGTTGTGGACGGTCTCCCCGGAGGGGAGCGTGACGTCGTGGTCGAGCACGCCCAGGTCGTTGCGCGGCACGAAGGCGACCGTGACCCGGCCCATGGGGGACTCCGCGACCCACTGCCCGTCGATCCGCTCGACGGACCTGCCCAGCCCGTGCGCCCAGGCGGGGAGGTGGAGCGGGTCCGACGCGTAGGCGTAGACCTCGTCGGCGGCCCGGTCGATACGGACGCCGATGTGCCGTGATTCCTTGCGGGTGAGGTTCATGGCCGCGACGCTAGCGGGCCGAAGTCCCCAGATTCGTGAAGGAAACGGACATGGCGGAGGGGGGACGGACGCGCACACTCAGGTGCACCACCACAGCCACCGGTCGCACGTCTCGGACGGTGACGGTTCCGGGGCCGAGGTGGTGGGGGCCGGGTCGGAGGCCGGGCCGGACGGGGAGGCGTCCGGCGGGGTCGTCGCGGGCGGGGTCGCCGAGGGGGCCACCGGGGCCGTGTCCCGCGGGGTGGTCGCCGACCCGTCCGGGTCCCGGTCGTCCGGAGAGCCGGACGCCGCCGTCTCCGCGCCGGACCCCGACGCGTCCGGGCCGGGCGACGCCGAGTCCGAGGCGTCCGCCCCGGGGGACGCCGAGCCGGTGGCGGAGGCGGCGGCGGAGGCGGTGCCGTCCGTGGCGCCCTCCGCCGTCGCCGGCGAGGAGGCGTCCGCGCGCTCCGCGTCGGTCCCGGGAGCGTTGCCCTCGGTGGTGTCCGGCCTGGAGGACGGGGCTCCCGGTGTGTCCATGCCGAGTTCGGCCAGGCTCAGGCCGCCCGCGGCGAGGGCGAACCCGGCGGCGACGAGCAGCGTCCGGCGGCGGCGCCTGCGGTGGGCGGCCGCCTTGCGGTCCCGCCGGCCGCCCCGGCCGGGGCGGTCGGCGCGGCCGGCCGTACGGTCGTCCCGGCCGGCGCCGCGATCGTCCCACCCGACCGCCGAGTGATCGTCGAACCCGACCGCCGAGCGATCGTCCCACCCGACCGCCGAGTGATCGTCGAACCCGGCCATCGCGCGATCGCCATGCCCCGCCGCGGAGTGATCGTCGAACCCGGCCGTCGTACGGTCGTCCCGGCCCGCGCCGCTCCCGGAGAGCCGCCGCTCCCGCCGGGCGCCGTGCCCGTCACCCCGGCCGTCGAGCCCGTCACCACGGCCGTCATGCCCCACGGCACCGACGCCGGGACCCGCGTCGCTCCCGAGGGAGCCCCCCGTCCCGCTCCCTTCGAAGAGACCCCCCTGTCCCCCCGTAGCCGATATGTCCGCCCGTTCGGCCGGTGTGCCGCACCCCGGGCAGATCAGGGCGCCGTTCAGGTGCCGTCGGCACGGGTCGCAGTAGTCCATGACGCGTGAAGGTTAAGTTCCGCGCCGACCCGCTTCCTAGAGCCACCTGTGAAGGTTG
Organism: Streptomyces griseoviridis; assembly: GCA_014649155.1. Taxonomy (GTDB): domain Bacteria; phylum Actinomycetota; class Actinomycetes; order Streptomycetales; family Streptomycetaceae; genus Streptomyces; species Streptomyces griseoviridis. The sequence continues at coordinate 380,573 of BMSM01000001.1, read as the reverse complement.
TGTGGGAACCGGCCACCCCCGGCCGTCGAAAGGTTTGGGCGGGGTTTCGAAAACTGCCGAAACCGTTATCTGCGCGACCCATTGACACCCCCGCCGCCCCGTCCTTACTGTCACGCCAGCATTTCGAACGAGTGACGAAATATCGAACACAGCGGAGGACAACTGCCGTGCGCATCACCGGAATCAGCACGCACGTGGTCGGCACGCCGTGGCGCAACCTGACCTATGTCCAGGTGCACACCGACGAGGGCCTCACGGGAGTCGGCGAGACCCGGATGCTGGGCCACACCGACGCGCTCCTCGGCTATCTGAAGGAAGCCGAGGTCAACCACATTCTCGGCTCCGACCCGTTCGCTGTCGAGGACCTCGTCAAGCGCATGAAGTACGGCGACTACGGGCGCGCGGGCGAGATCGTGATGTCCGGCATCGCCGTGATCGAGATGGCCTGCTGGGACATCAAGGGCAAGGCCCTCGGCGTCCCGGTGTGGCAGCTCCTCGGCGGCAAGGTCACCGACAAGGTGAAGGCGTACGCCAACGGCTGGTACACCACCGAGCGGACCCCGGAGGCGTACCACAAGGCCGCGCAGGGGGTCATGGAGCGCGGGTACCGCGCGCTGAAGATCGACCCGTTCGGGACCGGGCACTTCGAGCTGGACCACCAGCAGACGCTGTACGCCGTCTCCCTGATCGAGGCCGTGCGGGACGCCATCGGGCCCGACGCCGAGCTGATGCTGGAGATGCACGGCCGGTTCTCCCCCAGCACGGCGGTCCGGCTCGCGCACGAGCTGGCGCCGTTCAAGCCGGCCTGGCTGGAGGAGCCGGTGCCGCCGGAGAACCTGCGGGCGCTGAAGAAGGTGGCCGAGAAGGTGGACCTGCCGGTCGCCACCGGTGAGCGCATCCACGACCGGATCGAGTTCCGCGAGCTGTTCGAGGACCAGTCCGTCGACATCATCCAGCCGGACGTCGGCCACATCGGCGGCATCTGGGAGACCCGCAAGCTCGCCGCCACCGCCGAGACCCACTACACGCTGGTCGCGCCGCACAACGTCGGCGGGTCCGTGCTCACCGCCGCCTCGCTCCAGGTCGGCTTCACCTCGCCCAACTTCAAGATCCTGGAGCACTTCAACGACTTCGCGGACGCGGAGATCAAGAAGGTGGTCAAGGGCGCCCCGCAGGTGGACCCGGAGGACGGGTGCTTCCACCTCTCCGACGCGCCCGGCCTCGGCGTCGAGCTGGACACCGACGCCGCCGCCGAGTTCCCGCAGCAGCAGGCCCGGTTCGACCTGTGGGCCGAGGGCTGGGAGCAGCGCAAGCCCAAGGGCACCCGGTGAGCACCGCCGTCGTCATCGAGGCGCCGGGCGCGCACCGGCTCGTCCCGCACGAGCCGCGCGACCCGGCCGCCGGTGAGGCGCTGGTGCGGGTGCACGCGGCCGGGATCTGCGGCAGCGACCGGGAGGTCCACCAGGGCAACCGGCCCGAAGGGTACGTCCGTTACCCGCTCGTCCCCGGCCACGAGTGGTCCGGGACGGTCGAGGCGGTCGGTGCCGGGGTGCCGGTCTCGCTGGTCGGGCGGAAGGTCGTCGGCGAGGGGTTCCGCAACTGCCAGGTCTGCGACCGCTGCCACGCCGGTGAGACGACGTTGTGCACCGCCGGGTACGAGGAGACCGGGTTCACCCAGCCGGGCGCGATGGCGGCGACCCTGACCCTCCCGGCCCGGCTGCTGCACGTCCTCCCGGACGACGCCGACCTCACCGCCGCCGCCCTGCTGGAACCGGCCGCCTGCGTCGCCGCCGCCGCGCTGAAGGCGAACGCACGGCCGGGCGAGCGGGTCGCCGTGGTCGGCACGGGGACGCTCGGGATGTTCGCCGTGCAGTTCCTGGCGGCCGGCTCCCCCGCCGAGCTGCTGGTCGTCGGCACGCGCGACGACCGGGAGGCGCTCTCCCGGCAGTTCGGCGCGACCGGCTTCCGCACCAAGGACCGCCCGCTGCCGGACGACTTCGACGTCGTCATCGAGACCGCCGGGTCCGCCGACGCCGCCCGGACCGCGGCGGGCCTGCTCCGGCGGGGCGGACGCCTCGTGCTCACCGGCATCCCGGCCGCCGGCGCCGACGGTCTCGACCCCACCGACCTGGTGGTGCGGCAACTGGAGGTGCACACCGTCTTCGGGGCGCCGCCGGACGCCTGGGCGCACACGGTCCGGGTGTTCGGCGCCGGCCTGCTCGACCCGCTGCCACTGGTGACGCACGAGCTGCCGCTCGCCGAGTTCGACCACGCCATCGAGCTGGTCGGCTCCGGCGACCCCAAGGTCGGCAAGGTCCTCCTGCGCCCCTAGGGCGCCCCGACCGTACGCCGGTACGGGGGCGCCCTGACGGTCCCCGTACCGGCGTACACCCATTCGTCACCCCTGACACCTGCCGCGAACCTCGTCCGGCATGTCGGACCGGCCCCCGGGCCGGTCCGCCGAACCGGTCTCCCGAACACGAAGGACAGCTTGTGACCGACGCTTCCGCCACGGCGCCCCGCCGGCCCGGTGAGCAGGCCCTCACCGCCCTCGGCCTGGGCGCGCCCGCCCTCGACCCCGCCGACGCCTCGCCGCACGCCTTCCCCGACGGCGGTCGCTGGCGCACCGAGATCCCCTCCTGCGAGGGCCCCGAGGCGCTGGCGGTGGTCCTGAAGGAGTCCTCACGCCTCGACGTGCCGATCCACCGGATCAGCCAGGGCAGCGGCGTGTGGATGCTCACGGACGCCGAGATCACCGAGATGGTCGAGGCCACCGCCGCCCGCGACATCGAGCTGTGCCTGTTCACCGGCCCGCGCGGCACCTGGGACATCGGCGGCTCCACCCGGACCGACTCCGGCGGCGGGGGCCTGCGGGCCCGCGGCCACGACGCCGTGGCCGGGTGCGTCGAGGACGCCGTGCGCGCCACCGAGCTGGGCGTGAAGTGCCTGCTCGTCGCCGACGAGGGCGTGCTGTGGACGCTGCACCGGGCGCGGGCCGCCGGAATCATCCCCGCCGACACCACGCTCAAGGTCTCGGCGCTGGTCGGGCCGGTCAACCCGGCCTCGTTCGCCGTCTACGAACGGCTGGGCGCCGACTCCGTCAACGTGCCCAGCGATCTGACGCTGGACCATCTCACCGAGATCCGGCGGGTGTCGGCGGCGCCGATGGACATGTACATCGAGGCGCCCGACGACCTCGGGGGCTATGTCCGGATGTACGAGGTGGCCGAGCTGATCCGGCGCGGCGCCCCGCTGTACCTGAAGTTCGGCCTGTCCAAGTCCCCGGGGCTCTACCCGTACGGGAACCACTTGCGGGAACTCACCCTGGCCACCGCCAAGGAGCGGGTGCGGCGCGGACGGCTCGCGCTGGATCTGCTCCACCGGCACGGCGCGGACGGCGAGATGGCGCCGCTCGGCTCCCGGCTGCCCGGCACGCTCAACCGGTTCGAGATCTCGTCATAACGTTCTGGAAACTCCCTTCTCAAAAGAAGACACGACCGCGCACAATCCGACACACCTTCGTCTCGGTCTCGTACGCACACATCAAGGATGATGATCATGCGCAACCGCAGAGCCGCTCTCGCCGCCCTCGCCACGGCCGCCTCCCTCGCCCTCACCCTGACCGCCTGCGGCCAGAGCGGCGAAGGTGGCAGCGAGGAGGACAAGGGAGGGTCGGACGGCGCCACCATCGGCATCGCGATGCCGACCAAGTCCTCCGAGCGCTGGATCGCCGACGGCGCCAACGTCGTCAAGGAGCTGGAGGCCAAGGGCTACAAGACCAAGCTGGTCTACGGGGAGGACGACCCCGACCAGCAGGTCTCCCAGATCGAGAACCTGATCACGCAGGGTGTGAAGGCGCTGATCATCGCGGCCATCGACAACAAGTCGATGAACAACGTGGTGCAGCAGGCCAAGGACGCCGACATCCCGGTGATCTCCTACGACCGCCTGATCCTGGGCACCGAGAACGTCGACTACTACGCCTCCTTCGACAACGAGAAGGTCGGTGAGCTCCAGGGCACCTACATCCTGGAGAAGCTCGGCCTGAAGGACGGCGGTGAGAAGGGCCCGTTCAACATCGAGCTGTTCGCCGGCTCCAACGACGACAACAACACCCGCTACTTCTTCAACGGCGCGATGAAGGTGCTCCAGCCCTACATCGACAAGAAGCAGCTCGTCGTCCGCTCCGGGCAGACCGCCCTCAACCAGGTCACCACCCTGCGCTGGGACGGCGGCACCGCCCAGAAGCGCATGGACGACATCCTGACGTCGGCGTACAAGCGCGAGCGGGTCGACGCGGTGCTGTCGCCGTACGACGGCATCTCCATCGGCATCCTCTCCGCCCTGAAGTCGGACGACTACGGGTCCAAGAGCAAGCCGCTGCCGGTCGTCACCGGCCAGGACGCCGAGCTGGCCTCGGTGAAGTCGATCATCGCCGGCGAGCAGTCGATGTCCGTCTTCAAGGACCTCCGCGAGCTGGCGAAGGTCTCCGCGAACATGGTCGACGGCCTCCTCAACGACAAGAAGCCCGAGGTCAACGACACCAAGACCTACGACAACGGCGCCAAGGTCGTCCCGGCCTACCTGCTGGAGCCGGTCGCCGTCGACAAGGAGAACTACCAGAAGGAACTCGTCGACTCCGGCTACATCAAGGCGAGCGACCTCAAGTAACCGCCGCCACCGAGTGATTGGAAGGCACGACCATGGCGGGACCCGTCCTGGAAATGCGCTCGATCGTCAAGACCTTTCCCGGCGTCAAGGCGCTGTCGGACGTCACGCTGACCGTACGGCAGGGCGAGGTCCACGCCATCTGCGGGGAGAACGGCGCCGGCAAGTCGACGCTGATGAAGGTCCTCTCCGGGGTCCATCCGCACGGCACCTACGAGGGCGAGATCCTCTTCGAGGGCCGGCCCTGCGCCTTCAAGGACATCCGGGCCAGCGAGCAGCACGGCATCGTGATCATCCACCAGGAACTGGCCCTGGTGCCCTACCTCCCCATCGCGGAGAACATCTTCCTCGGCAACGAGCACGCCGCCCGGGGCTTCATCAACTGGAACGACACCCTCAGGCACGCCACCGAGCTGCTGCGCCGAGTCGGCCTGGACGAGCACCCCGAGACCCGGGTCGCGGACATCGGCGTCGGCAAGCAGCAGCTCGTGGAGATCGCCAAGGCGCTGTCGAAGAAGGTGAAGCTGCTCATCCTCGACGAGCCGACGGCGGCCCTGAACGACGAGGACAGCGGCAAACTGCTCGACCTGATCCTCCAGTTGAAGGAACAGGGCATCACCTCGATCATCATCTCCCACAAGCTGAACGAGATCCGCCGGGTCGCCGACTCGGTGACCATCCTGCGGGACGGACGGACCATCGAGACGCTGGACGTGAAGGCCCCGGAGACCACCGAGGACCGGATCATCTCCGGGATGGTCGGCCGGGACCTGGAGCACCGCTTCCCCGAGCGCTCCCCGCACGAGCCGGAGGCCGGGCAGGCACCGGCCCTGGAGATCCGCGGCTGGACCGTGCACCACCCCATCGACCAGCAGCGCAAGGTGGTCGACGACGTCTCGCTGAACGTACGGCGCGGCGAGATCGTCGGCATCGCGGGCCTGATGGGCGCGGGCCGCACCGAACTGGCGATGAGCGTCTTCGGCCGCGCCTACGGCCGGTACGCGGGCGGCACGGTCCTGAAGGACGGCACGGAGATCCGTACCAAGTCCGTCCCCGAGGCGGTCAAGCACGGCATCGCGTACGTCACCGAGGACCGCAAGCACTACGGGCTCAACCTCATCGACACCATCGGCCGCAACATCTCGCTGAGCGCCCTGCAGAAGGTCGCCAGGCGCGGGGTCGTCGACGAGCACGGCGAGCGCCAGGTCGCCGAGGGCTTCCGGAAGTCCATGAACATCAAGGCGCCGACGGTCTTCGAGCCGGTGGGCAAGCTCTCCGGCGGCAACCAGCAGAAGGTCGTCCTCAGCAAGTGGATCTTCGCGGGTCCGGACGTGCTGATCCTGGACGAGCCGACGCGCGGCATCGACGTCGGCGCGAAGTACGAGATCTACACGGTCATCGACCAACTGGCCGCCCAGGGCAAGGCGGTCGTCTTCATCTCCTCCGAGCTGCCGGAGCTGCTCGGCATGTGCGACCGCATCTACACGATGGCAGCGGGGCGGCTGACCGGTGAGTTCTCGCGGGCCGAGGCCTCGCAGGAAGTGCTGATGCGTCAGATGACGAAGGACAAAGAGGTAACCCGATGAGCACGGATGTGACCGCCAAGTCGCCGGCCCCCGCGCCGGCCGGGAAGGGCGGGCCGGCCGGCGGCGACGGCCTGCTCCAGCTGATGCTGGACGGCATGCGCCGCAACATGCGGCAGTACGGCATGCTGTTCGCCCTCGGGCTGATCGTGGTGCTGTTCGCCGTCTGGACCGGCGGTGACCTGCTGCTGCCGCGCAACGTCTCCAACCTGGTCCTGCAGAACAGCTACATCCTGATCCTCGCGATCGGCATGATGCTGGTGATCATCGCGGGTCACATCGACCTGTCGGTGGGCTCGCTGACGGCGTTCGTCGGGTCGATGGCCGCCGTGTTCATGGTGAAACATGATCTGCCCTGGCCGGTCGCGGTGATCCTCTGCCTGGCCATGGGCGCCCTCGCCGGCGCGGTGCAGGGATTCTTCATCGCGTACGGCGGCATACCGTCGTTCATCGTGACCCTCGCCGGCATGCTGATCTTCCGCGGGCTGACGGAGATCTTCCTGGAAGGGCAGACCCTCGGCCCGTTCCCGGAGGGCCTGCAGAAGGTCGCCAACGGCTTCCTGCCCGAGGTCGGCCCGGAGACGAACTACCACAACCTGACCCTGTTGCTGGGCTTCGCGCTGATCGCGTTCGTGCTGTACCAGGAGTGGCGCGACCGCAAGCGGCAGCAGGAGTTCGCGCTCGACGTGCTCCCCGTCAAGCTGTGGGCGCTGAAGCTGGTGGCGCTGGTCGCCGCGGTCCTCGTCGTCACGCTGCTGCTCGCCAGCTACAAGGGCGCCCCGATCGTGCTGCTGGTCCTCGGCGTGCTGCTGGTCGGCTTCGGCTATGTCATGCGCAACGCGATCATCGGCCGGCACATCTACGCCATCGGCGGCAACCTGCCCGCGGCCAAGCTGTCGGGTGTGAAGGACAAGAAGGTCACCTTCCTGGTCTTCCTGAACATGGGCATGCTCGCGGCCCTGGCGGGTCTGGTCTTCGCCGCCCGCTTCAACGCGGCCTCGCCCAAGGCGGGCCTCAACTTCGAGCTGGAGGCCATCGCCGCCTCGTTCATCGGCGGGGCGTCGATGAGCGGCGGCGTCGGCACGGTCCTCGGCGCGATCATCGGCGGTCTGGTCCTGGGCGTGCTGAACAACGGCATGAACCTCGTCGGCATCGGCACCGACTGGCAGCAGGTCATCAAGGGCCTGGTGCTGCTGGCGGCGGTCGGCTTCGACGTGTGGAACAAACGCAAGGTCGGTTCGTAGGGCAGTTCGGGCCCCCGTCCGGTACCGGGCGGGGGCCGTTTCCTTATGACAGGAGAGCCGCATGGAACTGAGCAGACGTACGGTCATCGCGGGCGCCGCCGCGGCGGGCGTCGCCGCCACCGCGATCGGCGGCACGGCACAGGCAGCAGGGGGAGGCAGGAAGCCGGTGAAGGACCTCTTCGGCACGCTCGCCGACGGCACGAAGGTGTACCGCTGGTCGCTGGAGAACGGCGGCACGCGGATGAGGGTGCTGTCGTACGGCGGTGTCGTGCAGTCCCTGGAGATACCCGACCGCCGGGGCCGGTACGAGAACGTCTCCCTCGGCTTCGACAACCTCGACGACTACGTGGCCCGCAGCCCCCACTTCGGCGCGCTGATCGGCCGCTACGGCAACCGCATCGCCAAGGGCCGCTTCACCCTCGACGGCACCGCGTACCAGCTCTCCGTCAACGACGGCGAGAACTCCCTGCACGGCGGCGCGCTCGGCTTCGACTACCGGGTCTGGGACGTGGAGCCGTTCACCAGGGGCTCCGAGGTCGGCCTGGTGCTCCGCTACACCAGCGCCGACGGCGAGATGGGCTACCCCGGCACCCTGAGGGCGAAGGTGACGTACACCCTCACCCGCTCCGGCGACTGGCGCGTCGACTACGCGGCCACCACCGACAAGGCCACCGTCGTCAACCTCACCAGCCACGTCTACTGGAACCTGGCCGGCGAGGGCAGCGGCACCGTCGAGGACCACGAACTCTCCATCGCCGCCTCGCGGTTCACCCCCACCGACGCGGGCCTGATCCCCACCGGCGAGCTGGCGAAGGTCGCGGGCACCCCCTTCGACTTCCGGCGGGCCAAGCCGATCGGCCGGGACATCCGCGCGGGCCACCCGCAGCTCGTCCTCGCCAAGGGCTTCGACCACAACTGGGTGCTGGACAAGGGCATCACCGCCCGCCCCGAGCACATCGCCACCCTGCGCGACGGCTCCTCCGGCCGCACCCTGCGCATCGCCACCGACCAGCCCGGCCTGCAGTTCTACTCGGGCAACTTCCTGGACGGCACCCTCACCGGCACCGGCGGTTCCGTCTACCGGCAGGGCGACGCGCTCTGCCTGGAGACGCAGCACTTCCCGGACTCCCCGAACCAGCCGTCCTTCCCGTCGACCGTGCTGCGCCCCGGCGAGACCTACCGGACGACGACCATCCACACGTTCGACTCCTGAGTTCCGTGAGACTCCTGGAGCCCTGTCGTCACACTTCCCTCACCTGAGGTGAACGGCGGCGCACTCCGCCGTGTACTCGAGGACGGCCCGCGCTCCCCCGCGCGGGCCGTCCTCGCCGCTACGGAGGTTCCCTCGACCGGCAGCGTCACCTCGCTGGTCCGCGGCACCGCGGCGCACAGCCCGTCGATGGCGGCGCCGGCCCGGGGAAGCGGCGACGGCGCGGGGTCCGTGGACTTCTGCAGCGCGGGAACCGGAGCCGGGGCCGAGGCCGGGGCCGGGGCCGAGGCCGGCTACAGCTCGGGCACGGCGGCGGTGGACCGGCTGGTGGGCGAGACCGACAGGGCGGGGACGCGGATGCCGGCGCCGCTGCCGCTGCCGCAGGCGGTACCGCAAGCCGCTGCCGGCACCGATGGCGCCCCAGCCGCTCCCGGCCGCCGCCGCGCCCGCCCCGGCCGCCGCCGTCCTGCCCGCCGCCACCCCGCCCGGGGTCCCCGCGCCGGGCGGTCTCACCGCGGCGCAGGTCCGGGGCGCCACCGGTCCTGAAGCGGCCTCGGCCACGGACCGGCCGTGGGCGCGGAGCTGGCCGCAGGCGGCGGGGACGTGGCTCAGACGCTGGACACGGGCGGTGTCCAGCGGTGGGTGCGGGGAACCTGGCCGGTCACGCCGTACTCCTTCTTCAGCTGCTCGGGGATGGCGTAGTGCATGACCCGGCCGCGGGTGAGCGAGGACAGCTCCAGGACGGTGGTGAGGTGCCCGAGCCGGTCCAGCGCCCAGGCGCCCAGCGGGGAGCGGTCCTCGATGGTCTCCAGGACGCCGAGCAGGTGAGGGACGGCCCTGACGACGGTGTCCCAGGGGGTGCGGGGCACCTGGAGCCAGTCGGCGCAGGTGTCGCCGATCAGATGCCGGATCAGCGCGGAGACGATCGGGTCGAAGAAGGTGCCGGGGACGACCTCCTCGTACAGGTCGATCAGCTGCCGCGTCAGGTGCGCGCCCTCCTCGGAGGGGCCCATGTGCCGGATCATGTACCGGTCGAGGAAGTCCCGGGCGTCGTCCAGGGTCTTCGGTACGGCGTCCTGGTCGACGCCGAGCATCGCGCCCACGACCCGCCACGCGTAGTAGTACGCCTCGGCGCCCTCGGCCGACATGTGGATGCCGAGCCGGTGCAGGGAGTCCAGCACGAGCAGCGAGAAGAACAGCTGCCCGCCGATCATGTCCTCCTGGCAGATCGGCACGCCCAGCGCCGCGGCGTCCCAGCGGTCCTCCCGCACCAGGTGGTGGCGGATGGCGGCGTGCAGCAGGCGGACCTTCTGCGCGGCCGGGATGAACCGGCTGCCGGCCTCGAACGCGTCGGGCCGCATCAGGTAGACGGTGAACTGCCCGGTCTCCGCCATCCGCTTCGAGGGGTACTCCAGCCCGTGCGTGGCCGACAGCAGCCTGGCCACGTTCGGGACGACGTAACAGGCGGGCATCGAGGCGAACGACAGTGCCGTGGAGATGTGGACGTTGTTGTCGACGAAGAACAGCCGGGCCTTCTCCATCTCCTCCCAGTCCACCCAGGACGGCGGGGCGCTCGTCGCCGCCAGGTACTCCCGGGCCACGTCGGGCAGCCCCTCGGGCAGCGGGGCGCCGGCGGTGGACACGTACCGCATCAGGGTGTTGAACGTGCCGGCCTCCCCGCGTGCGAACAGGGTGGCCACGGTCGCGTCGGCCAGTTCGTCGCCGGCTCGGCGCAGGGCGTCCATCGACGCCTCGGTACGGGTCATCACGGGTCTCCTCGGCGGGCTGTCAGTGTTGGCGGGCCGTCGCCGACCGCGCCAGGGCGGTCAGGGCCGCGGCGGCGGACGCGGGCAGGTCGAGGTCGTGCAGGCAGCGGGTGGCGTCCTCGACCCGCGCGGTGATCATGTCTTCGACGCGGTCCGGCGCCTTCAGGCGGAGCATCAGCGCGCGTACGGCCTCCAGCGCGCCGGGGCCCGGGTCGCGCCGGCCCAGCAGGGCTCCCAGCTCGGCGCGTTCCCCGTCACCGGCGATCCGCCAGGTCTCGGCCAGCAGGGCGGTGGGCCGCCGGCCGCGTAGGTCGTCGAGGTTGGCCTTGCCGGTGCGCTCGGGGTCCCCGAACAGGCCCAGCAGATCGTCCCTGAGCTGGAACGCCTCGCCCAGCGGCAGCCCGTACCCGCTGTACCCCTCGGTCAGCCGCGGTCCGGCGCCGGCCAGCGCCCCGCCGATCAGCAGGGGGTGCTCGACGGTGTACTTGGCGGTCTTGTACCGGATGACCTTCAGCGACGTGGCCAGGTCCGGGTCGGCCCCGGTGTGCAGGATCTCCAGGCACTCGCCGGCGATCAGTTCGCGGGCGAGCACCGCCCAGAGGGGGCGGGCCCGGCCGAGGTAGGCGGCGGGCAGGCCGCTGGTGGCGAACAGCTGTCCGGCCAGCGACATCAGCAGGTCCCCCACCAGCATGGCCAGCGACCGGGCGGCCGTCACCGCGCGGGGCCGGCGCCGCAGCGCGGACCGCAGTGCCACGTGCGCGGTGGGCCGGCCGTGGCGCAGCGCGCTGTCGTCGACGAGGTCGTCGTGCACGACGGCGGCGGCGTGCACCAGTTCCATGGCCGCCGCGGCCCGCAGCAGCGCGTCGCTGTCGGGCTGCCCGGCGGCGCGCCAGCCCCAGTAGCAGAAGGCCGCGCGGAGCCGTTTGCCGTCGGCGACCGCCTGCTCCAGCTCGCGGGCGACGGGCGCGAGCGCCGGATCGATCTCCGCGAGCCGGTCGGCCTCCTCGGCGACGAACGGGCCCAGCACCGCGTCGACGCGGGCCTTGAACGCGCCCGCCTCCCAGCGCTCAGCCACCGTCGCCGGACCGCCGGGCCGTGACGTGCCGGGCGAGTACCTCCAGCTGGGGCGGTGGCGCGGTCGTGACCCGGTCCACGACCAGGCGTCCGCGCGCGATCAGGTCCTGCTCGGCCTCGGCCACCAGCTCCGCGGTGTCCGCCCGGCGCAGCAGTCCGCGGACCGTGCCGAGGACCGAACCGGCGGCGCTCACCGCCAGGCCGGCCACTCCGGCCGCCAGCAGCAGGGCGTGCTGTTCCACGCCGCCGGGGCGTTCCGTTTCCCGTGCCATGCCCTGTGTCATGCCTCCCCCACCCGCAGAAGTCGTCGTTCCGCTCAGCGTCGCGTTCCGCCGGGCGGGGGGAGGCCGGGACTCACCAACGAGCGATCACACCGTATGCATGTACGACACGCGCGGGGTCAGTAGGCGACGGGCCAGCCGCTGCTCCAGTTCAGGAGGTTGATGCCGAGCTTGGGGGTGCCGTTGTCGTTGCCGTCGTAGTAGTGGTAGACGATCAGGTCGCCGTCGGCGTCCTTCATGATCGACTGGCCGCCGGGGCCGATGACGCCGCCGTGCGACTCCAGGACCGGGGTGCCGCCGTTGCTGGTCATCGCCACGCCGTTCTTGTCGCGGTACGGCCCGGTGACGGAGGTGGCCCGGCCGACCTTGACCTTGTACGTGGAGCTGGTGCCGGCGCAGCAGGTGTCGTACGAGGCGAAGAGGTAGTAGTACCCGTTCCGCTTGACGATGTACGGGGCTTCGACGGCCTTGGTCCCGGTGGGGCGGGAGGCGAGGGAGTAGCGGGTGGTGTTGGAGGAGAGCTGCTTCCCGGTGGACGGGTTGATCTGGATCATCTTGATGCCGGTCCACCAACTGCCGAAGGACAGCCACCACTTGCCGTCGTCGTCGACGAAGAGGTTGGGGTCGATGGCGTTGTAGTCGCTGGAACCGTTCGACGTGTAGACGACGCCGTAGTCGGTCCAGCTGCCCGGCTGCCCGGTGGTGGAGCCGGCGAGGCCGATGGCGGAGGTGTTCACGCCGAACGAGGAGACGGAGTAGTACATCAGGTACTTGCCGCCGTGGTACGAGATGTCCGGCGCCCAGGCCTCCGGGACGGAGCTGTACGTCGACCACCAGCCCGGCTTGGCGGAGAACGCGTCGGCGCCCGCGGTGAAAGCGGTGCGGTCGGCGGAGGACTTGTTCGCGATACCGCCGCCGGTGGCGTAGAGCAGGTACTGCCCGGACGAGGTGCGGATCATCGTCGGGTCGTGGGTGACGACGGAACCGGTGACGTGTCCCGGGTTCGGGTACGCCGACGCGGTACCCGGCACGAGGGCGAGCAGGGCGGCGAAGGGGAGGGCGAGGAGAGCGGTGCGCTTGCGGCTCATACGGGTCTCCTTGCGGATGGGGGGGAGTTCACGACGCGCCGTCCGGGAGGCGCTCCGGCCGGTTCGAAATATCGGACGATGGTCGCAAGTTCGAACGGGACCGTAGAATCGAACTCCTTGCGCGTCAATGGTTCGCGCAGCCCTGTCCGCTCCGGAGCCTCAGCCCGGACGGGTCGCGTCCGCCGTCAGCTCCCCCCACCCGGGGCCGACGCCGCCTCGATCACCGCGTCCAGCAGGGCGCGTGAGCGCCGCAGGTCCTCGATCATGCCGTCGATACGGGCCCGTTCCGCCGTCAGTTCCTCGACGAGGCGCGCGTCCGCGGTCCGGGAGGGGCCGCCGTCGCTGTCGCGCATGCACGGCAGCAGCTCGGCGATCTTCGAGCTGCACAGCCCGGCCGCGTATAGCTCCTGGACGCGCCGCACCCGTTCCACCGCGGCCTCTGTGAACTCGCGGTGTCCGCCGGGGGTGCGCGAGGCCCACAGCAGGCCCTCCTGCTCGTAGTAGCGCAGGGACCGCTCACTGACGCCCGTGCGGCGGGCCAGCTCACCGATACGCATGACGCACGTCACACCTCTCCGCCTTGAATCTGACACCTGTGTCAAGTTCTAGCGTAAGCGCATGACCTACGACACGACCGTCTCCCCGCTCCTCGAACCGGCCCGTCTCGGCCCCCACGAGCTGGCGAACCGCCTGGTCATCGCCCCCATGACCCGCAACCGCGCGGAACCTGACGGCACGCCGACCCCGCTGATGGCCGAGTACTACGCCCAGCGGGCCACCGCCGGGATGATCATCGCGGAGGCGTCCACGCCGAACGCGGAAGGGCAGACGTACCCGAACATCACCGCCCTGTACACCGACCGGCACCAGGAGGGCTGGCGGCGGGTCGTCGAGGCCGTGCGGGCCGCCGGCGGCGGGCCGGTGTTCGTCCAGCTCCAGCACGGCGGCCGGGTGGGCCACCCCGACACCAACGGGCTGACCCCGGTCGCCCCCTCCCCCGTCGCGCTGCCCGAGCCGATCCACACGCCGGGCGGGCTCCGGCCGGCCGTCGTGCCACGGGAGATGACCGCCGAGGACATCGCGCGGACGGTCCGCGACTTCGCCTCCGCCGCCCGCCGCGCGGTCGACGCCGGGTTCGCCGGGGTGGAGGTGCACAGCGCCAACGGCCATCTGCTCCACCAGTTCCTCGCCTCCGGCACCAACCGGCGGACGGACGGTTACGGCGGCGGCGTCGCGGGCCGCGTCCGGTTCGCGGCGGAGGTCGTCGCCGCCGTGGTCGAGGCGATCGGGCCCGAACGGACCGGTCTGCGCGTCTCCCCCGGCAACACGGTCAACGGCATCACCGAGACCGACACCGACGCCCTCTACCCGGCCCTGCTGGCGGCCGTCGCCGGGCGGGAACCGGCGTATCTGCACCTCGCCTACGCCGATCCGGACCGGCCGCTCTTCCACCGGCTGCGGGAGCTGTGGCCGGGAACGCTGATCGCCAACCCGGTGCTGCCCGCCGACCACGTCCCCGCCGACGGCGGCCGGGCGGCCGGGGAGCGCCTCCTCGCCGCCGGGGCCGACCTCGTCGCGCTCGGCCGGCCCTTCCTCGCCAACCCCGACCTGGTCGCCCGTGTCCGCGCCGGGGCTCCCGTCAACGACATCCGGGCGCGGTACGCCATGTACACCGGCGGACCCGTCGGGTACACGGACTATCCCACCTACCGGCCGGCCTCCGTCAGCGCCGCGGCCGGGCGTTGAGCCGGGCGGCCCGGCGGGTCAGGTGGTCGCGTTCGGCGAGGTCGGACGCCTTGTGGGCCGCCTCGGCGTACAGCCGGGCCGCCTTCGCCAGGTCGCCGTCGCGTTCGTGGAGGTAGGCCGCCGCCGCGGTGTGGCGGGGCAGCGCGGGGTCCAGTTCCGCGAGGGCGGCCAGCCCGGCGCGCGGCCCGTCGGCCTCGCCCACGGCGACCGCGCGGTTGAGGCGGACGACCGGACTGCCGGTCAGGCGGACGAGTTCGTCGTACCACTCCACGATCTGCGGCCAGTCGGTCTCCCCGGCGGTGGGCGCGTCGGCGTGCAGGGCGGCGACGGCGGCCTGGGCCTGGAACTCGCCCAGCCGGTCGCGGGCGAGGGCGGCCTGGAGGACGGCGACGCCCTCGGCGATGGCGCCGGTGTCCCACCGGCTCCGGTCCTGCTCGGCGAGCGGCACCAGGCTGCCGTCGGGCGCGGTCCTGGCGGGGCGCCGGGCGTGGTGGAGCAGCATCAGGGCGAGCAGGCCCGCCACCTCGGGGTGGTCGACGGCCGCCGCGAGGTGGCGGGTGAGCCGGATGGCCTCGGCGGCGAGGTCGACGTCACCGGAGTAGCCCTCGTTGAAGACCAGGTAGAGGACGCGCAGCACGGTGGCGACGTCGCCGGGCCGGTCGAGGCGGACGCCGGAGACGGTGCGTTTGGCGCGGCTGATGCGCTGGGCCATCGTCGCCTCGGGGACCAGGTAGGCGGCGGCGATCTGGCGGGTGGTGAGGCCGCCGACGGCGCGCAGGGTGAGGGCGACAGCGGACGACGGGGACAGGGACGGGTGGGCGCACAGGAAGTAGAGCTGGAGGGTGTCGTCCGCGGCGGGGGCGGGGCCGGGCGCGGGTTCCTCCTCGACGAGGTGCTCGCGCCGGCGGCGGGCGGTGTCCGAGCGGGCCCGGTCGAGGAACTTGCGCCAGGCCACGGTGACCAGCCAGCCCCTGGGGTCCCGGGGCGGGTCGTCCGGCCAGCTCCGGACCGCCTCGACCAGGGCGTCCTGCACGGCGTCCTCGGCCGCCGCGAAGTCGGCTCCGCGGCGGACGAGGACGGCGAGGACGCCCGGGGTGAGGCGGCGGAGCAGGACCTCGTCCATCGGCGGGGTCACTCCGTGACGGTGGGGTGCGCGGTGAGGAAGGGGCGCACCTCCAGCCACTCGTGGATCGGCCTGCCGCCGGCGCCGGGGGCCGCCGAGAGTTCCCCGGCCAGTTCGACGGCGCGGTCGTAGCCGTCGACGTCGATCACCATCCAGCCGGCGATGAGGTCCTTGGTCTCGGCGAACGGGCCGTCGGTGACCGGCGGCCGGCCCTCGCCGTCGTACCGGACCCAGGCCCCCTCGGGGGCGAGGGCCTGGCCGTCGACGAACTCCCCGGTCTCCTCCAGCCGGGCGGCGAACTCGTTCATGTACCGGATGTGCGCGGAGATCTCTTCCGGCGTCCACCGGTCCATGGGGATGTCGTTCACCGCCGCCGGGGCGCCGCGGTAGTGCTTCAGGAGCAGGTACTTGGCCATCGTGGCTCTCCTCGGTGCGGGTGCGGCCCATTGTGGTCGCGTTCACCCCGGGGACGGAGCCGGCGCCGCGTTCTCGACATCCTCGGCGGATTTTTCTCCCGGATCTCCGTGAGGGCGTCGTACGGGCGGGTCAGGCGGCCGGTTCGACCGGCAGCCACAGTTCGCACGTGGCCGTGGTGAAGTCCGCCGCGCGGTCGAGGACGGCGACGATCGACGGGCCGGGGCGCAGGCGCCACGGGTTGGCGGGGAACCACTCGGCCGCGGTCGCGGCCCAGGTGCCCTGGAGGGCCGCCGGGTACGGTCCGGCACTGCGGAAGACCGCCCACCGGCCGGCCGGCACCTCGATGGCGTCGAGGTCGTCGGGGGCGGGGGTGTCCCGGGTGACGGCGACGCCGTGCAGGTAGGTCAGTTCGGTGCCCTCGGGGGCGTCGGGGGCGAGGTCGTCGCAGACCTGGAGGAGGCCGGCGGGGTCGGTGTCGCCGAGGGATCTCAGCCGGGTGTGCTCCCGCTGCGGCAGGGCGGCGATGTGCCGCTGGATGTGCGGGTTGACGCCCTGGTGGACGAGCGGGACCCGGGCCGCGTGGCCGATCAGGCGGAACGCGGGGCGGTCGGTGATACGGGTGTCCATGGGGGTGCTCCCTTCGACGGTCAGGCGGAACCTGAGCCGGGCTTGTGTGCGCAGTGGTCCTCCGGCGCGGCGGACCTCGCGGGGCGTGGCCCCGTGGACCGCCCGGAACGCGCGTCCGAACGCCTCGGTGGAGCCGTAGCCGTGCCGGACGGCGATGGTCAGCAGGTCGTCCTCGCCCCGGACGACGTCGGCGGCGGCGACGGTCATACGGCGCCGGCGCACGTACTCCGACAGGGGCAGGCCGGCCAGGGAGGAGAACATCCGGCGCAGGTGGTACTCGGTGGTGCCGAGCGCCGTGGCCAGGGCGGGGAGGTCGGGGTCCGCGGCGAGGTCCTCCTCCACGCGGCCGACCAGTTCGTTGAGCGCTGAGATCACCGCGCCTCCTTTCGGTGTCCACCGTCGCAGAGGGCGCGGTGCCCCGGCCCGATCGCCGCGGACCGGTCCGGTCGGGGCGGAGGGGACGGCGGGCGGAGGAGGCAGCGGGCGGAGGGAGTGGTTCCGCGCATGACCGGTACCCGACTTGACGGTGCGTCACCTGGCCGGACTCGCACGTCCTGCCAGGTGGTCTCCCTACGGTGCCGTGTCCATGGCAGACAACACCGACCCCCGCGTCCGGCGCCGTACCGTCCCGCTCGGTACCGGCGCGACGGCCGCCGCGCTCACCGTCGGCGCCGTGTCCGCCAAGGAAGCCGTCACCGCCGAGGCCGCGACCGCCGAAGGTGCGACCGCCGAAGGTGCGCGGACCCCGCGCACCGCGCCCGTCTGCGCGCCGCCGGCCGGGGCGCTGGTGGAGCTGTGGCACTGCGACGCGCTCGGCGAGTACTCCGGCTTCGCCGGCAACAACGGCCACACCGAACCCGACAACGGCACCTTCCTCCGCGGCGGCGTCCTGACCGGCGCCGACGGCGTCGCTCGCGTCGGCACGGTCCACCCCGGCCGGTACCCCGGCCGGTACCGCGGCCGGTGCGTGCACCTGCACGTCAAGGTGCACACGGACGTCACCCTCACCCCGGACGGTTCGTTCACCGGTGGCGAGGAACTGCACACCGGCCAGCTCTTCGTCGCCGAGTCGGTCACCCAGGCCGTCGCCGCCGTATCGCCGTACTCGGCCAACAGTGCCGCGCACCACGCTCGCGCAGGACGGCATCCACGGAGACGGCGGCGCCGCGGCCGGCCCGATGACCGTCACCGGCTCCGTCACCGCCGGGTACACCGGCACCCTGACCCTGGGCGTCGACCGGGGCTGAGCACCCGGGCACACCGGGGCGGCGCCGGTGCTCACGCCACCGGCGCCGCCCTGCCGGCGAGGGCGAGCAGCTCGCCGTGGACCTCGGTCACGACCTCCGCGAACCCCCGCTCCTCGCCGTCGCGGACCCAGCGCCCGAAGGCGACCCCGAAGACCGCGGTCCCGGTCTGCGCCGCCACGGTGGCCGCGAGGTCGCCGACGCCCCGGGCCCGGAGCGTGTCGGCGAGCAGCACGGCGAGGTCGGCCAGCTTGCGCAGTTCACGCTCCTGGAGGGCGGGGTTGTCGTCGACCACGGCCTTCCGCGTCCGGGAGGAGGCGCGGCGCTCCGGCGAGAAGAACGGCGCGAGGGCGCACAGGGCGTGGGCGACCGTGTCCAGCGGCGAGGCGTCGTCCGGCGCGCCGCGCACCCCGTCGAGGATCGCCTCGCTCAGCCGGTCCTGCCCGTGGAAGAGGACCTCGCGCTTGTCCTGGAAGTGCCGGAAGAAGGTTCGCTCGGTCAGCCCGACGGACTGGGCGATCTCCGTGGCCGTCGTGCGCTCGTAGCCGCGGGTCGCGAACAGTTCCAGTGCGGCCGCCTGGAGTCGTTCCGCGGTCCCGGGTTCCCATCTCGCCATGGGCACGAGTCTAGTGATGACAGCAACTGACGTGGAGGCGTACAGTGATGTCTGTGGCTGACGTCAGTCACAGACATCACTGATTCCTCTTCCAGGAGCACGTCATGCGCGTTTTCGTCACCGGGGCCTCCGGCTGGATCGGCTCCGCCGTCGTCGACGAACTGCTCACCGCGGGGCACGAGGTCACCGGGCTGGCCCGGTCCGACGCCTCCGCCGCGGCCCTGGCGGCCAAGGGCGTGCGGGTCCACCGCGGTGACCTCGACGACCCGCGGGGCATCGCCTCGGCGGCCGACGCCGCCGAGGCCGTCGTCCACCTGGCCAACAAGCACGACTTCACCGACCAGGCCGCATCGAACGCGGCCGAGCGGGCCGCCGTCCAGGCCATCGGGGACGCGCTCACCGGGAGCGGGCGGCCGTTCCTGCTGGCGTCGGGGGTGGCCGGGCTGGCCCAGGGGCGGCCCGCCACCGAGAGCGACCCGAACCCGTCCCACGGCCCCGACTCGCCGCGCGGCGGCACGGAGAACCTGGCCCTGGAGTTCGTGGAGCGCGGCGTGCACAGCGTGAGCCTGCGCTTCTCGCCCACCGTGCACGGCACCGGTGACCACGGCTTCGTCTCGGTCCTCGCCGGGGTGGCCCGGGAGAAGGGCGTCTCCGCCCACCCCGGTGACGGCACCAACCGGTGGGCGGCGGTGCACGTCCGCGACGCCGCCCGGATGGTCCGCCTCGGCCTGGAGAAGGCGCCGGCCGGCTCCCGGCTGCACGCCGTCGCGGAGGAGGGCGTCAGCACCCGCGCCATCGCGGAGGCCCTCGGCCGCGCCCTCGGCCTGCCGGTCGCCCCGGTCCCCGCCGAGGACGCCGCGGACCACTTCGGCTGGATCGGCGCCTTCTTCCGCATGGACCTCGCCGCGACCAGCACCGCCACCCGGGAGCTGCTCGGCTGGACCCCGACCGGGCCGACGCTGCTGGAGGACATCGCCGCGGGGGCGTACGGGCGCCGCTGACGCCTCCGCGCCGAGGGCGGCCCCGGGCCGGGAGAAGGGCCAGGGAAAGGCTGAGGAGAGAGTTGAGGGAGAAGGCATGGAAAAGGCAAGGAGAAACGACTCTCCCTGCCACTCTCAAGCTATAGCCCACCAGGGGGCTTGCGGCAAGACCCGGGGTACGGCGCAGAATCGTCGGCCGTGGCCACGACCGGCCACCGCAAGGCGACGGCGGGCCCGGCCCGCCATGGAGGTTCACGGTGAGCGAGCAGTACGTGGTCGGCCTCCGGGAGATCGCGGGGCACGGCGGTGAGGACCGGACCGCGCGCTTCGGCGGCAAGGCCGCGCACCTCGGCGAACTGGTGGGGATCGACGGCATCCGCGTACCGGACGGCTTCTGTGTGACGACGGACGCCTTCCGGGCGGCCCTGGCGGGGGCGCCGGCGGTGGACGGGTTGCTGGACCGGTCGGCGCGCACGGACCCGGACGACGTGGAGACGGTCCGCGCGCTCGGCGCGCGGCTCCGCCGGGCCGTCGAGGAGGCCCCCGTCCCGGAGAGCCTCGCGGCGGAGGTCACGGGCGCCCTGGCCCGGCTCGGCGAGCGGGACGCCTACGCCGTCCGGTCCAGCGCGACGGCGGAGGACCTGCCGACGGCCTCCTTCGCCGGGCAGCACGACTCGTACCTGAACGTGGTGGGCGCCGAGGAGGTCGTCCGGCACATCCGCCGGTGCTGGGCCTCGCTGTTCAGCGAGCGGGCCGTGCGCTACCGCCGGCGGGGCGGCGTCGACGACCGTACGGTCCGGATGGCCGTGGTCGTGCAGCGGATGGCCGACCCGCGGGCGGCGGGCGTCCTGTTCACCGCCGACCCCGTCACGGGCGACCGGCGGACCGCCACCGTGGACGCCGGTCACGGGCTGGGCGAGGCCCTGGTGTCCGGCGTGGTGAACCCGGACGTCCTCAGGGTGCGCGGCGGCGAGGTCGTGGCCCGGACGACCGCCGTCAAGGAACGGGCCGTGCGGGCGCTGCCGGGCGGCGGCACCCGGGAGGTGCCGGTCGACGCGGCGCTGCGGGAGCGGCCGGTGCTGACGGACGCGGAGGCGGTGCGGCTCGTGGAGCTGGGGCGGCGGATCGAAC
This sequence comes from Streptomyces griseoviridis, assembly GCA_014649155.1. Lineage (GTDB taxonomy): Bacteria > Actinomycetota > Actinomycetes > Streptomycetales > Streptomycetaceae > Streptomyces > Streptomyces griseoviridis. The sequence goes on along the minus strand of BMSM01000001.1, from coordinate 359,775 downwards.
GGCACTTCGGCCGCCCGCAGGACATCGAGTGGTGCCTGACCGACGACGGGTTCTGGTTCGTGCAGAGCCGGCCGGTCACGACGCTCTTCCCGGTCCCCGAGGCCGGCGACGGGGAGAACCACGTCTACGTCTCCGTCGGGCACCAGCAGATGATGACCGACGCCATGAAGCCGCTGGGGCTCTCCGTGTGGCGGCTGACGGCCATGGCACCGATGCACGAGGCCGGCGGGCGGCTGTTCGTCGACGTCACCCGGCGCCTGGCCACGCCCGCGGGCCGCACCGCCCTGCTGGACCTCATGGGCCGCGGCGACCCGCTGGTCAGGGACGCGCTGGAGAGCGTGCTCGACCGGGGCGACTTCATCCCCACGCTCCCGGACGCGGCGGACGCCGGCGGACCCCCGCCCGGCGGGCCGCCCGCCCCGGTCGAGACCGACCCGGCCCTCGTCACCGAGCTGGTCGACCGCAGCCGGGCCTCCCTCGCCGCCCTGGAACGCGACATCCGCGCGCACAGCGGACCCGAGCTGTTCGACTTCCTGCTGGAGGCGTTCGCGGAACACCGGCGCGTGCTCGGCGATCCGCTGAGCTTTCGGGTCCTCATGGCGGGCATGGACGCCACCTGGTGGCTCAACGACAGGCTGGCTCGGTGGCTGGGCGAGAAGAACGCGGCCGACACCCTCACGCTGTCCGCCCCCGGCAACATCACCTCGGAGATGGGCCTGGCGCTGCTCGACGTGGCCGACGTGATCCGGCCGCATCCGGAGGTGGTGGCGTTCCTGCGGGGCGTCGGGAACGACGACGGCTTCCTGGACGAGCTGCCGAAGCACGAAGGCGGGGCCGAGGCGCGCGCCGCCCTGGAGTCCTACCTCGACCGGTACGGGATGCGCTGCACCGGCGAGATCGACATCACCCGGCCCCGGTGGCGCGAACGGCCCGCCACCCTGGTGCCCGCACTCCTCGACAACGTCCGCAACTTCACGGCGGGGGCCGCCGCGCGGCGCTTCGAGGAGGGGCTGCGCAGGGCACGGCGGAAGGAGCAGGAGGTCCTGGAGCGGCTGCGGGCGCTGCCGGACGGCGACCGCAAGGCCGCCGAGACCAAGCGGATGATCGACCGGGTCCGGACCTTCATCGGCTACCGGGAGTACCCGAAGTACGGCATCGTCAGCCGCCTCTTCGTCTACAAGCGGGCGCTGCTCGCGGAGGCCGACCGCCTGGTGCGGGCCGGGGTGATCGGCGACCGCGAGGACGTCTCCTACCTGACCTTCGAGGAGTTCCGCGAGGCCGTGCGGACACGGCGGGTGGACGACGGGCTCGTACGGCGGCGCAGGGCGGAGTTCCGCGCCCACCAGACGCTCACCCCGCCCCGCGTCCTCACCTCGGACGGCGAGGCGCTCGACGGGGCGTACCGGCGCGACGACGTGCCGGCCGGCGCCCTCGCGGGGCTCGCGGTCTCCGCCGGGACCGTCGAGGGCCGGGCCCGGGTCGTCCTCGACCTGGCCGACGCCGACCTGGAGGCGGGCGACATCCTGGTCACGACGTACACGGACCCGAGCTGGTCACCGCTGTTCACCGGGATCGCCGGCCTGGTGACGGAGGTGGGCGGGCTGATGACCCACGGCGCGGTGATCGCCCGTGAGTACGGCCTGCCCGCCGTGGTGGGCGTGGCCGGCGCCACCCGGCTCATCGAGGACGGCCGGCGCGTCCGCGTGCACGGCGGCGACGGGTACGTGGAGATCCTGCCGCAGCCGTGACCCGCCGCCCCGGGCCCGGTGCGAGAGCGGGCCTCACCCCCTGCGGCCGGCGACGGCCGCCGCGACCGTCACCGCGGTCCCGGCGAGGAGCGGCAGCAGCGTCGCAGGGACCGCGGTGACGCCGGCACCTCGCGGTCCGGCGCGGCCCGCCGGAGGGCACCGCAGCCCGCCAGGAAGGAGACGCCGGCACAGGCGTCGAACAGCAGCAGGCCCGTGCCGTGCGGCGGGCCGGGGCACGGGTGGCGGGCCGGGGCACGGGTGGCGGGCCGGGGCACGGGTGGCGGGCCGGGGCACGGGTGGCGGGCCGGGGCACGGGTGGCGGGCCGGTCGAGCAGGGACGGCGCGGCCCGGCCGGCGTCCGCCGGCTCGTCGCGTGGCGTGACCCGGAGGGTCAGTTCCGCGCCTCCGGCCGGCAGCGGGGTCAGCCCCGCGTACGGGAGGACGAGGACGAAGGCGCTGCCGACCGACTTGCCGTCCAGGCGTCCACCCCCTCCGCCCCGATGTGCCGCGGCAGCCGCTCCGGCAGCCGCGGGTAGCGCAGCACACCCCACACGGTCAGCGCGACGGTCGGGACGGCGCCGGGCAGCGGCCACGCCCGGGACGGGGAGGAGAACACCAGAGGCGACGTCATGCCCCCGCTCGTCCGGCGGGGAGGGCGAGTGGGGAAGGGCACACCCCCGGGGCCCCGAGCACCCCGTGCCCCGGGAACCGTGTCAGCCCCCGGCCGGCTCCCGTGTCTCCTCCTGTGCCGCGACCGGGCGGTCCGGCGTGCCGGCCCGGTCGCGCAGGTGGGCGCGGACCGAGTGGGTGAGGGCCGCTGCCCACAGGGCGTACAGGGCCGCGTAGAGGAGGACGGCGGGGGTGCCGGAGAGGCGGGCCCAGTCGCTGTTGACCAGGGTGCGGACGTTGGTGACGACGATGACACCGCCGACCGCCGAGCCGAGGACGCGGGGCGGGAGGACGCGGACCAGCCAGGCGGCGATCGGCGCGGCGATGAGGCCGCCGAGGAGGAAGGCGAGCACCCAGGACCACTCGATGCCCCGGGAGCCGAGGGAGAGGAGGAAGCCGAGGCTCGCGGCGACGGCCACCAGGAACTCGCCGGTGTCGACGGAGCCGATCACCTTGCGGGGCTCCAGCCGCCCGCCGGCGAGCAGGGCGGGGGTGCCGACCGGGCCCCAGCCGCCCCCGCCGGTGGCGTCGAGGAACCCGGCGACCAGGCCGAGGGGGGTCAGGAAGCGCCGGCGCAGCGGTGTGCCGAGGCGCTGCTCGGGCAGGCCGCGCAGGGTGAACCGGGACATGACGTACACACCGAGGCCGAGCAGGACCACCGACATCGCCGGTTCGGCGACCTCGGTGGAGAGCCGGGTCAGGACCGTCGCGCCGAGGAAGGAGCCGGCGGCGCCGGGGACGCCGATCCGGACGACCACCTTCCAGTCGACGTTGCCGAAGCGCCAGTGCGAGACACCGGACATCAGGGTGGTGCCGATCTCGGCGAGGTGGACCGTGGCGGAGGCGGCGGCCGGGTTGGTGCCCATGGCCAGCAGCAGGGTGGTGGAGGTGACGCCGTAGGCCATGCCGAGGCTGCCGTCGACGAGCTGGGCGCCCAGGCCGGCGAGGGCGAGCAGTACCAGCGTGCGCATGAGGGGCCCGCCGTCCTTTCCCGGTGTCGGTGTCGTTTCCCTGGCTTTCCCACCGGAGAGGTGGGGAACAGCCGGGACGAGGGTAGGGCACCGACCTGAGCGGGGCCTGAGAGCCGGACACACCCCCTGCCACCTGGTCATATGACCATTCGGGGGTCCGCTGTACACAATGGGGCGGCACATGAACAGCGCATGAACCCGCGCCGACCGGAGGCGCGCGAGGGGAGGAGCTCCGCCTTGGAGCCGACCAGACGTACCTTCAGCGCCCTCGCGGGCACCACCCTTCTCGGCCTGGTGCTCGGCGGCGGCAGCAGCGGGGCGGCGCCCGACTCCGCGGGCGGCACCGTCCCGACCGGTCCGCCGCCGCCCCGGCCCCGCGCGGACGGGGTCCGCCACCAGGTCGGCCGCGACCGGTACTCGCTGCTGGTGGACGGGCGCCGGCTGGTGCTGTGGCCGGGCGAGCTGCACCCCTTCCGGCTGCCGGGCCCCACGCTGTGGCGGGACGCCCTGGAGAAGATGCGGGCGCACGGCTACAACGCGGTCGAGGTCCCGGTCGCCTGGAACGTCCACTCCCCCGCCCCCGGCCGCTACGACTTCACCGGCGTCCGCGACCTCGACCTGTTCCTGCGCACCGCCGCCGGGGCCGGGCTGTACGTGGTGCTGCGGCCGGGGCCGTACATCGGCGCCGACGTCGACGGCGGCGGGCTGCCCGGCTGGCTGGCGGCGACCGGGGCCCGGCCCCGGACCACCGACCCGGAGTACCTGCGGCACGCCGACGCCTGGCTGGCCCGGGTCGACGCGACGGCCCGGCGCCACCTGTACACGCGGGGCGAGGGCACCGTCCTGCTCTACCGGCTGGAGGAACCCGGCGACTCCGCCGACGCGCGGGCGCTGGCCGCGCACGTCCGCCGGAGGGTGCGGGCGGACGGCATCGACGTGCCGCTGGTGTCCGGGCCGGCGCGGGCGCGGCGGACCTCGGGGCCGGCGGAGGAACGGCGGCTGCGGCTCGCGGACCTCGCGGCCGGCACGGTCGTGCCGGCCGGGTCACTGGCCTTCGGCGGGATCAACGCGGGGTGGCTGGGCGCGCCGGCGCTGCCCACCCGGTACGACGAGGGGGCCGTCTTCGACGGGGGACGCAAGCCGACGCCGCGCCTGGAGCCGGTGCACCAGCTCGGGCACCTGGTGCGGCACGTGCCGGACCTCGCCCGGCTGGAGCCGGCCGCGCGGGTGCGGGCGGGCGACCGCCGGATCGCGGTGGACCACCTCGCCAACCCGGACACCGGCACCCAGGTGTTCGTGCTGCGCAACGACTCCGGCGAGGAGGTCACCACCACCTTGCCGGGCACCCCCGTGGCGGCGCCGGTGACCGTCGCCGCGCGGGACGCCAAGCTGCTCGCCGCCGGGCTGCGGATGGGCGGTGAGCGCAGGCTGGCGTACTGCACCGCGCAGCCGATGCTGTTCCTCAGCGACGTGGGCGGCCGGGACATCGCGGTGTTCGCCGGGCGGCACGGCGAGATCGCGCAGGTGGTCCTGGACGTCCCGAGCGAACCGGAGACCACCCGCCTGGACACGGAGGCCGCCTGGGCGTACGACCACGGCCGGCTCAATGTGTCGGTGCCGCTCGGCGCCGGCGGGCTCGCCCGGGTGTCGGTGGTGGGCGGCGGTTCCGGCCGGCCGCTGCTCCTGCTGTTCACCGACGACGCGGGCGCGCTGCGGATGTGGCCGTACGAGACGGAGGCCGGCCCGTTCCTCGTGTACGGCCCGGCGCTGCTGCGCGGCGTGGAACCGGCCGGCGCCACCGCGCACCTCACCGGTGACGTCCGGGCCGCGACGGGGCTGGAGGTCTGGGGGCCGCGCGGGCTGACCGGCGTCACCTGGAACGGCGCCGCGCGGCGGACGCGGACGAGCCGGGCCGGCAGCCTCACCGTCGAGGGACTGCTGCCGGGCGCGCCCCCGGTGCAGCCGCCGGCGCTGGGCGGCTGGCGGCGGCGGACCGGCAACCCGGAGGCAGGCCCGGACTTCGACGACGGCGACTGGACGCGCGCGGACCGCACGGAGTCGCACAGCGCCACGCCCGTGCCGGAGGGCGGGCCCGTCCTCTTCGCCGACGACCACGGCTGCCACTACGGCGACGTCTGGTACCGGGCTCGGCTGACGGGTACCGCCGGTCTCACCTCGGTGACGCTGGCCCACCGCACCGGCCCGGACGGGCTGGTCCTGGCCTGGCTGGACGGGGAGCCGCTGGGCTGCGGGCACGGCGGCGCCGGGGAGACCGAGACCCGGCTGCGGCTGCCCGGGAAGCTCCGGGAACGCTTCGAGGACGAGGACGGGACCGGTGCCCCCGACGCGGTGCTGTCCGTGCTGGTCCGGCCGGGGCCGCACGACGGGCTCGGGACGGCGCGCGGGCTGGTGTCCGCCCGGTTCGGCGGGGCCACGCCCCGGGCCGCGTGGCGGATACGCGGGGCGGCCGGCACGGACGCCGTGCGCGGGCCGCTCAACACCGGCGGGCTGTACGGGGAACGGCGGGGCTGGCACCTGCCGGGCCTGGACGAGCGCGGCTGGACGGCCGTGCGGTCGACACGGACCGGGCGGCGCCAGGGTGAGACCTGGCTGCGGACCGCGTTCCGTCCGGATCTCCCCGCGGGCGTCGACGCCACCTTCGGGCTGGTCCTGGAGGACGACGCCCCGGACCGCGCCTACCGCGTGCAGATCTTCCTCAACGGCTGGAACATCGGCCAGTACGCGGGCGACCGGACCGGCGCCCAGCACACCTTCGTCCTGCCGAACGGCATCCTGCGCCCCCGGGAGACCAACACCCTCGCCCTCGCGGTGCTCGCGGAGGGCACGACCGGGGCCGGGCCGCGTGCCGTGCGGCTGACCGTGCTGGGCGGCGCGGCCGGCGGGGTGCCGGTGGAACCGGTCGCCGCCCCCGGCCGCGCCTGACCTCAGGCCAGCCGGATCACGTTCCAGGACAGCGGCTCCAGTACGGCGGTGAGCCGGCCGTCCGCGAGGGCGGTGCCGTCGACGGGGTGCGGGACGACCCGCTCCGGCTCGGCGGCGGTATTGCGGGCGTCCGGGTCGGCGTCCGCGAGGGCGCTGTGCTCGACGACCTCGGTGAGGTCCAGCCCGTTGAGGGCGACGTCGAGGGGGAGCGCGTCGGTGCGGGACCGGTTGACGGCGAAGACGGTGACCGTGCCGTCACCGGCGCGCACGGCGGTGGCGTGCAGCAGGTCGGTCTCGCCGTACTTCGCCGTCTGGTACGTCGGTGAGTCCACGCGGACGTCGAGGACCTCGCCGCGGCCGTGCTTCGACGCCTGCGCGAAGGGGAAGAAGGTGGTCTGCCGCCAGGCCGCGCCGCCGGGCTCGGTCATGATCGGGGCGATGACGTTGACGAGCTGGGCGAGGCAGGCGACGGTGACGCGGTCGGCGTGCCGCAGCAGGGCGATGAGCAGCGAGCCGAAGACCACGGCGTCCAGGACGCTGTAGTTGTCCTCCAGCAGGCGCGGTGCCTCCGGCCAGTCCAGGGCGGCGACCTCGGCCTGCGACCGGGACATGTACCAGACGTTCCACTCGTCGAAGGAGAGGTTGATCTTCTTCTTCGACTTCAGGCGGGCGCCGATGTGGTCGCAGGTGGCGACGACGTTCTCGATGAACGACTCCATGTCCACGGCCGAGGCGAGGAAGGAGTCGACGTCGCCGTCGAGGGGCTCGTAATAGGCGTGCAGGGAGATGAAGTCGACGAGGTCGTACGTCTCCTTCAGGACCGTCGCCTCCCACTCGGCGAAGGTCTCCATGGACTGGCCGGAGGAACCGCAGGCGACCAGTTCGACACCGGGGTCCGCCTGGCGCATGGCGCGGGCGGTCTCGGCGGCGACCCGGCCGTACTCCTCGGCGGTCTTGTGGCCGGTCTGCCAGGGGCCGTCCATCTCGTTGCCCAGGCACCACAGCCGGATGCCGAAGGGGTCCTTGTCGCCGTGCCCGGCGCGGAGGTCGGACAGGGCGGTGCCGGCCGGGTGGTTGGCGTACTCCTGGAGTTCCAGGGCCTCGGCGACGCCGCGGGTGCCGAGGTTGACGGCCATCATCGGCTCGGCCTGGGGGCCGATCTTCCGCAGGAAGGCGATGTACTCGGAGAGGCCGAAGCGGTTGGTCTCCGTCGAGCGCCAGGCGAGGTCGAGGCGGCGGGGGCGGTCCTCGACGGGGCCTACGGAGTCCTCCCACTTGTACCCGGAGACGAAGTTGCCGCCGGGGTAGCGGATGGCGGTGACGCCGAGTTCCCTGACCAGGTCCAGGACGTCGGTGCGCAGGCCCGCCTCGTCGGCGGTGGGGTGGCCGGGTTCGTAGATGCCGGTGTAGACGCAGCGGCCGAGGTGTTCGACGAAGCTGCCGAAGAGGCGGGGGTTCACTTCGGCGACGGTGAAGGCGGGGTCGAGGGTGAAGCGGGCGGTGCGCATCTTTTCCTTCCGGAAGAGGGAGAGGGGAGGGGGAGGGGGAACGCGGGCTACTGGCCGGCGAGTCCGGTGTGGGCCACGCCTGCCACGATCTGGCGCTGGAAGAAGACGAAGACGACGATCAGCGGCAGGCCCGCCAGCAGACCGCCGGCCATGAGCTGGGACCACTGGATGCCGTAGGAGTTCATGACGGTCGCGATGCCGTTCGGCATGGTCATCAGGTCGGGGTTGTTGGTGACCATGTACGGCCACAGGAAGTTGTTCCAGGAGCTGATGAAGGTGAAGATGCCGACCGCCGCGAGGGAGGGGCGGGAGAGCGGCAGGATGATGGTGAAGAAGACCCGCCAGCGGCCCGCGCCGTCGATGAACGCGGCCTCCTCCAGTTCGCGCGGGACGCCCTGGAAGAACTTGTAGAGGATGTACACCATCGCGGCGGGCGCGCACTGCGGCAGGATCATGCCCCAGTAGGTGTCGACCATCCCCATCTGCTGGACCGTGGTGAACAGCGGGACGCCGAGCACGGCCGGGGAGATCATCAGCCCCGCCATCACGATGCCCATCAGCAGGCCCTTGCCGCGGAACTCGGTGCGGGCGAAGCCGTAGCCGGCGAGGGAGGAGACCAGCAGCACGACGGCGGTCACGCAGACCGACACCACCAGGGAGTTGACGAACCAGTCGATGATGTTGCCGGTCTCGAAGATGCCCGACCAGGCCTGGCCGGTCCACTTCTCCGGCAGCCAGTGCGTGGGCACCTCGACGGACTCGGTCTCCGACTTCAGCGAGGTGAACAGCGCCCACAGCAGGGGCGCCAGCAGTACGGCGGAGACGGCGGCGCCGAGCGCGGTGAGGACGATCTGGCCGGCGCTCCAGGACCGCCGGCGGGTCCCTGTGACGGTGGTGGTGGTCATCGGCCGCCCTCCTCACGGTTGCGCAGCAGCCACATCCGCCCGAGGGCGACGGCCGCGATGAGCACGAAGAAGATGATGGAGATCGCGGAGGCGTAGCCCACGCGGTAGCTGGTGAAGCCCTGTTCGAGGGTGTACTGCACGAAGGTGCGGGTGGAGTCCTCGGGGCCGGTGGTGAAGTCCATCATCACCACGGCCTGGTCGAAGACCTGGAGCGAGGCGAGGATCTGCAGCGCGATGACCAGGCCGGTGATGTTGCGCAGCATCGGCAGGGTGATGTGGACCATCCGGTGCCAGGCGTTCGCGCCGTCCAGGCGGGCCGCCTCGTAGAGGTGGGCGGGGATGCCCTGGAGGGCGGCGAGGTAGAGCAGGAAGCTGAAGCCGACCGTCCACCACAGGGTGCAGATGACGACGGCGAGCATGGCGTACGACTTGTCGGTCAGCCACGGGGTGTCGAGTCCGAAGACGTGGTTGACCATGCCGTTGCCCGGGTTGAACAGCCACTGCCACAGGTTGCCCGCGACCGTGGAGGGCAGCAGGAACGGCAGGAAGAAGCAGAGCCGCCACAGCCACGTGCCGCGCTCGATGTGGTGGGCGAGCATCGCGAGGAGGAAGGCGAGGACCGCGATGCAGGGCACGACCAGCAGCGTGAAGAAGGCGCTGTGGCCGAGCGCGTCCCACATCAGCGGGTCGTCGAGGGCCTCGCGGTAGTTGGCGAGGCCGACGAAGCGCGCGCCGTCGCCGGAGATGTTGGCGTCGGTGAAGCTGAGCCAGACGCCGCGCAGCAGCGGCCAGATCACGAAGAGCGCGAACAGCAGCAGGAACGGCGCGACGAACCAGCCGCCGTGCTGGAGGCCCTGCTTGCGGCGGACGGCCGCGCCGGCCGCGGCGGCCCGCGCGCGGGCCGGGCGGCGGACGACGGTCTCGGCGCTGGTGGTCGTCACGCGAGCGCACCTCCCTCGGCGGCGGTCCTGCCGTCCATCGGGTTCTTCATGGCGAGCAGCGTGGCCAGGGTGCTCTTCATCCGGCGGGCGACGGCGTCCGGCCTCGCCGAGCCGGTGGTCGAGGAGACGACGACCGGGCCGACGCGCTGGGCGAGGATGCCGGTCGAGCCGGCGAACCACACCTTGGGCTCGGTGGCCTGGTGGTCCATCGCCGTGGCGTACTCGTTCTGCGGCTGGAGCTTTCGGTACGCGGCGGTGGTGAGGGTCGGTGTGTAGGCGGGGATGTGCCCGCCGGCCGCCCACTGCCGGGCGTGCTGGACGACGTAGGCGGCGAGGCGGTGGGCGCCCTCGTCGGTGGCGCCGCCGCGGCCCGCCTGGTGCGGCAGCACGAAGGAGTGCGACTCGGCGTGGGTGGCGGGCCGGCCGAAGACCGGGGGCAGCGGTACGGCCCCGTAGTCGACCTTCGCGCTGTCGAAGACCGGCACCGACCAGTTGCCCTCCCAGCAGAAGGGGGAGCCGTTGACGAACTGCTCGGCGCCCGCGTTGCCGCCGAAGCCCGGGTCGGCGTAGCCGTCGGTGAGGTGCCGGCGCAGGAACTCCAGGACCTGGGTGGCCTTGTCGGTGTCGAAGGTGACCTCGGTGTTGTCGGCGCTGAACCAGGTGCCGCCGAGCTGGGTGTAGAAGGCGACGAAGAACCACCACTGGAAGTTCATGTCGTTGTGCCAGAGGCCGATGGTCTGCAGGCCCTTCTCGGTGGCCGCCCTGGCCTCCTTCAGCATCGCGAACCACTCGTCGACGGAGGTGGGCGCCACCATGCGGCCGTCGGCGCCGAGCAGGCCCGCCTTTCCCAGCACGTCCTTGCGGTAGAAGCAGAGCTGGACATGGATGTCGAGGGGCAGGGCGTAGAGCTTGCCGTCGATGACGGCGCGCTTCCACAGCGCGGGGTTGAAGTCCTGCTCGCGCACGCCGTACTTGGCGAGGAGGTCCAGGTCCCAGGGGTCCAGGAGACGGCCGGGCGCGAAGCCGGTCACGCGGCCCAGGTGCATCACGCCCAGTTCCGGCGCACGGTTGCCGGCGGCGGCCATGGCGAGCTTGGTGTAGAAGGGGCTGCCCCACTGGAGGGTGGAGTCCTTCACCTCGATGCCCGGGTTGTCCGCGCGGAAGGAGTCCAGCATCGCGATCATGTTGTAGCCGTCGCCGCCGCTGAAGAGATTCCAGTAGCGCACACGGGTGTCCGCCCCGGAGGCGAGCGCGTCGGCCCCGGTACCGAGCGCCGCGAAGCCGAAGCTTCCGGCGACCGTCAGCCCGCCGAGCCCGGCGAGCAGTTGCCTGCGATTCAGGCCAGGTCGTCCCATGCCCTGCCCCATCTGTTCGGTGTCCACTGTTCCGCACACGTTCGATATGTCGAATGGCGCTCGTAACTTCGAACGGACCGTAAAGTCGAACACCGTGCGCGTCAATGGGTTGGACACGATGACGCGAACATCCACAGGCGCGTACGCTCGGAACGCCGCGAAGGGGCGGGCCGGAAGGGCGGGGCGAAGGAGGACGCGATGGACGTCGCGGCCCTCAGCGGGTTCCGCACGGACTTCCGGTGGGTCCCGGCCGCCGTTCCCGGGCGCCGGCCACGCGATGAACCCGCTCTTCGGCGCCGCCGGGCCCACCGCCGTACCGACCGCGGTCGGCTTCCTCCTGCCGCACGCCGGGAAGTGGCCCGCGGGGGCGACGACTTGGCATATTGCACGGGTGACCGTACGGCGTCCGGGCGGTCCGGGAGCGGGAGGAGCGCGGTGCGCAGGAACAGACAGATGCGTCGTCTCGCCGACGTGCTCATCGACCCGATCCGGGTGCCGGTGCCCGCCGACCCCGAGGAGCTGTTCGAGGCGCTGGTGGCGTCCGTCGCCGCCTGGCGGGGCCGGGAGATCGTGGTGCGCCGCGAGACGTTCCCGCCGCACACCGCCAGCGGCCTCTGGCTGGAGGCGGCCGGGCAGGACGTGGTGGTGGTCGACCGGCGGGCCGCCGTCTGGCACCAGATCGTCATCCTCTGCCATGAGGTCTGGCACATGAGCCGCCGGGACGAGGAGGCCCCGCCCGGCCCCGGCGGGGCGCCCCGGCCGGTCGCCGCGCGCACCGACTTCAGCCTCGCCGAGGAGCAGGAGGCCGACCGCTTCGGCATGCTGATGGGCCGCCGGCTGCGGACCTGGCTGCAGACCCCGGAGGAGACCGGGTACGCCGTCGGCGACGGCGACGGCGACGGACTCGCCGGGCGGATCGGCGCCGCCCTCGGCTACCGGGGGCAGCGCGGATGAGCACCGCCGTCAACTACGCGAGCTGCGCCGCGCTCTGGCTCGGCCTCGCCGTCAAGGCACCGGACCTGGTACGCCACCGGCACGACCCCTATCTGCGGACGATCTGCGCGGTGCTGGGCCTGGCCGGGCTCTGCTTCTTCCTGGGCGCCCCGCCGACCGTCGGCGCGGTCAACCGGCTCGGCGGGGTGCCCAACCTCGCCGCGCCGCTGACGTACGCCTCCATCACCGCCTACAGCGCCGCCTCCCAGGTGCTGATCGTGCACTGGCGCGGCGGCCCGGCGGTGCGCCGGGTGGTGCGGCGCTGGGTGCTCGCCTACACCGGGGTCGTCGTCGGCATCGCGGCGGGCTTCGCGCTGGGCGAGGCCCCGGTGGAGCGCCGTACCGACTTCGACCTGCACTACGCGACCACGCCCTACGTCGCCGAGATGATCCTGCTGTACCTGGCGGGGCACCTCACCGCCGCCGCCGTCACCGCCGGTTCGGCGCTGCGCTGGGCCCGGCAGGTGCGCGGCCCGCTGCGCACCGGGCTGGCCGTGCTGGGCGCCGGCAGCCTGTGCAGCGCCGGGTACAGCGTCGCCAAGCTGGTCGCCGTCGCCGCCCGCTGGACCGGCCGGGACTGGTCGGCGCTGGTCACCGGCGTCGCCCCGGCCGCCGCCGGGCTGGGCGCCGTGCTCACCGTCACCGGGGTGCTGATCCCGCTGCTCGGGCCGCGGCTGACGCAGTGGCGGCGGGCCCGGCGCGCCTACGTCCGGCTGGCCCCGCTGGAACGCGCCCTGGAGGAGGTCCTCACCCGTCGCGCCCTGCGGCTGCCCCCGCCCCGCTTCGCCTCCCCCGCCACCCGGCTGATGTGGCGGCAGACCAGCATCCACAACGCGCTCGGCGACCTCGCCGCCCACCTCGACGGCGCCCTGTACGACCGCACCCGCCGGGCCGCGCTGCACGAGACCGGCGACCCGGACCGGGCCGAGGCGCTGGCCTGGGCGACGGTGGTCGCGCAGGCCGCGGCGCGGGACGGGTCCGAACCGGCCCCGGCGTGGGACGGCACGGCCCTGCGGGTGCCAGGACCGGACGCCCTGGTGCGGGTCGCCGACGTGCTGGCCGGGCCGCTGCCGCGCGCCGCCGTCCGGGCCCACGAGGCCGCCGCCCCGACGGGCACCGCGTGAGCGCCGTCGTCTACGCCGCGGCCCTGGTCTTCGGGCTGTCCTGCGTGGTCCTGCTGCGCCGCCCCGGCACCGCCGTGCGCACGCCCCCGGTGCTGTCCGCCTGCGCCGCCATCCTCCTCGGCAGCCTGGTCCTGGTCTGCGCGGCCCCGCTGACGCTGGCCACCGTCAACGACCTCACCGGCGTCCCCAACTTCGGGGCGCCGCTGACGTACGGCATGCTCTCGGCGTACAGCTGCTCCCTGGTCGTCCTGCTGGTCGTCTGGCGGGGCGGTCCCCGGGCGCGGGTGCGGCGGCTGGTGCGGGCCACGATCGTGGCGTACGCGCTGCTGGTCGCGGCCCTCGTCGTGCTGTTCGTGCTGGCCGACGCGCGCACCGAGCGCCTCACCGACCTGGACACCTACTACGCGAGGACGCCGTACCTGCGGGAGATGATCCTGCTCTACCTCGCCGGGCACACCGCGGCGACGGTCTCGATGTGCGTGATGTGCCTCAAGTGGGGCCGCGAGGTCACCGGGGTGCTCCGGACCGGGCTGCGGCTGATCCTGGTGGGCTGCCTGCTGGACACGATCGGCTTCCAGGCGGCCAAGTACACGGCGGTCGCCGCCCGGATCGCCGGCCACGACCTGGACTTCCTCTCCACCTACGTCGCCCCGCCGATGGCCTCGCTGGGCGCCCTGACCTGCTCCGCCGGGTTCGTACTGCCGCGGCTGCTGCCGACGGCCGTGGCGCACTGGCGGGGCCTCGGCGACTACCGGCGCCTCGCCCCGCTGTGGGCGCTGCTGCGGTTCGTGCCGACCGCGCCGAAGCCGGCGGCGTCCTGGTGGCGTTCGCCGCGCGAGCGCCTGCAGTGGCGGGAGGTGTCCATCCACGACGCGCTGCTGGCCCTCGCCCCGTACTTCGACGACCGGGTGCGCGTCGCCGCCCTGGACGCCGCGCTGCGCGCGGGCCACGGCGCGCACCAGGCACGGCTGGCGGCGGAGGCGGCGATGCTCACCGACGCGGCGCGCCGGGCCGCGAACCGCGAGGCGCCGCTGGACCGGCCGAGCGGCTACCGGCTGCGGGCCACGGAGGTCTCCGGGACCGGTGGGCTGGTCGAGCTGGCCCAGGCCATGTCCCGGCCGCCGCCGGCCCCGGCCGGCACGACGGTACGGTGAGGGCCGCCCACGGCCGCAACACGGGCCGACCCGCGGGCCGTTGACCCGGCCGTCCCTGAGGAGACCCATGTCGCGCAGAACTGTCGTCATCGGTGCCGGCCTGGCCGGACTGCTGGCAGCGGCGGCCCTGTCCACCGCCGTCGACGAGGTGATCGTCCTGGAGCGCGACGACCTGCCCGACGGGCCGGCGCACCGCCGGGGCCTGCCGCAGGGACGGCACGCGCACCTGCTGATGACCGGCGGCCTGGCCGCGATGGAGGAGCTGCTGCCCGGCGCCGGTCCGCGCGGGCGGCTGCTGGCCGCCGGGGCCCACGAGATACCCCTGGCCTCGGGGATGCTGGCGTACAGCCCCGAGGGCTGGCTGCGCCGCTGGCGCCGCGGGGGACCGCACATGATCACCTGCACCCGGGCGCTGCTGGACTGGGTGGTGCGCCGGGCCGTGCTCGACCTGCCCGGTGTCACCCTGCGCCGCGCCGAGGCGCGCGGGCTCGCCGGGGACGCGGGGCGGGTGACCGGGGTGCGGATCGCGGCCGGGGAGGGGGAGACCCATCTCGACGCCGACCTGGTGGTGGACGCGAGCGGGCGCGGCTCGCGGCTGCCGCACTGGCTGGCCGCGCTCGGCGTCCCCGCGGTCCGGGAGCGGACGGTGGACGCCGGGCTGGTCAACGCCACCCGGCTGTACCGGGTGCCCGAGGGCGCCGAACGGTTCCCGCTGACCGTCGTACAGGCCGATCCGTACGCCGGACGGCCCGGCCGCAGCGGCATGGTGCTGCCCGTGGAGGACGGCCGCTGGATGGTCAGCCTGGCCGGCACCCGGGGCGGTGAGCCGCCGGCCGACCCGGAGGGCTTCCTCCGCTACACCCTGGACCTGCCCGACCCGATCGTCGGCCGGCTGATCGCGGGTGCCGAGCCCCTCACCGACGTCCACGTCAGCCGCTCCACCAGCAACGTGCGGCGGTACGTGGAGCGGGCCCGGTGGTGGCCGGAGCGGTTCGTGGTCCTCGGGGACGCGCTGGCCAGGTTCAACCCGGCCTACGGGCAGGGCATGTCGGTCGCCGCGCTCGGCGCGCGGGTGCTCGGCCGGGAGGCGCGGCGCGGCGGCGTGGACGTGCCCGGCCTGGCCCGGCGGGTGCAGCGCGGGGTGGCCCGGCCGGTCGACGCGGCCTGGGCGATGGCGGTCAGCCAGGACGTCCGCTACCCCGGGGTGCGCGGCGGGCGGCCCCGTCCCGCCGATCATCTGGTCGCCGCGTACACCCGGCGCCTGACGCGGACGGCGACCGGTTCCTACCCGGCCGCCGCCGCCCTGTGGGACGTGACGAGCCTGCGCACCGGTCCGGGGCGGCTGCTGCGCCCGGACACCCTGCTGGCCACGCTGGGCGGGCCCGCGCTGCCGCCCGCCGCCGAGCCGCCGCTGACGCCGGGTGAGCGGGCGACGCTGCGCGCGCTGGAGCGGGCGGCCCGGGTGGACGCCTGATACCTCGTCAGCCGGCGTAGGCGGGCTGGGGCAGGCCCTTGCCCGCGTCCGGCAGCACCAGCAGCGCCCCGGCGAGCGGGTGCGGGGCGGTGAGGCCGGTACGGGCGGTGGTGACGTACAGGTCGGTGAGGCCCGCGCCGCCGAAGGCGCATGCCGTCACGCGCGGCACCGGCAGTTCCACCACCCGGTCGAGCCGGCCGTCCGGGGTGTAGCGGCGGACCGCGCCGCCGTCCCACAGGGCGACCCAGACGCAGCCGTCCGCGTCGACGGCGAGCCCGTCGGGGAGGCCCGCGCCGTCCTCGACCGCGGCCAGCGTCCGGCGCCCGGAGATCCGGCCGTCGCCGGGGTCGTGGTCGAAGACGTCGATCCGGCGGGTCGGGGAGTCGATGTAGTACATCAGCCGCCCGTCGGGGCTCCAGCCGGTGCCGTTGCTGACGGTCACGTCGTCCAGGACGGTGGTGTGCGTGCCGTCGGGGGCGAGGCGGGCGAGGGTGCCGCCGCCCGGTGCCTCGTCGTAGCGCATGGTGCCGGCCCACAGGCTGCCGTCCGGGGCGACGGCGGCGTCGTTGCCGCGGCGGCCCGGGACGGCCTCGTGGTGCGCGGTGCGCAGGGTGCCGTCGGGGTCGAGCAGGGCGATGCCGTCGCGGAGGTTGAGGACGAGGCCGCCGCCGGCGCGCGGTCTGGCGGCGCCCACGTGCTGCTCGGTGGTGCGCACGGTACGGCGTCCGGTGGCCGGGTCGTAGGTGTGCACCCGGCAGTTGAGGATGTCC
The DNA here is from genome assembly GCA_014649155.1 of Streptomyces griseoviridis. Classification (GTDB taxonomy): domain Bacteria; phylum Actinomycetota; class Actinomycetes; order Streptomycetales; family Streptomycetaceae; genus Streptomyces; species Streptomyces griseoviridis. Next base: position 343,220 of record BMSM01000001.1, on the reverse strand, counting down.
ACCCAGATCAGGCGGCCGGCCGCCGCGTCCCAGGTGGGACCCTCGCCCAGCTCCGCCTGTGCCCGTACCGCCACGTCGATGGTCGTCATGCCGCACTCCGGTGTCCGAGGTGTTCCGACAGGTCCGCCGCGCCCTTGGCGGCGAGTTGTTCCAGCTCCGCCCGGCGCTCGTCGCTCCAGCGGATCATAGGGACGGAGATCGACAGGGCGGCCACGACGCGGCCGGTGCGGTCGCGGACCGGGGCGGCGACGCAGCTGACGTCCGGGTTGGACTCGCGGCTCTCCACCGCGATGCCCCGCTCCCGGATCTCGGCCAGGGCCTCGCGCAGGGCGGCCGGGTCGGTGATGCTGTTGGGTGTCATCGCGGCCAGCTCCACGCCGTCCAGACGGGCCGCCAGCTCGTGCTCGGGGAGGGAGGCGAGCAGCATCTTGCCGACCGAGGTGCAGTGGGCGGGCAGCCGCCGCCCGGCCGCCGACACCATGCGCACCGCGTGCGTGGAGTCCACCTTGGCGATGTAGATGACGTCGGTGTCCTCCAGGATCGCCACGTGCACCGTCTCGTCGCAGGTCTCGGCGACGGTCCGGGCGACCTGCTGCCCCTCGGCGGCCAGGTCGAGGTGCTCGGCGTAGCGGGCCCCGAGCTGGTAGGGACGCACCCCGAGCCGGTAGCGTCCGGGCTGGCCGGAGACGGGGACGATGTACTTCCGGGCGGCGAGCGTGGTGACCAGCTCGTGCACGGTGGTGCGCGGCAGCTGGAGCCTGCGCACGATGTCGGGGGCGGAGAGCGTGCCGTCCCCGTCGAGGAACAGCTCCAGGATGTCGAGAGCCCTGGTCACGGCTGGTACGAGACGTCCCATGTACGGCTCCCCCCTCTCTCGTGTGCGATGCGCGTATGCGCTACGCGCATGTTCGATATATCAACGCGTGATCGGCATGACGAACAAAGGCTAACCACACGCGTTCCGCGCGGGCAACGGCCCCCGGCGGTCCGGTGCGGGGTCCGGTGCGGGGTCCGGTGGCGGACCGTACGCAGGCCGGTGCGCGACGATGGCCGCATGCCGTCCGCTCCCGTACCGCGCCCGTTCACGTCCGCCGACTTCCAGCTGGTCCTGCTGCGCCGCATGGCCGACCACAACCCGCAGCTGGTGGACGACGCCCGCCGCGCCCTGGGCGCCTCCCTGTCCGAGATGCGGGAGGCCAACAAGCGCTGGCAGGCGATGCTCCGCTCGCCCCGCGCCCGCTCGGCCGCCGCCCGCTACCGCTCCGTGCTCGGCGCACCGGAGTCCGTGACCCCGCGCCGCGTCGGCGACCTCGACTGCGAGGCCCGCCGGTGGTCCCTCCCCCTCTGGCCGGACCTCCGCTTCGAGGTGCTGGTCGGCGCGGACGGCGCCGTCTGGAACGAGTGGCTGGTCCGCGCCCCCGGCGCCGCGCCACCGGTCCTGCGCACCCTCGCCGACCTCGCCCCCTGGTCCTGCACGGTCGACGAGGCGGCCCGCGCCTTCGCCCCCGCCCGGCCCCTCCAGGGCTCGGCACCGACCCGGTGGGGCCTGGCCTTCACCGCCCCGGACCGGGACGGCACCCCGCGCGAGGTCACCGCCGAGTTCACCTGGGGCCTGCTCCAGCGCACCGCCGTCAGCGGGTCGCTGCACTGAGCACCGCGCCGACGACCCGGGGGAGCGAGTCCGGGTGCAGCCACAGGAAGAGGTTGGGCTCGATCAGCTCCAGTTCCATCACCCGGGACGTCCCGTCGTCCCCGGTGACGAGGTCCACCCGCGCGTACAGCGGCTGGTCCCCGCCCGGCACGGCGGCCAGCGCCCGGCGGGCGACGGCGGCCTCCTCCAGGGTGGTCCGCCACGGTTCGAGTCCCGGATGCGCCACCTTCTTCTCGTCGTACGGCGTCCCGGGCGCGAGCACGGCCCCCTTCCGGCTGGCGTGCATCAGCTCACCCCCGAAGTACAGCAGCGCCCGCTCCCCGGCGGAGTCGACGCCCCGCACGTACGGCTGCACCATCGCCGTCAGCCCCTCGGCGTGCATCCGCGCCAGCTGCCGTACGGCGGTGGCGTGTTCGTCCGGGGTGTAGCGGGCCGCGTACCGGGCGCCGGCCCCGGAGGCCGGCTTGATCACGTACTCGTGGTCCCGGGGAAGGCCGGCGGTGTCGCCGGGGGCGAGGTAACGGGTGGGGACGACGGGCACGCCGGCCGCCGCGAGGTCACCGAGGTAGCGCTTGTCGGCGTTCCACCGCACGACACCGGCCGGGTTGGCCAGCCGCGGCACCCGCTCCGCCCAGGCCAGGAACTCCGCGGGCCGCCGGCTGTAGTCCCAGGTCGACCGGATCAGCACCAGGTCGAACGCGTCCCAGCCGACCCGGCCGTCGTCCCACACCTCCACCCGGACATCGGCCCCGGCGTCCGCCAGCGCCCGCGCGAGCACCGGCAGATCACGGTCGGCCCCGATGTCCGGGGCGGGGCGGCAGGTGACCAGGGCTATGCGCGGCACGACGACTCCTTCTCCCACGGGCCTCGGCCCGGCGCCAGGGCCTGTCGTTCGGATCAGGTCGCGGGGAATCGGCTTGCGCCTTCCTCGCGCCGGTGAGCGGGGCCTGGTGCGTGCGGATGCGAGGCGGAGGAGGGAGCCGACGCGGAGCGTCGGCGAGTGACGACAACGCGGCAGCTGCGCGTGCCAGGCCCCGCGTCCGCGGCGTGATCCGAACGGCAGACCCTAGTCCCCCGGCTCCCAGTCCAGCAACCGCACCTTCGCCACCGTGCGGACGTGGCGGCGCATGGCGGTGGCGGCGCGGCGGGGGTCGGCGGCGGTGATCGCCTCCAGGATGGCACGGTGCTGGGCGAGGGAGCGGGCGGGGCGGGCGGGCTGCCGCAGGGACTCCGTACGGCTCTCGGCGATCTGCGGGGCGATGGAGCGCATGAACTCCGCGAGCAGACTGCTGTGGGCCGCCGCCGTCACCGCCGCGTGGAACAGGCGGTCGCCCTCGACACCGTGGCCGCCCTGCCCGATCTCCCGGGCCATCACGTCGAGCGCGGAGCGCAGCGCCGCGAGGTCGTCGTCGGTGCGGCGCTCGGCGGCCAGTTCGGCGAGTTTCGTCTCCAGCGCCTCGCGGGCCTCCAGGACGTCCGGCAGCCGCCGGCGGCGCTCGACCATCTCCTCGACCGGTTCGACGTCGAGGCTGTCGCGGACCAGGTACGTGCCGCCGCCGTGCCGCGCCTCCACCAGGCCCTGGACCTCCAGGACCACGATGGCCTGCTTCACCGAGGCCCGGCTGACCCCGAGCCGCCGGGCCAGGTCCCGTTCGGGCGGGAGGCGGTCGCCGGCCCGCAGGCCGCCCTCGGTGACGTACTGGCGCAGCCGGTCGAGGACCTGCTCGTACAGGCGCTGTCTGGGCATCGGGCGCAGGGCGTCGGTCACGGTCCCCCCTCTCCGCTGGAGGTTAGCACCGGGCCCCAACTGGCCGAGTGGCCGAGCCAGTTGTCGCGCGACCCCTTGACTGCGGCCGGTGGCGGCCCCAGGCTGACCGGGCCGGTCCACGCCCCGAGTGGCTCAGCCACTCAGCCACTTCTCCCCCACTTCTCCGCGCCTTCTCCAGGTCCGCCGTCGGGAGCCCGGATGTCCCCCGAACTCGTCTCGATCCTCGTCCTCGTGGTGGTGTTCGTCCTCGCCACCACCCGTTCCGTCAACATGGGTGCCCTCGCCTTCGCCGCCGCCTTCGGGGTGGGCACGCTGGTCGCGGACCTCGACGCGGACGGCATCTTCGCCGGGTTCCCCGGTGATCTGTTCGTCGTCCTGGTCGGGGTGACGTACCTGTTCGCCCTGGCGCGGGCCAACGGCACCACCGACTGGCTGGTGCACGCGGCCGTGCGGCTGGTGCGCGGGCGGGTGGCGCTGATCCCCTGGGTGATGTTCGCCCTGACCGGGGCGCTCACCGCGATCGGGGCCGTCAGTCCGGCCGCCGTCGCCATCGTCGCGCCGGTCGCGCTCAGTTTCGCCACCCGGTACGGGATCAGCCCGCTGCTGATGGGCGCGATGGTGGTGCACGGCGCCCAGGCGGGCGGGTTCTCGCCGATCAGCATCTACGGGTCCATCGTCAACGGCATCGTGGAGCGGGAGAAGCTGCCGGGGAGCGAGATCGGGCTGTTCCTCGCCTCGCTGGTCGCCAACCTGGTCATCGCCGCGGTGGTGTTCGCGGTGTTCCGGCGGCGTGGGCGTGCGGTGGCGGTGGACGGCGACGTTCCCGGGGCGGGCGACGACGGACCGGTCCGGCTCTCCCCCGCCCGGACCGCCACCCTCGTCGCGCTGGTCGCCCTCGTCGTCGCCGTCCTCGGCTTCGACCTGGACGCGGGACTGACCGCGGTGACGCTGGCCGTGCTGCTCAGCACCGTCTGGCCGGACGACAGCCGCCGCGCGGTGAACGAGATCGCCTGGTCCACCGTCCTGCTGATCTGCGGTGTCCTCACCTATGTCGGCGTCCTCCAGGAGATGGGCACCATCACCTGGGCCGGCGAGGGCGTCGGCGGCATCGGCGTGCCGCTGCTCGCGGCGGTGCTGCTCTGCTACATCGGCGCGCTGGTCTCGGCGTTCGCCTCCTCGGTCGGGATCATGGGGGCGCTGATCCCGCTGGCCGTGCCGTTCCTCGCGCAGGGCGAGATCGGGGCGGCCGGCATGGTCGCGGCGCTCGCGGTGTCGGCGACGGTGGTGGACGTCAGCCCGTTCTCCACCAACGGCGCGCTGGTGCTGGCCGCCGCGCCGGACGTCGACCGCGACCGCTTCTTCCGGCAGTTGATGGTGTACGGAGGGGTGGTGGTGGCGGTCGTACCGGCCCTGGCCTGGCTGGTGCTGGTCGTGCCCGACTCGTGAGCGGAACAAAGGAGCACTACGGATGTCCTCACTCTTCCCGGCCCTCACCGGCGTCCCCGCCGACCGTCCCGCCCTGCGGTTCGGCACCCGTTCCCTGACCTACGCCGAGCTGGCCGGCGCGGCCGGTGCCACCGCCGGTCGCCTCGCCGGGGCCGGCCGGGTGGCCGTCTGGGCGACCCCGGCGCTGGAGACGGCGGTCGCGGTGGTCGCGGCGCTGCTCGCCGGAGTGCCCGCCGTACCGCTCAACCCGAAGTCGGGCGAGAAGGAGCTGCGGCACATCCTGTCCGACAGCGCCCCGGCCCTGGTCCTGGCCGCCCCCGGCGACGAACTCCCGGCCCCGCCGGCCGGCCTGGCCCGCGCCGACGTGGACGTGGCCGCCCGCGGTCCGGTGCCGGACGACCGGGCGGCCGGGGACGGTGACCCGGCGCTGGTCGTCTACACCTCCGGCACCACCGGGCCGCCCAAGGGCGCGGTCCTCCCGCGCCGGGCCGTCGCCGCCACCCTGGACGCGCTCGCCGACGCCTGGGGGTGGACCGGCGACGACGTCCTGGTGCACGGGCTGCCGCTGTTCCACGTGCACGGGCTCGTGCTGGGCACCCTCGGCCCGCTCCGGCGCGGCGGCTCGGTGCGGCACCTGGGGCGGTTCTCCACCGAGGGCGTGGCGCGGGAGCTGAAGGCCGGCGCCACCATGCTGTTCGGCGTACCGACCATGTACCACCGGATCGCCGAGGCGCTCCCCGCCGAACCCGCGCTGGCCGAGGCGCTCACCGGGGCGCGGCTGCTGGTCTCCGGGTCCGCCGCGCTGCCGGTCCACGACCACGAGCGGATCGCCGCCGCCACCGGACGCCGGGTGATCGAGCGGTACGGGATGACGGAGACGCTGATGAACACCAGCGTCCGCGCGGACGGCGAGGCCCGCGCCGGGACGGTGGGCGTGCCGCTGCCCGGCGTGGAGCTGCGGCTGGCGGAGGAGGACGGCTCCGGGGTCACCGCGTACGACGGGGAGACGGTCGGCGAGATCCAGGTGCGCGGCCCGAACCTGTTCACCGAGTACCTGAACCGGCCCGACGCCACCGCCGCCGCCTTCACCGCCGACGGCTTCTTCCGCACCGGTGACATGGCGGTGCGCGACCCGGACGGCTACGTCCGCATCGTCGGCCGCAAGGCCACCGACCTGATCAAGAGCGGCGGGTACAAGATCGGCGCCGGGGAGATCGAGAACGCGCTCCTGGAGCACCCGGCGGTCCGTGAGGCCGCCGTCACCGGGGAGCCGGACGCCGACCTCGGGGAGCGGATCGTCGCCTGGGTGGTGCCCGCCGACCCCGGCGCCCCGCCCGGCCTCGCGGAGCTGGCCGACCACGTCGCCGCCCGGCTCGCCCCGCACAAGCGGCCCCGCGCGCTGCGCCTGCTCGACGTGCTGCCCCGCAACGACATGGGGAAGATCATGAAGCGGGCGCTGAGCCATGACTGAGCGGCTCTCCGCCCGCCGCCTCCTCTCCCTGCTCACCGACGACTTCGCCGAACTGCCGCCGCCCGGCCGGCAGACGGCCCCGGACGGGCCGCTCGCCTGGCCCGGTTACGGTGCCTCCCGGGCCCGCGCGGCCGGGCGGACCGGCGAGTCGGAGTCCGTCGTCTGCGGCACCGGCCGGATCGAGGGCACCCCGGCGGTGCTGATCGCCTTCGAGTTCGGCTTCCTCGGCGGCTCGCTGGGGCAGGCCACCGGGGACCGGCTGGAGGCGGCGTACGCGCACGCCCGCGCGCACCGGCTGCCGGTCGTCCCGCTGGTCGCCACCGGGGGCTCCCGGATGCAGGAGGGCATGCTCGCGCTGACCCAGCTCCAGCGGGTGGCCCGGCAGTCGGCGCTGACCCGGGCGGCCGGCCTGGCGCAGCTCGCCGTCGCCCGGGACCCGACCACCGGCGGCGGCTGGGCGACCCTCGGCGCGGGCGCCGACGTGACGCTGGCGCTGCCCGGCGCCCAGATCGGTTTCGCCGGGTCGCGGGTCCGGCCGCCGGACGCCGACCCGGCGGCGTACACGGCCGAGGCGCAGCTCGCGGCCGGGTCGGTGGACGCCGTCGTGGCGCCGGAGGAGCTGCGCGCGACGCTGGGGCACTGGCTGCGGCTGCTCACCCGGCCGTCCGGGGCGCCTGCGCCGGTCCCCGCACCGCTCGGCGCGACGGACGCTCCGGGCAGCGGGCGGGAGGCGGTGCGCCGGGCGCGCGCTCCGGAGCGTCCGCGTGCCCGCGCCTACCTCGACGCCTACTTCACCGACCGGCGGGAGATCAGCGGCGACCGCTGCGGCGGCGCCGACCCGGACGGCATGCTGTGCGGCTTCGGCACCCGCGAGGACGCGCACGGGACCCGGACGGTCGCGTACGCCGCGCAGACCGGGACCGCGACCCGGCCCGCCGGTTTCCGCACCGCCGCCCGGCTGATCCGGCTCGCGGACCGGCTCGGCATCCCGGTGCTGACGCTGGTGGACACCCCGGGCGCGGCCAATGACGCGGCGGCCGAGCGGCAGGGCGTGGGGCCGGCCGTCGCGGAGCTGTTCGGCGCGGTGGCCGCCGCCGGGACGCCGGTCACCACGCTGCTCATCGGGGAGGGCGGTTCGGGCGGGGCGCTGGCGCTGGCGGCGCCGGGGCGGACCTGGGCGACCCCGGACAGCTACTTCTCCGTCATCGGGCCGGAGGCGGCCACCGCGATCCTGAAGCGCCCGCCGGAGCGGGCCGACGAGACCGCCGGCCTGCTGCGGCTGCGACCGCAGGACCTCGCCGAACTGGGCGTGATCCGAACAAGCGAGCAGGTGTTCCCTGGAACAGGTGATCGTCGCTCATGAGCGCGGCTGCGCCCGGCGGGATCAACGAGACTGACGGTACGCAAGCAACGGGCTGCAGACCGTAGTCGGCGTGAGGTCCCACATCGCACGTATCACGCAAGGAGCAGTACTCACATGAACGTTCTCACCGACATCCTCGCCGGCCTCGTCCACTTCGTCGGCTGGCTGGTCTGAGGTTCGTCCGGCAGAACAACGGCGGCGCCGTCCCCCCGTCCCAGGGAGGCGGCGCCGTCCGCGTGTCCGTGCCCTACCGGACGCTCACCGCCCGGAGGAGTTCCTGCGTCACCGAGCCGCCCCGGTCGTCCTCGGCCGAGGCCCGCAGGGAGAGGTGGGCGGCGTCGCGGGGCACGGTCAGGGTGCCCCGCCAGGAGGCGCCGCCGTCGCCGCTCAGCCGGACCGGCCGCCAGGTCTCGCCGCCGTCGTAGGAGACGTCGAGCCTCCCGCCGCCGAGGCGGCCGGTGTCCGCCGCGCCGGCCACGTACGCCGCGTCCAGGCCGATGCCGAGCCGGTGCCCGGCCCGCACCTCGCCCGCGAGGTCGGTGCCGAGGTCGTAGGAGAGGTTGATCAGGGGCAGGCGGGTGCTCCGGTCCTCGGGGGTGCGCGCCGAGCGGAAGGTCCACGCGGAGTGGCCCGTCGCGCCGGTCCCCCAGCGCTCCGCGTCCAGCGCGGTGTCGGTGACGAGCCGGTAGGTGTGCTCGTCGGCGGGCGCGTCCCAGAGGTAGGCGGTGGAGCCGTCCATCCGGTCGACGAGCGCGCCGTCCTGGTAGAGCGCCGTGGTCTGGGTCATGCCGCTGTCGCTCCAGATGTCCCCGAAGCCGGTGTGGTCCGGGCCGGAGTCGCCCCAGCCGGGCGCGTTGAACCGCATCTGGTCACCGGTGCGCTGCTGCCCCCAGCCGAGCCCGGTGCCGAGGTAGGGGTGCCAGACCGGCTTGAACCAGTCCAGCTCCTGGCTCGTGCCGCCCTCGTAGCGGACCTCTCCGCTGCGCTGCTCCAGCCCGCCGGCCGAGTCGATCGACTCGGTCCACAGCTGGCCGGGCCCGGTCGAGACGTACTCGGTGCGCTCGGCGGGGAAGGCGATCCGCTCCTTGAAGCCGATGCCGATGGCGAAGGTGCCGGTGAGCGAGTAGCGGAACCCGCCGCCGGCGGACGCCCGGGCACCGTGGTACTTGGTGTGGAGGGTGGCCAGTTCGCGCGTGCCGGGGCGGTAGGTCAGGTCCCGGTCGGGGATCGCGCCGGGGTGCCCCTGGGACAGGTCGTAGGTGTACGGCGTGTCCGGCGTGCCGGTCATGTCGACCCGGCCCGCCCTGCGCAGCGCCGCCGCGTCGGCCTGGTTCAGGGTCGCGACGGCCAGCGGCCGGTCGGCGTTGTCGTCGGTGCCCCACCACTCCATCAGCCGGCCGGGCGCGTCGTCGGTCACGAACAGCGCCTTAGCGCCCGCGTCCTGGGCGGCCCGCGCGAGCGCGGCCGGGTCGGTTCCCTCGGTGAGCCGGGCGAGGACCGCCTTGCCCTTCGCGCCGGTCACCGGGCCGGTCCCGGCGTCCACCAGCGGCAGCCGGACCCGGCCCGCGGGCAGCGTGCCGCCGGACTGGACGGTGGCGTCACCGACGCCCCTGACCTCCAGCAGCGGCTTGCCGAGCCGCCACACGGTCCGGTACTCGAAGGTGCCCACGGTGACCTTCCGGCCGGTGGGCGCGGCGAAGACGCTGTCGTACGTCAGCGGCACCTGCACCGCGCCGAACAGGTCGGCGCCGCCGCCGTCGCGGTCGTACTCCATGAGCAGCTGCCGGGTCTCGGTGCGCCGGCCGACGTCCGCGTCGATCTCGCGGAGCGTGCGGCCGTCGAGGGTGATCTCGCGGTCGCGGTCGACGACGACCTCGGGCGCGGCGAGGAAGCCGAGGCCGAGCGAGTCGGCGCCGTGGCCGCCGCGCACGTCGAGGAAGGCGGACAGGCTGTACGTGCCGGGCTTGACGCGCAGTGCGAGGGTGCCGGAGTCACCGACGTACGCCGGTTCCGGGTCGACGCCCGGGGCGAGCCGCTGCACCGTCAGGTCGGCGGCGGTGCCCGCGCCGGAGCGGTCCTTGACGTGGACGGTGAGCGTGTAGCGCTCCTCCTCCTTCACCAGTCCGAAGGCCGTGCGGGCGACCGGCGTCCCGGCGGCGGAGGCGACGATCCGGCCACTGGTCTGCCCCACGGGGGCGCCGGTGCCGTCCCCGGTGACGGTGGTGGCGGCGGTGCCGTGCGCCGGCACGGTCAGGGCGGTGTCGGCGAGGGTGACGACGCCCTCGGGGGCGCCCTCGACGGAGAGCGCCAGCTCGACCGGCGCGGCGGAGGAGTTGGTGTAGGTCACGGTCCTGGTGACCGGCTCGTTCTCCTCGTACGGCCAGGAGTGGAAGCCGAGGCCGGCGCTGCCGGTGGCGGTGATGTCCGCGCCGATCGCGTCCGGGACGCTGACCCGGCCCGCGCCCAGCCGGTAGGCGGAGGCGTCGAGCGGCTTCGAGGTGGACATCAGCGCGTCCTTGAGCTGCGCGCCGGTCCAGTCGGGGTGTTCCTCGGCGAGCAGCGCGGCCACCCCGGCGACGTGCGGGGTCGCCATCGACGTGCCGTCCATGGAGGTGTACGCGCCCTCGCCCGCGGTGAGCGTGGAGCGGGCGGCGAGGATGCCGACCCCGGGGGCGGACAGGTCAGGCTTGAGGGCGTTGTCGCCGTGGCGGGGTCCGGCGCTGGTGAACCAGGCGGCCTCGTCGGCGGCGTCCACCGCGCCGACGGTCAGCGCGGCGTCGGCGGCGCCGGGCGAACCGATGGACGAGGGGGAGCCGGTGTTCCCGGCGGCGATCACGAACAGCGCGCCGGTCTCGGCGGACAGGGCGTTCACCGCCCGCGCCATCGGGTCGGTGCCGTCGCTGGCCTCCGTCGAGCCCAGGGACATCGAGACGACGTCGGCCTTCACCTCCCGGGCTGCCCACTCCATGCCCGCGATGATCTGCGACTCGCTGCCCGAGCCCTGGTCGCTGAGGACCTTGCCGACCGCGAGGGTCGCGCCGGGCGCCACGCCCTTCTCGGCGCCGTCCGAGGCGGCGCCGCTGCCGCCGACGGTGGAGGTGACGTGGGTGCCGTGGCCGTGCCGGTCGGCGACCTCCTCGCCCTCGACGAAGCTGCGGGCGGCGGATATCCGCCCGGCCAGGTCGGGATGGCCGGCGTCCACCCCGCTGTCCAGGACGGCGACGGTGACTCCCTTGCCGGTCAGGCCCGCGTCCCAGGCCCGCGGGGTGCCGATCTGGGCATTGCTTTCGGCCATCTCCGCGCTGACCCGTCCGTCGAGCCAGACGCCCTCGACGGTGCCGGCGCGCCGGGTGAAGTCCTCCCAGAAGGCCCGGCCCCTGGCCGCCTCCACGGCCGCCCCGCGCACGCTGGTCAGGGTCCGGGTGCGCTGGGTGCTGCGCGGGGTGACGACGGACGCGCCCTTCTCGTAGGTCACGATCAGCGGCAGCTCGCCGGAGTCGCCGTCCCCGAGCCCCTGACGGAGCAACTCCGTGACGTCGAAGAGGCGTTCGTCGAGCGTCCCGGCCCGCAGATAGGGCAGGGCCTCGTCCGGTACGACGGTCAGCGAGCCACCGGCGTCCTGCGTGCGTACGGCGCCGGTGGCGCCCCGCGGGCGCTCGACGGTGACGGTCCGCCCGCCGCCGCCGGTGCCGGTGACGGTCACCCGGTCGCCGGTGACCAGCGTGACCGTACGGGCCGGATCCGCCCGGGTCTGCCGGATGTCCGACGGGGCCGCGTCCGCCGCCCCGGCCGCCGCCGGGCCGGCCGGCAGCAGCGCGACCGCCACCGCGGCGGCCAGCAGGACCGGTCCGGTACCTCTGGGTCTCGTGCTCATGCACGCCCCTCTCCTCGTAGCGTTGCCGCGCACGAGTCTCATGGCCCGGGTGTCACGGGTGAGTTGACCAGGGGTGGCGGATGCGCGCACTGGCGGGTTTCCGCCACGTCGGCGGGGCGCGGCCGGTCCTTCACGGGACACCGCCGAGCACCGTCCGTCACAATGAGGTCCGTCCGCGTGAGGGAGAGGCGCGGGCGCACGGCGAACGGGGAGAACGGCGCATGGACGGACTGCTGGAGTTCACGACGGAGGACGGCGCCCGGGTCGTGGTCGAGGCCGTCGACGACGAGACCGGCGCCCGCCTGGTCTCGCGCGGCGACGGCCCGGCCCAGGCGGCGCGGACCTTCGAGAACGCGCTGGAGGGGGTGCGCGCCGCCGCCGCGTCCGCGCTGCGGGTCTTCCGCGACGGCACCCTCAGACCCGACTCGGTGGAGCTGGAGTTCGGAGTGCGGCTGAGCGCGGAGGCCGGCGCGGTCATCGCCAAGGGCACCGCCGAGGGCCATCTGGTGGTGCGGCTGCACTGGTCGCCGGGGACGCCGGCCCCCTCGCCGGTGGCGGACGGCCGGGCCGCCGTACGGTCATGACCGGCCGTGCCTCCTTCCACGTCCGGATCGAGTGCGGCAGAAGGGTCGGCGCGGGCTTCCTCGTGACCCGGCGGCTGGTGCTGACCTGCGCGCACGTCGTCCAGGACGCGGACACGGCCACCGTGGTCTTCCCCGGCCACCGGGACCTGGGCGACGTGACCGCCCGGGTCTTCTTCCGGGGTGGCTGGCAGGGGCACCGGGACGACCCCGGCGACCTGGCCGTCCTGGAGCTGGAGCGGGAGGTGCCGGTGCGGCCCGCCGTGTTCGCGCCGCCCGGCGCGGAGCGCCGCGACCCCGCCCCCGAGCTGATCGCCTACGGCTTCCCGGGGGCCCTCCCGAAGGGCGTCCTCGCCTCCTACCGGGCCGTACCGGGCCCGCTGATCGCCGGCGAGTGGGTGCAGCTGGAGGCCCTCACCGCGCACGGGCAGACCCTGGTCGGCGGGTTCAGCGGCGCGGCGGCCACCCTCAGCGACGGCACGGTCGTCGGCATGGTCACCTCCACCACCTCGACGCACGTCGGCCGGATGCTGCCCGTCGAGGTGCTGGCCCGGCACTGGGAGGGGCTGGGCGGGCTGGTTCCCGCGCCGGCCCCGCCCCCGGACGCGGGACGGCTGGAACTGCTGCTGGGCCGGGCCGAGCGGCTCGGCCTGGACTGCGACCCCAACCGGCTCTACGCCTCCTCCGTGGACCCCTTCGCCCCGGAGCCCGAGGAGCTGTTCCACACGCTGCGGCAGGCCGCGGACTACGTACGCCGGGAGGTGCCCGGCGTCGGCGCCGAGGACCGGTTCGCCGACCAGCTCGAACGGGCGCTGGAGGAGCGGCTGACACCGCTGCCCGGACGGGTGCCCGGCCCCCGGCCGGCCGCCGCCTCCGCCTGGACGCCCATCGTCGTCGAACTGGCCCGCAGCGGCGCCGGACCGGACCAGGTCACCGTGGAGGTGTCCGCCTACCGCGACGGGCACCGCCGCCCGGTGGGCACCCGCCGCGTCCCCCAGGACGCGGTGCCCGCCTACGTCCAGGAACGGGTGGACGCGGCGTTCAACCAGCTCGACCGGGACGCCGAGGCGCTGCTCGCCTTCGTCCTGCCGTACGAGTGGCTGGACAAGCCGGTGGCGCAGTGGGAGTGCAGCGCGTACGACCCGACCCCGCTGGGCTGCGCCCACCCGGTGGTCGTGGCGGAGCGCTCCCGGCACCGCAGCAGCCGCGCCCGGCACGAGCTGAGCAAGAAGTGGCAGGAGCTGGACGCCCGGTCCGACGCCCGGCTGCACCGGGTGGCGTGCGGCACCCGGGAGAACCCGCGCAGCCTGCGGATGCGGCTGCGCGACGAGGCGGCGGCGCTGGCCGGGTTCACCTCGGTCGGCGAGCACTTCAGGGCCGGGCTCAGCGCCCCCGTGCCCGTGCTGCTGTGGCGGCGCACCGGCTGTCCGGGCGACGACCACGCCGGCGCGTGCGCCGGTACGGCCTTCCTGGAGCGGCTCGCGGAGTCGGTCGAGGGCGTCTCCCCCGCCGAACTGCCGCGCCGCGTATTGGACTTGCGTGAGGAGGCGTACGCGGCCGACGATCCCGAGGGGCACTGGGCGCGGGAGGTGCAGGTGCTGTGGGACGATCCGCGCTGCTTCCCCGAGCCCGCCGCCTGCCTGCACTCGCCCGTCGGCTGACCCGCCCGGCCGGCCGGCGCGTCCGGCCCGCGGCCGGCCACCGCACGACCGCACCCGACCCCGAAAGAGAAACCCCATGGCCCTGTGGCCCGTCTACACCGGAGCGTCGCAGCCGCACGACGGCATCACCCGGCTGCCCCCGCCACCGCCCTGGCGGGCCTTCGACGGCCGTCCCGTCCTGGACCCGCCCGCCGAGGACGACGACGCCGCGGCGGCCTCGCCCGACCGCACCCACCGCGCCCGGACCTACCGGGCCACCGAGGAGACCGTCCAGCTCGTCAACGCCGCGCTGTACCTGCGCCGTCCGCTGCTGGTCACCGGGCCGCCCGGCACCGGCAAGTCCTCGCTGGTCTACGCGGTCGCCCGGGAGCTGCGTCTCGGCCCGGTCCTCAGATGGAACATCACCAGCCGCTCCACCCTGCACGACGGCCTCTACCAGTACGACCCGCTGTCCCGGCTGTACGCGGCCCGGCAGGCGGCGGCCGGTCCGGACGGCAGGGGCACGGACGGCAGGGGCACGGACGGGGACGGCACGGGCGCCGGTGTGGAGGACCATCTGCGGCTCGGCCCGCTGGGCACCGCCCTGCTGCCCTACGCCCACCCCCGGGCCCTGCTCATCGACGAGATCGACAAGAGCGACCTGGACCTGCCCAACGACCTGCTGAACGTGCTGGAGGAGGGCCAGTACGAGATCCCCGAACTGGTGCGGGCCACCCGCGACGCCCCGGGCGGCCGGGCCGAGGTGATGGCCGACGGCACCGGCCGGCGGGTGCCGGTGGAGCACGGCCGGGTCCGCTGCCGCGCCTTCCCCTTCGTCGTGCTGACCAGCAACGGGGAGCGGGAGTTCCCGCCCGCCTTCCTGCGCCGCTGCGTCACCCTGCGCCTGCGCCAGCCCGACGACCAGCACCTCGCCGACATCGTCCGCGCCCACCTGGGCGAGCCGGACGCCTACGCCCGGCAGCTCATCGACCGGTTCCTGTCCCGGGTGGGCAGCGGCGACCTCGCCACCGACCAGCTCCTCAACGCCATCTACCTGGCCCGTGCCTCCGGGCTGACCGCCGACTCCCTCGACGAGCTGGCCGAGCGGCTGATGCCGTACCTGGGCCAGTCCCCGCAGCCGCATGCCTTCTGACCCCGCCGGCCCGCCGGAACCCGTCGCCCGCCTGGCCGAGCTGCTCGGCCGGGCCGCCCCGGGCACCCGCCCGACCCCGCGCGAGCTGGCCGAACTGCTCTGGCTGGCCCGGCACATGGAGCCCGCCCCGGACGGCGCCGGCCCGCCCCGCCCCGCCTCCGGCCGGCCCCCGGGCACCCCCGTACCGCCCGCCGCGCCGCCACCCCGCGCACCGGAGGAGGACGTCGGCGGGGCACGCGGCGAGCCGGCCGCGCCGCCCCCGGACCGGACCGGCCGTCCGGCCGCGCCCCGCGCCCCGCTGCGGCTGCCGCCGTCCCTGCCGACGGCGGCGGGGACGGCCGGGGCGGCGCCCGAGCCGCACACCGCCGTGCTGGCCCCGGCCCCGCCGATGCTGCCGCACCCGCTGGCCCTGCAACGCGCGCTGCGCCCGCTGCGCCGCCGGACCGACGCGCCCGCCGTCCGCGAGGTCGACGAGGCGGCCACCGCCGACCGCATCGCCCGGCTCGGCGCCGACCCCCGCTGGTGGCTGCCGGTGCTGCGCCCCGCGCGGGAGCGCTGGCTGCGGCTGCACCTGGTGCACGACGCCGGGCCGACGATGCCGGTCTGGCGCCCGCTGGTGCGCGAACTGCACACCGCGCTCGCCCAGTCCGGCGTCTTCCGCACCGTCACCCTGCACCGCGCCCTGCCCGACGGCACGGTGGCCGGCGACGGTGTGCACGCCCCCGCCGACGGCCGGACCGTCACCCTCCTGATCAGCGACTGCATGGGCCCGCAGTGGCGGGCCGGACCGGCCGGCACCCGCTGGTTCGCCACGCTGCGCCGCTGGGCGCGCCGGATGCCGCTGGCCGTGGTCCAGCCGCTCCCCGAGCACCTGTGGCGGGACACCGCGCTGCCCCCGGTCCCCGGCCTGCTCACCGCCCCCCACCGCGCCGCGCCCAGCGCCGCGCTCTCCTTCACCCCGTACGACAGCACCGAGGAGGAGCCACCCGCGGACACCGCGTACGTGCCGGTCCTGGAGCCGGGGCCGCAGTGGCTGGCCAACTGGGCGGCGCTGGTGGCAGGTCCGGGCGGCACCGGCCACCCCGGCGCGGCGGCGGCGGTGCTCGGCCCGCTGCCCGCCGACACCGACGACCGCACCGACGTGGCCCGGCTGCCCGCCGAGGAACTGGTCCTGCGGTTCCGGTCGGCGGCGTCCCCCGCGGCGTACCGGCTGGCCGGGCATCTCGCGCTGGGCCGGCCTGACCTGCCGGTGATGCGGCTGGTGCAGGCCGCCGTGGAACCCGAGCCGCGCCCCGCGCACCTGGCCGAGGTGATCCTCAGCGGCCTGCTCGCCTCCGTGCCGGGGCCGCCGGGCTCGTACGTGTGGCGGCCCGGGGTGCGCGAGCTGCTGCTGCGCGGGCTGCCGCGCTCCGCCCGCGCCCGCACCCACGACCTGCTGCTGCGCACCGGTGACCTGATCGAGGACCGGGCGGGCCGCTCCCCCGGCGAGTTCCACGCCCTGACACCCGCCCCGGACGGCACCGAGACCGGGCCGCGCGGCGAGGCCATCGCCGAGATCAGCGAGCGCGGCGCCCGGCGGCTGAGCGCCGCCCGTGTCGCGCCCCCGGCGCCCTCGGCGCGACGGCTCGGCGACCGGTACCGGCTGGTGCGGCGCCTCAACCCGGACGGCAAGGTGTGGCTCGCCGAGGACACCCGCACCCGCCGCACGGTGGCGGTCCGGCTGCACGAGCCCACCGCCGACCCGGCACGGCAGCGGGCGTTCCTGCGGGACGCGCGGCCCCTGCGGGAGATCGACCACCCCAACGTGGTGACCGTCCTCGACACCGGCGTGGACGACGACACGCCCTACGTCGTCATGGAGCACCTCGACGGCATCGCCCTGAACACCCTCGCCCGCCCCTACGGCAACCGGCTGCCGGCCCCGTTGACCGTGGCCGTCGCGGCGCAGCTGGCCCGCGCGCTGACCGCCGTGCACGCGGCGGGCGCGGTGCACGGCGCGCTGGAGCCGTCCCGGGTGGTGCTGATGCCGGACGGGACGGTCCGGCTCAGCCTGTTCGCACCGGGCCGGGGCAGCTGGCCGGGCGCCAGGGACGCCCGCGCGGCGGACCTGCGCGCGCTGTGCGAGCTGGTGCTGCTGCTGGCGTCGGGCACCTCGCGGCTGACGATGCCCGTCGACCCCGGGCGGCTCGAACATCTCCCGCCGGTGCTGCGCGGGCCGTTCGCGCACGCCCTGGACCTGCTGATGTCCCCGTCGCCGCCCGCCCAGCTCCAGGGCCGGGACCTGCTCACCGACCCGGAGCTGGCCCGGCTGGCCCGGCAGGAGTACGACCAGCGGTTCTACTACGTCCTGGGGCCGCTGCGCGTGGAGGGCCCCCAGGGCTCCTCCGAGCCGGCGCCGGACGAGGCCGCGCTGCTCGCCATGCTGCTCCTCAAGCACGGCCGGACGCTCACCCACGAGGAGCTGCGGTACGGCCTGTGGGACCCGGCCGACGAGCCCCGGGACGCGCGTACGCGGCTGCGCCGGGCGGCCGAGCGGCTGGCGGCGGCGCTCGGCCCCGGGGTGCTGGCGACACCCTCGCACGGGTACGCGCTGCACACCGGCGCCGACGTCGTGGACGTGGTGCGCTGCGAGGAACTGGTCCGGCGGGCCGACGCGGCCGGGGCGGCGGGCGCGGAGGCCGAGGCGCGCGACCTGGTCGCCGAGGCGCTGGGGCTCTGGCGCGGCGGCCCCCCGCTGGCCGGGGTGCCCGGCCCCGCCGCCCGCACCGCGCGCCGGAACCTCCAGCAGCTCCGGCTCACCCTGCACGCCCGGCTCGCCGGACTGCACCTCGCCCTCGGCGACGCCGACCGGGCGGCCGGGGAGCTGGCCGGTCTGCTGGACGCCCACCCCTTCCACGACACCTTCCTGCGCCTGTACCTGATCGCGCTGCGCCGCCTGGGCCGCTTCGAGGAGGCCCTGGAGCGGTACGCCGAGTACGAGCTGTCCGGCGGCGACAACCCGGAGCTGCTGGCCCTCGGCCGGGAACTGCGCCAGGACCACGCCCCGCCGGCGGACGACCCGGGTCGGCCCTCCCCGCAGCACCCGGTGGACGGCTCGCCGGGGGCCGTCGTGGCCGCGCCGGACGAGTTCCCGGAGGGCTCGTTCCCGACCGAGGACGAGTGGTGGGCGGCCGGCGCCGGGCAGGGCAGGCGGCCCCCGCCGGAGGTGCCGGCCGGCTTCCCGCCGTTCGACCGGGAACGCCGGGAGGACCCGGATTCGGAGGAGGACGAGCCGGAGGAGCCCGAGGAGCCGGAGCCGGTCGCGTGGTCCCCCAGGGGAGGGGCGGCAGAAGGGCTGAAGGACGAGGACGAGGACGAGGCGTACGGCACCGATCACCGCGCCTGGGTCCGCCTCGCCCTCGCCGACGGCCCGCGCGGCACCCGGGCGGACGCGGCGCTGACCGCGCTCGCCCGTGACCTGCTCGCGGACAGCGGTCTGGCCGGTGACGCGTACCGGCTGAGCGCCCCCGGCCCCGGCGAGGTGCTGGTGGCGCTGTCGCCCCGTGTTCCGGTCGCCGGACTGCTGCGGGCGGCCGTCGACCGGCTGCCCGGCCGGCTGGCGCGGCTGGGCGGGCTGCGGCTGCGGGCCGAGTTCTGGCTGGTGGGGTTCCGGCCGGACGGCGGCGGGGAGCACGTCTTCCGGGCCGCCCCCGGGGCGGTGACCGCGGCCCTGGACGCCGCCCCGGCCCAGGCCGTCGTCGCCGTGTCCGACGCGCTGTACCACGGCGAGGTGGCCGACGAGGACTTCTTCTTCCCGCCGGGGACGTTCGGGCGGCTGGACGACGAGTCGGGCTGGTACCACCTGGTACCGGGCACCGCCCGACCGGCCCCCGAGGGGCATCCGGCGCGCGGCCCGTTCCCGGTGCCGTCCGGCGGCTGGGTCCCGCCGGCCCGCGACGCCGCCGAGGCCGTCGTCCTGCTGCTGCCCGGCACGGCGGGCGGCGGCACCTTCCTCCCGGCGGACTCCGCCCGGGTCCGCACCGCCCCCGCCGCCGAACGGGCCGCCTGGCAGTACTACGAGGTCGACCTGCGCCCCCGGCACCTCGCCGTCGACGCGGTGGCCGGGGTCGCGGCGACCTGGCGGGTCGAGGACCCCGCGCGGGCCGCGGCGGGACCCGCCCCGGCGGCGCTGCTCACCGACGCCCTGCGGCACGCCCGCCGCACCGCGGCCGGTGACGGTCTCGGCGCCGCCCTCGCCCGCACCGGCGTCCCCGGCTACCACGTCGACTGGACCGTCCCGCCGCCCCTCGCCGCCGCCCGCCGCGCCCGCCCCGGCCCGGAGCCGCTGATCACCGGCGCCCGCTGTGTGCTGCTGGGCTTCGACGACGTGGTGGCCCGGCTGTACCGGCCGGGCGCGGAGCGCGAGGTGCTGCTGGACATCGCGCAGCTCGTCGCCGACGACCGCGCCCCCGAGGACGCGCCGGCCGGGGTCCCGCCGCCGGGGACCGGTCTCCCGTCGGACGGCTACGCCGGGACACTGGACTTCGTCCGGGCGCTGGCCGGGCACCGGGTCGGCGCCGAGGTGCAGCGGCGGCTGGCCCGGCACGAGGAGCGGGCGGCCCGCACCGCGCGGGGCACCCCGTTCGCCGGCCCGCTGATCCGCGCCCTGCACCGGCGGGAGGTGCCGGTCGCCGTGGTGACCGACCGGGCGCCCGGCCCGGTCACCGGGTACCTGCGGCGGCACGGCCTGCTGGACCGGGTGACCGGCGGGGTGCACGGCCGGCAGGACGACCTCACCCGGCTCATGCCCGACCCGGACGTACTGCGCCGGGCGCTGGAGGCGGTCGACGCCGCGCCGGAAGAGTGCGTGCTGGTGGGAGCGTCGGCCGCCGAGCAGCGCGCCGCCCGCGCCGCCGGGCTGCCGTTCATCGGCTACTGGCGGTCCGAGCGGGTCCGGCGGGACCTGCGCGCCGCCGACCCCGACGTCCCCCTGGTGACCGACCTGCGTCCCCTGCTGACCGCCGCGGAGCAGCGGTGAGGGGACGCCGCCGCCGACGGGGCCCCGGCGCTCCGGACAGCCCGCGGGCCGTTCCCGGGAGGCCGGCCACCCGTTCGGCGGCGCCCCGCCCGGCCCCCTCCAGGAGGCGGCGGTCCGGGGGCCGCCCGCACGATGCGAGGGAGGCCGGCCGCCCGTCGGCCACGGTCCGTGCTCTCGGGAGGATCCGCCATGACCGCCACTCTGGAGCAGCTGCGCCGCTGCCATTTCGCCGTCGACCTGGGGGCCGCGCGGACCCGCGTCTACGTCAAGGGAGCGGGGCTGGTCGTCGACCAGCCGTCCGCCGCCGCCGTCAACACCCGCACCGGCGCGCTCATCGCGGTCGGTGAGTTCGCGGAGAAGATGACCGGCCGCACCCCCGGCTACATCCGCGTCGTACGGCCCGTCTCGGGCGGCACGGTCGTCGACATCGAGATGGCCCAGCGCATGCTGCGGCACCTGATCGGCGACAAGGTCCGCCGCACGCTGCGCCGCAAGCCCCGGCTGCGGGCCGCGGTCTGCACCCCGCACGACGCCGACCCGCTGGCCCAGCGCGCCGCGATCGAGACGATGGTCGGGCTCGGCGCCCGGCGGGTGGAGCTGGTCGACACGCTCATCGCCGCGGCGGTCGGCTGCGGACTGCCCGTGGAGCAGCCCGAGGCCACCATGATCATGGTGTGCGGGGCGCACGCCACGCAGGTCGCGGTGCTCTCCCTGGGCTCGATCGTGACCGCGGCCCGTATCCCGGTGGGCGGCGAGGCGGTCGACGCCGCGATCGTCCAGCACCTGCGTCACCAGCACGAACTGGTCCTGCCCAGCCAGTCCGTACGGCCCCTCCAGCTCGCCCTGTCCGGCAACGGGCTCACCGCCCACGGCCCGGCCTCCACCGAGATCCACGGCCGCGACGTGGCGACCGGTCTCGCCCGCAGCGTCCAGGTCGACACCGCCGCCGTGCGGAACGCCATCCAGACGCCGCTGACGGGCGTCCTCGACGGCATCGGCAGGGTGCTGCGGGACTGCCCGCCCGACCTGGTGGCCGACCTCGCCGACCGGGGCATCATGATGGTCGGCGGCAGCGCGCTGCTGCCCGGTTTCGACCAGATGCTGCGGCAGGCGACCGGCATGCCGGTGCACATCGCCGAACGCCCCGACATCTGCGCCGTCCAGGGCCTCGGCACCATGCTGGAGGGCAAGGTGGAGCCGGTGTCGCTGCAGCCCGCCGCCGACTGACCCCGGCGTGACCGGTCCCCCCTCCGGCTCCCGGCTCACCGCCCTCCTCGACGCCGTCCTGGCCCTCGGCACCGACCTCGACCCGTGCGGCACCCTGCGCCGCCTGGTGGCCGGCGCGGTGTCCCTGACCGGGGCGGCGTCGGCCGTGGTGCGCACGGTCCGGCCCGCGCCGGACGGCGCCACCGAGGTCCGGGCCGGCGCGGACCCCGCCGGCGCCGGGGACCGGCTGCGGGTGCCGGTGCGGGCCGACGACGAGGAGTTCGGCGAACTGGTGCTGACCGGGCGGCCCGGCGGGCGGCCGTTCACCGTGGAGGACGAGCAGCTCGCGCGGGTCCTCGCCGAGCAGGCCGGGATCGCGCTGGGCAACGCCCGGCTGCACGAGGCGGCCCGGCAGCGGGAGCGCTGGATCGAGGGCACCGCGGCCGTCACCACCGCGCTGCTCGCCGGGGAGGACGCCGGTGCCGACGCCCTGACGACGGTCGCCGAACGGGCCCGGCGGCTCGCGGACGCCGCGGCCGGGGTCGTCCTCCGGCCGACCGGGGAGGGCGGCATGGAGATCGTGACCGTCTCCACGCCGGACGACCCGGCCGGGATCGTCGGCACGGCCATCGCACCGGACGCGCCGGTGCTGGCGCAGTTGCTGGGCGGGGAGCCGGTGTTCCTCGAGGACTCGGCGACCGACCCGCGGATGACGACCGGGGTACGGCACCGGTACGGGCCCAGCATGATGCTGCCGCTGGAGGCGGACGGCCGGCTGATCGGCACCCTCGCGCTGCCCCGCCGGCGCGGGGAGCGTCCGTACACCGACGTCGAACGGCAGCTCGCCGTCCCGTTCGCCGCGCAGGCCGCGCTGGCCCTCGTCCTGGCCGACGCGCACCGGGGCCGGGCCCGGCTCGCGGTCTACGAGGACCGGGACCGCATCGCCCGTGACCTGCACGATCTGGTGGTGCAGCGGCTCTTCGCCACCGGCATGATGCTGGAGTCCACCCGGCGCCGCACCGACGCCGAGGACGTCGGCGCGCTGCTGGACCGGGCGGTGGACGACCTGCGCTCGACCGTGCGGGAGGTGCGTACGGCGATCATCGCGCTGCGGCAGCCGCCCGCCGGCCCGCCGGCCGGCCTGCGGGCCCGGGTGCTCAGGGAGGCGGCGGGCGCCGCAGCGCACCTCGGCTCCCCGCCGTCCACGCACTTCGCGGGCCCGGTCGAGCACCGGGTGCCGGACGAGGTGGCTGACCGGCTGGTCGCCGCGGTGCGCGAGGCGCTGGCGGCGGCCCTGCGGCAGCCGGGCACCGACCGCGTCCGGATCGTCGTGGACGCGACGGCGACCGGCCCGGACGGCCGGGCGGCGGTCCGGCTGACGGTGGCCGACGACGGCACGGGGACGGCGTACACCTGGCAGGAGCCGCTGTGAGACCGGGGACGCCTCACATGCTCCGCGCGGCCGAGGAGTCGCGGCGCCTCAGACGGCGAACCAGGTACGCACCGTCGTGCCGTCCTGCCCGGTGTGCGTGCGGACCAGGTCGCAGACGAGGTTGACCAGGAGCAGGCCGCGACCGCCGCGCTGGTCGCGGGAGGCGGGCCGGCGGCCCGCCAGCGGGTCGGTGAGCCGGCCCCGGTCCCGGACCTCGCAGACCACGTACCCGTCCTCGGCCCACAGCCGCAGCACGCCCGCGCCGCCGCCGTGCACCACGGAGTTGGTGGTCAGCTCGGCCGTCACCAGGGCCAGGTCGTCGAGCCGGACCCCGCCGAGGCCGAGCCGGCCGGCCGCGCCGGTGGCGGCGTGCCGGGCGTCCGGCAGGGAGCCGGCGGCGAACGGGAAGGACAGCACGGGCGCGTCCGGCCCCGGCGGCAGCGGCGCGTTGTACCGGGCGACGACCCCGGCCGGGTCGTAGGCGGTGCTGGGCAGTTCCCCGGCGGAGCCGGCGGGGATGACGACGGGGTGGGTGGCGTGGGCGTCGGCGAGGACGCCGGCGTCCAGCCGCACGGCGTCGTAGGGGCAGAGGATGGTGACCGCCCGGCCCTCGAAGGCGTCGTTGATCAGCGCCTCGTGCTGGACGCAGGCGGGGTACTCGGTGCCGCTGCGGCCGGCCCAGATGGGCTCGCCGATGATCCGTACCCGGCGGTCGGCGGGCTGGGCGTCGGCGAAGGCGCGCAGCACCCCGGGGATGATCCGGCCGGGGTTGCGTCCTGCCTCCCGCATGTCCAGCAGCCGCACCCGCTCGGCGTCGGCGCCGAGGGCGTCGCGGATCAGGGCGAGCCGCTCACCGGGGACGGCGACGGCGACGGGCTCGCCGCCGGCCAGTCCCTCGCGGACGAAGGGGACGGTGCCGGCCAGGTACTCGTCGTCGTCGCGGTAGAAGAGCGCGGGGTGCACGAAGGCGCCGGGCTCCGGACGGGAGCCCGTGAACGGTTCGGTCACGGTACTCATGACTTCGACACCTCGATCGCCGGCTGGTCGGGCCAGAACATCTCCAGCACCCGTCGCAGTGTCGCAGGCGGCCGGTGCAGCACCAACCGCCGCCCCTCGGGGAGGCGGCCCGCGGCGTCCGCCAGCACCCGCGCCCCGTCGACGTCGACGAAGCTCACGCCCGACATGTCCACATGCACGTCGCCGTCCACCCGCACCGCCTGTTCCAGCGCCCGCTGCCAGGTGCCCCGCGTCGCCAGTCCGATCTCGCCCGCCGCTCGTACGCCGTCGAGACCGGGCAGCGGGGACACCGTCAGTCCCGGCGCCGTACCGACGGCTGCGGACGATGCCTCGCCCTGAGTGCCCACCGTTGTCTCCCCTACTCCCGGACCAGGCACCCTACCCGTCCTTCCCCGGCCCCTTCACCTCGCCGGGTGTACTCACGCGGACGGGGGGCAGGCGCATCTGCGACACCGACGGGACGACGACACCGACAGGGAAGAGTGACCGAACAAGGCGGTGACATGACCTCAGCGGCACCACCGGGTCCGACGGACCGGCCGCCCGGCCTGGTCATCGAGTGCCGGGTGGAGGAGGAGCGGGCACTGCTCGTCCCGCGCGGCGACCTGGTCCAGGGCTGTGCGGAACTCCTGGCCGAGGCGCTCGCCGGGCTGCCGCCCGGGATCGCCCGGATCGACGCGGACATGCGGCACGTGGTGTTCATGGACACGGCCGGGATGCGTTTCCTGGACCTGCTCAGCGGCTACGGCCAGCGGCAGTCGCTGGCGGTGGCCGCGCGGCACTGGCGCGGCCAGCCCCGCCGGACGCTGGAGCTGACCGGCCTGGACCCCGACGATCCGCTGCGCGCCCCGGGGACGGAGCCGGAGCGGCTGCACGTCCTCCAGGAGGAAGTGGAGCAACTGCGGCAGGCGATCGCCTCGCGCCCGGTGATAGACCAGGCGCGGGGGGTGCTGATGGCGGTGCACGCGTGTACGCCGGACGCGGCGTGGGAGATCCTGCGGGAGGCGTCCCAGCTGTCCAACACCAAGCTGCGTGCGGTCGCCGAGGCGGTCACCGCCGGCGCCTCGGGCGACGGCCCGGCCCCGCCGCCCGAGGTGCGCGCGGCGCTGCGCGCGGCCCTGGTCCGGCACGGCCGCTGAGCCGCGGATGCCCCGGCCCGGGAGGGGTACCCGGCGTCACGTTCCTCCCCTCCCCCACAGTTCTTCTCTCCCCCATCTTCTCTCCCCCACAGGAGCCACCATGACGTCACCGGACCAGCCGACCCCGTCCCAGGCCGAGGGCGAACGCGACGACGAGCCGGACACCTCCGGCCGTCCGTCCCCGCCGCGGCCGACCCCCTCCCAGGCGGAGGGCGAACGCGACGACGACCGCGACGTGGAGGAGCCCGGCTCGCTCTGAGTCCCGTCGGGGGCGGTGGTCAGCCCCTGGCGCCGCCGAGCAGGCCGGCGGGGAGCAGCGACTGCGGAGAGGTGGCCGGGTTGCCGATCTCCAGCGAGCCGAGCAGCCCGTCCAGCAGCGGCGCGACGGGCACCGGACCGGCCGGGCCCGGGGCGGGCGCGGCCTGGGCGGCGGGAGCGGCCGTCACGAGGGCGGTGACGGCCAGCAGGGATGCGCAGAGCAGTTTCTTCGTCATGCCCGGCCCAACGACCGTCCGGGCCCGGCAGCCGTCCGGCAAGCGGGTGACCCGCGTCAGGAGTGGCCGTGCCGACGCCCGAGGGTGTCCACCGGTCCGGCGCCGGGCCGGGTCCACTGCGGTACGGGACGGCTGGTCGGCCCCCAGGTGGCGGCGCCGTCCGCGTCCGTCCGCCAGCTCCAGCACGCCTCGCGCCCGGCGGGCCGGCCCGCCGGGTGGTCCTCCCATGCCTCGCCGCGCCCGTGGGGCGTCATGTCGAGCAGGCCGAGGGACCCGTTGCCCCGCTCGTTGCCGCGTCCGGTGGTGGCGTAGGTGAGGAACGTACGGTCGCCGTCCCGCAGGTAGCAGGTCAGGTACCCCATGTCTCCCCCCACGGGCTCCGGCGCGTCACGCACCGAGTACCAGGGCTGCCGGTAGCCCATGAACGCGACGTGCGCCGCGACCTCCGGCCACTCCCCCGTGGTCAGGACGGCGAACGACACCCCTCGGGCGTGGAGGTGGACGGCGTCCCTCAGGTGCCAGGCCGTGGTGGTGCACCCCTCGCACTGTCCCTGGTGCGGGGCGCCGTCATACCACATGTGCTTGTACACGACGAGTTCCTCGCGCCCCTGGAACAGCTCCAGGAACGGCACGGGTCCGTCGGGGCCGACGACCCGCGCCGTCCCGTCGAACTCCACCCTCGGCAGCCGGCGCCGTGCCGCGGCGATGGCGTCGCCCTCCCGGGTGTGCGCCTTCTCCCGGACCAGCAGGGCCTCCCGGGCGGTCCGCCACTCGGCGATCCCGACGACGGGCGGCCGTCCGCCCGGCGGGGTGGCGGGGGGCTGCCGCGGCTCGCTGGTCATGGTGTCCTCCGTGATGTTCGCGTACCGGCGGTCACCACGGCGAACTCCCGCCGCGGGCGGAACTCGTCGCGAGGCCCGGGCAGCGGCGCGGCCGGCTGGTCACGTCGGCGGTCCGCCGGGCCGGGGTGGCCCGGCGGACCGGCCGCTGCCCGTGCCGGTTCAGGACCCCTTCGTGACGCGCACCTCACCGGATTCGGTGCGGTAGGCGAAGGCCCAGGCCGAAGTGGTGCCGGCCGTGTAGGAGTAGGCGGTCGGGTCGGACGCCGGGACGTCCGTGCCGATCCGCGTCGACGCCTGCCAGGTGCCGAAGTCGCCCTGGACGGCCTCGCGGGACCCGCGGATCGTGCCGTCCTCGGCCCGCGCGAGCACCTGCGTGTATCCGCTGGCCGGGTCCACCACGGCGGACGGGGCGCCGGCCGCGGTCAGGTCGGCGACCTTCGTCCAGGTGGCCGGGAAGACGGCGTTCTCCTCCGTCTGGACCGCCGACAGCACCGCGCCGTCGGCGCCGCGGGCGTAGACGCCCAGCCGGTGGCCGGGGTACACGACAACCGACGGGGCACCGGTCACCCCGCTGTCGCCCACGGTCGTCCAGGTGCCGAGGGTGCCGTCGGCGAAGGCGGCGGTGCGCAGCCGGCCGTCGGTGCCGGTGCCGAAGAGCTGGATGCCGTCGCGGACGGTGACCGCGGTCAGCGGCCCGGCGAAGCCGTCACCGGTGAGCCGTACCCAGCCCATGAAGTCGACGTTGGCCCGCTGCTGCTGCCGGTACCAGGGGTGTCCCTCGGCGTCGACGCCGAACTCGGCCAGGACGCCGGCCGGGGTCCGGCCGAGGACGGGGTGGCCGGCCATGGAACCGGCCAGGCCGATCCAGGACCCCCAGGTGTCGTCGGCGGCGGCGCGGCGGCGCCACCGGGTCTGGCTGTCCGGGGTCTGCGCGCTCAGCGCGATCCGGCCGTCGGGCTGCTCGGCGAGCTGGGGCTGCCCGGTGAGGACCTCGTTCGCGGCGCCGGTGGTCCAGCGCAGGGTGCCGGGGTCGGCCGGGTCGGTCTGGCGGCCGGTCAGCAGGCGGCCGTCGGCGTCGGTGGCGGCGTAGACGAGTTCACCGGCCGAGGTCTGCAGGACGTCCGGTCCGGTGGTGCGGTCGGCGTCGACGGCCGGGGCGTCCGGGGTCCAGTCGGACCGCAGGCGGCAGACGTCGGGGCCGCCGCTGACGCTGGTGTAGCCGGACCAGTGGGTGCCGGAGCCGATCAGCTTGTTCCAGGTGGTGCCGAAGACGCCGGTGGACTCGTTGTAGCGGTAGTGCCGGACGTCGCCGCCCGTGTTGACCCGGACGATGGTGTCGCCGCCGAAGGAGGTGATCTCCTTGGTGGCCCGCCAGTCGGAGGTGCTCACGGTCTTCTGCCGCTCGATCCACCGCTGGCTGTCGAAGTCGTAGCGGGAGCGCACCAGGTGGCCGGTGGCCGAGTCGATGCCGAAGACGACGCCGTCGTCGGCGGCGAACACGTGGGTGTACGCGGCCCAGCCGGAGTCGATCTTCTTGTTGCCCTGCGGGTCCCAGGCCGCCGCGGTCCGGTCGTACTTCTGGAACCGCAGGTCGCCACCGCCGTCGACGTACCAGATGTGCCCGGTCCGGTCGACGCTGATCTTGTTGTGGTTGGCGGCCGTCGCGTAGGTGCCCAGGTCGGTGCTGATCTTCTGGTGGTGGACGTCCCAGGTGCCGGTGGAGGAGACCCGGTGGCTGAGGTAGACGCCGTCGCTCTTGATGCCGTAGAAGGTGGCGCCGGGTCCGGCCAGCATCCGGCCGTACTGGTCCCAGCCGGTGTCGATGGTGCTGGACTCCGGCACGGCCGCGGTGCCGCCGTCGGGGTCGTCGACGTTGCGGCGCAGCAGGCTGCCGGTCGTGGTCGTCGAGTACAGGGCGCCCTGCGTGGAGCAGGTCGGGCCGGCGTTGACGCCGATCCAGTTGCGCAGCTTGTCGGTACGGGTGGCGAGGGCGCCGGTTCGGGTCTCGGCGGGGTCGGCGCCGAAGCAGCCGCCCTGCCAGGAACGGCTGGTGACGGCGACGAGCTGGGGGGTGCCGTTCACCTCGCGGAAGAGCGGGCCGCCGGCGTCACCGGCGCAGACCGCGGCGCCGTCCTTGCCGCTCACCGACACCTGGGAGGCGGACGCCGAGTCCACGGTGAAGGTCCCCGAGTGCAGCCGCAGCGGCGCCCACTCGTCCTTCGTACGGCCGTAGCCCGCGCCGCGCAGGACCTCCCCGGCGGCGGGGGCGGTGGTGCCGAGGGCGACCGGGGTGACGCCGGTGACGGGGGTCGCCAGCTCGGCCAGGACCAGGTCCTGGTCCGGGTGCGGCACCAGGCGGACGATCTGGCGGACCTGGCCGGTGGTGCCGGTCAGGTCGGTGCGGCCGACGGTGGCGGTGGTGGGGAGCGCGGGGGCGCCGGCCGGTACGGACGCGGGGTCGGCGGCGAAGCAACTGGCCGCCGTCAGCAGCCAGTCGGTGTACACGAGCGTCGCCGAGCAGGCCCGCTTGGCGTCACCGGTGCCGATGTCGAGCTTCGCGGTGAAGGCGTAGGCGTTGTCGGCGGCCGGGGAGCCGGCGAGGGCGACGGCGGGCGGCGCGGTCAGCGCGCCGGCCGCGACACCGGTGGTCAGCAGGAGGGCGGTGAGGCCCACGTGGGCACGTCTGAGGGGCATCTGTCATTTCCTTGGTGGGAGCCGGACGGCAGGCGGAACGGGGCGGGGTGGGCGCCTACCGCGCGTGGTCGAACGTCTCCACGGTGTGCCCCGGAGCCTCCTGGGCCGCCGGCGCGGCCCCCACCGACCTCGCCGGCGGCACGGCACGTTCCTTCATCACGTTCCCCTTCGCCTTCATATGGATACGGGCATGAAGGCGAACCGGATACCACGCCCCCCCACACCCGGCAGCCGAATAGTAACCACAGGGGCGGATAAGCACAGCGGAAAAATACCGTCCCCGATCGCCCCGGAATTCCCTGCCGGGAATCACCCCGAAAACCCCATAGGGTTCACACAGACACCTCGAACCCGCACGTCAAACAGGGCG
Source organism: Streptomyces griseoviridis (assembly GCA_014649155.1). Taxonomy (GTDB): domain Bacteria; phylum Actinomycetota; class Actinomycetes; order Streptomycetales; family Streptomycetaceae; genus Streptomyces; species Streptomyces griseoviridis. The sequence goes on along the minus strand of BMSM01000001.1, from coordinate 314,062 downwards.
TAACGCCTCACATCGCGTCTCACACCATGATGATCGTCACGCCCTCGGGAGCACATTCACAGCACTCCGTGAACCCATTCCTCCGGACGGCGAAACCCCACCTCCGCCACCCACTCAATTCAAACCACCCCCCTGGTGAATTCCCGTTGAACTCCGATCGACCGGAAGGCGTCCCCCCGCTTTTCCCGGTGCGGGACGGGGGCCCGGCATCCCCCGGTCCGGGTCCTGGCCCCCCTGCGCCGGCTCCGGCCGCGGAGGAGGGTTGACCGCGTCACCACGGACCCGGCCCGGCCGCCGGGCCGGTCCCGACGACGGAGCGAGGAACCATGCCGGCCGGTCACACGCGGCGGGGACCGCTCAAGGGCGCCGCGGTCGCGGCAGCGGGGCGGGGCGGCCGGCCTCGGCATCGGGCCCGGCTCCGGCACGGCCGCGGTACGGACGTGTCCCGCGGGCCCGGCCGGCGGCGGGACCGGCACGACCCCGTTCCTGGAAGGAGCCTTCGCGCCGGTCGCCCAGGAGCCGACCGCCTTCGGCCTCGACGCCACCGGTCGCGTCCCGCGCGACCTGGACGGCCGCTACCCGCGCGACGGCCCGAACGCGCTGGGCCCGGAGACCGTCGGCGCCCACCACTGGCTGCTCGGCGACGGCGTGACGCACGGGGTCCGGCTGCGCGGCGGACGCGCCGGGTGGTACCTCGACCGCTGGGTGCGGTCCTCACGGGTGACGGCGGGAACTGGGGGCGAACTGGGGAGCGTGCCCGGGGCAGGCGCACCGCCCGACGGCTTCACCCGCGACACGCGCGTGATCCCGTACAAGGGCCGCGTCCTGGCGGCGCGGGAGAGCGGACCGCTGCCGTACGAGCTGGACGGCGGCCTCGGCACCCTGGGCCCGTACGGCTTCCGGTCCACACGGGAGGGCGCCTCGGTCGCCGACGAGTTGCACCGCGATCACGTACCACCCCGCCTGGGACCACGTCCCTCGCCTCATGATCGACCGGACCGGCCGGGTGACGCGGACCACGCGGGTGCCCGTCGCGGACGCGCCGATGATGCGCGACTTCGCGCTCACCGGGACGTAGGTGTGATCGTGGACGTACGTGTGATCGTGGACGTGCCGGTCACCTTCGGCGGTGCCGCCGCGGCGGCGGGCGCGCCCGTGCCGTACGCGTGGCACGACGGGCACCCCCCGCGCATCGGGCTGCCGCCGCGCGCCGGTGGCGGCACACGCCGGTTCGACGTCGACCCGGTGTGCCACTCGCGCACCCTCGACGCCCGCGACCAGGGCGACACGGCCGCCGTGGAGTACACCGGGATGCCCGCGCCGTTCCACCCCGCCGGACGCGGCACGGGCGGCCCCTCGGCGACCGGGTCCCCGACGCCCGGCCGGTGGACGATCGAGCTGCGCGCGGGCCGGGTGCGGGGCACCCGGCTGGGACGACCGCCCCCAGGAGTTCCCCCGCGTCAGCGAGTCCCCGGCCGCACGCCGGCAGCGCTGCGCCCACACCGCGAGCACGGCCGGGATGCGGCGCGCCCACGAGACCGTCGGCGGGGTGCCGCCGGACGAGAAGTCCACGGCGATCCCGCCCGCGGCGCGAGCGACCTGGTGATCCTCGCGGCCCAAGATTTCGGCGGCCACCCCCGGCCCGCGTCCACCTGCCCGGCCGCGTGCCGCCGGGCTTCCGCGGAAGCTGGATCGCGGACGTCCGAGCCGGGGCGGGCTCGGCGGCCGGCGGGGCCGGACGGGAGGCGACGTCGCCGGGAGCGCGGTGCCGTCCGCCGGGGAGCGGCCCCGGAGGGTCACGCCGGGTCCGCTCCGCCCTCAGGCGTCTCCCGCCTCAGGCGTCTCCCAGCCGGTGCGCACGAGGGAGTCGAGCGCGTCGAGCGACGACGCGTCGGCGAGGACGGCGCCGCTGGCCCAGGCCGTGGCCAGCGTGCTGAGGAAGAGGTCACGGCCCCGCACCCAGGGTTTGGCACCCCCGTCGCGCTGGGCCGCCTGAAGGAACTCCTCGGTGGTCGTGATCAAGCTCTGGCAGGTGAGCGCCAGCGGGGACGTGTCCCCGGTCAGCGCGGCCCGCAGCGGCTCGGGCAGCCCGTCGAAGGCGGTCACCCACTCCCCCAGCGCCCGCAGCCACTGCGCGAGCGCGGCGCGGGAGTCGGTCACCTCGCCGCGGATGGCCTCGCGGCGGGCCTCCAGCTCCTCGTCGCGGGCCTGGAGCAGAGCGGCCAGCAGCGCCTCCCGGTTGGGGAAGTGCCGGTAGAGGGTGCCCGGCCCGATCCCGGCCCGCTTGGCGATGGCGTCCATGGAGCCGGTGATGCCCTGCTCGGCGAAGAACCGCTCCGCGACCTCCAGGATGTGCGTGCGGTTGCGCTGCTTGTCCGCCCGCTGCCGGCGCTCGCCGGTGGCTGCCTCGCTCATGTCCGCGCACCTCTCGTTGACAATGCGGAGACCATCTCCGTATCGTCTCCCTCGAAAACGGAGACTATCTCCCCTTCGGTTCCGACGCCACCGCCGGCCGCTTCGGCGCGCCCGCTCAGCACCGCCGGCGCCTCGTCCACGCGGCGCACTCGCGCGGCCCCGTGGCACGGTACCGCTCCCTCCCACCGCTGACACGCCCGCCCCGAGCCGCATCCGGCCCCGTGGAAAGGATCTCCTTGTCCAGCACCGCCGCCCTCTTCGCCGACCTCGTCCGCGCCCGACACTCGCCGCGCCAGTTCCTGCCGACCCCGCTGTCCCCCGCGGACATCCGCGCCGTGCTGGAGGACGCGCAGACCTCCCCCTCGAACAGCAACACCCAGCCCTGGACGGTGCACATCGTCTCGGGTGCCGCCCGGGACGCCCTGAGCGAGGAACTGCTCACGGCGTACGAGGAGGGCCGGACCTCGGCGGACTTCACCGCCGACTACGGCGACGGCGTCCACCAGGAGCGGTCGCGTCAGCACGGCGCCCTCCTCTACGGGGCGCGCGGCATAGCCCGCTCGGACGTGGAGGGCAGGAAGGAGGTGATCCGCGAGAACCTGCGCTTCTACGACGCGCCCCACGCTGCCTTCCTCTTCATGCCCCGCCTCGGCGACGGGGTCCGGACGGCGGGCGACATCGGCATGTACGCCCAGACCTTCCTGCTCTCGCTGGCCGCGCGCGGCTTCCACGGCATCCCGCAGACCATCCTCGGCATGTACGCGGACACGGTCCGCACGTCACTGGGCGTCCCCGACGACCTCGCGCTGCTCTTCGGCATCGCCTTCGGCATCGGCGACGAGACCTCCCCGATGTACGACATCGGCATGGGCCGCGTCCCCCTGCGGCAGAGCGTGGTCCCGCACGACACCCCGGGAGTCCTCGACGAGCGGAATCCGCCCCGGGTACGGGGCCGCGGCACCACCTCGCCGGTGACTGCGCGGTGAGAGTGAGGGTGCCCCGCCCCGTCCACCCGCCGCGCGCGGGCGCGGGGCCCCTGTCATCTCCCCGGACATCCCGCGCCGCCACATCACGGAGTCGATCGGACCGCCCGGCACGGCCCCCGTCGGGAGCAGTGGCCCCTCGTACGCGCAGCAGTGATGCACGGGGCCGGCGACATCCACGTCGAGGTCCGGACCTTCCCCCTTGACGAAACCCCCGACGCCTGCCGGGAGATGACGGACCGCCAGGTCCTCGAGGCCCCCGCCCGTCCTTGCCCCCGAAGCAGCGGCCGGACCGCGCTGCTACATCGTTTCCGCAGGTCACGACGTTTCTGCAGAGGTGGGGCGGGTGGGACTCGAACCCACGGCCGGCGGATTATGAGTCCGCTGCTCTAACCGGCTGAGCTACCGCCCCATAGCGGCGTGTCGCGTACATGTGTGCGCGCCGTCTGCCGCAGCATAGCCGCTCATACGATCTCCTGCTTCGGGTGGTCGGCTTGCCGCGACGCCTTCACGACCATGAGGACTCCGGGGCGGCCCGCGCGGTTCCAGGGCGGGGCGCCGGACCGTGCGCGGACATGAAAAAGGACCCCTGAGGGTCCTCGTTCACCATGCTCCCCCGACTGGACTCGAACCAGTAACCTGCCGGTTAACAGCCGGCTGCTCTGCCAATTGAGCTACGGAGGACCGAGCTCCCCGGACTGGACTCGAACCAGTAACCTGCCGGTTAACAGCCGGCTGCTCTGCCAATTGAGCTACCGAGGATTGCCTCGTCGCATCGAACGTGACTCCCTGGGTAGTCGCCAGGGGGCGTGCGCTCGCTGCGACACATACATTAGCGCAAGCAGGGGGGTGCTCCGCCAATCGGTCCTCCCCGGCACCGCAGACAGAAGGCAAAGGAAGGGTGGCCGCCATGCGTTACCGGCTCACGTTCGTCGTCGGACTCGCCGTGGGGTACGTACTGGGTACGAAGGCGGGGCGGGAGCGTTACGAGCAGTTGCGCAAGACCGCCCGGCAGCTCGCGCGGAACCCGGCGGTGCGCAACACCGCGGAGTCGGCCGCGCAGCAGGGCCGGCACTTCGCGGACAAGGCGTACCACGCGGTCAGCGACAAGGTCGGGGACCGGATGCCCGACTCCGTGGCCCAGCGCGTGAAGTCCCTGCGGGAGCGCAGCGCGAGCGGCGCGGGCGGGGACGACTGGGGTACGAGCAACACCTGAGGACGGTTCCGGGCGCCGCCGACCCGGCGCCCCCCGGCCCGGCCGAGCACAGCGATACGGCAGAATTTCGGGCATGGGGATAGTCGCCGGGTTGGACAGTTCGCCCGATTTCACTCGTATCGTCGTCTGCGACTCGGACACGGGGGCCGTGCTCCGGCAGGGGTACGCGCCGCATCCGGTGGAGAACCCCGAGGGCGGGGGCCGGCCCTCCGACGTCGATCCGCAGGCGTGGCTGCTGTCCCTCGGGGAGGCGGCCGGCGGCGGGCTCCTGGAGGGCGTCCAGGCCATCGGCGTGTCGGCGCAGGCCAACGCGGTCGTGCCGCTGGACGCCCAGGGGAACACCGTGCGGCCCGCCCTGGTGGGCGGGGACAAGCGGGCGCAGGTCGCCGGGGCGGACCTGGTCGACGCGCTCGGCGGGCGGGAGGCCTGGGCGCGGGCCGTGGGATGTGTGCCGCAGGCCCCGCACCCGGTGACCAAGCTGCGCTGGCTGGCCCGGACCGAACCGGAGAACGCCGCGCGGACCGCCGTACTGCTCCAGGCGCACGACTGGCTGGTGTGGCAGTTGCTCGGGCGGCCGGCGCGGCGGACCACCGACCGGGGCGGGGCCTCCGGGACCGGGTACTGGTCGGCGGCGACCGGCGGGTACCGGCCGGACCTGGTGGAGCTGGCGCTGGGGCACCACGCGATGCTGCCGGAGGTGATCGGTCCGGCCGACGCGGCCGGGACGACGCCGGAGGGGCTGCTGATCTCCGCGGGGACGGGCGAGACGCAGGCCGCCGCCTTCGGGCTCGGGATCGGGCTGGGGGACGCCGTGGTGTCGCTGGGCGCGTCGGGGTCGGTCATGGCGGTGCACTCCGAGCCGCTCGTCGACCCGTCCGGGATGATCACCGCGCTGGCCGACGCGACCGGCATGCACCTGCCGGTCGTCACCACCCTGAACGCCGTGCGGACCCTGCGCGGGGCCGCCGAGCTGCTCGGGGTGCCGGATCTGGAGAGCCTGTCCGAACTGGCGATGAAGTCGACGCCGGGGGCGCACGGGCTGGTGCTGCTGCCCTATCTGGAAGGTGAGCGGACGCCGCACCTGCCGCACACGGCGGGGACGCTGGCCGGGCTCAGGCGGGAGTCCATGCGGCCCGAGCACCTGGCGCGGGCCGCGTTCGAGGGGATGCTGTGCGGGCTCGCCGACGCGCTGGACGTGCTGCGCGGCCGGGGGGTCGACGTACGGCGGGTGTTCCTGCTGGGCGCGGCGGCGGAGCTGCCGGCCGTGCAGGCGGCGGCGCCGGCGCTGTTCGGGGCGCAGGTCGTCGTGCCGCAGCCCGCGGACTACGGGGCGATCGGCGCGGCGCGGCAGGCGGCGTGGGCGCTGGGGGCCTCGCGGGGGACGCTCGACGCGCGGACTCCCCCGCCCTGGCAGGGGGCGGTGGCGCAGGTGCTGGAGCCCGGGGAGGAACTGGCGGTGGGTCAGGCGGTGCGGCAGCAGTTCGTGTCCGTGCGGGAGCAGACGCATCCGGGCGCGTTCCACGCGTGAGGAGCGGCGGACGGGCACGGGTCCTGTTGGGTTAATCGGTTGAGGTAACGCGGGGGCGGTGCCCGACGATAGGGGCCAAGGGCAACCATCCGCCCTTTCGCCGACCCGAGAGACCCAGCGTGCTCATACGACTCCTGCGGACCTATCTCAGGCCCTACAAGAAACCCATCGCCCTGCTGGTGGCCCTGCAGTTCCTGCAGACCTGCGCCACCCTCTACCTGCCGACCCTGAACGCCGACATCATCGACCAGGGCGTCGTCAACGGCGACACCGGTTACATCCTGGGCTACGGCGCCCTGATGATCGGCATCTCGCTGGTGCAGGTCGTCTGCAACATCGGGGCCGTCTACTACGGTGCCCGGACCGCGTCCGCGCTCGGCCGGGACGTGCGCGGTGCCGTCTTCGACCGGGTGCAGTCCTTCTCCGCCCGGGAGGTCGCCCGCTTCGGCGCGCCGTCGCTCATCACGCGTACGACCAATGACGTGCAGCAGGTCCAGATGCTGGCCCTCATGACGTTCACGCTGATGGTGTCGGCGCCCATCATGTGCGTGGGCGGGGTGGTGCTCGCCCTCGGGCTGGACGTGCCGCTGTCCGGGGTGCTCGTCGCCGTGGTGCCGGTACTGGGCGTCTGCGTGACGCTGATCGTGCGGCGGCTGCGCCCGCTGTTCCGGTCCATGCAGGGACGGCTGGACACCGTGAACCGGGTGCTGCGGGAGCAGATCACCGGCAACCGGGTCATCCGCGCGTTCGTGCGGGACGCGTACGAGGAGAAGCGGTTCCGGAAGGCCAACGCCGAGCTGACCGACGTGGCGCTGGGCACCGGCAATCTGCTCGCGCTGATGTTCCCGGTGGTGATGACCACCGTGAACCTGTCGTCGATCGCGGTGGTGTGGTTCGGCGCCCACCGGATCGACAGCGGCGAGATGCAGATCGGCGATCTGACGGCGTTCCTCGCCTATCTGATGCAGATCGTGATGTCCGTGATGATGGCCACCTTCATGTTCATGATGGTGCCGCGCGCGGAGGTGTGCGCCGAGCGCATCGAGGAGGTGCTCGGCACCGAGAGCAGCGTGGTGCCGCCCGTCGCGCCGGTCACCGAGCTGCGGCGGCACGGGCACCTGGAGATCCGGGGCGCGGGCTTCCGCTACCCGGGCGCGGAGGAGCCGGTGCTCAGGAGCGTCGACCTGGTGGCCCGGCCGGGCGAGACGACCGCCGTCATCGGCTCGACCGGCAGCGGCAAGTCCACGCTCCTCGGGCTGGTACCGCGGCTGTTCGACGCCACCGACGGGGAGGTGCTGGTCGACGGGACGGACGTACGGACCCTGGACCAGAAGGTGCTGGCGAAGACCGTCGGGCTGGTGCCGCAGAAGCCATACCTCTTCGCGGGGACGGTCGCGACCAATCTGCGCTACGGCAATCCCGACGCCACCGACGACCAGCTGTGGCACGCGCTGGAGGTGGCGCAGGCGAAGGAGTTCGTCCAGGGACTGGAGGGCGGGCTCGACGCGCCCGTCGCGCAGGGCGGGACCAATGTCTCCGGCGGGCAGCGGCAGCGGCTCGCGATCGCGCGGACGCTGGTGCAGCGGCCGGAGATCTACCTCTTCGACGACTCCTTCTCCGCCCTCGACTACGCCACCGACGCCGCCCTGCGCGCGGCGCTCGCCGAGGAGACGGCGGAGGCGACCGTCGTCATCGTCGCCCAGCGGGTGTCGACGATCCGGGACGCGGACCGGATCGTCGTCCTCGACGAGGGCCGGGTGGTCGGCACCGGCCGGCACGCCGAGCTGATGGCGGAGAACGACACCTACCGGGAGATCGTGCTCTCCCAGCTCACGGAAGCGGAGGCCGCCTGATGGCAGGGCCGGCGGGGCGGATGATGGCCGGGACGGGACCCGACCAGCGGTCGATGGACTTCAAGAGGTCGGGCAGACGGCTGGTCGGGCAGTTCCGGCCGGAGCGGGCGACGATCGGGCTGCTGTTGCTGTGCCTGGTGGTCAGCGTCGGGCTGAACGTGGTGGGGCCGAAGATCCTCGGCCGGGCCACCGACCTGGTCTTCGCGGGGATCATCGGGCGGGACATGCCGTCCGGGGCCAGCAAGGAGCAGGTGCTGGAGTCGATGCGGGAGCGCGGTGACGGGAACGTCGCCGACATGCTGCGCGGCACCGACTTCACACCCGGCGAGGGCATCGACTTCACGGCCGTGGGGCATGTGCTGCTGCTCGCGCTGGGCACGTTCCTGGTCGCCGGGCTGCTGATGGCGGTGGCCACCCGGCTGGTGAACCGGGCGGTCAACCGGACCATGTTCCGGCTGCGCGAGGACGTGCAGACCAAGCTGTCGCGGCTGCCGCTGTCCTACTTCGACCGGCGGCAGCGCGGCGAGGTGCTGTCCCGGGCGACCAACGACATCGACAACATCGGGCAGACCCTCCAGCAGTCGATGGGCCAGCTCATCAACTCGCTGCTGACCATCATCGGCGTGCTGGCGATGATGTTCTACGTCTCCTGGATCCTCGCGCTGGTCGCGCTGGTGACCGTGCCGCTGTCGTTCGTGGTGGCCACCCGGGTCGGCAAGCGGTCGCAACCGCACTTCGTGCAGCAGTGGCGCTCCACGGGCAAGCTGAACGCGCACATCGAGGAGATGTACACCGGGCACGCCCTGGTGAAGGTGTTCGGGCGGCAGGAGGAGTCGGCCGCGCAGTTCGCCGAGCAGAACGAGGCGCTGTACGAGGCCGGGTTCAAGGCGCAGTTCAACAGCGGGATCATGCAGCCGCTGATGATGTTCGTGTCCAACCTGAACTACGTGCTGGTCGCCGTGGTCGGCGGGCTGCGGGTGGCGTCCGGGGCGCTGTCCATCGGGGACGTGCAGGCGTTCATCCAGTACTCCCGGCAGTTCTCGATGCCGCTGACGCAGGTCGCGTCGATGGCCAACCTGGTGCAGTCCGGGGTCGCCTCCGCCGAGCGGATCTTCGAGGTGCTGGACGCGGAGGAGCAGTCGGCCGACCCGGCCGCCGCCGAGAGGCCGGCCGAGCCGCGGGGGCGGGTGGCGCTGGAACACGTGTCCTTCCGGTACGACCCGGAGAAGCCGCTGATCGAGGACCTGTCGCTCACCGTCGAGCCGGGGCACACAGTCGCCATCGTCGGGCCGACGGGGGCGGGGAAGACGACCCTCGTCAATCTGCTGATGCGGTTCTACGAGGTGTCCGGCGGGCGGATCACGCTCGACGGGGTCGACATCGCGCGGATGTCGCGGGACGAGCTGCGGGCCGGGATCGGCATGGTGCTCCAGGACACCTGGCTGTTCGGCGGCACCATCGCGGAGAACATCGCGTACGGGGCGTCCCGCGAGGTGACGCGCGGGGAGATCGAGGAGGCCGCGCGGGCCGCGCACGCCGACCGGTTCGTACGGACGCTGCCCGACGGCTACGACACGGTGATCGACGACGAGGGCAGCGGGGTCAGCGCCGGCGAGAAGCAGCTCATCACCATCGCGCGGGCGTTCCTGTCCGACCCGGTGATCCTGGTCCTGGACGAGGCGACGTCCTCCGTGGACACCCGTACCGAGGTGCTGATCCAGAAGGCGATGGCCAAGCTGGCGCACGGGCGGACCTCGTTCGTCATCGCGCACCGGCTCTCCACCATCCGGGACGCGGACACCATCCTCGTCATGGAGAACGGCTCGATCGTGGAGCAGGGCGCGCACGACGAGCTGCTCGCGGCGGGCGGGGCGTACGCGCGGCTGTACCGGGCGCAGTTCGCGCAGGCGGTGGCGGAGGTGGACTAGGGCCTGGGCTGGGGCTGGTTGCCGGGGGCGGGCGGGTCCGCGCCCCGGCCGGTCCCGTCCCGGTCAGTCCAGGTAGCCCCGGAGCTGGTCCGCGAAGGCGTGGTCGCGGAGTTTGCCGAGGGTCTTGGACTCGATCTGCCGTATCCGCTCCCGGGTGACGCCGAAGATGCGGCCGATCTCCTCCAGGGTGCGGGGGCGGCCGTCGACCAGGCCGTAGCGGAGCTGGACGACCTTGCGTTCGCGTTCGCCGAGGGTGGAGAGCACGGCCTCCAGGTGCTCGCGCAGCAGCAGGAACGCGGCCGACTCCACGGGGCTGGCGGCGTCGCCGTCCTCGATCAGGTCGCCGAGGGCGACGTCGTCCTCCTCGCCGACCGGGGCGTGCAGCGAGACCGGCTCCTGGGCGAGCCGCAGGACCTCGCTGACCCGCTCGGGGAGCAGGTCGAGGTGGGCGGCGACCTCGGCCGGGGTCGGCTCGTAGCCGCGTTCCTGGAGCATGCGGCGCTGGACGCGGACGACCCGGTTGATGAGTTCGACCACGTGGACGGGGACCCGGATGGTGCGGGCCTGGTCGGCCAGGGCGCGGGACATGGCCTGCCTGATCCACCAGGTGGCGTACGTGGAGAACTTGTAGCCGCGGGCGTAGTCGAACTTCTCCACGGCCCGGATCAGGCCCAGGTTGCCCTCCTGTACCAGGTCGAGCATGGTCAGGCCGCGGCCCACGTACCGCTTGGCGACGGAGACGACCAGGCGCAGGTTGGCCTCGATGAGGCGGCGCTTGGCCAGGCGGCCCATGACGACGAGCCGGTCCAGGTCGTGGGCGAGGCGGCTGTCCAGGTCCGGGGCGGTGCCCAGCTTCTCCTCGGCGAACAGGCCGGCCTCCACCCGGCGGGCGAGTTCGACCTCCTCGGCCGCGGTGAGCAGCGGGATGCGGCCGATCTCCCGCAGGTACTGGCGGAACAGGTCCGCGGAGGGGCCGCTGCCGGTGTCGACGCGGGCGGGGGGAGGATCGACGGGCTCGGGGTCCGGGTCGGGGGCGGCCTCGGGGTCCGGGTCGGGGACGGCCTCGGGGTCGGACTCCGAGTCGGGCTCGGGGGTGGTCTCCGGTGCGGCCGGCGGGTTCTCCGGGCGGGCGCGGTGCTGGGCGGGCACCGCGCCGAGGACGTCCGCGGCGGCCTCGGGCTCCGCGGGACCGCCGGTACCGCCGCCGGCGCCGGTGTCGCCGCCGGTGTCGGTCTGTGCGAGGGTCTGGGTCTGCACGGGTGCGACCTCCAGGGTGATCGCTGCCCGGCCGTGCGGCAGCGCTGCTTCGCGGGCGGAGTCGGCGGCCCCGCCGCTGTCCGTCCCGTACGCGGGGGCCGGAACCGCGGGGTCGGGGGACCCGTGGGGGACGGGGACGGCCGCGCTCCGAGGACTCAGGCACCGGCACCAGTGTGGGGTACGACACATCACCGCCACGAGGGGCGTGCGGTGACTTTTTGCGTCCGGTCCGTGACGGCGCGGTGCTCAGAGGGCGGCGGCGCCCTGGTCGCGCAGGGCGCGGTCGTACTTCTCCAGCACCCACAGCTCGTTCTGCACGGTGGCGAGATGGGCGGGGTCGCCGCCGTTGCCCAGCCGGGTGAAGGTGGCGTGGATGTCGCGGATGCGGCGCTCGACGGCGCGGCGGCGGACCCGGACCAGCACCTCACCCGCGTACACCTCGTCGACCGCGCGGCGCATGATCGCCTCCACGGCCAGCTCGGTGACCATCGCGCGGACGGTGTCGTCGGGGGCCGCCTCGCGGACCCGGACCAGGTACTCCTGCGGGTCCTCGACGCCGTGCTCGGCGCCGCCCGCGTCCATGATCGCCTGGCGGACGGCGGCGTAGGGCGGGGCGGTGAACTCGTCCACGCCGTACGCGTCGAAGGCCGGGGAGACCAGCTCGGGGCGCTGGAGGGCGAGCTTGAGCAGCTCGCGTTCGGTGGCGTAGACGGGGTTGCGCAGGGTCAGGGACGGGCCGCGGGGGGCGGCGGCCTGGGCCGGGGCCGCGGCGTACTGCTGCCGGGGGCCGCCGGGGGCGGGCCCCCGGTCGCCGCCGCCGCCGCGCTCGCGGGCCCAGCGGGCGAGCTGGGCGACGCGCTTGACGACGAACTGGGTGTCGAGGATGCCGAGCATGCCGGCGAGCTGGACGGCGACCTCGTGCTGGGCGCCGCTGTTCTTGATGCGGGCGACGACGGGCGCGGCCTCGTCCAGGGCGGCGGCGCGGCCCGCCGGGGTGTCCAGGTCGTACCGGGAGACGATCTGGCGCAGGGCGAACTCGAACAGCGGGGTGCGGGGCCGGGTCAGGTCGGCGACCGCCTCGTCGCCCTTGGCCAGGCGCAGGTCGCAGGGGTCCATGCCGTCGGGGGCGATGGCGATGTACGTCTCGGCGGCGAACTTCTGGTCGTCCTCGAAGGCGCGCAGGGCCGCCTTCTGGCCGGCCGCGTCGCCGTCGAAGGTGAAGATCACGCGGGCCGAGCCGTTGTCCATCAGCAGCCGGCGCAGGATCTTGATGTGGTCGGTGCCGAAGGCGGTGCCGCAGGTGGCGATGGCCGTGGTCACGCCGGCGAGGTGGCAGGCCATGACGTCGGTGTAGCCCTCGACGACGACCGCGCGGGACGCCTTGGCGATGTCCTTCTTGGCGAGGTCGATGCCGTAGAGGACCTGGGACTTGCGGTAGATGGGGGTCTCGGGGGTGTTGAGGTACTTCGGGCCGTTGTCCGCCTCGTAGAGCTTGCGGGCGCCGAAGCCGACGACCTCGCCGCCGATGTCGCGGATCGGCCACATCAGCCGGCCGCGGAAGCGGTCGATGGGGCCGCGGCGGCCCTCCTGGGCGAGCCCGGACAGGAGCAGTTCCTTGTCGGTGAAGCCCTTGCCGCGCAGGAAGCGGGTGAGGTGGTCCCAGCCCTGCGGGCTGTAGCCGACGCCGAAGTGCTGGGCGGCGGCCTGGTCGAAGCCGCGGTCGGCGAGGAAGACCCGGCCGGTGTCGGCCTCGGGGCTGGTCGCGAGCTGCTCCGCGTACCACTCGGCGGCGAGTTTGTGGGCCTCGACCAGGCGGATGCGCTCGCCGCGCTGGTGGGAGGGGTTGTACCCGCCCTCCTCGTAGCGCAGCGTGATGCCGGCCTGGCCGGCCAGCCGCTCGACCGCCTCGGAGAAGGTGAGGTGGTCGATCTTCATCACGAACGTGATGGTGTCGCCGCCCTCCTGGCAGCCGAAGCAGTGGAACAGGCCCTTGCTGGGGCTGACCTGGAAGGAGGGCGACTTCTCGTCGTGGAACGGGCACAGTCCCTTGAGGTTGCCGCCGCCCGCGTTCCGGAGCTGGAGGTACTCGGACACCACGGCGTCGATCGGGACCGCGTCCCGTACCGCCTTCACGTCCTCGTCGTTGATCCGTCCAGCCACGGGTGAATTCTACGGGGGCGCCGGGACACTCAGGGGACGAGGCTTTCCAGCGGGACCCGTGGGTCGGACAGCGCCTCGGCGTCCACCCGGGTTCCGGCCCGGATCAGCCGCTGGACCGGCTCTGTGACGTCCCACACGTTGACGTTCATCCCGGCCAGCACCCGGCCGTCCTTCCGCCAGAACGCGATGAACTCCCGCTTGCCCGCGTCGCCCCTGATCACCACCTCGTCGTACGTCCCCGGCGGCGCCCATCCGCTGTACTCAAGGCCCAGGTCGTACTGGTCGGAGAAGAAGTAGGGGACGCGGTCGTACGCGACCTCCTTGCCCAGCATGGCGCGGGCGGCGGCCGGGCCGCCGTTCAGGGCGTTGGCCCAGTGCTCCACGCGCAGCCGGTCCCCCTGGCGGGCGCGGGGGAACGAGGCCACGTCACCGGCGGCGAAGATGTCCGGGTCGGAGGTGCGCAGCCGCGCGTCGACGGCGACTCCCCCGCCGTCGGCCGGGGCGGCGATCTCCAGTCCGGCGGCCTGGGCGAGGGAGACGCGCGGCGCGGCGCCGATCGCGGCGAGCACGTCGTGCGCGGGGTGCTCCTCGCCGTCGTCGGTCCGGGCGGCCAGCACCACGCCGTCCTGGCCGACGATCTCGGTGAGGGAGACCCCGAAGCGGAAGCGGACGCCGTGCGCCCGGTGCAGCTCGGTGAAGACGGCGCCCAGCTCGGGGCCGAGGACGCCGTGCAGCGGGGTCGGCGCGGACTCCACGACGGTGACCTCGGCGCCGTACTCGCGGGCCGCCGCCGCGACCTCCAGGCCGATCCAGCCGGCCCCGGCGATCACCAGGTGGCCGTTGTCCCGGCCGAGGGCGGCGAGGACGCCTTTGAGGCGTTCGGCGTGGGCGAGGCGGCGCAGGTGGTGGACGCCGGCGAGGCCGGTGCCGGGGATGTCCAGGCGGCGGGGTTCGGCGCCGGTCGCGAGGAGCAGCTTGTCGTAGCGGACGCGGGTGCCGTCGTCGCCGTAGTGGACGGTGCGGGTGGCGCGGTCGACGGCGACGACGGTCTGGCCGAGGTGCAGCTCGATGTCGTGGCGGGCGTACCAGGCGGGCTCGTGCACGAAGACGCTGTCGCGTTCCTCCTTGCCGGAGAGGTAGCCCTTGGACAGGGGTGGGCGTTCGTAGGGGTGGTCGCGTTCGTCACAGATGAGGATCACCCGGCCGGTGAAGCCCTCCGCGCGGAGTGTCTCGGCCGCCTTGGCACCGGCCAGGCCCCCTCCGACGATGACGAATGTCTGATCAGCGTCGACCACTTGTTTGCCTCCTCGTCAGCGTTCCGCCACATGTGAGCGTCCCGCACCGGGCGGGCCGCGGGAAGGGGGATGGGTCCGATCAGGTCAGCCGGGCGTGCAGGGAGCGGGCGGAGGCGTCGGTGAGGGACGCGATCTGGTCGACGATCACGCGTTTGCGGGCGCGGTCGTCGGGGGCCTTGTCGAACAGGGCGCGGAACTGGGGGTCCAGTCCGTCCGGTGCGCGGCGGGTGAGCGCCTCGGCGAGTTCCGCCACGACGATCCGCTGGTCGGCGCGGAGCCGTTCCTGTTCGTCGCGCTGTATGACGTAGCGGTCGGCGACGGCCTTGAGGACGGCGCACTCCAGGCGGGCCCCGGCGGGGACGACGAGTTCGGCGGCGTAGCGGGTGAGGCGGCCGGTGCCGTACCGGGAGCGGGTGGCGCCCTCGGCGGCCAGGCAGAACCGGCCGATGAGCTGGCTGGTGGCGTCCTTGAGGCGGGCCTGGGCGAGGGCGGTGCCGTCGTAGCCGTGCGGCCACCACTCCTGGGCGAGGAGGCGGTCGAGGGCGGCGGCGAGTTCCGCGGGGTCGGCGCCGGGGGCGTACCGGGTGCGGGCCGTGTCGAAGACGGCGCGGCGTTCGGGCTCGGCGAGCAGGCAGTTCGGGTCGATGTGACCGGCGTGCAGACCGTCCTCGACGTCGTGGACGGAGTACGCCACGTCGTCCGCCCAGTCCATGACCTGGGCCTCGAAGCAGGCGCGGTAGCGGGGCGCGCCCTCGCGGACCCAGTCGAAGACGGGCCGGTCGTCGTCGTAGACGCCGAACTTGGGGGAGGCCGGGTCGGTGGGGTGGGCGCCGCGCGGCCAGGGGTACTTGGTGGCGGCGTCGAGGGTGGCGCGGGTGAGGTTGAGGCCGACGGGGCCCTCCGGGGTGAAGCGCTTGGGTTCGATGCGGGTGAGGAGGCGCAGGGACTGGGCGTTGCCCTCGAAGCCGCCGCAGTCCTCGGCGAACTCGTTCAGGGCGGATTCGCCGTTGTGGCCGAAGGGCGGGTGGCCGAGGTCGTGGGAGAGGCAGGCGGCCTCGACGAGGTCGGGGTCGCAGCCGAGGGCTGCGCCGAGTTCGCGGCCGACCTGGGCGCATTCCAGGGAGTGGGTGAGGCGGGTGCGGGGGCTGGCGTCCCAGGCGGGGGTGGGGTCGCCGGGGGTGACGACCTGGGTCTTGCCGGCGAGGCGGCGCAGGGCGGCGGAGTGCAGGACGCGGGCGCGGTCGCGTTGGAAGGCGGTGCGGCCGGGGCGTTTGTCTGGTTCCGGCGCCCACCGTTCCACTGACGTGGGGGGGTAAGGGGCCTGGGGTGCGGTGCCTTCCATGGCTTTGACAGTACGGGGTGTGGGGGTTTGCGGGGTGCGGGGTGCGGGGTGCGGGGTGCGGGGTGCGGGGTGCGGGGGTGCGGGGTGCGGGGGTGCGGGGGTGCGGGGGTGCGGGGGTGCGGTGGGGGGCCGGGCGCGGGTGCGTCGTGGCTTGTCGCGCAGTTCCCCGCGCCCCTCAGGCACGCCGGAGGAGCCGGCGTCCACGGGGGGCGCACCTGCCCGATCCGATCAAGAGCCGCGTACGGATGCGTCGTCGCTCGTCGCGCAGTTCCCCGCGCCCCTCAGGCATGCCGGAGGAGCCGGCGTCCACGGGGGGGCGCACCTGCCCGATCCGATCAAGAGCCGCGTACGGATGCGTCGTCGCTCGTCGCGCAGTTCCCCGCGCCCCTTGGGCTTGCGCGGTGTCCGGCGCCCCGAAGGGGCGCGGGGAACTGCGCGAAGGGCCACGACGTGCCCGCGGACGACGAACACCCAAGGGGCGCGGCGGGACCGGGCTGGGTGGGGTTTTACGCCGGCTGGAGCCGGGCCCTGGTCCGGAGGGGCGTCGGGGTATCGGACAGGGCCTCCTCGTAGCGGCGCAGCAGCAGCTCGGCCATGGCCGGGTGGGTGCCCAGGGGCGCCGACGTGGTCCAGGGCGCCGCCGCCGCGCACTCCGTGGCGAAGCGTCCCGGCGCCGTGAAGCAGGAGGCGACGGCGATACGCCGATGCCCGGCGGAGTCCAGCGCGGCGAGCGCGGCCGGGACGGTCGGCGCGGCGGTGGTGGCGTAGGCGGGGACGACCGGGACGCCGAGACGCGCGGCGAGGAGCCGGGCGGTGCGGCCGGTGTCGGTCGCGGAGTCCGGGTCGCGGGAGCCGGCGGCGGCGAGGACGACCGCGTCGCCGGGCCGGCGGTCCCAGCCGGCCTCGGCGAGGCGGCCGTGCAGGGCGTCCACGAGGAGGGGGTGCGGGCCGAGCGGGCGGGCCACCCGGGCGCGGACCGGGAAGGCGGCGGCCGTCTCGGGGATGTCCCGTTTGACGTGGTAGCCACGGCTGAGGAGGAGCGGGACGAGGACGGCCCGCCGGTCGCCGAGGGCGGCGAGCGTGTCGGAGAGCAGGGGGGCGTTCAGCTCGATGTGGCCGAGGTGGACGGGGAGGCCGGGACGCCGGGCGCGGACCCGGTCCAGGAGGGCGCGCACGGTGCGCAGGGCGCGCGGGTCGCGGCTGCCGTGGGCGACGACGACCAGCGCGGGCGGCCCGTCGTCCCCGCCCGGGAAGCACCGTGTGCCGGTCGTCCGCGTCGCTGTCGTCACCGTCGTCACCGTCATGCGGCGATCGTGACGCCCGGAGGTTGCCGCCCCGTTGCCTGGGCGTCACGGGTGTTTTCCGGCGGATCACCGCCCGGGGGCGGCCCGTGTGAGGCGTCCTGACCTGCGCTTCCCGGCGGGGGTGAACCGCGCGGGCCGGGTGGGCGTCCCTGAAAAGCGGGGGCGGACCGCCGGGAGGGGAAACGTACATGCGGGGACCGAGGCGGCTCCGGCTGCCGCGCACCAGGGCCGGGTGGCGGCGGCTGACACAGGCCGTGGCGGCGGGGTGCGTGCTGGCGCTGCTGCCGCCGACCTGGCTGTACGTGACGACGGGCGGCCGGGCGGGCACGGTGGCCGGCGCGCCGCGCACCGACGTCGCGGTGGTGTTCGGCGCGGGGCTGTGGGACGGCGAGCCGTCGCCGTACCTGGCGCACCGGCTGGACGCGGCGGCCGCGCTGTACCGGGCGGGCCGGATCGAGGTCGTCCTGGTCACCGGGGACAACAGCCGCGAGGACTACGACGAGCCGGACGCGATGCGGACGTACCTGGTCCGGCACGGGGTGCCCGACGCGCGGATCGTCAGCGACTACGCGGGGTTCGACACCTGGGACTCCTGCGTGCGCGCGAAGGAGGTCTTCGGGGTGGACCGGGCCGTCCTGATCAGCCAGGGCTTCCACATCCGGCGGGCGGTGGCGCTGTGCCGGGCGGCGGGGGTGGCGTCGTACGGCGTCGGGGTGGCCGACCGGCACGACGTGACCTGGTACTACGGGGCGGTGCGGGAGCTCTTCGCGGCGGGCAAGGCGGTGCTGGACGTGACGTTCGAACCGGACCCGCGCTTCCTCGGGCCGAAGGAGCCGGGAGTACGGCGGGCCCTGGCGGACGCCGGCCGCCGGCCCGCGGCGCCTCTCCCCCGGGACGCCGGCCGCTGACCTCACGGCGGGCCGGACGCGGCGGGGAGGCCGCCGTGCCGCCCGTGTAACAGGGAGCCGCCGGGCCGCGTAACACGGGCGACGCACGCTGGGCGGTATGCAGAACTCCGCGACGCCCACGCACTGCCCGTACTGCGCCCTGCAGTGCGGGATGAATCTGACGCCGGCCGCCGACGGGACCGTGGAGGTGTCCGAGCGCGCGGACTTCCCGGTGAACCGGGGTGCGCTGTGCGGCAAGGGGCGGACGGCGCCGGCCGTGCTGTCGTCCCGGGTGCGGCTGACCTCGCCGCTGGTGCGGGAGGGCGGCGTGCTGGTGCCGGCCACGTGGGACGAGGCGCTGGACCGGATCGCGGCGCACCTGACGCGGGTGCGCGCGGAGCACGGCCCGGACGCGCTCGGCGTGTTCGGCGGGGGCGGGCTGACCAACGAGAAGGCGTACGCGCTGGGGAAGTTCGCCCGGGTGGTGCTGGGGACCTCCCAGATCGACTACAACGGGCGGTTCTGCATGTCGTCGGCGGCGGCGGCCGGCACCAAGGCGTTCGGGCTGGACCGGGGGCTGCCGTTCCCGCTGGAGGACATCCCGCGCACCGGCTGCGTGATCCTGGTCGGCTCCAACCTCGCCGAGACCATGCCGCCCGCGCTGCGCTTCCTCACCGAGCTGAAGGAGAACGGCGGCACGCTGGTCGTCATCGACCCGCGCCGCACGAGGACCGCCGAACAGGCCGACCTGCACCTCGCGCCCCGCCCGGGGACGGACCTGGCGCTGGCGCTGGGCCTGCTGCACCTGGTCGTCGCCGAGGGCCGGGTCGACGAGGAGTACGTGGCCGAGCGGACCTCCGGCTGGACGGAGGCACGGGCGGCGGCGATGGCGCACTGGCCGGAGTACGTGGAGCGGATCACGGGCGTGCCGGTGCCGCGACTGCGGGAGGCGGTGCGGATGTTCTGCGAGCCCGAGGCGGCGATGGTGCTGACCGCGCGCGGCCCCGAGCAGCAGTCCAAGGGCACGGACACGGTCGGCGCGTGGATCAACCTGTGCCTGGCGACCGGACGGGCCGGGCGCCCGCTGTCCGGGTACGGCTGTCTGACCGGGCAGGGAAACGGGCAGGGCGGGCGCGAACACGGGCAGAAGGCCGACCAGTTGCCCGGCTACCGCAAGCTGACCGACCCCGAGGCGCGGCGGCACGTCGCCGAGGTGTGGGGCGTGGACCCCGACTCCCTGCCGGGACCGGGACGCAGCGCCTACGAACTGCTGGACGCGCTCGGCACGGACATCCGCACCCTGCTGCTGATGGGCTCCAACCCGGTGGTGTCGGCGCCCCGCGCGGCCCATGTGGAGGAGCGGCTGCGGTCGCTGGAGTTCCTCGCCGTGTGCGACGTGGTGCTGTCGGAGACGGCCGAACTCGCCGACGTCGTGCTGCCGGTGACGCAGTGGGCGGAGGAGTCGGGGACGACGACCAGCCTGGAGGGCCGGGTGCTGCTGCGGCGCCGGGCGATCACCCCGCCGGACGGGGTCCGCAGCGACCTGGAGGTGCTGCGCGAACTGGCCGACCGGCTCGGCGTGGAGAAGGGGTTCCCGGCCGACCCGGAGGAGGTCTTCGAGG
Source organism: Streptomyces griseoviridis (assembly GCA_014649155.1). GTDB lineage: Bacteria > Actinomycetota > Actinomycetes > Streptomycetales > Streptomycetaceae > Streptomyces > Streptomyces griseoviridis. The sequence continues at coordinate 294,272 of BMSM01000001.1, read as the reverse complement.
AACTGCGCCGGGCGAGCGCGGGCGGCCTCGCGGACTACTCCGGGATCAGCTACGGGCGGCTGGCCGAGGAGGGCGGCGTCTTCTGGCCGTGCCCCGCCGGTGACACGGGGGACCATCCCGGCACGCCCCGCCTCTTCCTCGACCGGTTCGCCACGGAGGACGGGCGGGCCCGGTTCGTGCCCGTCTCGCACCGGCCGGCCGCCGAGGAACCCGACGACGAGTACCCCGTCCTGCTCACCACCGGGCGGGTCGTGGCGCAGTACCAGTCCGGTGCGCAGACCCGGCGGGTGGACGAGCTGAACGCCGCCGCGCCGGGCCCGTTCGTGGAGCTGCACCCCCGGCTGGCGGCGCGGCTCGGCGCGGCCGAGGGCGATCCGGTGGCGGTCGTCTCGCGCCGGGGGCGGGCGGTCGCCCCGGCCCGCATCACGACCGGCATCCGCCCCGACACGGTGTTCATGCCGTTCCACTGGCCGGGCGAGGGCCGCGCGAACACCCTGACCAACCCGGCGCTCGACCCGACCTCGCGGATGCCGGAGTTCAAGGTGTGCGCGGTGCGGGTGGAGACGGTGAGCGCGGCGGACACGGCGAACGCGGCGGAAGCCGGAGAAGCGGCGGAGGCGGGAGACGCGGTGGAGGCGGGGAACGCGGTGGTGGCGGCTTCCTGAGGTCCGGGCGCCTCAGCGGCCCCCGGGGCGCACCAGCGGGAGGAAGACCGTGTCGACGATCTCCTCGACCGCCTCCCGCCCGACCGGCCGCAGCGTCATCATCGCCTCCGCGCGCAGCAGGTCGAAGGGGAGCGCGGCGATCCGCGGTGTGAGCCGGTCCGGGTCGATCTCGCCGCGCTCGACGGCGCGCCGCATGATCACGTCGGCCCCGGAGCGGCGGCCGGCGAGGAACAGCTCGCGCAGCTCGGTGAAGCCGGTCTCGGTCTCGGTGAAGTAGCCGGCCAGCAGCAGGCTGAGCTGCGTGAGGAACGGCCCCCGGGTCTCCCCCAGTTCGATGAGGGTGGCGATCAGGTCACCGCGCAGGGACCCGGTGTCGGCCGGGGCGACCGACTGGGCGGCGTGCCGGCGGACGACCGCCGCCTCGACCAGCTCGCGCTTGTCCGCCCAGCGCCGGTAGAGCACCGGCTTGCTGGTGCCGGCCCGGCGGGCGACGGACTCCACGGTGAGGTTCGCGTACCCCCGCTCGCTCAGCTCGTCCCAGGCCGCGTCGAGGATCGCCGCCTCCAGCGTTTCGCCGCGCCGTCTGCCCACAACTCTCCCAAGAACCTTTGACGTTTCTTGTCGGCGTACTCTACTGTCCCGAATAAGAAACCAATACGTATCTTAAGGAGTCCGTGTGAGCGGGAACCAAGGAACCCGTGTGAGCGGGGGGCGGCTCGTCGGCCTGGTAGCCGTGCTGGCCCTGGTGAACTTCGTCGTCGACTCGGCCATCGCCGCGCCGCTGGTCGTCCTGCCGGAGATGCTCGACCACTTCGGCACCGACCAGACGGCGTGGCTCAACGCCACCGCGATGCTGGCCGGGGTGATGTGGGCGCCCCTGTTAGGCAAGAGCGCCGACCTCCACGGCAAACGCCGGGTGCTCGTCCTGACGCTGCTGCTGAGCTGTGCGGGGGCCCTGCTGTGCGCCGTGGCCCCGGGGCTCTGGCTGTTCGTGCCGGGACGCATGCTGCAAGGGGCGGCGCTGGCCGCCATGTTCCTCTCCGTCACGATCGTCCGCGACGCCTGCGCGCCCCGCGTCGCCATGGTCGTCGTCGGGATCGTGACCTCCGGTTCGGCGGTGCTCAACATCGCCTCCCGGTTCCTGATCGAGAAGCTGGCCACGGAGTTCGGCTTCCAGGTCCTGTTCGTGCTGTCGGCCTCCGTCGCGGCCCTGATGGCGCTCTGCGTGCGCTTCCTCCTGCCCGAGTCCTCGGTCAGGACCCCCGGCTCGGTCGACTTCGGCGGCGCCCTCCTGCTCGGCGGCGGCCTCGGCGGGACCCTCGGCTACGTCAGCCTGGGCCCGGACCTCGGCTGGCTCGCCCCCGGCCCGCTGGCCCTGCTCGCCGGCGGTGCCGCCGCGTCGGTCCGGTGGTTCCTGGTGTCGAGGCGGAAACCCGATCCCCTGATCGACGTCAGGGACCTGCGCGGGCCGCTCCTGCTCATGCTCCTCGTCGTCTTCCTCGCCACCGGCGCGTACCAGAGCACGCTCCAGCTGATCCCGCTCGTCAGCGACGTCTCGCCGGACCAGCACCTCGGGTACGGGCTGGCCGGCCAGGGGTCAGTGGCGCTGCTGCTCGCCGGGCCCGGACTCGGCGTCACGCTCGGCGGCCCGGCCGCCGGCTGGCTCGCCGTCCGCGTCGGGCCCGCCCGGACCCTCGCGGGGGCGGTCCTGCTCGGCACGGTGGTGACCGCCGGGATGTTCCTCGGGGTCTCCCGGCTGCCCGTCGCGCTCTGCTGCGGATTCCTGCTGGGCGTCACGGTCGGGGCGCTCGGGACCTCCGGCTTCAACATGGCGGGCAGCCTCGCCGCCGCGGAACGGCAGGGCATCGTGTCCAGCCTGGTCATGGTGATGGTCTCGACCGGGTCGGTGGTGCTGGACTTCACCGGCGCGGCCGTCCTGAAGTCGACCGCCGTGGGCCCGGCCGGCGACCCGGTGAACTCGGCGGCCGGCGTGTTCGGCTGCGTCGCCCTCGCCTGTGCCGCGTTCGCGCTCGCCTCGGCCCTGGCCGTCCGGCTCGCACGCGCCACCCGCCCCGGCGGCGGCCCGCCGCCGCCGCGCCCCGCCCCGACCGCGCGCACCACCCCGGGAGTCGACGCATGAGCATCCGTACGAACCGGAGCACGGGCGGCGCGGCGAGGCGCACGGTCCTCGTCTCCGGCGCGAGCATCGCCGGTCCCGCCGTGGCGTTCTGGCTGCGCCGGTACGGCTTCGAGGTGACGGTGGTGGAGAAGGCCGCCGGCCTGCGGGGCGGCGGCTACCCGATCGACGTGCGGGGCGACGCGGTCGAGGTGGTGCGCCGGATGGGCATCCTGCCGCGGCTGCGGGACGCGCACCTCGCGTCGCGCCGGCTGACCTTCCTCGACGCCGACGGCACCGCGGTGGCCGCGGTCGCCCCCCGGGCGGTCGGCGGCGGCACGGACGAGGACGTCGAGGTGCCGCGCGGGGAACTGGTCCGGGCGCTGTACGAAGCCGTCCGGGACGACGTGGAGTTCGTGTTCGGCGACTGCGCGGAGACGCTCACGGACCACGCGCACGGCGTCGACGTCACCTTCCGCAGCGGCGTCCGGCGCGGCTTCGACCTGGTCCTGGGCGCCGACGGCATGCACTCGGGCACCCGGGAACTCGTCTTCGGCCCCGAACCGCCCTTCCGCCGCCACCTGGGGTACTGCTTCGCCCTGTTCGCCCTGCCCAACACCCTCGCGCTCTCCCACGAGGTGCTGGTCTGGAACACCCCCGGGCGGGCCGCGGCGCTCTACGCGGCCGGGGACAGCGCCGCACTGCACGCGCTGCTCGCCTTCGCCCACCCCGAACCGCCCGCCGAGGCCCTGCGCGACCCAGCGGCAGGCCGCGACCTCGTCACCGCCGCCTTCGCCGGCGCCGGCTGGGAGATCCCCGCCATGGTCGACGCGCTGCGCCGCGCGGACGACCCGTTCTTCGACACCGTGAGCCAGATCCGCATGCCGGGCTGGTCACGGGGCCGGGTCGCGCTCCTCGGCGACGCCGCCCACGCCCCGTCGTTCCTGACCGGGCAGGGGACCAGCCTCGCCCTGATCGGCGCGCAGGCGCTCGCCGCCTCGCTGGCCGCCCGGACCGGCCACCGCGCGGCCTTCGCCGCCTACGAAGGCGGTCTGCGCGGGCTCGTCGAACGGACCCAGGCACGGGTCGACGCGGGCGGTTCGGCGCTCTTCCCCGCCACCGCCGAGGCGCTGGCGCGACGCAACGAACGGCTGCGGAGGACGGCCACGGCGCCCTGACCGCCGTACGGACACCGGACGGGCCTCGCGGGTGACGGGCACCCGGCGGCGGCCGGTCACCCGTTCACCCCCAGCCCCGCCCCTCACCGTCGTACGGCCGTGACCTGCCGGAACGGGCTCCCCCGGCACCCGTTCTCCGTAATCCTGACGTCGCGTCAGGAAGCGGGGCGCGCGGGCTGCCCCTTTCCTCGGAGGGGCAGGGATCACCGAACAGCTCGAAGGAGCACCGATGCGCCGTACCGCCCGCCTGCTGACCGGCACCGCGCTCGCCGCGGCCACCGCCGGTCTCGTCGTCGCGGCACCCGCGTACGCCGGGGAGCCCGGCGACCCGTCCGGCGGGCTGCTGGTGCGGCCCGCCTCCGTCGTGCCGGGCGACCGGGCGGCCGTGGACACCGAGGCGTGCGGCCCGGAGGGGACGGCGGCCGGGGACGCCGGCGCGGTGGGCGCCGGGGCGTTCACACTGGGGCCGGAGTCCGGCACGGGCACGGCGACCGGCGGGTTCCGGGTGCCGCCGGGTGCCCAGCCGGGGACGTACGAGATCGTGGCGACCTGCGCGGGCAGCGGGAAGCGGGTGACGGGGGACCTGGAGGTGACCCTGTCGTCGACCGCGTCCCGGATGTATCCGCGCGGCAGTGTGAAGACGGGGGTCGGCGGCGCCCTGGGCCCCGACCCCGTGCAGACCGCGGCCGGTGTGGCGGCCCTGGCCGTCGCCGCCGCGGGCGGTACCTGGCTCCTGCATCGCCGGGCGAGAGGCGACGGGATCTGACGGGCGCCCTCCGCCGCCCGTTCGCCGGTACCGCACTTCCCCACCCCCTCCGGGTCCGATGCCCCTCGCGGCCCGGAGGGGGCACGGGCCGAAGGGAGAAGGGTCGTCATGCGCAGGGTCGGCAACACCGTCATAGCGGGCGTCACCGCCCTCGCCCTCTGCTCGGGCGCCTGGCTGCTGTGGGGCGGCGCCGGCGCCGGCCGCCCGCCGCAGCCCGCCGCCGCCGAGGCCCGCGCCGGGCACGGCCGGCAGGCCCCCGCCGCCCCTGCGCTGCCGCCCTCCCCGCCCGACCGCGTCCGCATCCCGGCGATCGGCGTCAACGCCCCGCTGACCGGCCTCGGGCTGACCGGCTCCGGCAGCCTGGACGTGCCGCCCGCCGGGGACGACAACCTGGCCGGCTGGTACGAAGCCGGCACCACCCCCGGCGAGACGGGCACCGCGATCCTCGCCGGGCACGTCGACAACGCCGAGGGACCGGCCGTGTTCTACCGGCTCGGCGCGCTGAAGCGGGGCGGCCGGATCGAGGTGGACCGGCGGGACGGCTCGGTCGCGGTGTTCACCGTGGACCGGGTGGAGGTGTACGACGCGGCGGACTTCCCCGACGGGGAGGTGTACGGCGCGGCCGGGCGGCCCGAACTGCGGGTGATCACCTGTGGCGGCGGCTGGTCGCGGAGCACCGGCTACCGCGGGAACGTGGTCGTCTTCGCCCACCTGACCGGCAGCCGCGGCTGAACCCCGCCGGACGGCGGGCCGCCCCCGCGGCGGGCCGGCCCGGCTTCCCCTCTCACGCCAGCCACTGCTCGTACGCCAGGTTCGCCACCAGCGCGAAGACCACCGTCAGCAGGACGATCCGGACGAAGCCGCTGCCCTGTTTCAGGGCGGTGCGGGCGCCGAGCATGCCGCCGGCGAGGTTGAAGACGGCCATCAGCGCGGCGAGCTGCCACAGCACCGCGCCCTGCCAGGCGAAGGTGGCGAGCGCGCCCGCGTTGGTGCAGCAGTTGACGATCTTGGCGGTGGCGGAGGCGGTCACCAGGTCGAGGTGGAGCACCGCGGTGAGGGCGAGGACGAGGAAGGTGCCGGTGCCGGGGCCGATCAGACCGTCGTAGAAGCCGATGCCGAGGCCCGCGAGGCCGATCGCGGCGAGGATCTGGCGGCGGGTGGCCGGGCCGGCGGCCGGGGCGGTGCCGAAGGCCGGGCGGAGGATGACGAAGGCGGCCACCGCGAGCAGGACGACCATGATGACCGGCTTGAGGACCTCGGTGCTCATCCCGGCCGCGAAGAAGGCCCCTCCCGACGAGCCGGCGAGCGCCGCCAGGCCGATGCGCACGGCGGTGCGGACGTCGACCGGCGCCTTGCGGGCGTAGGTCACCGCCGCGCCCGTGGTGCCGACGACGGCGACCGCCTTGTTGGTGCCGAGCGCGTGCGCGGCCGGGGTGCCGGCGGGCAGGCCGAGCAGGAGGACGGGCAGCAGCAGAAGCCCGCCGCCGCCGACCACGGCGTCGATCCAGCCGGCCGCGAGGGCCGCGAGACAGAGCAGGGCGATCGTCAGCAGTGATATGTCGGGCATGATCATGACGATATCCCGGCCCCTCACAGCTCGGCCTCCCACAGCCCCGGCCCCTCACGGCCCGGCCCCTCACAGCTCCGCCCCGCCGCCGCTGAGGGCAGCGTTCCGCGCGGGAAACAGACGTGATGCCACCGGGTAACACCGGCACCGCACGCTCGGTGGCATGACCTCGAATACGCGTGTGGTGGTGATCGGCGCCGGGCTCGCGGGTGTCACCCTCACCCGGCGCCTCGGTGAGCTGGGCACGCCCGCCGTGCTGATCGGCGAGGAGGAGCACCGCCCGTACAACCGGGTCCTGCTCGCCGAGGTCCTCGCCGGCCGCTACGGCGCCGAGGTGATCGCCCTGCCCGAGCCCGCCGGCCTGGTGCGCGGCCGGGTCACCGGCATCGACCGCGCCGCCCGGACCGTCACCCGCGCCGACGGCACGGTGATCGCATACGACACGCTGGTCCTGGCCACCGGGTCCAACGCCGTGCTGCCGCCGCTGCGCGGCCTGTTCACCGCCGACCGCGAACTGCCCCGGGGCGTGCACGCCTTCCGCACCCTGGACGACTGCCTGGCGCTGTCCGGGGCGGTCCGGCCGGGCGCGCGGGCGGTCGTCATCGGCGGCGGGCTCCTCGGGGTCTCCGCCGCCCGCGCGCTGGCCCTGCGCGGCGCGCAGGTCGTCCTCGCCCAGCAGTCCGAGCGCCTGATGGAGCGTCAGCTCGACGCCGCCGCGTCCGCGCTGGTCCGGCGGCACCTGACCGACCTGGGCGTCGAGGTGCACACCGAGTGCCGGGTGCGCGACGTGCGCACGGTCGGCGGGGCGGTGCGGTCGGTGGAACTGGCCGACGGGTACGCGCTCGACGCCGACCTGGTGGTGCTGGCCTGCGGGGTGCGGCCGCGCACGGGGCTCGCGGCGGACGCGGGACTGGAGGTGCGCAAGGGCGTCGTCGTCGACGACGAGCTGCGCACCTCCGACCCGCGCATCCGCGCCGTCGGGGACTGCGCGCAGCACGACGGCACGCTGTACGGGCTGGCCGCGCCCGCGCTGGAGCAGGCCGAGGCCCTCGCCCGGTCGCTGGCCGGCGACCCGGCCGCCCGCTACACCGGCACCCGCTCGCTGACCCGGCTCACCCTGACCGGGCCGGACAGCCCCTTCGACCTCGCCGCGTTCGGTGAGACCGACCCCCGTCCCGGCGACGACGTGGTGCGGCTCGCCGACGCCACCCGGGGCACGTACCGCAAGGTCGTCGTCCGCGACGACCGCCTGGTCGGCGGGGTCCTCGTCGGCGAACTCGGCACCGTCGGCGCGCTCGCCCGCGCCTGGGAGGGAGCAGAGCCGCTCCCCGACGACGGCCCCCTGCTCCACCTGCTCACCAACGACGGAGGCTCCTGATGTCCACGGACCAGACGACCATCGTGCTCATCGGCCACGGCATGGTCGGCCAGCGCTTCCTCGAAGCGCTGGCCGAGCGCGGCCTGACCGCCACGCACCGCGTGGTCGTGCTGTGCGAGGAGCCGCGCCCCGCCTACGACCGGGTCCAGCTCACCTCGTACTTCTCGGGGAAGACCCCGGACGACCTGTCGATGACCGACCTCGCGTTCATCGAGGAGCACGGCATCGAGCTGTACGTCGGTGACGCCGCCGAGACGGTCGACCGGGACGCCCGGAAGGTCACCGCGCGGTCGGGGCGGGTCTTCGACTACGACGTCCTGGTCCTCGCGACCGGCTCGTACCCGTTCGTGCCGCCGGTCCCCGGCAAGGACGCGGCCGGCTGTTTCGTGTACCGCACGATCGAGGACCTGCTCGCCATCGAGGAGTACGCCAAGACGGCGACGACGGGCGCGGTGGTCGGCGGCGGACTGCTCGGCCTGGAGGCGGCGGGCGCGCTGAAGGGGCTCGGGCTCACCTCGCACATCGTGGAGTTCGCGCCCCGGCTGATGCCCGTCCAGGTGGACGAGGGCGGCGGCGCGGCCCTGCTGCGGACCATCGAGGACATGGGTCTGTCCGTGCACACGGGCGTCGGCACCCAGGAGATCGTCGTGGGCCCCGACGGGTCCGTCACCGGCATGAAGCTGTCCGACGGCTCCGAACTCGCCACCGACCTGGTGGTGTTCAGCGCCGGTGTCCGCCCCCGCGACCAGCTCGCCCGGGACTGCGGACTGGCGGTCGGCGAACGCGGCGGCATCGCGGTGGACGAGCAGTGCCGGACCGTCACCGACCCGCACGTCTTCGCCATCGGGGAGTGCGCCCTCGCGGCGGACGGCCGGGTGTACGGCCTGGTCGCGCCGGGCTACGAGCAGGCCGTGACCGTCGCCGCCACCCTCGCCCGCGACGCGGCGGCGTTCACCGGCGCCGACCTGTCCACCAAGCTGAAGCTGCTCGGCGTGGACGTGGCGTCCTTCGGCGACGCGCACGGCACCGCCGAGGACTGCCTGGACGTCGTCTACTCCGACTCCCGCGCCGGCCTGTACAAGAAGCTGGTCATCGGCCGCGACGGCACGCTGCTCGGCGGCATCCTGGTCGGGGACGCGGAGGCGTACGGCACGCTGAAGGCGTTCACCGGCTCGGTGCCGCCGGTGCCGCCGGAGTCGCTGGTGCTGCCCGCCGGGGCCGGGGCGCCCGTCCAGCTCGGCCCGTCCGCCCTCCCCGACGACGCGGTCATCTGCTCCTGCCACAACGTGTCCAAGGGCACGATCCGCGGCGCGGTCACCGACCACCGGTGCGTCACCGTGCCCGAGGTGAAGAAGTGCACCAAGGCCGGCACCGGCTGCGGCTCCTGCGTGAAGGTGATCGGCCAGCTCGTCACCGCCGAGCTGGAGGCGAGCGGTGTCGAGGTCGACAAGGGCCTGTGCGGTTGCTTCGGGCAGACCCGCGAGGAGCTGTACGAGATCGTCCTCGCCCTGCGGATCACCTCGTACCAGGACCTGCTGGACCGGTACGGCCGCGAGGAGGCCCGGGGCGGCGACGGCTGCGAGGTCTGCAAGCCGACCGTCGGCTCGATCATCGCCTCCCTCGCCCCGACGATCGGCGCCAGCGGCTATGTCCTCGACGGCGAGCAGGCCGCCCTCCAGGACACCAACGACCACTTCCTGGCCAACCTCCAGAAGAACGGCTCGTACTCCGTCGTGCCGCGCATCCCCGGTGGCGAGATCGCCCCGGAGAAGCTCATCGTCATCGGCGAGATCGCCCGCGACTTCCGGCTCTACACGAAGATCACCGGCGGTCAGCGCATCGACATGTTCGGCGCGCGGGTGGAGCAGCTGCCGTCGATCTGGGCGCGGCTGGTCGACGCCGGTTTCGAGTCGGGGCACGCGTACGGCAAGTCCCTGCGGACGGTGAAGTCCTGCGTCGGGCAGACCTGGTGCCGCTACGGCGTCCAGGACTCGGTGCGCATGGCCATCGACCTGGAGCTGCGCTACCGGGGCCTGCGCAGCCCGCACAAGCTGAAGTCGGCCGTCTCGGGCTGCGCCCGCGAGTGCGCCGAGGCGCAGTCCAAGGACTTCGGCGTCATCGCCACCGCGGCCGGCTGGAACCTGTACGTCGGCGGCAACGGCGGTGCCACCCCGCGCCACGCCGACCTCCTCGCGCAGGACCTCTCCGACGCCGAACTGGTCCGGCTGATCGACCGGTTCCTGATGTTCTACATCCGCACCGCCGACCGGCTGGAGCGCACCTCCACCTGGCTGGAGCGCGTCCCCGGCGGCCTGGACCACGTACGGGACGTGGTGGTGCACGACTCGCTCGGCATCTGCGACGAGCTGGAGGCGCTGATGTCCGCGCACGTGGCCGGCTACCGCGACGAGTGGGCCGAGACCATCGACGACCCCGAGAAGCTGGCCCGGTTCGTGTCCTTCGTCAACGCCCCGGACACCCCGGACCCGCTGGTCTCCTTCGTCCCCGAGCGGGACCAGATCAAGCCCGACCTGCCGCTGCTCTCCATCGGCCACCGCCCTCTGGAAACCCTGGAAACCCTGGAAGGAAGCGCCCAGCGATGACCCTGGCTCCCGAGACGACCGACCTGCGGGTCCGGCTCCGCCTGACCGACGGCTGGTTCACGGCCTGTGACCTCGGCACCCTCTTCCCGGGCCGCGGCGTGGCCGTGCTCCTGCCCGACGGCGCCCAGGCCGCCCTGTTCCGCGACCGCCGGGGCGAGCTGTACGCGATCGACAACCGCGACCCGTTCACGGGCGCGGCGGTCCTCTCCCGCGGTCTGACCGGCACCCACCAGGGCCGCCCCTTCGTCGCCTCCCCCCTCCTCAAGCAGCGCTTCGACCTCGCCACCGGGCAGTGCCTGGACGACGAGTCGGTCCGGGTGACGGCGTACGAGGTGCGGGCGACCGCCGACGTGGCCGGGTAGCGCCCCTTCGCCGCCGGCCGGCTCCCGGGTCCGCCTGCGCTGTCGAGACGTCCCGGGGCCCACCGGGTCCCGTCCCGCCGTTCCCGTCGCACGCGGGGACCGCCGACGGGACCCGGGGCGGCCGGCCGGCGGCCGCTCCACCAGCCCGCGGCCACCGGAGACGACGTTCACCGCGGTGGCGGTGCCGCGCTGACCGGCGCTTCGGCGCCGCACCAGGTGCCCAGGGCGATCTCGGCGGTGATGCCCGGGCCGAAGCCCGCGATCACGCCCCGGTCCGCGGGACCGGCGCCGCCGTCGGCGAAGAGGCGTTCCAGGGCGTCGAAGACGACCGCGCTGGCGATGTTGCCGCGCTCGGTGAGGGTGGCCCGGCTGTAGCGGAACATCGCCGGCGGCAGGTCGAGGTGGGTGGACAGGTCGTCCAGGATTCTGGGGCCGCCCGCGTGGACGATGTAGAAGCCGAGCCGGGTGATGTCCCAGTCCCGCAGCTCGGCCAGGGCACGCAGGGCGGGCGCGAGGTCGGCCATGGTGCCGGGCACCCGTTTGTCGAGCATGAAGTGGAAGCCGGTGTCGCGGACGTCGTAGGCGATCCACCGCTCGGTGCCGGGCACCAGGTGGGAGCCGTTGTGGTCCAGCCGTACGCCCGTGCCGCCCCGGCCACGGACGACCGCGGCGGCGATCGCGTCGCCGAACAGGCCGTTGGACAGCAGGTTGCCCACGGCCAGGTCGGCCGGCTGGTAGCACAGCGAGCAGAACTCGCAGCACAGGATCAGCACGTTCGCCCCGGGATAGGCGGTGCAGAAGTCGTGGGCGCGGTTGATGGCCGCGCCCCCGGCGGCGCAGCCGAGCTGGGCGATCGGCAGTTGCCGGGTCTCGGGCCGGAAGCCCATCGTGTTGATGAGCCAGGCGGTCATCGACGGCATCATGAAGCCCGTGCACGACACGTAGACGATCATGTCGATGTCGCGGGGCGTGAGTTCGGCGTGGGCCAGCGCGCGGAGCGCGGCCTCGGGGACCCGCGCCTTGGCCTCCCTCTCGTACCGGGCGTTGCGCGCGGTGAAGCCGGGGTGGCGCAGGGTCTCCTCGATGGGCTGCACCAGGTGCCGGGTGCGCACCCCGGTGTTGGCGATCAGGCGCAGGGCCAGCTTGAGCTGCGGGTGGCCGGCGTGCAGCTCCCTGGCCAGGTCGAGGGTCTGCTCGCGGGTGATGACGTGCTCGGGCACGGCGATGGCCGGCCTGCACAACGTGGCCATGTCCGGGCCCTACCAGGTCACCGGGAGGGCGAGCGGATAGCGCCAGATCGACACGGTGTTCCACCGCACCTCCTCCGGGGGCACGGCCAGCCGCAGCCCGGGGAACCGGGTGAGGAGCGTGCCGACGGAGACCTGGAGGACCATGCGGGCCAGGTGGGAGCCGAGGCAGTGGTGGCTGCCGTAGCCGAAGGCCATGTGCGGGGCCGGTGCCTCCCGTTCGAAGTCCAGCTCGTCGGGCCGCTCGTACACCAGGCCGTCGCGGTTGGCGGTCAGGTACGACACGTGCACGGTGTCGCCCGCGCGGATGAGCCGGCCGCCCAGCTCCACGTCCTCCAGGGCCACCCTGGGGATGCCGACGCCCTGGCGGAACGGGATGAAGCGGAGCAGTTCCTCCAGGGCCTGGTGGAGGAGTCCGGGGCGGGCGCGGAGCTGGGCGAGGTGGTCGGGGTGGGTGAGGAGGGTGTAGACGCTGTTGCAGATGTCGTAGGTGGTGGTGTCGTGGCCGGTGACCAGCAGGAGCATGGCCAGGACGGCCAGTTCGTCCTGGTCCAGCGTCTCCTCGCCGATGCGGGCGGTGGCCATCGAGCTGATCAGGTCGTCGCCCGGGGCGAGGCGCCGGGCGGCGGTCAGCTCGGTGAAGTAGGCGCGCAGCGCGGCCTTCGCCTCGACGGCCGAGGCCCGGTCGGCGGCGCTCATCGACATCATCGCCATCGCCCAGCGGCGCAGCCGCGGCCGGTCCGCCTCGGGGATGTCCATGAGCTGGCTGATGGTCATGAGCGGCAGCCGGTCGGCGAGGTGGGCGACGAGGTCGGCCGGCGAGCCGTGCTCGGCCATGGTGTCCAGCAGCGCGTCCGTGGTCCGCTGGGTCCACGGGCGCAGCGCCTCCACCCGGGGCGTGGTGAACGCCTTGACGACCAGGCGGCGCACCCGGTTGAGCGCGGGCGGGTCCATCAGGTTGATCGCCTCGGACTGGGCGATGGGCTCGGGGGTGATCCTCGGGAAGTCCCGGCCGGCCAGCGCGGCCCGGCTGAACCGCCGGTCCGAGGTGACGGTCCGCACGTCCGCGTAGCGGGTCACCAGCCAGCAGGTGCCCGTCCCGTAGGGCATGCGGACGCGGGCCACGGGTGCCTCGGTCCGCATCCGGGTCAGGTACGGGTCGGGTTCCAGGGCGTCGTCGTGCCGGAACGGGCACGTCCTTGCCGATTCGATCTCCGCGGCAGTCATCGCGGTGATTCCCCCCTTCAGCGCGAGGCCCGGCGCATCCGGAGCGCGGGCCTGCCGGGCCGATACCCGCCACCGGCGGCGAACACCTCATCAAGCGATAAACCGCTCTTATGGGTGGACTTCGCTCCTCGGACGCGGTCGATGCGGGCACCGCGGATTCGACGGGCGGTCATGGCATGGCCATGGCTTGTCCATCCTGTCCCCCTAGGGTCCCTGACCGTACGACCCCGCCGTCACCCGGCGGCGGGGCGGCCACGGCACCCCTGGAGTGAACGTGGAACGTCGTACCCTCCTGCGCGCGGTCGCCCTCGGCGGCACCTCCGCCGCCCTGGGCGGCACCCTGTGGCGCGGCGCCGCGTACGCCGCGCCCGCCCAGCCCGGCAGCGGACCCTACGGGGCGCTGGGCGCGGCGGACGCCAACGGCATCCGGCTTCCGGCCGGCTTCACCAGCCGGGTCGTCGCCCGGTCCCGGCAGACGGTCCCCGGCACCTCGTACACCTGGCACGACGCACCGGACGGCGGCGCCTGCTACGCCGACGGCACGGGCTGGATCTACGTCTCCAACTCGGAGGTCAACCCGGGCGGCGGCGCGAGCGCGGTGCGGTTCTCCGCGACCGGCGCGGTCACCGCCGCGTACCGCGTCCTGTCCGGCACCCGCACCAACTGCGCGGGCGGCAGGACCCCGTGGAACACGTGGCTGTCCTGCGAGGAGGTGGACCGCGGCTACGTCTACGAGACCGACCCCTGGGGGGTGCAGGCGGCCGTCCGCCGGGACGCCATGGGCCGCTTCAAGCACGAGGCGGCGGCGGCCGACCCGGTCCGCCGGGTCGTCTACCTAACGGAGGACGTCACCGACGGCTGCTTCTACCGCTTCCGCCCGACGGCCTGGGGCGACCTGTCCGCCGGCACCCTGGAGGTGCTGGTCGCGGGGGCCGCCACCAGCGGCCCGGTCACCTGGGCCAGGGTCCCCGACCCGACCGGCGCCACCGCCACCCGCGACCAGGTGTCCGGCGCCAAGCGCTTCAACGGCGGCGAGGGCTGCTACTACGCCGACGGCGTCTGCTGGTTCACCACCAAGGGCGACAACCGGGTCTGGCAGTACGACGCCGCCGCGCAGACCCTCGAACTCGCCTACGACGACTCCCTGGTGACCGGCGGCACGGCCCCGCTCACCGGTGTCGACAACGTCACCGGTACGGGTTCCGGCGACCTGTTCGTGGCGGAGGACGGCGGGAACATGGAGATCTGCGTCATCACGCCGGACGACGTGATCGCGCCGTTCCTGCGGATCGACGGCCAGTCCGGCTCGGAGATCACCGGCCCGGCCTTCTCCCCCGACGGCACCCGGCTCTACTTCTCCAGCCAGCGCGGCACGAGCGGCAGTTCGTCCGGCGGGATCACCTACGAGGTGCGGGGACCGTTCCGCACCTGACCACCAGTGGCACGGACGCATCACAAAAGCGTCACCGGGCCTCCACGATCCGGCGGCCCGCCGTACGGTCGTCCCCTCACGCACCACCGCAGTCGCAGGGGGACCTCATGAGCAGTCCGTACGACCCGCGCACCCCGCGTGCCCCGTACAACCAGCCGTACCCGCCGCCTCCGCAGCCCCCGTACGGCCCGTACGGCCCGCACCCGGTCCCGCCCGGCGCCGCCTCCGGTCCCGCCCCCAAGTGGGCCCGGAAGCGGTACGTCCTGCCCGCGCTGGCGTTCGCGCTGCTCCTCGGCGCCGGCATCGGCGCCGGCGGCGACGGCGGTACGGACGGCACGGAGGCCGGCGCGAAGGCGGTGGCCGCCACCGCCCGCCCGACGGTCACCGTGACCGAGACGGCGACCGAGACGCCGGAACCCGAACCGGCCGAGACGGTGACCGCGAAGGAGACGGTCAAGGTCACCGTGACCGAGACGGTCGAGGAAACGGTCACGGAGGAAGCCGCCGAGGACGACACCTTCTCCGGCTCCGGCTCCGATTCCGGGGGCGGCTCCGTCTACTACCGGAACTGCGACGCCGCCCGCGCCGCCGGAGCCGCCCCCGTCCACGCGGGCGACCCCGGCTACGGCCGTCACCTGGACCGGGACGGGGACGGGACCGGCTGCGAATAGCGGGCCGGCGGCCCTACAGGCTGAACCGCTCGACCTTCAGGAACCAGTTCTGCACGCCGCCACCGGCCCCGCTCACCTTCAGCTTCACCCGCGCGCTGACGTCACGGCTGCCGGGTCGCGGCTCGAACCGCGCCGTCCGGATCAGCGTGTGACTCGACCACTCCGGGTTGCCGCGGGCGGTCGCGAACCGGTGGTTCTCACTCACCGGCGCACCCTGCTCGTCACCGAAGAACACGGTGGCGTGCAGGACGCCCTGCCCGTCCCTGTTGTTGTCCTCGCACAGGGCCTCGGCACTGAACGTGGCCACGAACCGCGCCCCCGACGAAGGATGCCCCTCACCGAACTTCAGCTCGACCTCGGCACCGGGCACCTGCACCCAGTCGGCCGACGCGGTCTCGAACCGCTTGTCACCCCAGACCCCGTACACGACATCGGGAGCACTGGTGACGCGGAACGAGGACGACGCGGGAGTACTCAAAACGGTTCCCTCCGGCAGGAATTGATCGGACCCGCGAAGCCTTCCCCCACCCGCCCCCGGCACCCGGGGGGCGGTGGGGGGCCATCCCTGTGGGGGACGGCTCACCCGTGCGCGCACGGCGCACGCGGAGCCGTTCCGCGCCGGGAACGCCCGAGAGGGCGGCGCCCCCGCACGGGTGCCGCCCTCTCTTCGTGAACCGGAGTCGCCGTCGGCCGGTGAGGGTGGTCGGGTGACCGGTGGCGGTCCGGAGGTTCAGCGGTGGTCGCTGCCGGTGGACCGGACCGCCGCGCGGCCCGCCTCCAGGCGGGCGACCGGGATGCGGAACGGGGAGCAGGAGACGTAGTCCAGGCCCACCTCGTGGAAGAAGTGGACGGACTCCGGGTCGCCGCCGTGCTCGCCGCAGACGCCGAGCTTCAGGTCGGGGCGGGTGGCGCGGCCGGCCTTCGCGGCGGCGGCGACCAGGGAGCCGACGCCGTCCTTGTCGATCGTCTCGAAGGGGGAGACGCCGAAGATGCCCTTCTCCAGGTAGGCCGTGAAGAAGGACGCCTCGACGTCGTCGCGGCTGAAGCCCCACACCGTCTGGGTCAGGTCGTTGGTGCCGAAGGAGAAGAACTCCGCGCACTCCGCGATCTGCCCGGCGGTCAGCGCGGCGCGGGGCAGCTCGATCATCGTGCCGATGGCGAGCTTGAGGTGCGCGCCGGAGGCCGCCTCGACCTCGGCGACGACCTTGTCGGCCTCCTCACGGACGATCTCCAGCTCCTGGACCGTGCCGACCAGCGGGATCATGATCTCGGCGCGCGGGTCGCCCTTGGCGGCCTTGCGCTCGGCCGCCGCTTCCGCGATGGCCCGGACCTGCATGGTGAACAGGCCGGGGATGACCAGGCCCAGACGGACGCCGCGCAGGCCCAGCATCGGGTTCTGCTCGTGCAGGCGGTGGACGGCCTGCAGGAGGCGGAGTTCGTTCTCGTGGGGCTCCTGCCGGGACTCGGCGAGCGCGACGCGGACGGAGAGTTCCGTGATGTCGGGGAGGAACTCGTGCAGCGGCGGGTCGAGGAGCCGGATGGTGACCGGGAGGCCGTCCATCGCCTCGAAGAGTTCGACGAAGTCCCGCTTCTGGAGGGGGAGGAGTTCCTTGAGGGACTCCTCGCGCTCGGCCTCGGTGTCGGCCAGGATGAGGCGTTCGACCAGTTCGCGGCGGTCGCCGAGGAACATGTGCTCGGTGCGGCACAGGCCGATGCCCTGGGCGCCGAAGCGCCGGGCGCGCAGCGCGTCCTCGGCGTTGTCGGCGTTGGCCCGCACCCGCAGGCGGCGCTTGCGGTCGGCGAAGGCCATGATGCGGTGGACGGCCTCGACCAGCTCGCCGGCGTCCTCCGCGCCCGCGTGCATGCGGCCCTCGAAGTACTCCACGACCGGGGACGGCACGACCGGGACCTCGCCCAGGTAGACCTTGCCGGAGGAGCCGTCGATCGAGACGACGTCACCCTCCTCGACCACGTGCCCACCGGGCACGGTCATCCGGCGCCGCTTGGTGTCGACCTCCAGCTCCTCCGCGCCGCAGACACAGGTCTTGCCCATGCCGCGCGCGACCACGGCCGCGTGGGAGGTCTTGCCGCCCCGCGAGGTGAGGATGCCCTCCGCCGCGATCATGCCGTCGAGGTCGTCGGGATTGGTCTCCCGGCGGATCAGGATGACCTTCTCGCCCGAACGCGACCACTTCACGGCCGTGTACGAGTCGAATACCGCCTTGCCGACCGCGGCGCCCGGCGAGGCCGCGATGCCCCGCCCGACCTGCTCCACCTTCGCGGACTCGTCGAAGCGGGGGAACATCAGCTGGGCGAGCTGGGCGCCGTTGACCCGGGTGAGCGCCTCGGCCTCGTCGATCAGGCCCTGGTCCACGAGCTGGGTGGCGATCCGGAAGGCGGCACCGGCGGTCCGCTTGCCGACCCGGGTCTGGAGCATCCACAGCCGGCCGCGCTCGATGGTGAACTCGATGTCGCAGAGATCCTTGTAGTGGTTCTCCAGGGTCTCCATGATCCGCATGAGCTGGTCGTACGACTTCTTGTCGATCCGCTCCAGCTCCGCCAGCGGGACGGTGTTGCGGATGCCCGCGACGACGTCCTCGCCCTGGGCGTTCTGGAGGTAGTCGCCGTAGACGCCCTGGTGGCCGGAGGCCGGGTCGCGGGTGAAGGCGACGCCCGTGCCGGAGTCGGGGCCGAGGTTGCCGAAGACCATCGAGCAGACGTTGACGGCGGTGCCGAGGTCGTGCGGGATGCGCTCCTGGCGGCGGTAGAGCTTGGCGCGGTCGCCGTTCCAGGAGTCGAAGACCGCCTTGATGGCGAGGTCCATCTGCTCGCGCGGGTCCTGCGGGAAGTCCCGGCCGGCCTCCTTCTTCACGATCTTCTTGAAGGTGGTGACCAGCTTCTTCAGGTCGGCCGCCTCCAGTTCGGTGTCGACCGTGACCTTCTTGGCCGTCTTCGCCTTCTCCAGCGCCTCCTCGAAGAGGTCGCCGTCGACGCCGAGGACGGTCTTGCCGAACATCTGGATGAGGCGGCGGTACGAGTCCCAGGCGAAGCGCTCGTCACCGGCCTGGGCGGCCAGGCCCTGTACCGACGTGTCGGAGAGGCCGATGTTCAGGACCGTGTCCATCATGCCGGGCATGGAGAACTTGGCGCCGGAGCGGACGGAGACCAGGAGGGGGTTGTCGGGCTGGCCGAGCTTTTTGCCCATCCGCGCTTCGAGGGCGTCGAGGTGCGCACTCACCTCGTCACGCAGTGCCGCCGGCTCCTCGCCGCTGTCGAGGTAGGTCTTGCAGGCTTCGGTGGTGATGGTGAAGCCGGGCGGGACCGGGAGGCCGAGGTTGGTCATCTCGGCCAGGTTGGCGCCCTTGCCCCCGAGCAGGTCCTTGAGGTCCTTGTTGCCCTCGGTGAAGTCGTAAACGAACTTCGCTGCCTGAGGATCCTGGGGATCTTTGTTTTCCGACACGGGTCTCGACTCCTCGAGGACGCGGTGGCTGCCCTGACGGCGAGGAATGTACCCAGATCGAAGGCGTCTGGGTACGTCTGCTTGCGCGTCATACGCCCGTAACCACTCGTCCGCCAGCGGATCGAAAGTCAAGGAAAGGCAAGCCGCTTCGCCTCCCCGCGTTCATTCCTTGAAGGGAAAGGGGCCACCCACCCGTTCCGCACTGCTCACATGAGCGGCATTTGACACGTCTGAGTTCGATCGATGAACGATCAAGGGGTGGCACCGAGTGCCACCCCTTCCAGAAGTACAGCCGCTCATGATCCGCTCATCTGAGCGGAACCCTTATCAAGGGTGGCGAGAATCACGCTGCCGCAGCCGCCGGAATTCCACCATGCGGACGCCGCACCGGGACGGAAACACCCCCGTCACACCCCCGCTCACACGCCGAGCGCGGAGAGCCGCTCCTCGGCCCGCTGGGGCGCGTACAGGTGCTCCACCACCAGCGCCCCCGCGCCGACGAGCCCGGCCCGCTCGCCGAGCCGGGAGGTGACGACCTCCAGATGGGCGGTGGAGCGCGGCAGCGCCCGCTGGTAGAGCAGTTCGCGCACGCCGGTGAGGAAGGGGGTTCCGGCCAGATCCCCGGCGATCATCAGCACCCCGGGGTTGAGCAGGGTCACGACGGTCGCCAGGACGTCCCCGACCAGCCGCCCGGCCTCCCGGGCCAGCGCGACCGCCTCCGGGTGCCCGGCCGCCAGCAGCTGCCGTACGTCCGAGCCCGACTCCGCGGGCACCCCGGCCGCCGTCAGCCGCCGCGCCACCGCGCCCCCGCTGGCGACGGCCGCCAGACAGCCGTAGGAGCCGCACCGGCACAGCGCCTGGGCGCCCTCGGGGACGCGGATGTGGCCGATGTCCCCGGCCCCGCCGTCCGTGCCCCGGTAGATGGAGCCGTCCACCACGACCCCCGCGCCGATCCCCGTCGACACCTTGACCAGCACGAACGCGGAGGCGTCCGGGTGGGCGGCGCGCTGTTCGGCGTAGGCCATGGCATTGGCGTCGTTGTCGACCAGCACGGGCAGGGACGCGGCCGCCGCACCGGCGTGTTCGGCGACGGCGCGGGAGAGCCGGCCCCGGATGTCGTAGCCGTCCCAGCCCGGCATGATCGGCGGCTGCACCACCCGGCCGGTGTCGCACTCGACCGGGCCGGGGACGGCGAGCCCGATGCCGCACACCGCGTCGACGCCGCGGCCGGCCTTCTCCAGCAACTCGGCGAACCAGCGTCCCAGTTCACCGAGGACCACCTCGGGGCCGTCCTCGACGACCAGGGTGCCGGCCCGTTCGGCGACCGTCTCGCCGGTCAGGGTGAGCAGGGCCGCGCGGGCGTGCCGGGTGTCCAGGTCGGCGGCGAGGACGACGGCGTGCTCGTCGTCGAACTCCAGGGTGATGGAGGGGCGTCCGCCCAGCGGGGAGTCGACGGGTCCGCCCGCGCCCTCGCGCAGCCAGCCCGCGCGGAAGAGACGGTCGAGGCGCTGGCCGACCGTGGCCCGGGAGAGGCCGGTGGCCTGCTGGAGCGCGCCGCGTGTGGTGGCCCGGCCGCTGCGGACCAGGGCGAGCAGGTCACCCGCGCCGGCCTGGCCGCTCCTCCTGGTGGCGCCGTCCTTTCCGTCCCGTCCGGATGTCCGGCTCGTACCGGGCTGTTCGGTCATGCGCACCCCCTTGTGTTTCCCAACCCTGCATTACATAGTGGGTTTTGCGTGTTAAATAGACGTAACTCTACGGTGGCCGCCGCCGAATCGGCCGGCCGGACGTCTTCGGGGAGCCCCGAGTGGACCGCATGACCCGAGTCACCAGTCCCAGTACCACCCGCTCCAGCACCGCCCGCCCCACCGCGCACCTGGACCCCCTCACGGCCTCGGACTCCTTCGCGCACCCCGGACACCAGTATGGCGGCGACCAGGGAGGGGACCGAGCATGACCGACCGTCACCATCTGCTCGTGTACGGCGGCACCTTCGCCGCCGTGGGCGACCACGGGGACATCAGCGGGGTGCGGGGCGGGGGCGCGCCGGACGGCCTGTTCGTCCGGGACGCGCGCCATCTGAGCCGGTGGCAGCTGACCGTGGACGGCGCGGTGCCGGAGGCGCTCACCCCGGTCACGGCCGGGGACAGCGCCCGCTGCGTGCTGGTGCCGCGCGGCGGACGCGACGAGCCGCCGGCGTACACGCTGTTCCGGGAACAGGCCGTCGGGGACGGGTCGTTCGTCGAGTCGCTGCGGGTGACCAGCAATCGCCCGGTGGACGCGACGGTCCGCCTCGCGGTCACCGCCGACGCCGACTTCGCCGACCAGTTCGAGCTGCGCGCCGACCACCGTACGTACGCCAAGACCGGCGCCACCCGCTCCCGGCAGGTCATGGCGCACGGCGTGGAGTTCGCCTACCGGCGCGGCGAGTGGCGCTCGGTCACCACGGTCACCTCCGAACCCGCGCCGGACGCGGTGGAGGAGACCGGGACCGGGGCCCGGCGGCTGGTGTGGGCGCTCGACCTGCCGCCGCACGGCACCGCCGAGCTGGTGCTGCGGGTGCTGGCCCGGCCGCACGGCCACCGGCGGGCGGTGCGGGTGCCGCGCTCCCCCGGCGCCGCCGTGCGCCGGCTGCTCGCCGAGGAGGACGCCTTCGCCCGGGACGTGGCCTTCCCGGCCGGGTGGCCGGAACTGGCGGCGGCCTGCGCGCGCGGGCTCGCGGACCTGGCCGCGCTCCAGGTGCCGGCGACCGGCCCGGACGGCGAGGAACTGCGCGTCCCGGCCGGCGGGGCGCCCTGGTTCCTGACGCTGCTCGGCCGTGACGCCCTGCTGACCTCGCTGTTCACGCTGCCGTACCGGCCGGAGCCGGCCGCCGCCACGCTGGCCGCGCTCGCCGCGACGCAGGCGACCGCGCGGACGGCGGCCCGGGACCCGGTGGCCACCCCCGGCAAGATCGTGCACGAGGTACGGCACGGTGAGCTGGCGCACTTCGGGCAGGTGCCGTACGGGCGGTACTACGGCTCGGTGGACGCCACCCCGCTCTTCCTGGTGCTGCTCGGGGCGTACGTGGAGCGGACCGGGGACACGGCGACGGCCCGGCGCCTGGAGCCGCACGCGCGGGCGGCGGTCGGCTGGATGCTGGACCACGGCGGGCTGACCTCGCGCGGCTACCTCGTCTACCGCGCCGACCGGGGCGGCCTCGCCAACCAGAACTGGAAGGACTCCCCCGGCGCGGTCTGCCACGCCGACGGCACCCGGCCTTCCGGCGCGGTCGCGGCGGCGGGCGCGCAGGGATACGCGTACGACGCGTTGCGCCGCACGGCGTGGCTGGCCCGCGCGGTGTGGGCGGACGAGACGTACGCCCTGCTCCTGGAACAGGCGGCCGGTGATCTGCGCGACCGCTTCCAGCGGGACTTCTGGATGCCGGAGCGCTCCTTCCCCGCCCTCGCCCTGGACGGCGCGGGACGCCAGGTGGACGCGCTGGCCTCGGACGCCGGGCATCTGCTCTGGTCGGGGCTGCTGGACAAGGAGTACGGGGAGCTGGTCGGGCGGCGACTGCTGGAGCCGGACTTCTTCTCCGGGTGGGGGGTGCGGACGCTGGCGGCCGGCCAGCCGGCGTACCACCCGCTGTCGTACCACCGGGGGTCGGTGTGGCCGCACGACAACGCGCTGATCGCGCTGGGGCTGGCCCGCTACGGGCTGCACGACGAGGCGCGGACGGTGGCGCACGGCATGATCGACGCGGCCACGGCGGCGGGGCACCGGCTGCCGGAGGTGCTGGCCGGGTACGGGCGGGAGAGCCATCCGGAGCCGGTGCCGTACCCGCACGCGTGCGACCGGGAGTCGCGGGCGGCGGCGGCGCCGTTGGCTTTGCTGACGGCGGTCGGCGGAGCGTGAGGTCTCCGACGGCCGGGAGGGGCGCCGGGGGTTCGTCGGGGGTGCGGGTCGTTCGAGGATGGCGTGCGCGGTTCCTCGCGCCCCTGAGGAGGGTGCGGGGATGGTCTCCTGCAAGGGTGCGGGGCGTGGAGGGGTGGGCGCGCGGTTCCTCGCGCCCCTGAAGGCGTTGCGGCGGCCGGTGCCGTCGAAGGTGCGGGTCGTTCGAGGATGGCGTGCGCGGTTCCTCGCGCCCCTGAGGAGGGTGCGGGGGTGGTCTCCTGCAAAGGTGCGGGGCGTGGAAGGGTGGGCGCGCGGTTCCTCGCGCCCCTGAAGGCGTTGCGGCGGCCGGTGCCGTCGAAGGTGCGGGTCGTTCGAGGATGGCGTGCGCGGTTCCTCGCGCCCCTGAAGGCGTTGCGGCGGCCGGTGCCGTCGAAGGTGCGGGTCGTTCGAGGATGGCCTGTGCGGTTCCACGCGCCCCTGAGGGAGTCAGGAGCCGCCGAGTGTCGTCGCCTCCGCCTGGGTGCGGGCCGCGCGCACGTTCCCCCTGGTGGTGACCCAGCCCGCCGGCACCGCCGTGCCACCGGTGAGCGCGGCCACCCACCACGCCCCGCCCGTCACCCGGCCGGTGTCGGCGGGCATCGGGCGCGCTGGCGGGAGCGGAGGCCGGGTCAGCCGCCGGAGGTGTCCAGTTCCGCGTCCTCGCCGACGCCCGCGCAGTCGTACGGGTCCTTCAGCCAGCCATCGGGAAGGACCACCCGGTTGTTGCCGGAGGTGCGGCCGCGGGGGCCGTCGGCGCCGGCCGGCCAGGGCTGGTCGAGGTCGAGTTCGTCCAGGCCGGACCGGAGTTCGGCCAGGGAGGAGGTGACCGCGAGCCGCCCCCGCATCTGGGAGCCGACCGCGAAGCCCTTGAGGTACCAGGCGACGTGCTTGCGGAAGTCGACGACGCCGCGGGCCTCGTCGCCGATCCACTCCCCGAGCAGGGTCGCGTGGCGGATCATCGCGTCGGCGACCAGCCCGAGGGTGGGCCGGGCGCGGTCCTCGCGGCCCTCGAAGGCGGCGACCAGATCGGCGAAGAGCCACGGCCGGCCCAGGCAGCCGCGGCCCACGACCACGCCGTCGCAGCCGGTCTCGCGGACCATGCGCAGCGCGTCCTCCGCCGACCAGATGTCGCCGTTGCCGAGCACCGGGATCTCCGGGACGTGTTCCTTGAGGCGGGCGATGGCCTCCCAGTCGGCGGTGCCGCCGTAGTGCTGGGCGGCCGTACGGCCGTGCAGGGCGACGGCCGTGACGCCCTCCTCGACGGCGATCCGGCCGGCGTCGAGGTAGGTGAGGTGGTCGTCGTCGATGCCCTTGCGCATCTTGATGGTGACCGGGAGGTCGCCGGCGGCGGTGACGGCCTCGCGGAGGATCGCGCGGAGCAGGGGCCGCTTGAAGGGGAGGGCGGAGCCGCCGCCCTTGCGGGTCACCTTCGGGACCGGGCAGCCGAAGTTGAGGTCGATGTGGTCGGCGAGGTCCTCGTCCACGATCATGCGGACCGCCTTGCCGACGGTGGCCGGGTCGACGCCGTACAGCTGGATCGAGCGCGGCGTCTCGCTCGCGTCGAAGTGGATCAGCTGCATGGTCTTCTCGTTGCGCTCGACCAGCGCCCGCGTCGTGATCATCTCGCTGACGAACAGGCCCCTGCCGCCGCTGAACTCCCGGCACAGCGTGCGGAAGGGCGCGTTGGTGATCCCGGCCATCGGGGCGAGGACGACGGGCGGCTGGACGGTGTGCGGGCCGATCTTCAGGGGCGCGGGGCCGGTCGTGGACATTCCTCCATTGTGCCGTGCAATGGAATGGCAAACTTCATTAGTTAGGCACACTATTGATATCGGCGTACGATGAGCCCATGCCCGAGCTGACCCGTCGCCGCCGCATGCTCGTGCTCGCGATCTGCTGCATGAGCCTGCTCATCGTGAGCATCGACAACACGGTCCTGAACGTCGCCCTGCCCGCCCTGCAACGAGACCTGGACGCGAGCACCTCCGGTCTCCAGTGGGCGGTCGACGCCTACACCCTCGTCCTCGCCGCGCTGCTGATGCTCGCGGGCTCGACGGCCGACCGGATCGGCCGCAAGAAGGTCTTCATGGCGGGCCTGGTGATCTTCACGCTGGGCTCGCTCCTCTGCTCGCTCGCGCCGGACCTGTCGTCGCTGGTGGCGTTCCGGATGGTGCAGGCGGTGGGCGGTTCGATGCTCAACCCGGTCGCCATGTCGATCATCACCAACACCTTCACCGACCCGCGCGAACGCGCCCGCGCCATCGGTGTGTGGGGCGCGGTCGTCGGCATCTCCATGGCCGCCGGGCCGCTGGTCGGCGGGGTGCTGGTGGAGTCGGTCGGCTGGCGCTCGATCTTCTGGGTCAACCTCCCGGTGGGCCTCGCCGCCCTGCTGCTCACCCTGCGGTACGTCCCCGAGTCCCGCGCCCCGCGGGCCCGCCGCGCCGACCCGCTGGGCCAGGTGCTGGTGATCGCCCTGTTCGCCGGCCTGACGTACGCGATCATCGAGGCGCCGAACGCGGGACTCACCGCCGTGCTGCCGTACGCCGCCGTCGCCGTGGCGGCGCTGGCCGGGCTGCTGGTCCACGAGCCGCGCCGCGCCCAGCCCCTGATCGACCTGCGGTTCTTCAGCTCGGCGCCGTTCAGCGGGGCCACCCTCATCGCGGTCGCCGCGTTCGCCTCGCTGGGCGGGTTCCTGTTCCTGTCCACGCTCTACCTCCAGAACGTGCGCGGGCTGAGCGCCCTGCACGCCGGTCTGTGGATGCTGCCGATGGCGGTGCCGACCTTCCTGTGCGCCCCGCTGTCCGGACGGCTGGTGGGCAGCCGGGGGCCGCGGCTGCCGCTGCTGATCGCGGGCGGCGCCATGACGGCGAGCGGGGTGCTGTTCGCCGCGTTCGAGGCGGAGACCACGGACATCACCCTCTTCCTCGGGTACCTCCTGTTCGGCGTCGGCTTCGGCTTCGTCAACGCGCCCATCACCAATACCGCCGTCTCCGGCATGCCCCGCGCCCAGGCGGGCGTGGCCGCCGCCGTCGCCTCCACCAGCCGCCAGCTCGGCCAGACCCTCGGCGTGGCGGTGCTCGGCGCGGTGCTGGCCGCGGGCGTCAGCGGATCGTCGTACGCGGCGGCGTTCGTCTCCGCCGCGCGGCCCGGCTGGTGGATTCTCGCCGGGTGCGGTCTCGCGGTACTGGTGCTGGGGGCGGTGACGACCGGCGGCTGGGCCCGCCGTACGGCCCTGCGGGCGGCGCGGCGGCTGGAACCGGCCGACGCGGAGGTGCCGGGCGCGGCCCGCGCGAGGACCTGAGCCGCTCGGGAGGGACCGGGTGGTGCGACGACGGCCGGCCCTCCCCCCGTGCGGCCGGCCGTCGTGCCGTGATCGATCCTGGCGGGCCGGGACGCCGTCCGGCAACGGTTTCCCTGTCCGGGACAGGATCGCGGCTGTCCGGGCAGGTCAGCGGCGTGGCCGGACAGTGCCGTCAGGGCGCCGGATGTGGCCGGGGCGAGGGTTGTCCGGCGTTGTGCGCGCGATCACAATGACCGCATGGCGTCGACGGGGGACAAGGGAGCCACGCTGGAGCCGGGTGCCGCGCGCACCCCGGCCGAGTACGTCGCCCTGCTGCGGCGGCTCAAGGAGCGCAGCGGACTGACGTACCGGCAACTGGAGGTGCGGGCCGCCGAGCGGGGTGACGTCCTGGCCCGCAGCACGCTCGCGGACGTACTGCGCCGGGACGCCCTGCCGCGCGCCGAGGTCGTCTCCGCGCTGGTGCGGGCGTGCGGGGTGGACGGGGAAGAACGGGCGGGGTGGCTGGCGGCGCGGGAGCGGCTGGTGGCGGTGTCCGTGTCGACGGCGGCGGGGGCGGGGGCCGGCCTCGGGTCCGATGTCGGTGTCGGTTCCGGTTCCGGTTCAGATGGCGGTTCTGACTCCGGTTCCGGGGCCGGTTCTGGCTCCGGTTCCGGGGCCGACGCCGGGTCTGGTTCCGGCTCGGAGGCCAGGCCCGGTCCCGCCGGCTCCGGTCCCGGTTCCTCGCCGGGGTCCGGCTCCGCACCCGCTGCCGGTCACCCGCACGAGGACCGGTCCGCGCCCCGTGCTCGGAAGCTGGGCGCTCTCCCGCGGTCCGCGCCCCTCGTCGCCGTGGCCTCGCTGGCGGCGGTCGCGCTGCTCGCCGTCGGCGCGGTCGTGCTGCTGCCCACGGACGGGGACGGGCCGGACGCCTCCTCCCTCGGGCCGGGGCCCGCGCCGGGGGTGACCCGCATCCGGCCGGCGTCGGCGCCCGAGCTGTGCCTGACCGAGGGGAACGTACGGTCGGAGCGCGGCGAGTACAAGACGGTGGCGGTGCAGCGCCCGTGCGCGCAGGCCGTACCGCCGACGACGTCCCTGGTGCGGTCGGAGGGCGGGCGGTACCGCGTCCAGTGGGACCACCCGAGCAACGGCAAGGGCTGCCTGACCCTCCTCGGCGAGGGCGAGTTCCGCAACCTGCTGGAGCCCTGGAACGACTGCGCCGTCCCGGGCACCGCGCAGCTCTTCCGCATCGAACGGGCCGAGGGCGCCCCGGGCTGGCGGCTGCGGCCCGAGGGGGACCCCACCCTGTGCGTCGGCATCCGCGGCGGCGCGGACATGGCCGGCGCGGCGGCGGTGGAGCCCTGCGCGACGGCGCCGGACGGCGGCGGTACGGCGGCCCGGCAGCGGTTCCTGATCGGCCGGTAGCCGGACCGCCCGGTCACAGGCCCAGCTCGCCGGCCCGCAGCCCCGCCTGGAAACGGGACTCCGCGTCGAGGGCGGCGAGGAGCCCGGCGACCCGGCGGCGGTAGGTCCGCAGGGACAGGCCCAGGTCGCGGGCGGCGCTCTCGTCGGTGGCGCCCGAGCCCAGGGCGCGCAGG
Source organism: Streptomyces griseoviridis (assembly GCA_014649155.1). Classification (GTDB taxonomy): domain Bacteria; phylum Actinomycetota; class Actinomycetes; order Streptomycetales; family Streptomycetaceae; genus Streptomyces; species Streptomyces griseoviridis. The sequence continues at coordinate 266,813 of BMSM01000001.1, read as the reverse complement.
ACGGCCCGGCTGCCGTCGTCCAGAAGGGGCCGCTCGGCGCGCAGGAACGCGCCGAGGTCGGCCGCCGCCTCCCAGACCGCCTCGACGAGGGAGTGGACCCCGCCGACCAGGGCCGGCTCGGTGGTCACCGTGTACACGCGCTCCCCGGAGCCGGCCGGTCCGGCGAGGATCGCGTACCGGTGGTCGATGACGATCGCCTCGTACGGGAGGGCGCCGGCGGCGATCCGCACCCGGGCGCCCTCGCCGGCCAGCTCGCGCAGGTGCGCGCGGGAGGTCTCGTCGGCCAGCGCGAACGGGCTCATCAGCTTGCGTACGTGCCGGACGCCGCTGCCGCTCACCCGCGCGCGGGTGGCCCGGCCGGCGTCGGGGCGCGGCCAGGTGGTGAGGTCGCGGGCGGCGCAGACGAACTCCTCGCGCATCGAGGAGAACAGGTGCCCGGTACGGGCGAGGAACTCCGCGTCACCACGGATCGTCAAGGTTTCGGCCACGCCTCCATCCTGCCGGACGGGGCTTGCTCGACGGGGCGTGCCCGGTCGCGCCTGCCCGACGGCACCTGTCGTACGGGACCTGCCCCACGGGGCCCGCCGTCAGGGGGCCTGCCCACGGGCCTGCCCGACGGCACCTGCCGGATGGCAGCAAGCTGCCAGCGCCTCGCGGCCGGAGCGTCCGCCGCCGACGCTGGACCCATGAGCAACGACTTCCGCCTCGGCGGCGACCTCGTGATCAACCGGATGGGCTTCGGCGCGATGCGGCTGCCCACCAACTCCTTCCTGGGCCCGGCCCGCGACCCGGAGACCGGCCGCGCCGTCCTGCGCCGCGCCGTGGAACTCGGCGTCGACCACATCGACACCGCCGCCTTCTACGCCAGCGACGACCACGGCGTCCGCGCCAACGACCTGATCCGCCAGGCCCTCCACCCCTACCCGGACGGCCTGGTGATCGCCACCAAGGTGGGCCCGGTGCGCACCCCGGACGGCGGTCTGGAGGCCATCACCGACCCGGCCGGCCTGCGGGCCCTGGTCGAGGAGAACCTGGAGACCCTCGGCGTGGACCGCCTCGACCTGGTCTACCTGCGGATCGGCGGCATGGCCCCGCCGCCGCGCGGCGAGTCGGTCGCCGCCCGCTTCGAGGCGCTGGCCGCGCTGCGCGAGGAGGGCCTGATCCGGCACCTCGGGCTGAGCCACATCGACGCCGGGCACCTCGCGGAGGCCCGTGCCGTCGCGCCCGTCGCCGCCGTGCAGAACCACTTCCACGCCGCGCGGCGCGACGACGTGGAGCTGCTGCGCGCCTGCGAGGAGGCCGGCATCGCCTTCGTGCCGTACTTCCCGCTGGGCGGCGGCCTCGACGCGCTCACCGGCGACCGCCTCGCCGAGGTCGCCGCCCGGCACGGCGCGACGGTCCCGCAGATCGCCCTGGCCTGGCTGCTCGCCGCCTCGCCCGTCACCCTGGCCATCCCCGGCACCGGTTCCGTCGCCCACCTGGAGGAGAACGTCGCGGCCGGCCGGATCACCCTCACCGAGAAGGACCTCGCCGACCTCACCGACCTCGGCTGAAGGGCCTTCAGCGGGCGAACTCCGGCAGCCGCTCCGCGACCTGCGGCCACGCCCGCGTCACCGCCGCCTCCACCCGGGGCAGGGCCCGCTGCCCGGCCAGCGCGCCGGTGATCGCCAGGGCCACGCCCGCCCAGGCGAGCGGGCCGAGCGGGGTGCAGCCGAAGAGGTTGCTGGCGACCGGGGTCTGGACGAGGGCGACCAGCGCGGCGGCGGAGCCCAGCGAGGTCAGCTGGACGAGGCGGCTGCCGCGCCGGTCGGCGAGGGTCTGGGCGAGCTGGGTGCCGACCACCGCGCACAGCGCCATCGTCGTCGACCGGCGCCGGGTGCCCGGCGTGAACCGGCCGAACAGCCAGGCGGCGGTCGCGCCCAGGGCGGTGGTCAGGGCCCGGTGCCGGATCTGCCGGATGAGGGGCTCGCCCAGGACGGCCGTACCGAGGGGCGCGCCCGCGTCGGCGTCCTGCTGTTCCGGGTCGCCGGTCTCCGTCACCGCGACGGCCATCGCCGGGAACAGGTCCGTGAAGAGGTTGACCAGCAGCATCTGCCGGGTCGACAGGGGAGCCGCGCCGCCGAGGACCGTACCGAGGATGCCGAAGCCGACCTCGCCGGCGTTGCCGCCGATGAGGATGGCGATGGCGTCGGCGACGCTGTGCCACAGGGCACGGCCCTCGCGCACCGCCTCCACCAGGACCAGCAGGTCGTCGCCGGTGACGACGAGGTCGGCGGCGTTGCGGGCGGCGGCCGAGCCGCGGGCGTTGATGCCGACGCCGATGTCGGCGGCGCGGATCGCGGCGGCGTCGTTGGCGCCGTCCCCGACCATGCCGACGACCCGTCCGGCGTCCCGCAGCGACTCCACGACCTGGAGTTTCTGCTCGGGCGCGACCCGGGCCACCACATCGGCGTCGCGCAGCATCCGGGAACGGCCCCGGCGGTCGGCGGCGGCGAGTTCGTCGCCGGTGACGACGACGGCGTCCTCGGGCCAGCCCAGCTCGGCGGCGATCGCGCGGGCGGTCTGCGGATGGTCGCCGGTCAGCACGACCGGCCGAACGCCCGCCTCGCGCAGGCCCCGCACCAGCGCCGGGGACGTCTCACGGGCCACGTCGGACAGGCCGAGCAGCCCGGTGAAGCGCAGGTCCAGTTCGTCCAGGGGCCGGTCGAGCACGGCGGCCGGGTCCTCGTCACCGGCCAGCGGACGGTGGGCGACGGCGAGGACGCGCAGTCCGGCGCCGGCCAGGTCGTGGGCGCCGTCGTGCGCATGGTCCGGCAGGCGGTGGCAGGCCGGGAGCACGCTCTCCGGGGCGCCCTTGACCACCAGGACGGGCGTGCCGTCGCCGGCGCGGCCCACGGCGGCGGCGTACCCGCGCGAGGTCTCGAAGGGCAGGCCCTCGGTCTGCTCCCACCGCGGGTCGTCCCCGGCGGCGGCCAGCACCGCCTCGTCGGTGGCGTGGGTGGGCCGGGTGCCGTCGCCGTCGAGGCGGGGGCAGGCGCGGGCGGCGACCCGGACCGCCTCGGCGGCCTGGGGCGCGGACGCCCGGTGCACGGTGCCGTCCACGTCGGCGACCTTCACCAGCCGCAGCCGGTTCTCGGTGAGCGTGCCGGTCTTGTCGAAGCAGACGGTGTCCATCCGGCCCAGCGCCTCCAGGGTGCGCGGGGTGCGGACCAGCACGCCGCGCCGCCCGAGCCGGCGGGCCGCCGCGAGCTGGGCGACCGTCGCCACCAGCGGCAGCCCCTCGGGCACGGCGGCCACCGCCACCGACACGCCGCCGCTCACGGCCTGCCGGATCGGCGCCCCGCGCAGCAGCGACAGGCCGGTCACCGCGGCGCCGCCCGCCAGGGTGAGCGGCAGCGCCTTGCCGGTCAGCTCCTGGAGCCGGGCCTGGACGCCCGCCGCGGCGGGCGTCCGCGAGGCCAGTGAGACGGCGCGGGCCGCCTCCGTACGGTCCCCGGTGTCCACCACGACGGCGCGGGCCCGCCCGGCGACCACGGTGGTGCCCTCGAAGACCATGCAGTGCCGCTCGGCGACCGGCGCGCGCGGCGTCGGGTCCAAGGCCTTGTCCACCGGCAGCGACTCGCCGGTCAGCGCCGATTCGTCGACCTCCAGGCCGTCCTCCCACAGCAGCCGGGCGTCGGCGGGCACCACGTCGTCGGTGTTCAGGGCGATGACGTCCCCGGGGCGGAGCCTGGCGGCGTCCACGACCCGGTCCGCGCGCTCCGGGTCTCCGTCCTCGTCCGTGAGCCGCGCCTTCTGCTTCTGCTGGGCGAGGAGTCCGGCCAGCGCCCGTTCGGCGCGCAGCCGCTGCAACCCGCCGACCAGGGCGTTCAGATCGAGGGCGCCGACGACCAGCGCGGCGTCCAGCACGGACCCGAGGATCGCCTCGGCGGCCGACCCGACCGCGAGGACCGGGGTCAGCGGGTCGTCCAGCTCCCCGCGGACCGCGCCGGCCAGCTGCACGGCCCAGGCGACCGGCGCGAGCACCGGCGTCCGGGCCGCCCTGCGGTACGTCTCCCGGGCGCGGGCCGCCAGCCGCTCGCCCGCCGACGGCTCCGGCTCCCGCTGCCCGGCCAGCCGCTCCCGTACGTCGCCGGGGTCCAGTTCGTGCCAGGCCACCCGGGGCCGGGGGCGGGGCGCGCGGGCCGCCGCCACGGTGAGCGCGGCCCGCGCCCCGGAGACCAGGGCAGCCAGCGCGCCCGCGTCGACGGGTGCGTGCCGCAGTCCCGGCAGCAGCGGTGAGCCACGCCCCTTACGGGACTCCCCCACCGCCACCAGCAGTCCCGACAGCGCGGCCCCGGACCGGGCCAGCACCTGCGCCCGGCGCCCGACGCCACGCGCCGCCGGCACCGCCCGCAGCAGCCGCCACACATCGGCCAGCCCGTGCGGCGCCAGCACGTCCGCGCCCCAGGCGACCGGCCCGTCCCCGTCCGCGAGGGCCACGGCGACGTCCCCGCCGAGCAGACCGGCGAGCAGGTCCTCGTCGTCGGAGGAGACGGGCCGTACGACGGTGAGGACACCGCCGTCCTCGGCGCGCAGCTCGTCGACCACCTCGCGCAGCGGGCGGTCCCCGCCGACGACCTGGTCGGCGAGGCCGGTGAAGTCGGCCAGCGCCGGGTCCTCCACCATCACCACCCGCAGCCCCGCGCGGCGTGCCGCGTCCAGGACCTCCTCGGTCCACGGGTCCGCGCTCTCGCCCGGCCGCCGCAGCGCGCTCGGGTGCAGCACGACCGTGCCGGCCGTCTCCAGCTGCCGCAGCCGCTCCGGGTCGCGGACCAGGACGCCGGTGCGGGACAGGGCACCGCCGAGGACGGCGTGGAAGGCGGCGGGCCCGTACCGGGCGGCCTTCGGCGACCCCGCGAGCACCGCCTCCGCGGCCTCGCCGAGGTCGTGCTTGACGAGGAGCGTGGCCAGCGCGCCCGCCACGCTGCCGGTGGAGGCGTGGGCGGCGTACTCCTGGGCGGGCGAGGAGCGCAGCGGCGGGCGGAGCGCCGGGGCGCCCGGCAGACCACCGCGCTCCGGCGCGCACACCTGGTCGTGCACGGCCTCGAACGCCGCCGACCGGGCCACCGCCTCCGCGAGCTGGCAGGCGCGCAGCGCCCCGTCGAGGACGAGCGAGGCCGGACTCTGCCCGGCGCCGTGCACGGCGGCGTTGCCGGCGGCCAGCACCACGTCCATCCGGGCGCCGCCGAGCCGGCCGCGCAGCCAGGCCCGGAAGGCGGGGTTCTCGCGCAGCAGCGTGGCCACGGCCGTCACCAGCCGGGGCGTGGGCGGCAGCCGCAGCGCGGCGGCGGTCACGCCGGCGGCGATCCCGAGCACGTCGGCGCCGAGCGCCGCCGCGGCGACCCGTACGGAGACGGGGTCGCCGGGGTGGGACAGCTCCTCGGCGTCTCCCCCGGCGTCTTCGGCGCGGGCCAGTCCGTGCCGCTCGGCCAGGGCGGTCGCCCGGTCCACCACCCGGTCGGTCAGCGCGTCCTCGGTGGCGGTCACCACCAGGCGGGCCAGCCCGGTGTCCCAGTAGGCGAGCGCCACGTCGGGGTGCGCGGCCAGCGCCGCGGCCACCCGCCGGGCCGCCTGCTCGACACCGCCCGCCCGGCGTGCCGTCCCCGTCCCGTCCGGCCGCAGCGCGAGGTGGGCGCGGGTCCCGGCCCGCCACTCGGGGGCGCCGCCCGGCAGCGCGGCACGGGCAACCCGCGCCGCGCGCGCCGCGAAGTCCGCGGTGCGTACGCCGGCTCGTGCGCCGCCCGCGACGGCACCGGCCGCGGCACCGACGGCGGGCGCGGCACCCCGCGCGAGCAGCCGGGGCCCCGCGAGGACGACCCCGGCGACGGCCCCGGACGAACGACTCAAGAGTCCAGCCCTCATCACCAACGCCCCTTCAGTCCGCCTTCCGCCCCGGCTTGCCCACCGGCTTCGCCGCCGGCCTGCCGACCGGCTTCGCCGCCGACTTCTTGGCCGCCTTGCGTGCGGTGGCCTTGCCTCCGGGAGAGGCGTGCGCGGTGGTGGCCACACTCCGCGACCGGGCGGCCTTCCCCGCGACGGACCCCTTGTCATCCACGGCACCGGTCGCGGCGCCGCCCTTCTCGGCGGACGCCCCGGCCCGCCGCGCCGCCGTGCCCGTCTCCTTCGCGGCGGTACCCGTCCGCCGGGCGGAGGCCCCGGCCCGCGTCGCCGCCGTACCCGTCCTCTTCGCGGCGGTGCCGGACCGCCGCGCCGTGGTCCCGGTCGGCCGGGCGGCCGTATCCGTCCTCTTCTCCGGGGTACCGGTCGGCCGGGCGGCCGTACCCGTCCTCTTCTCGGGGGTACCGGTCGGCCGGGCGGCCGTATCCGTCTGCCGGGCGGCGGTTTCGGCCCGCTTCGCGGCGGTCGTGCTCCGGGTGGCCGCGCCGCTGCGGGCCACGGCCCCCGCGCTCCTGGCCGCGGCCGTGTTCCCGGCCCGCGTCCCGCTCGTCATCCCGGACGCGGCGGCCCCGCGGCCCGCTGCGGCTCCCTTGCCGGCCTGGGCGGCCTTACGTCCCTTCCCGTCCGCCGACCCGCTCCCGGCCACCGCGTTCCCGGTGGCGGCCCTGCCCTCCGGCTTGGCCGGCTCAGCCGTCCTGGCCGCCTCGACCGCCTTCGCCGACCGGGCCGTCCTGGCCGGCTGGGCCGACCTGGCCGCCCCGGCCGAGGCCACCGTCCTGGCGGTCCTGGCCGTGGTCCCGGTTCCGGCCCCGGTCGCCCGTTCGGCGGCCCGCGCCGCTGTCCGCCGTACCTCCGCCGCCGTCCTACGGACCTCAGCCGCCGACTCCTGGCCGGCGGTCCCGGTCCCCCCACCGGCCGCCGCACCCGAGTCCGCATCCGCATCCGCACCAGCGACCCGGCCGGTCTCCGGCGTCTCACCCGTCTTCGGCGCCTCACCTGTCTCCGGTGTCTCCCGCTCACGCGGCCGGGTCAGCCAGGCGACCGCCGCTCCGGCGACCGCCACGGGCCACTCCACGAGTCCGGCGATCCCCGCCACCCCGGCCCCGGTGTACACGGCCAGCCGCCGTCCGCGGGGCGACACCGCGCCGATCCGGTCCAGTACCCCGCCGGCCACCTTGCCGACCGTCCCGGCGCCCGGCACCCGTCCCAGCGCCGTGACAGCGGCACCGACCGGCCCCGGAAGCCCTCGCGCCGCCTTGTCCTCAGCCATGACCGTCCTCCACGCGTGCTCGCCCCTGGCACCCTCACCTTCCGGTATGCGCCGGGTTCCCGCACTTCGGAGGGCCACCCCTGTCACACAGGACGACGGCTACCCCTCAGCCCCCGCACCAGCAGCTCCACGACGGCCTCGAACTCCTCGTCGATCCCCGGCCGCCGCCACCGCGCCGCGTGGCAGGGGTCGTGGAAGCAGGCGGTGGCCTGGAAGAACGCGCCGGCGGCCGTCGCCGGGTCACCGGCGGCGAAGACGCCCGCCGCCATCCCGTCCCGCACGATCCGGGTCAACTGGCCGGTCAGGTCGTCGAGATGGTCCCCGACCACCGTGCCGTTCTCCCCGACCAGCACCGAGTACGTGGCGAACAGCTCGGGGTCGTCACCCGCCTTGCGGCGCTTGGCCTCGAACAGGCCCCTGGCCCAGTCCCGCAGCCGGTCCTCCGGGTCCCGGTCGGCGGCGGCGATCCCGGCCAGCGCCTCGGAGCTGCGGTCCAGCCACCGCTTGGTGACCGCCTCGCGCAGCGCCGCCTTGGTGCGGAAGTGCCGGTAGACGCTGCCGTGGCTGACGCCGAGCGCGCGGGCCACGTCCACCACGGTCGCCTTGGCGGGGCCGTGGCGGCGCAGCACCTCCTCGGTGGCTTCGAGGATGCGCTCGGCGGTCAGGGTCTCGGAGGTCGGTGCCATGTCCTAGACCGTACCGGGCACGGGTCAGCGCTCCACGTGGGCCATCTGGGGCGCCGGGTAGCGCTCACCGGCGGCGGCGCCGGGCGGCACGGCCTCCTCGATCGCGGCCAGGTCGGCGGCGTCCAGGGTGACGTCCAGCGCGCCCAGCGCCTCCGCCAGCCGCTCCCGGGTACGCGCGCCGACCAGCGGCACGATGTCGGTCCCCCGGCCGAGCACCCAGGCGATGGCGATCTGCGCGACGGTCACGCCCCTGTCCTCGGCGATCTTCCGCAGGGCCTCCACGAGGTCCAGGTTGTGCCGCAGGTTGTCGCCCTGGAAGCGCGGGGAGTGGGCGCGGAAGTCGGTGGGGGCGAGCTGCCGGTCGGCGGTGAAGTGCCCGGAGATCAGCCCGCGCGAGAGCACGCCGTACGCGGTGACGCCGATGCCCAGCTCGCGGACGGCCGGCAGGATCTCGTCCTCGATGCCGCGCGAGATGAGGGAGTACTCGATCTGGAGGTCGCTGATCGGCGCGGTGGCGGCGGCCCGCCGGATGGTGCCGGCCCCGACCTCGCTGAGGCCGATGTGGCGGACGTACCCCTTCTCCACCAGTTCGGCGATGGCGCCGACCGTCTCCTCGATCGGCACGTCGGGGTCGAGGCGGGCGATCCGGTAGACGTCGATGTGGTCGACGCCGAGCCGCTGGAGCGAGTACGCGGCGAAGTTCTTCACGGCGGCGGGCCGCCCGTCGTACCCCGCCCAGCCACCGTCCGGGTCGCGCAGCGCGCCGAACTTCACGCTGACCAGCGCCCGCTCCCGCGCGGCGGCGGGCGCGGCGCGCAGGGCCTCGCCGATCAGCATCTCGTTGTGCCCCATGGCGTAGAAGTCGCCGGTGTCCAGGAGCGTCACCCCGGCGTCGAGCGCGGCGTGCAGGGTGGCGACCGACTCCGCCCGGTCCGCGTCACCGTAGAGCGCGGACATCCCCATGCAGCCGAGCCCGAGGGCGGAGACCCGGGGGCCGGTGGTTCCGAGAGAGCGCGTTGTCATCGTCATGCCCTCACGATGACATGACAGATGACAGATTTCAATATCTGTCATCTGTCATGTCGGGCGACGGCACCACCGGACCGACCCTCACCACTCCCCCAAAGAGGCACACCTTTCGCACAGTTGACCGCGCATCCCCCCGTAAGGATGATTTCCGCGAGCAGGCCGACCATCACGGGGGTGCACATGGGTGTCGTGCTGCCGAGCTATCTCGACGAGGCGCTCGATCTGATCGGCGTCTCCTGGCCCAACGTCGACGAGGACGACTACCGGGCCATGGCGGATTCCATGCGGGAGTTCGCGACCAGCCTGGACAACGGCACCGCCGACCTGCACACCGTGGTCCAGGACATGCTGGGCGCCAACGAGGGCCCGGCCGTCGACGCGCTGGCCGCCCACTGGGACAAGGTCAAGGGCAAGCACCTGACCGGCCTCGCGGACATCGGGCGGGCGGCCGGTGACGGCCTGGACGCGGTCGCGGTACTGATCGAGGGCGCGAAACTCGCGGCGATCGCCCAGCTCGGCATCCTGGCCGCCGAGATCGCCGCCGCGGTCGCCGCCGCCCCGGTCACCCTCGGGATGTCGTCGCTGATGGGACTGGCCGGCACCCAGGCGTGCCGCATCGCGGTGAAACGCATCTTCAAAGAGGTCCAGGAACAGGTCGTCGACGAGATCATGTCCCGGGTCACCGCACCGATCGAGGAAGCGATCGGTGCGATGGTCGGAGACCTGGTGGTCCAGACGGGCTCGAAGGCACTGGGGCTCCAGGACGACGTGGACCTGGGCAAGACGCTCCAGGCGGGCAAGGACTCCGCGTCGGACGCCGGGAGGACGTCCCTGCAGATCGCCTCCGCGGGGCCGGGCGGCGGGGGCGGGACAGGCGGCGGCGCGGGGAAGATCGGCGTCGACCTGGAGTCGTACACCGCACTGGAGAACGCCCTCAAGGGAGCCGGCGACCACTTCGACGGCAAGAGCCTGTCGCACCTGCGCACGGCGAGGACGCGACAGGGGAACACCCGGGGCAAGGACTCCATAGCCAACGCCGTGAACAGTGCCCTGGACACGGCGATGGACGGGATCGAGCAGGGCGTCAAGAAAGCCGTGCAGCATGTCGGGAAAGACATGAAGAACGGCGTCGGGACGATGCGCGACAACCATCGGGACAACGATGAGAGCATCGCCCAGAACCTGCACAAGATTCACAAGCGGGAGCCGACCCGCGACGAACTGCGCGCACAATTGAGCGAAAAGCCGGTCTATCTGCTGGGTGACAAGGGAAAGATACAGCGGCTGACTGGAAACGGTCCGGCGGATCTCACGGACAAGGACCGGGAGCTGCTGGGTATTCCGTTGAAGCTGACGGGTAAAACCCAGGACACACTACCCAGGCGTCCCACGGGCAAGAACAATCCTTACTCATGGGGGGAAAGTACAAAGGAGGAACGGGACTCGCGTCCTCGCAAGTCCTCCACCAGGGTCCCCTTCTACGAAGACGAACTGTCACGCGCGACCGCGCTGGCCCGACACGAGCAGGGCAGCTACGGGAACTACAGCGAACAGAGCGGGAGCAACGAGCTGAAGTTCACCAGCAACAACTACGCGGCGGCACGCGTGGAGTACGACCACGACGGCGACCGTCGGGAGTTCATACTCGTTGGTCGCAGCAACAACCCCGTTCATTCGGAGAAGGTACTGGGAGTACCATTCCTGCAGAATGACACGGGTCACCACGTGAAAGATCTCTACACGGAACGAGAACCATGCAGCGCGAGCAGTGACTGTGCGGCATGGATCGAGAAGTACATGCCTCACGTGAACGTGACTCACAGCGTGGATTTCGGACCGGGCACGATGGAGAGCGGGAACCGGGAAATGGAGGACCGACTCAACCGGATGATGCCGGGGGGACGCCCGGACAAGAGAAGCCCATGGACCAACTTCACCGGTCTGCATCCTCAGCACTGACAGCACGGCGATAAGCCGTAGGCTTACCCTCAGGAGCCCCGAGCAAGAGTCTGGATTGTGTGATGCGTCCCCTGATTGACCGATCTGGCATGGAATCCGCGTTCGACGCCGATGACCTGATCACCGTGGACGAGACGGCACTCGGCGCCGTGACCCACGAACCGACTCGTGTCTTCTTGCGGGAGGTCGGTCTGCCGGACCGGGTGGGCTGGTTCGAAGCCGATCAGCAGCTCGTCGACGGTGAGATCGAGGTGGGCGGTGATGACTGGCAGGCCGTGGCCGCCAAATACCCGAGCTGTTCCTTCGATATGTCCGCCTGGCTGACGCTGGGCGGCATCGGCATGGACGACATCGTCATCGACTCGGCCACCGGCGTCGTGTACTGCATCCCCGAGGAAGGGCGTATCCACGTACTGAACAGTTCCATCGACGCGTTCGCCTACTTCCTCCGTGAACTCGAGATGGAGCGGTCCGCCTACGATCATGAGGTCGCGGGCGATGCGATGACGGACCCGGTAGGTGCCGAGAACCGGCTGCGCGCCACGATGCGCCGGGCCGACCCCACAGCCCTTGAGGACCCCGAGTCGCTCTGGCAGGCCGTCCTGCGCTCCGTGGGCAACAGCCTGATGTCCTACTGACTGCAGCGAGGAACCCGACATGCCCCCCACCGGCAACCCCTTCACCGACCGCTTCGGCCCCGCCGGGACCCGCCGCTTCGAGGGCGTGCCCGGCGGGGGGCTGCTCCTCCCCCTCCGCGTCATGCCGTACTTCCACGTGCTCCCCGACGAGCCGGAGTCCCTGCCCGCCTACGCCGACTCCCTCGGAAGGCGCGTGCGCGAGGAGGCGCAGCTCACCTGGGTCCGGCTGGGTTCGGACCGGGCGTTCGAGCTGTGCGTGACGCACGAGGGGGACGTCCGGGCCGTGCTCCTCGGGTACGACGAACCCGACCGTTTCGTGAGTTCGGCCCCGGCGTTGTTCGCCGACGCCCTGCTGGAGCTGGACATCCTCCTGGAAGTCCTCGGCGCGGCCGAGAGCCCCGAGGACGCCTCCGAGGCGTTCCGCACCACGCACGACACCCTGAGGTCCGCCGACCCCCGCGCCTTCGACAACCCGGAGAACTGGTGGCCCCTCGTCCTGGAGGACATCCGCACCACCGCCAGTGTCGAGGCGTACGCGACGTTCGAGTTCACCGCCCCGGGCGGGGAGAAGCACCTGGTCACCGAGGCGGGCGGGCTCTGCGTCCACCCGGAGCAGCGCACCTGGTCGAAGATGTACGAGGCCGGGATCGAGCCGGAACAGGTCACCCGTATCCACACCGAGCTGGAAGCCTGCTTCATGCCGGGCCACTACTGCTCGATGTGGCTGGAGCTGATGTTCCCCGACGCCACGCTCAGCCACAACGTCTCCTACGGTGAGACCGCCGCCGAACGGGCCGAGGGCATCCGGCGGTTGCGTGAGGCCACCCGGCCGCAGGCTCCCGGGGCGCGTTGAGCGATGGCCACGGTGACAGGGGCCGACGGCACGGCCGCCCACGCCGCGCGGTCGCTGCTGGCCTGGGCCGCGGCGTCCGGCGATCCGGCGGGCACCGCACCGCGCACCGCCGTGGTCACCGGCCCGTCCGGGGCGGGCAAGAGCCGTCTGCTGGCCCGGTTCGTCGCCGGGACCGCGGGAGAGGCGGACCCCGCGGCCGGCGGAACCGGGGCGTCCGCGTCCCGCACCGCCGCGCGCCCCACCGTGCACGCCGTGGGTCTCGCCGAGGGACAGATCGCCCGCACCCTGTCCTGGCAGCTCGGCCGGCACCTCGGCTACGGCCCGGTCGGACCGGACGAACTGCTGCGCCGCCTGGCGGCCGACCCACGGCCCGTCCTGATGGTCGTCACCGACCTGCACCGGTCCGGGCGCGGTCCGTCCGATCTGCCCGCCGCCCGCCCCGCCGCGCTCGTGGAGGGCCTCATCGCCCCCTTGCGGAGCCTGCCGAACGTACGCCTGATCGTCGAATGCGACACTCCGCGTCTGCTCGGCACCGAGGACGGCCTCCTCGTCGTACCCCTGGAACCGGCGGCGGACGGCCCACCCGCACCGGAGACACACCCGGCCGGGGCCACGGCGCCCCCGGCACCCGGTCACGACTGGCGCTCCGCCACCCCCGACGAGCGTGAGCGCGCCCTCGACCACGCCCTGGCCACCGGCTCGGCCCACGAACTGCTCCGGGACCCGGGCTACCTGGTGTACGGCTCGGTACCGGCCGTCACCGCCGTCCTCGGCGACCAGCGGGTTCCGGTACCACCGGGCCTGCGCGAGATCTGGGCCACGGCCGCGCCCGCCCTGTCGGCACCGGACCTCCCCGACACCCAGCGGGCCGCCGTGCTCCACGCCGCCGCCCTCGCCGCCCACCCGCGGCTGGCCGAGTTCCTGCGGCCACTGGCCGAGTCCGGCCCCTGGGTCACCCGCTGGTCGCACGCGTCCCGGCCCACCGCCGTCCTGGCGCTCACCGGCCCCGCCACCGGCGCCTTCGTCGCGGCCGACGCGCTGGGCCGCCTCACCCGGTACGCCCTCGCCGACGGGCAGGCCCTCACCAGCCTGCCCTCCGGCACCGCCTGGCAGCCCGCGGCGCTCGCCCCGGTCACCTCCGACGGCCTGCTGGCCCTCGACCGTTCGGGCGTGCTGCGGCCCCTCCTCCTCGGCCCCGACGCCCTGCTGCCCATCGGCTCCGGTTCGCTGCTCCTGCACCACAACGCCGCCGTACTGGCCCCGGAACCGGACCCGGCGGACCTGCCCACCGCCCTCGCGGCGACCACCCGGCACGCCGCCGTCGGCGACGGTCTGGGCCGTGTCCACCTCTGGCCGCTGGACTCCCCCGCCCCCGAGCCGCGTACGACGCTGCGGCCGCACCGCGCCGCCGTGACCGCGGTCGCCTGCCTCGACCTGGGCGACACCCTCCTGGTGGCCTCCGGGGGCCTCGACGGGACGGTCACCCTGGGGGACTCCGCCACCGCCCGGCCGCTCACCGAGCCCGTGGAACGACGGGACGCGCTGCCCACCGCCCTCGCGCTCGCCGACACCGACGCCGCCGGCCCCGTCCTCGCCGTCGCCTGGTCCGACCAGCGACTTCACCTGTGGCACCTGCTCAGCGGGCGGAGAGCCGCGCTGCCGGCGCCGTACGGCCTCCGCTCGCTCGCGCTCACCGGGGACGGCCGCCTGCTGTCGGCCGGGACCAGGGGCACGCGCCTCACCCGCCTCGACCTCGCCGCGCTCTGGGCCGGAACGGCCGGACGCCGGGCGGGCTGATCGACTCAGCCCGCCCGGCGTCCGTACGGAAGGCGACTCCTAGCAGCCGCCCAGCCGCCCCGCCAGATACCCCTCGATCTGGTCCAGCGACACCCGCTCCTGCTTCATCGAGTCCCGCTCGCGGACCGTCACCGCGTTGTCCTCGAGGGTGTCGAAGTCGACCGTGACGCAGTACGGCGTGCCGATCTCGTCCTGGCGGCGGTAGCGGCGGCCGATGGCGCCGGCGTCGTCGAACTCGATGTTCCAGTTCTGCCGGAGGGTCTGGGCGAGGCCCTTGGCCTTCGGGGACAGCTCGGGGTTGCGGGAGAGGGGGAGCACCGCGACCTTGACCGGGGCGAGGCGGTGGTCCAGGCGGAGCACGGTCCGCTTCTCCATCTTGCCCTTGGCGTTGGGCGCCTCGTCCTCGACGTACGCGTCCAGCAGGAACGCCAGCATCGCGCGCCCGACACCGGCCGCCGGCTCGATGACGTACGGCGTCCAGCGCTCCTGGGCCTCCTGGTCGTAGTAGACCAGGTCGGTGCCGGAGGCCTTGGAGTGCGCGGTGAGGTCGTAGTCGGTGCGGTTGGCGACGCCCTCCAGCTCACCCCACTCGCTGCCGCCGAACTGGAAGCGGTACTCGATGTCCGCGGTGCGCTTGGAGTAGTGGGAGAGCTTCTCCGCCGGGTGCTCGTACCACCGCATGTTCTCCTCGCGCATGCCGAGGCCGGTGTACCAGTTCCAGCGCTGCTCCATCCAGTACTCCTGCCACTTCTCGTCCTCGCCCGGCTTGACGAAGAACTCCATCTCCATCTGCTCGAACTCGCGGGTGCGGAAGATGAAGTTGCCGGGCGTGATCTCGTTGCGGAAGGACTTGCCCATCTGGGCGATGCCGAACGGCGGCTTGCGGCGCGAGGTGGTCTGCACCTGGCCGAAGTTGGTGAAGATGCCCTGCGCGGTCTCGGGCCGCAGGTAGGCGACGGAGCCGCTGTCCTGGGTGGGGCCGAGGTGGGTGGAGAGCAGGCCGGAGAACTGCTTGGGCTCGGTGAAGGTGCCCTTGTTGCCGCAGTTGGGGCAGTTGATGTCGGCCAGGCCGTTCTCGGGGGCGCGGCCCTTCTTCTCCTCGTACGCCTCCTCCAGGTGGTCCGCGCGGAACCGCTTGTGGCAGGAGGTGCACTCGGTCAGCGGGTCCGTGAAGGTGGCGACGTGACCGGAGGCGACCCAGACCTCGGGGGCGAGGATCACGGAGGAGTCGATGCCGACGACGTCCTCGCGCGACGTCACCATGTAGCGCCACCACTGGCGCTTGAGGTTCTCCTTCAGCTCGACACCGAGCGGACCGTAGTCCCAGGCGGCACGCTGGCCGCCGTAGATCTCACTACAGGGGAAAACGAAGCCACGGCGCTTGCTCAGGCTGACGATGGTGTCGATCTTGTCGGCGGCCACGGTGCTCTCTTCATTACGACGACGGGCGACGAAGCGAGATGCTTCCAGCGAATGCTTCAGGTTACCGGCGGGGCCTGCCCCTCGGCCAAATCGGGGGTTCCCCAGGTCACATACCGGGATTGTTGACAACGGTTTCCAGAATCATTGAAAATGAGTGTCATGAACGTACGACGACGCCCTATATCCGGCATAGCGGTCGCAGCCGTCACCGCGCTCGGCCTCGGCACCCTCTCCGCCTGCTCCAGCGACAGCGCGGAGGCGAGCGGGGACGGCGGCGGGAAGCTCGACGTCGTCGCGTCGTTCTATCCGATGCAGTACCTCGCCGAGCAGATCGGCGGGGACCACGTGAGCGTCACGAGCCTCACCGAGCCCGGCACGGAGCCGCACGACCTGGAGCTGAGCACCAAGCAGACCGCCGAGCTGGGCGAGGCGGACGCGGTGCTCTACCTGAAGACGCTGCAGCCCGCCGTGGACGAGGCGGTCGCCCAGTCCGAGGTGAAGACGAAGATCGACGCGGCCTCGCTGACCGAGCTGGAGGACCACGGCGACGTCGAGCACGACCACGGTGACGAGGGCGGGGAGGCCCACTCCGAGGAGGAGTCCGGTCTCGACCCGCACGTCTGGCTGGACCCGGTGAAGTACGCCGAGGTCGCCGGGGGCGTCGCCGAGGCCCTGGAGAAGGCCGACCCGGACCACGCGGCCGACTACAAGAAGAACGCCGAGGCGCTGGCCGTGAAGCTCGACGGCCTGAACACCGCGTTCGAGAACGGCCTGAAGGACACCGCCACCAAGGTCTTCTTCACCAACCACGCCGCCTTCGGCTACCTCGCCGAGCGCTACGGCCTCACCCAGGAGGCCATCACCGGCCTCGACCCGGACAGCGAGCCCAGCCCCGCCCGGATCAAGGAGCTCCAGGAGGAGGCCAAGGCCGACGGCGTGACCACCGTGTTCTACGAGACACTGGTGTCGGACAAGACCGCGAAGACCCTCGCCAAGGACGCCGACCTGAAGACCGACGTCCTCGACCCGCTGGAAGGCATCACCGACCGGTCGAAGGGCGAGGACTACATCGAGGTCATGCAGTCCAACCTGGAGGCGCTGAAGACCGCTCTCGGCGCCAAGTGAGCCGACCCGGACACATGAGCCGTCCGGGGCGCCCGAGCCGCCCCGGACAGGTGAACCGTCCCGACCGTACGGAGGACCTCGTGAGCGACGAGCCCGTCATATCCCTGCGCGGCGTCCGCGCCGAGCTCGGCGCCCGCCTGGTCCTGCGCGGCATCGACCTCACCGTGCGCCGCGGCGAGGTCGTCGCGCTGCTCGGCGCGAACGGCTCCGGCAAGTCGACCGCCGTGCGCACCGTCATCGGCCAGGTGCCGGTGACCGCCGGCGAGGTGGAGCTGTTCGGCACCCCGCGGCGCCGGTTCCGCGACTGGTCGCGGGTGGGGTACGTCCCGCAGCGCACCACGGCCGCGGGCGGCGTCCCCGCCACGGTGACCGAGGTGGTGTCCGCCGGGCGGCTCTCCCGGGCCCGCTTCGGCGTGCTCCGCAAGGCCGATCACGAGGCCGTCCGCCGCGCCCTGGACCTGGTCGGCATGGCCGACCGCGCCAAGGACTCGGTGAACGCCCTCTCCGGCGGCCAGCACCAGCGCGTCCTCATCGCCCGCGCGCTCGCCGCCGAACCCGAGCTGCTGATCATGGACGAGCCGATGGCCGGCGTCGACCTGGCCAGCCAGGAAGTCCTCGCCGAGACACTGGAACGGCAGGTGGCGTCCGGTACGACGGTCCTGCTCGTCCTGCACGAACTGGGCCCCCTGGAGCCCCTGATCGACCGGGCGGTCGTCCTGCGCGACGGCTGCGTGCTGCACGACGGCCCGCCCCCGAAGGCCGTCGGCCAGCACGCGCTGCCCGGCCACGACCACGTGCACCCGCACGACACGTCGGGCGCCGAACCGATCCGCACGGGACTGCTGAGCTGATGGACATCCTGAACTACGCCTTCATGCAGCGGGCCCTGCTGGCCGCCGTCCTGGTCGGCGTCACCGCCCCCGCGATCGGCATCTACCTGGTCCAGCGCCGCCAGGCCCTGATGGGCGACGGCATCGGCCACGTCGCGATGACCGGCGTCGGCCTCGGCTTCCTGCTCTCCTGGTCCCCGGTGTGGATGGCGACCCTGGTCTCGGTGCTCGGCGCCGTCCTGATGGAACTGATCCGCTGGTACGGCCGCACCCGCGGCGACATCGCCCTCGCGATGCTGTTCTACGGCGGCATGGCCGGCGGCGTGATGTTCATCAACCTCGCGCCGGGCGGCTCCAACGCCAACCTCACCTCGTACCTCTTCGGCTCGCTGTCGACGGTGAGCGAGTCCGACGTCACCGCGATCTGCCTGCTGGCCGCCTTCGTGGTGCTGGTCACCCTGGGCCTGCGCCGCCAGCTCTTCGCGGTCAGCCAGGACGAGGAGTTCGCCCGGGTCACCGGGCTGCCGGTGCGGGCGCTGAACCTGCTGACCGCCGTCACCGCCGCGGTGACCGTGACCGTCGCCATGCGCGTGGTCGGGCTGCTGCTCGTCTCCGCGCTGATGGTGGTCCCGGTGGCCGCGGCCCAGCAGCTCAGCCGCAGCTTCGCCGCCACCTTCGCCGTCGCCGTGGCGATCGGCGTCGCCGTGACCCTCGGCGGCACGGTCACCTCGTACTACCAGGACGTACCGCCCGGCGCGACGATCGTGCTGCTCACCATCGGCGCGTTCATCGTGCTGACCGCGCTGGCCGCCCCGCTCGCCCGGCGGCGCGCGCGGGCGGCGGCCGACGCGGACCCGGCGGAGTGCCGGGTGCCCGCGGGGCGCGCCGCGGGCGACGAGGTCGGCATCTGACCGGCCACCCGCCGGGCTGGCACAATGACCCCGGCAGCGCAGACGTGAGGAGGCAACCGGTGACCACCGCTGGACCGCCCGTGAAGGGCCGCGCCACCCGGCAGCGCGCCGCCGTGTCGGCGGCTCTGCAGGAGGTCGAGGAGTTCCGCAGCGCGCAGGAGCTCCACGACATGCTCAAGCACAAGGGCGACTCGGTCGGGCTGACCACTGTCTACCGCACCCTGCAGTCCCTCGCCGACGCCGGCGAGGTCGACGTCCTGCGCACCGACGAGGGCGAGTCGGTCTACCGCCGCTGCTCCACCGGCGACCACCATCACCACCTGGTCTGCCGCTCCTGCGGCAAGGCGGTCGAGGTCGAGGGCCCGGCCGTGGAGAAGTGGGCGGAGGCCATCGCCGCGGAGCACGGCTTCGTGAACGTGGCGCACACGGTGGAGATCTTCGGCACCTGCGCGGAGTGCGCCGCGGGCTGAGCGGGTTCGGCCGCGGCTGGGCGGCGGGCCGGTCGCGCGGTTCGGGCGCCGGGACCTCCCGGGGATGCGCGGCGCAGCCGCGGGCCTCGGGGGCGCGGGAAACCGCGCGACCAGCCCCCTCCCGCCCGCGGCCGGCCACCGGCCGGCCCCAGCCGCGCCCGGCTAGCCCTGCGGCGCCGCGGGCACCTCGTTGGGGATGGCTCCCCCGAAGCGGCGGTCCCGGGAGGCGAACTCCAGGCAGGCCCGCCACAGGTCCCGGCGGTCGAAGTCCGGCCACAGCACGTCCTGGAAGACCAGCTCGGCGTACGCGCTCTGCCACAGCAGGTAGTTGGAGGTGCGCTGTTCCCCGCTGGGCCGCAGGAACAGGTCCACGTCCGGCATGTCGGGGTAGTAGAGGTACTTCGCGACCGTCTTCTCGGTCACCTTGGACGGGTCGAGCCGCCCGGCCCGCACCTCCTCGGCGATGGCCTGCGCGGCGTCCGCGATCTCGGCCCGGCCGCCGTAGTTCATGCAGAAGTAGAGCGTGAGCCGGTCGTTGTCCTTGGTCTGCTCCTGCGCGACCTGCAGCTCCTTGGCGACCGACTTCCACAGCTTGGGCATCCGGCCCACCCAGCGGACCCGGACGCCCAGCTCGTCGAGGGTGTCGCGGGACTTGCGGATGAAGTCCCGGTTGAAGTTCATCAAGAAGCGCACCTCCTCGGGCGAGCGCTTCCAGTTCTCGGTGGAGAAGGCGTACAGGGAGATGCTGCCGACGCCGATCTCGATGGCCCCCTGGAGCACGTCCATGACCTGCTCGGCACCGACCTTGTGGCCCTCGGTGCGGGGCAGCCCGCGCTGCTTGGCCCAGCGGCCGTTGCCGTCCATGACGATGGCCACGTGCTCCGGTACCAGCTCGCCGAGCTTCGGCGGCCGGGCACCGGACGGGTGCGGCTCGGGTGTCCGGTACTCCCGGCGCTGGCGCCCCAGAAAACCGCGTACGGCCATGTCAGTGTTCTCCCGGTTCTACTTCTCGACGTACCGCAGGGAGCGCAGTCCCCGCTCCAGATGCCAGTGCAGGTAGGCGGAGACGAGTCCGCTGCCCTCGCGGACGTGCCGCGGCTCGGCCGCGTCCGCCGTGGCCCAGTCTCCCGCAAGGAGCGCGCCGAGCAGATCCAGGGCCTGCGGCGAGGGTACGACGCTGCCGGGGACCCGGCAGTCGACGCAGACCGAACCGCCCGATCCGACCGAGAAGAAACGGTTCGGGCCCGGCATCCCGCACTTCGCGCAGTCCCCGAAGGTCGGGGCGTACCCGTTGACGGCGAGGGAGCGCAGCAGGAACGCGTCCAGGACCAGGCCGGGGGTGTGCTCACCGCGGGCGAGGGTGCGCAGCGCGCCGACCAGCAGCAGGTACTGCTGCACGGCCGGCTCCCCCTCGTGGTCGGTGAACCGCTCGGCGGTCTCCAGCATGGCCGTCCCGGCGGTGTACCGGGCGTAGTCGGTGACGATGCCGCCGCCGTACGGGGCGATGGTCTCGCTCTGCGTGCACAGCGGCAGCCCGCGGCCGACCAGCTCGCTCCCCTTGGCGAAGAACTGCACGTCGACGTGGGAGAAGGGCTCCAGTCGCGCGCCGAACTTGGACTTGGTGCGCCGCACGCCGCGCGCCACGGCGCGGACCCGGCCGTGACCGCGGGTGAGCAGGGTGATGATCCGGTCCGCCTCACCCAGCTTCTGGGTGCGCAGCACGATGCCGTCGTCGCGGAACAGACTCATGGCATCCATTGTCCCTTACGTTCGCGGCGCCCCGGTCGCCCGTGGTCACCCGTGGTCAAGGGACCTCGCCGCGGCTGCGGGCGTTGACGTAGGCCGTCGTCGCGCCGATCCGCTCGGCGGGCGTGGCGCGGCGCACGGCGCGCGGTTCGGCGTCCCACTCCCGGCCGCCGCCGCACGGGCGGAGCTGCACGTACGGCCCCTCGTGCCCCATGACGATCCCCACCCGCCCGTTCCGGGTGTCCACGACGTACGACCCCACGGGTTCCTGCACCGCGTCCTCCGCTCCTCCGGCCCTTGGCCACGGGCCGATCACCGTTCACCGTTCTTCCACGCATCCCCCTCTGTTTTTCGGTTTCGCACGGCCGCTCCCCAAGGTGACGTTTCTCCATCTGTCCCACGGGCCGCCCACGCCCCGCAAATACGGGGAAGGAGGGGGGAGTTCGGGTCGTCGGCCGGGTACGGGAGGAAGGCGGCGTTCGAGCGTGTGATTGCCTTGACCCGACGGTGTTCGAGTGCCGGCGTCCGGGGCTCGGGGGCGTCACCGCTCCGGGGCTCGGGGGCGTCACCGTTCCGGGGCCGGGGGCGTCACCGTTCTGGGGGTGGCCCCGAGGGCGCTACGGGGGCGAACCCCCGGAAAAAGCCGGGTGGCTGCCCGGATGTGCGAAACCACCCGTCTCGGCGACGCTCTCCGTATGACGCAGACCACACACGCATCCGCGGCGGACCGGACACCAGAAGGCACGGCCGCCCCACCAGCCCCGTGGTTACGGCGGTCCGCCGCCTTGCTCGGTGCCGCCGCCGTCCTGCTCGGGCTGACCACGCCCGTGACCGCCGGCGCGGCCCCCGCCCGTGCCGCCTCCGCCGCCCCGCTCGCCTGGGCCCCGTGCGCGCCGGCGGCCGGCGTGGACCCGAGACAGGAGTGCGCCACGCTCCGGGTGCCGCTGGACCACGCCGACCCGGACGGGCCCCGTATCGGCCTCGCCGTCTCGCGGATACGAAGCGAGAATCCCGCCGCGCGGCGCGGCGTCCTGGTACTGGTCCCGGGCGGTCCTGGCGGCTCCAGCCTGAACAACCCCTCGGGCAAGGGCCAGAGACTCCCCCGGGAAGTGCGGGACGCCTACGACCTGATCGGCTTCGCCCCGCGCGGTGTCGCGCCCTCGACGGCGGTCACCTGCGGCCTGGCCCCGGCCGACCTCTCCCCCACCGTCACCCGGCCCTGGCCCGCCCCGGACGGGTCGGTCGACGGGAACCTGGCCGCCGCCCGGCGGCTCGCGACGGCCTGCGCGACCGACGGCGGCGCGTTGATCCGGTCTCTGTCCACCGCCACCGAGGCCCGCGACCTCGACCTGCTGCGGGCCGCGCTCGGCGAACGCCGGATCTCCGCGTGGGGTGTGTCCTACGGGACGTACGTCGGCGCGGTCTACGGCGAGCTGTTCCCGCACCGCACCGACCGCGTCGTCCTGGACAGCAACGACGATCCCGACCCCGCCCGGGTCTCCCGCGCCTGGCTCGCCCGGTACGAGCAGGGCGTGGAGGACGTCTTCCCCGACTTCGCCGCCTGGGCGTCCCGGCCGGGGCCGTACCGGGTCGCGGGGAGCGCCGCCGAGGTCCGGCCGCTGTTCCTGCGGCTCGCCGCCCGCCTCGACCGCGAGCCGATCCCCTGGCCCGGCGCCGAACCCGCCGAGCTGAACGGCACGGTGCTCCGGCAGACGATGCTGGACGGCCTCAGCTCACCCGACACCTACCCGGTGCTGGCGGAGCTGATGAACGCGGCCCGCCGGGGCACGGTGCCGCCGGTGCCGGCCGGTCCGGGCGCGGAGGCCCTGCGCAACGTCGTGGCGGTCACCCTCGGGACGGTCTGCAACGACGTCGCCTGGCCCCGTACGGCCGCCGCCTACCAGGACGCGGTCACCGAGAGCCGGCGGAGGCACCCGCTGACGGCGGGCATGCCGCGCAACGCGCTGGCCTGTGCCGCCTGGCCCTACGCCCCGAAGGAACCGCCGGTGCGCATCACCGCCCGGGGACCGTCGAACGTCCTGCTCATACAGAACGCGCGGGACGTCGCCACCCCGCTCGCCGGCGCCCACCGGCTCCGTGACGCCCTCGGCCGGCGCGCGGTCCTGGTCACCGTGGACTCCACCGGCCACGGCGCCTATCTGGCCCACGGCAACGCCTGCGGCGACGCCACGGTCTCCCGCTTCCTGGCGACCGGCGAGCGCCCGGCCGGCGACACGTACTGCCGCTGACCGCCGCGGACGGCGACGGTGCTCAGCCCCGGTCCACCATCCAGGTGCTGTCCTCCTCGTCGTCGACCCGGACCTCCAGCTCACGGACGCTCATCCCGACGTCCCACAGCTCCCGGAACCGCTTCATCCGGTCCTGGACGTGGTCCTGGCGGGCGTCGAGCCGGGTGCGGACGTTGACCTCGCGCAGGTCCTGCTCGATCTCGAAGGTGACCTCCTCGTCGTAGACGATGAAGTCGTCGGTGGTGCCCCGCTGGAGGTGCGGCGGCAGCTCGGGCAGGACGGCGACGCGGACCTCGATGCGCAGCAGTTCCTGCTCGTCGCAGAGGCGCAGCAGCCGGTCGTTGAGTTCGCGGGCGCTCTGCAGCAGGAAGAGCCGGCGCACCGGCAGGCCCCGCTCCTCGATCACCTCCCGCTGGGCCTGGAGGTAGCGGCTGGCGGGCTCGCTGTTCCAGAACTCACGGTCGACGGAGGTGCTGATGGCGCAGATGGAGTGCTGGGCGGCGCGGGTCAGGGTGAGCATCCAGTCGTGGTTCTCACCGGGGCACTCCGCGGTCAGGTTGGTCAGGTCCGACAGATGGCCGACCACCCGTTTCATCTCCATGCGGACGAAGGTGCCGAGGATGGCCGGGCCGGGCGCGAGGACCTCGGCGAAGCTGTGCGCCAGGTCGGGGACGCCGTCGGCGTCGGTGCGCTCCGGCAGGCGGAGGGCGTCCGCGCGGACCTCGGGCAGGCGGTCGTCGACCAGTTCGCGCAGGTCGTCGGTGGCGCGGGCGAGGCCGGTGCGCAGTTCGTCCTGCTGGTTCCGGAGGAGGTCCTGGACGGTGCTGGCGGTCTCGGCCAGTGCCTGCCGGGTGCGGCGGTCCTGCTCCCGTACCCGGCGGTCCAGGGCGAGGACGTGCTGGACGGCGACCGCGGCGGCGGCGCACAGCAGCGCCGCCGTGAACTGCCGCAGTACCGCCTCCCCGGGGCCGAGGAGGGCCGCGACGCCCCAGGCGAGGACGCCGACGACGAGGCCGGCCGCCAGCCGGCGCGCCCAGAGGTCCGCGCCGGGACGGTTCCGCCAACGGGCCCGGGACGCGGCCCCCGGGCGGCGGCCCGGCGGTGGTGCCGGGTCCTGGGGCTGGGGTGTCTGTGCCGTGCTCATCTCGCTGCTCCCCCCGTCGGGATGCGCTCGGATCGATCGTGGATCGAGATGCGGTGAGGTGCGTGGGGACGGCTGAGCGGGTGCGATGGGTGGACGGGTGTGCTGGGTGTGCTGGTGTCGATGGGTGCTGCGGGGTGGGGTGCGGGGGTGTGCCGTACGGAGCGGCGGTTGCGGCCGGGGGCCGGCCCCGGCGTCCCGGCGCGGCGCGGTGGGTGGGGTCAGGGTGTCAACTCGGCCTCCCGGTACAGCGCGGGGATCGCGTGCAGGGTGAGCTGGTCCCGGATGCGCTGGACCAGGGCCTGCCACTGCCGGGTGAAGCCGGGCTGTCGCTCCAGCGTGTCCCAGAGCGGGGCGAGTTCGCTCGCCACCCGGGCCCGCGGCATCCACAGGTGCAGCAGATGGTCGACGGCGGGGCGCAGCGCCAGGACGGCGGCCGGCCGGTCGTCGCCGGGGCGCGGCCGGGCGGACGGCTCCGGCGCCCCGAACCGTACGCCGTCGAGGAGGTGCACGACGGTGGTCAGCAGCCAGTCGTGCAGGGCGAGATCGTCGCAGAGCCCGGCGATCCGGTCGGGCGGGATGGCGGGGGGTACGCGGAGGCGGACGGTGCGCAGGTCGTCCTCGGCCAGGGTGAACCGCTCAAGGGAGGGACCGGCGCCCGGGGCGGCGGGCAGCGCAGCCCAGCGCAGCCGGGTGGGCCGGGACCGCAGGGGCGGGCGCTGGTCGAGGAGGGGGTGGCGCAGCAGCCGGGTGAGCAGGCCGTCGGCGATGAGGCCGACGTCGAGGTCGCCGGGCCGGCCGCCGCCGAGCACGCCCTCGGCGATGGCCTCGGGCAGCAGCTTGCCGAACGGCTCGACGACACCGGGCCGCACCAGGTAGTGCCCCCAGGGCCGGCGCTGGTCGGGTCCGGTGGACGGCAGTCGGAAGTACGCGGAGGTCTGCAGGACCCGGCCCTCGGTGAGCGCGGCCCGCGCGGCGACCGTGCCGACGGCGCGGACCCGGGAGCCGTTGGCGCTGGGCAGGGGGCAGTCGACGCCGGTCAGGGTCTCGGGGGAACGCGCGTAGAGAGCCGGCCGTTCGGAGAGGAGGACGCGTTCGTCGGCGCGCAGGGCGAGGAACTGTGCGGCGGAGCGGATGTCGAGCGCCTGCCGGGTGGGCAGCAGACGGGTGCGGACCTCGCCGCAGGCGAGCACGGCGTCCGGTGCGCTTGCCTCGGGCCGCGCCATGTCAGGGCCCCGCGTAGAAGACGTAGGAGACGCGGTCGGCGACCGAGTCGGGGACGGCGGCGTGCTCGCGGGCGGAGCGCTCGGCGACCTGGCGCAGCGCGCCGTGGTCCACGTCGAGCTGGTCGAGGACGACCCGGACGGCGTGCTCGACGGGCAGGAACCGGCTGGGCAGCACGGAGGCGGTCCGGTAGGCGGCGAAGGGGTCGGCGCGCGGGTTGAGCCGGACCAGGGAGGGCAGTTCGTCCCAGTCCTCGGGGAAGGCGCCGGGGTCGGGCTGTTCCGCGACGAAGACGGCCTCGCCCTCGTTGCGGAGGAGTCCGAGGCGGGCGAGCTGCCAGACGGCGGCGAGGAAGGGGCAGGACCAGAGGCGGTGGCCGTCGGCGTCGTCGCTCCACAGTTCGACGTCGAGGAAGACGGAGTGGCGGCGGGCCGCGGTCTCCTTGGGCGGCTCCCAGGGGACGGCGCGTTTCATCGCCTGCGGGGCGCGGGCGACCGGGCTGCGCTCGCCGTTGGCCAGCCAGCCGGTCTGCCGGGCGGGCGGACGCAGTCCGTAGCTGCCGGGCGGCGGGGACTCCACGATGCGGCCGGCCACCGCCTCGGCGACCGGCACCTTGCCGGTGACGGCACAGCCGGACTCGCGGGCCAGGTAGTCGACGGTGAGCCCGGCCCGGCCGGCCTCCTCGACGATCAGCGGGACGAGTTCGGCGGGGCTGGAGAACCGGGCGAAGTAGTCGTCGATGAGAAAGCAGGTGCTGACGCGGGGCCGCCGGCCGCCGGGCACGGTGGCGGCGGCGCGGGCGGCGTCCGCCCAGGGCCGTACCCGGGCGAAGTGCTCCCGCAGCCGCTGGGGCCCGGCCTCGAAGTCCTCCATGTACAGGTGGCCCAGTTCCAGGGAGAGGTGGGACAGGGGCACGGCCTGGGTCCGGGGGTCGGCGGTGGTCTCCCGGAACACGGCCCCGGACCCGGCCCCCGAGCCGGACAGGGCCCCCGCCGTCCCCGGCTCGGCTCCGGCCCCCGTCACAGACTCGGCCCCGGTCATGGCTGCCCCCAGTACGTGTCGTCGGTCAGCCGCCGGGCGATCTCCTCCAGCGCCTCCAGCGTCTCCTTGTTGGCTATCTGCGTGGCGAGGACGTCCTCCTCGGTGATGAGCTGCTCCCGCCATTGCAGGATGGGCTCCAGGGGGACGATGCCGAGGACGACGCTGTCGCCGATGGCGTGCTCGGCGGCGAGCCGGCGCAGTGCCTCGTCGCAGGACTGCATCCAGGCGGCCTGGGCGGGCGAGCCCTGCGACCACACCGCCGACTCCGGGTCGGGCACGGCGGCTCGGACGAACCGGATGGCGGACCGCAGCGCCAGCTCGTCGTGGCCGCGTTCGACGCCGCCCCTGATGATGCCGTGCTCGCGGTGGACGAGCCCGGATGCGGCGATGACGTGCTGCCGGGTCCAGCGGTGGAAGACCAGCCAGCGGAAGGGGACGTTGCGCATCCGGGGGTGGGCGGTGGCCGCCAGCGCCATGTCGACGGCGTAGCTGCGTCCGGCGCTGAGGTCGACCATGATCACGTCGAACTCGCCGTTGAGCCGCAGCAGCAGGTCGACGCAGCGCTCCAGGGCGTCCTCGTCGGTGGCGAACTCGCCGCCGCCGATGTCGCCGGGGAACAGCACCAGGCGGCCGGACTGGTTGGGCCAGGCGTGCAGGTGCGGGTGCTCGGTCTGCCGCCAGACGTCGATCATGGCGGGCTCGGGGGTGCCGCCCTCCAGGTAGGAGTGCAGGCCCCGTTCCCGGGTGCCGCGCACGGCGCTGGGCACGTCGAAGACGGCCGCGGCGGTCGGGGAGCCGAAGTCGAAGTCGACGTAGGCGACGTGGTCCCCGTTCAGGGCGCGCTGGTAGGCGAGGTTGGCGCTGGTCACCGAGCGGCCGGTGCCTCCCTTGTCGGAGGCGGCGAAGACGATCACGTGGCTTCACCCCTCCTTGACGCCGGCGTCCCTGGCCTGGGCCAGGGTGTCGAGTTCCTGGAGCACCGGCAGGGTCAGCGCGAAGGCGGTGGCGGGCTGTTTGTCGACCAGGACCCGGGCCCGGTCGAGGCGGTTCTCGATGCTGCGCATGGCCCGTCCCCGGTTCCCGGTGGTGCCGCCGGAGGCGAGGAGCTGTTCCTTGCCGAACAGGTGGGTGGCCTCGCTGAGCAGTTCCCGGGCGAGCTGGGCGATGTCCTCGCTGGGGATGGGCTGCTGTTCGTAGAGGTTGCGGGCGGCGACCAGGCACTCGGTGACGCGCTCGGTGACGCTCCAGGACAGCCGCCGGTCGACGTCGTGGGCGTCCGGGTAGACGGCCCGTACGTCGTCCCACAGGTCGAGGCCCTCGCCCGAGCGTATCCGCCGGTGCCAGAGGTGGTCGAAGGTCTGCTCGGCCAGCCGCAGCAGGCGGCCCTGGGAGTTGATGTTCTGGGAGAGGACGGCGAGCTGGATGATGCGCTTGAGCAACTGGGCGGAGAAGTCGGTCATCCGCCAGTGGAGGAGTCCGCCGGAGCGGTCGGACCCGGCGAGCGGCATGGTGACGCCCGGGTGGTGCATCCGGATCACGGGGTCGTCCTTGGTCATCCGGCTGTTGACCCGGCCGCGGTCGGCGAGGCGTTCCATGACGGCGACGGTGCGGGTGAGGTCGTCGTCGGTGGCGTTCCGGCGGACCAGGTCGTGGACGAGGATGGCGGCGACGGTGAGGGAGAAGTACTCGGACTCCAGCCGCAGTCCGGTGGTCTGCCAGGGCAGGTCCTCCAGTGGCCAGCGGTCGGCGCCGAAGCGGGCGATCGCCGACCAGTACTGCTGGCTCAGTTCCCAGCGCAGGCGGAGCATCTCGGCGAGTTTCTGCTGGTCCTCGTCGAGCAGGCCCAGGGTGAGGGTGCGGTGGGAGAAGAGGTCCTGGATGCCGTCGAGGGCGACGACGGTGAAGTAGACGTAGGGCAGCCGGTCGGCGATGCCGTCGGGCTGGCCGGGGACCGGCGCCTCCAGGTCGGTGATCTTCGGCGCGTCGCGCACCACGCCCCAGGCCCAGCCGCATTCGAAGAGCTGGCTCTCGTCGCGGATGGACTCGTCGACCTGGATGCCGCGGCTGAGGCTCTCGATGATGGTGGCGCGCAGCGGGCGGAAGCGGCGGGCGAACTGCTGGAGCACGACCCGGTCGGACTGCCTGCCCTGCCCGATGACCTCGATCAGCCGTCTGCCCTGCTCGGACTCGGCGTCGAAGACGTTCACCGTGAAGGAGCGCAGCAGGCTGACCATGGCGGCGGTGAGCCGGGTGTTGGTGGCTTCCCTCAGCTCGGCGACGGCCGTGAGGACCTCGGGCCGGGTGGTGGTGGCCTCGTAGACCTTGAGGAAGCCGAGGGTGGCCAGGCACAGGGTGACGGACATGGAGTAGGAGTCCACCACTCCCAACTGGGCCTGCTGGTGGGTGAGTTCCAGGGAGGGGTCGGCCGGTTTGAAGTAGTAGCCGCCGGAGAAGGTGGGGCTCTCGTCCGGGCCGGTGTGGGTGCGCATGTACTGGGTCAGGGCGGTGATCAGGTTGGAGGGGATCTCCAGCCGGCCGCCGACGCCCTCCAGGACGCGCAGGACGTCCCGGTCGGTGGTGTCCGGCTGGTCCAGCCGGAAGGCGGGCACCTCGGTGGCCGGGTAGAGCAGGCAGAGCAGCCGTTCGGCGTCCGCGACGCTGCTCAGTCCGCCGGTCTCCCCCGTCAGGTACTTCCCGTTGTCGAACGAGTAACGGGCCACCGCCCGCCAGACGTCCAGCAAATGCTGGCGTGGCTTGATCTGCATCCCCGCACCCCTCGCACAGATCTCAATGCCTTGTGTGCCGACATGGTCCCCGTTCTCAGGGAACGGCAACCGTGGAATTGCGTCGTCCGAGGACGAGCAGCATTCCCTCGTGTCCCTTGCGCACCACTTGGTGGAGATCGCGGATCTCCAGTTCGCCGGTGAACTCGGCGAGGCTCTCCCTGGCCCGCTCCTCGTTCACCCGGTAGGCCGGGTAGTGCTGGTCCCCGACCCAGTATCCGACCGATTCCTTCATGAACGCGGCGGCGAACGGGGCGCCCGGTGACAAAGTGTTCATGAAACACCGCACACCCCGCCGGAACTCGTCCGGGCATTCGGACATCGAATCGGCGACGAAGAACATCGTGCCCAGGTCGTAGCGCCGGGGCTGGGCGTCCAGGTCGAAGAGGTTGCCCCGCTCGACGCGGACGATCTCGGCGATCCGCTCGGCCGGTTCGACGTCCCGGTAGGCCGGGTCCTCCAGCAGGACGTCCCAGAACGCGCCCCAGGTGGCGTCGAGGCCGCCCTCGGCGGTCTGCCGGTCCAGATAGGCGACGTTCGGCTGCGCGTATTCGAGCAGCACGATCTTCTCGCACCACGGAAGCATGGCCAGCGCCGGATACATGTTCGCACCCGCGCCGACGTCGATACCGAGGACCGATTGCGGGACGACTCCCCCGAAACAGCGGCTGAAATGGTCGCGCATCGCCCGCAGGATCAACAGGTCGACATCGAGCGGAGTTCGGTAATTGACGTCGACATATGCCTCCGGATCGAACTTCGACCAAGGCGCGTCGGCGTTGCGATCCATAGTCACCCTGCCGCTTTCCATTCGTCTTCCGACAGAACCGGAGTACCGTGCGCGCGCTCTCCTCGGACGGCGACGGAGGAAAACGGCACACCGTATTCCGCACGGTAGGCCACGTAATACGGGGCGGCCAGCGCGGAATACGCCAGTCCTCTTCTGCGGGGGCACGTCGGGCGCACTGTCGCACATCCGAACTCGCCCTTGTGCGGCGGGAGTTGGCAGCACACTCTAGCCAGAAGCCGTCTTCTGCCGCCGCCGGAGACCGAGTTCTTCTTTGGGGTGAATCGCAGAGGCGTCGTGTTGACTTTCGCCGTCGTAAGTCCGACTGGGGGGTGGCATGACCGCCGAACCGCTGGAACGTTTCCTCAATAGCCCCGAGCAGCTCAGAACCCCCTTCCCCCTGCCGGCCCCACCGGCCTCGCCGGGCACCGGGGACCTGGTGCTGCGGACGGCGCGGGAGACCGATCTGCCCGAGTTGCGGCGGCTGGACCAGGAGGTGTTCCACGAGGTCGCGTACCCCGGTTTCCTGCTGCGGCAGCTGTACGACATGTACGCCGGGCACTTCCTGGTCCTGGACGACGGCCGCGGGCGGCTGCGCGGCTATGTGCTGGCCGGCACCACGGCGCTGGACCGGGACAGCTGGATCCTGGGCCTGTGCGTGACCCGGGACCGGCGGCGGCACGGGCTGGGGCGGGAGCTGATGACGGAGATCCTCGGCCTGCTGCGGCGGGCCGGGACCGAGCGGGTGCGGCTCACCGTGGAACCCGCCAACCACGCCGCGATCCTGCTCTACCGGTCCCTGGGATTCCGCTTCGAGGAGCCGGAGGGCGGGCTGCGCCGCGACTACTTCGGCCCCGGCATGCACCGGCACATCATGCGGCTGGAACTGGCCGGGGGTGCGTGAGCCGGGCGGAGTGGACCGGGGCGGGTGGGCCGGGGCGGGTGGGCCGGGGCGCCTCAGGAGGACGTGCGGGCCGCCGCCAGCAGCCGCGTCACCTCGTCCGGGCCGAGCGTCAGTGCCGCGCCCACCGTGGCGAGGACCTCGCGCTCGGCCGGGGTGTAGGGCCCGTCCGCGAGGGCGATCCGGGCGCCCTGGAGCAGGATCGACGCGCGGCCGGCGGCGGCGAGGTGCGGGGCCAGCGGGTCCAGCGCCTCGTGCAGCTCTATGGCGAGGCCGGGCCCGCACGGCTCCCCGGTGAGCCGCCCGGCGTCCGCGGCCACCGCCCGCACCAGCGTGTCCAGCCGCTCCTCGGTGCAGTCGTCGAAGCCCGCGGCGCGCACCGCGCCGGCCGCCGCGGTCAGCGACGTACGGGAGCAGGCGCCGCCGGCCGCGAGGACCGCGAGGGCGACGGTCTGCACCGCGTCGCGGAGCATCGCGGCGAACCGGGTGGTGGTGGGGTGGCCGAGGACGTCGGTGCCGTAGTGACGGCGGCAGGCCGCGCACTCCACCACCGGCCCCGCCGCGCCGCGCGGCAGCACCGGCACGCCGCACAGGGCGAGACGGCGACGGCCGGTGAGCCGCTGGTAGTTGCGGTCGCCCCCACAGCCGGGGCAGAAGAACTCGCCGTCACCGACGGCCGTCCACGCGGTGCGGGTTCCCAGGATGCGCGGCGGCCGGGCAGCTCGGCCGTTCCGTCCCCGTCCAGGCAGCACGTCGCACCTCCGTAACCGCACGGCAACATCGCCGTGCTGGCGTGATGTTAGCCACATCACCGACGCGCAGTCAGTACCCCGGACGAGACCTTTCCGTGACCTGCACGGGTACATGGCCGGTATGCGCCGCTGCCCCGGCCTCCCCCATAGCGGGGCGAACGGGGCAGCGGATCACCGGTCCGGCTGGTCAGCGGGCCGCGCGGTTGACGGCGGAGACGACCGCCTTCAGCGAGGCGCGCGTCGTGTTCGCGTCGATCCCGATCCCCCACAGGACCTTGCCGTCGATCGCGCACTCGATGTACGAGGCGGCCTGCGCGGAGGCGCCCTCGCTCATCGTGTGCTCCTGGTAGTCCAGCAGGCGCACGTCGATGCCGACGGCCTGGAGGGCGTCGAAGAAGGCCGAGATGGGGCCGTTGCCGGAGCCGGTCAGCACGGTGTCGGCGCCGTCGACGGTGGCCTCGACGGTGAGGGTGTCCACGCCGTCCCGGTCGGTGATCGTCTGGCCGGTCCTGACCTGGATGCGCCCCCAGGGGTTCTCGGGGTTGGGCAGGTACTCGTCCTGGAAGACCTCCCAGATCGCCTTCGGGGTGATCTCGCCGCCCTCGGCGTCGGTCTTCGCCTGGATGATCTTCGAGAACTCGATCTGCATCCGGCGGGGCAGGTCCAGCTTGTGGTCGTTCTTCAGGACGTAGGCGATACCGCCCTTGCCGGACTGCGAGTTGACCCGGATGACCGCCTCGTAGGAGCGGCCGACGTCCTTGGGGTCGATCGGCAGGTACGGAACGGCCCATTCCAGGTCGTCCACGGTGACGCCCTTGGCCCGCGCGTCGGCCTCCATGGCGTCGAAGCCCTTCTTGATGGCGTCCTGGTGGGAGCCGGAGAAGGACGTGTAGACCAGGTCGCCCACGTAGGGGTGGCGCGGGTGGACCTCCATCTGGTTGCAGTACTCCCACGTACGGCGGATCTCGTCGATGTCGGAGAAGTCGATCTGCGGGTCGACGCCCTGGGAGAAGAGGTTCATGCCCAGGGTGACCAGGTCGACGTTGCCGGTGCGCTCGCCCTGTCCGAACAGGCAGCCCTCGACGCGGTCGGCGCCGGCCATCAGGGCCAGTTCGGCCGCCGCCACCGCCGTACCGCGGTCGTTGTGCGGGTGGACGGAGAGGACCACGTGCTCGCGGCGGGACAGGTTGCGGTGCATCCACTCGAAGCGGTCCGCGTGCGTGGACGGCGTGGAACGCTCCACGGTGGCGGGCAGATTGAGGATGATCTCGCGGTCCGGGCCGGGCTGGTAGACGTCCATCACCGCCTCGCAGACCTCCAGCGCGAAGTCCAGCTCGGTGTCGGTGAAGATCTCCGGGCTGTACTGGTAGCCGAAGACGGTCTCCGGGCCCAGCAGCTTCTCGGCGTACTCCATCACCAGGCGGGTGCCGTCGACGGCGATCTGCTTGATGTCGTCCCGGGAGCCGCGGAAGACGACCCGGCGGAAGACCGGCGCGGTGGCGTTGTACAGGTGGACGGTGGCCCGCCGGGCGCCCTTCAGGGACTCCACGGTCCGCTCGATCAGGTCCTCGCGGGCCTGGGTCAGTACGGAGATGGTGACGTCGTCCGGGATGGCGTCCGGGTCCTCGATGATGGACCGGACGAAGTCGTAGTCGGTCTGGCCGGAGGCCGGGAAGCCGACCTCGATCTCCTTGTAGCCCATCTTGACCAGCAGGTCGAACATCGCGCGCTTGCGGGCGGGCGACATGGGGTCGATCAGGGCCTGGTTGCCGTCGCGCAGGTCGGTGGAGAGCCAGCGGGGGGCCTGGGCGACGCGCCGGCCCGGCCAGGTGCGGTCGGGGATGTCGACCTGCTCATAGCCGCGGTACTTCTTGACCGGCATGGAACTGGGCTGCTGGCGATTGGCCATGGTGGCGTGGGCTCCTCGATGTGTCCGCGGTGTCCGCGGGTCCGGAAGGACGGCCGACGGCAACGCAGAAGCTCCGCGGGGAGGGAGTCGGCCTTGTCTACAGGCCCTCGCCGCGGCAGCTAAGGAGAAGCAGCCCGAAACGCATGGTGCTGTGCAGCCTAGCCCAGCCCTGCCGGATACGCGGGTCCGTATCAGTATGCGGGACCAGTGGGAATACCGGGGCAAAAAGTGCTCCGTACCACTCCGGGGACGCCCGCGTCACTCACTGGTGCCTCACGTTCACCAATCCCGGTTGCAGGTAGTGACAGTCATGCTACGCAGTGCGATGGTTTCGGGCATGAACACCAACGGGGGCTTCCGGCCCGTCTTCTGCACCATCGTCCCACCGCACGTCCTGGACAAGCTCGCCCGGTCGGAGAACGCCACGGTCGCCGACCGCGCCCGCCGCACCCTCCAGCGCGACGCCTCCGAGCGCACCCGGCGCCGCCTGACCACGGTGGTCGGCGCGCGGGCCGTGGCCGCGCCCGCGGGCGCCGAGGCCGGCAAGCCGCACCGCACCGTCTACGACCTCCGGCACGGCACCGCCCTCCCGGGCACCAAGGTGCGCGGCGAGGGCGACGGCCCCACCAAGGACGCCGCCGTCAACCGCGCCTACGCGGGCCTCGGCACCACCTTCGAGATGCTGCTCAAGTCCTACGGCCGGAACTCGATCGACGGCGACGGACTGCCGCTGGACGCGTCCGTGCACTACGACCACGACTACGGCAACGCCTTCTGGAACGGCGAGCAGATGGTGTTCGGCGACGGCGACGGCGAGATCTTCCTCGACTTCACCACCTCCCTCGACGTCATTGGCCACGAACTCGTCCACGGCGTCACCCAGTACACGGCGAACCTGGAGTACTTCGGCCAGAGCGGCGCCCTCAACGAGTCGGTCTCGGACGTCTTCGGTTCCCTCATCAAGCAGTACTCCAAGAACCAGACCGCCGAGCAGGCCGACTGGCTGATCGGCGAGGGCCTGCTCGGCCCGGACGTCACCGGCACGGCGCTGCGCTCCCTGAGGGAACCGGGCACCGCCTACGACGACGACGTCCTCGGCAAGGACCCGCAGCCCGCGACGATGGACGACTACGTCCGCACCGGCCAGGACAACGGCGGCGTGCACATCAACTCCGGCATCCCCAACCACGCCTTCTACCTCTTCGCCGAGGCACTGGGCGGCAAGGCATGGGAGCGCGCCGGGCAGGTCTGGTACGACACGCTGACCGGCGGCGAGCTGACCCAGAGCGCGGACTTCGCGGAGTTCGCCCGGCTGACCCTGAAGGCGGCACGCGAGCGCTACGGCGACGGCGACGAGCTGGACGCGGTCGGCAAGGCCTGGGAACAGGTGGGGGTGGAGGCCGCGTAGGTCCGGGGCGGGGGACGGTTCCCTACCGGGCGCGGACGTACTAGACACGGACCATGCGTATTCGAGTCAGGCGCACAGGAGGCTTCGCGGGCATCGAGCGCCACGCGGAGGTCGACACGGCGGGCCGCCCCGACGCCGCCGAGTGGCACGCCCTCGCGGAGCGGGCGGTCGCCGGCGGGCGGAGCGCCCCGCCGGCCGGGGTCCCGGACGGGTTCGCCTACCGGATCACCGTGGACGGGAGGACGGTGTACGCCGCCGACCCCCGGCTGACCGAGGAGCAGCGGCGGCTGGTCTCCCGGGTACTGAAAGAGGGGTCGTAGCGGTTGACGTGAGCCGGGGCCGGTGCGGATGATCCGCGCATGGCGACCGAGGCGAACCCGTTACCCCCGTTCCCGGCCGGCTTCCTGTGGGGCGTGTCGACCTCGGCGCACCAGATCGAGGGCGCCGTCGAGACGCGCGGGCGGTCCGTGTGGGACGCGTTCACGGACCGGCCGGGCCGGATCAGGGACGGCTCGACGGCGGCGGTGGCCTGCGACCACGTGCGCCGCTACCGGGAGGACGTCGCGCTGCTGGCCGGACTCGGCGTGGACGCCTACCGCTTCTCGGTGTCCTGGCCGCGGGCGGACTCCCCCGGCGGCCTCGGCTTCTACGACCGCCTGGTCGACGAGCTGTGCGCGGCGGGCGTCCGCCCGGTGCCGACGCTCTTCCACTGGGACCTGCCGGTGGAACTGGACTGGCGGGAGCGGGACACGGCGTCCCGGTTCGCGGCGCACGCCGAGCGGGTCGCGGCGCGGCTCGGGGACCGGGTGCCGACCTGGATCACGCTCAACGAACCGGCCGAGCACACCCTGCTCGGCCACGCGCTGGGCGTGCACGCGCCGGGCGAGCGGCTGCTGTTCGACGCGCTGCCGGTGGCCCACCACCAACTGCTCGCGCACGGCCTGGCGGTACGGGCGCTGCGCGCGGCCGGCGCGACGGAGATCGGCATCGCCAACTCCCACGGCCCGGTCCGGCCGGCCTCCGACGCCCTCGCCGACCGGGAGGCGGCGGACTTCTACGACGTGCTGCTGAACCGGACGTTCGCCGACCCGCCGCTGCTGGGCCGGTACCCGGAGGGCATCGGCGAACTGATGCCGGGGAACGTGGCGGCCGACCTGGACGTGATCGCGGAGCCCCTGGACTTCTACGGCGTGAACTTCTACGCGCCGGCGCGGGTGGGCGCCCCCTCGGACGCCCCGGGCGACTTCGGCGGGGTGCCGCTGCCCGCCGGGCTCCCCTTCTCCGTGCGGGAGACCGAGGGCCGGCCGGTGACGGACTCCGGCTGGCCCGTCGACCCCGAGGCGCTGACGGAGCTGCTCACCGGTTTCCGGGCCCGCTACGGCGACCGGCTCCCGCCGATCGTGATCACCGAGAACGGCTGCGCCTACGACGGCCTCGACGACCAGGACCGCATCACCTACCTGGACGGCCATCTCCGCGCCCTGCACGAGGCGTTGACGGCGGGGGTGGACGTACGCGGCTACTTCGTGTGGTCGCTGCTGGACAACTTCGAGTGGGCGGAGGGGTACGCCCACCGCTTCGGCCTGGTCCACGTCGACTTCACGACGCAGCGGCGCACCCCGAAGGCGTCGTACGCGTGGTTCCGGGAGATGCTCGCCGCGCAGCGCTGAGGGTCAGAACCCGAGCCGCCGGAGCTGCTTCGGGTCCCGCTGCCAGTCCTTCGCCACCTTCACGTGCAGGTCGAGGAAGACCGGCGTGCCCAGCAGCGCCTCGATCTGCTGCCGGGACTTGATGCCGACGTCCTTCAGGCGCTTGCCCTTGGGGCCGATGATGATGCCCTTCTGGCTGGGGCGCTCGATGAACACATTGGCGTGGATGTCGAGGAGCGGCCGGTCGGCGGGGCGGTCCTCGCGGGGCAGCATCTCCTCCACGACGACGGCGATGGAGTGCGGCAGCTCGTCGCGCACGCCCTCCAGCGCGGCCTCCCGGATCAGCTCGGCGACCATGACCTGCTCGGGCTCGTCGGTGAGGTCGCCCTCCGGGTAGAGGGCGGGGCCCTCGGGGAGCAGCGGGACGAGGAGGTCGGCCAGGAGGCCGACCTGCTGGCCGGCGGTGGCCGAGACCGGGACGATCTCGGCCCAGGTGATGCCCAGCTCCTGCCCGAGCTGGTCGACGGCGATGAGCTGTTCGGCGAGGGTCTTCGCGTCGACCAGGTCGGTCTTGGTGACGACGGCGACCTTCGGGGTCTTCTTGATCCCGGCGAGTTCCTTGGCGATGAACCGGTCGCCGGGGCCGAGCTTCTCGTTGGCCGGCAGGCAGAAGCCGATCACGTCGACCTCGGCCCAGGTGGTGCGCACCACGTCGTTGAGCCGCTCGCCCAGCAGGGTGCGCGGCTTGTGCAGGCCCGGGGTGTCGACCAGGATCAGCTGGGCGTCCGGGCGGTGCACGATGCCCCGTACGGTGTGCCGGGTCGTCTGCGGGCGGTTGGAGGTGATCGCCACCTTCTGCCCGACCAGAGCGTTCGTGAGGGTGGACTTGCCCGCGTTGGGGCGGCCCACGAAGCAGGCGAAGCCCGCCCGGTGGGCGGCTTCTGATGTTTCCGACGGCTCGGACGACTGACTGCGAACGCTCATGGCGCCCATTGTCCCTGATCCGGAAGGCACCGCCGTACCAGCACTCTGGCGTGTCCCCGACAGGCGCATCCGCGTCCCGCCGGCCGCTGGGCCGCGGACCCCGCACACGGACCGGGAAGCCCCCCGGCTCACCCGGCGGTGACGGTCTCCCGGACCTCGCCGTCGGGACCGGCCAGCAGCACCGGCGTCCCGGGGCCGCCCAGGTCCCGTACGGCCGCCCGGTCCTCGTCGGAGACGGAGTCCGCGCCGGTCACCACGGCCGCCGCCTCCAGCGAGGTCGCGCCGGAGGCCACCGCCATCGCCACCGCCGTGCGCAGCGCGCTGAGCCGCAGGGACTCCAGGGCGACGGTCCCGGCGACATACGTACGGCCGGTCTCGTCCCGCACGGCGGCGCCCTCGGGCACCTGGTTGCGGGCCCGCGCGGAACGGGCCAGGGTGACGATCTTCTTGTCCTCGGGGGCGAGGGCGCCGGTGTCGGTCATGAGCCGAGCATACGAAAGCCCGCCCGGCCGCCGTTCAGGGGCGGTCCAGGCGGAGCCGTTCGGCGCGCGGCAGACCGGCGACGACCAGGTCGTAGGAGTCCTCGACCAGCTCGCGGACCAGGCGGTCGGGAAGGCCGCCGTCGGCCGTCACCGTGTTCCAGTGCCGCTTGTTCATGTGCCAGCCGGGGACGATCAGGTCCGGGTGCCCGGCGCGCAGGCGGACCGCGTCGTCGGGGTCGCACTTGAGGTTGACGGTGAGCGGACGCGCGTCCAGGGCCGTCAGCGCGAACATCTTGCCCAGCACCTTGAAGACGGAGAACTCCGGGCCGAACGGGAAGTCCTCCACGGCCTCGTCGAAGGCAAGGCAGAACGCCCGCAGTTCCCGCGGGTTCACTCCGGCTCCTTCTCCCCGGGGTCCTCGGTGGGCTCCGCGAGCACCGTCACGATCTTGTTGCGACGCCCGGCGGCGGCCTCCGCGGTCAGCCGCAGCGCACGGCCGTCGGGCAGGTCGACCACGGCGGAGGCACCGGCGATCGGGACCCGGCCGAGGGCCTTGGCCAGCAGGCCGCCGACGGTTTCCACGTCCTCGTCGTCGAACGCCTCCAGGCCGTACAGCTCGCCCAGGTCGCCGATGTCGAGGCGGGCGGTGACCCGGTAGCGGTCCGCGCCGAGTTCCTGGACCGGCGGGAGTTCGCGGTCGTACTCGTCGGTGATCTCGCCGACGATCTCCTCCAGGATGTCCTCGATGGTGACGATGCCGGCGGTACCGCCGTACTCGTCGATGACGACGGCGACGTGGTTGCGGTCCTTCTGCATGTCCCGCAGCAGGTCACCGGCGTTCTTGGTGTCGGGCACGAAGTACGCCGGGCGCATCGCCGACGACACCAGCTCGCTCTCCGCGTCCCGGCTGATGTGCGTCTTGCGGGCCAGGTCCTTCAGGTACACGATGCCGACGATGTCGTCCTCGCTGTCGCCGGTCACCGGTATGCGGGAGAAACCGGAGCGCAGGGCGAGGGTGAGCGCCTGGCGGATGGTCTTGTACCGCTCGATGACGACGAGGTCGGTGCGCGGGACCATGACCTCCCGGACGAGGGTGTCGCCCAGCTCGAAGACCGAGTGCACCATGCGGCGCTCCTCGGCCTCGATCAGCGACTCCTTCTCCGCGAGGTCGACCAGCGCGCGCAGCTCGGCCTCGGAGGCGAACGGGCCGCGCCGGAAGCCCTTGCCGGGGGTGAGCGCGTTGCCGATGAGGATCAGCAGCGACGGGATCGGGCCCATGATCCGGGCCAGCGGCACCAGGACGTACGCCGCCGCCGTCGCCGTGTTCAGCGGGTGCTGGCGGCCGATGGTGCGCGGGGAGACCCCGACGGCGACGTACGAGACCAGCACCATGACGGCGATGGCGATGAGCAGCGCCTCGGTGGTGTTGCTGAACTCGTTGAGGCAGCCGTAGGTGATCAGCGCGGCGGCGGCCATCTCGCAGGCGACGCGCACCAGCAGCGCCACGTTGAGGTAGCGCGTCGGGTCGGCGGCGACCTGGGCGAGCCCCGCGCTGCCGCGCCGCCCGGAGCGTACGGCCTCCTCGGCACGGAAGCTGGAGACGCGGGCCAGTCCGGCCTCCGCGCTGGCGGCGAGCCAGGCGACGACGACCAGGGCGACCGCGCCGGCGACGAGGGGGAAGCTCATGAGACGGTCGGGGCCGGGGACGGGCCGGTCAGGCCCTTCTCCGCGCGCCAGCCGTCCACGATGGCCGCCTGGAGGCCGAACATCTCGGCCTTCTCGTCCGGTTCCTCGTGGTCGTAGCCGAGCAGGTGCAGCACACCGTGGACGGTGAGCAGTTGCAGCTCCTCGTCCATGGTGTGCCCGGTCTCGGCCTCCTTGCCCTGCTTCTCGGCGACCTCGGGGCAGAGCACGATGTCACCGAGGAGGCCCTGCGGCGGCTCGTCGTCGTCCTTGGACGGCGGACGCAGCTCGTCCATGGGGAACGACATGACATCGGTGGGGCCGGGGAGGTCCATCCACTGGATGTGCAGCTGCTCCATGGCGTCGGCGTCCACGACGATCACCGAGAGCTCGGAGAGCGGGTGGATGCGCATCCGCGCGAGCGCGTAGCGGGCGATGTCGAGGATCGCCTGCTCGTCGACCTCGGTTCCGGACTCGTTGTTGACGTCGATCGACATGGTCGTGCTGGTCTACTTCCCCTTGGTGCCCTTGGCGCCGGCGCGCGGCTTGTGCGTGCCGTTCTCGGTGCCGTGGTCGCTGTCGTACTTCTCGTAGGCGTCGACGATACGGCCCACCAGCCGGTGCCGTACGACGTCCTGGGAGGAGAGCCGGGAGAAGTGCACGTCGTCCACGCCGTCCAGGATGTCCTGCACCTGCCGCAGCCCGGACTTGGTGCCGCCGGGCAGGTCGACCTGGGTGACGTCACCCGTGATCACGATCTTGGAGTCGAAGCCGAGCCGGGTGAGGAACATCTTCATCTGCTCGGGGCTGGTGTTCTGCGCCTCGTCCAGGATGATGAAGGCGTCATTGAGCGTACGGCCGCGCATGTACGCCAGCGGCGCCACCTCGATCGTGCCGGCCGCCATGAGCCGGGGGATCGAGTCCGGGTCGATCATGTCGTGCAGGGCGTCGTAGAGCGGGCGCAGGTAGGGGTCGATCTTCTCGTAGAGGGTGCCGGGCAGGAAGCCCAGGCGCTCGCCGGCCTCGACCGCGGGGCGGGTCAGGATGATGCGGTTGACCTGCTTGGACTGGAGGGCCTGGACGGCCTTGGCCATGGCCAGGTAGGTCTTGCCGGTGCCGGCGGGGCCGATGCCGAAGACGATGGTGTGCCGGTCGATGGCGTCGACGTACCGCTTCTGGTTGAGCGTCTTGGGACGGATGGTGCGGCCGCGCGAGGACAGGATGTTCTGCGTGAGCACCTCGGCCGGGGTCTCCTGGCCGTCGCTCTCCCCGTTCTCGCTCGCCTTGAGCATGGCGATCGAGCGTTCCACTGCGTCCTCCGTCATCGGCTGTCCGGTGCGGAGCACCAGCATCATCTCGTCGAACACGCGCTGGATGAGCCCGACGTCCGCCGGGTCGCCCGTCGCGCTGATCTCATTGCCCCGGACGTGGATGTCGGCCGCCGGGAAGGCCCTCTCGATCACGCGCAGCAGGGAGTCGCCCGACCCCAGGACGGTCACCATGGGGTGCTGGGCGGGGACGGTGAACCGTGCCCGTGCCTGTCCCTGCGCGGGGGTGTGAGCTGTGGGTGTCTGAGTCATGGGCCGGCGCTGAAGGCCTGCGGTTCCTCCTCGTCACGGCCGCCCTGTCGGGAGCGGCCTCGCGTGTTCCAGGGTACGACGGCGCGCCGACAACGCCGTAAGAGTTTTCGCATCGCCGCCG
The DNA here is from genome assembly GCA_014649155.1 of Streptomyces griseoviridis. Classification (GTDB taxonomy): domain Bacteria; phylum Actinomycetota; class Actinomycetes; order Streptomycetales; family Streptomycetaceae; genus Streptomyces; species Streptomyces griseoviridis. The sequence goes on along the minus strand of BMSM01000001.1, from coordinate 225,443 downwards.
TGGCCGATCACCTCGCCGCCGTGGCCGATCACCGCCGTCGCGGATCGCCGTCCTGCGCGGATCGCCGTCCTGCGCGGATCGCCGTCCTGCGCGGATCGCCGTCGTCGGGCGCGGCAGCCGTGGCGCGCCGGTCACTGCGGTGTGCGGAAGCCGATCGTCGGGACCGCGCGGCGCAGCGGCCAGGGGCGGGCCGCGTCGCCGGGCACCAGGCCGGCCAGGAAGGCGTACCTGGTGAGGGCGGCCGGGTCCTGGTCGTCGAGGGACTGGACCTCGCGCCACCAGGCCGCCACCTCGGACCAGCCGGGCGCGGAGAGCGAGCCGCCGAACTCCTGCACGGAGAGCGCGGCGGTCAGCCCGGCGAAGGCCAGCCGGTCGGCCAGCGGCCAGCCGGCCAGGGTGCCGGTGACGAACCCGGCGACGAAGACGTCCCCGGCGCCGGTCGGGTCCAGGGCCTCCACGGCGATGGCGGGGACCTCGGCGGTCTCCCCGGTGCGCCGGTCCACGGCGTAGGCGCCGTCCGCGCCGAGGGTGACCACGGCGAGCGGCACGTGCTCGGTCAGGGCGTGGGCGGCGGCGCGCGGGCAGTCGGTGCGGGTGTAGCGCATCGCCTCCTGCGCGTTGGGCAGGAACGCCTCGCAGTGCGCGAGGTCGGGCAGGGCGGCCAGGTCCCAGGCGCCGGTGTCGTCCCAGCCGACGTCGGCGAAGACCCGGGTGCCGTGCGCGGCGGCGCGGGCGATCCAGGGGGCGCTCACGCCGGGGGTGAGGGAGGCGACGGCGGCGCGGGCGTGCGGCGGGCAGCCGGGGGCGGGCCGCTGCCCGGCGGGGGCCTCGTGGCCGTGCGAGACCATGGTGCGTTCGCCCTCGTAGGCCATGGAGACGGTGACCGGCGAGTGCCAGCCGGGCACGGTGCGGGAGGGGGTCAGGTCGATGCCCTCGCCCTGTTCGAGGGCGTCCCAGCAGTAGTCGCCGTAGTGGTCGTCGCCGAAGGCGGCGGCGAGTGAGGTGCGCAGACCGAGGCGGGCGAGGGCGGTGGCCATGTTGGCGACGCCGCCGGGGCTCGATCCCATGCCGCGCGCCCAGGACTCGGTGCCGCGCACCGGGGCGGAGTCGAGGCCGGTGAAGACGATGTCGAGGAAGACGGTGCCGGTGAGGTAGACGTCCACGGGCGGGTCGCCGGGGGCGCGCAGGGCGGCCAGGGGGTCGGCCCCGGGGTGGCGGTGGTGTCCCTTTCCCAAAGGCTCCCCGGAAGGGTCCGTCCCGGAAGACGCGAAGGACGCGGTCACGGTGGTGCTCCCTGACGTGGTGCGGATCACGACATTCTGCGAATGCTGGCCAGTGTGCACCACCGCACCGACAGCCCGTCCACCGCGCGCGGGCGGCGGGCCGGGCGGGCGGGGAGCGGGGGCGTTCACGGTGCCGGGGCGGCGGGCCGAGGTCGGCCGAACGGCCGGTGGAACTCCCCTTCCCGGCCTGCGCGAACGCACGCTCCTCGCATGCGCGGGCGCACACTTTTACCCGGTAGCCGAGCAGCCAAACCGGATAGTGATCCACAACACATCCCCCGCCTTGGCTGGAGGCTCCTCACGCTTGATACAAATTGGCCGCACGTCACCGTCCGTCGACGGCCGCTGCCCCCCTTTCTTGTCGTTCTGACGCCTTCTTGTCGTCTTCTTGACGCCTTTCTGCCCGCTTCCTTTCGCACGCCCTGGGAACGCCCGTGTTCGCCCGCACCACCCCCTGGCCCCTCGTCGCCCTGTTCACGGCCGGGTACCTCGCCCCGTACCTGCTGCCCACCACCGTCGGCCGGCTCGACTCCGGACTGCCGCTGACCGCCACGCAGGCGGGCGCGGTCGGCAGCGCGCTGCTGCTCAGCTCCGCGACCGCCGGCTTCCTGCTCGCCTCCCGCGTCGAACGCGTCGGCGCCCGGGGCCTGGCCCGGCTGGGCCTCGCGCTCGCGGTCCTCGGCTACGGCACCGCCGCCCTCACCGGTTCCGTCCCCGCCGTGGTGGCCGGCGCGGTCGTCGGCGGCTTCGGCTCGGGTACGGCGACGACGGTCGCCGCCACCCGGATCGCCGCCGAACGGGACCCTCACCGGGCCTCGACGCTCGGGCTGTTGTCCGTGTCGGCGCTGGCCGCCGCCGTCTATCTGACCGTGCCGCACCTGGGGTCCGGGCACGGGCTGCCGCTGGCCGCGATCGCGCTGACCGCGCTCGCCGTGTGGCCGCTGACCGGCCGGCTGCCCGGCCCGACCAGGGACGTGACGGCCGGTCATGACCGGGCGCCGGCCCCGCACCGCCGCTCCGGGCTGGTGCTGGCCGCCGCGATGGTCTGCTGGTCGCTCGCGCAGAACTCCCTGTGGGGCGTCAGCGGCCGGATCGGCCTGGAGCAGGCGGGGCTCGGCGAGACCGCGCTCGGCGCGGTGCTCGCGGCCGCGCTCGGCGCCGGCCTGGTCGGGGTGCTCGCCGCCGGGGCGCTCGGGGCCCGGCTGGGGCGGGCGGTGCCGGTCGGCGCCGGGACCGTGCTGATCGCCGGGTGCATCGCGCTGACCGCGTCCGCGACCGGCCCCGCCTCCTTCACGGCCGGGGAGATCGCCTGGAACGCGCTGTACCCGGTGGTCCTGTCGTACCTGATCGGTCTCGCCGCCTCGCTCGACCCGCGCGGCCGGTGGGCGGTGCTGGTCGGCTCGGCGTCCTCGCTGGGGACGGCGGCCGGGCCGCTGACCGGCAGCGTGCTCTCCGCACAGGCCGGGTTCGGCGGCATGGGCCTGGTGCTCGGCGCGGGGCTGCTGCTGGTGGCGGCGCCGATGACGGCCGTCGCCGTGCACACCGGCGGGCGTCCGCTGCTGCCGGGCGCGGTCCGCCGCCGGGGCGGGCACGCGGCGGCCGTGGTCGCCGCGCAGACGGGCACGCCCAGTGGCGCGGTCCCGGAGGTCGGCGCCCACGAGCAGCCGGTCGTGGAGATCGCCGTGGAGGCCCCCGCCGTACCCGACCAGGACGCCTACGGCACGGCGGGCCCCCGTCAGCCCGGGGCGCTCTGAGCGGGCGCCTCCAGGGCCTGTCGTTCGGATCAGGTCGCGGGGAATCGGCTGCGTGTTCCTCTCACTGGTGAGCGGGGCCTGGTGCGTGCGGACGCAAGGGCGGAGGAGGGAGCCGACGCGGAGCGTCGGCGAGTGACGACAACGCGGCAGGTGCGCGCACCAGGCCCCGCTCACCGGCGCGATCCGAACGACAGACCCTAGGGGAAGACGTACGCCTCCACCTCGGCGAGGTACGCGGCCCGCAGCTCCTCGTCGTCCTCCAGGAAGGAGGCGAGGAAGGAGTTGCGGGCCAGCTCCCGCAGCCGGTCCTCGCCGAGGCCGAGGGTGTCCCGTACGGCGTCGAAATTGTCGCCCGCGTAGCCGCCGAAGTAGGCCGGGTCGTCGGAGTTGACCGTGCACATGAGGCCCGCGTCGAGCAGGGCGGGCAGCGGGTGGTCGGCGAGGGAGTCCACGGCACGCAGCCGGACGTTGGAGAGCGGGCAGAGGGTGAGCGGTACGCGGTCCCGCACCAGGCGCTCCACCAGGGCCGGGTCCTCCGCGCAGCGCAGGCCGTGGTCGATCCGCTCGACGCCGAGGACGTCCAGGGCCTCGGTGATGTACGCGGGCGGGCCCTCCTCACCGGCGTGCGCGACCCGGTGCAGGCCGAGGTCGGCGGCGGCGCGGTACACCTCGCGGAACTTGGCCGGCGGGTGCCCGGCCTCGGCGGAGTCCAGGCCGATCCCGGTGATCCGGTCCAGGTGGGGCCGGGCCGCCTCCAGCGTGGTCAGCGCCGAGTCGGCGGACTCGTCGCGCAGGAAGCAGAGGATCAGCCGGGTGGAGACGCCGTGGTTCTGCCGGCTCTTCTCCAGCGCCCGCCACAGCCCCTCGACGACCGTGCCCATGCTGACGCCCCGGGCGATGTGCGCCTGCGGGTCGAAGAAGATCTCCGCGTGCCGGACGCCCTGCGCGGCGGCGCGGGCGAGGTAGGCGTTGGCGAGGTCCTCGAAGTCGCGCTCGGTGCGCAGGACCGCCATCAGCTCGTAGTACAGGTTCAGGAAGGACTGGAGGTCGGCGAAGCGGTACGCCTGGCGCAGGGCCTCGGTGTCCGGGTAGCGCAGCGCGACCCCGTTGCGGGCGGCCAGCTCGAAGGCCAGCTCCGGCTCCAGGGTGCCTTCGATGTGCAGGTGGAGTTCAGCTTTGGGCAGGGGCATCAGTGCATGGTACGGGGACATCACCGACGTTTCGGAACCGGTACCCGGAGCAGGTCGCGGGCCACGGTCAGCTCGCCCTCGTAACCGGCGGCCCGCGCCTGCCGTTCGAATTCCTCGGGTTCGGAGTAGCGCTGGCTGAAGTGGGTGAGGACGAGGTGGCGGACGCCGGCGTCGCGGGCCGCGCGGGCCGCCTGGCCGGCGGTGAGGTGGCCGTGCTCGACGGCGAGGGCCTCGTCCTCGTCCAGGAAGGTCGACTCGATGACGAGCAGGTCGCAGCCCTCGGCGAGCGCGTGCACCCCGTCACAGAGCCGGGTGTCCATGACGAACGCGAACCGCTGGCCGCGGCGGACCTCGCTGACCTCGTCCAGCGGGACGCCGTTCAGCACGCCCTCGCGCTGGATGCGGCCGACGTCGGGGCCCTTGATGCCGTGCGCGGCGAGCCGGTCGGGCAGCATGCGGCGGCCGTCGGGTTCGGTGAGGCGGTAGCCGTAGGACTCGACGGGGTGGGAGAGGCGGCGGGCGTCGAGGGTGTAGCCGGGGGTGCGGGCGAGGGCGCCGTCGGTGTCGACCGGGGCCTCGGTGAGGGTGACCGTCTCGCGGTAGGCGGTGGCGTACCGGAGGCGGTCGAAGAAGCGCTGCCCGGAGCGGGGGTAGTGGGCGGTGACCTCGTGCGGGACGCGGTCGAGGTTGATCCGCTGGATGACGCCGGCCAGGCCCAGGCTGTGGTCCCCGTGGAAATGGGTGACGCAGATCCGGTTCAGGTCGTGCGCGGCGACCCCGGCGCGGAGCATCTGGCGCTGCGTGCCCTCGCCGGGGTCGAACAGGATGCCCTCGCCGTCCCAGCGGAGCAGGTAGCCGTTGTGGTTGCGGTGGCGGGTGGGGACCTGGCTGGCGGTGCCGAGGATCACCAGTTCACGTACGGACATCGGCCGCGGGTTATCCGGGGGGCCACTGGAGGCCGCGGCCGCCGAGGACGTGGGCGTGGGTGTGCCAGACGGTCTGGCCGGCGCCGGGGCCGGTGTTGAAGACGATGCGGTAGCTGTCGAGCTTCTCCTCGTCGGCGACGGCCTGGGTCTCGCGGAGTACGTCCGCGGCCAGCTCCGGGGCGCCGGCGGCGAGGGCGGCGGCGTCCTTGTAGTGGGCCTTGGGGATGACCAGGACGTGGGTCGGGGCCTGGGGGTTGATGTCGCGGAAGGCGACGGTGGTCTCCGTCTCGCGGACGACCGTGGCCGGGATCCGGCCGGCGACGATCTTGCAGAAGAGGCAGTCTTCCTGGGGGTCCCCTGGCATGTGCGGGTCTCCTTCCGGCGCGTCAGGTGGTGGTCGTAAGCGTATCGTCGCCGAGCGCGAGTCCGTTGTGGCCGGTCGCGCCCACCCGGCGGAGCCGCACATGGACACGGCCTCGCGCCCCTGGTCCTCTGCGCCAGGAACTCCGTTCAGCAGCCGGTGCTGCCGACGATGTCCGGCGTCCCGCAGCGGATCACCCATGACCACGTGCGTGCCGGACCACCACGCTGGAAATGGCCACCGGCAAGGTGACCGGGCTCCCGGCACCGCGCCGAGGAGTCCATGAGGTCCCTGGGCGAACTCGACCGGGGAGAGACTAGGTGGGCGATCCCGGGGGCGTTTTCGCGGGTACGGCCTCCAGCGCCTCAAGGGCGACGCGTACCGCCTCCTCCAGCTGGGGGTCGCGGCCCGCCGCGTGGTCCTGGGGGCGCTGCTCGACCTCCACGTCCGGGTCGACGCCGTGGTTCTCCACGCCCCACTCGTAGCCCTCCAGCCAGAAGGCGTACTTCGGCTGCGTGACCAGGGTGCCGTCGACCAGGCGGTAGCGGCTGTCGATGCCGATGACGCCGCCCCAGGTGCGGGTGCCGACGACGGGGCCGAGGCCGAGGGCCTTGAACGCGGCGTTGACGATGTCGCCGTCGGAGCCGGAGAACTCGTTGGCGACGGCGACGACCGGGCCGCGCGGGGCGTCCTGCGGGTAGCTGTACGGCCGCATGCCGCGCGGCACGCCCCAGCCGACGATCCGGCGGGCCAGTTTCTCCACGACGAGTTGGGAGGTGTGCCCGCCGCGGTTCTCGCGGACGTCGACGACCAGGCCCTCCCGGGCGACCTCGACGGCGAGGTCCCGGTGGATCTGCGCCCAGCCGGGGGCCTGCATGTCGGGGACGTGGAGGTAGCCGAGCCGGCCGCCGGACAGCTCGTGGACGCGGGCCCGGCGGTCGGCGACCCAGGCGTGGTAGCGCAGCGGCTCCTCGTCGGCGACGGGGACGACGACCACGTGCCGGGCCTCGCCGCCGCCGGCGGGCAGGACGGTCAGCTCGACCGGTTTGCCGGCGGTGCCGACGAGGAGCGGGCCGGGTCCGGCCACCGGGTCGACGGGGCGGCCGGCGACCGCGACGACCGCGTCCCCGGCGCGGACGGCGACGCCGGGGGCGGCGAGCGGGGAGCGGGCGAGCGGGTCGGAGGTCTCCGAGGGCAGCACCCGGTCGACGCGCCAGGAGCCGTCCTCGTGCCGGGACAGGTCGGCGCCGAGCAGGCCCTGCCGGGCGCCGTGGCCGTGGCCGCCGGGCGGGACGACGTAGGCGTGCGAGGTGCCCAGTTCGCCCTGCACCTCCCAGAGGAGGTCGACCAGGTCGTCGTGGGTGGCGACGCGGTCAAGGACGGGCCGGTAGCGGTCGAGCACGCCGTCCCAGTCGACACCGTTCATGTCGGGCCGCCAGAAGTGGTCCCGCATGACCCGGCCGGTCTCCTCGTACATCTGCCGCCACTCGGCCGCCGGGTCGACGGTCTGCAGGACGCGGGAGAGGTCGACGGTGATGTTGGTGTCGCTGTCGTCGTCGTTCGAGGCGCGGCGGTCGCTGGGGACGACCTTGAGGCGGCCGTCGGTCCACAGCAGGACGCGTTTGCCGTCGCCGCTGACGGTGAACCGGTCGGCGTCCGGGGCGAGGTGCTCGACACGCTGCTGGGCGAGGTCGTAGCGCTCCAGCCGGGGGCCCGGGTCGGAGTCGTCGGGGGTGGCCCGGGAGGCGCCGAGGACGCCGGTGACGGGGTGGCGCAGCCACAGCACGCCGTCCTTGGCGGCGCGCAGCCCGGAGTAGCGGGCGGCCTCGACCGGGAAGGGCACGATCCGGTCGGCGAGTCCTTCGAGGTCGACGCGGGTGGTGGGGGCGCCCTCGCTGTCCGGGGTGCCCTCCTTGTCGGAGGAGTCGAAGGGGCGGCCGTGGCGCTGCGGACCGAACGGCGAGGGGGTGGTCGCGGCCAGCGTGATCAGGTGCGGCCGGGTGCCCTCGACGAAGCCCAGGTCGAAGACGTGCTCGTCGTAGACGGGGTCGAAGGAGCGGGTGGAGAGGAACGCCAGGTGCTTGCCGTCGAGGGTGAAGGCGGGGGCGTAGTCCTGGAAGCGCAGCGGGGTCGCCTCGGTGACGGTGAGGTCGGTGGTGTTGGCGAGTCTGAGCTGGGACAGCGGGCGGGGGCCGGGGTGGGACCAGGCCAGCCAGCCGGAGTCGGGGGAGAAGACCAGGCCGGAGGCGTCGCCGTCCTCGCTGCGGTCGACCTCGCGGACCTCGCCGGTGGCGCGCTCCACGAGCAGGACGCGGCCGTCGTGGGAGGCGACGGCGGCCTTGCTGCCGTCGGGGGCCATCGCGAGGCCCAGGACCCGGCCGAGCCGCCCGGCGGCGAGGCGGCGCGGGGTGGCGCCGGGGAGCAGGCCGGTGGCGGGCGCGAACTCCAGGGCGTCCTCGCCCTCGGCGTCGGTCACCCACACCACCCACTGCTCGCCGTCGGCGCGGAAGGCGCGCGGCAGCCGGGCGCGGACGCCGGGGGTGGCGGCCAGCGCGCGGGCGGGTCCGGAGCGGTGGGTGACCCAGTGCACGCCGCCGCGCACGGCGACGGCGCTGCCCCGGCCGGTGTGGTCGGGGGAGGCGGAGCCGAACCAGCGGGCGGCGTTGACCGGGTAGGGCTGGAGGTCGGCGCGGGAGCCGCCGAGCCGGATGTCGAGGCGGCGGGGTTCGGCGCCGTCCAGGTCGTCCAGCGCCCACAGCTCACCGGCGCTGGAGTAGACGACGCGGGTGCCGTCGGTGGCGGCGTGCCGGGCGTAGAAGCCCCCGAGGGGCGTGTGGCGGCGCAGGTCGGTGCCGTCGGCGAGGGAGGAGTACACCGCGCCGGTGCCCTCGTGGTCGGAGAGGAACGCGATCCGGTCGCCGACCCAGAACGGGTACTCGATGTTGCCGTCGAGGTCCTGGTGCAGCCGGACGAACTCGCCGTCGCCGTCCCGGTCGGTCCACAGCTTGCCGGCCGTGCCGCCGCGGTACCGCTTCCACCAGGCGGCCTCGCGGCCCATCGGGGCGGAGAGCAGCACGGTGTGCGGGCCGAGCGCGACGTCGCCGACCGGGCCGTAGGGCAGGGTCTCGGCCGGGCCGCCGTCCAGCGGGATCGCGCGGGCCCAGGTGCGGCGGAGGCTGGCCTGGCCGTAGGCGCTGATGGCCAGCACCCGGCCGTCCGGGAGCCAGCCGCGGACCTGTGTCCTGAGGCTCCCCCAGTACGTCAGGCGCCGGGACGGGCCGCCGTCGACGGGCGCGACGTGCACCTCGGGGGCGCCGTCCCGGGTGGAGGTCCAGGCGACGGTGGTGCCGTCGGGCGAGATACGCGGCTGGGTGACGGGGGTGTTGTCGGCGCTGACCCGCCAGGCCCGTCCCCCGTCGAGGGGCGCGAGCCACACGTCGTCCTCGGCGGTGAAGGCGGTCAACTCGCCGTGCGGGTGCGGGAACCGGAGGTAGGCAGGGGCTGCGGACTGAGTCACCCCCTCACCCTAAGCAGCGGCGGCGGCACCGGACAGGGGTTTGGATCACTTGCCCTCGGGCCAGCAGTCGGGGCGGCCCTGGCAGTAGACGGTCCTGGTGACGGTCACGGTGACGGTGGGCCGGGGTCCGGTCCGGCTCGGGTCGCTCACGGGCGGGGTGGGGGTGGCGTCGCAGTTCCCCAGCCCGCTGACCCGGAACCGCTGCCTGCCGTCCACCTTCGCGGTGAGTTCCCCGCGGACGCAGGCGCCCTCGACGACGCGGGTGACGTGGCCGTCGACGGTGATGTCCTCGCCGTCGTCGGTCTGCCCCTCGCAGTCGACCCGCGCGACGGTCCGCTCCCCCGCCGAGGGGCTGGCGCCCTCGTCGTAGGACGCGTTGCAGGTCATCCACCGCACTCCGGTGTCCCGCCGCTCCAGTTCGCGGGTGACCACCTGGTCGGTGGTGTACGCCACCGTCGCGGAGTTGAGCCCCGCGGTGGGATCGCAGGCCACGACGGAGCCGGCGGCCACCACGACCAGTCCGGCGGCCAGCACTCCGCGCCGCCCCTGCCGGATACGCCTCGTTGCCCCCATGCCGGTCAGCGTGCCACCGACCGGGGCGGGGTGGTGGGGCGCATACGGCCACTCCGCACCACCCCGGCGGGGTCAGCCCCAGCGCCCCGTGCGGCCCAGCAGCAGGGCGGCGGCGGCCGTGCCGGCGGTCGAGGTGCGCAGCACGGTCGGGCCGAGGACGTACGGCCGGGCGCCCGCCCGGGTGAAGAGGGCCAGCTCCTCCGGGGAGACGCCGCCCTCGGGGCCGACGACCAGGACGATCTCGCCCTCGGCGGGGAGGTCGGCGGTGGCCAGCGGGAGGTCGCCGCTCTCGTGGAGCACGGCGGCGAAGCCCGCGCCGGCCAGCAGCGCGGCGACCCGCTGGGTCGTGGCCGCGTCCGCGACCTCGGGGAACCGGACCCGGCGGGACTGCTTGCCGGCCTCCCGGGCGGTGGCCCGCCACTTGGCGAGGGCCTTCAGGCCGCGGTCGCCCTTCCACTGGGTGATGCAGCGGGACGCGGCCCACGGCACGATCGCGTCGACGCCGACCTCGGTCATCGTCTCCACGGCGAGTTCGCCGCGGTCGCCCTTGGGGAGGGCCTGGACGACGGTGATCCGGGGCGCGGGCGCGGGCTCCTCGTGGACGCTCTCCAGGCCCGTGACGACCAGCCGGTCCTTGCCCTCGGCGGCCTTGACGACGCCGTCCGCCCAGTGTCCGCGCCCGTCGGTGAGGACGACGTCCTCGCCGGGGCGCAGCCGCTTGACGGAGACGGCGTGCCGTCCCTCGGGGCCGTCCACGACACACTCCCCGCCGGGCAGGACGTCGAGGGAGTCGACCACGAACACCGGCGCGGTCATCGGCCCGCACCTCCCGTCGCGTACCGCGACAACGCGGCGCCGGCGGCGGCGAGTTCGGCCACCAGCACCTCCACCAGCCGTCCGGCGGGCAGGTCGCGGGCGAGCCGGTGGCCCTGCCCCGCCCACAGGGCCAGGCCCTGCGCGTCACCCGCCTGGGCCGCGGCCTTGCGCAGCGGCGCGGTGAGGTGGTGGACGTCCGGGTAGGCGGCGGGGGCGTACGGGCCGTGCTCGCGCAGGAAGCGGTTGACCAGGCCGCGGGCGGGCCGCCCGGAGAAGGCCCGGGTCAGCGCCGTACGGACGAAGAGCGGGTTGGTCAGCGCCGCCTTGTGCAGGGCGTGCGCGCCGGACTCGGGGGTGGCGAGGAAGGCGGTGCCGAGCTGGGCCGCGCCCGCGCCGGCCGCGAGGACCGCGGCGACCTGGCCGCCGTTCATCAGGCCGCCGGCGGCGATCACCGGCAGGCCCACCGCCTCGCGGACCTGGGCGAGCAGGGACAGCAGTCCCGTCCCGGCGCCGTCCGCCTCCGGCAGGTCCCGGTGGGTGCCCTGGTGGCCGCCGGCCTCCACGCCCTGCGCGATCACCGCGTCGGCGCCGCACTCCTCGACGGCCCGCGCCTCCTCGGCGGTGGTGGCGGTGACCAGGACGAAGGTGCCGACGCGGTGCAGGGCGTCGACCACCTCGCGGGCGGGGACGCCGAAGTGGAACGACACCACCGGTACGGGGTTGTCGAGGAGGACGGCGAGCTTGGTCTCGTAGCCGTCGTCCCGGCCGCTGTCCGGATCGCCCAGTTCCGTCTCGTACCAGGCGGCCTCGCCGGCCAGCTGGTGGGCGTAGACGCCGACGGCGGCGGGGTCGGCGGTCTCCGGCTGCGGCAGGAAGAGGTTCACCCCGAACGGGCGGCCGGTCAGGCTCCGCAGCTGCTTGATCTCCTGGTACATCCCGTCGGGCGTCTTGTACCCGGCGGCCAGGAACCCGAGCCCGCCCGCCTCGCAGACGGCGGCGGCGAGGCGGGGCACGGAGACGCCGCCCGCCATGGGGGCCTGCACGATCGGGTACGGGAAGAGATCGGTCAGCGCGGAGGACATGACCGCATCGTGCCACGTCCCCCGGACAGCGCCGAATCCGCCCGCCCGGCGGCTCCGCACCCGCGCGCGTCCGGGCCCGGCGCCCGCCGGCCGCCTCGTCCGACCTGCGGCGACGGGCCCGTCGGCCGGGGCGTGCCCTCGGCCTCGGCGAGTGCCCGCCGCCCGGACGCCGGTGGCCTCAGCGGCCGTTGAAGGCGTCCTTCAGCCGGGAGAACAGGCCCTGCTGCCCCGGCTGGAACTGGCCCTGGGGCCGCTCCTCGCCGCGCAGCTTGGCCAGTTCGCGCAGCACGCGCTCCTGGTCGGGGTCGAGCTTGGACGGGGTCTGCACCTCGACGTGGACGATGAGGTCGCCCCGGCCGCCGCCGCGCAGGTGGGTGACGCCCCGGCCGTGCAGCGGGATCGACTGGCCGGACTGGGTGCCCGGCCGGATGTCGACCTCCTCCAGGCCGTCCAGCGTCTCCAGCGGCACCTTGGTGCCGAGGGCCGCCGCCGTCATCGGCAGGGTGACCGTGCAGTGCAGGTCGTCGCCCCGGCGCTGGAACTGGGAGTGCGGCAGCTCGTGGATCTCGACGTACAGGTCGCCGGCCGGGCCGCCGCCGGGGCCGACCTCGCCCTCGCCGGCGAGCTGGATGCGGGTGCCGTTGTCGACGCCGGCCGGGATCTTCACCGTCAGGGTGCGCCGCGAGCGGATGCGGCCGTCACCGGCGCACTCCGGGCACGGCGTCGGCACCACCGTGCCGAAGCCCTGGCACTGGGGGCAGGGCCGGGAGGTCATGACCTGGCCCAGGAAGGACCGGGTGACCTGCGACACCTCACCGCGGCCGCGGCACATGTCGCAGGTCTGCGCCGACGTGCCGGGCGCGGCCCCCTCGCCGTTGCAGGTGTTGCAGACGACGGCCGTGTCGACCTGGATGTCCTTGGTCGTGCCGAAGGCCGCCTCGTCCAGCTCGACCTCGATGCGGATCATGGCGTCCTGGCCGCGGCGGGTGCGCGAGCGCGGTCCGCGCTGCGACGCCGTGCCGAAGAAGGCGTCCATGATGTCCGAGAAGTTCCCGAAGCCGCCCGCGCCGAAGCCGCCGGCGCCCGCGCCGCCGCTCTGCGACAAGGGATCGCCGCCGAGGTCGTAGACCTGCTTCTTCTGCGGGTCCGACAGCACCTCGTAGGCGGCGTTGATCTCCTTGAACCGCTCCTGGGTCTTCGGATCGGGGTTGACGTCCGGATGCAGCTCGCGGGCGAGCCTCCGGAACGCCTTCTTGATCTCGTCCTGAGAAGCGTCGCGGCGCACGCCGAGCACGGCGTAGTAGTCCGTGGCCACCTATGACTCCGCCAGGATCTGTCCGACGTACCGTGCCACTGCGCGTACCGCTCCCATCGTTCCCGGGTAGTCCATGCGGGTCGGTCCGACCACGCCGAGCTTGGCAACCGCCTCGCCGCCCGAACCGTAGCCCACCGACACGACGGACGTGGAGTTGAGTCCTTCATGGGCGTTCTCATGACCGATTCGCACGGTCACGCCCGCATCCTTCGCCTCGCCGAGCAGCTTCAGGAGCACCACCTGCTCCTCCAGCGCCTCCAGCACCGGCCGGATCGTGAGGGGGAAGTCATGGCCGAAGCGGGTCAGATTGGCGGTGCCGCCGATCATCAGCCGCTCCTCGTTCTCCTCGACCAGGGTCTCCAGCAGGGTGGAGAGCACCGTCGAGACCGTACCGCGGTCCTCCGCCTCGAAGGCGTCCGGGAGGTCCTCCACGAGCGTGGGCACGTCCGTGAACCGGCGGCCCGCGACCCGGCTGTTGAGCCGCGCCCGCAGATCCGCCACCGCGGTCTCGCCGAACGGCGCCGGGCAGTCCACCATCCGCTGCTCCACCCGCCCGGTGTCCGTGATCAGCACGAGCATCAGGCGGGCCGGCGCCAGGGAGAGCAGCTCCACGTGGCGCACGGTCGAGCGGGTCAGCGACGGGTACTGCACCACGGCGACCTGCCGGGTGAGCTGCGCCAGCAGCCGCACCGTGCGGGCCACGACGTCGTCGAGGTCGACGGCGCCCTCCAGGAAGTTCTGGATCGCGCGCCGCTCGGGGCCGGTCATCGGCTTGACCCCGGCGAGCTTGTCGACGAACAGCCGGTAGCCCTTGTCGGTCGGGATGCGCCCGGCGCTGGTGTGCGGCTGGGCGATGAACCCCTCCTCCTCCAGCGCCGCCATGTCGTTGCGCACGGTCGCCGGGGAGACGCCCAGGGCGTGCCGCTCGGTCAGGGCCTTGGAGCCGACCGGCTCCTCGGTGCCGACGTAGTCCTGGACGATGGCGCGCAGCACCTGGAGCCTGCGTTCACTGAGCATTCGCGCACACCTCCAGAAGCCGTCTGCCCGGATTCCCTCCTGGCACTCAACCACTGCGAGTGCCAGACTTCCCCGGCCCAGTGTACGGCCGTGGGGTACGCCCCCGGCAAGGCCGGGCCCGCGCTGCCGTCCCCGAGGGGTCCGCACCGCTAGCGTCGCCGCCATGACCGTGACTTGGGAAGAGCTGGGATGGGAGCGGGTGGCGGCCGGGGTGGGGCGGCGCCGGCTGCCGGTGTGGGACTGCACGGCCGGCCTGGTGGTCGGCGCGGGGGCCGCGCTGCTGATCGACGCGGGGTCGAGCCTCGGCGAGGGCGCGCGGCTGCGGGCGGAGGCGCAGGCGCTCGCGGGTCACCGTGTGACGCATCTCGCGCTGACCCATCCGCACTTCGACCACGTCTTCGGGGCGGCGGCGTTCGCGGACGCGGAGGTGTTCGGCGCGGCCGGCGCGGAGACGGCGCTGGGCGCCGGGCGGGAGGCGCTGCGCGCGGACGCGGTGGCCAACGGGCTGGACCGGCGGCGCGCGGAGGAGGCGGTGGACGCGCTCACCGCCGTCCGCCACCCGGTGTCCGGGGAGCGGACCCTCGACCTGGGCGGCGGCCGGCAGGTGTTGCTGGCCGACGTGGGGCCGGGGCACACCGCGCACGACCTGGCGGTGCTGGTGCCGGGCAGCCCGGAGGTCGTCTTCTGCGGGGATCTGGTGGAGGAGTCCGGCGAGCCGCAGGCGGGCCCCGACGCGCTGCCGGGGCAGTGGCCCGCGGCACTGGACCGGCTGCTCCGCCTGGGCGGCGAGGACGCGCTGTACGTGCCGGGGCACGGGGCGGTGGTGGACGCGGCGTTCGTGCGGGCCCAACGGGACGCCCTGGCCGCGCGGTTCGGCGTGTCGCGCTGATCGCGTCCGGGACGTTCCTCGTATCGTCGGCAGAATGCGCCAGTACTCCGCCGATCTCACTCCCCCGTGGAAGAAACCGCAGCCCGCGCCGGAGGTGCCGGCCGATCCCGGCCTCGTGGTCGAGGAGCCCGGCACCGGGTTCTGCGGCGCGGTGACCGGGTGCGAGGCGGGCACCGTGACGCTGGAGGACCGCTTCGGCAAGCGCCGCGTCTTCCCGCTGGAGCCGCGCGGGTTCCTGCTGGAGGGCCGGGTGGTGACCCTGGTCAAGCCCTCACCGGGTCCGGTACGGCCGTCCCGTACGGCGTCCGGTTCGGTGGCCGTGCCCGGGGCGCGGGCCCGGGTGGCCCGCGCCGGGAGGATCTACGTCGAGGGGCGGCACGACGCCGAGCTGGTCGAGAAGGTGTGGGGCGACGACCTGCGGATCGAGGGGGTGGTCGTCGAGTACCTGGAGGGCGTGGACGACCTGCCGTCGATCGTGTCCGCCTTCGCGCCCGGTCCCGACGCCCGGCTCGGCGTCCTGGTGGACCACCTGGTGCCGGGGTCGAAGGAGTGGCGGATCGCCCAGGCGGTGACGAGCGAGCACGCGCTGGTCGTCGGCCACCCGTACATCGACGTCTGGGAGGCGGTGAAACCGGCCTCCGTGGGCATCGCCGCCTGGCCCCGGGTGCCGCGCGGCCAGGACTGGAAGACGGGGGTCTGCCGGGCCCTGGGCTGGCCCGAGAACACGGGCGCGGCCTGGCAGCACATCCTGGGGCGGGTGCGGTCGTACAAGGACCTGGAGCCGGAGCTGCTGGGCCGGGTCGAGGAGCTGATCGACTTCGTGACGGCACCCGCGGACGACGGCTAGAGGGCCTGTCGTTCGGATCACGCCGCGGACGCGGGGCCTGGCACGCGCACCTGCCGCGTTGTCGTCACTCACCGGCGCGAGGAAGGCCCAGCCGATTCCCCGCGACCTGATCCGAACGACAGGCCCCAGAGCGGGGTCAGTCCACCAGGTCCCGCACCACCGCGTCCGCCAGCAGCCGGCCCCGCAGGGTCAGCACGGCCCGGCCCTCCTCGTACGGCCCCGGCTGGAGGAGTCCGTCCGACAGGGCCCGGCGGGAGGCCGCGAGGCCGGCCTCGTGGAGGAGGGACAGGGGCACGCCCTCGCGCAGGCGCAGCTCCAGCAGGACGCGCTCGACCCGCCGGTCCTCGTCGGTGAGGACCTCGCGCCCGGCGCCCGGGGAGCGCCCCTGCGCCAGCGCCGCCGCGTACGCGCCGGGGTGCTTGACGTTCCACCAGCGCACGCCGCCCACGTGGGAGTGGGCGCCCGGCCCGGCGCCCCACCAGTCGGCGCCGCGCCAGTACAGCTCGTTGTGCAGGCAGCGCCCGGCGTCGGAGGTGGCCCAGTTGGACACCTCGTACCAGTCGAAGCCCGCCGCGGCGAGGGTCTCGTCGGCGATCAGGTACCGGTCGGCGTGCACGTCGTCGTCGGTCATGGGGATCTCGCCGCGGCGGACCCGGCGGGCCAGCCGGGTGCCCTCCTCGACGATCAGGGCGTAGGCGCTGACGTGGTCGGGTCCGGCGCCGAGCGCGGCGTCCAGGGAGGCCCGCCAGTCGTCGTCGGACTCGCCGGGGGTGCCGTAGATCAGGTCGAGGTTGACGTGGTCGAAGCCGGCGGCGCGGGCCTCGGCGACGCAGGCCTCGGGGCGGCCCGGGGTGTGGGCGCGGTCGAGGACCCGGAGCACGTGCTGCCGCGCGCTCTGCATGCCGAAGGAGATCCGGTTGAAGCCGCCCTCGCGGAGGGTGGCGAGGTAGGCCGGGTCGACGGACTCCGGGTTGGCCTCGGTGGTGATCTCCGCGTCCGGCGCGAGACCGAACTCGTCACGGATCGCGGACAGCATCCGCACGAGGTCGCCGGCGGCCAGCAGGGTGGGGGTGCCGCCGCCGACGAAGACCGTGCGGACCTCGCGGGGGTCGTCGCCGAGGACCTTCCGGGCGAGGCGGACCTCGTCGGTGAGGGTGCCGGCGTAGTTGTCGCGGGAGGCGAGGACGCCGCCGGTGCCGCGCAGCTCGGTGGCGGTGTAGGTGTTGAAGTCGCAGTAGCCGCAGCGGGTCGCGCAGTACGGGACGTGGAGGTAGAAGCCGAGGGGGCGGCTCGCGGCCCCGGCGAGCGCGGAGGCGGGCAGCGCGCCGTCGGCGGGGACGGGTTCGCCGTCGGGGAGTGCGGAGGGCATGGGCTCCATTGTCCCGCACCGGGCGCGCTACTCGGCCTGGAGGACCAGCAGCGCCAGGTCGTCCTCCGGCGGGCCGTCGCCGAACGCGTGCACCAGCCGTCGGACGCGCTCGGCGATCCGCCGCGCGTCCAGGCCCGCGCAGCCCGCGAGCGCGGCGGCGAGACCGTCGTCGTCGTCGAACTGGCGGGAGCCGTCGCGCCGCTCGGTGACGCCGTCCGTGACGCACAGCAGGCTGTCCCCGGGCCGCAGGTCGAACTCCTCGCTGGTGTACGTCTCGTCCTCCACGACCCCCAGCAGGGTCTGCGGGCGGGCGACCGCGCGGACCGTTCCGCCGGGGGTGAGCAGCAGCGGCAGCGGGTGGCCGGCGGAGGCGAGGGTGCAGCGCACCCCGCCGTCGAACGGGGCCAGCTCGCCGTAGAGCAGGGAGAGGAAGCGGGTCTGCGGCCCCTCGCCGGGAGCCAGGGGCCGGCCGCCGCCGCCGACCAGGGCGCGGGCGGCGGCGTCCGCGGCCTCGGTGGCGTCGTCGAGGAGGAGCTGGTTGAGGCGGTCCAGGACGTCGGCGACGCCGTAGCCCTCGCGGGCCAGCAGCCGCAGCCAGGGCCGGGCCAGGCCGATGACGACGGCGGCCTCCGGGCCCTTGCCCTGGACGTCGCCGACGGCGAAGCACCAGCGGCCGTCGCCGGCCGGGAAGAGGTCGTAGAAGTCGCCGCTGGGTCCGCCCTGGTCCCGGGGTTCGTGGACGAGGGCGCTGCGCATGCCGGGGATCTCGGCGACCGCGCCGGGCAGCAGGCCGCGCTGGAGGACGGCGCTGATGGTGGCCTGCCGGGCGTACTGACGGGCGGTGCCGACGGCGAGGGCGACGCGGCGGCCGAGGTCCTCGACCAGGCCGGTGATCCCGTCGGGGACGCGGGGAGCGCCGGCCCGGCCGATGACCAGGGTGCCCAGCGGCCGGCCGGCCGCGACGAGCCG
Source organism: Streptomyces griseoviridis (assembly GCA_014649155.1). Lineage (GTDB taxonomy): Bacteria > Actinomycetota > Actinomycetes > Streptomycetales > Streptomycetaceae > Streptomyces > Streptomyces griseoviridis. The sequence goes on along the minus strand of BMSM01000001.1, from coordinate 207,535 downwards.
GTAGGCCAGGGCCGCGCCCCACGCGCCGCGCGGGCCGAGGGCGTCGCCCGGCCAGGGGTGGGCGGCCGGTCCGGAGTGCGAGGGGTCGGGCGGGCGCGGCGGGTCCTTCTCCAGGGCCCGGCGGAGGTCCTCGACGCGGGTCTCGTCGCCGTGCCAGACGCGGGCCAGGCGGACGCCGACCGTGGTGGCGCCGTCGCCCCGGTCGGCGCGGCCCAGGGACTCGTCCTCCAGCCAGACCGCGCACCAGTCGGCGAGGCGGGGGACGACGAGCTGCGCGGTGAGGGCGGCGATCATGTCCTCGTCGAGCTGCCCGGCGAGCAGGTCGGACGCCTCGGCGAGGAAGGACAGGGCGCCGCGGCCCAGCCACGCACGGTCCCGGGCGTCCCGGGGACCGTCCGCATCCGCGGCACCGGCGGGCGGGTCCGCGGCACCGGCCGGTGTCACCGCCGTACCCGGGCGGGCCCACTGCGCGGCGCAGTCCCAGGGGCCCCGTGGCGCGTCGGGGCCGGCCGTCCGGGCCGGGCCGGCCGTCGCCGCGCCCAGCGAGCCCAGGATCCCGGTGACCCGCAGGTCCCCTTCCCGGGCGCGCTCCTCGGCGTGGGCCTCGATCCGCCCGGCGACGACGGCCGCGTCCCCCTCGGCGGGCAGGCCGGCCCAGACCGTCTTGGTGCCGGTGCGGTACGTGATCCCCCAGGCGTCGCAGAGCGTGGCGACGAGCCGCAGGCCGCGGCCGTACTCGGGGGCGTCGCCGGCGGGCTCGGTGTCGCCCCTGCGGGGAGCGCGCGCGGGATGGCGGTCGGCGACCTCGACGACGAGCGCGCCCCAGGGCTCCAGCCGGAAGACCACCTCGACGTCCGTGCCGGCGTGCACGACGGCGTTGGTGACCAGCTCGCTGACGACCAGCAGGGCGTCGTCGGCGTGCCGGGCGGTGAGGCGCTCGGTGCCGGGCAGTCCCGCCCCGGTCCACTCGGTGAGCGCCGCCCGGACCAGTTGCCGGGCGGCTCCCGGCGCGGCGGAGGTGCCGGGCAGGGCCGCGCGGACCTGGGCGGGCGCATCGGACGGGCGGGCGTACGCCCCGGTGGCGCGGGAGGCGGTCTCCCGCTGCGTCGGAATGGCCCCCATGCACAGCTCCCCGGGCAGTTCGTACGGATACGCCGCAGTCGATGGCGACAGAGTGACAGACTGAACTCGCCCATACGCGCCGAGTCACCGAAGTGGGCCGCGATGAGTGAGAACCGTGCTACAGGTGTGCGTCCCGACGGGCCGGGACGGGTTACGGGCGGGAGCGCCGGGGCGAGGACGGACGAGCGCGCCGGCATCCTCCTCGTCGACGACATGGAGGACAACCTGATCGCGCTGGAGGCCGTGCTGGGCTCCCTGGACGAGCCGCTGGTGCGGGCGCGGTCCGGCGGGGAGGCGCTGCGGGCGCTGCAGTGCCGCCGGTTCGCCCTGGTCCTGCTGGACGTGCGGATGCCGGGCATGGACGGCTTCGAGACGGCCGCGGAGATCCGCCGGCTCGACCGGGCCAAGGACGTCCCGATCATCTTCCTGACCGGCGCGGACGACGATCCCGGGTACGCGTTCCGCGGCTACGCCACCGGTGCCGCCGACTATCTGGCCAAGCCGTTCGACCCCTGGGTGCTGCGCGCGAAGGTCGGTGTCTTCCTCGACCTGCACCGCAAGAACCGGCAGCTGGAGCTGGTGCTGGCCCGGGAGCGGGCCGTCCGGGAGGCGTTCGAGGCGTGGCTGGCCGGGCTGGAGGCCCAGCTGGACGGCACCGCGCCGCCGGATGTCCCGGCGCTGCGCCGGCAGGTGCGGGAGCTGCGGGACCGGGTGGCGCGCGGCGGGCGCGCGCGGTGACGGAGGGGCGGTACCGTCACGGCGCGCGCCCCCGGACTACGCCTCGCGGGTCCCCTCGTACATCTCGTCGATCAGGTTCTTGTACTCCCGCTCCACCACCGGCCGCTTCAGCTTCAGGCTCGGCGTGATCTCGCCGTGCTCGATGTCGAGGTCGCGCGGCAGCAGCCGGAACTTCTTGATGGTCTGCCAGCGCTGGAGCCCGGTGTTGAGCTGCTGGACGTAACCGTCGACCATCTCCACCGTGGCCGGCGCGGCGACGACCTCGGCGTAGGTGCGGCCCGCCAGGCCGTTCTCCTTCGCCCACTCCATGAGCGCGGCCTCGTCGAGGGCGATCAGGGCGGTGCAGTAGTTCCGGTCGGCGCCGTGCACGAGGATGTTGGAGACGTACGGGCAGACCGCCTTGAACTGGCCCTCGACCTCGGCGGGCGCGATGTACTTGCCGCCGGAGGTCTTGATCAAATCCTTCTTGCGGTCGGTGATCCGCAGATAGCCGTCGGGCGACAGCTCGCCGATGTCCCCGGTGTGCAACCAGCCGTCCGCCTCCAGCACCTCGGCGGTCTTCTCGGGCAGCTTGTGGTAGCCCTGCATGACACCGGGGCCGCGCAGCAGGATCTCCCCGTCGTCGGCGATGCGGACCTCGGTACCGGGCAGCGGCTTGCCGACCGTGCCGGTGCGGTACGCCTCACCGGGGTTGACGAAGGAGGCGGCGGAGGTCTCGGTGAGGCCGTAGCCCTCCAGGATGTGCACGCCGGCGCCGGAGAAGAAGTAGCCGATGTCGGGGGCGAGGGCGGCCGAGCCGGAGACGCAGGCGCGCAGGTTGCCGCCGAACGCCTCGCGGATCTTGGCGTAGACCAGGGCGTCGGCGGCCTTGTGCTTGGCGGACAGGCCGAAGGGGGCGCTCGCGGTGCCGGTGCGGCGGAAGTTGTCCTGGGTGACCCTGGCGTACTCCCGGGCGACCCCGGCGGCCCACTGGAAGATCTTGTACTTGGCGGCCCCGCCCGCCTTCGCCTTGGCGGCGACGCCGTTGTAGACCTTCTCGAAGATGCGCGGCACGGCCGCCATGTACGTCGGCCGGACCACCGGCAGATTCTCGATGATCTTGTCGACGCGGCCGTCGACGGCGGTGACGTGCCCGACCTCGATCTGCCCGGAGGTCAGCACCTTGCCGAAGACGTGCGCCAGCGGCAGCCACAGGTACTGCACGTCGTCCCGGGTCACCAGCCCGGTCGCGGCGATCGCCTTCGCCATGTACGACCAGCAGTCGTGCGGCAGCCGCACGCCCTTGGGGCGGCCGGTGGTGCCGGAGGTGTAGATGAGGGTGGCGAGCTGGTCCTTGGTGAGCGCGCCGACCCGCTTCGTGATCAGGTCCGGGTCCTGCTCCAGGCGGGCCGCGCCCCGGCGCTCCAGCTCGTCCAGGGTGAGGATCCAGTCCTCGTCGGCGTCGGCACCGGCCGGGTCGACGACGACCACATGGGTGAGGTCGGGCAGCTCGGCGCGCTTCGTCCGCGCCTTGGCGAGCTGCTCGGCGTTCTCCGCGATCAGCACCCGGGACTCGGAGTCGGAGAGGATGTACGCCGACTCGTCGGCGTTGGTCTGCGGATAGACGGTGGTGGTGGCCGCGCCCGCGCACATGATGCCGAGGTCGGCGAGGATCCACTCCAGCCGGGTCGAGGAGGCCAGCGCCACCCGCTGCTCCGGCTCGACACCCAGCTCGATCAGGCCGGCCGCGATGGCGTGCACCCGCTCGGCGGCCGCCGCCCAGGTCAGCGACTTCCAGTCGTCCGGCCCCACACCGGAGGCGGGCGGTACGGGGTAGCGGTACGCCTCGGCGTCCGGCGTGGCCGCCACGCGCTCCAGGAAGAGGCCCGCCACGGAGGGCGGACGGTTCTCGATCAGTGTCTGTGTGTCGCTCACGACATCCTCCGGGCCCGCGACGGTGCGGCTGGCTCTGTGCGGCTGACTCTGGTGACTCTCTTGTTTAACTCGCGAGTAACTATCGGGCAGGGGATCAGAGTAAGGCCCGACCGCCCGGTACGTAAGAGCCCGCGCCCCGTCACTTCGCACGGCCGGCGGCCCCCCGGACGCGGAAGGGGCCCGCCGTGCTCTCGCACGGCGGGCCCCTTCCGTCCGTTCCCGCGGCTACTTCTTGCCCTTGCCCGACGCCGCGCTGTCGTCACTGGAGAGGACGGCGATGAAGGCCTCCTGGGGAACCTCCACGGAACCCACCATCTTCATCCGCTTCTTGCCTTCCTTCTGCTTCTCCAGCAGCTTGCGCTTGCGGGAGATGTCACCGCCGTAGCACTTGGCGAGGACGTCCTTGCGGATGGCGCGGATGGTCTCGCGGGCGATCACCCGGGAACCGATGGCCGCCTGCACCGGCACCTCGAACGCCTGCCGCGGGATCAGCTCCTTGAGCTTGGCGACCAGCCGTACGCCGTACGCGTACGCCTGGTCCTTGTGGGTGATCGCCGAGAAGGCGTCCACCTTGTCGCCGTGCAGCAGGATGTCGACCTTGACCAGGCTGGAGGTCTGCTCGCCGGTGGGCTCGTAGTCCAGCGAGGCGTAGCCGCGGGTCTTCGACTTCAGCTGGTCGAAGAAGTCGAAGACGATCTCCGCGAGGGGCAGTGTGTAGCGGATCTCGACCCGGTCCTCGGAGAGGTAGTCCATGCCGAGCAGGGTGCCGCGCCGGTTCTGGCACAGCTCCATGATCGAGCCGATGAACTCGGTCGGCGCCAGGATCGTGGCGCGCACGACCGGCTCGTACACCTCCTGGATCTTGCCCTCGGGGAATTCGCTCGGGTTGGTGACGGTGTGCTCGCTGCCGTCCTCCATGACCACCCGGTAGACGACGTTGGGCGCCGTCGCGATCAGGTCGAGCCCGAACTCGCGCTCCAGCCGCTCCCGGATCACGTCCAGGTGGAGGAGACCGAGGAAGCCGACGCGGAAACCGAAGCCGAGGGCGGCCGAGGTCTCCGGCTCGTAGACCAGGGCCGCGTCGTTGAGCTGGAGCTTGTCCAGCGCCTCGCGCAGCTCCGGGTAGTCCGAGCCGTCCAGCGGGTACAGCCCGGAGAACACCATCGGCTTGGGGTCCTTGTACCCGCCGAGGGCCTCCGTGGCCCCCTTGTGCTGGCTGGTGACGGTGTCACCGACCTTCGACTGGCGGACGTCCTTCACCCCGGTGATCAGATAGCCCACCTCGCCGACCCCGAGGCCGTCGGCGCCGAGCATCTCCGGCGAGTTCGTCCCGATCTCCAGCAGCTCGTGGGTCGCGCCGGTCGACATCATCTTGATGCGCTCACGCTTGTTGAGCTGGCCGTCGATGACACGTACGTACGTCACGACGCCGCGGTACGAGTCATAGACCGAGTCGAAGATCATCGCGCGGGCGGGGGCGTCGGCCACCCCGACCGGGGCCGGGACGTCGGCGACCACCCGGTCCAGCAGCGCCTCGACGCCGAGACCGGTCTTGGCGGAGACCTTGAGCACGTCGGACGGGTCGCAGCCGATGAGGTTGGCCAGCTCCTCGGCGAACTTCTCGGGCTGCGCGGCCGGCAGGTCGATCTTGTTCAGCACGGGGACGATGGTGAGGTCGTTCTCCATCGCCAGGTACAGGTTGGCGAGGGTCTGCGCCTCGATGCCCTGGGCGGCGTCGACGAGGAGGATGGTCCCCTCGCACGCGGCGAGCGACCTCGACACCTCGTAGGTGAAGTCGACGTGCCCCGGGGTGTCGATCATGTTGAGGATGTGCGTGCTGCCCCGGTCGGGACCCGTGGTCGGGGCCCACGGCAGTCGCACCGCCTGGGACTTGATCGTGATGCCGCGCTCGCGCTCGATGTCCATGCGGTCGAGGTACTGGGCGCGCATCTGCCGCTGCTCGACCACACCGGTCAGCTGGAGCATCCGGTCGGCGAGCGTGGACTTGCCGTGGTCGATGTGCGCGATGATGCAGAAGTTGCGGATCAGCGCCGGGTCGGTACGGCTCGGCTCGGGCACATGGCTGGGGATCGCGGGCACGCAGGGTCCTGATTCTTGAGGCGTCCGCAGTGTCTGCGGTCTCGGGTCGGATCGATACGTAGCCTCCATCGTCCCACGCGCGGCGACCGCGGCGGGGTCTGGGCGGCTCCGGCAGGGGGCGCCGGACGCGGTTTGGGACCCGCACCGGGCCGCTGCTAGTGTGGGGGGCTGTGTCTCTTGCCCTCTCAGCGCGAGACACACCCTCTGGAAATCACCGGCGCGGGACCCTCCGGGGCTCCGTGCCTGAACCTGTAAAGGCTCATTCGTGGCGAACATCAAGTCCCAGATCAAGCGGATCAAGACCAACGAGAAGGCCCGGCTGCGCAACAAGGCCGTCAAGTCCTCCCTGAAGACCGCGATCCGCAAGGCCCGCGAGGCCGCTGCCGCGGGTGACGTCGAGAAGGCCACCGAGTACCAGCGCGCCGCGGCGCGCCAGCTCGACAAGGCCGTCTCCAAGGGCGTCATCCACAAGAACCAGGCCGCCAACAAGAAGTCGGCGCTGGCGCAGAAGGTCGCCGGCATCAAGGCCTGACCTCTTCTCTTGATCTGACCGCCGGAAGGACCCAGAGCGGGCCCTCTCTCTCCGCTCCCGACCGGCACCCCGAGCCCGCACGCGGCCTGCGTTCGCCACGCGGGTGTGGGCTCAACCGAAGCGTGACCCGGAACCCCGCCCCAGTGTCCTGGGCGGGGTTTTGGCGTGTGCGGGAGGGCCAGGGGGGCGGCCCGTCCGGCGTTCGACGACGGGGCCGTCCAGGCCGAAGGGGGACCTGGGGTCAAGGCCCGAAGAGGGGTCTGGGGGCGCGGCTCCCAGGGACGGGAGAGGGCGGAACCGTCCAGCGAGGGGGGGGTCCTGGGGGCGGCGCGGCCGCCAGGAACGGGAAGGGAAGGGGCGGAGAGAGAGGGGGCGGAGGGGACGGGACCGACCGCGTCCACGCACGGACCTGGATCGTCGACGCACGGACCCAGATCGTCCACGCACGGACCCGGATCGTCCACGCACGGACCGGGATGGAGCCTCCCGCCCCGGCCCGCGCCCGTGACTACCGCCCCCGCGACCGTGCCGCCCGCGCCACCGTGACGACCGCCTTCTCCAACGCGTACCCGGGGTCCTCACCCCCGCCCTTCACCCCCGCGTCCGCCTCGGCCACGGCCCGCAGCGCGACCGCCACCCCGTCCGGCGTCCACCCCCGCATCTGCTGCCGCACCCGGTCGATCTTCCACGGCGGCATCCCCAGCTCCCGGGCGAGATCCGCCGGCCGCCCCCCGCGCGCCGACGACAGCTTCCCGATCGCCCGCACCCCCTGCGCCAGCGCGCTGGTGATCAGCACCGGCGCCACCCCCGTCGACAAAGACCACCGCAGCGCCTCCAGCGCCTCCGCGGCCCGCCCCTCCACCGCCCGGTCGGCGACCGTGAAGCTGGACGCCTCGGCCCGCCCGGTGTAGTACCGCCCGACCACGGCCTCGTCGATCGTCCCCTCGACGTCCGCGACGAGCTGCGACACCGCCGACGCCAGCTCCCGCAGATCACTGCCGATCGCGTCCACCAGCGCCTGGCACGCCTCGGGCGTCGCCGACCGCCCCGCGCCACGGAACTCCGCGCGGGTGAAGGCGAGCCGGTCCGCCGGCTTGGTCATCTTCGGGCACGCCACCTCCCGCGCCCCCGCCTTGCGCGCGGCGTCCAGCAGCCCCTTGCCCTTGGCGCCGCCCGCGTGCAGCAGGACGAGGGTGATCTCCTCGGCGGGGGCGCCCAGGTAGACCTTGACGTCCTTGACCGTGTCGGCGGACAGGTCCTGGGCGTTGCGTACGACCACGACCTTGCGCTCGGCGAAGAGGGAGGGGCTGGTCAGCTCGGCGAGCGTGCCGGGCTGCAACTGGTCCGGCGTGAGGTCGCGCACGTCGGTGTCGGCGTCGGCGGCCTTCGCGGCGGCCACCACCTCCCGCACCGCGCGGTCGAGCAGCAGGTCCTCCTGGCCCACGGCGAGCGTCACCGGGGCGAGAGGGTCGTCATTCGCAGTCTTCCTGGCCATCGCGCCAAGCATCGCACGGGGCACCGACACCACGTCCCGAGCCCGGAGGGGCGACGGCCCCCGAAGGCGGGGAACGGGCTGGTTCCCGCCTTCGGATTCCGGCGCGTGCCGGACGCCGACCGGGAGCCGGGGCTCCGCGGCCCGCCCCGGTGCGGATTCCGGCGCGTGCCGGACGCCGACCGGGAGCCGGGGCTCCGTGGCCCGCCCCGGTGCGCCGGGGCTGACTACAGTGGCCGCCATGAGCGACCGGCCCGCGCCCCGCACCGTATCGCCGATGCTGCTCGGCGTGGACGACGACGGCTGGTCGCCCGTCACCGCCGGCGAGTCGGGAGCGGCCGTCTTCCGCAGCGCGGACGCCACCCGGTACGCCAAGTGCGTCCCCGCCGCGGACGCGGCCGGCCTCGCGGCCGAGCGCGACCGGGTCGTGTGGCTCGGCGATCAGGGCGTACCTGGTCCCCGGGTGCTCGACTGGCGGTCCGGTGACGCCGGCGCCTGCCTGGTGACCCGCGCCGTCTCCGGCACACCCGCCGACCAGGTGTCCGCCGAGGACCTGCGGACCGCCTGGGGTCCCCTCGCGGACGCGGTCCGCCGACTGCACGAGGTACCGGTGTCCCGGTGCCCCTTCCGCCGGGGCTTGGACGCCATGGTCGCCATGGCGCGCGACGTCGTGGCCCGGGACGCCGTCGACCCCGACTTCCTCCCCGTCGACCAGCGGCGGACGCCCCCTGCGGAACTGCTGGACCGCCTCACCCGGCAGGTCTCGCGGCGACGGGAGCAGGAAGCCGCCGACACGGTCGTGTGCCACGGCGACCTGTGCCTGCCCAACATCGTTCTCGACCCGCGGACCCTGGACGTGGCGGGCTTCATCGACCTGGGCCGCCTCGGACCGGCCGACCGCCACGCCGACCTGGCCCTGCTGCTCGCCAACGCGCGCGAGACATGGCCCGACGAGGAACGGGCCCGCGCCGCGGACACGGCCTTCGCCGAGAGGTACGGCACCGCCCTCGACCCCGACCGCCTGCGCTTCTACCTCCACCTCGACCCGCTCACCTGGGGCTGACCGGTTCCCGCGGGGGAACGGGCGGGCCGACGGGCCGACGGGCCGACGGGCCGACGGGCCGACGGGCCGACGGGCCGACGGGCCGACGGGCCGACGGGCCGACGGGCCGACGGGCCGACGGGCCGACGGGCCGACGGGCCGACGGGAGAAGCCTGCGCCTTGCAGCCCGGCCAGGCGAACGGTCACGGCCCCCTCGTCACGAAGGGCGGTGCCCCCACCCTGCTCGGCGGCGCCCCCGCCCTCGCTCCGGGCAGCCGACGCGCCGTCCGGCCCGTCCGGGCCCGCACGGCCCGCACGGCCCGAGGCTAGGGCTCCTCCCGCCAGCCGTCCCACTCCGCGGCGAACTCGTCCAGCTCGGCGGCGTCCAGTTCCCCGTCCTCGTCCCGCAGGACGACGAGCCACTGGGCGTCCTCCGCGTCGTCCTCCCCGGCCAGCGCGTCCCGGACGAGCTGCGGCTCCTCGGCGACGCCGAACCGCTCCCCGAGCGCCTCCGCCGCCTCTTCCGCGGCATCGCGGTCGGGCAGCACCAGCACATGTCTCACGTCACTCACGCCGGCCATTCTCCGTCACCCCCGCCGGCGGACGTCCGCCCGGGTCCACGCCGCGCGACCGGCCCCGCGGGGCCGCGCCCGACGCCGACCGCACGGCTCCGGGCCCGAAGTCAGCCCTTGGGCACGATCTGCACATCGAGGTCGATCTTGATGCTGGGGCCGACCACCGCGATGCCGCGCGCCAGCATCGTCTGCCAGCTCACCGTGAAGTCGTCGCGGCGCAGTTCCGTGGTGGCCCGGCAGGCCGCCCGCGTCTCGCCCTCCATGCCGTTGCCCAGCCCGAGGTACTCCGCGTCCAGGGTGACCGTCCGCGTCACGCCGTGCAGCGACAGCCCGCCGGTGATCGACCACCGGTTGCCGCCCCGGTGCGCGAACCGGTCACTGTAGAACTCCAGCGTCGGATACCGCTGCACGTCCAGGAAGTCCGCCGACCGCAGATGGTCGTCGCGCATCCGCACATTGGTGTCGATGGACGCCGCGTCGATCACCACGTGCATCGCCGACTGCTCCATCTCGTCGGCGATCCGCACCGCCCCGGCGAAGGAGTTGAACCGCCCGTGGATACGGGCCAGCCCGATGTGCCGCGCGGTGAACCCGATCGAGGAGTGCGCCGGCTCGATCTCCCACTCCCCCGCCGACGGCACCTCCGGCGGCGCCGCGACCTGCAACGTCACATCCCCGAGCGAGGCGAGCGAATCCTCGATCACCGTCACCGACGCCCGGTACGGAGTGAAACCCTCGGCGGACACCGCGAGCCGGTACTCCCCCGCCGGCACGGCCGTGACGAACGACCCGTAAGGATCCGTCCCCCCGCTGACGACCTTGCGCCCCATGATGTCGCTCACCGTCAACTCGGCGTGCGCCACCGGCTCATTGACCCCGTCGAGCACCCTGCAGCTCAACACCCCGGCACTCGGCGGTATCTGCACCGCCGCCAGAGGCCCCGCCCGACGTACCCGCTTGGCGCGGCTTCCCAACAAGCGGCCGATCATCTACGACACCCTCTGCACGACGTGAATCTGCTCCTACCGAAGAAGCATTCGATCACCGTTGAGGCTTTCCAGGCAACACGGGACCACATCACAGCAAAGCGGCGCATGTGACGGGAGTGTGGACGAGTGGCCCCGATGTGATGCGGATTGATGGCACGGGTACGGGTTTTGCCCAGCTGCCCCATAGGCGGTATGGAAGCCTGGGGGGGCTCCCCCTCCCCCCCCCACCCCCCCACCCGCCCCGCCTCCCCCTCCCTCCCTCCTCAGCCCCTCACCACCCGCAACCCCTCCCCTCGGGCACCACCACCGTCCCCGTCTCCCGCCCCGCTCGCCACGCCGGCCTCCGAAGCCATCGCCGGCCTCGGTCCCGATCCCGCGACCGCCAACGTGCCGTCCCGGTCCGTCCGGAGGACCGCCGTGCCCTGGGCGCGCAGTGCGGCGAGTGTGCCGGGCGCGGGGTGGCCGTAGGCGTTGTCCGCACCGCAGGAGATCAACGCCATCCGTGGTGCCACCCTGCGCAGGAGGCCGGGATCCTGGTACGCCGAGCCGTGGTGGGCCACCTTGAGCACGTCCACGCGTTCCAGTGCGGAGTCCGCCGGTGACGCGGCCAGCGCCCGCTGGGCGGGCGGTTCGAGGTCGCCGAGCAGGAGCAGCCGCAGCCCTGCTGTGCGCACCAGCAGCGTGACGCTGGCGTCGTTCGCCCCCTCCAGGCCCGGTACCGGACCGCGCACCGGACCACCGGGCCCCACGCCATCCGGGTTCGGCGGAGGCCACAGGACCCGCCAGGACAGGGGGCCCGCCCTCCGTTCCTCCCCGGCGACGGCATGCCGCAGGGAGACCTTCCGTGCCGTCGCCTGGTGACGGACGAAGTCGGCCTGGTCCGCCGGTTCCTCCCAGCCGGTCGTCTCGATCGCGCCGACCGCACGGCCCCGGAGCACCCCTGGCAGACCCGCGACATGGTCGGCGTGGAAGTGAGTCAGCACGACGAGTGGGACCCGGGTGATCCCCAGCGACCGCAGACAGTGGTCGACGAGCGCGGGGTCGGGTCCGGCGTCCACCACCACTCCCGCGCCCTCACCCGCGGCGAGCACCATCGCGTCCCCCTGCCCGACGTCGCACATCACCATCCGCCAGTCCGGTGGCGGCCAGCCCGTGATGACCCGGGCCAGCGGAGCCGGCCGGACCACCGCGACGGCCAGTGCCACCACGCAGACCCCGCACCACCAGGGATGCCGCAGCAGCCGCCGCCCCACGAGCAGGACGATGCCCGTGAGCAGGGCGAGCAGGGCCGCCCCGGCCCAGCTCCCCGGCCAGTCCACGCCCGCGCCGGGCAGTTCCGCCCCGGTCCGGGCGACGGCCGCGAGCCACCCCGCCGGCCAGCTCGCGCACCACGCCAGTGCCTTGGCCACGGGCATCACCACCGGTGCGCTCACCAGCGCGCCGAAGCCCAGGACGGTGGCCGGGGCGACGGCGAACTCGGCCAGCAGGTTGCACGGCACCGCCACCAGGCTCACCCGCGCCGACAGCACGGTGACGACCGGCGCGCACACCGCCTGGGCGGCGGCAGCGGCGGCCAGCGCCTCGGCGAGCCGGGGCGGCACACCCCGCCCGCGCAGGGTGGCGCTCCAGCGCGGTGCCAGGGTGAGCAGGGCGCCGGTGGCCAGCACCGAGAGCAGGAAGCCGTAACTCCGGGCGAGCCACGGGTCGTACAGCACCAGCAGCAGTACCGCCGTCGCGAGTGCCGGGATCAGGGATCTGCGGCGTCCGGTGGCGAGGGCGAGCAGGGCCACGCCTCCGCAGGCCGCGGCCCGCAGCACGCTCGGGTCGGGGCCGCACACCACGGTGAACCCGAGGGCCAGCGCCGCCCCGAGCAGTGCCGTCGTCCGCAGCGGGACCCCGAGCCGGGGTGCCAGTCCCCGGCGTTCGCTGCGCTGCGCCAGACCGGGGGGCCCCAGCAGCAGGGCGAGCAGGATGGTGAAGTTGGCTCCGCTCACGGCCAGCGTGTGGGTGAGGTCGGTCTCCTTGAACGCCTCGTCCAGTTCCGGAGTGACCCGTGAGGTGTCGCCGACGACCAGCCCCGGAAGCAGTGCCCGCGCGTCCGCCGGCAGGTCGTCGGTGGCCTCCCGCAGTCCGGCGCGCAGCCGTCCCGCGATCCGCTGGGCCCGCGACGGCCCGCTCACGACGTCCGGCTCCGCCTCGTCCCGTACCCGCAGCACGGCGGCGATGCGGTCCCCGCCCGCCGTCGGGGGTGCCGTCCGCGCGGTGACCCGTACCCGTGTCGTCGGCAGCAGTTCGAGCCAGGGCGAGGCGCGGGCCCGGTCCGCGGTGGTGTCGAGGTCGACGATCAGGCGTACCGGTGTCCGTGTGGTCGTCGTCGTCCCGTCCCGCTGTTCCACCCGGCGGACGTCGGCGTCCACCAGTGCGGCGGGCGGGGCCGCGCGGTTGCCCTGGACGCGGGGGCGGGCGAGGCGGGGGGCGGAGGTGAGCTGCGCCTCGGCGGTCACGGTGGCGTACCGCCGGGCCAGTTCCGGTACCGGTCCGCGGCGCGCGTCGGCGCCGTGCAGTCCGGCGGAGGTGACGGACGCGGCGACGCAGAGCAGCAGGGCGGCGACGGCGGGCCGGTACCGCCCGCGGGTCCTCCGGCGGCACGTCAGGAGCAGGGCGCCGGCGGTCACGGCGCAGGCCACCGCCGTACACACGATCCACGCGGAGGGCAGGTCCGGTGCCAGGGCCGCTGCCGCCCAGGCGCCGAGGGCGGGGGGCACCAGGCGCAGATCAGCCGGGCCCTCCTGGCGGGGACGGGAGGCGCCGAGGCGTCTGCCGGATGCGGCGTGGACGGCGGACCGGGGTGCCGGCGGGGCGCCCCGGCCCGCCGCGGAGCGCGGTCGGCCGGCCCCTGCCGCCCGCGGGGCGTCCTTCGCGTCGTGCGGTGCGCGGGCCGGCCCGGTCGGGCGGGTCATGGGCGTACGAGGTCGCGCAGGTCGGCGAAGCGGCGTTCACCGATGCCGTTGACCTCGCGCAGTTCGTCCACGGAGCGGAAGCCGCCGTGGCTGGTCCGGTACTCGATGATGTGCCCGGCGAGGACGGGGCCGACTCCCGGAAGGGTGTCGAGCTGGTCGACGGTGGCCGTGTTGAGGGAGACGGGGGCGGCGGGCGGCACGCCGGGGGCGGCGCCGGTCGCCGCGCCCGCCCCGGCACCCGTGCCGACCGGTGCGCCCTTGGGTGGCGGGCCGACGACGACCTGCTCGCCGTCGACCAGGAACCGTGCCCGGTTGAGCGCGTCGGTGTTCGTGCCGGGCCGCACGCCACCGGCCGCGCGCAGGGCGTCCGCCACACGTGAACCGGCCGGCAGCCGGTGGACGCCGGGTTCGCGGACCTCGCCGCTGACGTCGACGACGATCTCCGCGCCGGCGGTACCGGTGGCACCCGGGGCTCGTGAGGCGGCTCCCGCCACTTCGCTCCCCGTCCCGTCCGCACCGGCCGGCGTGTCGGTGCCTGTGGCCTGCTCGTCCGTCGCGGGGGTCGCCGCCGCCCGTACGACTTCCGGTGCGGCGACGGAATGCGTCCGGCCGGTCCAGAAGTGCTGGGCCGCGAGCCCTGCGGCGGCGACCAGCACCACCGTCAGCGCCACCGCCCCGCGCCGTTCCAGCCCACACCGGGTCTGCAGCCACAGCGGCATCCGCTCCCGCAGTGCCAGCCGGGCCCGCCCCCACCGGGAGCCCACGCCGGGAACGTCACCGCTCGCCGCGCCGCCCCCGGAACCCGCGCCCGCCTCCCGCGCCGCGCCCGCCTCCGCCGCCGTACCCGAAAGCGCTCCCGTACCCGAAGGCGCTCCCGTGCCCGGCGGCGCCTTCCCCGAGTGCCGCCGATCGGCGGCCACCGGGTCGGCGCGGTCCGCGTGCTCCCCGTGTTCGGCCCAGGAGGGCCGTTCCTCGAAGAGCGCCTCCGCCCGCCTGCGGAGTTCCTCCGCCGAGGCCCGGCGGCGCTGGTGCCGTGCGCCCGGCCGGTCGCGGGCGTACGGCGGGCGACGGTGCCGGAAGCGGCCGTCGGAAGCGGGGTGGCGGCCCGGACCGCTGGTCGGGGCCGTTGCGCGAGAGCGTGATCGAAGTGCCATGCGAAGAGGATGGGACGGGCCGGCACTCTCTCGATGATCTTGGTGGATTTCCGTGGACGAACGCCCGATTGTGGATAACTCCGCCACCCGCACGAGTGACGGACATCTTCGCGTCACCGCCGGACGACCGCCGCCACGGGCCACCGCCCACCGCCCACCGGCCGCCATCACTCGCTGCCGGCCACCGACCGCCATCACTCGCCGTCGGCCACCGGTCCCCCTCACGTCCCTCGGCCGCCGGCCCTCACCACTCCCCGCCGACCGCCGACCGCCGACCGCCAACCCCCACCCGCCGACCGCCGACCGCCGACCATCAGTCGCCGACCGCCGGCCGCCAGCCTCGGACCGCCCCTCCCGGCGGGGCCGCCCTCAGCGGGACGAGACCACGACCCCCAGCAACCCGGGTCCCGTGTGCGCCCCGATCACCGCTCCGACCTCGCTGACGTGCAGGTCGGCCAGGCCCGGCAGCCGGGTGCGCAGCCGGTCCGCCAGGGCCGTGGCCCGGTCGGGGGCGGCGAGGTGGTGGACGGCGATGTCGACCTCCGCGGTGCCCGCCCGTTCGGCGGCGATCTCCTCCAGGCGGGCGATGGCCCGGGACGCCGTACGCACCTTCTCCAGCGGCTCGATCCGGCCGCCGTCCAGCCGCAGCAGGGGTTTCACCGCGAGCGCGGACCCGAACAGGGCCTGCGCGGCGCCGATCCGGCCGCCCCGGCGCAGGTAGTCGAGGGTGTCGACGTAGAAGTAGGCGGAGGTGTCCGCGGCTCGTTTCTCCGCCGCGGTGACGGCTTCGTCGACCGTGCCGCCGCTCTGCGCGGCCTCGGCCGCGGCGACCGCGCAGAAGCCCAGGGCCATCGCGATCATGCCGGTGTCCACGACGCGCACCGGGACGGGTGCCTGGCGGGCCGCGACGACCGCGGCGTCGTAGGTACCCGACAGTTCGGCGGAGAGGTGGAGGGAGACGATGCCGGTGGCGCCGGAGGCGGCGGCCTTGCGGTAGGTCTCGGCGAACACCTCCGGGCCGGGCCGGGAGGTCGTGACGGGTCGTCGCTTCTGCAACGCCTGGGCCAGTGAGCGGGTCGAGATCTCGGTGCCCTCCTCCAGGGCCCGGTCGCCCAGGACCACGGTCAGAGGCACCGCCGTGATGCCGTGGCGCTCCATCGTCCGGGGCGGCAGGTAGGCCGTTGAATCGGTGATGATCGCGACATGGCGGGACATGAGCTGGAGGTTACCTGCCGTAGCGCCCGTACGGCAGCCCGGCCCGGCCACCGGCTCCCCTCGGCCCGGCCGGCGGCTCCGCCCGCCCGCTGACCGGCCCCGTCCGGCCCGGCCGGCGTCCCGGCTCGGCCGGGTCACCGGCCTACGGCACCTGCGTCAGGTCGTGCTCTCCGGCCGGGCCTTGCGCTGCCAGGGGTAGGCCGGGCGGGGTGCGGCGGGGTCGATGGCCGGCCGGGACCGCTCCCCGGCGGACCCGGAACGACGCCCCTCGGAGGCGTCCGGCGTCTTCTTCAGGTCCGCCTTCTTCTTCACGCCCGGTGTCCTCTCCCCGCCCGGTGCCCTCTCCCCGTCCGGCGTCCTCTTGTCGTCCGGGGTGACGGTCCACGGCTTCCGGGTCGGTTCCGTCCGGGTCCAGTGCCGCAGGGCGCCCGCCTCGACGTCGATCTGCGCGCTCAGCGAGTCCAGGTCGTCGTCGGCGAAGCGCCGGGCCCGGTCGCGGGCCGCCCAGCGCAGCGAATCCGCGGCGCCGGTGATGCGCTCGGTGCGTTCCCGCAGCGAGGGGAGGGTGTCGGCGAGCGCGGCGCGGTCCGGTTCGGACTCCAGGCGGCGCAGCTCGGCGTCGAGTTCCTGACCGTGGGCGCTGAGCCGCTCGAAGAGGCCCAGGGACTCCTTGAGGGACGCGTCCTCGGCCGCGCCCGCGTGCAGCGCGTCCCGCGTGGCACGCATGGACGTGCGCAGCGCCAGCCGCAGCCGCGCGACCTCGCCCGCGGTGCCCGGCTGGGCGAAGGACCTGGCGCGCAGGGTCTGGTCCTCGACCGTGCGGCGGGCCTGGGTGAGGGTGCGGTCCACGCCGCGCCGGGCGGCGCCGACGGCCTTCACCGTGGCGTAGGCGCCGAGGGCGACCATGAGCACGAAGAGCAGGGCGATGACGGTGATCACTGCTTCCACGGTGCTCCTCCTTGGGCCCTGCGGGCGGTGTGGCCCGGCGAGCGCTCGCGGCGCCCACCGCGCCACCTCTTCCACCGTAAACGCCACGGGCAGGCAAGGAGTTCCGGCGGAACCCCGAACCTGCCCGTAGGAGATCACCCGAGAGCCCCCTAGGGAGTCACCCCGGGGACCGGTCCCGGCCGGATCAGGCCGTCACGATGTTCACCAGCTTCGGCGCGCGCACGATCACCTTGCGGATGCCGGCGCCGCCCAGCGCGGCCACGACCTTCTCGTCGGCCAGCGCCGCCTTCTCCAGGTCTTCGCCGGAGATGGACGGGGCGACCTCCAGCCGCGCCTTGACCTTGCCCTTGATCTGCACGACGCAGGTGACGGTCTCGTCGACGACGTACGCCGGGTCGGCGACCGGGAAGTCCTGGTGGACGACCGAGTCGGTGTGGCCGAGCTTGCGCCACAGCTCCTCGGCGATGTGCGGGGCCAGCGGCGCGATCATCAGCACCAGGGCCTCGGCGACCGGCCGCGCGACCGGGCCGCCGGCCTTGGTCAGGTGGTTGTTCAGCTCGGTGACCTTGGCGATGGCGGTGTTGAACCGCATGCCCTCCAGGTCGCCGCGGACCCCGTCGATCGCCTTGTGCAGCGCGCGCAGGGTGTCCACGTCGGGTTCGGCGTCCACGACCGTCACCTCACCGCTCGCCTCGTCGACGACGTTGCGCCACAGGCGCTGGAGCAGCCGGAACTGGCCGACCACCGCGCGGGTGTCCCACGGCCGGGAGACGTCCAGGGGGCCCATGGCCATCTCGTACAGGCGGAGCGTGTCCGCGCCGTACTCGGCGCAGATCTCGTCCGGGGTGACCGCGTTCTTCAGGGACTTGCCCATCTTGCCGAGCAGGCGGGACACCTTCTCGCCCTGGTAGAAGTACGCGCCGTCGCGTTCCTCCACCTCGGCGGCCGGTACGGCGATGCCGCGCGCGTCGCGGTAGACGTAGGCCTGGATCATGCCCTGGTTGAACAGCTTGTGGAACGGCTCGGCCGAGGAGATGTGCCCCAGGTCGAACAGGACCTTGGACCAGAAGCGGGCGTACAGCAGGTGCAGTACGGCGTGCTCGGCGCCGCCGACGTACAGGTCGACGCCGCCGTGCGGCCGGCCCTCGCGCGGGCCCATCCAGTACTGCTCGATCTGGGGGTCGACCAGCTCCTCGCTGTTGTGCGGGTCGAGGTAGCGCAGCTCGTACCAGCAGGAACCGGCCCAGTTGGGCATGGTGTTGGTCTCGCGCCGGTACTTCTTGGGGCCGTCCCCCAGGTCCAGGGTGACGTTGACCCAGTCCTCGTTGCGGGACAGGGGCGTCTCCGGCTGGGTGTCGGCGTCGTCGGGGTCGAAGGTGCGCGGGGAGTAGTCCTCGACCTCGGGCAGTTCCAGCGGCAGCATCGACTCGGGCAGCGGGTGGGCGATGCCGTCCTCGTCGTAGACGATGGGGAAGGGCTCGCCCCAGTAGCGCTGGCGGCTGAACAGCCAGTCGCGCAGGCGGAAGTTGACGGTGCCCTCGCCGATGCCGCGCTGGGCCAGCCACTCGGTGATGCGGGCCTTGGCGTCCACCACGCCCAGGCCGTCCAGGGAGATGTCCGCACCGGAGGAGTTCACGAGTTTCGCGTCGTACGAGGCGAAGGCGTCGTCCCAGGTCGACGGGTCGGTGGAGCGGCCGTCGGAGGGCTCCACGACGCAGCGCATCGGCAGGTCGAAGGCACGGGCGAAGGCGAAGTCGCGGCTGTCGTGGGCGGGGACGGCCATGATGGCGCCGGTGCCGTAGCCCATCAGGACGTAGTCGGCGATGAAGACGGGGATCTGCTCGCCGGTGACGGGGTTGGTGGCGTACACGCCGGTGAAGACGCCGGTCTTGTCCTTGGCCTCGGCCTGCCGCTCGACGTCGGACTTGGCGGCGGCCTGCGCGCGGTAGGCGGCGACGGCCCCGGCGGGGGTGGCGTGGCCGCCGGTCCACGCCTCGCGGGTGCCCTCGGGCCAGGCGGCGGGCGTGAACTTCTCCACCAGGGGGTGTTCGGGGGCCAGCACCATGTAGGTGGCGCCGAACAGGGTGTCCTGGCGGGTGGTGAAGACCGTGATGTGGTCGCCGTCGACGGGGAAGTCGACGCGGGCGCCCTCGCTGCGGCCGATCCAGTTGCGCTGCTGGAGTTTGATGGCCTCGGGCCAGTCCAGCTCCTCCAGGTCCTCCAGCAGCCGGTCGGCGTAGGCGGTGATGCGCATGTTCCACTGGCGCAGCTTGGCCTTGAAGACGGGGAAGTTGCCGCGCTCGGAGCGGCCGTCGGCGGTGACCTCCTCGTTGGCCAGGACGGTGCCCAGGCCGGGGCACCAGTTGACGGGGGCGTCCGAGGCGTAGGCCAGGCGGTACTCGCCGAGGACGTCGGCGCGTTCGGCGGCGGTCAGCTCGCTCCAGGGGCGTCCGCCGGGGACGGGGCGCTCACCGGTCTCGAAGGCGGCGACCAGCTCGGCGATCGGGCGGGCCTTCCCGGCCTCCTGGTCGTACCAGGAGTTGAAGATCTGCAGGAAGATCCACTGCGTCCACTTGTAGTACTCCGGGTCGATCGTGGCGAACGACCGGCGCTTGTCGTGGCCCAGGCCCAGCCGGCGCAACTGGGCCTTCATGTTCTCCATGTTGGCCTCGGTGGACACGCGCGGGTGCGTGCCGGTCTGCACGGCGTACTGCTCGGCGGGCAGGCCGAAGGCGTCGAAGCCCAGGGTGTGCAGGACGTTGTGGCCGGTCATCCGCTGGAAGCGGGCGAAGACGTCGGTGGCGATGTAACCCAGGGGGTGGCCGACGTGCAGGCCCGCACCGGACGGGTACGGGAACATGTCCATGATGAATTTCTTGGGCCGGGCGACCGTCTCCGGGTCGCCCGCCAGGTCACCGGTGGGGTTCGGCGCGGCGTAGGTGCCCTCGGCGTCCCAGAAGTCCTGCCAGCGTGCCTCGATGTCGGCCGCCAGGGCGGCCGTGTAGCGGTGCGGCGCGGCCACCTCGGCGGCGGCAGCGGGGTTCGTCTCGCTCATGGTCCTCAAAGCTCCATCGATCGTCTTCGCCTGCGGCTGCGACTTTCAGCCCGGGGCGGTCGTCCCTGCCGGACGGCCGCCCGTGCCGGAAATGAAAAATCCCCTCGCACAGGAGGGGACGCCGCGCCGATTCCGACCCGTCCGGAGCACCGGAGGTCGGTACTGATCAGCGCGGCTCGCTAAGCAGAAGGCGTACGGCACGCATGGGGTCAGGGTACCGCAGTCGCCCCAGGGGCCGCGACGGGCTGCCCGGCCCCTCCCGGCCGGGAGGAGGGCCGAGGATCACTCGCGTAACAGCCACTGAAGGGCATCACAACAACCGCATAGTCATTTGATAACAACGCAATAACCGAAACCTCCTACCCGCGGGTACGGCGCCACCTGGAGTGCGGCACCGGGACCGCTTCCCCGAACCGCTCGGAGTGCCCCCACGAACCCACCCCCCGTGAACCCTTTCCTCGCCATGACGGCGGACGACTCCTGGGTCGCCACGCATCCGGTCCGCATGGTCACCGGCGCCGCCGCCTCGCTGATCCGCTCCATCGACGGCGGCCCGGCGATCCCTCCCGGCCGCAAGGTCAGCGCCTCCGGAAGCGGCGTCGGCGGCGCCCCGACACTGCTCTCCGACGCCGGGGCCTTCGCCCAGCTCGCCATCGCCGCCCGCATCGGCCCGGCGCGCTACGGCAACACCGGCCTGTACGACGAGCCGGGCACCGTCATGCTCACCGTCTCCGGCGCGGTGGCCCGCCCCATGGTGATCGAGGTCCCCACAGGGGTGCCGCTGCGCTACGTCCTCCAGCTCGCCGGCGCCCCGCCGGTCCCGCAGGGGGGTGCTGACGGGCGGCTACCACGGCAAGTGGACCGACGCGGCCACCGTGGACGAGGTGATCGTCTCCCGGAGCTCCCTGGACGCGACGGGCGGTTCACTCGGCGCGGGCGCGATCCTGCCGATCGGTCAGGAGACGTGCCCGCTGGGCGAGTCACTGCGGGTGGCGCAGTGGCTGGCGGAGGAGAGCGCCGGCCAGTGCGGACCCCCCTACCTGGGGCTGCCAGCCGCGGCGCGCGGCCCCGCGGACGTCCTGGACGGCGGCGGGCCGGCCGCCCTGGAGGCGCTCGAGCAGGTCACGCGGAACGTCAAGCGGCGCGGCGCGTACGCGCACCCCGACGGTTCGGCGATGTTCCTGGAGTCGGCCGTGCGGGCGTGCACCGACGACCTCGCCGCCCATGTCCTCGGCACCGGCTGCGGACGGCCCGTGGCGGGGGTGCTGCCGCTCCTCGGGGGAGGCGGGGCACCGACGGGCGTACCGGGCGGCGGCGCGTCCGCCGGGACCGGTCCCAGCCGCCAGAAGATCCACGTCGACTGGACGCTGTGCCGGGGCCACGGGCTGTGCGCGGACATCCTGCCTGAGGTGTTCCAGCTCGGCTCGGACGGTTTCCCCACCGTGGTGCGGGCGCAGGTGCCGCGGTACGCGGAGGCGAAGGCGCTGCGCGCGGTGCGCCGCTGCCCGGCGCCGGCCCTGCGGACCGAGGAGGACACCCGCACGCAGACACCGTCCCGGTCCGCGCTGCCGGTGCTCGCGCCGGGCCGCGGGCGCTGGGCGCTGGGCGCTGGGACGCTGAGCAAGAGACGCCGAACAGGAAAGAACCCCCGGGTCGATGATCCGTCGACCCGGGGGTTTCTCTGTGGAGCTAAGGAGAATTGAACTCCTGACCTCCTGCATGCCATGCAGGCGCTCTACCAACTGAGCTATAGCCCCGCGCTTTACCGCTTCGCTCCGCCCGGTTTCCCTGGCGGCGACGCCAACATTACACGGTCCCCCGGGCCCAACACCAAATCGTTTCCGGTCTGCCCGTTTCGTACCGTTGCGCCCCGTCGATGTCCCGGCGGCGCGCTGCCGGGCCCGTCCTGCCGCGCCCGTCCGTCAGGCGGTCACGAAGGAGTAGAACCGCTTGAGCGTGCAGTGCTCCTCCAGGAGCCGGCCGTAGATCGGCTCCCCCTCCAGTTCGCGGTACGTCTCGATGGGGTCGCCTTTTATGATCAGCGCCCGCGCGCACTCCTCGCACCAGTACTGGTACTCGGGGTTGACCGGCTCCATGTCGCGGACGATGGGCGTGCCGCTGCCGCACCAGTCGCACTTCCGCCTGTGTGCACCCATCGATCAGCTCCGGCTGCGAGCGCCGGCCGTGCACACGTCCGAGACGCCGCCGCCGTCCCCGAGGATGCTCGCAGGCATCGGTACTCCCTCCCGTCGGGCCGCGCCCCCTTCCGGCCGTTTGATTCTGCCACGACCCGGCCGACACGGTCAGCGACGCCTCAGTACCAGTCCGGACACGGTGACCGGCGCGGATCTCACCGAGCCGTACGAGCCGGGGGCTCTTGATGCTCAAGCGAGGGAACGAAAAATCCCGCCCCCTGTGGGGACGGGATTCATCGGTGCAACCAAGTGGAGCTAAGGAGAATTGAACTCCTGACCTCCTGCATGCCATGCAGGCGCTCTACCAACTGAGCTATAGCCCCTGGCCGGTGTTCTTCCCGCTCGGCGGGGCGAACAAGAAGAACTTTAGCCTGCGACCTGCCGGAAAGTGAAATCCGGGTCCGGCCCGGCTCAGTCGTCGTCGCCGAGCACCGGCTCCGGCAGACTGCCGGCGTTGTGCTCCAGGAGCCGCCAGCCGCGGGCACCCTCGCCGAGGACGGACCAGCAGCAGTTGGTCAGGCCGCCCAGCGCCTCCCAGCTGCGCGCCTCCAGGCCGAGGAGACGGCCGATGGTGGTGCGGATGGTGCCGCCGTGGCTGACCACGACGAGCGTGCCGCCGTCGGCCAGCTTGTCCGCGTGCCGCAGCACCACGGGGGCGGCGCGGTCGGCGACCTCGGTCTCCAGTTCGCCACCGCCCCGGCGGACCGGCTCGCCGCGCTTCCACGCCGCGTACTCCTCGCCGTGCCGGGCGATGATCTCCTCGTGGGTCAGGCCCTGCCAGACACCCGCGTACGTCTCCCGCAGGCCCTCGTCGTGGGCGACCTCCAGGCCGGTCAGCGCGGCCAGCTCGGCGGCCGTGTCCGCGGCCCGCCGCAGGTCCGAGGCGACGATCGCGTCGGGCTTGAGGCCGGCCAGCAGCCGGGCCGCGCGACGGGCCTGGGCGACGCCCGTCGCGGTCAGCTCGACGTCGGTGGTGCCCTGGAAGCGGCGCTCCACGTTCCAGGAGGTCTGGCCGTGGCGCCACAGGATGATGCGGCGTCCCCGGCCGGAGGGGCCGGACGTCACCTCACCGGTGGCGCTCATCACCACTCCCCGTCCGGCTCGGCGCCCTCCTCGGCGGCCCGGGTCCTCGCGTGCTCCTCGCCCTTGCCGCGGGTGGCCTTGGCGTCGGCGGGCAGCTCCAGCTCGGGGCAGTCCTTCCACAGCCGCTCCAGGGCGTAGAAGACACGCTCCTCGCTGTGCTGGACGTGGACGACGATGTCGACGTAGTCGAGGAGGACCCAGCGGGCCTCGCGGTCGCCCTCGCGGCGGACCGGCTTGGCGCCCAGTTCCTTGCTGAGGCGTTCCTCGATCTCGTCGACGATCGACTTGACCTGGCGGTCGTTGGGCGCGGAGGCCAGCAGGAAGGCGTCCGTGATCGACAGGACGTCACTGACGTCGTAGGCGATGACGTCGTGCGCCAGCTTGTCGGCGGCCGCCTGGGCGGCGGTGTTGATGAGCTCCAGGGAGCGGTCGGTCGCGGTCACTACCAGGCTTTCGGTCGGCGGTCGTTTGACACCAAGGGTCTCACGACCGCCGGCCTCGGCCCGAGCGGTCACCGTCCGGTCAGGACGCGGGCTCGTAGTCCTGCCCGAGAATCACCGACACGCGCGCGTTGCCGGTCACCTCGCCCTTGGCGACCGAGCCGGTCGGCAGGCCCAGGGTCTTGGCGACCTCGGTGGCGTTCTCCTTGTCGGCGTCGTCCGCGTACAGCACCTCGGAGGCGGCCTCGGTGGCGGAGGTGGTGCCGCCCTCGAGGAAGGTGAAGCCGCCGTTGACCAGGGCGACGCGGACCTTGGCGGTGTTCTCCTTGGTGCCGCTCGCGTTCTGCACGGAGACGCTGACCGCCGCGCCCTCGTCGGGGCTCTTGGCGGTGCCGCCGAGGACGTCCTTGACGACGCCCGAGCTGTCCTCGGCGCTGAGCGTGCCGTCGTTCTGCACGGGCAGCAGCGTGGTCTTGTGCGCGCCGCCCTTGGCGAGGTCGGCGAGGGAGGCGAGGAAGGAACCGAGGTCCTCGTCGGTCAGCGGCGGGTCGAGGATCATGCCCAGCGTCTGGACGGTGGTCGTGGCCGCCTGCGCGTCGGAGGACAGCTTGCGCAGCACCCCGTGCACGACCTGCCCGAACCGCTCCAGCTGGGCGTTCTGCGCCTCGCCGGAGGCGCGGTAGGTGGCGTAGGCGACGGCCATCTTGCCGCTGAGGTTCTGCTTCTCGCCCTTGTGGACGAGGACGGCGGCGTCCTTGCCGTCCTTCGCCTCCGGGTCGGGGACGTCGGTGTCGGTGGTGACCTCGACGGTGCCGACCAGGTCGACGAGGTTCTGGAGGTAGGGGGTGTCCAGGCGCCAGGTGCCCTCGATGTCGGTGCCGAGCACGGAGTCGAGCGCGTCCTGGGTGGCGTCGGGCCCGTCGTCGTCGACCGACTCGGCCAGGGTGGTGACGCTGCCGTCGTCGCCGCTGAGCGCCAGGGAGTTGGGCAGCAGCACGGTGGTGGCCTGCTTGGTGGTGGTGTTGTCCACCAGGAGGGCCGTGGAGGTGCCGCCGCCGTCGGTGTCGTGCAGGTGCAGGGCGATGACGTCGCGCTTCTGGGCGGCCGCCGCCGCGGTGCCGCCGGTGCCCGAGTCCGTGCCGGAGAGACCGGGGAGCTTTCCGGCGTACCAGAGGTAGCCGATGCCGCCGACGGCGACCAGGGCGAGGACGACGACGAGGGCGACGGCACGCGCGCGTGCCCGGCGGCGGGCCTCCTCGCGGCGCTCGGTGCGGTTCTCCGTGAACTTCATCCAGTCGATGACGTCCTCGGAGTCGCCGTCCGGCTCCTCGACGAAGGCGAACTGCTCGGTGCGGTAGTCCGGCCCGTCCGCCGGGCCGCCGCCCGCCGGGCCGCCGGACGGCGGTTCGTCGGGCGGGCCGGGCTGCTGCGGGACGCGGGCCGTCTGCTCGGCGACGCGGTGCTGCCCGCCGCCGGCCGAGGCACCGCCGTGGGACTGCTCCTGGTACGCCGTCGCGCCCGGACCGCCGGTGTACGGGTCGTAGCCGCCCTGCGGGGGGACGGGCGGCTGGGTCCCGGTGCCGTAGGGGCCCTGCGAGGGGACGGGGGGCTGTGCGGCGGTGTCGTAGCCGCCGTAGGGGTCGTACGGGCCGGCGGGCTGCTGACCGCCGGTGCCGTAGGGGTCGTAGCCGTAGCCCTGCTGCGGTGCCGCCTGCGTGTACGGGTCGTACGGCTGCTGCGGCGCGCTCTGTGCCGGGGCCTGGCGGTAGACGGGCCGCCCGTAGTCGTCGTAACCGACGAGTTCGTACGGGCCGTCCTGGCCGCCGCCCTGCGCCGCGTCGTATCGGTCGTTCACCGGTGCCCCTCTCGGCTCACTCGCCGCGGTACAGCTGACGCTTGTCGATGTAGCGCACGACGCCGTCGGGCACCAGGTACCAGACGGGGTCGCCCTTGGCGACTCTCGCCCGGCAGTCCGTGGAGGAGATGGCGAGGGCGGGAACCTCGATGAGGGAGACGCCTCCCTCGGGAAGTCCCGCGTCCGTCAGGTGGTGGCCGGGGCGGGTGACGCCGATGAAGTGTGCCAGGGAGAAGAGTTCCTCGCTGTCGCGCCAGGTGAGGATCTGGGCGAGGGCGTCGGCGCCGGTGATGAAGAAGAGGTCCGTGTCCGGGTTGAGCGCGGCCAGGTCGCGCAGGGTGTCCACGGTGTACGTGGGGCCGCCGCGGTCGATGTCGATGCGGCTCACGGAGAACTGCGGGTTCTCGACGGTGGCGACGACCGTCATCAGATAGCGGTCCTCGGCGGCGGAGACCGCGCGGTGGCTCTTCTGCCAGGGCTGCCCGGTGGGTACGAACACCACCTCGTCCAGGTGGAACCGCGAGGCGACCTCACTGGCCGCGACGAGGTGTCCGTGGTGGATCGGGTCGAAGGTGCCGCCCATGACGCCGAGGCGGCGCCTGCCCGGCCGTGACGGGGCGTTGCCGGGGCCGGGGCGGTGCCGTGTGCCGCTGACCGGGCCGTTCACCGGACCGGTGGGCATGTCCTGCTCTCCCATGCGTGCAGACCCTACCGGCCCGGCCGGGGCGTCCCGTCCGCCCGTTCCCCCGAGGGCGCCGCGGCGCCCCGGAGCGCGCCGCTCAGCGGTCGCGGTTGAAGCGCGTGGTGATCCACAGCAGCAGGAGCAGGATGACGAAGGCGGCGCCGCCGGTGAGGAGGGGGCTGAGGCTCTCGTGGTTGCCGCCGTGCTCCTCGCCCTCGGCGGCAAGGGTGACCAACTGGGCAGCGGTGCTGTGGAAGCTCATCTTCGGCAGGACCTATCGCGTGTGGGCGGGATAAAGACGTGGGCTCATCGTATGCGGGCACCCCTCGTCCGATCACGCCGACTCCGCCGTTGGGGACGGCCGGCGCCGCGGGGGAACCTTCCGGACGGCTCAGTCGTCCTTCGACTTGTAGCCCCGCAACAGCAACCACGCGGTCAGCGCGCAGCCCAGCACCATCACGATCAGGATGATCCGGAGCAGGTTGCCCGACCCCTGCTGCTCGGCGGCGTTCGTGGCCCCGGCGAGCCAGAGGGGATGGGGGACGTACTCCATGACACGGACTCCTTCGCTGTACTGCCGGTCCACGGTATCTCCGCCCGGGCCGGGTGTTGCTTCGGGGGCACAAAGGACCCCACAAGGGTTCGCACAGGGTCACTAG
Source organism: Streptomyces griseoviridis (assembly GCA_014649155.1). Lineage (GTDB taxonomy): Bacteria > Actinomycetota > Actinomycetes > Streptomycetales > Streptomycetaceae > Streptomyces > Streptomyces griseoviridis. Next base: position 180,785 of record BMSM01000001.1, on the reverse strand, counting down.
GACGCACCTGGGGGAAGACATGGCCGACGACCGGCGGGGCAACGGGCACGAGCGGGTGCCGGGCAGGTCCCGCAGGCGCTTCCCGGGGATCTCCTCGCGCGCCTACGAGCATCCGGCGGACCGCAGTGCCCTGGTGGCACTGCGCAGGCTGAGCGGTTTCGACACGGTGTTCAAGGCGCTCAGCGGGCTGCTGCCGGAGCGGAGCCTGAGGCTGCTGTTCCTGTCCGACTCGGTGCGCGTCTCGGACCGGCAGTTCGGCCACCTGAACGACATGCTGCGCGACGCCTGCTACATCCTGGACCTGGAGAAGGTCCCCCCGATGTACGTCAACCAGGACCCGAACCCGAACGCGATGTGCATCGGCCTGGACGAGCCGATCATCGTCGTCACCACGGGCCTGGTGGAGCTGCTCGACGAGGAGGAGATGCGGGCGGTGATCGGCCACGAGGCCGGGCACGCGCTCTCCGGCCACTCGGTGTACCGGACCGTGCTGCTGTTCCTGACCTCGCTCGCCGTGCGGGTGGCCTGGATTCCGCTGGGCAATCTCGCGGTCATGGCGATCGTGACCGGCCTGCGCGAGTGGTTCCGCAAGTCGGAGCTGTCCGCCGACCGTGCGGGGCTGCTGGTCGGGCAGGACCTCCAGGCGTCCATGCGGGGCCTGATGAAGATCGCGGGCGGCAACCACCTGCACGAGATGAACGTGGACGCGTTCCTGGAGCAGGCCGACGAGTACGAGGCCGGCGGCGACCTGCGCGACTCCGTGCTGAAGATCCTCAACGTGCTGCCGCGCTCGCACCCCTTCACCACGGTGCGGGCGGCGGAGCTGAAGAAGTGGGCGGGGTCCCGCGACTTCCAGCGGATCATGGACGGGCACTATCCGCGGCGCGAGGAGGACAAGGACACCTCGGTCCGCGACTCCTGGCGGGAGTCGGCGTCCAGCTACGCCACGCACGTCCGCACCTCCAAGGACCCGCTGATGAAGCTGGTCAATGACATCGCGGGCGGCGCCGGGGACCTCGGCGGGCGGGTGCGGCGGGGCTTCGGCGGCTTCACCTCCGCGCAGCCGGGCCCGAAGGACGGGGGGAACGGCCCGGAGGGGCCCGAGGACGCCCCGGGCGGCCCCGGGGACGACGGCCCCCGGGAACCGCGCGTCTGAAGGGCGCGGCGCACCGCGCGGGAGCGTCCCGCGGGGTGCTCGGAGCCGCGGTGTGCTCAGAGGTCGGGCTGCGCGTTCTCGGCCAGCGTCCCGCACAGGGCGCCCATGGCGTCCCCGGTGGCGTACGGGTCGGTGCCGGCCGGGCCGCCCTCCTTGGCGGTCTGGCCGGCGAGCAGCGGGCGCAGCCGGTCGGCGGTGTCCTCGGCGCAGGAGAGCGGGCCGGCCTGGAGCGTGGCGAGGGTGAGGCGGGCCTGGTGCAGCCGCAGGTCGTCCCGGTCGAAGCGGAAGCGCAGCTCACGCCGGACGGTGAACAGGGAGACCCGGGCGTCGGGGTCACCGGCGGGCCGCAGCGGGTAGACGAGGGTGTGGGCGGCGACGACCTCCAGGGCGGAGGAGTCGCTCTCGGCGAAGCGCAGGGAGCCCTGGACGCGGATCTCGGTGCCGGCCAGCCGGGCGCGGGCCGGGTCGAGGCGGACCAGCCATCCGGTGGCCGCGTGCCGGCCGTCGGCGGCGGGCCGGTCGACGCTCTCGTCGAACTGGGCGAACTGGTCGGGGTCGAGGAGCAGCCGCACCGAGCGGGTCTCCCCGCCGGTCAGCACCTCGGGGTCGAGGGCCGAGCGGACCACGTACTCCTTGGCGATGAGCAGCGCGTTCCTGACCTGTTCGGCCGCGAAGTGGGCGGTGTCGTGGAAGGCCGGCAGCGGGAGGCCCGCGGCCCCGGCCCGGAACTGGGCGGCGGGGCTGTGCTCGAAGAGCATCCCGGCGTCGGCGGCGCCGGGCACCTTGCCGCGCGGGGCGAGCGGGACGACGGTGGTGCGGGTCTGTTCGGCGGGCGGGCGGGCCGAGGGGCTCTGGTAGGGGTGGCGGACGCCCATGTAGACGGCGGTGCCGAAGGCGACGGCGATCAGGACGACCAGGATCAGGGCCCGCCGGGAGAGTCCGCGGCGCAGCGGGGGCCGGCGGCGGACGGCGGGTGTGTGGTCGGCGATGCGCTCCTGGGCGGAGAACTCCTGGAGGTGGGCAGCGCGGACGAACGATTCGTCGAAGACGACGGACCGGTACTCGTCGTCGCCGCCTCCGGGGGTGCCCTCGGGTGTTCCCTCAGGCGGGTCTGAAGGCCCTCCCATATCTTCAGGGTAGGTCTCCGGGACCTTCGGTAAACGCCCTGGTACACGACAACTTCGGACAGGTTCGGGCGCGGGTCGCGGGGGCCGCTCAGGGGGTGCGCGGGATGACCGGGACGGCCGGCTGGGAGTAGTCGGCGGAGACCGAGGGGGCGGCGGTGCCGCCGCTCTGCTCGGGGCCGGTGGAGGCGGTCGGCGGCTGCTGCTCCCGGTCGGCGTCGGAGGAGGCGCCCCGGTACACGGCCGAGAAGGCGAGCGCCACCATGCCGATGCCCATCACGAGGGCGAGCATCCAGGCGACGGGGCGGTGCCAGCGGACCGGCTTGCCGTAGCTCGCGGGGGCGCCGTACGGGCGGTCGAGGGGGTCGGTGTCGTCCTCGTCCGGGTCGTCGTAGTCGGCGGGGTCGTGGCCGTAGTCGCCGTACCCGTCGTCGTAGCGGTCGCCGCGGGCGGGGGCGCGGCGGGCCTCGGCCTCGGTGGCCTCCGCTCTGGCCTGGGCGGCGGCCAGCAGCCGCTCGACGGCGGTCGGCTCGTGGACCGGGGCCGCCCGCACGAAGTCCTCGTCGAAGACCACGGAGGCGAACTCTTCGTCCGACACCCCGCGGTCGTGGTCGTCGTCGGGCTCCCAGCCGTCAGGGAACGGCGTGCCCCCCACGTCCTCCGGCACGGTTCCAGAGTAGACCTGGGGGGGCATTTTGGGCAGACGGTGTGGAAATCCGTCCGGTGGCCGAGACGGGCGTACGGCGTCCCGCGGGGGCGTGCGGCGCCACTGCCGCACGCATATGCCCTGACCCCGCGCCCGGTGCGGCCCGCGGGGGTTCAGCGGCGTACGTGCCCGTCGCCGGTGACGATGTACTTGGTGCTGGTGAGTTCGGGCAGGCCCATGGGGCCGCGGGCGTGCAGCTTCTGGGTGGAGATGCCGATCTCGGCGCCGAACCCGAACTGGCCGCCGTCGGTGAAGCGGGTGGAGGCGTTCACGGCGACGGTGGTGGAGTCGACCAGCTGGGTGAAGCGGCGGGCGGCCTGCTGCGAGGTGGTGACGATCGCCTCGGTGTGGCCGGAGGTCCACAGCCGGATGTGTTCGACGGCCTTGTCGAGGGAGTCGACGACGGCGGCGGCGATGTCGTAGGAGAGGTACTCGGTCTCCCAGTCCTCCGGGATCGCCTCGACGACGGTCGCCCTGGAGTCCTTGGCGTACGCCATGACCCGCTCGTCGGCGTGGACGGTGACGCCGGCGTCGGCGAGGGCGTCGAGGGCGCGGGGCAGGAAGTCGGCGGCGATGTCCTGGTGGACGAGGAGGGTCTCGGCGGCGTTGCAGACGCCGACCCGCTGGGCCTTGCTGTTGACCAGGATGTCGACGGCCATGCCGAGGTCGGCGGCGGCGTCGACGTAGACGTGGCAGTTGCCGGTGCCGGTCTCGATGACGGGGACGGTGGACTCCTGGACGACCGTGTTGATCAGGGATGCGCCGCCGCGCGGGATGAGGACGTCGACCAGGCCGCGGGCGCGCATCAGCTCGCGGACGCTGTCGCGGGACTCACCGGGGACGAGCTGGACGGCGTCGGCGGGCAGCCCGGCGCCGCCGACCGCGTCGCGGACGACCCGGACCAGGGCGGCGTTCGACCGGTACGCGGAGGAGGAGCCGCGCAGCAGGACCGCGTTGCCGGACTTCAGGCAGAGGGCGGCGGCGTCGACGGTGACGTTGGGCCGGCCCTCGTAGATGATGCCGACCACGCCGAGCGGGACGCGGACCTGGCGCAGGTCGATGCCGTTGGGGAGGGTGTTGCCGCGGACGACCTCGCCGACCGGGTCGGGCAGGGCGGCGACGTCGCGGACGTCGGAGGCGACGGCCCGGACCCGCTCGGGGGTGAGGGTGAGCCGGTCGACGATGGCCTCGGGGGTGCCGGCCTCGCGGGCCTTGGCCACGTCCTCCGCGTTGGCCTCGACGATCTCGCTGGTACGGACCTCCAGGGCGTCGGCGACGGCGAGCAGCGCGTCGTCCTTGACGGCCCGCGGCAGCGGCGCGAGGTCGGCGGCGGCGGCCTTGGCCCGGTAGGCGGCGCGGGTGACCGGGGACATCGAGTCGTACGGCGAGAGCGTGGTCATGGGGGCAGGGTAATGCGCGGGGCGAGGGCGTCCGCCGGGTGTTTCACACCCCGAGACACCTCGCGCCATTCCTGACACCTCCAGGTATGTGCGGAACAGCACACTTAGGGTCTGTCGTTCGGATCACGCCGCGGACGCGGGGAAGACGCAGCCGATTCCCCGCGACCCGCTCCGAACGACAGGTCCTAGAACGGGTGGACGCCCACCGGGGTCGCCGGGGCCGGGCCGTAGCCGGCGGCGATGCGCTGGTGGTAGGTGGCGCGGTCGATGACCTCCAGGCCGACGATCTCCCAGGGCGGCAGCCCGGCGGTCTGGCGGTGCTCGCCCCACAGGCGCAGCGCGACGGCGGCGGCGTCGTGCAGGTCGCGGGCCTCCTCCCAGTACCGGATCTCGGCGTGGTCGTCGGCGTAGCGGCTGGTCAGCAGGAAGGGGTGGTCGTGGGCGAGCTGTTCCAGGGCACGGCGGACCTCGGTGAGCGGGGTGCGTTCCCCGGAGACGCTGAGGGTGACGTGCCACAGCCGGGGGATCTCCTCGGGCGGCCGGTCGGGGAAGCTGTCGCCGGCCGCGACGCTGGTGAGGGCGCGTTCCTCGCCGGCCGCGCGGGACCCGGGACCGCCGCGGGACGCCCCCGTCCCCGGGCGCACTCGTCTCACGACGGCCTCCTCCTCGCTCACGCGTCGCCCCGGCGCGGTCGGCCCGGACGGTCGTCCCCGGGACGGGGCTTGCCCCTGTGGCAAGGTCCGTCCCTGCGACAAAGTTGAGCAGGCCGCGCGGGATCGCGGGGGCGGTTTCGCGGAACGTCCACCACCGGTGCGGGGACGTTTCGACCCATTACGGGTGCAGGATCACCAGATCGTCCCTGTGTACGACCTCGCGTTCGTACGCGGGTCCGAGTTCGCGGGCGAGTTCCCGGGTGGAGCGGCCGATCAGCTGCGGGATCTCCTTGGCGTCGAAGGAGACCAGTCCGCGGGCGACCGCGCGGCCGTCCGCGTCCCGCAGTTCGACGGGGTCGCCCGCGCCGAACTCGCCCTCGACGGCGGCGATCCCGGCGGGCAGCAGTGACTTGCGGCCCTCGACCACGGCCCGTACCGCCCCGTCGTCGAGGGTGAGCGCGCCCCGCGGCGTGGAGGCGTGCTGGAGCCAGAGCAGCCGGTCGGCGGAGCGCTTGCCGGTGGGGTGGAAGTAGGTGCCGGTGTCCTGGCCGGTCAGCGCGTCGGCGGCGTGGACGGCGCTGGTGAGGACCACGGGGATGCCGGCGGCGGCGGCGATCCGGGCGGCCTCGACCTTGGTGACCATGCCGCCGGTGCCGACCCCGGCCTTGCCGGCGCTGCCGATCTCGACGTCGGCGAGGTCGGCGGGGCCGCGCACCTCGGCGATCCGGGCGGTGCCGGGACGGCTCGGGTCGCCGTCGTAGACGCCGTCGACGTCGGAGAGGAGGACGAGCAGGTCGGCGTGGACGAGGTGGGCGACGAGGGCGGCGAGGCGGTCGTTGTCGCCGAAGCGGATCTCGTCGGTGGCGACGGTGTCGTTCTCGTTGACGACCGGCAGGGCGCCCATCGCGAGGAGTTCGTCCAGGGTGCGGGAGGCGTTGCGGTGGTGGGAGCGGCGGCTCATGTCGTAGGAGGTGAGCAGCACCTGGCCGACGCGGACGCCGTAGCGGGCGAGGGAGGCGGTGTAGCGGGCGACGAGCAGGCCCTGGCCGACACTGGCGGCGGCCTGCTGGCGGGCCAGGTCACGGGGGCGTCTGCGCAGGCCGAGCGGGGCGAGTCCGGCGGCGATGGCGCCGGAGGAGACGAGGACGATCTCCCGCTCCCCCGCCGGGCCGCGCACCTTGGCCAGTACGTCGACGAGCGCGTCGACCCGGTCCGCGTCCAGCCCGCCGGCGGCGGTGGTCAGCGACGAGGAGCCGACCTTGACCACGATCCTGCGGGCCGCGCCGACGGCCTGCCTTGCGCCTGTCACCTGTGCTCTTTCCCTCGGGGACGGAACTGCTTGGCAACCTAACGGAAGGGGGGCCGGTGCCGCGCGCCGTTTCACTGCGCGGACAACCGGGGGGACGGGCGCGGCGGGCGGGGCGGACGGGGCCCGGCCGGTCGAACACCCTCAGTGCACCCGCGTGTCGTCGGGTGGCCGCCGGGCGTTAATCACGGTGCCCGTGCCCGCGACGACCATGGAGTGACCGCTGTGCCCGTTCCCCTGTTCCTCCGGCCCTCCCAGGCGAGAGACCCGCGTCGGCCCGCCGTCCGCTCGGGCCCGGCCGTCAAGGCGCTGGCCGGCGGCCTGCTGGTGGCCGCGTTCACCGCGCAGGCGCTGGGCGCGCTGCTGCCGGACGTGCCGCTGCTGCTGGCCGCGACGGCCGGCTCGCTGGCCGCGGAGGGCGCGCTGTACCGGTGGCAGCGCGGGATGCTGTCGCTGTTCGCGAAGTCCCACGCGGACGTCACCGTCCGGCACGTCCTGCGGGACCTGCTCCTCGTGGTGGGGCTGCTGCGGCTCGGCGAGCAGCACCGCGAGACGGTGTACGCGCCGCTGGTCGCCGGGCTGCTCGCCTGCTATGCCCTGCACTGCGCGATCCAGGCCGTCTCCGTGCTGGTGCGCCGCACCCGGACGCTGCCGGTGGTGACGCGGAACATCGACGTCTCCGCGCTGCGGCTGTCCCCGGCGCCGCCCGCGCTGCTGCGCCGCCCCGGCCACCGGCTGCTGGTGTTCGGGCTGCCGGCGACGGGCGGTCTGCTGGCCACCGTGGCGACCGATCTGCCGGTGTGCGGGGCGGCGGGCCTGGCCGTGTCGCTGCTGCTGTCGCTGGCGGGGCTCGGCGTGCTGCTCGTCCGGCTGCTGCCGGGCCGCCGGCCCGCCGGTGAGCAGGAGGTCCTGGACTGGTTCGACGCGTGGCTGGCCGCGTACCGGCCGACGGTCGGGCTGTACTTCTCCGGCGGCGCCTCCTCGGCGTACCAGGCGAACATGTGGCTGGAGCCGCTGGCGAAGCTGGGCGGCCGGCCGGTGGTGGTGCTGCGCGAGCGGTTCATGGTGCAGAAGCTCGCGGCGACCGACGTGCCGGTCGTGTGCCTGCCGAAGGTGTCCACGCTGATGCGCCTGGAGCACTCCACCCTGGAGGTCCTGATCCACCCGTCGAACTCGGGGAAGACCTCCCAGGTCCTGCGCATCCCCACCATCCGGCACGCCTTCGTCAACCACGGCGAGAGCGACAAGCTGTCCTCCTGCAACCCCTACGCCAAGGCGTACGACGAGGTGTGGGTGGCCGGCCCGGCGGCGCGGGAGCGGTACGCGCTGGCCGAGGTGGGCATCGAGGACAAGGACGTGGTGGAGATCGGCCGCCCGCAGCTGGACGCGGTGCTGCCGTACGCCGGTCCGCCCGCGGGCGCGTTCACGACCGTGCTGTACGCCCCGACCTGGGAGGGCTGGGACGGCAACCCCGGCAACACCTCGGTGGTCGCGGCCGGGGAGAACCTGGTCCGGGCGCTGCTCGCCGACCCCGGGGTCCGGCTGCTGTACAAGCCGCACCCGCTGACCGGGTCGGTCGATCCCCGGGCCCGCGCCGCCGACCTGCGCATCCGGCAGCTGATCCGGGCGGCGAACCGGGAGCGGTCGGGACCGCGGCCCCCGGCGCCGGCGGAGCTGGCCTCGTGGTCGGCGCAGCTGGAACGGCTGACCGCGACGGCCGGGCGGGCCGGGGCCGACCAGGTGGAGCGGATGCTCGCGCAGCCGGCGCCGGAGCCGGGGCGGGCCGCGGCGGTGGCGCGGGCGGCGGCGGGCTGGGACGAGGCGTACTGGGCGTCGCTGCCCGCCTGGGAGCACCGGATCGTCACCGAGGCCCGGCCCGCGCTGTACTCCTGCTTCAACCGGGCCGACCTGCTGATCAGCGATGTGTCCAGTGTCATCAGCGACTTCCTGGCCAGCGGCAAGCCGTACGCGGTGGCCAACACCAGCGGGCTGTCCGAGGAGGCGTTCCGGGTGGCGTTCCCGACCGTGGCGGCGGCGACCGTGCTGACGCCGGACGCGGCCGGGGTGCCGGGGCTGCTGGAGGCGGTGCGGCAGCCGGAGAAGGACGCGTTCGCCGCGGCGCGGGCCGAGCTGGCGCTGCGGCTGCTGGGGCCGGCCGAGCCGCCCGCGCAGGAGCGGTTCGGCGCGGCGGTGGAGCGGCTGCGGGCGGCGGCCCGGGAGCACCGGGCGCGGATGGCGGGGCGGCTCGGGGCGGAGTCGCGGGGCCGGGCGGCGGGGCTGCCCGGTCAGCGGCGGGAGCAGGCGCCGGCGGGGCCGGCCGGGCGCGGCTGACCGGGACACCGCGGCGGCCCGGTTCCCCTGGCGGTGAGGGGGACCGGGCCGCTGTCGTACGGGGCGGGCGGGCGGGTCAGCCGGCGCCCAGGCCGTCCGGTTCGCCGGACGTGGTGGTCCGCTGGCCGGGCAGGGCGTCCGCCAGCTCCACGTCGGGACCGCCGGCCACGGTCCGGGACGCCTGGCCGACGTTGCGGGCCTCTGCCTTGACGGCGAGGTCGGCGACGGCGGTGTTGAACTGCTCGATGGAGGTCGGCTCGTCGGGGCCGAGCAGGTACCGCTTGAGTTCCTTGCGGTCGGCGGCCAGCGGGTCGGCGGCCGGGTCGCGGACGGCGGCGAGCAGCCGGCCCAGCTCGGTGGCCTTGTTGGTGAGGATGACGGCGGCCCGTACGGCCGTGTTCTGCCGCTTGAACTCCTCCGCGCCCAGCCCGGCGGAGTCCGTGACCGCGTACGGTTTGCCGCTGGCGATGAAGTCGGAGACGACGCTGGAGATGTCGGAGACCATCGCGTCGGAGACGTTGAAGCAGTCGTAGAGGCGGGGCTCGGCGCCGGTGATGACCCGGTGCTCCCAGGCGGGGACCGACCGCCAGTAGGCGTCGTTCCACTCGGCGCGCAGCCGGGCGATCTCCGCGTGCCGGCCGGCGTCGACCAGGCCGTCGCGGCTGGCCTCGGCCTCGTCGCCGTTCTCGGCGCCGCCGGACAGTTCGGCGAGCCGCGCCTCGATGCGGGCCAGGTCCGCCCCGGCCGCCGTCCGCGCGGCGGTGTCGGTGGGGAAGCGGGCGTCGGCGGCGCGGGCGGCGGCGGCCCTCTCGATCAGCGCGGATATCTTGCGGTGGGCGGCGGCGGCCTCCCTGCTGACGGTGCCGGTGAAGGGGTGCGGCTTGTACAGCACGCGCACCGGCGGGTCGGCCTTGACCAGCTTCTTCACGATGTTCACACCGGCCAGCACGAGGGAGGTGTTGCCGGGGTTGCCGTCCCAGCCCTCCCAGGTCGGGGCGTACAGCACGGTCGGCATGCGGTCCTCGGGGACGCCCCGCCGGCCCTGGATGGGGGCGAGCTGGGGGCGGCCGACCTCGACGATGTCCTCGTCGCGGACGCCGACGTCGGCGATGGCGTAGCGGTCGCGGCCCGCGCGCCCGGCGGTCCACACCTCGTCGTAGACCTTGCTGAAGGGGTTGACGCTGGCCAGCTTGTCGCTGTCGCCGTGGCCGATGAAGACGTGCTTCATGGTGGGGACGCGCAGCAGGTGGATGTTCTTGCCGACGTTGGCGGCGTACAGGGCGACGCGGACCGTGGAAAGGTCCATGTTCATCAGGTGGACGCCGCCGGGGACGCAGATCACGGGGACCGTGGTGGGCGCCAGGTTCTGCAGGATGGCCCGCTCGCGCAGGATGATCAGCGGCCGGGTGTCGAGCTGCTCCATCGTCTCCAGCCACATGTTGACCTGGTAGGCGGAGTCCTTGGAGCCGGAGAAGTACAGCGCCGTCTCGGGCCGGTACTCGCGCAGCCAGTCGTCGACCGCGGCGAGCACCTCCTCGGCCTTCGGCGGGATGCGCCGGCCGCGTATGTAGGGCACCAGGGCGGCGACGTACAGGGCGCCCAGGACCAGGGTGAGGGCGATACCGAGGAAGCCGGGGGCGTTGGTGTCGGACGCGGCGGAGACCAGGATGCCGGCGACGGCGAACAGGTCGAAGTGGAGGATCTTCTCGGCGGAGCGGTGCAGCAGTCCCTGCGGTGGGGCGTCGGGGATGCGGATGCGGGCGGCGAGATCGACGTTGCGGGTGGCGACCGGCAGCCGGCGGCGGTTGCGGATCAGCGTGACCAGGGCGCCGTGCGGGGCCTGGAGGCCGTAGAAGGCGATGAAGCAGGCTATGGCGCCGTAGTAGATGAGGTTGTCCGCGAGGGACAGCCGGGCCAGCAGCAGCACGAGCAGCAGTTGCCGGATCAGGAACCGGATCGACAGGCCGGCCCGGACCTTGCTGAGCCGGTTGATCAGGTAGCTGTTGCGGCGGTGCAGATAGTGGTCCGCCAGGTACGTCACGAGGGCCGCGGCGGCGAAGCCGGGGACGCTCGGGACGAGCGCGGCCAGCATGAGGCAGGGGAAGCCCGCCACCATGAGGAGAGCCGCGGCCAGCTCGGCCGCGCTGCCCACCCTGGCGACGCGAATAGCGGTGGTTATCACGGAGAACCTGCTCGTTGAGGGGGGAATTTCCGGATCGGTGCCGCGGCACGGCCGCTTACGGATTCAGGCCCCCGCGAGCACTCCATTACGAGTGACACAGAGGCCTGAATTGCCCAAGGCGGATTCCGGGGATTATTACACGCCGTCCTGTCGGTCAAGCACCGCGGCCAGTGCCTGCTCGAATCCGGACGCCTTCGCGGCACCGGCGGTCGGGTCCTGCTGCCGTACGTCGATGACGTGACCGGTCAGTTCCGACAGCAGCACGTCGAGGGAGGCGCGGGCCACGGCGTCGGAGGAGAGCAGGCTGCCCGCGGGCTCCTGGCCGAACGCCTTGGTGCGCATCGGCGTCGCGGTCCGCTCGGGGTTGACGCAGTTGACGCGGACACCGTCACCGGCCCACTCGTCGGAGAGCGCCTGGGTGAGATTGACCATGGCGGCCTTGGTGGAGGAGTACAGGCTGTACTCGGCGCGACCGCGGGTGTAGCTGCTGGAGGTGTACAGCAGCAGCTGGCCCTTGGTCTCGGCCAGGTACTTGTACGAGGAGCGGGCGATCTGCACCGGGGCCAGGTAGTTGACCTTCAGCGCCTCCTCGATGGTGGCGTTGTCGGTCTCGGCGAGCTTGCCGATGCGGAGCACCCCGGCGGTGTTGACGACGTAGTCGATCCGGCCGGTCTCGGCGTACGCCTTGGACAGGGCGTCGTCGACCTCCTCCGGGTTCTCCACGTGGGTGCCTGTGGTGGAGCGGCCCAGCGCGTAGACGGTGGCGCCGTAGGACTCGGCGAGTTCGGCGATGTCCTTGCCGATGCCGTAGGAGCCGCCGAAGACGACCATGGTCTTCCCGGTGAGCAGCTCGCGGTAGGACTCCTCGCCGACCTGCTCGGGGGCGGCGCTGGAGGCGAGCTGGAAGAGCTTGTCGGCGATGAAGACGTCGACGGGCTGGGTGACCTTCATGTTGTACTCGTCACCCGCGACGACGTGGATCGGCACGTCCGGCAGGTACTTGAGCACGACCGAGCAGTCGTCCGTGGCCTGGAAGTTCGGGTCGCCGGCGGCGACCTCGTAGGCGCGGCGGATGGTGGACAGCTTGAAGGCCTGCGGGGTCTGCCCGCGGCGCAGCCGGGAGCGGTCCGGGACGTCGGTGATGAACTCGCCGTCGGAGCCGTGGGTGCGGGTGACGATGATGGTGTCGGCGGACGGGATCGCCACGTCGACGGCGTCGTAACGGTCCAGCGCGGCCACGCAGTCGTCGATGACGCGCTGCGACAGCAGGGGGCGGACGGCGTCGTGGAAGAGGACGTGGCGGTCCTCGCCCTCGGCCAGGCCCTCGCCGAGGGCGGCGATGGCGCGCTCGGTGGTCTCGTTGCGGGTGGCGCCGCCCTCGATGATCTTCTTGACCTTGGTGAAGCCGGCCTTGGCGACGATCTTCTCGATGTCGGGGACGTAGCCCGGCGCCATCAGCACGATGATGTCGTCGATGGAGTCGGCGTTCTCGAAGGTGGTCAGTGTGTGCTCGATGACTGCCTTGCCGGCGATCTTCAGCAACTGCTTGGGGATCGACAGACCCACCCGCTGACCGGTGCCACCGGCCAGGATCACTGCGGTGGTACGGGGCTTGGCTATGTGCTGGGACACAGGTGACCTACCTTGGGGCGACAGGGAACCTGGAAATGGTCCCACTTGTGGTTACCGCAGTGCAAGGTGAGCGACCTCTGACGCATATGTGCGCGCAACCTGCCATTCACCTTGCGCTCCCGGCGAGGGGCACGACGTGTCCGGACCCCGCCCGACTCCCGTTGTGGAATTGCTGTGAGTAAGTCCACAGGAGCGGTGATCGCGCCGGGTGACGCCTCGTCGGTTCACTGCCGCCGCAGCTTTTTCAGGGCGCGGTGGCCGAGCACCTCGACGAGGTCCTCGGAGGACGTCTGGTGCACGGTACGCGACTTCGGCGGGGCGGTGCCGCGCCGGGCGCGGCCAGGGCGGCGCACAGGGCCCGGGCGGCCACCTCGGGGGCGATGCGCGGCTCGGTGCCGGCCGGGCCCGCGGCGGCGGGCCCGGTGGGCGGCGGCGCCGGGTCGCCCAGGACGCGCACGCCCGCCGCCGAGATCCGCCCGGCCATCTCCGCGCCGATCGCCGCCGCGGCCTCGTCCGCCCAGCGCGGGGTGTGGACGCGCGCGTCGTCCGGGCCGGGGGCGCACACGTTCCCCACGTGCGTGGCATGATCCTCGCCGGCGGGCGCAGGGTGACCAGGATCTCCGCCCGGTCGCCGCCCAGTTCGCGCACGATCCGCCCGATGGTCGGGGCGTCGGGGCGTCGGGGCGTCGGGGCGTCGGGGCGTCGGGGCGTCGGGGCGTCGGGGCGTCGGGGCGTCGGCGGAGAACTCGCCGCTGGCCACCGGGGTGCGGTCGCCGGTGGCGGCGACCGGGGCGACCGGGGTCTCCCCGTGCCGTTCGCCGGGCGGGCGGTCGCCGGGCGTCCCGGGGCGGGCGCGGACCGCGAGGGCGGCGGAGACGGGGGCCGGGTTGCCGGGTGTCCGCCGGGAACTCCACGCCGTGCGCCCGCGGGGCGTCCTTCGCGGCGGACAGCGCGCCCTGGACCGAGGTGGTCCCGGTCGTGTGCGGGCCTACGCACACCAGCCCGTGTCCCGGCCGGGCAGGGGGTCACCGGTCCCCCGGCCCCGGCCGGGGCGTCGCCTCTCTTACGGTCCGTCTCCATGGTCGAAGGAGGGTGAGAGGGCTTTCTGAGGGGCGGTCAGGAGACGTGACCGCCGGTGCGGTGCCTCACGCCAGGGAGACGCCGGGGCGGCCCGCCTCCACCCGGAGCCGGGCCAGGGTGGCGGCCTCGGCCGTGGGCCTGACCACCGTGCTCACGGTCCGCACCCGGGCGTCGATGCCGCCGGGACGGATGTCGAAGAGGTGGTAGCCGCGGTGGGCGTCGACCAGCTTCCAGTGCGGGTTGTCGCCCCTCAGCGGGTCGAACTGGGCGTGGAAGGCGGCCTGGTCCTGGTCGCCGTTGCTGGAGATGGAGGTGCCGACGAACTCGGCGCCGACGACCGGGGAGCCGGGGTCGGCGTAGTCGGTCCTCAGGTCGCTGACCATGGTGAGGTGGCGGTCGCCGGTGAGCACGACCGGGTTGCGGACCTGCCGGAACTCCTGGAGCAGCGCGTTGCGTTCGGCCTGGTAGCCGTCCCAGGCGTCGTAGTACCAGAGCTTGCCGTCGCCGACCTTCAGGTCGGTCTCGGCCATCATGATCTGGGAGGCGATCAGGTTCCACCGGGCCCCCGAGCCGTGCAGCCCGTCCAGCAGCCACTTCTTCTGCCGGGCGCCCAGCATGGTCATCGACGGGTCCTGGGCGCCGGCCTGGGTGGTGGCCTGGTCGCTGCGGTACTGCCGGGTGTCGAGCACGTTGAGCCGGGCCAGCCGGCCGAACTCCAGGCGGCGGAACATCTTGATGTGCGGGCCGTCGGGGACGGCGGTGGCGCGCACCGGCATGTGCTCGTAGTACGCCTGGTAGGCGGCGGTGAGGCGGTCGGCGAAGGCGTCGGGCGCCTGCTTGCCGGGGTCCTGTGGGACCTGTCCGGCGTAGTCGTTGTCGACCTCATGGTCGTCGAAGGTGACGACGAACGGCGCGTGGGCGTGCATCGCGGCGAGGTCGGGGTCGCTGCGGTACTGGGCGTAGCGGTTGCGGTACTGGGTGAGCGAGTACGGCTCACCGCTGCCCTCGTGGCGGCGTACGGCGGTGGCGGACGGGGCGGACTCGTAGATGTAGTCGCCGACGAAGAGCACGACGTCCGGGTCCTGCGCCAGCATGTCGGCGTACGGGGTGAAGTACCCCTGCTGCCAGTTCTGGCAGGAGGCCAGCGCGACACGGAGGCCGCCGGTGCCCGCGGCGGTCGGGGCGGGGGCGGTGCGGGTGCGCCCGGTGGGCGAGATCCGGCCGCCGGCCCGGAAGCGGAACCAGTACGTGCGTCCCGGGCGCAGGCCCCGGACGTCGACGTGGACGCTGTGCCCGAGGGCGGGCCGGGCGACGGTGTGGCCCCGGCGGACCACGTCCCCGAACCGGGCGTCCGAGGCGACCTCCCACTCCACCGGGACCGTCCGGGCGGGCATGCCGCCGCCGGCCGGCGGGTCGGGGGCGAGCCGGGTCCACAGCACGACGCCGTCCGGGAGCGGGTCACCGGAGGCGACGCCCAGGCTGAACACGTCCTCGGGCAGCGGGACCTCGGCGGCCTGGGCGCTGGCGGGCAGCCAGAGCTGGGCGGTGGCGACGGCCCCGAGCACGGCGGCGCCGCCGGTCAGGAAGCGGCGCCTGCCGGGGGCGGGCACCGCGGTCGGGTCGGCGGTCATGTCGGCACTCATGTAGGCGGGACTCCCTTGCCACGGTGGCCTCTTCGACCACCGGAACGTCCCATGCGGCACGGGACCGCCCGCTGAACCGAGTAAGGCGAGTGCATGACAAGGAGGCGGACAGCGCGAAACCCGCCGCGGTGCGGGAACGCCCGCTGACCACGACGGGTCCCTCGGATGAGCGCCGGGCGAACACCTCACCCGGCGCCGTTCACGTCCTGCGGCGGCCAGGGCCTGCCGTTCGGATCACGCGGCAGACGCGGGGAAGACGCAGCCGATTCCCCGCGACCTCATCCGAACGACCGGCCCTAGAAGGGCTCGAAGCCCTCGAACGCCTGGTCCGCCTCGTCCCGTTCGGCCTGCCGGTCCCGGCGGCGCTGGGCCGCGGGCCGGGGCGCCTCGAAGCGGTGGTCCTCGCCGCGCCGGCCGAGCATCTCGGCGCCGGCCATCATCGACGGTTCCCAGTCGAAGACGACCGCGTTGTCCTCGGGGCCGATGGCGACGCCGTCGCCGGCCCGCGCGCCGGCCTTGACCAGCTGTTCCTCCACGCCGAGCCGGCCCAGCCGGTCGGCGAGGTAGCCCACGGCCTCGTCGTTGTTGAAGTCGGTCTGCCGCACCCAGCGCTCGGGCTTCTCGCCGCGCACCCGGAACAGGCCGTCCTCCTCACGGGAGACCGTGAAGCCGGTGTCGTCGACCGCCTTGGGCCGGATCACGATCCGGGTGGCCTCCTCCTTCGGCCGGGCGGCCCGCGCCCGGCCCACCAGCTCCGCCAGGGCGAACGACAGCTCGCGCAGGCCGAGGTGGGCGACGGCCGACACCTCGAAGACGCGGTAGCCGCGCGCCTCCAGGTCGGGCCGGACCATCTCGGCCAGCTCCCGGCCGTCGGGGACGTCGGTCTTGTTCAGCACGACCACGCGGGGCCGGTCGCCGAGGCCGCCGTACTGCCGCAGCTCCTCCTCGATGATGTCGAGGTCGGAGACGGGGTCGCGGTCGGACTCCAGGGTGGCGGTGTCCAGGACGTGCACCAGCACGCTGCACCGCTCGACGTGCCGCAGGAACTCCAGACCGAGGCCGCGGCCCTGGCTGGCGCCCGGGATGAGGCCCGGCACGTCCGCGATCGTGTAGACGGTGGAGCCGGCGGTGACCACGCCCAGGTTCGGGACCAGCGTGGTGAACGGGTAGTCCGCGATCTTCGGCTTGGCCGCGGAGAGCACCGAGATCAGCGAGGACTTGCCCGCGCTCGGGTAACCGACCAGCGCGACGTCGGCGACGGTCTTCAGCTCCAGGACGACGTCCTGGAGGTCACCGGGCTCGCCGAGCAGCGCGAAGCCGGGCGCCTTGCGGCGGGCGCTGGCCAGCGCCGCGTTGCCGAGGCCGCCGCGGCCGCCCTGGGCGGCGACGAAGGACGTGCCGTGGCCGACCAGGTCGGCCAGGACGTTGCCCGCCTTGTCGAGGACGACGGTGCCGTCCGGCACCGGCAGCACCAGGTCCTGCCCGTCCTTGCCGGAGCGGTTGCCGCCCTCGCCGGGCTTGCCGTTGGTGGCCTTGCGGTGCGGGGAGTGGTGGTAGTCCAGGAGGGTGGTCACGGACTGGTCGACGGTGAGGATCACATCGCCGCCCCGGCCGCCGTTGCCGCCGTCCGGGCCGCCGAGCGGCTTGAACTTCTCCCGGTGTACGGAGGCACAGCCGTGGCCTCCGTTACCCGCGGCGACGTGCAGCTCGACGCGGTCCACGAAGGTGGTCATGGTGGGGTGCCTCCAGATACTGACGGGATGATGTCTACGTAACACGCGAAAGGCGGACCCGCTTCCCGTGAGGGAAGTGAGGTCCGCCTCGCGACAGGGTCCGGTCAGGCGACCGGGACGATGTTCACGACCTTGCGGCCGCGGTGGGTGCCGAACTGCACCGCACCGGCCTGCAGCGCGAACAGCGTGTCGTCGCCGCCACGGCCGACGCCCGCACCCGGGTGGAAGTGCGTGCCGCGCTGGCGGACCAGGATCTCACCCGCGTTGACGGCCTGACCGCCGAAGCGCTTCACGCCGAGCCGCTGGGCATTGGAGTCGCGACCGTTCCGGGTGGACGATGCGCCCTTCTTGTGTGCCATGTCTCCTCAGTCCCTTACTTCGCAGCCGCGGGGATCTCAGTGACCTTGATCGCCGTGTACTGCTGGCGGTGGCCCTGACGACGGCGGTAGCCGGTCTTGTTCTTGTAGCGCAGAATGTCGATCTTCTGGCCCTTGTGGTGGTCCACGACCTCGGCCTGGACCTTGATGCCGGCCAGCACCCACGGGTCGCTGGTCACAGCGTCGCCGTCGACAACGAGCAGGGTCGAGAGCTCGACCGTGTCGCCAACCTTGGCAGTGGAAATCTTGTCAACCTCAACGATGTCGCCGACAGCAACCTTGTGCTGGCGACCACCGCTGCGCACGATGGCGTACACGCGGATCTCACTCTCTCGCTCGGGAACGGCACCCCCGCAGTCCAGCCGCCCGCGCCGGGCGCGAGCGGCCTCTCCGGAACACCGTGTGCTCCGGAGGAAGAGGTTTACGGGGGTTGGCACGTCAGCGGACATGCCGATGGTCCAGATTACGGGGCCCCGGCCGAACGGGTCAAACCGGGGCGGGCCCGCGGCTCAGCGGCCGAGGCTCTCCCGGTACGCCAGGCACTCCTCGTAGGAGGGCAGCAGCCCCTGCTCCCGGGCCTCGGCCAGGGTGGGCGCCTGCTCGTCCTTGGCGGAGAGCAGCGGCGCCAGGTCCGCGGGCCAGTCGATGCCGAGGGCCGGGTCGAGCGGGTGGATGCCGTGCTCCCGCTCGGGCGCGTACCCCTCGGAGCAGAGGTAGACCACGGTGGCGTCGTCGTCGAGCGCCATGAAGCCGTGTCCGAGCCCCTCGGAGAGGTAGACGGCGTGGTGGTCCCGGTCGTCGAGGCGGACCGCCTCCCACTTCCCGAAGGTCGGCGAGCCGGTCCGGATGTCCACGATCACGTCGAGGACCGCGCCGCGCACGCACTTGACGTACTTGGCCTGGCCGGGCGGCACGTCCGCGAAGTGGATGCCGCGCAGGGTGCCCCGGCTGGAGACCGACATGTTGGCCTGGGCCAGGGTGAGCGGGTGGCCGGCCGCCTCGGTGAAGAGGGGCGCCTTGAACCACTCGTGGAAGCTGCCCCGGCCGTCGGGGAAGACCTTCGGCTCGTACACCCAGGCACCGGATATCGAAAGGGGTCGCATCGCCACGTCCTCAGTTCTTCTTCTTCTGCTGCTTGATCAGCGCGCGCTTGACGCGCCCGGCCACCCGTCGCCACAGCGGGCGGCGCGACGGGGCCTGCGGCTTCTTCTTCGGGGCGGGCCGGGCCGGCGCGGTGTGCCGGTCGATGACCCGCGGGACGCCCTTGGCGTCCACCACGACGTCCACCGGCAGCCGGGTCCAGCGCACCTCGCCGCGGGCCGCCGAGGGCAGGCCGATCCGGACCGCCCAGCGCTTGCCGGTGAGCTGCTCCAGCGGCAGCTCGGCGGTCACCGTACGGCCGTCCACCACCGCGTCGGCGGGGTACTTGCCCACGTTCTTGCGCTCGAAGCGGAGCAGCACCCCGCGTTCGGGCCCGGCCGGCAGGTGCAGCGGCAGCGGGAGGCGGACCGCGGTGCCGCCGGTCACGGCCGACGCGCCGGGGTCCGTCCACGCCACCGCCTCGCGCTCCAGCTTGCCGGTGTGCTGGTCGACGTCGAGCGAGAGGTTGCCGGGCCCGTCGGTCCAGTACGGCAGGACCAGCCGTCGCGGCTCACCGGTGAGCGCGGCCAGCCGCCCGGCCTCCACGTCCTCGCCGCGTACGGCGCCCAGCCGGGTCTCCTTGCTCCAGCCGCAGGACTTGATCCGCAGGTGCAGGTCCCACAGGCCCTTGGCCAGGGGCTCGCCGGCGGCGGCGGTCTCCGGGTCGAGCACGGCGGTCGCGGTGATCTCCTGGCGGAAGGAGCCGTCGCCGGCGGGCAGGCGGTGCCGCTCGCTGGTCAGCGGCAGGTAGTACTGGGTGGCGTCGTCGCGGTGGCGGACCACCAGGTCGACGTCGCTCTTGCCGACCGGGGCGTCCAGGGTGACGTCCTGCTCGGCCAGCGCGGCGAGCGCCGCCTCGGACAGCGGCAGGCCGAGCAGGTCGCGCTCACCGTCCCGGCGGAAGGTCATGGGGGCGTCCCCGGCCCGGTACTCGGCGCTGAAGCCGATGTTCAGCCTGCCCTCCGCCCAGGCCAGGGAGGTGAGGCGGCCGGTGGGTCTGATCCCGGCCTCCCAGCGGGCCAGCTCCCTGATGTCCTGGTACAGGCCGGCGACGATCAGCGCGGCCACCACCCGCTGGGTGGGCGCGACGCGGGCGATGACGCCCGGTCCGAAGCGCTCGGTGACGACGCCGCGGATCTCGCGGTACAGCTCCTCGGCGTAGTCCTCCGGGAGCTTGAGCAGCCTGCTGCCGCGCAGCCGCTCGACCATCTCGTTGCGCAGCCAGCGGCTGAACAGCTTGTCGCGCAGCGGGCCGGGCTCGGTCAGCTCCTCGACCACGTCGAGGGCCTCGCGGAGGTTCTTGAAGTAGCCGACCGGGTCGAAGCGCTGGAAGCCGGCGTTGGAGCCGTCGTCGCGGGTGATGTGGTAGTAGCACAGGTAGTCGCTGAGGACGGCGACGCTCCTGGCCCGCAGGTAGGTCTCGACCACGAAGACGTGGTCCTCAAGGCGGCGGCGGCCCTCCTTGAAGCGGATGCCGTGCTCGTTGAGGAACTCCCGGCGGAACATCTTGTGCGGGGTGAGGCTGTCGATCAGCGGCGCGTTCTCCACCGTGGCGCGCGGCCGGTTGACCCGGAACAGCTCCTGCGGCACGGGGCGGCCGATGCCGGCCATCTTGCCGATGACGACGTCGGCGTCGTTGGCCTTGCCGTACGCGTACATCCGCTCCAGGGCCTCGTCGCCGAGCCAGTCGTCGTGGTCGACGAACATGACGTACTCGCCCCGGGCGGCCTTGATGCCGGTGTTGCGGGGGCGGCCGGACCAGCCGGAGGACTCCTGGTGGATCACGTGCATGTGGGGGTGCTCGGCGGCCAACCGGTCCAGCCGGGCGGGGGTCTCGTCGGTGGAGCCGTCGTCGACGAACCAGACCTCGAACTCCTCGGGGCTCAGGCTCTGCCGCAGCAGGGACGAGACGCAGTCCTCGACGTACTTGCCGGGGTTGTAGACCGCGATGACGACACTGACTTTGACCGTCACGCCGGGTTCTCCTTCGTCTGGACCCGGTGGATCTCCGGGAATGCCTGGGTGAGCGCGGCGCGCCAGTCACGCAGCGGCGCCAGGCCGGCCGCGCGGAAGCGGTCGTGGCCGAGGACGCTGTAGGCCGG
The DNA here is from genome assembly GCA_014649155.1 of Streptomyces griseoviridis. GTDB lineage: Bacteria > Actinomycetota > Actinomycetes > Streptomycetales > Streptomycetaceae > Streptomyces > Streptomyces griseoviridis. The sequence goes on along the minus strand of BMSM01000001.1, from coordinate 160,220 downwards.
CCGGGGCGCGGGGCGGGTGAAGGCCGCGCTGGTGGTGGGGCGGACCCGGTCGGGGTCGGTGCCGAGGAGGCGGAAGATCTCCCGGGTGAGGCCGTACCAGGTGGTCTCGCCGGAGCTGGTGCCGTGGTAGATCCCGGCGGGGGCGGTGCCGGCCAGGGCGCCGCGGCCCAGGGCGAGCAGCAGTCCGGCCAGGTCGGCGCTCCAGGTGGGCTGGCCGCGCTGGTCGTCGACGACGTCCACGGTGTCGCGCTCGCCGGCCAGGCGGATCATGGTGCGGACGAAGTTGGGTCCGCCGGTGCCGTACAGCCAGGCGGTGCGCACCACGTAGCCGTGGTCCGGGAGGGCCTTCAGGACGGCCTGCTCGCCGGCCAGCTTGGTACGGCCGTAGGCGCTGCGCGGGGCGGTGGGGGCGTCCTCGGCGTACGGGGCGGCGGCGTCGCCGGCGAAGACGTAGTCGGTGGAGACATGGAGCAGGACGGCGCCGGTGCGGGCGCAGGCGTCGGCGAGGTGGGCCGGACCGTCGCCGTTGACGCGCAGCGCCTCGGCCTCGCGGGTCTCGGCGTCGTCCACGGCCGTCCAGGCCGCGCAGTTGACGACCACGGCGGGGCGGTGGTGCTCCAGCGTCCGGCGGACGGCCTCGGGGTCGGTGAGGTCCAGGGCCGCGCGGTCCAGCGCCACGGCCCGTTCCCCTTCGGCGTCCAGTGCGGCGAGTACGTCCTGGCCGAGCATGCCGCCGGCTCCGGTGACGAGCCAGCGTGCCTGTTCCTGTGTCGGGTTCATGTCTCTCTTGACGTGTGTGGGGGCGGAACACGGGAACGGGCCCGGTTCTCCGGGCCCGTTCGGCCGGGCGGGACGGGTCAGAGCGCGGCGCGCTCCTTCAGCGGCTCCCACCAGGCGCGGTTGTCGCGGTACCACTGGACCGTCTCGGCCAGGCCCTGCTCGAAGCTCTTGCGGGGCGCGTAGCCCAGTTCCTCGCTGATCTTGGTGCAGTCCACGGAGTAGCGGCGGTCGTGGCCCTTGCGGTCCTCGACGTACTCGACGCTGGTCTCCCAGTCGGCGCCGCAGGCTTCGAGGAGCAGGCCGGTCAGCTCCTTGTTGGACAGCTCGGTGCCGCCGCCGATGTTGTAGACCTCGCCGGCGCGGCCCTTGGTGCGGACCAGCTCGATGCCCTGGACGTGGTCGTCGATGTGCAGCCAGTCGCGGACGTTGCCGCCGTCGCCGTAGAGCGGGACCTTCTTGCCGTCGAGGAGGTTGGTCACGAAGAGCGGGATGACCTTCTCAGGGAAGTGGTGGTGCCCGTAGTTGTTGGAGCAGCGGGTGACGCGGACGTCCAGGCCGTGGGTGCGGTGGTAGGACAGCGCGATCAGGTCGCTGGACGCCTTGGCCGAGGAGTACGGCGAGTTCGGCTGGAGCGGGTGGGTCTCGGGCCAGGAGCCCTCGTCGATGGAGCCGTAGACCTCGTCGGTGGAGATGTGCACGAAGGTCTTGATCCCGGCCCGGTGGGCGGCGTCGATGAGGGTGTGGGTGCCGACGACGTTGGTGCGGACGAACTCCGCGCCGCCGTCGATGGACCGGTCGACGTGCGACTCGGCGGCGAAGTGCACGACCTGGTCGTGCTCGGCCATCAGCTTGCCGACCAGGCCGGGGTCGCAGATGTCGCCCTGCACGAAGGAGAAGGCGGGGTGTGCGCGGACCTCGTCGAGGTTGGCCGGGTTGCCCGCGTAGGTCAGCTTGTCCAGGACGGTGATCGCGACGTCGCCGGGGCCCTCGGGGCCGAGCAGCGTACGGACGTAGTGCGAGCCGATGAAACCGGCACCGCCGGTCACCAGGATGCGGGTGGTCATGAGGAGATCTGCACCTTGCTGTGATCACCGAGCACGAGCCGGTGGGCCGAAGGGTTACGGGGAGCGGGCGTGACCTCGACGTCGCGCCCGATGAGCGAGGCCTCCACCCGGCGCACGCCGGTGACGGAGGAGCCGCGCAGCACGATGGAGTACTCGATCTCGCTGTCCTCGATCCGGCACTCCTCGGATATCGAGGTGAACGGGCCGACATAGGCGTCGTTGATCACCGACCCGGCGCCGACGATCGCGGGGCCGACGATCCGGCTGCCGCTGACCCGGGCGCCGGCCTCGATCCGCACCCGCCCGATGATCTCGCTGGTGTCGTCCACCGTGCCCTCGACCAGCGGCTCGACGGTCTCCAGGACGGACCGGTTGACCTCCAGCATGTCGGTGACGTTGCCGGTGTCCTTCCAGTAGCCGGAGATGGTGGTGGAGCGGACGTCGTGCTTCTGGTCGATCAGCCACTGGATGGCGTGGGTGATCTCCAGCTCGCCGCGCCAGGAGGGCTCGATGGACCGGACGGCCTCGTGTATGGCGGGGGTGAAGAGGTAGACGCCGACCAGCGCCAGGTCGCTCTTGGGCTGCTTCGGCTTCTCCTCCAGGGCCACCACCCGGCCTTCGGCGTCGAGTTCGGCTACGCCGAAGGCGGTGGGGTTGGGGACCTGGGTCAGCAGGATCTGCGCGTCGGGACGGTCGGCGCGGAACTCCTCGACCAGGCCGGTGATGCCCCCGACGATGAAGTTGTCACCGAGGTACATGACGAAGTCGTCGTCGCCGAGGAATTCCCGCGCGATGAGGACGGCGTGGGCGAGGCCCAGCGGGGCCTCCTGCGGGAGGTAGGTGACCTCGATCCCGAACCGGGAACCGTCGCCCACCGCCTCGCGGATCTCGTCGGCGGTGTCCCCGACGACGATGCCGACCTCCCGGATGCCCGCGTCGGCGATCGCCTCCAGGCCGTAGAACAGCACGGGCTTGTTGGCGACCGGCACGAGCTGCTTGGCCGAGGTGTGGGTGATCGGGCGAAGGCGGGTGCCCGCCCCCCCGGAGAGCACGAGAGCCTTCACGTAATGCGCCCCTAATACCGTTCCGAAACGGGGATGAATATCCCGATTTGTCCATTTTGGCTATTAATCGCAGTCCACATCATATCCGTTTGCGTTTCTCGGATTCATCTCGCATTCACGCTTGTGTGTTTCCCATGACAACTCGTGATCGCTTACGGATTCCTTATGGACGCGATCCGCCCCCGGCCGGGAGGCCGGGGGCGGATCGGGTACCGCACGGGCGGGACGTCGGGCCGGTCAGACCTCGTCGGTGACGCTGGAGACCGACGGAGCCGACTGCTGTTCGGCCGCGGCGGTCTTCTTCGACGCCGTCTTCTTGGCGGCCGACTTGGTGGTCTTCGCCGCCTTCTTGGCCGTCGTCTTCTTCGCCGCCGTCGTCTTCTTCGCGGCCGTCTTGGTCGCCGTCGTCTTCTTGGCGGCGGCCTTCTTCGCCGGGGCCTTCTTGACCGTCTTGCGGGCGGTCTTCCTGGCCGGGGCGGCCTCCTCGGCGACCGGCTCCTCGGCGGGCGCCTCCGGAGCGGCGGCCGGGGTCTCCGCCGCGGGGACGACCACGACGGCCGCCTCCGCGTCGGCGGTGGGCGCGGCGGCCTTGCGCACGGCGCGGCGCCGCGGGCGGGCCGGCGGCGCGGGCTCGGCCACCGGCTCGGGCTGCTCCTCCGGGGCCGGCTGCTCCACCGGCTCCTCGGCGGCGGGCCGCTCCGCCGGGGCGGACTCGGGGACCGTCACCACGGCGGCCTCCGCACCGGCCGGCGAACCGGCGGGCGCGGACACCTTGCGGGTCGCCCGACGGCGCGTACGGCCCTTGGGCGCGGCCTCCTCGACGGGCGCCTCGGCGGCCGGGGCGGCCTCCTGCGGCGGGGCGACGACCGCGTCCTCCACGGCCGCGGGCTCGGCCAGCGCCTCGGCGGCCGGCTCCGGCCGCACCGGACGCTCGGCCTCGTCCCGCGCCGGCACGTCCTGCGCCGTCGGCACCTCGGGCGCCTCGGGCTGCTCGGGCTGCTCGGGCCGGGTGGTCTCCGCCCTCGGCGCGCCGGCCGGGGCCGACGCGCGCCGGCTCGCCCGGCGCCGCGAACGGCCGCGCTTGGCCGCGGCCTCCGCCTCGGCGACGCTGCTGTACAGCTCCTCGTCCGGCGCGAAGTCGGCCGACGGAAGGGCGACGGGCTCGGCGTCCCGCTGCTCGTCCGCCCGCTCCGCGGCCCGCTCGATCTCGGCGTCCGCCTCCTGCTCGGCGGTGGCGGTCTCGACGGCGGCCTCGTGCTCGTGCTCGTGCTGCTCACCGGCACCGGCGCGGGCCCGCTTGCGGCGCTTTCCGCCGCCGTTCCCGCCGGCGGACGGCTGGTCGAGGTGGACGATGACACCGCGCCCGTTGCAGTGCACACAGGTCTCGGAGAACGACTCCAACAGCCCCTGGCCGACCCGCTTGCGGGTCATCTGCACCAGGCCCAGCGAGGTCACCTCGGCGACCTGGTGCTTCGTACGGTCCCGGCCCAGGCACTCCAGGAGGCGCCGCAGCACCAGGTCCCGGTTGGACTCCAGCACCATGTCGATGAAGTCGATCACGATGATGCCGCCGAGGTCGCGCAGCCGCAGCTGGCGCACGATCTCCTCGGCCGCCTCCAGGTTGTTCCTGGTGACCGTCTCCTCCAGGTTGCCGCCCTGGCCGGTGAACTTGCCGGTGTTGACGTCGATGACGACCATCGCCTCGGTCCGGTCGATCACCAGCGAACCGCCGCTGGGCAGCCAGACCTTGCGGTCCAGCGCCTTGGCGAGCTGCTCGTCGATCCGGTACGTGGCGAAGACGTCGACCTCGCTGGTCCACTTGGACAGCCGGTCGGCGAGGTCCGGCGCGACGTGGGAGACGTACCCGTGCACGGTCTCCCAGGCGTCCTCGCCGCTGACGACGACCTTGGTGAAGTCCTCGTTGAAGATGTCGCGCACGACGCGGACCGTCATGTCCGGCTCGCCGTACAGCAGGGTCGGCGCGTTGCCGCCGTTCTTGGCCTTCTTCTGGATCTCCGCCCACTGCTGCTGGAGCCGCTCGACGTCGCGGCGCAGCTCGTCCTCGCTGGCGCCCTCGGCGGCGGTGCGCACGATGACGCCCGCGTCCTCGGGGACGATCTTCTTGAGGATGGTCTTCAGCCGGGCCCGCTCGGTGTCGGGCAGCTTGCGGCTGATGCCGGTCATCGAGCCCTCGGGCACGTACACGAGGTAGCGGCCCGGCAGGGAGACCTGGCTGGTGAGCCGGGCGCCCTTGTGGCCGATCGGGTCCTTCGTCACCTGGACGAGGACCGACTGGCCGGACTTCAGGGCCGACTCGATGCGGCGCGGCCCATTGGCCATGCCGAGCGCCTCGAAGTTGACCTCACCGGCGTAGAGCACGGCGTTGCGGCCCTTGCCGATGTCGATGAAGGCGGCCTCCATCGACGGCAGCACGTTCTGCACCTTGCCGAGGTAGACGTTGCCGACGTACGAGGTGGCCTGCTCCTTGTTGACGTAGTGCTCGACGAGCACGCCGTCCTCCAGGACGCCGATCTGCGTGCGTTCGCCGTGCTGGCGGACGACCATCACGCGCTCGACGGCCTCGCGGCGGGCGAGGAACTCGGCCTCGGTGATGATCGGGACGCGCCGGCGGCCCTGCTCGCGGCCCTCGCGGCGGCGCTGCTTCTTCGCTTCCAGCCGGGTCGAGCCCTTGATGGACTGCACCGCGTCCTGGAAGTCCGACGCCTCGGACACCTTGCGCGGCTCGCGGACCTTGACGACGGTCCGCTCCGGGTCGTCGGCGGACGGCTCGCCCTCGGCGGAGCTGTCCCCGGCGCGGCGGCGGCGGCGCCTGCGGCGACGGCTGCTGCTGGACCCGCCGGACTCCTCGCGGGCGCCGGTGTCGTCGTCGTCCTCCTCGGCGTCCTCGTCGGCCTGCTCGGCGGTGTCCTCGGCGTCCTGCTCGGCCTGCTCGGCGGCGTACTGCTCGGCGTCGGTCTCCGCGCCGTCGGACTCGCCGTCCGGCAGGTCGCCCCGGCGACGGCGACGGCCGCCCCGGCGACGGCGGCGGCGCGAACCGCCCTCCTCGGCGTCGGCGTCGCCGTCCTCGTCGGGCTCCTCGGCGTCGGCGTCCGCCTCGGCCTCCGGCTCCTCGGCGACGGGGGCGGTGGTCTCGGCGGGCCGCTCCTCGGCGGCCTCGTCGGCGGCGCCCCGGCGGCGACGGCGGCGGCGCGACCCTGCGGGCTGCTCCTCGACGGCCTCGGCGGGCTCCACCGCGGGGGTGCGCTCCGGCTCCTCCTGCGGCTCCCGCGCCCCGGAAGCCACCGCGGCGGCCTCGGCCGCGGCCCGCTCGGGCGTCTGGAACTGGGGCTCGGCGAACACCGGCGGCTGGAACAGCGCGACGGCCGGCCGCGCCGGACGGGCGGCGGTCTCCGCGTCGGCGGAGCCGGTCCCGGCCTTCCGCGCGGGCTCGGCGAAGCCGGTGGCGGCCTTGCGGACGGCCCGGCGCCGGGTACGGCGCGGAGCGGCGTCGTCGGCGGACGGCTCGGACGCGGCAGGCGTGCCGGCGGCGGGCGTCCCGGCGACGGGGGTGGCGGCGGGCTCGGCCTTCTCGGCCGCCTTCTCGTCACCCGCGTCCGCCTCCGCGGCCTCGGTGCTCACGGGCTCCTCGGCCGGGGCGGCGCCGCGCCGGGTCGCGCGACGCCGGGTGCGGCCCTTGGGCGCGGCGTCGTCGGCGGGCACCTCGGCGGGCGTCCCGGCAGCCGGGGCCGCGGCGGGCTCGACGGGCTCGGAAGCCACGGCGGGCTCGGGCGCCTCGGACGCGCCGGAGGCGACCGGCGCCGCCGCGGTACGCGTCGCACGCCGACGGGTCCGGCCCTTGGGCGCGGCCTCCTCGGCAGGCGCCTCGGCGACCGGTGCGACCGGCGCGACCGGCGCCTCCACGGTCTCGGGAACCTCCGCGGTCTCGGCGGCGACCGGCGCCGAGACGCTCCGCGTCGCACGCCGGCGGGTCCGCTTGGGCGCGGCGCTCTCGTCGGACGCTACGGCGGACTCCGGCTCGGGCCGGCCGGCTGCGGCGGGCGCCGCGGGGACCACGGTCTCGGCGTCCGCCTCGGCGGCGGGCGCCCCGGCGGGCGCGGAGGCACGGCGTACGGCGCGGCGGCGCGGACGGGCGGGAGCGGGCTCCTCGGCCTCGGTCCCGGCCTCGCTCCTGGCCTCGCTCTCGGCCTTGGCCGCGGCCTCGGCCTGGAGTGCCTCCTCCGTAGTCTCCTCCGTCTCGTCGACGACGTCCGCGACGGTCTCGCTGTCGGCGGCCGGGACGGCCGGCTCGACGGTCTCCGCCGTGGTGCCGGAGGCCCCGGCCGGCGGACCCGCCGGGCGGGAGGCGGCGCGGCGCCGGCGGCGCGGCGGCAGGGTGTCGCTGGGGGTGGTGTCGGGTGCGGAGCCGGTCACGGACTCCGTGGATTCGGTCGGTTCGAGCATGCGGGCGTATCTCCCGTCAGGCTCCCGGGCGCCGCGCCTGGGTCCGGCGTCGATCGCGTCGACCGCCGGTGACGTCCGCGGCTCGCGCTCTGCGCGGATGCCGCCGTCCGGGGCGCGGGCGCCGCTCGGGAGCTCGCTGTGTCCTGTCTCGCCGGTTCCGTACAACCTTGTCGCGCACGGCCTGGCGAAAGTCTTCTGGTCGGTGCGCTGCCCGACCCAGGTGGCTCCCGAGTTCGACGGCGGCGCTTACGACGTCCGTCCCTTCGCGGGACCTTCCTTACGCCGGCGCCGTCGCGGCGGCAGTCGCGGGAGCCGTCTGCGGCTCCTTCGCTCCTGCCTCGCGGTCGGGCGCGAGCGGGTCGGTCACCGTGCCGGTCTCTTCATCGAGCAGCCCCTGCGCCAGCCTGGTCACCGCTACGGGGACCGGCGGCGCCAGGTCGGCCACGGCGCGGAGACCGGACAGGACGTCGTCGGGTCGTACGGCAGGCGTCACGTGCCGAACAACCAGCCGCAGTATCGCACAGGGCCGGTCACTCGGCCTATCAGCCTGTGCATCCTGCGTCGGAACGCTCTCCAGGGAGACGACGGCGGAGCGGGCGTCGAAGGTGCGCACACCGTTCTTGGTGCGGCGCTGGACCTCCACGGCCGGCGCCCCGTTGAAGGCGTCGACGGCGCGGCGGGCGCCGGCCGGGTCCACGCCGTCCAGCCGCAGCTCCCACACGGAGGCCGTCAGCCGGTCGGCGAGTCCCGGGGTCCGGGCCTCGACCGCGTCGATCACGTCCAGCCCGGCGGGCAGGGACGCGTCGAGGAGGGTTCTCAGCTGCTCCGGGTCGCGCGCCGAGGTGAGCGCGATCTCCAGATACTCCGCCTCACTGCCCGTGCCGGTGGGTGCGGCATTGGCGTACGACACCTTCGGGTGCGGTGTGAACCCCGCCGAGTACGCCATCGGCACCTCGGCGCGGCGCAGCGCACGCTCGAAGGCGCGCTGGAAGTCACGGTGGCTGGTGAACCGGAGGCGGCCGCGCTTGGTGTAGCGCAGTCGGATGCGCTGCACCGCGGGTACCGGCGGCGGGCCTTCGGGCTGTCGCTTGCCCAGTGTCGTTCAGTCCTTCGTGAGAGCGGTCGTACTCCTACCAAGAGTACGTGCCTCGGCGCCGGAAGGTTCCCGCCGGTCCACCGGGCGCCGCACCGGCCGGGCCGGCGGGGGTGCGCCGAACAGCGCCCGCCGCACGTCGGCGCGTACCTGCCGCACCGATTCCCGGGCCGAGGCGAACGCCTGCCGCACGGCCCGCCCGGTCCCCCGGGCCGCCGCGGCGGCGGGCCGCAGCACGGCGTCGCGCACCACGTGCCCCACGGGGGTCAGCACCGTCCGGTACACCCACCGCGCCGGCTCCACGAAGATCCACCGCAACAGGGTCCCGAGGAACCGGCCGACCGCCAGCGAGATCCGCCCCGCGATCCGCCAGGCGTGCCCGAGCGCGTCCCCGGCCTCCCGGCCGACGACCGCGAGGACCCGGCCGACCGGCGCCAGCACCCACCGCCACAGGGCGAGCGCGGGCCACACCAGCAGCACCCGTACCACCCAGGAGACCGCCCAGGCGATCCCGGCGACGACCGTCCGCACGCACCACGCCACTCCCCTGCCGCACCACGCGAGCGCGTGCCCGACCGGGGTCAGCACCCACCGGTACGCCCACTGGAGGGGCCGGACGAGCAGATGCCGCGCGAGCCACGTCCCGGCGGCCCGCAGCGCGTCCCCGACCGGTACGACCAGCCGCGCCCAGCACCACGCGAGCGCGTGCCCGGCCGGGGTCAGCACCCACCGGTACACCCACCGCGCCGGCCGGACGACCAGCAGCAGCCCGAGCCACCCGGCCGCCTTCGCCAGGGGGACGACGACGTACCGCCACAGCCCCACGAACGGCCACACGAAGACCGCCCGCGCCAGCCACCCCACCGCCCGCCCGAGCGGCCGGAACACCGTGCGCCCCAGGAACCCCCCGGCGGCCACCAGCGCGTCCCACGCCATCCGCACCGGCACGACCAGCACGAGCGCCACGATCCGCACCGGAAGGCGGATCGCCACGGTGAGGCACCCCTCGCCGCCCCGCTCCTCCGTGTACGCCGTGCGCCGTACGTCCCCGGTGGGCGGCTTCTCCAGATCCATACCGGAAGAGACGCACGGCCGGCCCGTTCGGATGCACGGGACACGGAAGCGGGCCCCCCGGAGGAGGGGCCCGCTTCCCGGCCGTCAGTGCGTGTGCCCGCTGCCCGCCGGCTGCTTCACCGTCAGCGGCAGCAGCTTCTTGCCGGTCGGGCCGATCTGGATGCTGGTGTCCATCTGCGGGCACACCCCGCAGTCGAAGCACGGCGTCCAGCGGCAGTCGTCGACCTCGGTCTCGTCGAGGGCGTCCTGCCAGTCCTCCCAGAGCCAGTCCTTGTCGAGGCCCGAGTCCAGGTGGTCCCAGGGCAGGACCTCCTCGTAGGAGCGCTCGCGGGTGGTGTACCAGTCGACGTCCACGCCGTAGGGGGCGAGGGCCTTGTCGGCGCAGGCCATCCAGCGGTCGTAGGAGAAGTGCTCGCGCCAGCCGTCGAAGCGTCCGCCGTCGTCGTAGACGGCGCGGATGACGGCGCCGACGCGGCGGTCGCCGCGGGAGAGGAGGCCCTCGACGATGCCGGGCTTGCCGTCGTGGTAGCGGAAGCCGATGGAGCGGCCGTACTTCTTGTCGCCGCGGATCTTGTCGCGGAGCTTCTGGAGCCGGGCGTCGGTCTCCTCGGCGGAGAGCTGCGGCGCCCACTGGAAGGGGGTGTGCGGCTTGGGGACGAAACCGCCGATGGAGACCGTGCAGCGGATGTCGCCGGAGCCGGAGACCTCGCGGCCCTTCTGGATGACGTTCATCGCCATGTCGGCGATCTGGAGGACGTCCTCGTCGGTCTCGGTGGGCAGGCCGCACATGAAGTACAGCTTCACCTGGCGCCAGCCGTTGCCGTAGGCGGTGGCGACGGTCCGGATCAGGTCGTCCTCGGAGACCATCTTGTTGATGACCTTGCGGATGCGCTCCGAGCCGCCCTCGGGGGCGAAGGTGAGGCCGGAGCGGCGCCCGTTGCGGGTCAGCTCGTTGGCCAGGTCGATGTTGAACGCGTCGACGCGGGTGGAGGGCAGGGAGAGGCCGATCTTGTCCTCGGTGTAGCGGTCGGCGAGGCCCTTGGCGATGTCGCCGATCTCCGTGTGGTCGGCGGAGGACAGGGAGAGCAGGCCGACCTCTTCGAAGCCGGTCGCCTTCAGGCCCTTGTCGACCATGTCGCCGATGCCGGTGATGGACCGCTCGCGCACCGGGCGGGTGATCATGCCTGCCTGGCAGAAGCGGCAGCCGCGGGTGCAGCCGCGGAAGATCTCCACCGACATGCGCTCGTGCACGGTCTCCGCGAGCGGCACGAGGGGCTGCTTGGGGTAGGGCCACTCGTCGAGGTCCATGACGGTGTGCTTCGACACGCGCCACGGGACACCCGACCGGTTCGGCACGACGCGGGCGATCCGGCCGTCGGGCAGGTACTCGACGTCGTAGAAGCCGGGGACGTAGACGCCGCCGGTGCGGGCGAGGCGGAAGAGGAGTTCCTCACGGCCGCCGGGACGGCCCTCCGCCTTCCAGGCGCGGACGATCGCGGTGACCTCCAGGACGGCCTGCTCGCCGTCGCCGATCACGGCGCAGTCGATGAAGTCGGCGATCGGCTCCGGATTGAACGCGGCGTGCCCGCCGGCCATGACGATCGGGTCGTCCAGGCCCCGGTCCCTGGCCTCCAGGGGGATGCCGGCCAGGTCGAGCGCGGCCAGCATGTTGGTGTAGCCCAGCTCGGTGGAGAAGGACAGGCCGAACACGTCGAACGCCTTCACCGGGCGGTGGCTGTCCACCGTGAACTGCGGGACCTGGTGCTCCCGCATCAGGGCCTCCAGGTCCGGCCACACGCTGTAGGTGCGCTCGGCGAGGACGCCCTGCTGCTCGTTGAGCACCTCGTAGAGGATCATGACGCCCTGGTTGGGCAGACCGACCTCGTAGGCGTCCGGGTACATCAGCGCCCAGCGGACGTCGCAGGAGTCCCAGTCCTTGACGGTGGAGTTGAGTTCTCCGCCGACGTACTGGATCGGCTTCTGCACATGCGGGAGGAGAGCTTCGAGCTGCGGGAAAACGGACTCCGCGGCCGCAGCGACTTCGGCAGGCATCTCGCGCACCTTCGTGGGCTGGACTGAACTGACAGGGGTGACCATCTAGCCTAACGCGGCCCCGGAGGGTCACCCGCACGCCCGTCGGCTCACAGGGCGGTGGCCGCGTCCTCGATGCCGTTCCAGAAGGCGGGCAGCCCGGCTTCCACGTCCGCCGCGCGCCGCCGCTCGCGTTCGTGGAGCAGGCCGTGGGTGAAGGTGTCCTCGCCCGCCGCGTGGGCGACCGCGGCCAGCTCGCGCAGGGCCTGCCGGGCCATGACGGCGTCCTGGTGCTCGCCGAGCAGGGACTGGAGCTCCTTCATGGACCTGACCATGGACTTCGCCGGCTTGCCGAGGACGGGTACGGCCGCCTCCGCCGCGTACCGGGTCCGCTTGGCCTTCTTGCGCGCCTCGTGCAGCGCGATGTCGCGTTCGGTGCCGGGGCCGAGGCCCAGCGCCCGCTCCACCAGCGCGGAGACCTTGCGGAAGTCCTTGCGGACGGCCTTGGCGAGCACCTCGCCGGGTTCCTTCCCGGCCGCTTTCCGCAGGGGCGGGTCGGCGAGCAGGGCGTCCAGGGCGTCGAGGAGGGCGAGGTGGCGGCGGGAGTCCAGGACGCCGAGGAGCCGGGCGCGGGCGCCGCCGTGCTCGGCGCCCGACCAGTGCCGCAGCCGCTCGGCGAACGGCCCGTGGACCAGGTCGTCCGGCACCTCGCCGAGGGCCGCGGTCAGCCGCTCGGTCAGCACCTCGCGGTCCCGGTCGGCGCCGAGCACACCCGCCAGCCACTTCAGCTCGTCCCCTACCGGGTCGGTGACCGACCGGTCCAGCACGGCGCCGAACGACGTGAAGGTGCTGCGCAGCCTCCGGGTGGCGACCCGCATGTCGTGCACGGCGTCCGCCGTGTCCCGGCGCACCGCCGGGTCGAGGGCGACGAGCGCGTCCCGCTGGGCCCGCGCGTACGCCAGCACATGGTCGCCGGCGCTCACCGGGTCCCCGGCGGGAGCGGGCCCGCGGGTCCTGTCGGGGGCCGTCTCCGCGAGGGCGCGGGCCAGCTTCGACGGGGCGGCGGCGGGGCGGACGCCGGCCTTGCGCAGCCGCTTGTCCACGGTGTCGAGGAACGCCGGGTCGCCGCCGTCGGCCAGCTCCACCTCGATCTCGGTCCAGTGGGCGGCGCCGACCCCGCCGCCGAGCCGTTCCGCGTGCACGGTGTCGGCGCTGGCCTCGGCGAGCAGCGTGCCGTCCGGGGCGAGGAGGTGGCGCAGGTCGCGGTCGGAGCGCAGCCGGACCAGCGGCAGCAGCTCGGCGTCGCGGATACGGGAGCGGACCAGGGAGACCAGTTCGCCGGGGACGGTGTCGGAGAGCGGGGCGTGGATCTCCTCGCGTTCGCCGGGGGCGACGGGGAGTTTCAGGTGCCAGCCCGCGTCGGAGCCGCCGGTGCGGCGGCGCAGGGTGATGCCGCAGGCGGCGAGGCGCTCGTCGGCGGTGTCGTAGTAGGTGGCGTCGAGGTGGACGACGCCCCGGTCGGCGACGGTGGCGACGCCGGCCACCCCGCTCAGGTCGGGGAGGCCGCCGTCGTCCGCCTCGTACTTGCGCTCGATCTCACGCTTGATATCCGCCATGGGGCGTACGTACCCGGCGGACGGCGGAGATCACCCCCGGCGCGGGAACCGCACCCCGGTGCCCGCTGCCCGCTAGTGATCTGAGTCGGAGATTCGTCGGCAGTAGGCGGCGAATCTCCGACTCAGATCACTAGGCCGACATGGGCCGCTGCACGGTGATCGACTGGAGCAGGCCGACCGCCATCCACACGGAGAACATCGATGATCCCCCGTAGGAGACGAACGGCAGGGGCAGGCCGGTCACCGGCATGATGCCGAGGGTCATCCCGATGTTCTCGAACGCCTGGAAGGCGAACCAGGCGACGACCCCGGCGGCGACGATCGTGCCGTACAGGTCGGGCGTGTCGCGGGCGATGCGGCAGGCTCGCCAGAGGATGACGCCGAGCAGCACGATGATCAGTCCGGCGCCGACGAAGCCCAGTTCCTCACCGGCGACCGTGAAGACGAAGTCGGTCTGCTGCTCGGGGACGAACTGGCCGGTGGTCTGCGAACCGTGGAACAGGCCGGAGCCGGTGAGCCCGCCGGAGCCGATGGCGATCCGGGCCTGGTTGGTGTTGTAACCGACGCCCGCCGGGTCCAGCTCCGGGTTGGCGAAGGCGGCGAAGCGGTTGATCTGGTAGTCGTCCAGGATGCCGAGCTGCCACACCGCGAGGGCACCGGCCGTGCCGGTGCCGATCAGTCCGAACACCCAGCGGTTGGAGGCGCCGGAGGCGAGCAGCACGCCCAGCACGATGACGACCATGACCATGACCGACCCGAGGTCGGGCATGAGCATCACGATCAGCATGGGGACGACGGCCAGGCCGAGGGCCTGGAGGACCGTGCGGTGGTCGGGGTACTGCTTGTCGCCCGCGTCGACGCGGGTGGCCAGCAGCATCGCCATGCCCAGGATGATGGTGAGCTTGACGAACTCCGAGGGCTGGAGGGAGAAGCCGCCGGGGAGCTTGATCCAGGAGTGGGCGCCGTTGATGGTCGAGCCCAGCGGGGTGAGGACCAGCAGGATCAGGAAGAGGGAGGCGCCGTAGAGGAGCGGCACCGCCGTGCGCAGCGCTCGGTGGCCGATCCACACTATGGCGACCATCAGGGCGAGGCCGATGCCGGTGTTGAGCAGGTGGCGGAAGAGGAAGAAGTACGGGTCGCCCTGGTTCAGCTCGGTGCGGTTGCGGGTGGCCGAGTAGACCAGCAGGGTGCCGAGCAGCGACAGGGCGCCGGCGGCCAGCAGTATCGGCCAGTCCATCCGGCGGGCCACCGAGTCGCGGGCGAAGACCCGGGTCCAGCCCGCGCGCTCGGGTCCGTACCCGGAGACCTGGAAACTGTTGGCCCCGGTCATGTGAGCATCCTCCGCGTCCTGCGCCTGCGGTCGCCGGGGCAGCCGCCGCGCCGTCGGCGGCGGGTCTGGCGGTTGCCCGTGTCCTGGTTGCCGACGGTCGCCCCCTGCTCCTGGCCGTCGATCGGCGCGTACTCGTCCTCGTCGGTGGCCTGCTGGTCCTTGACCGGGTCGTCGGAGATCTTCGGGGCGGCGATGGTGCCGTCTGTCTTGACCTTCGGCAGGGTCTTCTGCGGCGTGGGCAGCAGCGCCTTCTTCGGGTCGATGTCACCGTCGTCGGAGACGCCGTAGAGGGCGTCGTAGATGTTGCGGACGGCCGGTCCGGAGGCGCCGGAGCCGGTACCGCCCTGGGAGATCGTCATGACGATCGAGTAGTCCTTGGTGTACGTGGCGAACCAGGACGTCGTCTGCTTGCCGTAGACCTCAGCGGTACCGGTCTTGGCGTGCATCGGGATCTGGTCCTGCGGCCAGCCCTGGAACCGCCAGGCGGCCGTTCCGTTGGTGGCGACGCCGGCGAGGGCGGCGTCCATCTTGTCCCGCGTCTCCCTGCTTATCGGCAGCTTGCCGTGGGACTGGGGCGCGATCTCGTCGACGCTCTTGCCGTCGGCGCTGATGACGGCCTTGCCGACGGACGGCGTGTACAGCGTGCCGCCGTTGGAGATGGCCGAGTAGATGGTGGCCATCTGGATCGGGGTCACCAGGGTGTCGCCCTGGCCGATGGAGTAGTTGATGGCGTCACCGGCGCGCATCTTGTTGCCCTCGACGCAGTTCTCGTACGCGATCTTCTCGACGTAACTGCCGTCCTTCTTGCCGGTCTTGCACCAGGCGTCCTTGTTGGCCTCCCAGTAGTCCTGCTTCCACTGGCGGTCGGGGACGCGGCCGGTGACCTCGTTCGGCAGGTCGATGCCGGTCTCCTTGCCGAGGCCGAACTGGTGGGCGGCCTTGTAGAAGTAGTCCTTGGCGTTCTTCCCGCTCATGCCGCCGTCCTTCTTCCACTCCTCGTGGGCGAGGCGGTAGAAGACGGTGTCGCAGGAGACCTCCAGGGCGCGGCCGAGGTTGATCGAGCCGTAGTTGGCGGACTCGAAGTTCTTGAAGACCTGGCCGCCGACCGAGTACGAGCTGGAGCAGTCGTACCCGCCGTCGAAGTCGTAGCCGGCCTCGACGGCGGCGGAGGTGGAGACCACCTTGAAGATCGAGCCGGGGGCGGCCTGGCCCTGGATGGCGCGGTTGAGCAGCGGGTAGTTGGAGTTCTTCCCGGTGAGCTTCCTGTAGTCGGCGGCGGAGATGCCGCCCACCCACGCGTTCGGGTCGTAGGTCGGGTTGGAGGCCATGGCGACGACGCGGCCGGTCTTGGCCTCCATCACCACGACCGCGCCGGAGTCGGCCTTGTAGGTGGTGCCGGTGTTGCGGTCGAACTCCTTGCGGGCGGCCTTCATCGCCTCGTTCAGCTCGTACTCGGCGATGCGCTGGACGCGGGCGTCGATGCTGGTGACCAGGTTGTCGCCGGGCTGGGCGGCGTCGGACTCGGCCTCGCCGATGACCCGGCCGAGGTTGTCGACCTCGTAGCGGGTGACGCCGGCCTTGCCGCGCAGGGCCTTGTCGTACTGCCGTTCCAGGCCGCTGCGGCCGACCTGGTCGGAGCGGAGGTAGGGCGAGTCGGTGTCCTGGGCCTGCTGGATCTCGTCGTCGGTGACCGGGGAGAGGTAGCCGAGGACCTGGGCGGTGTTGGCCTGCCCCGGCGCCGCGTACCGGCGGACCGCCTCGGGTTCGGCGGTGATGCCGGGGAACTCCTCGGAGCGCTCGCGGATCTGCAGGGCCTGCTTGGCGGTGGCCTCGTCGGTGATGGGGATGGGCTGGTACGGCGAGCCGTTCCAGCAGGGCTGGGGGGTCTGCGCGTCGCAGAGGCGGACCTTCTCCATGACGTCCTGGGGCTTCATGCCCAGGACCCCGGCGAGCTTGGTGAGGACGGCCTTGCCGTCGTCCCTCATCTTCAGCAGGTCGGTGCGGGATGCGGAGACGACCAGCCGCGTCTCGTTGTCCGCGAGGGCGACGCCGCGGGCGTCCAGGATGGAGCCTCGGACGGCGGGCTGGACGACCTGCTGCACGTGGTTGCCGGAGGCTTCCTTGGCGTAGGCGTCGCCCTCCCGGATCTGGAGGTACCAGAGCCGGCCGCCGAGGGTGCCGAGGAGGGAGAGGACGAGGACCTGGATGACGACGAGCCGGATCTGGACCCGTGGGTTCCGCCCGGTCTCGGGAATGTTGGTCACTGCGGTCGCTCCCCCTCTCGGTGCGCCGACGTGTGCGCGCGTACGAATGATGAACGGTCGGGCTGTGCGGCCGCGTTCCGCCCCTGCCCACCCGTCCGGGTGAACTCGCCCGCTCTCACAGTCGCTTGACCCCCTTGATGCGCCCGGCGCGGGCGACCCGGGCCCGCGCCGCCTTCACCCGCAGCCCGTTCTTCTGCTCGCCGATGCGCAGGCCGGTGCCGCCGGAGAGCCAGCCGGAGGAGATGTCGGTGGCCTGGGCGGCGGCGCCGGTCTCGGCGAGCGGGTCGTTCTCCGCGCGCCGGGCCAGCGCCATGATCCCGGGGACCACGAAGGGCGCGAGCAGCAGGTCGTACAGGGCCGAGGTGAACAGCAGGCCCCCGAGGCCCACATGGCGGGCGGCGGTGTCGCCGACCAGGGCGCCCACCCCGGCGTAGAGCAGGGTGGAGCCGAGGGCGGCGACCACGACCACGGCCATCGGGCCGGTGGCGGACTTCAGCCGGCCGGTCTCGGGTCTGGCGAGGCCGGCCAGGTAGCCGATGACGCAGAGCACCAGGGCGTAGCGCCCGGCGGCGTGGTCGGCGGGCGGGGCGAGGTCGGCGAGGAGGCCGGCGCCGAAGCCGATCAGGGCGCCGCCGGTGTGGCCGTAGACCAGGGCGAGGCCGAGGACGGTGAGCAGCAGCAGGTCGGGGACGGCGCCGGGCAGGTGGAGCCGGGCCAGGACGCTGACCTGGATGACCAGGGCGACGACGACCAGGGCGGTGGACAGCAGGATTCGGTTGACGCGCATGGGGCTTCCTCGCTCCTACTGCTCGGGCTGGAACTGGCCGTCGGCGGGCGCCCCGGCGGACGGCGTCACGGTCACCGTCACGGTGGGCGTGGGGGTCGGCTTCGGCTTGTCCGGGAGCACGGTGTCGCGGGGGTCCTTCTTCGGGGCCTGCACGACGACGCCGACGACGTCGAGCTTGGTGAAGCTGACGTACGGCGTGACGTACAGGGTGCGGGTCAGGTCGCCGCCGGAGGGGTCGACGCGGGAGACGACGCCGACCGGCACGCCGGGCACGAACGGCTTGTCGGCCTGCGAGCCGAAGGTGACGAGGCGGTCGCCCTTCTTCACCTCGGCCTTGCCGTTGAGCAGCTCGACGCGGAGCGGGCGGTCACCCTGCCCGGAGGCGAAGCCCAGCTCGTCGCCGGACTCCATGCGGGTGCCGACGGTGAAGTCGGGGTCGCTGGCGAGCAGCACGGTGGAGGAGCTGGGGCCGACTGTGGTGACGCGGCCGACCAGGCCGTCGCCGTTGAGGACGGTCATGTCCCGCTCGATGCCGTCGTCGGCGCCGACGTCCAGGGTGACGGTCCAGGAGAAGCCCTGGGCCGCTCCTATGCCGATGACCTGGGCGCCCTTGATGCCGTACTGGCCCTCTCCGGCGAGCTTCAGCATCTTGTCGAGCTGCGCCAGCCGGCTGCGGCCGCGGTCGTCGCTGCCGAGCTTCGCCTTCAGCGCCGCGTTCTCCTGCTCCAGGGCGGCGAGCCGGTCGTGCCGGTCACCGGAGGCGCGGATCGCGGAGATCGCGTTGCCGACGGGGTCGACGGCGGACGACACCCCGTTCTCGATCGGGCCGAAGACGGTGGACGCGGCCTGCCGGGCACCGTCGACCGGGGAGTCCTCCCCGCCGCGGATGTCCACCGTGATCAGCGCGAACGCCACGGCGATCAGCAGCACCAGGAGCAGCCGGCTCTCTTTCGTGTCCCTCACGTGCGGCGGCCGTGCCTTCCTCGTCGGAATTCGGGAAACTCGGGAAAAACAGCGAAACGGGAACCATCGGAAAGAACTTCCGAGCCCGCTGCTGTCTCTATATCAACGATCCGCCGCACGAGAGGAGATCGTCTCGTACGGCGGAACCGAAGCGTTACGTCACCGGCGGGGCTGGGCGTCCAGGACCTGCTGGAGCGCCTCGAACTCCTCGACGCACTTGCCGGAGCCGAGCGCCACACTGTCGAGGGGGTCCTCGGCGATGTGGATCGGCATTCCGGTCTCCCGGCGCAGCCGCTCGTCGAGCCCGCGCAGCAGGGCGCCGCCGCCGGTCAGGACGATACCCCGGTCCATGATGTCGCCGGACAGCTCCGGCGGACACTTGTCGAGGGTGGTCTTGACGGCGTCGACGATGGCGTTGACCGGTTCCTCGATCGCCTTGCGTACTTCGGCGGCCGAGACGACGACGGTCTTGGGCAGTCCGGACACCAGGTCCCGGCCGCGGATTTCGGTGTGCTCGTCGGTGTCGAGGTCGTACGCCGAACCGATCGTGATCTTGATCTGTTCGGCCGTCCGCTCACCCAGCAGGAGGGAGTACTCCTTCTTGATGTGCTGGATGATCGCGTTGTCCAGTTCGTCGCCCGCGACGCGGATGGACTGGGCGGTGACGATGCCGCCGAGGGAGATGACCGCGACCTCCGTGGTGCCGCCGCCGATGTCGACCACCATGTTGCCCGTGGCCTCGTGGACCGGCAGGCCGGAGCCGATGGCCGCGGCCATGGGCTCCTCGATGATGTGCACCTGGCGGGCGCCGGCCTGGGACGACGCCTCGATGACGGCACGGCGCTCGACGCCGGTGATGCCCGAGGGCACACAGACGACGACGCGCGGACGAGCCAGATACCGCCGCTTGTGGATCTTCAGGATGAAGTAGCGGAGCATCCGCTCGGTGATCTCGAAGTCGGCGATCACACCGTCCTTCAGCGGACGGACGGCAACGATGTTGCCGGGTGTGCGCCCGATCATCTTCTTCGCTTCGGCGCCGACCGCGAGAATGCCGCCGGTGTTGGTGTTGATGGCGACGACGGACGGCTCGTTGAGTACGATCCCGCGACCCCTGACGTACACCAGCGTGTTGGCGGTCCCGAGGTCGACAGCCATGTCACGGCCGATGAACGACATTGAGTTCCCCATCAGGATTCGACTGGCCTTCCCACGAGCTTTTGAGGGCTTTTCAGGTCGGCGAGGTGGGTGCAGTGACGTGAAGGCTTCCATGGTAGACGCGCTTTCGCGAACACTGCGCGAGGGTCTTCGCCATTGTCAGCAGAAGCCGCCCCGCCTCGCTTGTGGAGACGGGCGAACGGAGTCAAACGTTCCCCCGATCGGCACGTATACATCACAGGGCGACCGCTTTTCGGGCGGCCGCCCTGGTCAGACCGTGCGTTCGACTGACGGAACGTCAGAAAAAGGCGTGGGGCGGTCAGGCGCGGCCGGGAAAGAAGATCTTCAGCTCGCGCTCGGCGGACTCCTCGGAGTCGGAGGCGTGGATCAGGTTCTCCCGGACGATCACACCGTAGTCGCCCCGGATGGAGCCGGGCGCGGCGGCGACCGGGTCGGTGGGGCCGGCGAGGGCGCGCACGCCCTCGATGACACGCTCGCCCTCGACGACCATCGCGACGACCGGGCCGGAGGCCATGAACTCGACCAGCGGCTCGTAGAACGGCTTGCCCCGGTGCTCGCCGTAGTGCTGCTCCAGGGTCTCCTGGTCCAGTGTGCGCAGTTCCAGCGCGGTGATCTGCCAGCCGGCCTTGCGCTCGATACGGCTGATGATCTCGCCGGTCAGGCCACGACGGACGGCGTCGGGCTTGAGGAGGACGAGGGTGCGCTGGGTCACTGCGGGCTCCTTGGAAGGTGAGGACGGGCCATGTGGTGACTGACCCTACCGGGCGTGTCGTGGCCCCGGTCACGCAGCGTCAGCTCCACAGGTGGGCTCCGGCCGTCAGGCGGCGTCCGCCTGGGCCGCGAACCTCGCCCTCGCCTCGTCGATCTTCCTGCCGTAGTGCACGGACGCCCACCACAGGGCGGCGAAGACGACCCCCAGGATGTACATCATCGGCACGACCAGCCCGGAGGCGATCAGGGCGATCTGGAGGACCCAGCCGAGGGCGACGCCGCCCGGCCGGGTGACCATGCCGCACAGCGCCACACACAGGAACATCGCGATGCCGCTGACGGTCCACACCGTGCCCATGGTGAGGGAGTCGTCCTTCATGGCGACCAGCCCGGCGAAGCCGATGACGAAGAACTCGCCGATCAGGGTCGAGGAGCAGAGGGTGCGCACGGGATGTCAGCCCCTTCCCAGAAGCAGTCGGGCCTCGCCGACGGTGATGACGGAACCGGTGACGAGCACACCGCCGCCGGCGAACTCGCCCTCCTCCTCGGCCAGGGTGATCGCGGCCTCCAGCGCGTCCGGCAGCCGCGGCTCGACCTGGACGCGGTCGTCGCCGAAGACCTCGACGGCGATCGCCGCGAGCGCGTCGGCGTCCATCGCGCGGTGGCTGGAGTTCTGGGTGACCACGACCTCGGCGAAGATCGGCTCGAATGCCTCCAGCAGCCCCCGCACGTTCTTGTCGCCGCTCGCGCCGACCACGCCGATCAGCCGGCTGAAGTCGAACGCCTCCCCCACCGCCTCGGCGGTGGCGCGGGCGCCGGCCGGGTTGTGCGCGGCGTCCAGGACGACGGTCGGGGAGCGCCGGACGACCTCCAGGCGGCCCGGCGAGGCGACGGAGGCGAACGCCTTGCGCACGGTGTCGAGGTCCAGCGGGTCGGGCCGCTGGGCGCCGACGCCGAAGAACGCCTCCACGGCGGCGAGCGCGACCGCCGCGTTGTGCGCCTGGTAGGGGCCGTGCAGCGGGAGGTAGACCTCGGGGTACTCGCCGCCGAGGCCGCGCAGGGTGAGGAGCTGTCCGCCGACGGCGACCTGCCGGGCGACGACACCGAACTCCAGGCCCTCGCGGGCCACGGTGGCGTCCACGTCCACGGCCTTCTTCAGCAGCACCTGTGCCGCGTCCACCGGCTGCTGGGCGAGGATCACGGTGGCGTCCTGCTTGATGATCCCGGACTTCTCCCCGGCGATCTCGGCCGTGGTGTTCCCGAGCCGGTCGGTGTGGTCGAGGTCGATCGGGGTGACGACGGCGACGTCCCCGTCGATGACGTTGGTGGCGTCCCAGCTGCCGCCCATGCCGACCTCGACGACGGCGACGTCGACGGGCGCGTCCGCGAAGGCGGCGTACGCCATGCCGGTGAGCACCTCGAAGAAGGACAGCCGGTACTCCTGCTGCCCGTCCACCATCTCGACGTACGGCTTGATGTCCTGGTACGTCTCGATGAACCGCTCGGCGCCGATCGGGGCGCCGTCCAGGCTGATCCGCTCGGTGATCGACTGCACGTGCGGCGAGGTGTACCGGCCGGTGCGCAGCTCGAAGGCGCCGAGCAGGGCCTCGATCATGCGGGCGGTGGAGGTCTTGCCGTTGGTGCCGGTGATGTGGATCGAGGGGTACGAGCGCTGCGGCTCGCCCAGGACGTCCATGAGCGCGGCGATCCGGGTGACGGACGGCTCCAGCTTGGTCTCGCCCCAGCGGGTGGCCAGCTCCGCCTCGACCTCGCGCAGGGCCTTGTCGACCTCGGGGTCCTCGGGGCGGCTGGGCACGTCGGCCTGCGGGGGGCCGCCCTGGGTGCGCAGCGTGCGGCTGCCGGCCTCGATGACGGCGAGGTCGGGGTCGCGGGTGGTCTCCGCGTCGATGATCTCGTCGAAGGGGTCGACTGCGTCGGGCTGGTCGTTCTCGCCGGGATTGTCGCTCACGACGTCAGTCTACGGAGTGCGCCCTGAGGACGGGGTGGCTGGTGGGCACGGGCCGGTGCGGCCGGGTGGGTGGCTGCTCGCGCGGTTGCCCGCGCCCCGTTTCAGGGACGGATGAGTCCCCGGCACCGGCAGGCACCGGGGACTCATCCGGACAGGTACTCCTCACGCCCGCGGCAGGCGGTCCAGCTGGGCCTGGAGGCGGGTGATGTCCTCCTCCGCCTTGGCCAGGCGGCCGCGGATCTTGTCGACCACGTGGTCCGGGGCCTTGGCCAGGAACGCCTCGTTGCCGAGCTTGGCGGTGGCCTGGGCCTTCTCCTTCTCGGCGGCGGCGAGATCCTTGGCGAGGCGCTTGCGCTCGGCGGCGACGTCGATCGTCCCCGAGAGGTCGAGCGCGACCTCGGCGCCGGCCACCGGCAGGGTCGCCGTGGCCGTGAAGGCGTCGCCCTCGGGCTGGAGGCGCAGGAGCTGGCGGATGGCCGGCTCGTGCGGGGCGAGGGCCGTGCCGTCCAGGGTGAGGCGGGCCGGGACCCGCTGGCCGGGCTGGAGGCCCTGGTCGGCGCGGAAGCGGCGGACCTCGGTGATGACGGACCGGACCAGCTCGATCTCGCGCTCGGCGGCCTCGTCGCGGAAGCCGCTGTCGGACGGCCACGGGGCGACGACGACCGACTCGCCGCCGGTCAGCGTGGTCCACAGCTCCTCGGTGACGAACGGGACGACCGGGTGCAGCAGCCGCAGCGTCACGTCGAGGACCTCGCCGAGGACGCGCTTGCTGGCCTCGGCCGCCGCGCCGCCCGCCTGGAAGGTGGTCTTGGACAGCTCGACGTACCAGTCGAAGACCTCGTCCCACGCGAAGTGGTAGAGGGCGTCGGAGAGCTTGGCGAACTGGAAGTCCTCGTAGTACCCGTCGGCGGCGGCGACCGTGCGGTTCAGCCGGGAGAGGATCCAGCGGTCGGTGGCGGACAGCTCGGACGCGTCCGGCAGCGGGCCCTCGACCGTGGCGCCGTTCATCAGCGCGAAGCGCGTGGCGTTCCAGATCTTGTTGGCGAAGTTGCGGGACGCCTGGACCCAGTCCTCGCCGATCGGCACGTCGGTGCCGGGGTTGGCGCCGCGGGCCAGGGTGAAGCGGACGGCGTCGGAGCCGTAGGTGTCCATCCAGTCCAGCGGGTCGACCACGTTGCCGAACGACTTCGACATCTTCTTGCCGCGCTCGTCGCGGACCAGGCCGGTCAGCGCGATGGTCTTGAAGGGCACCTCGCCGTCCATGGCGTACAGGCCGAACATCATCATCCGGGCGACCCAGAAGAAGATGATGTCGTGGCCGGTGAGCAGGACGTCGGTCGGGTAGAACTTCGCGAGGTCCGGGGTCTCCTCCGGCCAGCCGAGCGTGGAGAACGGCCACAGGCCCGAGGAGAACCAGGTGTCCAGGACGTCGGTCTCCTGGTGCCAGCCCTCGCCGGTGGGCGGCTCCTCGTCGGGGCCGACGCAGACGGTCTCGCCGTCCGGGCCGTACCAGACGGGGATGCGGTGGCCCCACCAGAGCTGGCGCGAGATGCACCAGTCGTGCATGTTGTCGACCCAGTCGAAGTAGCGCTTCGACATGTCCTCGGGGTGGATCGCGACGCGGCCGTCGCGGACGGCGTCGCCGGCCGCCTTGGCCAGCGGGGCGACCTTGACCCACCACTGGAGGGACAGCCGCGGCTCCACGGTGGTCTGGCAGCGCGAGCAGTGGCCGACCGAGTGGACGTACGGGCGCTTCTCGGCGACGATCCGGCCCTGCTCGCGCAGGGCGGCGACGATCGTGGAGCGCGCCTCGTAGCGGTCCAGGCCCTGGAAGGGGCCGTGCGCGGTGATGACGGCCCGCTCGTCCATGACGGTGATCGACTCCAGGCCGTGGCGCTGACCGATGGCGAAGTCGTTCGGGTCGTGGGCCGGGGTGACCTTGACCGCGCCGGTGCCGAACTCGGGGTCGACGTGGGCGTCGGCGACGACCGGGATGGACCGGTCGGTCAGCGGCAGCTTGATCTTCTTGCCGACGAGGTGCCGGTACCGCTCGTCGTCGGGGTGGACGGCGACGGCGGTGTCACCGAGCATCGTCTCCGCGCGGGTGGTGGCGACGACGAGCGTCTCGTCGCCCTCGCCGTACCGGATGGAGACCAGCTCGCCGTCGTCCTCCTGGTAGTTGACCTCGATGTCGGAGATGGCGGTCAGACAGCGCGGGCACCAGTTGATGATGCGCTCGGCGCGGTAGATCAGCCCGTCGTCGTAGAGGCGCTTGAAGATGGTGCCGACGGCCTTGGAGAGGCCCTCGTCCATGGTGAAGCGCTCGCGGGACCAGTCGACGCCGTCACCGAGGCGGCGCATCTGGCCGAGGATCCTGCCGCCGTACTCCTCCTTCCACTGCCACACCCGCCGGACGAACTCCTCGCGGCCGAGGTCGTGCCGGGACTTGCCCTCCTCGGCGAGCTGCTGCTCGACCTTGTTCTGGGTGGCGATGCCGGCGTGGTCCATGCCGGGCAGCCAGAGCGCCTCGAAGCCCTGCATCCGCTTGCGGCGGGTGAGGGCGTCCATCAGCGTGTGCTGGAAGGCGTGGCCCAGGTGGAGCGAACCGGTGACGTTCGGCGGCGGGATGACGATGGTGTACGGGGGCTTGTCGCTGGTCGCGTCGGCGGTGAAGTAACCCCGTTCCACCCAGCGCTCGTACAGCTTCCCCTCTACGTCGGCCGGCGTGTACTGGGTCGGCAGATCGGTCGTGGGCGCTGCGTGCGGCTGCTGAGTGTTCTCGGTCACCGGGCCAGTTTAGAGGTGTCGCGGCCGTGTCCCGAAACGCGTTTGGTTTGTAACGGTGCGGCCCCCGATGGCCTGGGCGGGCGGCCGCTGGGCCAGGATGTCGGGAACGCGTAAGCATCTGGAGGGGAACCCAGAGATGAGTCAGAACCAGCCGGGCCCGTACGGCGGACAGCCCCAGCAGCCCGGCCCGTACGGGCAGCAGCCGGGGCCGTACGGCGGTCCGCCGCAGCCGCCCCAGGCACCGCCGCCCGGTCACGGCTACCCGCAGCAGCCGGGCACCCCTCCGCAGACCCCGCCGCCGGCCGCCCCGCAGACCCCGCCCGGCCCGCCCCAGCCCGGTTACGGCTACCCGCAGCAGCAGTACGGCCAGCAGGCCCCCTACGGGCAGCAGCCGCCGGCGTACGGCCAGCAGCCCGGGTACGGCCAGCCCCCGTACGGCCAGCAGCCGCCGTACGGGCAGGCCCCCTACGGGATGCCCCTGCCCCCGCCCCCCGCCGGCGGCGGCAGGAAGAAGGCCGGTCTGATCATCGGCGCGGTCGCGGTGGTCGCCGCGCTCGGTGTGGGCGCCTACCTCGTCCTCGGCGCGGGCGGCGGCTCCGGCTCGGTGGAGGACGACGGCGCGCACAAGCTGGCGACGCCCAAGACCGTGCTGGGCGGCGAGTACCGGCTGATGTCCGACAGCGGCGCCGGCAGCTCCGGCTCGGCGAACGAGCTGGAGAGGAGCGGCGTCGAGAACGGCACCTCCGTGGTCGGCGTGTACACCACCATGAACATGGACGACTACGACCCGACCGACCCCGACTCGATGCCGACCGACTTCTCGACGGTCACGTTCGCCGGGGCGTACGGGGAGATCGCGGACCCCGAGGGCGCCCTGGACACCTTCTTCTCGCAGGCGGAGAAGTCGGCCGCCGAAGGCTCCTCCGGCAGCGGCACCACGACGGCCCGACTCGTCGGCGAGCCCGAGGACGTCGACCTCGACGGTGCCGTCATGAAGTGCCAGCAGGCCACCGGCACCAACCCGGTCAGCAAGAAGGAGAAGACCGACTGGTTCTGCGCCTGGGCGGACCACAGCACCATCGCGATGGTGTCGCCGGGCGAGGTCGAGGCCGACATGACCAGGGACAAGGCCGTGGACATCACCAAGAAGCTGCGCGCGGAGATCCGCGTCGAGGCATAACCCGTACGCGAGACATCACCCGTACGCAAGCGGAAGGGGCCCCGGTCGTGTGCCGACCGGGGCCCCTTCCGCAGAGTGCTACGCCGTCTTCTGCTCACCGGGCCCGCGGCCTCGCGAGTCCCGGGGGATCAGCGTCGGGTTGACGTTGGAGAGGACCACGTCGGCGGTGATGACGACCCGGGCGACGTCCTTGCGGGACGGCACCTCGTACATCACGCCCTGGAGGACCTCCTCCATGATGGCGCGCAGGCCGCGCGCGCCGGTCTGGCGCAGGATCGCCTGGTCGGCGATGGCCTCCAGCGCCTCGCGCTCGAAGTCCAGCTCCACGCCGTCGAGTTCGAACAGGCGCTGGTACTGCTTCACCAGCGCGTTGCGCGGCTCGACGAGGATCTGGAGCAGGGCCTCACGGTCGAGGTTGTGCACGGAGGTGAGCACCGGGAGCCGGCCGATGAACTCGGGGATCATGCCGAACTTGACCAGGTCCTCCGGCATGACCTCCTGGAAGTGGTCCTGGGACTCGCGCTCCCGCTTGGAGCGGATCTGCGCGCCGAAGCCGATGCCCTTGGCGCCGGCCCGGGCCTCGATGATCTTCTCCAGGCCCGCGAAGGCACCGCCCACGATGAACAGCACGTTCGTCGTGTCGATCTGGATGAACTCCTGGTGGGGGTGTTTGCGGCCCCCCTGCGGCGGCACCGAGGCCGTCGTGCCCTCCAGGATCTTCAGCAGGGCCTGCTGGACGCCCTCGCCGCTGACGTCGCGCGTGATCGACGGGTTCTCGCTCTTGCGGGCGACCTTGTCGATCTCGTCGATGTAGATGATGCCGGTCTCGGCCTTCTTGACGTCGTAGTCGGCGGCCTGGATCAGCTTGAGCAGGATGTTCTCGACGTCCTCGCCGACGTAGCCCGCCTCGGTGAGCGCGGTGGCGTCGGCGATCGCGAACGGCACGTTCAGCATGCGCGCGAGGGTCTGGGCGAGGAGGGTCTTGCCGGAACCGGTGGGGCCCAGCAGGAGGATGTTCGACTTCGCCAGCTCGATGGCGTCGTCGCGGCTCTGGGCGCCGCCGTTCTCCCCCGCCTGGACCCGCTTGTAGTGGTTGTACACCGCGACCGAGAGGGCCTTCTTGGCGGCCTCCTGGCCGACCACGTAGCCCTCCAGGAACTCGTAGATCTCGCGGGGCTTCGGGAGCTCCTCCCAGCGGACCTCGCTGGTCTCGGCGAGCTCCTCCTCGATGATCTCGTTGCAGAGGTCGATGCACTCGTCGCAGATGTACACACCGGGCCCTGCGATGAGCTTCTTGACCTGCTTCTGGCTCTTGCCGCAGAACGAGCACTTGAGCAGATCGCCGCCGTCACCGATGCGTGCCACGGTGTGCTTCCCCTTCGCCTGGGAGACGCCTGGACGACGTCGAGACGTCCAGTGGACTCCTGGTGCTGCCTTATGTCGACGGTACCTTGCCTGGACCCCCGTCCGGGCCCCCCTTGGCACGGTTCGCTTTGACGTGAACCGGGCCAAACCGTGCCAAGGGGCGGCAGACGATACAGCCTCTCGCCTCAGCTCGTCTCAGCGGAGCGAGGAGTTGTCCATCTTCCGGGTGGTGATGATCTGGTCGATCAGACCGTAGGAGAGCGCGTCCTCGGCCGTGAGGATCTTGTCGCGCTCGATGTCCTCGCGGATCTTGTCGATCTCCTGGGTGGAGTGCTTGGCCAGCATCTCCTCCAGCTGCGTACGCATCCGCAGGATCTCGTTGGCGGCGATCTCCAGGTCGGAGACCTGGCCGCGGCCGGTCTCGCTGTAGGGCTGGTGGATCAGCACGCGGGCGTTGGGCAGCGCCATGCGCTTGCCGGGGGTGCCGGCGGCGAGCAGGACGGCCGCGGCGGAGGCCGCCTGGCCCATGCAGACCGTCTGGATGTCCGGCTTCACGTACTGCATCGTGTCGTAGATGGCCGTGAGCGCCGTGAAGGAGCCGCCGGGGCTGTTGATGTAGATCGAGATGTCCCGGTCGGGGTCCATCGACTCCAGGCACAGCAGCTGCGCCATGACGTCGTTGGCGGAGGCGTCGTCGATCTGCACACCGAGGAAGATCACGCGCTCCTCGAAGAGCTTCGCGTACGGGTCGTACTCGCGCACGCCCTGCGAGGTGCGCTCGACGAAGCGCGGGATGACGTAGCGGGACTCGGCCGTGGGGCCGGTGTACTCGGCACGGGCGCGGTCGTACAGGCCGCTGCCGGGGATGTCGTTCACAGTGTCTCCTGGAAGGGGGCTGAGGCGGTCGGCTAGGGGCGGGAAGGGGCTCAGGCGCCCGTGCCGCCGCCGCCCGGCATGCCCGCGGCCGTGGGGATGACGTCGTCGATGAGGCCGTACTCCTTGGCCTCGAAGGCGTCGAACCAGCGGTCCCGGTCCGAGTCGCGGGTGATCTGCTCGACCGTCTGGCCGGTGTGCTGAGCGGTCAGCTCGGCCATGCGCTTCTTGGTGTGCAGCAGCCGCTCGGCGTGGATCTTGATGTCCGAGGCGGAACCGGCCAGGCCGGCGGAGGGCTGGTGGATCAGGATCTCGGCGTTCGGCAGCGCGAAGCGCTTGCCGGGCGTGCCCGCGCTGAGCAGGAACTGGCCCATCGAGGCCGCGAGGCCCATGGCGATGGTCACCACGTCGTTCTTGATGAACTGCATGGTGTCGTAGATCGCCATACCGGCCGTGATCGAACCGCCCGGGCTGTTGATGTAGAGGTAGATGTCCTTGTCCGGGTCGGCGGCAAGGAGCAGCAGCTGTGCGGTGATCTTGTTCGCGATGTCGTCGTCGACCGGCTGGCCGAGGAAGATGATCCGCTCGCCGAGCAGCCGGTTGTAGACCTGGTCGCCGAGGCCACCACCGATGGAGGGCTCGCCGGCGGCTGAGGGCATCAGATTCGTCACGTATCCACCTGCTCGTCTTACGACGGCGCCGGGCCGTCTCACGTTTCCCTGCGGGGCTGGAGCCGTATTCGGGGACTCCACTGCCCTCGTATTCATGGACCCTAACGCGCGGGTCCCTCCCGGGAATCCCGCGAAGTGGGGTGTTCGCCGGGGGCGTAGCGCAGGGGGTTCCCGCGGTGCGTCGGCCGCCGCGGGTGCGTCGTGGTCGCTCGCGCGGTTCCCCGCGCCCTCCGGGGGGGCGCCGCCCTGCCGGACGGCGAGAGGGCCCCGGGGTGATCCCCAGGGCCCTCCCTGCGACCTGCGAGGTGCCGGTGCCGAGGGTCAGCCCTCGGTCTTCTCCTCGGCGGCGTCGGCGGCGTCGGTGGCGGCCTCCGTCTCCTCGTCCTCGTCGTCGCTCAGGTCGACGATCTCACCGTTGGTGTCCTTGACCGTGGCCTTCTCGACCACGACGGCCAGGGCCTTGCCGCGGGCGACCTCGCCGACGAGCAGCGGGACCTGGCCCTGCTCGACGACGGCCTGGGCGAACTGGTCGGGGGACATGCCGGAGGAGGCCGCGCGCCGCATGAGGTGCTCGGTGAGCTCCTCCTGGTTGACGTTGAGCTGCTCCCGCTTGACCAGCTCGTCCAGGACGAACTGGGTCTTGATGCCCTTGACCGCGGCCTCGCGGGTCTCGGTCTCGAACTCCTCGGCGGTCTTGCCCTGGATCTCCAGGTACTTCTCGAGGTCGAGGCCCATCTGGCCGAGCTGGTGGTGCTCCAGGTTGTGCTTGCGGGTGTTGATCTCGTCCTCGAGGAGCTTCTCGGGGACGGGCACCTCCACGAGACCGAGCAGCGCGTCCAGGACCCGCTCCTGGGCCTGGGTGGCCTGGTCGTACTGCTTCATGTTCTCCAGGCGCTTGCGGCTGTCGGCCTTCAGCTCGTCCAGGGTGTCGAACTCGGACGCGAGCTGGGCGAAGTCGTCGTCCAGCTCGGGCAGCTCGCGCTGGGCGACCTGGGTGACCTTGACGGTGACCTCGGCCTCCTTGCCGGCCGCCGAGCCGCCCTTCAGCTCGGAGGTGAAGGTGGCCTCGCCACCGGCCTCCAGGCCCTTGACGGCCTCGTCGATGCCGTCGAGCAGCTCGCCGGAGCCGATGGTGTACGAGACGCCGTCGGCGACGCCGTCCTCCAGGACCTCGCCGTCGACCTTGGCCTCCAGGTCGATGGTGACGACGTCGCCGTCCTGGGCGGCGCGCTCCACCGGGGAGGTGGAGGCGAAGCGCTCACGGAGCTGCTCGACCGACTTCTCGACGTCCTCGTCGGTGACCTCGATCGGGTCGACCTCGACCTCGATGCCGGAGAAGTCCGGGATCTCGATGGTCGGGCGGACGTCGACCTCGGCGGTGAAGTTCAGCGTCTCGCCGTCCTTCAGCTCCGTGATGTCGACCTCGGGCTGGCCCAGCGGGTCCACCTCGGCCTCGGTGACCGCCTCGGTGTAGAACTTCGGAAGGGCGTCGTTGACGGCCTCCTCCAGCACCGCACCGCGGCCGAACCGCTGGTCGATGACGCGGGCCGGGATCTTGCCCTTGCGGAAGCCCTTCACCGTGACCTGCTGGTTGATCTTCTTGTACGCCGCGTCGAGGCTGTCCTTGAGCTCCTCGAAGGGCACCTCGACAGTGAGCCGAACCCGAGTCGGGTTCAGGGTCTCCACGGCGCTCTTCACGGTTCGGTCTCCTTGTGGCTGACTTCTTGGGTTCTGCCGGAGCCAGAGCGGCCCGGCCGATGTTCGCCGCCCGGGAGACTGCACAGGATGAGACACACGGGCGTGCAGCTTGCATAGTAACGGCAGCGGGTACACGGCCCAAAAGGCGATCGAGCCAGGTGATCGGCCGGGTGGCCGGAGACCGGTGGCCGGCGGCCCCGGGAGGCCGGTGATCGGTGGTCGGGGTGGCGGGATTTGAACCCACGGCCTTCCGCTCCCAAAGCGGACGCGCTACCAAGCTGCGCCACACCCCGTCTGGTGCGATCCGTAGGGTACATGCCGACGGCCCCGCGGTCCGTCGTATTCACCGGGCGGCCGTGAAGGTCCGGCGGGGGCGGTGACGGGGTGTGCGGGGAGGGGGGACGACCCGCTACGATGCCTTCAGTGCCGCGGTCACCGACTCGCGGCGCGCGCTGTGCGGGCGTAGCTCAATGGTAGAGCCCCAGTCTTCCAAACTGGCTACGCGGGTTCGATTCCCGTCGCCCGCTCCATACGGCCCAGGGGCCCGGTTCCGCGGAACCGGGCCCCTGGGCGTTGTCAGAAGCTGATCGAGTTGATCGTCTCCGCTATCGAGTTCATAAAGCGGTTGATCGACGGGGCCATGCCGGTGGACGCGAGGAAGAAGCCGAAGAGCACCGCGACGACGGCGGGGCCGGCCTTGAGGTTCCCTCCTCGTACGAGCACCACCAGGATGATCGCCAACAGCAGCACCACAGACAGTGAAATGGCCACAACTGATCACACCCTAGGTCGGTCCGCTCTCCCGGCCCGGGGGCGCCGACGCGCGCACCCCCGCCAGGAACCATCGTGCCACCAACCAGGCCGTCTCATGCGGCACGTGACGCATCGTCTGGCCCGAACCTCACCGGCACACCGGGCGGCGTGCGCTCTCCGGCGTCCCGGACGAAGGCGTCTCCGCGTTTTCCTCCCGGCCTCTCCCGAGGTCCCCCCAGGGTCTTCTCGGGGCCTTCCCGGGGTCTTCCCGGGGTCGCCACAACGCGTTCGCGGGCCGGGCGAATTGTTGCGGCGGACACACCAAGGGGGCCGTAGCGCGCCGTTCTTACGTCCTTTTGGTACCGATGAATCACGACAAGGGCGGCGAAAACACGGACGTCACCGACACTCCCCGGCACGGGGGTCGTTCGGTGTTCATGGCCTCGTGACGTCCCGTACACAGCAAGGGCACCGGGGGTTTTACGGATTCCCACGGGCGACGCTAGGGTGCCTCAAATGTTCCACGCTGCCTCGTCCCCGCACGGCAACCGCAGGGCGCCGCTCCCTCCCGCGGAGTCACCGGCCCCGGGAGTGCCGAGTCCGCGGCCCGCGCCGTCCGGCCGGCGGCCCGGCACACAGCGCGACGCGTTCTTCGACAATGCCAAGTACCTGGCGATCGTACTGGTGGCCATGGGCCACGCATGGGAGCCGATCAAAGGCGACAGCCGCATCCTGGAGAGCATGTACACGGTCGTGTACACGTTCCACATGCCGGCGTTCATCATCATCTCCGGCTACTTCTCCCGCTCGTTCGACCTGCGTCCCGACCGGCTGCGGCGGCTGCTGACCGGTGTCGTCGTGCCGTACGTCGTCTTCGAGACGCTGTACTCGCTCTTCGACCGCTACGTCGGCGGCGACGAGGACCACGCGATCAGCCTCCTCGACCCCTGGTACCTGACGTGGTTCCTGGCCGCGCTCTTCGTCTGGCGGCTGACCACGCCGATCTGGAAGCTGATCCGGTACCCGCTGCCGGTCGCGCTGGTCATCTCCATGCTGGCGTCCGTCTCCCCGCAGATCGGCAACGACCTGGACTTCCAGCGGGTCCTTCAGTTCCTGCCGTTCTTCGTGCTGGGCCTGTCCATGAAGGCCGAGCACTTCCGTCTGGTGCGCCGCCGGTCGGTGCGGATCGCCTCGGTGCCGGTGGTCGCGGCGGCGCTGGTGGTCGGCTGGTGGGCCTCGCCGCGGATGCAGACCGGCTGGTTCTACCACCGTGACGCCGCCCAGGAGATGGGCGCGCCCTGGTGGACCGGACCGGTGATGATGCTGGCGCTGTTCGGCTGCTCGCTGCTGCTGACCGCCTGCTTCTTCTCCTGGGTGCCGGGCCGCCGCCTGTGGTGCACGGCACTCGGCGCGGGGACGCTCTACGGCTACCTGCTGCACGGCTTCCTGATCAAGGGCGGTGAGTACGGCGGCTGGTTCGACCACGACTGGCAGCGCACGCCGCTCGGCGAGCTGGCCGTGACCGTGGTGGCGGCGGCCGTCGTCACGCTGCTGTGCACCGCGCCGGTGCGGCGCGTCTTCCGGTGCGTGATGGAGCCGCGGATGGCGTGGGCGTTCCGGCCGGACGCCGCGGAGTCGGCCCGGGAACGCGCCCGGGGCGGCTCGGACCGGACGCCGGACGGCGACCGGGCGAAGGCCGCCGTCTGACGGGCGTCCCGCCCACTCCGCGAGGCCGGGAAGTCACTCCGGGAGGCCGAGAAGCGCCCGCATCCGCGTGTACTTCTCGGCCAGTCTCGTACGGGTCGCCTCGTCCAGGAGCGCGAGCCGGGCCGGATCGGCGTTGTGCGCCAGGTCGGCCTCCTTCACCAGCGGCGCGCCGTCCGTGGCCAGGACGCGCTCCGCGTACGCCTCCGGCGGCTCCCCCGGCCGCTTGGTGACCGCCAGGACGATGTCCCGGGTACGGCGGCTCAGCGGGGCGTCCAGCAGCCAGGCCCGCGTGAGGGCCGCGTCCTCGACGGCGTCGTGCAGCCAGGCCGCCGCGATCTGCTCGTCGTCGCCGCCGCGGCGGCGGACACCCTCGGCCACGGCGGCCAGGTGCTCGGCGTACGGCCGGCCCGCCTTGTCGGTCTGCCCGGCGTGGGCGGCGCGGGCGAGGGCCTCGACGTCGGCGAGGGAGAGGCGGGCCGGGGACTCGGGGCGGTCGGTCATGCCCCGAGTGTCTCCCAGGAGGCCGGTCAGTCGTCGGCGGACAGGGTCTGGGCCGTGGTGGGGCCCTCGCGGCAGATCAGCAGGAGCGCCCGGTCGTCGTTGACGTCCTTGGCGACCGCCTCGATCAGGTGCCAGGCTGCGCCGTGGAAGCCGCCGGCGACATAGCGGTCGGCCTCGCCGGTGAGCCGGTCCAGGCCCTCGGAGATGTCCCGGTCGGAGGTCTCCACCAGGCCGTCCGTGAACAGCATCAGGACGTCACCGGGGCGCAGCGAGCCCTTCACCGGGTCGAACTGGGCACCGTCGTACACGCCGAGGAGCGGGCCCTCGGCGGCCTTCTCCTCCCAGCGGCCGGTGCCGGCGCTGAGCTGGAGGCCCGGCGGGTGCCCGGCGGTGTACAGCTCGTAGTCGCCGGAGTCGAGGTCGAGGACGAGGTGGATGGAGGTGGCGAAGCCCTCGTCCCAGTCCTGGCGGAGCAGATAGCCGTTGGCGGCGGGCAGGAAGGCGTGCGGGGGAAGGCTGCCCAGCAGGCCGCCGAAGGCGCCGGAGAGCAGCAGGGCGCGGGAGCCGGCGTCCATGCCCTTGCCGGAGACGTCGGTGAGGACGACCTCCAGGGTCCGGCCGCCGCCGGTGCGGGCCGCGACCACGAAGTCGCCGGAGAAGGACTGGCCGCCGGCCGGGCGCAGCGCCATCTCACGGTGCCAGCCCGGGGGCAGCTGGGGCAGCTTGCTCTGGACCCGGATGCGTTCGCGCAGGTCGAAGAGCATGGTGCCGCCGCGCCGCCAGGGCACGCCGACCCGGCTGCGGAACTGGGCGATCAGCAGGCCGACGAAGCCGCAGGCGGCGACGGTCAGGACCACGCCCGGGGTGACCCGGGAGGGGCCCTCGGTGTACGGGCCGAGGCGGACCGACTCCACGATCAGCGCGGTGGCCGCCGCCGCGTACAGCCCGAGCAGGCTGGCCGGGCGGAGCAGCAGTCCGCCCGCGACGATCGGCAGGACCAGCGCGGCCGGGGAGACCCAGACCGGGTTGACCATGGTGGTGACCGCGATGACCGGGACCGTGAGCAGGAGTCCGGCCAGGGCGATCCAGTCGGAGCCGTCGCCGCGGAAGTAGTCGACGGCGGATCTGCGCAGCGCGACGCGGGCCCGGTGCCACTGCTTCTTCAACCGGGCCGTGAACGTGTCGGCTTCCGCGCGCCGCTGTCGTCCTGCTGCCATCAGTTCGGGACCCTATCCATCGGAGCGGGCGCTTGGCACGGGAGGTGCCACTTGTCCCCCGTCCGAGGCCGGAGTTCACAGTGAACTGCACACCGGCCCGTCGCGGGGGCGAGCGCGGGAAATTCCCTGGCTCGCCCCGCATTGCCCTGGTAGGCATGGGCCCATGGGCACTTACGGAGCTGAGCGGGCGTACGACCTTCGGGGGCTGCGGCGCGAGGAGTGGGACCGGTGGTACGACACTCTGCTGCGCGCTTTCGGCGGGGTGGCGGAGGCGCCCGAGGAGCGGGAGCTGTACCGCTCCCTGACCGAGGTCGACCGTTCGCTCGGGGTCTGGGAGGGGGACGAGTGCGTCGGGACGGCGGGGGCGTTCGGCTTCCGGATGACCGTGCCGGGCGGGGCGGAGGTGCCGACCGCCGGGGTGACGATGGTCGGCGTCGCGGCGACCCACCGGCGGCGCGGGGTGCTGACGTCGATGATGCGGCGGCAGCTGGACGACGTCCGGAGCTGGGGTGAGCCGCTGGCGGCGCTGACGGCGTCCGAGCCGGCGATCTACGGCCGGTTCGGCTACGGCGCGGCGACCTGGCAGCTCGGCGCGGAGATCGACACCTCGCGGGTCCGGCTGTCCGTCCCGGCCGGTACGGATGACGTACGGCTGCGGTACGCGGCGCCGGCGGACGTGCTCGACGCGTGCGAGGCGGTGTACGCCCGGCTGGTTCCCGGGCGGCCGGGGATGCTGGCCCGGCGGCCGGGCTGGGAGCGGCTGGGGCTGCTGGACCCGGAGAGCGGCCGGGACGGGGCGTCGGCGCTGCAGTGCGTGGTCGCGTCGCGGGGCGGGGACGGCGGGGGCCGGGCCGGGGAGGTCACCGGGTACGCGCGGTTCCGGGTGAAGCCGGGGTGGGGCGAGGGCGGGGCCGAGGGGACGGTGGTCCTCCAGGACCTGGAGGGGCTCGATCCGGCGACCCGGGCGGCGCTGTGGCGGTTCCTGTTCGACATCGACCTGACGAACCGGCTGACCGTGCGGAACCGGCCGGCCGACGAGGCGTGGCAGTACCAGGTCTCCGACATCCGGCGGTGCCTGCTCCGGCTGCGGGACATGCTGTACATACGGCTGGTGGACGTGGAGGCGGCGCTCCGGGCGCGGACGTACCGGACGCCGGTGGACGTGGTCCTGGAGGTCGAGGACGCCTTCTGCCCGTGGAACGCGGGGCGCTGGCGGCTGTCCGGCGACGAGAAGGGCGCGTCCTGCGCCCGGACGTCGGAGGAGCCGGATCTCGCCCTGTCGGTGCGGGAGCTGGGCGCGGCCTATCTGGGCGGGGTGCCGCTGACCGCGCTGGGCGCGGCGGGCCGGGTCCGGGAGCTGCGGCCGGGGGCGCTGGCGGAGGCGTCCCTGGCGTTCTCCTCCGACGTGGCGCCCTGGCTGCCGCACGGGTTCTGAGGCGGGGCCTGCGGGGAGCGGGTCAGGCGCGCTGGCAGGTGGGGCACCAGAAGAGGTTGCGGGCGGCGAGCTCGGCGGTGCGGATCTCGCCGCCGCACAGGTGGCAGGGCAGGTTGGCCCGGCGGTAGACGTAGACCTCGCCGCCGTGGTCGTCGACGCGGGGCGGGCGGCCCATGGCCTCGGGGGTGTGCTCGGGGCGGACGGTGTCGATGCGGTTGTGGCGCACGCCCTCGCGCATCAGGGCGACCAGGTCGGTCCAGAGCGCGTCCCATTCGGCGGGGGTGAGGTCGCGGCCGGCGCGGTAGGGGTCGATGCCGTGCCGGAAGAGGACCTCGGCGCGGTAGACGTTGCCGACGCCGGCGATGACCTTCTGGTCCATGAGCAGGGCGGCGATCGTGCTGCGGCTGCGGGAGATCCGGGCCCAGGCGGCGGCCGGGTCGGCGTCGTCGCGGAGCGGGTCGGGGCCGAGGCGGTCGTGTACCGCGCGCTTCTCGTCCGGGGTGATCAGGGCGCAGGCGGTGGGGCCGCGCAGATCGACGTAGGCGGTGTCGTTGAGCAGGCGCAGCCGGACGGTGTCGGTGGGCGGGGGCGCGGGGGCCGGGCCGAAGGCGACCTTGCCGAAGAGGCCGAGGTGGATGTGGACCCAGTCGCTGTCGCGGAAGGCGAGGAAGAGGTGCTTGCCGTGCGCCTCGGTGCCGGTCAGCTCGGCGCCGTCGAGCAGGGCGGCGGCGTCGGAGAACTTTCCCTGGGGGCTGGTGACCCGGGCCGGGCGGCCGGCGAAGGCGGCGGCGTAGTCCCGCGCGAGCCGGTGGATGGTGTGCCCTTCTGGCACCTGGCGGCTTCCTTACCTGGTCGGGGTGGACGTCCCGCCCGGCCGTCCGTCGCCGGGCGGGACCGCGGCGGCTACTGCTGCGGGTGGTGGGCGGGGATCGGCGGGAGGTCGCCGGTGGTCTCGTACGCGGCGAGCATGTCGATCCGGCGGATGTGGCGCTCGTCACCGGAGAAGGGGGTGCCGAGGAAGATCTCGACGAACTTCGTCGCCTCCTCCTGGCTGTGCATGCGCGCGCCGACCGCGACGACGTTGGCGTCGTTGTGCTGCCGGCCGAGGGCGGCGGTCTCCTCGCTCCAGGCCAGTGCGGCGCGGACGCCCTTGACCTTGTTGGCGGCGATCTGCTCGCCGTTGCCGCTGCCGCCGATGACGACGCCGAGGGCGCCGGGGTCGGCGGCGGTCCGCTCGGCGGCGCGCAGGCAGAAGGGCGGGTAGTCGTCCTGGGCGTCGTAGATGTGGGGGCCGCAGTCGACGGGCTCGTGGCCCGCGGCCTTCAGCCACTCGACGAGGTGGTTCTTGAGTTCGTAGCCCGCATGGTCGGAGCCGAGATACACGCGCATGGGTCGAGTGTGACACGCGCGGCCCGGAAGGGCGGCCTCGGGTGGCATGTCCGGAAAAGGGGAGGGGTGCCACGGAAGCAACAGGAAATCTTTGCATAACGTATCGGAATCAAAGGTTCACGAATGCGTTGGCCTCGGTTTCACTGATCCGACCATGAGCACACAGCACACTGTCGGCACGTCCGACGCCGGGCTGAAGCCCGGTCTCAAGAACCGTCACCTCTCGATGATCGCCATCGGCGGTGTCATCGGGGCCGGCCTGTTCGTGGGGTCCGGCACCGGCATCGCCACCACCGGTCCCGGCATCCTGCTGTCGTACGCGCTCGTCGGCACGCTCGTCGTGCTGGTGATGCGGATGCTGGGCGAGATGTCCGCGGCCGACCCGGCGTCGGGGTCGTTCTCCGCGCACGCCGACCGGGCGCTGGGACGCTGGGCCGGGTTCACGATCGGCTGGCTGTACTGGTTCTTCTGGGTCGTGGTGCTGGCGGTGGAGGCGACCGCCGGCGCGACGATCCTCGAAGGATGGGTACCGGCCGTGCCCCAGTGGGGATGGGCGCTGATCGTCATGCTGGTGCTGACCGCGACGAACCTCGTCTCGGTCGGTTCCTACGGGGAGTTCGAGTTCTGGTTCGCCGGGATCAAGGTCGTCGCGATCGGCGTGTTCGTCGTCGTCGGGCTGCTCGCCGTCTTCGGGGTGCTGCCGGGCGCCGACACCGGGCAGGCGGGGCTGGCCAACCTGACGGAGCACGGCGGTTTCCTGCCGAACGGGCCCGGCGCGGTCCTCACCGGCGTCCTGCTGGTCGTCTTCTCCTTCATGGGCAGTGAGATCGCGACGCTGGCGGCGGGCGAGTCGGAGGACCCGCGGCGGGCGGTGACCAAGTCGACCAACAGCGTGATCTGGCGGATCGCCGTCTTCTACCTCGGCTCGATCTTCGTCGTGGTCTGTCTGCTGCCCTGGGACAGCGAGGCCATCACCGAGGACGGGTCGTACGTGGCCGCGCTGGACTCCCTGGGCATCGCGCACGCCGGGCAGATCATGAACGTCGTCGTGCTGACGTCGGTGCTGTCCTGCCTCAACTCCGGTCTGTACACGGCCTCCCGGATGGCCTTCTCGCTCGGGGAGCGCGGGG
This sequence comes from Streptomyces griseoviridis, assembly GCA_014649155.1. Lineage (GTDB taxonomy): Bacteria > Actinomycetota > Actinomycetes > Streptomycetales > Streptomycetaceae > Streptomyces > Streptomyces griseoviridis. The sequence continues at coordinate 121,128 of BMSM01000001.1, read as the reverse complement.
ACGCGCCGGCGGCGTTCGCGCGGACGACCGGGCGCGGGGTGCCGCGTACGGCGATCCTCACGTCGGTGGCGTTCGGCTTCCTCGCCGTCTTCTTCAACTACGAGTGGCCCGACTCGGTCTTCCTCTTCCTCGTCAACTCCTCCGGCGCGGTCGCCCTGTTCGTCTGGCTGGTGATCTGCTTCTCGCAGCTGCGGATGCGGCGGATCATCGAGGCGGAGGCGCCCGAGAAGCTGGTGGTGCGGATGTGGCTGTACCCGTACCTGACCTGGGCGACGGCGGCGCTGATCGTCTTCATCCTCGGGTACATGCTGACCGACACCGAGCACGACGGGCGTACGACGATGCTGCTGTCGCTGCTGGTGGCGGCGGTCGTGCTGGTCGTGGCGCTGGTCCGGGAGCGGGTCGCGGGGCGCGCCGCGGAGGAGCGGAGCCCGTCCTGACGGACCCCTGGAGATGACGGAAGGGCCCGCCGGGACGTCCTGCGTCCCGGCGGGCCCTTCCTCGCCGTGAGGGCGGCGGCGTCAGCGCCGGTCGGCCAGCTTCCAGGCGGCGGGCAGCACGCCCATCGCCAGGGCGGCCTTCAGGGCGTCGCCGATCAGGAACGGGGTGAGGCCCGCCGCGATCGCCGCGCCGGCGGACATGCCGGTGGCCAGGGCCAGGTACGGCACGCCGACGGCGTAGATGACCGCCTCGCCGAGCAGCATCGCGCCGGCCGTGCGCCAGGCGGAGCGGTCGGCGCCGCGCCGGGCGAGGGCGCCCATGACGGAGGCGGCGATCAGCATGCCGAAGACATAGCCGAGCGACGGCGCGGCGGTGCCGGAGACGCCGCCCGCGAACCACGGCACGCCCGCCATGCCGACCAGCGCGTACAGCGCGAGCGAGAGGACGCCGCGGCCGGCGCCGAGGGCGGTGCCGACGAGCAGCGCGGCGAAGGTCTGGCCGGTCACCGGGACCGGGGAGCCCGGCACGGGCACGGCTATCTGGGCGGCGAGGCCGACCAGCGCGGCGCCGCCGGCCACGAGCGCGGCGTCCTTCACGCGGGAGGCCGGGAGCAGGTCGGCGAGGACCCTGCCGGGACGGGCGAGGACGGTGGCGGTGCTCATGGGGGGCCTCCGCGGGTGAGGGTGGGCAGATCGGGACACCGTGACGCTATACCGGGGTGCTGACACGGATCACCGTCGGCGCCCGACAAAGGCGGGAACGGGGGCTTGGTTGGCTTCGGACAACGGGGGCGGCGTACACCGGCCGGGACGTGATGCCGGTCACGGGGGGCGCGTGGTGAGGGTCGCACGGCGCCACGCCGTCGCCCTCTGCCGCCGCGTGACCGGAACATCACCCTCCGGAAGTCGCCCGTCCGCATACTGGGCGGTCACTGCCACCGCGTGGCCCGGCCGCCCAGACTGTGGACGTTTTTGCCCCCTCGCAGCAAGGGACGAGCCGCGCCCATGCCCCGCAGTACCACCACCCCGGCCACCGCCCCGGCCACCGCCCTCTCCCACGGCCTCAAGCAGCGCCACCTGTCGATGATCGCCCTCGGCGGGGTGATCGGGGCGGGGCTGTTCGTCGGGTCCGGGGCCGGCATCGCCGCCGCCGGACCGTCGATCGTCGTCGCCTACGCCCTCTCCGGCGTGCTGGTGATGCTGGTGATGCGGATGCTGGGCGAGATGTCCGCCGCGTATCCCTCGTCGGGTTCCTTCTCGGCGCACGCCGAGCGGGCGATCGGCCCGTGGGCCGGGTTCACCGCGGGCTGGGCGTTCTGGGTGCTGCTCTGCTCGGCCGTGGGCCTGGAGGGCATCGGCGCCGCGCGGATCGTGAGCGGCTGGCTGCCGGGCACCCCCGAGTGGGCGTGGGTGGCGCTGTTCATGGTGGTGTTCTGCGGCGCCAACCTGGCCGCCGTGAAGAACTTCGGCGAGTTCGAGTTCTGGTTCGCCGCGCTGAAGGTGGGCGCGATCACCCTGTTCCTCGTCCTGGGCGTGCTGGCGATCGCGGGCGTCCTGCCCGGCACCGACTCCCCGGGCGGCTCGCACCTCACCCCCTTCCTCCCGCACGGTGGCGACGGCCTGATCATCGGCCTGCTGGCCTCGGTCTTCGCCTACGGCGGCCTGGAGACGGTCACCATCGCCGCCGCCGAGTCGGAGGACCCGGTCAAGGGCGTGGCGAGCGCGGTGCGCACCGCGATGTGGCGGATCGCGGTGTTCTACATCGGCTCGATGGCGGTCGTCGTCACCCTCGTCCCGTGGGACTCCGAGGAGGTCGTCGAGAAGGGCCCGTACGTCGCCGCCCTCGACGAGCTGGGCATCCCGGGCGCCGGGCAGCTGATGAACGTCGTCGTCCTGGTCGCCCTGCTGAGCGCGATGAACGCCAACATCTACGGCTCCTCCCGGATCGCCTACTCCCTGGTGGAGCGCGGGCAGGGCCCCGAGGCGCTGGGGCGGGCGCCGGGCGGGGTGCCGCGCACCGCCGTCCTGGTCTCCTCGGTCTTCGGCTTCTTCTGCGTGCTGCTCAGCTACTGGCGCCCCGACGACGTCTTCTCCTGGCTGCTGAACATGACCGGCGCGGTCATCCTGGTCGTCTGGGCCTTCATCGCCGTGTCACAGCTGAGGCTGCGCCGGGAGCTGGAGCGGGCCGCGCCGGAGCGGCTGGTGGTGCGGATGTGGGCGTACCCGGTGCTGACCTGGGTGGCGCTGGCGGGCATGGCGGCGGTCTTCGTCCTGATGGCCCGGGAGCCGGAGACCCGGGTGCAGCTGTACGCGACGGGCGCGATGACGGCGGCGCTGGCGGCGGCCGGGTACGCCCGGCAGCGGCGGCGGGTCCGGGACTGACCACCGTACGGACGGCCCCCGCGTGGAGGACATTTCCGCGCGGGGGCCGTTTTCGCGCGCCCGGCCTCCCCGAGACCTTTCTGCTGCTAGCGTGCACCTGCAAGCTTTGTGCAATAAGAGGTCGGAGGGGATCGATCCGCCATGCCCGTCTACACGCTTCCGGAACTGCCGTACGACTACTCCGCGCTGGCCCCGGTGATCAGTCCCGAGATCATCGAGCTGCACCACGACAAGCACCACGCGGCCTATGTGAAGGGCGCCAACGACACCCTGGAGCAGCTCGCCGAGGCCCGCGACAAGGAGCAGTGGGGCTCGATCAACGGCCTGGAGAAGAACCTCGGTTTCCACCTCTCCGGGCACATCCTGCACTCGATCTACTGGCAGAACATGACCGGTCCGAAGGACGGCGGCGGCGAGCCGCTGGCCGCCGACGGGGTGGGTGACCTGGCGGACGCCATCACCGGGTCCTTCGGCTCCTTCGCCGGATTCAAGGCACAGCTCACCAAGGCCGCCGCGACCACCCAGGGCTCCGGCTGGGGCGTCCTCGCCTATGAGCCGCTCAGCGGCCGGCTGATCGTCGAGCAGGTCTACGACCACCAGGGCAACGTCGGCCAGGGCTCGGTGCCGATCCTGGTCTTCGACGCCTGGGAGCACGCCTTCTACCTGCAGTACAAGAACCAGAAGGTCGACTTCATCGAGGCCATGTGGGCCGTCGTCGACTGGCAGGACGTGGCCCGGCGGTACGCGGCGGCGAAGTCGCGCGCGGACGTCCTGCTGCTGGCGCCCTGACCGGGCCGCCGTGATGCGTCCCGCCTCGTGATCGTCTTCTCACCCTTCACGACGGCGGGCGGCAGAAGGGGGACCCCCGCGAGGACGTGACTCGCGGGGGTCTCCCGTGCGCTTCCCGGTGCCGCTCTGGCCGGTTCCGGGGATTGACGGCGGACCGCGGCGCGCGCACCGTCCGTAGGATGAGCGATCCGTTACGTGTCGTGGCCGCCGGTGACGAGGTCGTCCCGGCGGCGCTGATCGCCCGGGCGGTCGGCGAGGAACTGCGCGGGCGCCCGCTGGAACTGCGGGAACTGACGTCGGCCGGCGAGGACGAGCTGTCCGGGGCGCTGGGGACGGACACCGAGGTCCTGATCACCCGCACCACCCCGGTCACCGCCCGGGTGCTGGCGTCCTGCCCGGCGCTGCGGCTGGTCGTGGTCTGCCGGGGCGGCCCGCCCGGCGTCGACCTGGCCGCGGCCGGGCGGCGCGGGGTCACGGTCCGCCGTACGCCCGGCAGCGAGGCCGCCGCCACCGCCGAGTACACGCTCGGCCTGATGCTGTCGGCGCTGCGCCGCATCCCGCGCGCCCACGAGCTGCTCCTCGCCGGCGACTGGACGGCGGCGGCCCGGCACGCCCGGGAACACGGCGGCCTGGAGCTGGAGGACCTCCCCGTCGGCGTGGTGGGGCACGGGGCGGTGGGCGGCCGGGTGGCCCGGGTACTGTGCGCGTTCGGCGCGCAGGTGATGGTGTACGACCCGGAGGCGCGCGGCGAGATCCACGGGCTGCGGGTGTCCCGGCTGGACGACCTGCTGGCCCGCTCCCGGGTCCTCACCCTGCACGCCCGTCCGGCGCCCGGCGCACCGGTCCTGGTCGGAGCCCGCGAGCTGGGCCTGCTGCCGCGCGGCGCGGTGGTCGTGAACACGGCACAGGGCACGCTGCTGGACGAGGACGCGCTGGGCGACGCGCTGGAGAGCGGGCGGGTGGCGATGGCGGCGCTGGACTGCCACGCCCGGGAGCCGCTGCCGCCGGGGGCGCGGCTGCGGGGCCTCTCCGACCGGGTGATCCTCACACCGCACCTGGGCGGCACCTCGCGGGCGGTGGCCGAGAAGGCGGCGCGGGCCGCCGCCGCGGTGGTCGGCCGGCGGGTGCGCGGGCGGACACCGGCCTGACCGGCGCCCGCCCGCGGGGGCTGTGCGTGCCTGGAGGCGTGCGTGCCCAGGGCCTGTCGGATCAGGTCGCGGAAATCGGCGGCGCCTTCCCCGCGCCGGTGAGCGGGCCCTGGTGCGTGCGGACGCGAGGCGGAGGAGGGAGCCGCCGCGGAGCGTCGGCGAGTGACGACAACGCGGCAGGTACGCGTGCCAGGCCCCGCGTCCGCGGCGTCATCCGGACGACAGGCCCTCCCTAGAGGTTGGAGAAGTCCGGCCCCTTGGTGCGGGTGCGCTTGATCTCGTAGAAGCCGGGGACGGAGGCGACCGCGAGGGTGCCGTCCCAGAGGCGGGCCGCCTCCTCGCCCTTGGGGGCGGGGGTGACGACCGGGCCGAAGAAGGCGAGCTGCTCGCCGTCGGCGCCGGGGACGGCGATGACGGGGGTGCCGACCTCCTGGCCGACCTTGTCGATGCCCTCCTTGTGGGAGGCGCGCAGCTGCGGCTCGTAGGGGGTGTCGTCCCAGTGGTCCAGGAGGGACTGGGGCAGCCCGGCGTCCTCCAGCGCGGCGGCGGTCGCCTCCTTGGTGGGGCCCTCGCCCTGGTTGTGGAAGCGGGTGCCGAGCGCGGTGTACAGGTCGCCGAGGACCTCGGGACCGTGCTCCTCCTGGGCGGCGATGACGACACGGACCGGGCCCCATGCCTTGGTCGCGAGCATCTCGCGGTACTCCTCGGGGAGGTCGTCGAGCTTGTCCTCGTTGAGGACGGCCAGGCTCATCACGTGCCAGCGCACCTGGATGTCCCGGACCTTCTCCACCTCCAGCACCCAGCGGGAGGTCATCCAGGCCCAGGGGCACAGCGGGTCGAACCAGAAATCGACGGGGGTCTTCTCCGGCATGTCTCTCCTCGGGGCGGCGCGTCGTGGCAGGTGGTCCCCCCATGGAACACCACCGCCCGCACCGGCCATTCCCCGGCTGGGCGCCGTCAGGGGCACATGGCAGGATCGGTGCTGTCCACATCCTGAACACACGTCCTGCGATCCGAGGGAGTGCCGCCCGTGCCCGGTGAGAATCTGTCCCGTGACGAGGCCCGGGAGCGGGCCGCCCTGCTCTCCGTCGACGGCTACGAGGTGTCCCTCGACGTCCGCTCGGCGGTGGGCGAGCACCACGGGAACGGGCCGCGCACCTTCCGGTCCGTCACCACGATCCGCTTCCGCTGCAACGAGCCGGGCGCGTCCAGCTTCGCCGACCTGATCGCGCCGGCCGTGACCGCCGTGTCCCTCAACGGCCGCGACCTCGACCCGAGCGAGGTGTTCGACGGCTCCCGGATCGTCCTGGAGGACCTGGCCGCCGACAACGAGCTGGTGGTCGACGCCCGGTGCGCGTACTCCCGCACCGGCGAGGGCCTGCACCGGTTCGTCGACCCGGAGGACGGCGAGGTCTACCTGTACACGCAGTACGAGCCGGCCGACGCGCGCCGGGTCTTCGCCAACTTCGAGCAGCCCGACCTGAAGGCACCGTTCCGCTTCGAGGTGCGGGCGCCCGAGGAGTGGACGGTGTGGTCGGGCGGCGCCGGGGAGCGCGCCGACGGGGTGTGGCGGTTCGCGGAGACGAAGCCGATCTCGACGTACATCACCTGCGTGGTCGCGGGGCCGTACCACTATGTGACCGACACCTACGAGCGGACCCTCGCGGACGGGACGCGGCTGCGCGTCCCGCTCGGCGCGCTGTGCCGCAAGGGGCTGGCGCCGCACTTCGACGCCGACGACGTCTTCCTGATCACCAAGCAGGGCCTGGACTTCTTCCACGACCACTTCGATTACCCGTACCCGTTCGGCAAGTACGACCAGGCGTTCGTGCCCGAGTACAACCTCGGCGCGATGGAGAACCCGGGCCTGGTGACCTTCCGCGAGGAGTACATCTTCCGCGGGAAGGTGACCCGGTCGTCGTACGAGGGCCGCGCCAACACGATCCTGCACGAGATGGCGCACATGTGGTTCGGCGACCTGGTCACCATGGAGTGGTGGGACGACCTGTGGCTGAAGGAGTCCTTCGCGGACTTCATGGGCGCCTTCGCCAACGTCGGCGCGACCCGGTTCAAGGACGCCTGGATCACCTTCGCCAACCGCCGCAAGGCCTGGGCGTACCGCGCCGACCAGCTCCCCTCCACGCATCCGATCACGGCCGACATCCGCGACCTGGAGGACGCCAAGCTCAACTTCGACGGCATCACGTACGCCAAGGGCGCCTCCGTCCTCAAGCAGCTCGTGGCGTACGTCGGCCAGGACGCGTTCCTGGAGGGTGCCCGGCGCTACTTCAAGCGGCACGCGTACGGCAACACGCGCCTCGGCGACCTGCTGGCGGTGCTGGAGGAGACCAGCGGGCGGGACATGTCCGCCTGGGCGCGGTCCTGGCTCCAGACGGCCGGGGTCAACTCCCTCACCCCGCAGGTGCTGCTCACCACCGACGGGCGGATCGACGAGCTGGCGGTGGTGCAGGAGGCCGCCGAGTCGCACCCCGAACTGCGTCCGCACCGGGTGGCGATCGGGCTGTACCGCCGTGGCGAGGGCGGCGCGCTGGAGCGGTACGCGCGGGCGGAGGCGGACGTGGACGGGCCGCGTACGGTCGTCACCGGGCTGGCCGGGGAGCAGGCGCCGGAGCTGGTGCTGGTCAACGACGACGACCTGACGTACTGCAAGATCCGCTTCGACGCGACCTCGCTGGCCACGCTGCGCGCCGCGCTCGGTGACATGACCGACCCGCTGGCCCGCGCGCTGTGCTGGTCGGCGCTGTGGAACATGACCCGGGACGCGCTGCTGCCGGCCCGGGACTTCATCGACCTGGTGCTGCGGTTCGGGGAGCGGGAGACCGACATCGGCGTGCTCCAGATGCTGCACGCCTGGGCGGAGTCGGCGGCCGTGCACTACACCGCGCCCGAGCGGCGGGGCGAGGCCGGGCGGCGGCTCTCCGAGGGGGCCCGGCGGCGGCTGACGGCCGCCGAGCCGGGCAGCGAGCGGCAGCTCGCCTGGGCGCGGTTCTTCGCGCACGTGGCCGACGGCCCGGCCGCCTTCGAGCTGCTGACCGCGCTGCTGGACGGCGACGGCGACGCCGTACCGGGGCTGGACGTCGACCAGGAGCTGCGCTGGACCTTCCTGGAGGCGCTCGCGGTGCACGGCGTGGCCGGCGAGAAGGAGCTGGCCGCCGAACTCACCCGGGACGACACCGCCTCCGGCAAGCGGCACCAGGTCCGCTGCCTGGCCGCCCGGCCGTCGGCGGCGGTCAAGGCGCAGGCGTGGGCGCAGGTGGTGGAGTCGGACGCGCTGTCCAACGCCCTGGTCGAGGCGACGATCTCGGGCTTCGCGCAGCCCACGCAGCGGGAGCTGATCGCGCCGTACGCGGAGAAGTACTTCGCCGCGATCGAGCGGGTGTGGGGCGAGCGGTCCATCCAGATCGGCATGGACGTGGTCCGGGGGCTGTTCCCGGCGCTCCAGGACTCGCCGGACACGCTGGCGGCGACCGACGCCTGGCTCGCCGCCCACGAGGGGGCGGCGCCCGCGCTGCGGCGGCTGGTGCTGGAGACGCGGGACGACCTGGCGCGGGCGCTGCGCGGACAGGCGTGCGACGCGGCGGCCGGGTAGCCACCTATCTCTGGCCAACGATCTGGCGTTCCGTGATCGTTACGGTCAAACCCGTGACCCCTGGCCACCACCCGAGCGGGCCAGGGGTTTCCGGTATCCGAACACGCGTCCTTCAGGGCTGTTCTGTCCAGGTTTGGTGTCGGACTTGTAACAGTGGTTAACGGACGGATCGGACATGGGCAACGTCCCCGTCATGACGCACGACACCCCGCTCTCCCCCCGCCCGCCGCACGACCTGGTCACCGGCCCGGAACGGCTGCTCACCTCGGCCCGGCTGCGCGCGTACGGCGTGACGGCCGCCGAGACCGCCGAGCACTGCCGGCCCGGCGGCCCCTGGCAGCAGCTCCTGCCCGGCGTCGTCCTGCTCCGGCCGGGCCCGCCGACCAGCCAGGAGCGGCTGCACGCCGTGCTGCTGTACGCGGCGCGGGAGCGGGCCCCGGGTGCCGTCCCCGCCCAGCCCGGACCGGGCGACGGGTCCGGGCCCGACCGGTCCGAGGCGATGATCACGGGTCTGGCCGCACTGACCCTGCACGGCGTCGCCGGCGCTCCCCCGCTGCCGTCCCTGGACGTCATCGACGTCCTGGTGCCCCGGCAGCGCCGGCTGCGCTCGGCCGGCTGCGCGCGGATCGTCCGCACGGCGGCGCTGCCGGGGGCCCGGACCGTCACCGGCGTGCCCGTGGCCCCGGTCGCCCGCGCCCTGGCCGACGCCGTGGCCGGCCTGACCGACCCCGGGCCGGTGCGGCGGCTGCTGACGGAGGCGGTGCGCGGCGGGCACTGCGAGCCGGCGGCGGTGGTACGGGAGCTGCGGCGGGCGCGGCTGCTGAGCCGGCCGCACGTGGTGGACGCGGTGGAGTCGCTGGTCGCCGAGGGGCGGGCCCTCGCGGAGGAGCGGCTCTACCGGATGGTGCGCGAGTACGGCCTGCCCGAGCCGGTGTGGAACGTCGACCTGCGGCTGCCCGGCGGCCCCTCCCTCGGCGGCCTCGACGCGTACTGGCCCGAGCAGGCGGTGGCGGTGGCGCTGGACACCCGCGCCCACCGCCAGGACGACGACGCGCTGTGGGCCCGGTACGCGGCCCAGCGGGAACGCCTGGAGGGGCTGGGCATCACGGTCGTCCACCTCACGCCGCGCAAACTCCGGGACTGCCCGGAACACCAGGCGGTGGTCGTCCGCACGGCGTTGATGGCGGCGAACGACCGGGAACCGGCCTCGTACGTCGTCGTGCTGCCGCGGTGACGACGGACGGCACTCGCCGGGCAGCGGCTCGACAGGACAGCGCCGGAACACCCAACTAGGCTGGGGATTACGAGCCCCGAGCGGCCGTACAGCCGACACTCCGCTGTACGACGCACCGCATGAGCTCATCACACGCGTCCGCGTGACCAGGGAGCGCAAGCCTCCGTCACGTACCGGGTGTACCGGCCGGCGGACGTCTTCGGGACGTTCCAGGAGCTCCGCCCGGACGAAGAGCACCCACCTCAATCGAGAAGGCACGCCATGCCGGCGTGGAAGACAGAGATGCAATCGTCATGGCCGACTACAGAATCAGCAATCTGACGGTCCGGGTCGAGGAGCAGGCGCTTCCCCAAGGAGTTGTCCGCAGCCAGGGCAAGTACCTGGGGGACGCGAGAGCGGCGGCCGACAACCGGGTGGTGGCGGAGGCCGCCGCAGGGTGTGGGTGCACGTGCTCATGTACGTGTTCGTGCACATGCACCAGCACCTCCGGCGGTTCCCTCACCGACGGGGAGGAACTCCAACGGCAGGACATTCCGGATGTGGAGCTGACAGTACTGCGGGAGTCGCTCAGGGCCGCGCTGGAGGACCTCGAACAGATCGCCCAACAGAAGCGTGCCCGCTGACAGTCCCCCCTCCCACCCGGCTCGGACGAGGCGCGGCCCGTAGGGCTTTCGGGCCACGCCGTGCTCACTGTCACGGAGGCATGAGTGCTGTGGCTGACTACACGATCAACAATCTGACCCTGAGGGTGGAGGACACGCTGCTCCCGCCCGGCGTGGTGCGGAGCGGCCGGCGCGTTTCCGGGGCGTTCGACGAGGTCCTCGGAAGCGACGACAGCTCCGGTGGCCCCGGGTGCGGCTGCACGTGCAGTTGTACCTGTAGTTGTACCTGTAGCTGCACCTCGGCCCTGATGGAAGCCCCGATCCCGGAGGTGGAGTTGAGCGTCCTCAAGGAGTCGCTCAAAGCGGCTCTGAACGAAGTGGACCAAGTGGTCCGGTCACGCCGAGGGTGAAGGACCCGGCTCCGTGGGTGCCCGGCAGCGAATCGGACTGACGCCGACATGGTCGTACGCCCCCGGTGATGAGGCGAAGGAGCACGCGGACTGTGCCGGCCTGCGGATTCCCGCCGACGGCGGCGTGTTGATCTCCGATGAGTCCCCGGCTCGCGTCAGGATTCTGCCCGCTGGCGTCGCCGAGGCCGTGGGCGACATGGCCCGCAGGGGCGAAGTCCGCACGGACGAGGTGGAACTCGATGAGAGCCTGCTCCGGATTCTGGAACTGGAAGGGCTGATCCGCGCGGTCCCGCCCGGTCGTCCACCCGAGGTGTGCACGCGTCAGGCCGCCGACGACTCCTCGGTGAGCCTGTCCGCTCTCTGGTGGGCGGCGGCCTTCCCACCCGCCACCCCCGAGGACCTGACCCGTCGCCTGTACTTCTACGGACGGCGCCCGGTGTCCGCTCGCTGGTCCTCGCGGCTGCCCGACGAACAGGCGGTGGAAGGGTGGCTTGGGTTGGGTCTCCTGGGACTTGAGGAAGCCGGGTACGGGCGCCTCCCGCGCACCCCTGACACCTGGGTGTGGCGGCGGTGGGGGAAGAAGTCCTCGCCGCATCCGAGCACGAAGCTGTACGTGTGCTGCGTTCCGGAAGAACTGCCGGCCGTCCTGCGGCAGATCGTGCCGGTACTGGCCCGTCCCTCCGTGAGCGGGTTCAAGCTCGGCTTCGATCTCGCCTCCGTCCTGCGACCGGACAAGTTCGTGCTGTACCTGTCGGATACCGGCGCCGCCGACCAGGTGGCGGCCGATGTCGCCGCCGCGGCAGGGCCGGTGGAGGTGCAACCCCTGCCGTTCACCGCCGCCACCGCCGCCGGCCCTCTGGTCACGCGGGCCACCGATCCTCCGGACTGGAGAGGACGGCCCGCCTGGCACGAGCGTGCCAGCTGGCGCCTTCATGTGTGCCGGCTCGCCGCGGAGACGCTCGCCGCGACAGGTCACGCCTCCCCGCAGGAGCGCGTCGCCGCCGTACTGGAGCGGCTCCGTCTCGCCGGCCTGAACACCGATGACTGGACCTGGACGGACAGGGGCCGATGATGATCACAGACACGCCACTCGTCGTCCCTGAGGACCTGTCCGTCGTTCCGGCTCGTGACCTCCCTGCCACCGTACGCGACTCCCTGGGCGGTGACTTCGATACCGGCGGGGCCGTGCTGGGCCGCCGGTCCAGCCGTCTCAACGCCACGTTCGTCAACAGCGCCGTGCTGCGGCTCATCGCCGAGTTCCACGACCCCACGCCCGTCGTCACGGCGGTGATCCGCCACGCGCGGCACACCGGCACCTCTCCCGAACGCGTCCTCGACGAGTGCTACCCGGCACTCGTGCGCCTTCGCCATCTCGGTCTCCTGACATCCGCCGACGACCCGGACCACGGGCCCATCCACCAGGCAGGGGAGGATCTCGGGCGATGGAAGGTGGTGGACTGCCTTCAGTCCTACGAGGACAGCGACGTGTACACGGCCGGCGACGCCTCCGGAGAGCTGGTCGTCTGCAAGCTCGGCCGGACGCCCGGTGACACTGGCGCGCGCTGTCCTCTGCGGCATGAGGCGGCCGTGCTCCGAACCCTTCGCGGCCGGGGCGTCACCGTACCGGAACTGGTGGCCTTCACCCGTGACCGGCAACGGCGGCCGCTTCTCGTCATGCAGCACATTCGCGGCCGGCGAGTGGATCACGCGGCGCAAACGATGCGCCGCGCCGACATGCCCCGTCTGCTCAAGACCTGTGCGCGGACGGCCGGCGCCCTGTCCGCCATCCACGCAGCCGGGATGTTGCACGGAGATGTGCACGGAGGCAACTACCTCCTGGGACCCGATGACGTCGTCTGGGCGATCGACTTCCCCTACGCCTGCCCCGCCGACGCTCCATCGGTCCGCCACGGCGTACCCCGCCTCATGGACCCCCAGTGGGCGCGGGCACGGATCACCGGCTCCGGAGAGGTCCTGAACTCGCCCGCCGGCGAGCAGTACAGCATGGCCGCCCTCCTCTACTTCCTCATCACGGGGACCCACCACTATCCCTTCGTGCACACGGAGCGGGAACTGCTGGAGTCCCTGGCCGACGGGACCCTCCGGAGACACAGTGCCGAGGAATTCGACCCCGCGCTGCGGGAGACCCTCCTGGTCCTGGAGCGCGGGCTGCGTCGGCAACCGGACGAACGGTGGCCGGACCTCGCGGAGTTCAGTGCGGCCCTGACCGAAGCGACGGACCGTGGGAGCAGACGCATCGGAGAACGGACCGGGAGACTGCGCCACCGCGGTCGTGAACATCTCCAGGCCTACCTTTCCCCCTCCGCGTCCTCGCAGAGCGTCCCACCCGCCATGGCGTCGGGCTGCGCGGGAACCGCGAGCACGCTGTGGTACATGAGTTGCCTGACGGACGACCCGACGCTTCTGGCATCGTCGGTCCTGTGGACGGACAAGGCCCTGGCCGGCGACGGAACGATGAGGACCGCACCGACGTCACCCGTCCGGGAGACGGGGACACGGGGCAGCGGGGGCGCCTGGCACGGCACGCTGGGCGTTCTGGGATGCGCGGTCGACGTCTCCCGCGCGTTCGACGACCGGGTCGCCCGCGCCGCGGCCGCACGGGCCTATCTGGCGGAGCACGGCCGGCACCTGACGCCGCACTCACCGCTCGATCTCACCCATGGTGCGGCCTCCTGCCTCCTCATGGACGCCCACGTACTGGACGCGATGCCCGATGACGAGGTCCCGTCCCTCAGGGAGGCGGGTGACCGTGTGGCAGGACGACTGGGCCGGGCGGTGGCCGACGCCGACTCGGCGGCCGGTCCCGGTCTGGCCCATGGTGCCGCGGGATGGCTGCTGGCCCTCCTCGCCTGGCAGGCCGCGACGGGTCGGACCACCGCTGCCCCAGGTCTCCTGGACGAGCCTCTGCAAGCGGTCCGGCACGCGGTGCGCGAACGCCTGGAAGGCCGGCCCGGGCCGCTCGGCAGATGGTGCCGTCCGGGCTGGGAGGCGAGCTGGTGCAACGGTGCGTCCGGACTGTGCCTGCTGTTCCTGGCCGCGGCCCAGACGCTGGAGCGGCCGGACTTCCTGCAAGCCGCCGATGACGCCATGCGCGTCGCCCTGGACGCGGAACCACGCGGCTTGGACCTGTGCTGCGGATACGCCGGCCGCCTCTACGCCCTGCGCCGGCTCTCGGCGGCCACCGGGCGGGACATCTGGCGCGACGAGACGGAACGGGACGCGCGGGCAGTCCGTGACCGGCTCCCGGCCCTGCCCGACCACGGCTTCACGAAAGGCCGGCCCGGGGCTCTGGCCGCGCTGGCGACCATGTCCGACCTCTTCCCCCCGTTTCCCCTCGTGGACGCCCCGTTGCCGCCTGCCTCCGGCTGACCGCTCCGTCGGGCCTCATTCCTGACCGCCGCCCAGCCGCGCCCGTACCGTCTTGCCGACGTCCGCCCGCAGGAACCACTCCAGCTCCGCGGCCAGCCCGGCCACGACCAGCAGACCGCGCCCGCCCTCGCCCTCAGGGGCCTCCCGTACCTCGGGGAACGCCCGCACCGGGTCCGACACGTCGACGACCAGCGCGCCGTCCTCCGGTACCGCCAGCCGCAGCCACACCTCGTGCCCCGGCAGCCGCCCGTGCCGGACGGCGTTGGCGACCAGCTCCGAGACGACGAGCACGGCGTCGTCCACGTCTCCGGCCCACGCCCACATCATCAGCCGACGCCGGACGTGGAGGCGGGCCAGGCCGACGCTGCGGGAGGTCATGGGGTAGCCCATGGACCATTCGTGGGTGAGGAGGGTGGGGGGTTGAGGGTGGTCGTACATGGGGTCCCCTTCCGGGCTTGTGCTGTTCCCCCACGGTGACGGGCCTCGTGACTGGACATCAATCGAATCCCGCCTGATTAATCAGTCGCATAGGAAGTGGACTATGCCCAGTTCTGCGCAATCGACTGCGCGCAACGCAGACCGGATGTCACACTCTGCACACGACAACGCACCCAGCGTGCCGGAGTATGGAGAGGTGGCGCATGGCAGCCAAACGCGGGAGGACGGCGCAGCGACTCGAACTGGGTCTTCAGCTTCGTCAGTTGCGTGAGAACTGCGGCCGGGGCGAACGGGGCGGAGGCCTCACCCGCAGACAGGCGGTCGTGGGACTGCGGATCTCCGAGGCATCCCTGCAACGGATCGAGTCGGGTTCTCTGAACTTCCGCAACGTGGGCGACCTCCGCAAGCTGCTGGACAAGTACGGCGTGGACGACGAGGAGGTCGTCGAGTCGCTGATCAGTCTCAACCGGGAGTCCAACCAGCAGGACTGGCTCACCCAGTACCGGGGTCTCATGCCCGCCGGGTTGCCGGGGTTCGTCGGACTCGAACCGGAGGCCCGGTCCATGAAGGCGTACCACCCGACAGTCGTCTACGGCCTCCTCCAGACCGAGGCCTACGCACTCGCCACCCACGAGTCGCACAAACCGATCGAGGAGTACACGTCGGAGTTCATCCGGAGCAGCGTGGAACTGCGGATGAAGCGCCAGGAGGTGCTCACCCGTGAGAATCCCGTCAAGCTGCACGTCATCCTCGGTGAAGCGGCGCTGCGCTATCCGGTCGGGGGCGCCGAGGTGATGCGCGAGCAGTACGCGCGCATCGAGGAACTGGCGGGCTGGGACCACGTCACCGTCCAGGTGCTGCCGTTCCGCCGGAGCTACCGGTCGACCAACGACTTCGCGATCCTGGACTTCGGCCCGGCCCTTCCGCCCCGCGTGCAGGCGGACAGCGCGTGGGGTTCGGTGTCCACCTCGGACAAGCCACGTGAAGTCGACCGGTTCCACCGCCGGTTCGACGCCATGGCAGCATCAGCACTGCCTCCCGAGGACACCCCCGAGTTCCTCCGCCGACTAGAACGAGAGTTGTGACTGATGACCGCACTCGAACTCGCCTGGTTCAAGTCCTCCCACAGTGACCCGGGCCAGAACTGTGTGGAGGCGGCGCTCCTCCCCTCCGCCATAGCCCTCCGCGACTCCAAGCACGACACCGGTCCCGCCCTGTTCCTCTCCCCCGGCGCCTGGCAGCCCTTCCTCGGCTGGGCCCGGACCGGCGGAGCAGCAACCGCCGCGCGCTGATCACCGGGCGCTCGGGATCACGCAGTTCTTCGGCTGTGGCTTGCCGGTGGGCCAGCCCAGGCCGACGAAGTCCAGGGTTCCCTCGCCGCTCCGGCCCGGGTTCAGTTCGACGACCGCGATGGGTTTGTCGTACGGGTTGCCGCCGGTGGTCAGGCAGATCAGGCCACTGGTGCCCGCCACCCGGTGCACCGACTGGAGTTTCGACCACTCGTTGCGGACGTCGTCGAGGCCGGGCACCTGACCGGCGTCGTCGATCAGCACCGTGTGCAGGGCCGTGCCGATGGTGACCAGGCCGTCGTACACGAGCATCGTGCGGGAGTTGTCCAGTTCCGGGACGGAACCGAGCTTGGTGCCCGTGCTCCGGATCAGGTCGTCGAGGGCGTCCAGGGCCGCCTTGGGCTCCGCGAGGTACTGGGGGAGTTCGGCCGGGGCGGGCTCACGGTGGTGGGCCGCCTTCCACCGCTTCGTCCAGGCGGCCAGTTCCGTCTCCCAGGCGGCCGGGTGCGCGGGGGCGGCGT
This sequence comes from Streptomyces griseoviridis, assembly GCA_014649155.1. Lineage (GTDB taxonomy): Bacteria > Actinomycetota > Actinomycetes > Streptomycetales > Streptomycetaceae > Streptomyces > Streptomyces griseoviridis. Next base: position 104,875 of record BMSM01000001.1, on the reverse strand, counting down.
ACTGGACCGTCACCTTGGCCTCGCCGTCCTCGCCGCGCAGCCGCGCCCAGTCCTTCTCGGACATGTTCTGTGCCAGCGACGCGGCGTCGGAGCCGCTGACCAGGGTGAAGTGCCGGTCGTGGCAGGTCTGGTCGGCGAGCGCGAGCGCGAACGCCTTCAGGTGCGCCGCGCGTCCCGCGAAGTAGACGGTGTCGGCGTCGGAGCCGCAGATGTTGTTGCCGATGGTCAGGAAATCGTCACCGGTCCCGGCCAGCTTGTCGATCCCCTGCGAGGTGAACTCCAGGTCCGCGGGCCCGGCCGGCCCCGTCTCCTCGATCCCCCGGAACGCGCGCGCCAGCGACTCGACATAGGCGTCCGTACGCTCGTCGTAGACCAGCACCGTCCGGGCGTCCTCCCGGACCCGTCCGCCGTTGAAGTGGGCCAGGGCCCTGGCCGCGTCACCGTTGGTGGGGATGATCCGGGCGAGTCCGGGGAAGCGCTTCTCCTTCCCGTCGACGTTCGCGATGCCGTCTCCGCTGATCCGGGAGGCGAGCACCGGGATCTTGTTCCGCGTCAGGCGCTGCACGGCGTCCCTCGTCGCGTCGAGGGAGAGGTTGAAGCCCGTGACGGCCCGCAGCCTGTCCTCGCCGGAGCGGGCCATGCCGATCAGCGTGCTCACGACCTTGTCCTGGTGGGCGTAGTTCCGCCCGGGGTTGGCCAGTACCAGCCGGATCTTGGGGTCCCGGCCCTCGACCGAGTTGGCCCGCACCTGTCCCAGGTACGCGCCCTGGAGGTCGCTGCGCATCTGCTGTCGCAGTCCGGCCGTGTCCGACTGGAGCGGCAGCATCATCGCCACGGTGACGTGGGGCTGGTCCGCGATCCTGTTGTTCTCCTCGGCGATGGCCCCGGCCACCGCGCTGATCTCCGAGGTGCCGAAGTCGTAGCCCGCGCCGTCGACGCCGACGCACTCGTCGCCGATCTTCTCGACGCCGTCGTGGCAGGTGTCCGGCCGCTGGAGGGCCGGGACGCCGTACAGGCCGGCGGCCACGAGCACCGCCACGCCCGCCAGCGCGTAGAGGATCTTTCCCCACCTGGGCAGTCTGTGCCATCCGGGTATCCAGTTGGGCATCCCGTCACCCCCTCCGGCCGAGCTGATCGGTGCAGTCGCAGTGGAGCAGCGGCCGTTCGTTGGCGACCAGCCGGCTCCACTCGGTGGCGATCGGGCCGAGCACGCCGGCACCGTCGAAGTCCATGATCGACAGCTGTCTCAGCAACTGCTCCAGTGTGCGGGCCATGTCACTCCCGGTCGGCCTGGTGCGCTCTTCGCAGAGCCATACGGCGTGCAGCAGTTGGTCTACGGTGCGGCGCAGCGGCGGTCCGTCGACGGGTACCAGCCCCTGGGCGCGCCTGCGGCGCTCGTCCGCCCCGCCCGGGTACGGCGCCTGGGCGGTCTCCAGCAGTTCCTCGCACCACGGGCGGGGGCGGCCGGGGAGGGTGGCGGCGAGGTGGCGGACCACGTCGTCGACGCCGCCGGAGACGAGGTGGTGGTTCATCCGGTGGGTGGCCGCCGAGTGGAACGCGCCGCCGCCCGGCTCGCTCAGGGCGTAGTGGTCGCGCAGCAGATGATGGTCGGCGTACCAGGCGCCGCCGTCCCGCTCCAGGTTGTACAGCCGGTGCACCAGCAGTTGGCGCAGGCCGAAGTCCCCGATGAAGTGCCGTTCGCAGGCGGGCCACCCGGTGTCGTGGAGCAGCCGGGCCACCTCGTGGGCGGTCAGCCTCAGGACGCGGCCCGCCTGGTGGTGGCGCAGCAGGACGTCCGCGCACGCCGGGTCGTGTGCCACCGACAGATGGGTGAGGAGGTCCAGCCACTGGTCGTGGTGCTCGTCCGCGAGCCGCACCGGCAACTGGTCGAGGACGAGTTCCTGGAGCAGTACGTCCGCCACCGGCCGCTCGGCGGCGCCGTCCGGGTGGTGCAGCCTGGCGTCCAGGATGGCCCGGTCGTTGTCGTCCGGCTCCATCGGGTGGTCGGCGGCGGCGGTGGCCAGCCGGATCACCGTGTGCGGCCGTCCGCCGCTCAGCTGGGCCACGGCGGCGGTGATCCGGCGGCGGTGCGCACCGCCCTCCTTCTCGGCGTCCAGCTGGATGCGCTCGGTCGCCCGGCGGAGCCCGTCGCCGGTGAGGAACGGCATCCGCAGCATGAGCACCCCGGCGGACAGCGGGCCCCGGTCCTTCTCCGGGTCGGCGCGGCGGGACCAGGTGGCCGGCACCCCGTCGACGGGCCGGAACGCCGCCACCGGTCTCGGTGGCAGACCTCCGTGCAGGAAGTCGCCGCCGTCCGCCCGGCGCGCGGTGCCCACGATCACCACGCGGTCGCGCTGCCCGGCCCGGCGGTCGACGAGGACGGCGCGCAGCAGCCGCTCGCCCAGCGGCTGGTCGGCGTGGTCCAGCAGCAGTCCCGGGCGGCCGACCCGGCCCAGCCAGCCGCCCAGCCCGCGGTACGCCGCCTCCAGGTCCTCGCGCAGCGCCCGGAACAGGAAGCGCTCCGCGTCCGCCCGCCGTTCGCCGCCGGCCCGGAAGTCGGCGGCGAGCCTGCGCAGCCCGTGCTTGGGCTGGCCGGCCGCGCCGGGGTAGTCGCCGTAGATGCGGGTCAGTTCCGCCTCGGCCCGGGGCGTCACGCGCTCGAAGAGGGCGTCGAGCAGTGCGGTGAGCGCGGCGGCCCCGTACGGGCCGAATGTCTGTCCGGCCAGGACCTCCAGCATTTTCCGTACGGCCCCCAGGAGCGCGCCGCGCCAGAAGTCGCGTGCCCCCAGCCCGCGCAGACGGGGCTGCTGGATCAGTTCCTCGTACCGCTCGACCTCGGTCCTGATCGCCTCGCCGGTGCCGCCCGCGACGCCGGTCGAGATCACCGCCAGGCCCGCGAAGAGCCGGGGGAAGGTGAATCCGCCGCCCGTGCCCCGCCAGGTGTGCAGCAGCAGCGCGGCCTCGACCAGGGCCTCGGTCACCGCCGAGCGGGCACCGGGTTCCGGACCGGCCCGGTCCGCGTACACCGCCGAGGCGCAGTCCAGGCCGATCACCGGCACCTGACGGGCGAACCGGTCCCGCACCGCCCGCAGCAGCCGCCCCTTGCCCATCCCCGGGCCGCCGGTGAGCAGCACCACGGGCAGGTCGGGTCCGTACAGCGGCTTGCGGTCGGCGCCCGACGGCGAGCGCCCTAACAGACGCGCGAAGAAGCCGTCCGCGTCGAGGAGTTTCTCGAAACCCAGGTCCTCATACACGCATCTCCCCCGTGGACGCCCGCCCGCCCGGAAGCGGGTGACCGATGTGGTGCATGGAGATTAGTGGAACACGTGGCCTTCTGACAGGACAACGGTTGTTATGCGACAGGAAGCTCAGCCCTTCCTGAGCAGCAACTCGGTGTTGCGGTCCGCCGGTCCGCCGCCGAGGACCGTGCTCGCGCCGGGGGCGTTGAGGGACAGCTCGCGGTAGAGGGCCGCCAGGCCGGTCTGGGACAGGTCGGTGAAGTCGGTGCGGGCCGGGGCCGCGGACTCCACCAGGGTGGTGAACAGGGACAGCGTGCCGTCCTTGTTGTCGGTCAGCTCGATGATCCGGGCGAGCTGGGGATGGTCGACGTGGGAGGCGGTGGAGATCTCCCAGAAGGAACCGCCGTCGGCACCGGTGTGCGGGGTGATGACGTTGCGGTGGACGTGGCCGTTGACCCAGGCGAGGACGTTGCGGTGGCGGCCGAGGAGGGCGAGGAGGTCGGCGCCGGTGTGGCGGGTGTCGTCGGGGCGGGCCGGGTCGGGGCGGGTGTTGTCCATGCTGGTGCTGGTGTGGTGGCTGAAGAGGACGGCCCAGGAGTCCGCGTTCCGGGTCAGCGTCCGCTCCAGCCAGCGCAGCTGGGCCGCGCCGATCGAGCCCTGGTAGTGGCCGCCGGGGTCGGTGGTGTCCAGGCTGATGCCGATCACGTCGTCGGAGACACGGAAGCCGTAGTACTGGGTGCCCGCGTCGGCGTTGGCCGCGGAGTAGCCGTGGCCGGCCGGGCCGGGGCCGAGGTGGGCCGGGTCGAGGTGGGCCTTGAGGTAGTCGGCCGGGGTGAAGGGGGCGCGTTTCTCGTCCGGGGTGACCGGGCGCATGGCACGGGTGTGGGCCTTGAGGAACTCGCGGTACCGGGCGCCCTCGGGGTCGTCGGCCGCCCGCAGCGCGGTCTGGAGCGCCTTGGCCTCGGCGGCGGACAGCTCCATCAGCTTGCGTCCGCCGACGGCGAGTTCCGTGAGGTAGGAGTCGCCGTGGCCGGCGAAGCAGCCGAGCGGCATGGCGTCGTGGTTGCCGACGGTGGAGTACCAGGGCAGGTCGAGGCCGGGGCTGCGGGCCTCCCGGGTGGCGGCGGCGAGGAAGCCGTCCAGGTGCGGGAAGCCGAGCCTCTTGTCGGCGTCGCGGACGGCCGCGTCGGGCTGCCAGTACTGGGTGAGGCCGCTGTTCTGGACGCCCTCGTAGTGCCGGGGGTCGCCGGAGTTCGGGGTGACCCGGCCGCCGCTCATCACCGTCAGAAACCACTCCAGCTCGGTGCGGGAGTTGTTGTCGGTGTTGTCGCCGGTGGTCATGGCGAAGTGCAGCGGGGAGCCGGTGACGGGGGCACCGCGCAGCGCGTTGATCCGCTCCACCATGGCGATCGCGCCCTGCACGGTCAGCGCCTCCTGGGGTCGCCAGGCGTGCGCGTCGGTGGCGCGCAGGTACTCCAGGCGCAGCGGGTGCTGGGTGTCGATCAGGTGCAGGTCGGTGAGCTGGACGAAGGCGGCGAGGGCGGTGCGGCGCCCGGCCCGGCCGGCCCTGGCCGGGGCGAGGGCGGTGCGGACCACACGCCGCCAGCCGGGGCCGTCGGCGAGGCGCCGGTAGCCGGCGGTGCCGCGCGGGGTGGCGAGGGAGTCGAGGGTGGTGCCGCGGGTGTAGGGGGCGAGGGGCGCGGCGGGGGCCGGCCGGGAGGAGGCGAGGGACGCGGCCCGTTCGGTGGCGGCGGCGTCGGTGGCGGCCCCGGCCTCGTCGGGCCGCAGGGCGTATCCGGTGCCCCCGGCGACGGCCACGGCCGTGGCGGCGGCGAGGACGGAGCGGCGGTGGACGCCCGGCGTCTGGCCGGTACGTGAGCGTGTGCGCGGCATGCGCTTCTCCCCGGGTGCGAACGCGTCGGCGGTGTCCGCGGACGGTCGCAACCGCGAACGTCCGCTCGTACCGGATGCTCGGCACCGGGAATGGCCTGTGCGTGAACGCGGCGGCAACGCGCAACGCAGATCGCGGTACGTGGATCACGCGCCCACCTGCGCGTTCGCAACTCCTCGGCGCCCGTCCGGCCGTCCGTCGCCGGGCGTTCACCTCTCGGGGCAGGGCGCCGCGGACCCCGGGTCCCGCCCCTGCTCCGCTCCCGCCCGGCCCGTCGCCGGCCGCTCCCGCCACAGCCGCAGCCCGGTGTCGACGAGCGGGACGCGCACCAGGGACGGGACGGCGTCGAGGGGGTGCCAGGCGGCGAGGTCGGTGGAGCCGCCGGTCTCGGGGCGCAGGTCGCCGGCGACGACCCGGCCCGCGTAGAGGAGCCGTACGGCGTGGTGGTCGACGGCGCGGCCGAACCGCCGGGGCAGGGTGGCGCGGAGCGAGTCCACGCCGAGCAGGGCCGTCACCTCGACGCGGTAGCCGGTCTCCTCGGCCAGCTCCCGCACGACCGCGTCGCAGGGGTCCTCGCCGTGCTCCACGCCGCCGCCGGGCAGCACCCACTCGGGCGGCCCGCCGCGCCGCCCCGGCATCCGGGCCAGCAGCACCCGGCCGTCCCGCACACACAGGGCGTAGGCCGCCACCCGCAGGGTCCGTCGCACGGGCGCGACGCTAGCCCGCCGGGCGCCCGGCCGGCAGGGGAACTCACGGAATTGTCATGTCCCGCCCCTTCTGTCCCCGGTGGCGCATGGCGGAAGTACGCCATGGCACCGAACCGCCCCGGTCAACTCTCCCCAAACATCGACCCCTTACGTAAAGCTGAGCGGTCGTCCGGGGTCGCATTCCGGACGAAGACGATCAGGGCAGAGCGGCCCCGGTCGTACCTCTGCCCGCAGTGCCCCCCGTCCACGAGGGATGCCGATACCTGCAAGGGATGCCGATGACCCACACCCCCCAGCGCGACCCGATACCGGGTGGCAGACGCGCGGCCCGCGTCGCCGTGGCCGCCGGTCTCGTCGCCGCGCTCGCCGCGGCCGGGCCGATACCGCTGGCCTTCGCCGCCGACGGCCCGGCGGCCACCGCGCCGGCCGCCGACCCGTCCGTGAAGTCCGCCGACGACAAGCTCGGCCCGGACGACGCCGAACGGCTCACCGAGGCCAGGGCCGACGGCGAGAAGACCGTCACGATGATGGTCGCCACCGCGCCCGGCGACACCGCCGAGGTCGCGAAGAAGCTGGACGCGGTCGAGGGCGGCACGGTCGGCCGCACCTACGACAAGCTCGGGTACGTCCGCGCCACCGTCCCCACCGCCAAGGCGGACGCGGCCATCGCCGCCGCCGCGAAGCTCTCCTCCGTCCACGGCATCGATCTACGCGAGGAGATCGCGCTGGACGACCCGACGCCGAGCGCGGACACCGCGAAGGGGGCGGGCGGCAGGACGGCGACGGCCACCGCCAAGGCCCCCGGGAAGAACACCCCGGCGAAGAACCCGTACAACCCGTCCTTCGAGACGGGCGCCGTCGACTTCGTGAAGCAGAACCCGAAGGCGGACGGCCGCGGCATCACCATCGGCATCCTGGACTCGGGCGTGGACCTGTCCCACCCGGCGCTCCAAAAGACCACCACCGGGCAGCGGAAGATCGTCGACTGGGTCACCGCGACCGACCCGGTGGTCGACGGGGACCGGACCTGGCGGCCGATGACGGCCTCGGTCTCCGGCCCCGCGTTCACCTACGGCGGGCAGACCTGGACCGCCCCGGCGGGCTCGTACAAGGTCAGCACCTTCCTGGAGTCGTACACCGCCGGCGGCGACGCGGCCGGCGACGCCAACCGGGACGGCGACACCACCGACTCCTGGGGCGTCCTGTACGACGCGACGGCCGGCACGGTCCGCGTCGACCTGAACAACAACCACGACTTCGCCGACGACACCGTGCTGAAGCCGTACAAGGACGGCCACCAGGTCGGGTACTTCGGCACCGACGACCCGGCGACGGACGTCGCCGAGCGGCAGCCGTTCGTCGTGGAGATCCGCAAGGACGTCGTCTACAACAACGCGGGCGCGAAGGCCGACTTCGTCAACATCGGCGTCATCGAGTCCGAGCACGGCACCCACGTCGCGGGCATCACCGCCGCCAACGGCCTGTTCGGCGGGCAGATGGACGGCGCCGCCCCCGGTGCGCAGATCGTCTCCTCGCGCGCCTGCACCTGGACCGGCGGCTGCACCAACGTCGCGCTCACCGAGGGCATGATCGACCTCGTCGTCAACCGCGGCGTCGACATCGTCAACATGTCGATCGGCGGCCTGCCGACCCTCAACGACGGCAACAACGCCCGCGCGGAGCTGTACACCCGCCTCATCGACGAGTACGGCGTCCAGCTCGTCATCTCGGCCGGCAACGACGGCCCCGGCGCCAACACCATCGGCGACCCCGGCCTGGCCGACAAGGTCATCGCGGTGGGCGCGTCCATCTCCAAGGAGACCTGGGCGGTCAACTACGGCTCGGCGGTGGAGAAGAAGTACGCCATGATGCCGTTCTCCTCGCGCGGCCCGCGTGAGGACGGCGGCTTCGCGCCGACGCTGACCGCGCCGGGCGCGGCGATCAACTCCATCCAGACCTGGCTGCCGGGCGCCCCGGTCGCCGAGGCGGGCTACTCGCTCCCCGCCGGCTACGGCATGCTCCAGGGCACCTCGATGGCCTCCCCGCAGGCCGCGGGCGCCTCGGCGCTGCTGCTGTCCGCCGCGAAGCAGAAGCACGTCGACCTCACCCCGGCGACCCTGCGCACCGCGCTGACCTCGACCGCCCAGCACATCAAGGGTGTGCAGGCGTACGAGGAGGGCGCGGGCCTGATCGACGTCGTCGACGCCTGGAAGTCCATCCGCGAGGGCGCCACCGCGCACACCTACACGGTCAAGGCCCCGGTCGACACCGCGATCGACTACGCCCTGGAGACCCCGGGCTTCGGCACCGGCCTCTACGACCGCGAGGGCGGCCTGAAGGCCGGGCAGAAGAAGACGTACGAGATCACCCTGACCCGCACCTCCGGTGCCGACAAGGCGATCCGGCACGAGCTGGGCTTCGCCAACAACGCCGGGAACACCTTCCGCCTCCTCGGCTCCGACTCGGTGAGGCTGCCGCTGAACCAGCCGGTCACCGTCAAGGTGCAGGCCGCGCCGCGGTCGGCCGGGCTGAAGAGCGCCATCCTGGAGGTCGACGACCCGCGCACCGAGGGCACCGACCAGCAGGTCATGTCCACGGTCGTGGTCTCGGCCCCGCTCGCGGCGCCGCAGGAGTACACCTACTCGGCGTCCGGTTCGGTGCAGCGCAACAGCACCACCTCGTACTTCGTGACCGTCCCGGAGGGCGCCGACACCCTGGAGGTCGCCATCGGCGGCCTGAAGGGCAAGAGCCAGACCCGGTTCATCGCCATCCACCCGTACGGCGTCCCGGTCGACGAGACCTCCACGCCGTACTGCTACAACAACTACCTCGACGGCAACGGCTGCCGGCCCGACATGCGCTCGTACGCCGACCCGCAGCCCGGCGTCTGGGAGATCGAGGTCGAGTCGCGCCGCACCTCGCCGCTGCTCGACAACCCGTACACGCTCGACGTCTCCGTCCTCGGCGCGACCTTCGACCCGGAGGTCGTGACCGTGCCGGAGGCCCGGGCCGGCACCCCGGTCACCGCCTCCTGGACGGTGACCAACGGGCACGCCCCGATCGTCGGCGGCTCGCTGAAGGGCGGCCCGCTGGGCTCCTCCCTCACCACCCGTCCCACCATCGCCCAGGGCGCCACGCAGACCACCACGGTCGAGGTGCCCGAGGGCGCGACCTCGCTCGACGTGGCCATCGGCGGCGTCTCCGACGCCTCCGCCGACCTGGACCTCACGGTCTACGACGCGGACGGCACCGCCGTCGCCCAGAGCGCCGACGGCGACTCCGAGGAGTCCGTCTCGGTGCCCGACCCGGCGGCCGGCACGTACACCGTCGAGGTCTACGGCTACGCGGTCCCGGCCGGTTCCACCGCGTACGACTACCGGGACGTGTACTTCGCGGCCACCCTCGGCGCGGTCACCGTGGACGCCTCCCCGGTGTCGCTCGGCACGGGCGAGTCGGCCACCGTCACCGGCAGTGTGACGGCGCTGGCCGCCGCGCCGGAGGGCCGGGAGCTCTTCGGCCAGGTCCAGCTCGTCAACGCGCGCGGCACGGTCGCGGGCACCGGCAGCGTGGCGATCGAGAAGGTCGTGCCGTAGTCCGGTACGGCAGGTGAACAGGGGGCGGGCGCTTCGGCGTCCGCCCCCTCTTCGCTACCCGCAGGTGAGCGTGCGGGCCTGCGGGAGGGCGGCGGTGACGCGGGCGCGTTCCGGGGCGATCTCGGCCTCCCCGAGGAAGAGCGCGTCCGGGCGGACACCGTGCGCCGGGAGCCCGAACAGCACGCGGTCGCCCGCGCCGGGGACCTCCTCCGTGAGGAAGGTGACCTCGCCGGACGCCGTCCGCGGCACGTACGGCCGGGTGATCCGCACCGTGATCCGCAGGCCCCCGTCCCCGGAGGCCGGCCGGACCTCGGTGACCGTGCCCTCGGCGACCAGCCGGGCGCAGGCCAGGTAGCCGGGGCTGCCGAAGGGGGCGGCGGCCTTGCCGCCGGAGTCCGCCACGCCGCTCGCCGCGGAGTCGCCCTTGCCCGCGGTCCCGCCCTGCGTCACCAGCCACGCCGCGCCGGACAGGAAGGCGCCCGCGCAGGTCACGGCGAGCGCGCCGAGGACCACCCGGTTCCGGCGCCGCCGGCCGCGGCCTGCCGCCGCCGGGGCCCGCTCCGGTGGGCCGGGGGGCGCGCTCAGCACCCGCCCGATCAGCCCGACCTGCTCCCGCAGCACCGCCACGTCCGCCGCCTCGGCCGACCCCGGCGGCAGCGGCTCCCCCAGGATCGCGGCCATCAGCGCGTCGTCCGGGACGGCACCCTCGTACGCGTCGTGCTCGGCGGCCACGTCACACCACCTCGTCCTCGTGCAGACGGGCGCGGAGCGCCCGGACCGCCGTGTGCAGCCTGCTCTTGACCGTGCCCTCGGGGACGCCCAGCGCCTCCGCGATGCCGCGCACCGGCAGGTCGGCGTAGAACCGCAGCACCACGACCTGGCGCTGGGCGTCGGGCAGCGCGTCCAGCCCCCGGGCGACGGCGAGGGAGAGCAGGCTGGTCTCCTCACCGGAGGGGTGGTCGGCGGGGCGCAGCGCGGCGAGGCGTTCCCCGACGCGTTCCTGGCGGCGCCTGGCCCGGTGCCAGTCCACGGCGAGGCGGGAGGCGACCACCGCCGCCCACGCCGAGACGTCGCGGGGCGCCTCCTGCCCGCCGGCGGCCCGCTCCAGCAGCCGCAGCCGGACCTGCTGCACCCCGTCCGCCAGGTCCGCCTGCGGCACCCCGCCGAGCGCGAGCACCGCCCGCACCCGGCGCTCCTGGGCCGCGTCCAGCGGGTCGTCCCCCTGGGCGCCGGCCGGCCCCCGCCGGAGTCTTCCGCGCAGCACGACCACCCCTCCCCTCGCCGCGTTTCCCCTACGACGCCCCAGGGAGCGGAAACGTTCGGCGGCGGCGGACCGGGCGGGGCGAGGCGTACGTCACACCGGGTGTGGGGCGGGCGGCGAAGGGCAGGGGCGGGGCAGCACAGCTTGCGGCGCCGGGGCCGTGGCGGGTCAATTCCTGCGCCCCGGCGCGGGTGCGGCCGCAGGGACGGCGGTCGCCTCCGGCGCTGTGGCGGTCCCCCGCGCCGGGACACCGGGCAATGCGGTGGACAGGCGGGCCGGGAATGCCCGCATGATGGAAACGCAGGGAAAAGCCCCGGTCGCACCGGACGGGCGCACGCATGTACGAAAGGGAGTCGCCGTGAGGGTCGGAATCGTCGGAGCCACCGGACAGGTCGGCACGGTCATGCGCAGGATCCTTGAGGAGCGGAACTTTCCGGTCACCGAGCTGCGCCTGTTCGCCTCCGCCCGCAGCGCGGGCAAGGACCTGGACGGGGTGACGGTGGAGGACGCGGCCACCGCGGACTACTCCGGCCTGGACATCGTGCTGTTCTCCGCGGGTGGCGCCACCTCCAAGGCGCTGGCCGGGAAGGTCGCCTCCCAGGGTGCCGTCGTGATCGACAACTCCTCGGCGTGGCGCCGCGACCCCGAGGTGCCGCTGGTGGTCTCCGAGGTCAACCCGCACGCGATCGCGTCCCGCCCCAAGGGCATCATCGCCAACCCGAACTGCACCACCATGGCCGCGATGCCGGTGCTGCGTCCGCTGCACGCCGAGGCGGGCCTCGAAGCGCTGGTCGTCGCCACCTACCAGGCGGTCTCCGGCTCCGGCCTGGCCGGCGTGGACGAGCTGTTCGAGCAGGTCAAGAAGGTCGGCGAGGACGCGCCGAAGCTCACCCACGACGGCACGGCGGCCGAGTTCCCCGAGCCGCACAAGTACGTGGCGCCGATCGCGTACAACGTGCTGCCGCTGGCCGGTTCGATCGTCGACGACGGGCTGCACGAGACCGACGAGGAGCAGAAGCTCCGCCACGAGTCCCGCAAGATCCTGGAGATCCCGGAGCTGAAGGTCTCCGGCACCTGCGTCCGGGTCCCGGTCTTCACCGGCCACTCCCTGCAGATCAACGCCCGCTTCGCCCGCCCGATCGGCGTCGAGCGCGCCCGCGAGCTGCTCGGCGGCGCCCCCGGCGTGGCTCTCGCGGAGGTCCCCACCCCGCTCCAGGCCGCCGGCCAGGACCCCTCCTACGTCGGCCGCATCCGCCGGGACGAGACCGTGGAGAACGGCCTCGCCCTGTTCGTCTCCAGCGACAACCTCCGCAAGGGCGCCGCGCTGAACGCGGTGCAGATCGCGGAGCTGGTGGCGGCGGAGCTCAAGGGCTGACCAGGGGCCGGCCCCGCCTGACCTCGTAGTAGAAGCAGCCGTACTCGACGGCCCGGACGTGGACGAACGCCACGGCCGGGTCGTCGAACGCTTCCGCGAGGGCCGCCGCGAAGCCCCGCTCCACGAGCCGGCCGCCGAGGATGTGCCCCTGGTCCGAGTAACGGCGCAGCACCCGGTGGGCGCGGGTGAACGGCAGCTCCTGTGAGGCGGGCCCCGCGCACTCCCCGGCGTGGATGAAGACCGGGCCCTGTTCGTCGTAGGCGCCCGGGTCGGCGCCGGTGGCCGCCGCCCAGCGGCGCAGCGGCGCGTACGAGACGAGGGCGATCGTCTCGCCGGGCACGCTGTGCCGCAGACAGCAGCGCAGCGGCGCGCCGCCCTCCTCGTCGGTGAAGGGGACCGGCTTGCGGCCGGCGTCGTCGCAGTCCCTCAGTTCCGCCAGGACACGGGCCGGGACGGGGTGTGCGGTGAAGGTCGTCATGCCGTCCAGGCTGCGGCGCGCCGGGCCCGCGCACCGGCGGTATCCGGACATCGCGTTCGGCCCGGCCCGCGTGGAAGGATGACGGAAACGACACATACGAGGAGATGACCGCGTGCCTGGCACAAACCTGACCCGCGAAGAGGCACAGCAGCGGGCGAAGCTGCTCTCCGTCGACGCGTACGAGATCGACCTCGACCTCTGCGGAGCGCAGCAGGGCGGCACCTACCGGTCCGTGACCACGGTCCGCTTCGACGTCACGGAGAACGGCGCGGAGTCCTTCATCGACCTGGTCGCCCCCACCGTCCACGAGGTGACCCTCAACGGTGACCCGCTGCCGGTGGACGAGGTCTTCCAGGACTCCCGCATCGCCCTGCCCGGCCTGCTGGAGGGACGGAACGTCCTGCGGGTGGTGGCGGACTGCGCGTACACCAACACCGGTGAGGGCCTGCACCGGTTCGTCGACCCGGTCGACGACCAGGCGTACCTGTACACCCAGTTCGAGGTGCCGGACGCCCGCCGGGTCTTCGCCTCCTTCGAGCAGCCGGACCTGAAGGCGACCTTCCAGTTCACCGTGCGGGCGCCCGAGGGCTGGACGGTCATCTCCAACTCCCCGACGCCCGAGCCGCAGGACAACGTCTGGGTCTTCGAGCCGACGCCGCGGATCTCGACGTACGTCACCGCGCTGATCGTCGGCCCGTACCACTCGGTGCACAGCGTGTACGAGAAGGACGGCCAGACCGTGCCGCTGGGCATCTACTGCCGTCCCTCGCTCGCCGAGCACCTCGACTCGGACGCCATCTTCGAGGTGACCCGGCAGGGCTTCGACTGGTTCCAGGAGAAGTTCGACTACCCGTACCCGTTCAAGAAGTACGACCAGCTGTTCGTGCCCGAGTTCAACGCGGGCGCGATGGAGAACGCGGGCGCGGTGACCATCCGCGACCAGTACGTCTTCCGGTCCAAGGTGACGGACGCCGCGTACGAGGGCCGGGCCGCGACGATCCTGCACGAGCTGGCCCACATGTGGTTCGGCGACCTGGTCACCATGGGCTGGTGGAACGACCTGTGGCTGAACGAGTCGTTCGCCACCTACGCCGAGGCCGCCTGCCAGGCGTACGCGCCGGGCTCGAAGTGGCCGCACTCGTGGACGACGTTCGCCAACCAGATGAAGACCTGGGCGTACCGGCAGGACCAGCTCCCGTCCACGCACCCGATCATGGCGGACATCCGCGACCTGGACGACGTCCTCGTCAACTTCGACGGCATCACCTACGCCAAGGGCGCCAGCGTCCTCAAGCAGCTCGTGGCGTACGTCGGCGAGGACGAGTTCTTCCGGGGCGTGCAGGCGTACTTCAAGCGGCACGCGTTCGGCAACACGCGCCTGTCCGACCTGCTGGGCGCGCTGGAGGAGACCTCCGGGCGGGATCTGAGGTCCTGGTCGAAGGCGTGGCTGGAGACGGCCGGCATCAACGTGCTGCGGCCGGTGATCGACACGGACGCCGACGGCACCATCACCTCCTTCGCCGTCCGCCAGGAGGCCCCGGCGCTCCCGGCCGGCGCCAAGGGCGAGCCGACGCTGCGCCCGCACCGCATCGCGATCGGCTTCTACGACCTCGACCCGGCCGGCAAGCTGGTCCGCGGCGAGCGCGTCGAGCTGGACGTCGACGGTGAGCTGACCGACGTACCGCAGCTCGTCGGCGAGCGCCGCCCGTCCGTGGTGCTGCTCAACGACGACGACCTGTCGTACGCCAAGGTCCGTCTGGACGAGCGGTCGCTGGCCTTCGTCACCGAGCACCTCGGTGACTTCACCGAGTCCCTGCCCCGCGCCCTGTGCTGGGCGTCGGCCTGGGACATGACCCGGGACGCCGAACTCGCCGCCCGCGACTACCTCTCGCTGGTGCTGTCCGGCATCGGCAAGGAGTCCGACATCGGCGTCGTGCAGTCCCTGCACCGCCAGGTGAAGCTGGCCGTCGACAGCTACGCCGACCCGGCGGCCCGCGAGACGCTGCTCAGCCGCTGGACGGAGGCGACGCTCGCGCACCTGCGCGCCGCGACGCCGGGCGGCGACCACCAGCTCGCGTGGGCGCGCGCCTTCGCCGCGACCGCGCGCACGCCGGAGCAGCTCGACCTGCTGGAGGCGCTGCTGGAGGGCTCCCGGACGGTGGAGGGCCTGGCCGTCGACACCGAGCTGCGCTGGGCGTTCGTCCAGCGGCTCGCGGCGGTCGGCCGCTACGACGAGGCGGAGATCGCCGCCGAGTACGAGCGGGACCGCACCGCCGCCGGTGAGCGGCACGCCGCGACCGCGCGGGCGGCCCGGCCGACCGAGGAGGCCAAGGCGGAGGCGTGGGCGTCGGTGGTCGACTCCGACAAGCTGCCGAACGCCGTGCAGGAGGCGGTCATCGCCGGCTTCGTCCAGAGCGACCAGCGGGAGCTGCTCGCGCCGTACACGGACCGGTACTTCGAGGTGGTCCAGGGCGTCTGGGAGTCCCGGTCGCACGAGATGGCCCAGCAGATCGCCGTGGGCCTGTACCCGGCGGTGCAGGTCTCCGAGGAGACGCTGCGCAAGACGGACGCGTGGCTGGAGTCGGCCGGTCCGAACGCGGCCCTGCGGCGGCTGGTGTCCGAGTCCCGCGCGGGCGTGGAGCGCGCGCTGCGCGCCCAGGCGGCGGACGCGGCGGCGGGCTGACGGTCCCTGTCCTCCGGGGCGTCCGGGGTTTCGATCCCGGACGCCCCGCGCTGTGCCAGGGCAGCCTTCTAGCCGACGTGCGCGGCGAGGGCCGCCTCGGTCGCCGCCGGGGTCGGGTCCTCGGCCGCCCACGCCGCGTATCCGTCGGGCCGTACCAGCACCGCCGTACGGCGTCCGCTCGCCCAGCGCTCCGCCGCGAGGCGGTCCGCGCGGTCCTCCGCGCCCTTGTGGCCGTCGGCGGTGATGAGGACGAACCGGCCGCCGCGCAGTGCCTCGTAGAGCCGGCCGCCGCCCGCGAGGGCCACGTCGGGGACGCGGGTCCCGGTGAGGCGGTGGGCGCCGCGCGGAGCGGCGTAGGCGTACGCGAGGCCCGTGACCAGCCCGGCCGCCCGGCGCTGGACGGGTCCCGCGTGGTCCAGGGCGGCGACGGCCAGCGACCGCAGCGCCCGTGACCAGGGGCGTCCGGCCATGGCGAGGCGGATCATGCCGCCGCTGCTGCGCAGCACCGCCCGGCCGACGGGGTGGCGTTCGCCGTGGTAGGTGTCGAGCAGGGTCTCGGGCGCCCGGCCGTGCAGGACGGCCGCCAGTTTCCAGCTCAGGTTGGCGGCGTCCTGGAGCCCGGTGTTCATGCCCTGTCCGCCGGCCGGGCTGTGCACGTGCGCCGCGTCACCGGCGAGGAAGACCCGGCCGACGCGGTAGGCGGGCACCTGCCGTTCCTCGCTGTGGAAGCGGGAGAGCCAGCGGGGGTCGTGCAGGCCGAAGTCCCGGCCCGTGACCAGCCGGACCAGCTCCTCGACCTCGGCCAGGCCGACGGGCTCGCTCTCGGGGACGTTGTGCTCCCGGTGCCAGCCGACGACCCGGTGGTACCCGTCGCCGAAGGGCACCATGACGACGAACGCCCCGGCGGCGGACCGCCCGACGAGCTGCCCTTCCGGTTCCTCGGCGAGCCGCACGTCGGCGATGACCACCGAGCGGATCACGGCCCGGCCGGGGAAGGGCAGCCCGACCGCGTCCCGCACGGCGCTGTGCACGCCGTCGGTGCCGACGACGTAGGCCGCGCGGAGGTCCTCGGGGGTCCCGTCCGCGCGGCGGACGGTGACGGTCACCCCCTCCGCGTCCTGGCGCAGCCCGGTCACCTCGGTCCCGAACCGGAGGACGGCCCCCGCCTCCTCCGCGCGCCGCCGCAGCACCTTCTCCACCTCGTACTGCGGCAGGACCAGGACGTGGCGGAAGCGGGAGGGGAGGGTGGCGAAGTCGAGGGCCAGGCCGAAGAAGCGGATGCGGTCCAGCGGGCGGCCGATCGCCTCCAGCGGCTCGGCGAGACCACGCGCGTCGAGCTGTTCCAGGCTGCGGGCGTGCAGGCCGAAGGCGCGGGAGAGGTTGCTGATCTCCGGAGGGCGCTTCTCCACGAGGGTGACGGGGACACCGGCGGCGGCCAGGTCCCCGGCCAGGAGCAGACCGGTCGGACCGGCGCCCACGACGATCACGGGGCGGGGCGTGCTGTCCGTGGTGGAGCTGACCGTGGTGGAGCTGTCCATGGTGGACTCCATGGGGGCCTCCTAGGTTTGCCGACACGGGTTGGCCGACACGGGTTGGCCAACAACAGTTGGCCAACGCTCGTTTGCCAGCGCGTGTTGTCACTGTACGAGCGGGCGCACGAGAGAGTCAACGATTGTTGGCCCTCGCTTGTTGGCCTACGACTGTTGGCCTAAACTCGACGGCATGCCCACCCCTGCCGCCCCTCCGCCCGCTCCCGCCGCCCGCCGCTCCGACGCCACCCGCGCCGCGATCCTCGAAGCCGCCCGCGAGCGCTTCGCCGCCGACGGCTACGACCGGGCCACCATCCGCGCCATCGCGCGGGACGCCCGGATCGACCCTTCGATGGTGATGCGCTACTACGGCAGCAAGGAGGGTCTGTTCACGGCCGCCGTCTCGGTGGACCTGGCGCTGCCCGACGTCTCCGCCCTGCCCCGCGACCGGGCCGGCGAGGCCCTGGTGCGGCACTTCCTCTCCCTCTGGGAGGAGAACGAGGTGCTCACGGCCGTCCTCCGGGTCGGCGCCCAGAGCGCCGCCGGGGCCGAGCGCACCCGGGACATCTTCCGCGACCAGTTGCTGCCGGTCGCCCAGCGGGTCTGCCCCGATCCCGAGCAGGCCCCGGCCCGCGCCGCCCTGGTGGCCTCGCACCTCCTCGGGCTGGCGCTCACCCGGTACGTGCTGCGCATCCCGTCGGCCGTGGACCTGTCCGAGGGCGAGATCGTGGCGTGGCTGGCCCCTTCCGTGCAGCGGTACCTGACCGCCCCGCACCCCTGAGCACCCGCCGGCTCCCGGGAACACGTCGAGGGCGCCTGCCCCGCCCACGTACGGCGGTGACGCGCGTACGTGCGGCAGGGCAGGCGCCCTCGGCGAATCCTCGGGAGCCGGCCGTCAGCCCTTGGCTTCGGCCTTCTTCATGGTCTCCCGGGTCTTGATGTTGCGGCTGGTCACCCGGTGCTCCTCCTTGGAGCGGTCGAGGACCATCACCAGCCCCGCGATGACCGCGAAGAGCACGATCGGGGCGAAGACGTAGAGGCCCAGCGTCTCGATGACGCTCAGGCCCGTGCCGGGGTCGTCGCCGTCGTCGCGGGTCAGCGCGAGCGCGGGGGACGACATGAGCAGCATCATCAGCGTCGTACCGGCCGCCAGGGTGCCGGCGCGCAAGGCGTTCTTCTTGTCCACGGTCCCAAGTTAGCGAACGCCGATCACCGCCGCGCGCCCGGGGTGCCGTACGGGGCCCCGGGCGGACGGCGTCAGCGCGGGCCGCCGGCCCGTACCGCCTCGATCAGCGCGCGCAGCCGCGGGGAGGCCGCCAGCTCCTCCAGCGTCACCGGGCGGCCGTCGGGGCCGGCGATCGGCAGCCTCCAGTTCGGGTACTGGTCCCAGGTGCCGGGGAGGTTCTGCGGGCGGCGGTCGCCGATCGCGTCCGGCAGCCAGATCCCGGCCATCCGCGCCGGGGTGGTCCGCAGGAAGCGGTACACGGCCTGGACGCCGGCCTCCTCGGAGTCGGGATCGGCGCCGCCGCCGGGGCCGCGCAGCAGCCCCAGCCGGGCGAGCAGGTCCAGCCACTCCCCCGCGTCCGCCGCGGCCTCGGCCCGTTCCTCCTCGGCCGGGCGGGTGAGCAGGCCCAGCCGGTCGCGCAGGGCGACGTGGTCGCCGGTGAGGCGGGCGGCGGTGGGCGGCAGGTCGTGGGTGGTGGCGGTGGCCAGGCAGTCGGCGCGCCAGCGGTCGGCGGGCAGCGGACGGCCGTCGCCCTCCCAGTCCCGTTCGAACCACAGGACGGACGTGCCGAGCACGCCGCGCTCGCGCAGCGCCTCCCGCACACCGGGTTCGACGGTGCCCAGGTCCTCGCCGATCACCACGGCGCCGGCCCGGGACGCCTCCAGGACGAGGACGGCGAGCATGGCCTCGGCGTCGTAGCGGACGTAGGCGCCCTCGGTGGGCGGCAGGCCCTCGGGCACCCACCAGAGCCGGAACAGCCCCATGACGTGGTCGATGCGCAGGGCGCCGGCGTAGCGGAACAGGGCACGCAGCAGGTCGCGGAAGGGCGCGTAGCCGGACTCCGCGAGCCGGTCGGGACGCCAGGGCGGCAGGCCCCAGTCCTGGCCGCGGGAGTTGAAGGCGTCCGGCGGGGCGCCCACCGACATGCCCTCGGCGAAGTACTCCCGCTGCGCCCACGCGTCCGCGCCCACCGGGTGCACCCCCACCGCCAGGTCGTGCACGATCCCGACCGGCATCCCGGAGTCGCGGGCGGTGCGCTGGGCGTCGGCGAGCTGGGTCTCGGTCAGCCAGGTGAGCCAGGTGTGGAAGTCGACGCGGTCCCTCAGCTCGGTGCGGGCGCGGGCGGTCGCGGCGGAGCGGGGGTCGCGCAGCGCGGCCGGCCAGCGCCGCCAGTCGGGTCCGTGGACCTCGGCGAGGGCGCACCAGGTGGCGTGGTCCTCCAGAGCCTGCCCCTGGGCGGCGAGGTGATCGCAGTACGCGGCGCGCCGGCCGGGGCCGAGCGGCACCTCGCGCAGCACCTCCAGCGCCTCGCGCTTGAGCCGCCACACCGCGTCCCGGTCGATCAGGGCGTCCGGGCCGCCGAGCGCGTCCGCGCGCAGCCGCCCGGCCCGTTCCAGCAGGCCGTCCAGGCGCGTGCGGTCGGCGGCGTACGCGTACTCGGGGATGTTCTCGATCCGCAGGTGCACGGGGTCGGGGAAGCGCCGTGAGGAGGGCCGGTACGGCGAGGGGTCGGTGGGCGTGCCCGCGCTCCCGGGCACGGCGGCGTGCAACGGGTTGACCTGCACGAATCCCGCCCCGAGCGCGCGTCCGGCCCAGGCGGCCAGTTCGCCGAGGTCGCCGAGGTCGCCCATGCCCCAGGAGCGCCGGGAGAGCAGGGAGTAGAGCTGGACGAGGAGTCCGTAGGAGCGTCCGGGCGGCGCGGGCAGCCGGGGCGGCGCGACGACGAGGTGACAGCGGGCGAGGCGCCCGTCGGGGGCGGTGGCGGTGAGCCGGTGCACGCCGGGCGGGAGGTCCTCGACGCCGGCCCGCTCCTCGCCCTGCTCGGTCGTCACGCCCACCCGGGTCCCCGGGGGCAGCGCGGCCAGCGCCGCCGGCACGGGTCCGCCGCTCCACCGCACGAGGGTCGGCGGCAGCAGGGCGGCGCGCCGGGCGTCCTCGCGGGCGGCGAGCGCGGCGCGCACGGCGTCCGGCCCCTCGGCGTCGACGCCGAGGGCGGCCAGCGCGCGGGTGAGGGCGGTGGCGGAGGCCGTGACCGTGCGGTCGGGCGAGGGCCGGTAGGAGGCGGCGACGCCGTGCAGCTCGGCGAGCCGGGTCAGCTCCCCGGAAGGGGACCCGTCCGGCCGGTCGGCCGCCACTTACGGCCTCGCGGGTTCCGGGACGGCGAACGAGGCGGTGCCCTGTTCGGGGACGACCGCGGTCAACTCGGGCGAGGACTCGCTGGTCAGCGGCACCACGTCGGGAAAGGGGGACTCACTGGTGAGGGGCTCGGCATCGGGCAGCGGCGGCTCACTGGTCAGCGGCGGCTCCCCGTACGCGTCCGGCCCGCCGAACGCGTCCTCGGTCTCGGCGGAGTGCTCCGCCGAGGGTTTGGAAGGGGCGGGAAAGGTGAGGTGTGCAGCCACGAAGGCCTCCTTGTCGGGTACGGCCAGGGGTAATCGCAGCCCTACCCAGCAGATCCGTAACCAGACGCCCCGACGCGGACAACTTGACCCTGGTCACATCTGCCCTTTGGGGCGCTTCACTATTCACTCAGTACATGTACTCGGTGAATACTGAGGTCCATGAGCACCCGTCACATCCTGCTGGGGCTGCTCGCGTCCGGTCCGAGCCATGGCTATGACCTGAAGCGACGGCACGACGAACGCTTCCCGCAGGCCCGCCCCCTGGCCTACGGGCAGGTCTACACGACCTTGCAGCGCCTGGTCCGGGACGGTCTCGCCGAGGTCGACGGCACCGGATCGGACGGCGGCCCGGAGCGGACCGCCTACCGCACGACCGAGGCGGGCGCCCGCGAGCTGGCCCGCTGGGCCGCCGAGGTCGCGCCGCCGGCGCCGTACGTCACCAACGAGATCTTCACCAAGGTGGTCGTCTCGGCTCTGGCGGATGGCGATCCGGCCGCCTACCTGCGCGACCAGCGTGCCGCCCACCTGGCGCGGATGCGCGAACTCACGGCGGTCAAGACGGCGCCCGGCGCGGACCTCGCGACCGTGCTCTCCGCCGACTACGCCCTCAACCACCTCGACGCCGACCTCCGCTGGATGACCACCACGGCGGCCCGGCTCACCACCCTGACCGCGGAGGTCGACGCGACATGAGGCACACCGACACGGGTGACGCGGCGGCGCCGCTGCTGGCGGCCAGCGATCTGGTCAAGACGTACGGTGGGACCGAAGCGCTGCGTGGCGCCTCGCTCGACCTGCGGGCCGGCGAGACGGTCGCCGTCACGGGCGCCAGCGGCAGCGGGAAGTCGACGCTGCTGCACTGCCTGGCCGGAATGGTCCGGCCGGATTCCGGAACCGTGAGGTACGCCGGCGAGCGGCTGGAGGAGGCTCCGGAGCGGCGGCTGAGCGAGCTGCGCCGCACCGACTTCGGCATGGTCTTCCAGTTCGGCCAGCTGATCCCGGAACTGACCGCACTGGACAACGTGGCCCTGCCGCTGATGCTGGGCGGCAGCGGCAGGACCGAGGCGCGGGAGCGGGCCGGTACGTGGATGGAACGGTTCGGGGTGTGGGGGCAGCGGGAACTGCGGCCGGGCCAGATGAGCGGCGGACAGGCCCAGCGAACGGCTTTGGCGCGCGCCCTGGTGACGGGACCCGCGGTGGTCTTCGCGGACGAGCCGACCGGCGCGCTGGACTCACTGGCGAGCGAGCGGGTGATGACGGTGTTGACGCAGACGGTCCGCGAGTCGGGCACGGCGGTGCTGCTGGTCACCCACGACGCCCTGGTGGCGGCGTACGCGGACCGCGAGGTCGCGCTGCGCGACGGCGTGACGGCTCCGGCCGGGGTGGGCGTGTGAACGGGCTGCGTGCCGACACCCGGCTGGCCTGGCAGCTCCTGCGCGGCGCGGGCCGGCGGGAGTGGTGGCGGATCGCCCTCACGGCGGCGGGGGCGGCACTCGCCACCGGTCTCGCGCAGGCAGCCGTCACCCTGCTCCTGCTGCGCGGCAGCTACGGCATCCCCCACGCCCACGGCCTGCTGGACCAGCCCGGCACCCGGGCCGGGATCGTCGTCGGCCTTCTGCTGTCCTTCGTGCCCGTCCTGGGCTTCCTCGGCCAGTGCGCCCGGGTCGGGGCGGTCCACCGTGACCGAAGGCTGGCCGGCCTGCGGCTGGCTGGGGCGGCTCTCTGGCAGGTCCGGCGGATCGCGGCGCTGGAGACGGGGATCGCCTGTCTGCTCGGCTCGGTCGTGATGACCTGCTGTGCCGCGGTGGCCGTCCTGCTGACCTGGAGTGCGCCCACGGGAGCGGCCTGGGCGGGTCTCGCCCTGGTCGCGGTGGCGGTTCCGGTCGCCGGTGCGGGAGCGGGGGCGCTCGCGCTGCGCCGGGTGGTGGCCTCGCCGCTGGGCCGGGTGCGCCGGGTCGCCCCGCGCTCGGGACGGACGTATCCGGCGGCGCTGCTGGTGGTGACCGTGACGGCGCTGCTGGTGGTGACCGCGACCGGCGGCGGTACGGGCGGCCGGGTCCGCTGGCAGGGGCCCGCCGTCGTGTGCGCCCTGGTCCTCGCGGCAGGCGTGGGCGCGGTGTGGCTGTCCGGGACCGTCTCCCGGCTCACCGGACGGCTGCTGGCGGCGCGGGCCCGTACGGCGGCCACCCTGATCGCGGCCGAGCGGCTGCGCGCCGATCCCTGGGCGGCTGCCCGCACCCACGCGGCTCTGCTGCTGGTGACGGTCACCGGGACGGCGTTCCTGTGCGTCCGGCACGCGCTCCTGGCCGGCCTGGCCGCGGCGGACCGCCCCGTGGCCGACCCGGCGTATTACACGGCCGGACTGGAGCTGACGGGCGCCGCGCTCCTCGTCGCCCTGTTCCTCGCCCTGTCGGCGCTGGCCGTGGCCGGCGCCGAGTCCCTGGGCGCCCGGCGCCGCACCCTCGCCGCGCAGGTCGCCTCCGGCGTTCCCCGCGCGGTCCTGAACCGGGCACTGCTCCTGGAGACCGCCCTGCCCCTCGCCCCCGCCCTGCCGGCGGCCGGCGCCGGGGGCCTGGCGGCCGGCGCCTGGTACTCCGCCCTCACCGGCGCCGGTTCCCTCCCGTGGACGGCCCTGCTGATCGCGCCCGCGGTGTACGCGTCCTGCCTCCTGGCCTCGGCGGCGACCCTGCCCCTGCTGAACCGTGGGGTACGCCCGGGAGAACTCCGCTACGCGTGACGCGCCGGCGCCCGGACGGCAACGACTCCGGGCCCGTCGCGGGCGGCCTCCGCCGTGTATGCCGGGTGGAACACCCGCCCCCACCGCCTCCCCTGCCCTGAGCATGTGGCCCCCCGACCCCGGAGAAGCCCTGTGACCGTGGCCGCCGGCAGGCCCCGGATGCTCGTCAGCGAGTTCGAGGAACTCGCCCGCCATGCCGCCCGGAGCATGGAGGGCGCGCGGCTGGAGTTCATCAAAGGACATCTGGGGGAAGGCCGTGCCGGACGGCGATCGCGGACGCGTCATCCGGTGGCTGACACGCGTCTGCACGCGGCACCGGCCCGGCCTGTGGCTCGACGCCACACGGGGGCTGATGATCGACGCCCTACCGCGAGGGCCGCGCCCGTCCCGACGGTTCCCTCGCCCCGGCGGAAGCCTTCGTCGGGCAGGGCGAAGGGGCCGGCCCCACCCCCGTCCTCATGATCGTGGAGGTCACCGCGTACGACTCCGACACCGAGCGGCGTGACCGGGTCGACAAGCCGCGGGCGTACGCGGGGAGCGGGAGTCCGGTGTATCTGCTGATCGACGGGGACACCTGCGCGGCCAGGGGGTACCGCCGGCCGGACGGCGGGCGGTACGAGACCGTGCAGACGCCGCCCTTCGGCAAGGAGGTCGCGCTCCCCGAGCCGGTGGAAGTCACCCTGGGCACCGAGCCGCTGAGGAACCGGGCGCGCTGACCCGCTCCCGGCCGCCCGGCGCCCGTCGGGTCAGGCGGAGATGCCGTCGATCCGGGCCAGGGCGTCGTCCGCGCCGTACGGCTGGAGGTAGGGCAGCCAGCGCGGGTCCCGGTGGCCGGTGCCGATGATGCGCCAGGCCAGACCGGTGGGCGGGGCCGGCTTGTGGCGCAGCCGCCAGCCGATCTCGGTGAGGTGCCGGTCCGCCTTGGTGTGGTTGCAGCGGCGGCAGGAGGCCACCACGTTGTCCCAGGCGTGCTTGCCCCCGCGGCTGCGCGGGACGACGTGGTCGACGCTGGTCGCCACGCCACCGCAGTACATGCAGCGGCCCCCGTCGCGGGCGAAGAGCGCGCGGCGGGTCAGGGGGACGGGGCCCCGGTAGGGGACCCGCACGAAACGCTTGAGCCGGACCACGCTGGGCGCGGGGACCGTGACGGTCGCGCTGTGCAGGAAGGCGCCGGACTCCTCGAGGCAGACGGCCTTGTTCTCCAGGACGAGGACGAGCGCGCGGCGGAGCGGTACGACGCCGAGGGGCTCGTACGACGCGTTGAGGACCAGGACATGCGGCACGGATGGCCTCCTTGTACGCCGGCGGCGCGTGGCTCGCGCCGGGACGATCCGTAGTCAGTCTCCCCTCAGGCCTGGTGGAAGCGCCACCATGTCCCGGTAACGGGCTGGGAGTGTTTTCGACCACATCGGATACATCCCCCGGACCCCGGCCCGTTCAAGCACCTGCTCACGGGCGGGTGAGGACCGTCTCCCTTTCGCCCATACCGCCGATCCGCGCACGGTGCCCCGTTAGTGTGGTGTTTCCGCCCGTCCGGTGACCTTTTCGTGACCTTGGACCGCCCCGGCCCCGCGCGCCGCGGCGACCCGCACCGGAGGGGCGGACCGCTGCTCCTGGAGGTCCCGCCGTGTCCCCGTCCGTCGCGTCCGTCGCGTCCACCGCGTACGCCGCCGTCCTGTCGGCCGCCGATCCGTCGTCGTCCTCGTCCGCGTCCGCGTCCGCGTCCACTTCCCCGTCGCCCTCGCCCTCGCCCTCCGAGTCGACGCCCGCCGTGCCGTCGTTCCAGGACGCCCAGGAGAGCGCGTCCAACGCCGCCGGCTGGGTCGAGGAGAACTGGTCGACCTGGCTCGCCATCGGACTGCGGGTGCTGCTGATCGTGGTGATCGCGGCGGTGCTGCGGGCGGTCGTACGGCGGGGCATCACCAAGCTGATAGACCGGATGAACCGCCGGACCGGCTCGGGCGGCGGCGGCCACCCGCTGAGCAGTCTGCTGGTCAACGCCGAGCGGCGCCGGCAGCGCTCGGAGGCCATCGGTTCCGTGCTGCGCTCGGTGGCGAGCTTCGTCATCCTCGGCACCGCCGCGCTGATGGTGCTCTCCACCTTCCAGATCAACCTGGCGCCGCTGCTGGCGTCGGCCGGTGTGGCCGGCGTCGCGGTCGGCTTCGGCGCCCGCAACCTGGTCACCGACTTCCTCTCCGGCGTCTTCATGATCCTGGAGGACCAGTACGGCGTCGGCGACAGCATCGACGCGGGCGTGGCCTCCGGCGAGGTCATCGAGGTCGGGCTGCGCGTCACCAAGCTCCGCGGCGACAACGGCGAGATCTGGTACGTCCGCAACGGCGAGGTCAAGCGCATCGGCAACCTCTCCCAGGGCTGGGCGACGGCCGGGGTGGACGTGACCGTCCGCGCCGACGAGGACCTGGACCGGGTGAAGCGGACCATCGACGCGGTCGCCGAGCGGATGAGCAAGGAGGAGCCCTGGAACGAGCTGCTCTGGGGCCCCATCGAGGTGCTCGGCCTGGAGTCGGTGCTGCTGGACTCCATGGTGGTCCGGGTCTCGGCGAAGACGATGCCGGGCAAGTCCCTGGCGGTGGAGCGCGAGCTGCGCTGGCGGATCAAGCGGGCCTTCGACGCGGCCGACATCGACATCGTGGGCGGCGCCACCGCCCCGGTGGAGGAGTCCGAGCAGATCGCCCCCGACCCGGCGGCCGGGGTCGCCGCGCCCTCCGCCTACGCCAACTCCTCCTCCCCGCAGTCGGCCGCGGCCTCCCCGCTGCCCCCGCCCAACACCGGCACCAACATCAACAAATAGCCGGCCTCCCTCGGGGGAACCGAGCCGGTTCCCCCGACGTATTCATGGGCAAAGGTGGTGCGGGGGCACGGAACCGGGCGGGGGCCCGTGCGGGCCGGTGCGCATCCGCGCCGGGGCGGCGATACTTGCGGCGACGGGTGGCCATGGGGGAGGTCGGAGTGAGTCAACCGCCGAACGGCAGCGCGCCACCGGACCCGGACACGCCCGCGCCGGCCGCCCTGTCCGCCGTACCGACCCAGCCCGCGCCTCCCGGACCGGCCACGGCCCCGGCCCGCCCCGCCGCGCCCCTGCTCCCCGGCCCCAGTCACGGCTCCGGCCCCGACCCCAGTCACGGCTCCGGCCCGGACCCCGGCGGCGTCCCCCCGCGCCGGACCGCCCTCGCCGAAGGCGTGGAGCGGCTGCGGGCCGCCGCCGTCACCGAACCGGGCCGGCTGCGCGCCCTCGGCGCCCTCCTCGCCCTGCTCGTCGTCGCCTTCGGCGCGGTCACCGCCTGGCAGGCCGCGGAGCGCACCGCCGCGGCCGGCGACGTACTGCACCGCAGCCAGCCGCTCAGCTCCGAGGCGGCCGGCATCTACCGCTCCCTCGCCGCGGCGAACACCGCGGCCTCCACCGGCTTCCTCGCCGGCGGCCAGGAGACGAAGGACTCCCGCGACCGCTACGAGCAGGGCATCCGCACCGCCGCCGACAGCCTGGTGACGGCCGCCGCCAACTCCGAGCCGGGTTCCGCCTCCGCCGCCACCGTCGCCGACCTCAACCGGCTGCTCCCCCGCTACAAGGGCCTGGTCGAGCGCGCCCGCGTCTACAACCGGCAGGGCTACCCGGTCGGCGGCGCCTACCTGCGCTACGCCAACGACCTGATGCAGGAGGACATGCTCCCGGCCGCCGAGGCCCTCTACACCTCGGAGAACGGGCGGCTGAGCGACGACTACGCCGACGCGAAACGCCCCCCGTGGGCCGCGCTCGTCCTCGGCCTGCTCGCCCTGGCCGCCCTGGCCTGGGCGCAGTACCGCACCTACCGGCGCACCCACCGCGTCCTCAACCGGGGCCTGGTCGCGGCCACCGCCGCCACCGCCGCCGCCCTGCTCTGGCTGGTCGCCGGCCACGGCGTCGCCCGCTCCCAGCTGAGCGCCTCCCACGACCACGGCGTCCGCTCGCTCACCGTGCTGCACGAGGCCCGCCTCGCCTCCCTGAAGGCCCGGGGCAACGAGAACCTCACCCTGGTGGCGCGGGGCGCCGAGACCGTGACCGTGGGCGGCGAACGGGAGGACGCCTACGACGCGGAGTACCGGACGGAGATGGCGGCGCTCGGCGCGGACCTGGCGGAGGCTCGGCGGCTCGCCGACGACGCGGCGGGCGAGCGCCCCGTGGCGGCGGCGGCCGGCGACGCGGCACGGTGGCGGGAACGCCACCGTGCCGCCCGCGCCGAGGACGAGAACGGCAACTACCGGCAGGCGCTGGAGAAGGTCATCGGCGGCCGGGGTGCCACCGCCGAGTCCTTCGACGGCGTCGACACCGCGCTCGCCACCGCCCTGGCGCACGAGGAGCGGGAGTTCGCGCGGGCGGCCGGCGCCGGTCTGGACGCGCTGGCGGGGCTGCCGCAGGGCGCCGGCACGCTGGCCGCCCTCGGCGCGGCCGGCGCCGTCCTCGGCATCGGCCGCAGGCTCTCGGAGTACCGATGAACACCGGCGAAGGGACACGGGAGGGAGGCACGAGGATGCGCGTACGAGATCCGCGGGCCCGGCTGAGGGGCTGGGGCGGCGTGGGGGCCATGGCGGTCGGCTGCGTCCTGGCGCTGCTGCTCCTCGTCTGCCTGCTGCCCGCGTTCCGCCCGGCGGCCCGCGGCCTCGGCGCCGCCGGCGACGGCGGCACGGGCGTCACCCACGGCGAGCCCGCCCGCGCCGAGGCCGCGTGCACGGACCCGGAGCGGCAGACGCTGGCCCCGTCCGGCGCCGACGGCCCCACCATCGAGGAGATCCGCAGCCGCCCGGAGGAGAAGCGCAAGCTGATCGTCGGCGTCGACCAGAACAGCTACCGCTGGGGGTACCGCGACCCCAACAGCGGCGGCACCGCCGAGCTGGAGGGCTTCGACATCGACCTCGTGCACCGCATCGCCGAGGAGATCCTCGGCGACCGGAACGCGGTCCTGTTCAAGGCGATCCCCACCGACCAGCGGATTCCGGCGATCCAGGAGGGCCGCGTCGACATGGTGGTCCGCACGATGACCATCAACTGCGACCGGCTGCGGGACGTCGCCTTCTCCGCCCCGTACTTCCGCACGGGCCAGCAGCTGCTCGCCCCCAAGTCCTCGACGATCACGGGGTACGACGGCACGCTCGCCGGCAAGCGGATCTGCACGGCGGCGGGTTCGACCGCCCTCAGCCAGCTGACGGCGGACCGGGCCGCGGGGAAGCTCGTCGCCTCCGCCGACCTGAGCGTCACCGTCCCCAGCCAGCTCGACTGCCTGGTACGGCTGCAGCTCGGCGAGGTCGACGCGGTCGTCACCGACGGCGCGCTCGCCGCCAGCCAGGCCGCGCAGGACCCGACGGTCGCGCTCAAGGGCGACGCGTTCACCACCGAGTACTACGGCGTGGCGATGCGCAAGGACGCCGACGACCTGGTACGCCGGGTGAACAAGATCCTGGTGGACTTCCGCGCGGACCCGGACGGCTGGCGGATGTCGTACCGGACCTGGCTGTCGGCGACACTGGGCGGAGGCGAGGAGGACCTGCGCAAGTCCGAGCCCCCGCGCCCGCGTTACCTGCGCGGGAGCTAGGGACCGCCCTTCCTCCTCCGGACCGTCAACTGTCAGTCTTCAGCCGTCAACCGACCGCAGCGAGAGGTGATCGATGGGCGTCACGGGACCCACCGGGCCGGTACTGGACCGGGACGAGGTGGACCGTGCGCTGGGCCGGCTCGGCGCGGAGCACGAGGCGATCGAGACCTCCCTCCTCGCCCTCCAGGACCACGCGGGCCGCAGACTCCTCGAAGGCGCCGGACTGACCGGCGTCACCGAGGAGCGCTGGGCGCGCACGGAGGCGTCGATCACCCTGCTGTGGACGTACTTCGACGCCTACACCGACGCGCTGCGCACCGCCCGGGACATCCGCGCCCGCCGCCGCTGGTCCAGCCGCGAGGACCTGGTGGAGCTGACGGAGCTGCTGCGCGGCGAGTGCGTCACCCTGCCCGGCACCGGCGGCGGCCTGCTCAGCGAACGCTTCACGCTGGCCGCGCTCGTCGACCGGATGAACGAGCTGTACGCGTCCTCGCTGGACACGGTGGTCGCCGCCGACGCGGTGTGGTCCGCGCTGCCCGCCCGGATCGACCTGCTCTCCGCCGAACTCCAGCGCACCCGCCGCCTCGCCCACTCGGTCGGCGTCCGCCCCGGCGAGCACCCGGCCGGCGACGACCTGGAGCGGATCACCCGCACGCTGACCCGGCTGCGCGAGGAAGTGATCTCCGACCCGCTGGCGTACTGGGTGCCCGCCGAGGGCAGTTCGGCGCCCGGCGGCGGCCGGCCGGACACCACGGTCTACGACCGCGAGGCCCGCGCCCTGGACGACGTACGCCGGGAGATCGACGCCGTACTGACGGTCCGCCAGGACGCCGAGCAGCGGATCGTGCGGCTGCGCGACGTGCTCTCCCGTGCCGACCGCACCCTCGCCGAGGCCCGCACCGCGCGCGGCGAGGTGCTGGCGAAGATCGCCGCGACGGAGGTGCCGGTGGTCAGCGGTCCGCCGACCGCGCTCCAGGAGCAGCTCGCGGCGGCGGCCGAGTACCGGCGGCACGCCCAGTGGCACCGGCTCTCCCCGCTCCTGGAGTCCCTGGAGCAGAAGGCGGAGGACGAACTGCTGCGCGCCCGCGAGTCGTTGACGGCGGTGACGGCGCCGCTCGCGGTCCGCGCCGAGCTGCGCGGCCGGCTCGACGCCTACAAGGCCAAGGTCGCGAGGCACGGTCTCGCGGAGGACCCCGAGCTGGTGGAGAAGTACGAGAGGGCCCGCCGGATGCTGTGGAGCGCGCCCTGCGATCTGCGGGTGGCCGAACAGGCGGTGCTGCGCTTCCAGCACGCGGCGGCGGAGCTGCTCGGCTCCGCCCCGCCGCGGGTGCCCGGCCAGGGCGGCCCGGCGGACCGGGCGCGCGGCGCGGAGCCGGGCAGGTGAGCGGCGGGGACGGCACGGGCCGGGGCGCCGGCCGGGGGGAGGGAAGCGGATGAGCGGACCGGGCGACGCCTGCCGCGGTGCCGGCTGCGGCGGGTCGTACGAGGACGTCGGCGGCGGTGCGCTGTACTGCGACACCTGCGGTCTGGCGGCCACCGCGCCGCGAGCGCCGGGCGCACGGCCAGCACCGGAGGCACCGGGCGCACGGCGCGCACCCGAGGCGCCGGGCGCGCGGGAATTCCCGCCGGCCCCGGAACCCCCGGACCCACCGTCGCCCCCGGACCGGCCTGATGCGCCCCGTTCCTGCCAGCGTCCCGGCTGCGACGGGACGTACGAGGACGTCGGCGGCGGCGAGCTGTACTGCGGCACCTGCGGCCTGGCGCCGGTGGTCTCCCCGTCCGGCCTGGTCGGCTCGGCCCCCACGCACGTCACCGGCGAGGAGGCGGAGTCCCGGGGCAGCGCCAAGGGCTCGCGCGGCGGCGGCGGTTCGCGGTCGTCGTCGCAGTCCGCGAAGTCCCGCCGGTCGGTGTCGGGGCGGCTCTCCCGGACCCGGTCGGGCCGGTCCACCGGCCGCTCGGTGTCGGTGCGCAGCTCCGGCTCGGCCTCCGGCACCTCCGCGCGGGGCCGGCTGGGCGCGGGCCTGGTGCAGGTCCCGGCGGTGCCCCGGCCGGACCCCCGCTCGATGGTCCTGGACAACCCGGAGGTGCCCGAGCGCAAGCGGTTCTGCTCGCGCGGCGAGTGCGGCGCGCCGGTGGGCCGGGGCCGGGCCGGACGCCCCGGGCGCACGGAGGGCTTCTGCACCAAGTGCGGCCACCCGTACTCCTTCGTCCCCAAGCTGCGCGCCGGGGACGTGGTGCACGGCCAGTACGAGGTGGCGGGCTGCCTCGCGCACGGCGGGCTCGGCTGGGTCTACCTCGCCGTCGACCGGGCCGTCTCCGACCGCTGGGTGGTGCTCAAGGGCCTGCTGGACACCGGCGACCAGGACGCGATGGCCGCCGCCATCTCGGAGCGGCGCTTCCTCGCCGAGATCGAGCACGCCAACATCGTGCGGATCTACAACTTCGTCGAGCACCTCGACCAGCGCACCGGCTCCCTCGACGGCTACATCGTCATGGAGTACGTCGGCGGCAAGTCGCTGAAGGAGATCGCCAACGACCGGCGCACCCCGGACGGCAGACGCGACCCGCTGCCGGTCGGGCAGGCGTGCGCGTACGGCATCGAGGCGCTGGAGGCGCTGGCCCATCTGCACAGCCGCCACCTGCTGTACTGCGACTTCAAGGTCGACAACGCCATACAGACCGAGGACCAGCTCAAGCTGATCGACATGGGCGCGGTGCGCCGCATGGACGACGACGAGTCGGCGATCTACGGCACGGTCGGCTACCAGGCGCCGGAGGTCGCGGACACCGGCCCGTCGGTCGCCTCCGACCTGTACACGGTGGGCCGGACGCTGGCGGTGCTGACGTTCGACTTCCACGGCTGCACCAGCGTCTACGTCGACTCCCTGCCCGACCCCGACACCATCGAGGTCTTCCGGCAGTACGAGTCCTTCTACCGGCTGCTGGTGCGCGCCACCGATCCCGACCCGCACCGCCGGTTCGCCTCCGCGCAGGAGATGGCCGAGCAGCTGACCGGCGTGCTGCGCGAGGTCGTCTCCCTCCAGTCGGGGCAGGCCCGGCCGGCGCTGTCCACCCTGTTCGGGCCGGAAGTGCGGGTACCGGACACCGAGTTGTTCCCGGCCCTGCACGGCGAGGTCTCCCGGCTGGGCGCCCGGCCCCCGCGGCGCCGGGCCGCTCCCTCCCCCGCCCTGCCCGCGGCGGGGGCGCCCGGCCTGGTCAAGCCGGTCGACGGCCCGCGGGCGGCGCTCGCGCTGCCGGTGCCCCGGGTCGACCCGGCCGATCCCAACGCCGGTTTCCTGGCGGGGCTGCTGGCGTCCGCGCCGGGTGAGCTGCTCGGCGCGCTGGCCGCCGCACCGGCGCCGTCGGTGGAGACCCGGCTGCGGCAGATCCGGGCCCGGCTGGAGCAGGGCGAGCCCGCGCCCGCCCTGGAGACGCTGCGCCTGCTGGAGGCGGAACGGCCCGACGACTGGCGGGTGGTGTGGTACCGGGGCGTGGCCGCGCTGGTCACCGGCGACCACGGGACGGCCGCGCTCTCCTTCGACGCGATCTACGACGCCTTCCCCGGCGAGACCGCGCCCAAGCTGGGCCTCGGCCTGTGCGCGGAGGTGCTCGGGCAGCTCGACAACGCCGCCGAGTACTACCGGCTGGTGTGGTCGACCGACCCCAGCCATGTGAGCGCCGCCTTCGGGCTGGCCCGGGTGCTGCTGGCCACCGGCGACCGGCGCGGCGCCGTCCGCACCCTGGAGTCGGTCCCGGAGTCGTCCGTCCACTGCACGGCCGCCCGGATGGCGGCGGTGCGGGCCCGGCTGCGTCAACGCGCGGCGACCGCCGGCGACCTATCGTTCCTGGAGGACCTGACGGCCGCCGCCCGGCAGGTCGAGGCGCTGGACGTGTACGGTCTGGACCCGGCGCGCCGCGAGCGGTTGTCCGCCGAAGTCCTCGGTGCCGCGCTGGACTGGGTACTCTCCGGGGGCAGGGGTCCGGGCGAGGGGGACCCCGCGACCGCCGGGGCCCGGACGCTGCTCGGCAGCGGCCTGGACGAACGGGGCCTGCGCTTCGGGCTGGAGCGTTCGTACCGCACGCTCGCCCGGCTGGCCCGAGGCGGCGAGGAGAGGATCGACCTGGTGGAACGTGCCAATCGTTACCGCCCCCGGACGTGGGTGTAGTTGATGTCGCAGATGCCCCGGCAGGCCGCCCGGCCGCTGTGTCCCGGCTGTGCGGAGCCCGTTGAGGCGGGAGACCGCTTCTGCGGTGCGTGCGGGCTGGAGCTGTCCGCCGTACCGGAACGGGCCGCGGACCCGGTGGACGCGGCCGGCAGCCCGACCATCGTCATGAACGGCGCGCCGCCCGGCGGCGGGCCGGCCGCCCCCGGTCCGCCCGCGCCGTACGGGGCCGCGCTGCCGCCCGGCGCCCCGCCCCCGCCGGCCGGACCGCCCATGGTCCCGTCGCCCCCCGCCGGACCGCCCCTCGCGCCGCAGGCCGGACCGCCCTACGCCGGGCCGCCCGCGCCGGCCTCGTCCGGTGTGCCGCAGGCCCGGGGCCAGGAGCCCGACGAGTACCTCCTCCAGGAACCGGACCCGCGCATGAGCACCCCCGCCCCGGAACCCGGCCCGCTCCCCGCGCCCGCCGGCGCCCCGGACGGCGCTGCTCCGGACGGCGCCCTGTGCGTCGCCTGCCGGACCGGCCGTGTCGACGGCGACGGCTACTGCGAGAACTGCGGGCACGCCCAGCCCCGCGAGCGCGACCACATGGAGCAGGAGTGCGGCCCCCTCGCCGCGGTCAGCGACCGGGGCCTGCGCCACCACCGCAACGAGGACGCGTTCGGCGTCGGCCGGACCGCGCTGCCCGACGGCACCCCGGCCGCCGTGGCCATCGTCTGCGACGGCGTCTCCTCCGCGACCCGCCCCGACGAGGCGTCCCTCGCCGCCTCCCGCGCGGCCCGCGAGACGCTGCTCGACGCCCTGCCCCGCGGCACCCACCCCCAGCAGGCCATGCACGACGCGATCGTCGCCGCCGCCCGCGCGGTGGACGCCCTGGCCGGCGCCGCCCCCGGGACCGCCGAGGCCCGCGAGCACGCCCCGCACCAGAACGCCCCGGCGTGCACCCTGGTCGGCGCCGTCGTCACGGCCGGGCTGCTGGTCGTCGGCTGGGTCGGCGACAGCCGGGTCTACTGGGTGCCGGCCGACCGTTCCGCGCCGCCCGCGCGCCTCACCGAGGACGACTCCTGGGCCGCCCAGATGGTCGCCGCGGGCCTGATGAGCGAGGCCGAGGCGTACGCCGACGAACGCGCCCACGCCATCACCGGCTGGCTCGGCGCCGACGCCTACGAACTGGACCCGCACACCGCGTCCTACCGGCCGGACCGGGCCGGCGTGGTCGTGGTCTGCACCGACGGCCTGTGGAACTACGCGGAGTCGGCCGGGGAGATGGCCGAGATCGTCCCGGCGGACGCCGCCGCGCGCCCCCTGCACGCCGCCCGAGTCCTGGTCGGTCACGCCCTGGACGGCGGGGGCCACGACAACGTAACAGTGGCCGTGGTGCCGTTCCCCGCCCCGCCGCAGGGGGCAGGATCGGCCTGAGGCCGGTACAAAAGGCGCGCAAGCACCCGCACGTACGCGCACCGGGCCTCGCGGACCGCAGGGGGCGGTCCGCTCACCGCAACCGGCCCCGCCCGGCGGGGTCCCGGTCGAGGGGGATGCGAACGGGCATGGCCAATTTCTCGAAGTCGAACGCGCCGCGCTTCTCGGTGGACGTGTACCAGAACGAGTACCTGCCCGAGGGCGGGCGCGAGGTCAACGCGATCGTGACGGTGACCGCGACCGGCGGCGGCACCGTCGGCGGCGCGGTCACGGCACCCCACCGGTACGCGCCCCACGCGCCCGGCCGGGGCCCGGCCGCGGCCGTGGCCGTCATGGTGGACTGCTCGGGCTCGATGGACCACCCGCCGGCCAAGATGCGCGGCGCCCGGGACGCCACGGCCGCCGCGGTCGACACCCTGCGCGACGGGGTGCGCTTCTGCGTGATCGGCGGGACGCACGTGGCCAAGGAGGTCTATCCGGGCGGCGGGCGCCTCGCCGTCGCCGACGCCACCACGCGCGAGCAGGCCAAGCTGGCCCTGCGCCGGCTCACCGCGGGCGGCGGCACCGCCATCGGCACCTGGCTGCGGCTGGCCGACCGGCTGCTGGCCTCGGCGGACGTCGAGATCCGGCACGGCATCCTGCTCACCGACGGGCGCAACGAGCACGAGTCGCCCGAGGACCTCCGGGCGACGCTGGACGCCTGCGCCGGGCGGTTCACCTGTGACGCGCGGGGCGTGGGCACCGACTGGGAAGTGAAAGAAGTCACAGCGGTCGCCTCCGCGCTGCTCGGCACCGCCGACATCGTCGCCGATCCGGCCGGGCTCGCCGCCGACTTCGCGCGCATGATGGAGACGGCCATGGGCAAGGAGGTCGCGGACGTCGCCCTGCGGCTGTGGACCCCGGCCGGCTCCACCGTGAAGTTCGTCAAGCAGGTCGCGCCCACGGTCGAGGAGTTGACCGGCCGCCGCACGGAGGCGACGGCCCGCGCCGGTGACTACCCCACGGGGTCCTGGGGCGACGAGTCCCGGGATTACCACGTCTGTGTGGACGTGCCCCCCGCCGGCCTGGGCCAGGAGATGCTCGCCGCCCGCGTCTCCCTGGTCGTCCCCCGGCCCGACGGCACGGCGCACCCCCTGGGCGCCCAGGGTCTCGTACGGGCCGTGTGGACGGACGACCTGGCCGCCTCCACCTCCCTGAACGCGCAGGTCGCGCACTACACCGGCCAGGCGGAACTGGCCCGGGCCGTCCAGGAAGGGCTGGAACTGCGCAAAGCGGGCGACCGGGACGGGGCAACGGCCAGACTGGGCCGGGCCGTTCAGCTCGCCGGCTCCTCCGGGAACGCCGATACAGCGAAACTGCTTGCGAAGGTGGTGGACGTGGTCGACGCCGCGGCAGGTACTGTGCGACTGAAGGCGAAGGTCGAGGAGGCGGACGAGATGACACTCGAAACCCGTTCCACAAAGACTGTTCGTGTAAAGAAGTGACGTCTCGAGAGTGACGTCGTACCGCCGTAGCAGCCCACAGCAGGACCCTGCAGGAAAGGGGGAAGCGCCGACATGCCGACCTGCCCGAACGGACACCAGTCGGGTTCCGACGACTGGTGCGAGGTCTGCGGTCACCGCATGGCCGGTGCCGTGCCGCCGCCTCCCCCGCCGCCCCCGGCGGGCGGTTACGGCTATCCGCCGCCCGCCCCCGGAGCCGGCCCGGAACTGTGCCCGCAGTGCCGCACGCCCCGGGAGGGCGGCGCCCCGTTCTGCGAGGAGTGCCGGTGGAACTTCCTGACCAACACGGCCACCTCGTACACCCCGGCCGCGCCGCGCCCGGCCTCCGGCCCGCCGCCCCACTTCCAGCAGCCGTCCGGCCCTCCGGGTCCGTCCTACGGCGGTGGCGGCGGCGGTGACTCCTACCCCGGCGGGCGTCCGCCGGAGTACCAGGGCTCCCGGCCCTCGCAGGTGAACCGGCCCGCCGAGCCGATCCCGCAGAACTTCCCGGGCTTCGGCGGCGACCCGTCCCGCCCGGTCCCGCCCCCGCCCGGCCCCGCGCCGGGCGGTCCTGGCGCGCCCGGCGGACCGAACGGCCCCGGCCACCCCGGCGCTCCCGGTGGCACGCACCCCGGCCGGGCGGGCGGCCCCGGCCCGGCGGCCGGCGGTCCCCCGCCGGCGTGGCAGCAGCAGCCCGGCCCGCCGCCGCCCGCGCCCGCGTTCCCGCAGGAGGGCGACCGTCCGCAGCCGGGCACCCCGCCCCGGCCGGGCGGGCCGGCCTTCGGCGGCGGTGACGACGACTGGCGGATCGCCCCGCCCGGCGGCGGCCGGAGCGGCCCCGGCGCGGCCGGCGCCCCGCCCGCCCCCGCGCCGCCCGGCCCGCCGAACGGCTACGGCTACCCGGGGCCCGGCGGCCCCCAGGCACCCGGCCACCAGGCCCCGCCCCCGCCGCCTCCGGGCTACGGCTACCCGCCCCAGCAGCAGCAACAGCCGCCGCAGCCCCAGCCGCCCCACGGGCACCAAGGGCACCAGGAGGCGCGGCAGCCGCAGGCGCCCCCGCCGCCGCAGGGGCCGGGCACCTGGACGGCGACCATCGGCCCGGACCGCGAGTACTTCATGGCGATGATGCAGCGCTCCGGCCCGGAGGCCGCGGGCCTCAACCTGCCCGCGTACTCGCCCGAGCAGCAGCGCCCGCTCACCGGCAACCAGCTCACGATCGGCCGCCGCCGGCACTCCACCGGCGACACCCCCGACATCGACCTGTCGGTGCCGCCGGAGGACCCGGGCGTCTCGCACCAGCACGCCATCCTGGTCCACCAGCCGGACGGCAGCTGGGCGGTGGTCGACCAGAACTCGACCAACGGCACCACGGTCAACGGCGGCGAGGAGCCCATCCAGCCGTACGTGCCGGTGCCGCTCCAGGACGGCGACCGGGTGCACGTCGGTGCCTGGACGACGATCACCGTCCGCCGGGACTGAGGCCGGACCGGTGATCGGACCGGTGATCGGACCGGTGATCGGACCGGTGATCGGACCGGTGATCATCAGACCGGGAGGGGCCAGACGTACGGCCCCTCCGGGTCGTCCAGCCAGGCCCACCCCCGCCCGTCGCGCACGGTGACGCCGTAGCGCTCCCGGCGCGGCGCGCCCTCGCGCTCCCAGAGCGCGTACGCCTCCCGCGGGTCGAGGCCGCCCCGGCTCAGCGCGAGCAGGAAGCGGAACAGGTCGTCGTCCCGCACCCACCGCGGTACGCCGCTCAGGCCCGGCGCGGGCAGCCCGGCCGCCGGTTCGCCGCCGCGCAGCGGCACGAAGTAGGCGGGCGTCTCCAGGAAACGGCCCTCGGCGTGCCGCGGGTCCCGCACCGCGAGTGTGACCAGGCCGGTGGCCAGCGGGGTGAGGACACGTCCGCCGGGCCGGCACTGCGCGACCCAGGCCAGCGGTACGGCGGACAGCGCGCAGGTCGCGATGACCCGGTCAAAGGGGGCGCGCTCGGGCACCCCGCGCGCCCCGTCGCCGGTGACGACGGCCGGGTGGAATCCGGCGGCGGCCAGGTGCCGGCGGGCGGACTCGGTGATCTCCGGGTCGAGGTCGACGGTGGTGACCAGGCGGTCGTCGCCGAGCCGGTGGCAGAGCAGCGCCGCGTTGTACCCGGTCCCCGCACCGATCTCCAGGACCCGGTCGCCGTCCGCCACCCCCAGCGCGACCAGCATCATCGCCATCAGCGAGGGCTGGCTGCTGGAGGAGAGCAGTTCGCCGTCGCGCAGCCGGGTGGCGAGCGGGGTGTCGGCGTAGGCGCCGCGCAGCCAGCGCTCGCGCGCCGCCGGGTCCGGGTGGCCGTTCCACCGGCGCTCGTAGCCGCCGACGGCGCCGACGTAGTAGTACGGCACGAAGAGGTGGCGCGGGACCGCCTCGAAGGCGGCCCGCCAGACCGGGTCGCCGGCCCAGGCGCCGCTCAGCTCGATCTCCCGGACCAGCGCGGCCCGCGCCGAGGCGGCGAGGCCGTCCGGGTCGCGGTCCTGTCCGGGAGCGAATCCGCCCATGTCTCCACAGTACGGGCGGGGCCGGGTCCGGGACGGGTCGTAGGACCCGGGTCCTGGTCCCACCGGTCTGAGACCATGGGACCGTGAATGAGATTCGGCGCGGCACGCTGCAGGAGCAGACCTTCTACGAGCAGGTCGGCGGGGAGGAGACCTTCCGCCGGCTCGTCCACCGTTTCTACGAGGGAGTGGCCGGCGACCCGCTGCTGCGGCCGATGTACCCCGAGGAGGACCTCGGTCCGGCCGAGGAGCGCCTGGCGCTGTTCCTGATGCAGTACTGGGGCGGTCCGACGACGTACAGCGACAACCGGGGCCATCCCCGGCTGCGGATGCGCCACGCCCCGTTCACCGTCGACCGGGCGGCGCACGACGCCTGGCTGAAGCACATGCGGGACGCGGTCGACGAGCTGGGCCTGTCCGAGGAGCACGAGCAGACGCTGTGGAAATACCTGACGTACGCGGCGGCGTCGATGGTCAACGCGCCGGACTGATCCCCAGCGTCCCGGTGCCCGCCCGGCGTACGGCGACGGAACCGTAGGGCGTGCGCAGCCGCAGCCACGCCCCCGAGGCGACCAGGGCGAGGCCGCCCTCACCGCGCAGGAAGCCCAGCGACTGGGCCGCGTGCACGGCCCGGACCGGCAGCCGGGTCCCGGCCACGGTACGGGACCAGATGTCCCGCCCTATCCGGTCGTACTCGGCGCGGGTGCGCCGCTCGGCCTCCAGCTCCCGGGTCCGCGCCTTGAACTCGGTGATCCCGGCGGCGACCAGGGCGCGCAGCGCGTCCAGGGACGGCAGTCCGGGCCCGGGCTCGGGCCGCCAGCCGCCGCGCGGGGGCAGCACGCCCGCCCACGGCGGCCCGGTGACCGCCGCCGGCACGGCGGCCGTGGCCGCCTTCTCCTCGACCGCCTCCAGCAGCTCACCGGCGGAGACGGTCACGTCGAGGAGGGCGTCCAGGCCGTCCTCGTACGGCTTCGCCAGCCGCACCGCGCGGATCGCCAGCACCTCGAAGGACGGCGGGCGTCCGAAGACGGCGAGCGCGGTGCCGGCCGCCTGGAGGCGCACCGCGGCGGAACGGTCGTAGTGGAGCAGCCGGGAGAGGAAGGCCGCGAGGTCCGCGGCCTCCCCCTCGTCGGCGAGGTGCAGCACCGTCATGCGGCGACGGCCTCTGCCTTCTCGTCGTCCTTCGTGTCGTCCCGGTACTCCTCCAGGAACTCCCGTTCCTCGGCGGTGATCCGGCGGGGCCGCTGCGCCTCGAAGTCGAACGGCACGATGACCGTCGACGCCCTGACGTAGACCAGGTCGTCGTCCTTCACCTCGTAGGAGAGGGTGAAGGACGCGGCCTTTATCTCCGTGACCCACAGCTCGATGTCGACCGGGCGGTGCCGGTGGACGAGCTGCCGCTTGTAGTCGATCTCGTGGCGGGCCACCACCGACCCCTGCTGGAAATCCTTGTCCGGGCGGAACAGGAAGTCGATCCGGGCTTCCTCCAGGTAACGCAGGAAGACCACGTTGTTGACGTGACCGTACGCGTCCATGTCCGCCCAGCGCAGCGGGCAGCGGTAGATGTGCCGCAAGGTCGATCAGCCCCGGGTCAGCTTCTTGTGGGTGGCGCGGTGCGGGCGGGCGGCGTCCGGGCCGAGCCGCTCGACCTTGTTCTTCTCGTAGGACTCGAAGTTGCCCTCGAACCAGAACCACTTGGAGTCACCCTCGTAGGCGAGGATGTGGGTGGCGACCCGGTCCAGGAACCACCGGTCGTGGGAGACGACCACGGCGCAGCCGGGGAATTCCAGGAGCGCGTTCTCCAGGCTGCTGAGCGTCTCGACGTCGAGGTCGTTGGTCGGCTCGTCGAGGAGGAGCAGGTTGCCGCCCTGCTTGAGGGTGAGCGCCAGGTTGAGGCGGTTGCGCTCACCGCCGGAGAGGACGCCGGCGGGCTTCTGCTGGTCCGGGCCCTTGAAGCCGAAGGCGGAGACGTACGCCCGGCTCGGCATCTCGACCTGGCCCACGTTGATGTAGTCCAGCTCGTCGGAGACGACGGCCCACAGGGTCTTCTTCGGGTCGATGTTCTCGCGGCTCTGGTCGACGTAGGAGATCTTGACGGTATCGCCGACCCTGATGGAACCGGAGTCCGGCTCCTCCAGCCCCTGGATCATCTTGAACAGCGTCGTCTTGCCGGCGCCGTTGGGGCCGATGACCCCGACGATGCCGTTGCGCGGCAGGGTGAAGCTCAGGTTCTCGATGAGGACCTTCTCGCCGAACGCCTTGCTGAGGTTGTCGACCTCGACGACGACGTTGCCCAGGCGCGGGCCCGGCGGGATCTGGATCTCCTCGAAGTCCAGCTTCCGCATCTTGTCGGCCTCGGCGGCCATCTCCTCGTACCGGGCCAGCCGCGCCTTGGACTTGGCCTGCCGCCCCTTGGCGTTGGAGCGCACCCACTCCAGTTCTTCCTTGAGCCGCTTGGCGCGCTTGGCGTCCTTCTGGCCCTCGACCTTGAGGCGGGTCTGCTTGGTCTCCAGGTACTTGGAGTAGTTGCCCTCGTAGCCGTGCAGCCGGCCGCGGTCGACCTCGCAGATCCAGCCGGCCACGTTGTCCAGGAAGTACCGGTCGTGGGTGACGGCGACGACGGTGCCCTCGTACTTGGCGAGGTGCTGCTCCAGCCAGTTCACCGACTCGGCGTCGAGGTGGTTGGTGGGCTCGTCGAGGAGCAGCAGGTCGGGGGCCTCCAGGAGCAGCTTGCAGAGGGCCACTCGGCGCTTCTCACCACCGGAGAGGTTGCTCACCGGCCAGTCGCCGGGCGGGCAGCCCAGCGCGTCCATCGCCTGCTCCAGCTGGGCGTCGAGGTCCCAGGCGTTGGCGTGGTCCAGCTCCTCCTGGAGCTTGCCCATCTCCTCCAGCAGCGCGTCGGAGTAGTCGGTCGCCATCTGCTCGGCGATCTCGTTGAACCGGTCGAGCTTGCCCTTGACCTCGGCGACGCCCTCCTGCACGTTCTCCAGGACGGTCTTGTCCTCGTTGAGCGGGGGCTCCTGCAGCAGGATGCCGACGGTGTAGCCCGGCGCGAGGAACGCGTCACCGTTCGACGGCTGCTCCAGGCCCGCCATGATCTTCAGAACGGTCGACTTACCGGCACCGTTGGGTCCGACCACACCGATCTTCGCGCCGGGAAGGAAGTTCAGCGTGACGTCGTCAAGGATCACCTTGTCGCCGTGCGCCTTGCGCGCCTTGCGCATGGTGTAGATGTACTCAGCCAAGAGAAACCGTCCGGCAGCTAAATCAGGCAGTGGGCAGATACACCCCATCTTGCCGTACCGCTAGGCCTGGGAGGAAACGTGTTCGCGGGGAGGGCTTTGACCTGGGGTTCCTGGGCGAGCGCCTGACTGTCGTCTGTCACTGCCGGTCGCCGTCGATCGGCCTCGGGCGCCTTTGGACGGCCCAGAGACGGCCCAGGAGCGATCACTCAGGGGCCATGACATCCTGCGGCCATGACAGCAGCGGACGTGTACGACGATCTACGGCGCCTGCTCAACGAGTGGGACCCGATCGGCGTGGCCGACTCCGTGGACGACGAGTACGGCTGCATGATCGGCCCGGTCCTCGACCGGCTGAGGGGCGGCGCCGACCGGGGGCAGATCCGCGCGTTTCTCCATCGTGAGCTGACCGACCACTTCGGATTGAGCCAGCCGTACGACGTGGACGGGATGGCGTACCGCGTCACGGCCTGGTGGACGTCGACGCGTGTGCCCGGGGCTTGATGCCTTCCCCGCTCCCTGCCTACGGGCACCGATAGGTCGCGGAAGCGACCCACGCGAGGCAGTCCTACCGGTTGATCGGGATCTCGTAGACGATCTCGCAGTGGGCGGCAGGCACGACGATGTCCGCCGTCTCGACCGGCCGCCCGTCGTCGCTGTAGTACGTCCGCTTGATGTGCGTGACGAGTGCGGCCTTCGGGATGCCGAGTAACGACGCTTCCTCGGCGGTCGCCTGCCGGGGTTCGGGTTGCTCGACGGCGTGGCTGACGGTGACGCCGATGGCGGCCATGCGGTTCACGACGCCCGTCCCGGCGTGCGGCCCTCCCTCGGGGAGGACGACGAGGGTGCCGGCGGTGAGGTCGTACGGCTCCCAACTCGTCGACAGTTGCACGGGGCGGCCATCGGCCAGGAACTCGTACGCGGTCCGGACACACAGCGCGCCTTCGCCGACGCCAAGCCGTGCCGCGATGTCCGCCGGAGCCGGCACCTTGGCCTCGGTCCGGCTCTCCCAGTCGCCCAGCTTGCCGACGGCCTTCATGTCCGCACGGAACGGCGACCCGGCGGGCTGCTCACGCGCCGACGAGCGGACGACGCGTACCCGCTGCCGGGGCTCAGCGACGTAAGTCCCCGATCCAGCGCGGCCTTCCAGCACACCTTGGGAGATCAGCAACTCCTGCGCCCGCCGCACCACGTTCTCACCCACGCCGAACTCCTGGCCGATCTGGGCGCGTGAGGGCAGGCGGTCTCCCGGCTCCCACACGTGCTCCGCGATCTGCCGGCGGAGTTCGTCAGCGATGCGGAGGTAGGGCGGCTGCTCAGGCATGTAGAAAATCTAGTCCACTAGCCCTAATCTAGTTAACTAGCTTCACTGAAAGTGATCGTCGGTGACGGAGGCTGCCCTGTGCCTGCTTCAGATGTGAGCGCGGAGGCCATCGCAGCGCGGTTATCGGCCGCCGGGCTCACCACGCATGTGGAGGAACACGTCCGGCACACGACGGTCAAGGCGGAGATACCGGAGTCACTCTCCGCCGAGTCCTGGCGGGAGGTCCTGGTAGCAGCGGCCGAAGCAGACCGCTTCGGGCTTCACGTCACCAGCCTGAACGGCCGCACCCTTTGGGCGGTCGTACGCAAAGCGGTCCCCGCGACGGGCGATGTCGGGGGACCGGGCCATCAGCGATAGGAGCTGATCAGCGTGCTCAACCGTATCCGCCGAGCCTTCTCCCTCACCAGAGGCCGGCACTTCTCCAAGGGCAGGCACCGCCGCCCCGTCAGGCCTCCCCGGCCACCGCTTCCCCTTGCCTCCTCCGCGTCCACCGAGACGCCGACGGTCGCGCTCCGCCGACCTCTCGACCACGCGGGCCACCACTACGGCCTCACCGGCGAGGAGAACGCACTCGTCCGCCCGTACGTGCTGGCCTGGGAAAGGCGTACACGACGACAGCAAGCGGTAGTTGTCGCTGCCCACTTGCCAGCCGATGCGCGATGGCTCCTGCAAGGGGTCCGCTGATGTCCTGCCTCCAACCCACTCAGGGCGTCGCACCCTACCGATCGACTGCCTGCCGGATCGGCACGCACCGCGAGTGCGCGGTGTCCTCTCCGGCTCTAGCTCCGGTCGACATCCCGGTGATCTACGAAGCCTGTGACTGCTCCTGCCACTCCATGCCTGAGGAACGTCAACTGACGGAGGCAGAGCAGTGAGGGGCCAGACATCCGACGCCGATGCCATCGAGAGGCAGGCACAGCATTGATGACGCAGGACGAACTGAGGCTTCTCCCGTGGTCAGGACCGGGAGGCAGGCCGTGCTACCTAAGCACCGATGACCGCGACGGCTATG
Source organism: Streptomyces griseoviridis (assembly GCA_014649155.1). Taxonomy (GTDB): domain Bacteria; phylum Actinomycetota; class Actinomycetes; order Streptomycetales; family Streptomycetaceae; genus Streptomyces; species Streptomyces griseoviridis. The sequence continues at coordinate 60,995 of BMSM01000001.1, read as the reverse complement.
TGTCCCGCCTGGCAGACCACATCGAGGCCCTGCAACTTGGGGCGGCGACCCAACTCCGAGAGGAAGCCCTGGAGATCCTGGAAGACCGAGGAATCGACGACGAGGAAGACATGGCTCTCCTCGCGGCCCGGTTGGCTGGCGCCTTGGGGGATGTGCTGCGCGTAGCGAACAGCCGCGGCCACCTCCTGGCGAAACTCGCGCCTTCCTGAGAGACAACCAAGAGCCGGACATCGGTCAAGGCACCACGTCGCCAGCGGGAGGCGGCCCGGGCAGTAACCGGGTTGCCTCCCGCTATGGCGAGCGGGCTCGGGTTCTGCACCTCAGCCAACGACAGTCAGCCACGACGGCGGGTGCGACGACGGAGCAGGTGCGCGTGTGTCTCGATGCACCCCAACTGACCTCGGCCACGTTGCTTCTTGTTGGGGCTGGCTGGGCGCCGAATGCTACTCGCTCAGTACAGCCACAACTGATCACGGGCGGCCGTGACCTGCGGCCGCCGAATCGATCAACGTCCTGACCTGCTGCTGAGCTGTCGACACCTGTCGACGTTGGTCACCATTGAGCGCCCTTCCACGGCCCGAGGACGGCCCGGGAGGGCGCTCGTCTTGCATTCAGGACAAGCCGGGGCGTCGTCGGTCATGCGGCTCACGAAGACGGAGCGACCTCTTCGTCCCGAAGCAACTCGCGTAGCGGCGCTGCCTTGGGCTGGTGTGCCTCTCACCTGCTGCGATGGTCTGTAGGCGTATGTGGTTGTCCGCTGCTGTCTGTCGGCGTTGTCACGCAGTTAGACACGCAGCGGGATTGCGACCGGTGTTGGGCGTTACCTCGGTCGGGCGCGGGGTTCAGGTTGCGATCTGTTCGCCATTCGCATGTTGTGTGGGGATGCCTGGTTGGGTGGACTTCCCTGTCGCGTTGGGCAGTGTGGCATCTGAGAATTTCAAGATCAGAGCTGCTTGCAACTGACCCTTCAGCGTTGGATCACCCACGTCGTCGACTAGTCGAATGGCGTTGCGAGTACCGCGCTCTGACCGCATGTCCTGGCGCAGAAGCTTCGTCTGGCTTGCCAGGTGGTCCATCGCTCCTCGTGCCTGTCTGTGGAAGAGCACACCCACAGCGCCCGTGACGATGCCCGTGACGTTCGTGACCATCGCTGCGTAGAGTTCGCCAGTTGTCTCTGAGCGCCAGATCGCCAGAGCCACGCCGACGAAGAGGATGAGGCAGCCGAGACCGGAGAAGGTGAGACTCATGATTGAGCTGCGCTGCGCCTGGGTCAGACCATGTGCATAGTAGTCAGCCAGGAGCACTGAGAAGGTCTGCTCCTCACGCTCGGCTCGCAAGTCCTCCGCAGCGGCTGCTTGATCAAGTGTGATGTTGTAGTACGTGTTGTGCGTGGTGGCGGAGCGTCCGGTTTCGCCGGTTTCCTCAGATTCCGCGTCAACTTGAGGCTCACGGATGGCGACGCTGCCATCGGCCGAGATCTGTAGCTCTCGCTGCAAGCGCTGACGGTTCTCCGCTACATCCCGTTTGTACGACCCGAGGGCAGCTCTAACCGACGAGTAGAGGGCAGCAGCAGCTGCTGCTGCTCCCGCGGCGGCCGGCGCCCAGTCGACGACTGAACCCATGTGTCGATCCTGCCAGTCAGGCGTCGGCAGCAGGGGAGAATCGACTGAACCCGATGACGCTCGGGCGTTGACGCTGAACTGGCAGAAACACCCCATCTTGCCTGACGTCCAGCCTTGGGCAGTGACCCGTATGGCAGCGTGCCCGTGACCTGGGGGTTCGCGGCTGACTGCTGTAGCTCGACTGACACTGTCGGGCGTCGTTGAGTGGCCCCGGGGGGGGCGTCGGACGGCCCAGGGACGGCCCGGCGCTGAGCCTCCATTGCCTGAACGAGCCCTCGCGGTCTACAGGCCAGATGATGAGCGCCGTGGAACCGAGGCACGCCTGGTAGCGCTCCATGGGCGGCCCACCTCCCAGCGGGCATGGCTATAGCACCCACCTGAGCTAGCAGCCGACTTGATGAGCGCCACCAGATGCCGTACACGAGGTACCTGACGATTAGCCTCCGATGGCTGCCGCAGCCTGCTCTCCCAGCGCAGTGACGATCCCGCCTAGTGCGGACCCAGCTGCGGGACTCAAGGCCGCAATGAGATTATCCGTCAGTCGGCGAAGACGTCCGCGATTGGGAGCGTCGCCGGTAGCCTCTGCTTCCAACTCTCCTGCGATCTGCTCCACTTCTACCTGTCTCGACTCGTCAAGACCATACGAGGGAAGCCCTTCACGGGCAGCAGTTGCGAAGTGCGTCAGCCGAGCAAGGACCGCCGGATCAATACCGGACGTATTGTTTTGAGTGAAATCCGATTGAGTGCCAACTGCAACATTTTGCGATCCCTCGATCCTGACATTGAAAGTGGTACCGCCACTAGCGGCGGGAGGTTGCAGGAATTCTGACACCGACTTCTCGCTTTCTGCACAGGTCACACCTACGGGGGTCAGGGCAGGCTTAATCAAATGATCTTTTTGGTCAATCTCAAGCCCCTCGATCAGGCCAGTGGATTTCAGATATTTGACTGCCTGCAAAAGTTCTCGCTCGGAGAAACGCTTCCCGAGGAACCAGGATCGGTCCGAAGAAAGGAACTCCGCAGTGCTATCAGGCTGGCCACCATCCAAGTATCGATCATAGAGCCAAAGCACTAGCGAGAGACGGAGGTCGGCGGTGCGAGCAGGGCCATTCTTGCGCCTCGTGCGGATATCGGAAACAAGACTCAGTCCACGGTGGGTGATTCTGAAATCACCCACCACGGAGGCCAATTCAATCAGGCCCGCACTCATCAAACGGCGCGAAGCAACATCTACGAGACCGGGAGCGAAAGGAGCCGACTCAAGATCCACACGCTTCCCAAGGTCGCGATCTACCTGGTCGTACACATACTCAAGAAGAGCAAGCTCTTCGGCACTCAGAGACATGGTGGCACTCTACCCTCTTCGGCCATCCGGGAGAGCCTTCAGCCACCCACAAGTCAGCTATGGCCAAAGCTTGACTCCATCGCCGACTTCAGCTAACCAGATCACAGCTCACCGTCTCAGCACCCCCCTGTTTTGGCCGCGAAAAGAGAAATCTGCATGAAAACCAGTGTCCGCGAATATCTCTATGTTGACACTCCGAGGGTACGCACACTGCTCGCCCAACTGTCCTCCGGACTCCCCGAGGAGAGGCGGTCAGAACGCACGCAGCGCTGGAACGCCTCACTCGCCGGAATAGACGGTCCCAGGAATGAAGAAGGAGCAAACGAACAAGAGGTTAGATCTCTCGCCGATCTTCACGTCGCAATGTTGGAGGAGGTTGCCGAATACTCTCAAATGATTCTCGATGTGAGTGAAGTATCGGCACGATCGAAGAACTGGCATCGTGGGCGCATCCATAAAGCGCTGCGACCCAGTTCGCTAATTCGAGTAACCGGCCCGACGGCCATTGTCTACCCTGCTTCATTCGCCGCTTCCGCTTCCGCGTTCGATGAGTTCAGCGAGGATAAGTCGTTTTCCGTGGACATGGCCAAGATTGTGCGGTCGATGTATGGTGACCATCTGACGCTGCGCGTCTACCCATGCGGCGAAGAAGAATGGGAGTGCCAGTATTCAGGCGTAATCGCAGATCCCGGCCGCTACCTTGCCGGAGAAAAGGAAGTTCTATTTTCTCGCCTGGGAGCTGATCCGCAAGATTGGACTACAGTCGCCACAATCAGTAGGATCCCCCGAAGGGACACTACCTCCTCCGAGGGCCACTTCGAGAGAATCGCCGAGACACTGCAAGACTCCTTTACTGATGGGCGCATGAATCGCCGAATTCTCGAAAAAATGATTCAGGAGGCGAGTAGAGAGATGGAGAGAATGGGTCTGAGTGAAGCGCCGAGCTGGCCGGCTGTCTCGGTTATTCCTCTCGCTGTTTACCGCGAGATCCAACCATCTTCTATTACGCCGGAACTAAAACTGGATGACTGATTCCCGCGTCTGCACGCCCGAGGTCGGCGGAGCGGCTTTGGGCTGGAGCTGCTTTGGGGCGAGTGATCTTGGTCCCGTAAGCTGATGGCGAGTCGGGCAGTCTGTGGACCTGCCCGTTAAAGCACGACGTTGGGGCCAAGATCTTAGAGGCTCGCCCCAAAGTGGCTGCCTAAAGCCGTGGAGCCGACCGCCCCAGCCACAGAGGGTGTCTCCCCACCTTCATGCCCGCAGCCGCCGAGCGCGCCGCCGGGCGCGGCCAGCCGGGGCGAAGACAGGAGGCGGGCCGCGCCGTAGAGGCGGCGCGCGCCCGCGCCGTGCGCGGGCCTTGACCCGATCACCCTCGGCGACCTGCTGAGGGTGGCTTCGGCCCCCGACTACCACCGGTGGGAAGACCAGATCCGCCGCACCGGCGGTTGCGCCGACCCCATCCACCTCACCGGCTGGACCACCCACAAGGACAAGACCACCGGCGCCACCCTGCACCACTACTCCACCGCCTCCGAGCCGGGCGGACGCCTCCGCCTCGCTTGCGGCAACCGCCGAGCCTCCCGCTGCCCGGCCTGCGCCCGGACCTACGCGGGCGACACCTACCACCTCATCCGCGCCGGCCTCGCCGGAGATGATCGCCGCGACATCCCCGCCACCGTCCGCGATCACCCCCGCGTCTTCGCCACCCTCACCGCCCCCTCCTTCGGCCCGGTCCACAACCGCCCCGACTCCGGGACCTGCCGCTGCGGCACCGTCCACACGCCGGACGCCCCCGAACTGGGCACCGCCCTCGACCCGACCACGTACGACTACGCGGGCGCCGTCCTCTTCAACAACCACGCCGGACAGCTCTGGCAGCGCTTCACCAACCGCCTCCGCCGCGAGATCGCCGCCCGCGCCGGCCTCACCCAACGCGAACTCAAAGAGGCCGCCCGCCTCTCCTACGGCAAGGTCGCCGAGTTCCAGAAACGCGGCGCCATCCACTTCCACGCCATCATCCGCATCGACGGCCCCGACGGACCGGACTCCGCCCCGCCGTCCTGGGCCACCGTGCGGCTCCTCGACGACGCCATCCGAGCCGCTGCCGCACACTCCTACACCTCAGTCTCCGTCCCGGCCGTCGACGACCAGCCCGTCCGCACCTTCCGCTGGGGCCGACAGCTCGACGTACGCCCCGTGAAGGCGTTCGGTGACGGCTCGGACCTGATCGAACAGGCCGTTGCCTCGTACGTCGCCAAGTACGCGACTAAAGCCGCCGAGAACACCGGCACCCTGGACCGCCGCATCGGCGAACTCGCCGAACTCGACCGCCACAGCGTCCCCGACCACACCCGCCGACTGATCACCGCATGCCGCAACCTGGACCCGCTGTACCCGGACCGGCGGCTCTGGGCCTGGGCTCACATGCTCGGCTTCCGCGGCCACTTCTCCTCCAAGTCCCGCCGCTACTCGACCACCCTCGGCGCCCTGCGCCAGGCACGCGCCGACTTCCGCGCCGAGCAGGAGCGCGTGGCCCTCGGCATCGACGAGCAGGCCCCGGACACCGTGCTCGTCCTGGCGGACTGGCAGTACGGCGGCCACGGCCACACCCCCGGCGAATCCGTCCTCGCCGCGACTATCGCGCGAGACCTGCAACTCAACCGCGAGACAGCCCGCGAAGCCCTACGCGAGCAGCTCGTCGACGAACGGGAGTGGTGACATGCCCTCCGAACTGCCGAACCGCTTTCTCACCCCTGACGACCTGGTGGACATGTTCGAGCTGCCGAGCGTCGAGACGGTCTACCAGTGGCGTCGGAAGCGCACCGGTCCCCGCGGCTTCCGCGTTGGTCGGCACCTCCGCTTCGACCCGACGGACGTACGCGCCTGGGTGGACTCCCAGCTCCGGGAGGCCGCGTAGTGGCCGGCCACATCCAAGACCGCTGGTACCGGACCGAAGTCGGTGCGAACGGCAAGACGCACAGGGTCAAGACTGATCGATACGGCTCGGGCATGCGCTATCGCGCCCGGTACGTCGGGCCGGACGGCACGGAGAAGTCGAAGAGCTTCCCGGACAAGCAGAAGCGCTTGGCGGACCAGTGGCTTACCAACATCGAGGCCGACATGGCTCGCGGTCAGTACATCGACCCGCGGGCAGCCCGGGTCACCTTCCGCGAGTACACCGATCGCTGGTTGGCGGCCCTGACGACCGACCTCACCAGTCGTGCCGCCGTGGAAGGCAGGCTTCGCCTCCACGCCTTGCCGTATCTCGGTAGCCGCCCCATCGGCTCGTTCCAACCCGAGCACATCCGCGACTGGAGCCGCCAGCTCGAAGACGCCGTGGTCTCCGCTCAGTACCGCCGTCTCATCTTCGATGCCGTCTCCTCCGTCCTCAACGCGGCCGTAGATGATCGTCTCTTGGCTTCAAACCCGTGCCGGGCCCGATCAGTCAAGGCACCTCGTCCCGTACCGTCTCGCGTCCATCCGTGGTCCGCTGAGCAGGTCTTCGGCGTACGCGCTGGACTCCCCGAGCGGTACCGCGCAATGGTCGACCTGGGTGCCGGGTGTGGCTTACGTCAGGGGGAGATCTTCGGCCTGGCCGTCGACAACATCGGTGACCTCGGCTGGCTCTACGTCCGCCAGCAGGTGAAGAAGGTACGCGGGACACTCGTCTTCGCACCACCCAAGCGCGGCAAGCTCCGTGACGTTCCCCTCGACCCCGAGGTGTCGACGGCGCTCCGCGAGCACATGGCGGCCTTCCCGCCCGTCGAGGTCACTTTGCCCTGGCTGACCCCGACCGGCCCCAAGGTCACACACCGGCTTCTCTTCACGAGCGGTACCGGCTCGGCCATCTGGAGCCAGGCGTTCAACGACCGGTCCTGGAAGCCCGCCCTCGCCTCCGCCGGCATCATCCCGACCCCGGAGAGGGGCGAGCGCTACGCCGCTGCCCGCGAGCATGGCATGCACGCCTTGCGGCACTTCTATGCCTCGGTCCTCCTGGACGCCGGCGAGAGTATCAAGGCGCTGAGCCTCTACCTTGGGCACAGCGATCCGGGCTTCACGCTCCGCGTCTACACGCATCTCATGCCGTCCAGCGAGACGCGGACCCGGAAAGCCATCTCCTCGATGTACCGGGCTGCCGGTCACGCTCACGACGGCCCGAAGACGCACGACGGCCCAGAGACGGCCCAGGCTGCCTGAAACGGCCCCTCATCGGCGAGGAAACCGCTGGTGAGGGGCCTTTTCGTGCCCTCTCGCGGTAAGTAACACCCCATCTTGCCGCACGGCCAGCCCTGGGCGGAAACGCGTTCCGGGCGGGCGCTGTGACCTGGCCTTTCCGGGACGGCACCTGAGCCCCGGCTGTCACTGTGGTTCGGCGTCGGCGGGCCTCGGGCGGTCCTCTCGGCTGCCGCTCCGTTCCCGGGACCGGGCCGGGGTCCCCCGAGCGAGCTACCTGTTCTGTCCTCTCCGGGGTGACGCGCGCCCCCGGTGGTCTCCGGTTGACTCGCATCGTCGGCACAACGGCCGGACAAGCCCGACCAGCCCAGCAGCTAAGGACAACACCATGGCGACGACGCCCAGTTCAGTACGGCACGGTTCTCCCGGAGGCCGCCGGCTCGCCGCGGCCCTGCTCGTTCCCGCACTGGCGGGAACCTCACTGGTCGCGAGTGGTCCCGACGCCAGCGGCTCGCAACCGGCCGTGGTCTCCGGCAAGAGCGCCGGCGGGAGCGCGGGGGGCGCCGGGATCAGCTGGGGCGAGTGCCCGGCCCCGGCCGGGGGGCAGACCCGTGACCCGGACCTGACGTGCGGAACGCTGGAGGTGCCCCTCGACTACCGGGACCCGGGCGGCCCGAAGATCGACGTGGCGGTCTCCCGGCTGTCCACCGCACAGCCCGGGAAGCGACGGGGCGTTCTGCTGCTGAACCCCGGCGGGCCGGCCCTGGGCGGCCTCGACATGCCCGGCTCCCTGGCGTCCACCCTGCCGACGTCCGTGCTGGACCGCTACGACCTGATCGGTTTCGACCCGCGCGGCGTCGACCACAGCACCCCGCAGAGCTGCGGTCTGCAGGACCCCGGCGTGCCCGGTCTCTTCCCCTACCCCGCCGCGGACGGCTCGATCACCAGGAACGTGGCCCTCGCCGAGACCGTCGCCAGGCAGTGCGCCGACACGGCGGGCAGGAACCTGCGGCACTACAACACCGCCAACACCGCCCGCGACATGGACCGCATCCGCCGGGCGCTCGGTGAGAAGAAGATCTCCTACTGGGGCCGGTCCTACGGCACCTATCTCGGCGCCGTCTACCGCTCCCTCTTCAAGGACCGCACCGACCGGATGGTCCTGGAAGGCAACGTCGACCCCACCAAGGTATGGGCCGGCCAGGTGGCGGACACCTGGGGCAAGGGCATGGCCGACCGGTTCCCCGACGCCGCCCGCGTCGCCGCGGCGCAGGCCGGCACCCTCGGTCTGGGCACGGACGTCGCGCAGGTGACCCGCACCTACCTCGCCCTCGCCGACCGCCTCGACCGCACGCCCGCGGCGATTCCCGGCGCACCGGTGTCGCTGGACGGGGCGCTGCTGCGGAACATGACCTACGCCCTGCTCCTGCGCAACGACACCCTTCCCCTGCTCGCCGCGTTCTGGAAGGCCGCCGACGACCTGTCCCACGGCAGCACCACGGCCGCCGACCTCGAGGTTCTCGAGGAGGTGTTCACCGAGGCGCCGGCGTCCCCGGGCATCCCCGCGGACAACCAGGCCACCATGTTCATGGCTCTCACCTGCGGCGACGCCGAGTGGCCGCACGACGTCGACGGCTACGCCGCCCGCACCGCCGCCGACCGCGCGAAGTGGCCGCTCACCGCGGGCATGCCCGCCAACATCTGGGCATGCGCCTACTGGGACAAGCCGGCCGAGCCGACGGTCAGGGTCATGAAGGGCGGGCCCCGCAACACCCTGATCCTGCAGAACCGCCGGGACCACGCCACGCCGTGGGAAAGCGGCGTCGGACTGCACAAGGCCCTCGGTCGCGGCTCCGTCCTCGTCGGCGTCGACAACGGCGGGCACTCCGTCTACGGCGAAGGCTCCGCCTGCGCCGACAAGGCCACCGTCGGCTTCCTGGCCACCGGGCACCTGCCGGGCGAGGACGTCCACTGCACCGACGTCTCCCCGAAGTGACCGCCGGAACACGGTGCCCCCCTCTCCGGCCCGCTGTCCGGCCTTCGTCCGGTCGACGCCGCGTCGACGGGGCCGACGGGGCCGACGGATGCCGCCCGGCCCTCACGGCCCATCACGGCGATGACCGGGAACCGCCGCGCCGATATCCATAGCTCCTGACCGCGTGCCCCTCGTGGGCGGGATGCGCTTGCGGCCACCGGCGGCACGGGCCGGCGGGCCACGGCCCGTGCTCTGGAGTTCGCCGGGCGGCGAGACCGACCGGCGAGGGGTCGCCGCGTAGGCGGCCCCTGGCGGGTCCTTCCTGTCCAGGCCGCTCAACCAGGCCCGGCGCGATGCCGGGCCTCGTCCGCGAGGTGCCGGCCGGAGTCCCGGGTCTGCTCGGCGACCCGGCCGCCCTGATCGCGTGCCTCGTCCTGCGTGGTGTGTGCGGCCTCGGCCGCCGTGCCCTTCACCTCGGCGGCCGCCTCCTGCGCCGCTTGCCTCGTGCCTTCCTTCAGATGCTGCGCGGACTCGGTCGCGGCGTCCTTGACGGGTTCCAGGGCCTCGCTCTGCATCAGCTCGGAAGCCTTCTCCCGCTCGGTGCGGGACGCGGGCAGCAACGAGGACGCCAGCACTCCGGCCCCGAAGGCGACCAGACCGGCCGCCAGCGGGTTGCCCTGGGTCTGGCTGCGGGCCATGTCGGGTGCCTGCTGCACGGCGTGTCCTGCCTGTTCGGCCGCGTCGCGCGCGGTGCCGGCCGCCTGCCCTGCCGCGTCGCGGGCCGATCCGGCCGCCTGCCCGGCGCCCTCCTGGAGCGAGCCGGCGGCCGACTGAGCGGTGTCCCGCACGCCGTGCGCGGTGTGCGAAGCCGTGCCCATCACACGCTCACGCATGCCGGACACCGCGCCGCGCATCCGGGCGGTGCGACGCCGTGCCACGCGCCGGGGGCTGGTCCGGTCAGCGAGCCGGTCCACGTCCGTGGCCAGTCGGCCTCGGGTGGCCTCTATCTCGGTCCTCATCTGGTCGGGTGACGTGCCCATTCCGCGTTCTCCTTCATGGTTGCGACGGTTTGTTCCGGCTTCGGTGAGACGGTGTTCATCCGCGTGCGGCCCTTCCGGTAGAGCACCGCCGCGACCACACCCCAGACGGCGGCGACAATGAGTGCCGCCCAGCCGCCGTCCATCACGTTGGCCAGGCCGAACACGGCGGCCAGTGAGAGGAACAGCAGGACCATGTAGCCCGCGAAGCCGGCACCACCGAGCATCCCGGCGGCCTTACCCGCCCGGCTCGCCTCCTCCCTGACTTCGGCCTTGGCCAGCTCGACCTCCTGCCGGAAGAGGGTCTGCAGGTCTGCGGTCACCACGGACAGCAGCCGGCTCACGGACTGGTCCTGCTCCTGCTCGTGGTGTGTTCCCGTGCCGCGGACGGGAGAGGTCGAGGCCATCTCACACCCCCGGACGCCCACGGCCCGACGTGCCGTCCGACGACGGACCGACGGTGGGTGCGCCGGACGACGGCGGCGCGACCGTGTCCTCCGCGGCGATCGCCGGGGGGCCGGTCGGCACGGCCTGCCGGGTCGGCGGCCCCGCCGCGCCGCGATCCGCCGTCACGGAATCCCGGCCTGCCCCTGTTCCGTCGGCCCGGGAGGCAGCACCCGCCGCCTTGGCCACACGGCCGAAGGCCAGGCCGGCCAACAGCGCGCCGCCCAGGAAGGCACCGGGCCGCCGCCTGGCGAAGTCCTGCAAGTCGCCGACGAGCCCCTCGACGCCTTGCTCCTCCAGGTAGTCGGCGGCCTGGCCTCCCTTGTCCGCCGCCTGTGTCACCAGGCTGCGGGCCGGCGAGTCCTCACGTGCGTGCGCGGCCAGATCCGAGAGGTCGCTCGCCCACTGGCGGAGCTGGCCCGCCGCGCGCTTGGTCTGCCCCTCGGCCTCTTCCATCGCGCGGCTGCGCAGGTCCCCCAGGACTGTGCCTGCCTGCTGTCGTGCCTCGTCCACCACGGAGCGAGCCTGGTCCGCCGCGGTTCCCGCGACCTGACTCGCGGCCTGCTTGGTCCGGTCGGCCGTGGCGGACGTTTCTGTCCTCACCTTTTCCCTGGTGGCTCCGGTCTGGGTCTGTACGGACTCACTCATCGGCAGCTCTCCTCATCCGATGTTCAGCGCGCGGCCCGTGCCCCAGGTGGTCCGGTGAATGCCGGAGCCGGATGTCACACGTGGCCGTCCGTCCCGTCTCGGGTGGCCATTTAGGCGGTTATGACACGTTCCGTCCGGCTGTTCTTCACATAAGAATGCCGAGTCGTTGTCTCCACGACGCCGGCCTCGCCCGCACCGCGAGGGAAGACGCCGGGAGCGGCCTGCGGGAGCGGCCTCTGTGCCAGGGTGCCGGTCGGCCTCGACGGGTCGCCGGTGCATGCCGCGCGCCGGGGGCGTGGGCCCCGGCAGCCCCCATTGCCGATACACCGGGTGTGCGCTCAGGCGCGGACGGCGACCCGTCTGCGGTCGGCGCGCACCGGACCCGTCGCTCGGCCCCGCTGACGCCCGGCGCTCAGCTCCGCTGGGTCTCCGTCTTGCGCCGCAGGACGTAGAGGGTGACGCCGCCGACGCCGAGGAGGGCCAGGGCCATGCCGCCGATCAGGGGGGTGACCTCGGAGCCGCCGGTGTCGGCGAGGTTGGCGTTCGTGGCGGTGACGCCCGCTGTCGCGGGGCTGGGCTCGGCCACGGTCTGGGTGGTGTCGCCGGCCGCGCTGCCCTGGGTCCGGCAGTCGAGAACTCCGGTGAAGCGCTGCTCCGGGCCGGCCGGCGTGCTGATGGTGAAGTCGTACGGCTGGTCTTCCTGGAGCGGCACGGAGACGGTCCGGGTCTCGCCGGGGGCGATGGTGTACTCGGTGTCCAGCAGGTCGAAGGTGAACGCCCCGTCACCCTCGTTGACCGCCGTGATGTCCAGGCCGGGGGTGTCCTCGGCCCCGTCCGTGCCGTCGGCCGCGCAGTTCTCCGCGGCGGACAGGGCCGGTATCGCGCCGCCGTCCGCCCAGGTGGCGGTCGCGGTCGCCGAGACCGTGGACTCGCTGGAACCGGCCAGAACCTGGGTCTGGCTGCGGCTCTCGGCGGCGAAGGCGCGACCCACCGGCACGGTGGTCGAGGCGTGCACGGCCAGCTCGGCCGTGCCGGCCACCGCGTCGTCGGGTATGTCGAACCAGACCTGGCCGCCGTCGGCGACGGTGGTGACCGGCTCGCCCTTCCGGTCGACGATCCGCACACCGCTGGTGGCGGCGTCGGCGGGCGGCGCCACGGCCGCGCTCCCCGCGTTGGTGCGCACCGTCACCGGTCCGAGCCGCTCCCCGGGCCGGCCGGAGACGGCGGGCGGGTCGACGGTGAGCGATGCCTCGGGTTCGGCCAGGTCGCGGGCGTGCTTCTCCAGGTAGTCCGCGAGCTTCTCGGCCTCGGGGTCGACGGCGTCGACGTCCGCCTGGTCCGAGTACCGCCAGATGGCCACCTGGGTGCCGGCCGCCGCGTCCGCCTCGGTGAGACCACCCCGGACGCCCGCCTTCTTCGCGAGCGCCGCGAGATCGTTGACCTGCGGATAGGAGTTCTGCACGATCCAGCGGACGCGGCCCGCGTCCTTGTTGCTGCCCAGCGACGTGCCGCTCCACGGCGTCTCGTGGTACTTGGCGTCCTTCTGCGTCGGGTTGAGGAGGTCGACGCAGTAGGTCTGGAGCATGCCGCCGCCCTCGACGGACATCTCGAACAGGCCCGCCGAGATCTCCTGGTCGCCTGACTCCTCGTGCAGGACGGCGGCGCCGTACATCTTCAGGCCGCCCATGGTGGCCGTCGCGCCGCCCCGCGCCTGTCCCGGTGCCGTCTCCTGCGCGGCGGCTTGGCCGGCGCCCGCCAGCGCGGCGGTGGCCGCGGTGAGCGCGGACACCAGCGCGGAGGCGGTCAGACGTGCCGCACCTCGCCGGTGCGCGGACAGGTCGGTAAGCGAAGCAAGCACCAAATTCCCCTTCGAGCAGGACCGGTTGGCGTGGGGGCACGGTCCCACCAGCAGAATCAGCGGCCCCACAGGGCCTGTTCGGCATCCTAAGGATCTGGCACACCGCGCCTCCCGGTGAGGCCGTCCGATCACCGATCCGACTCGGAATCGTTATCGCGCCACGGCGGACGAGCTGGGCTTATCGACAAATCCCCCCGGCGGGACCGGTATGCATCCGTCGATAAGCCGCCGAGCGAGCGGTTCCGGTCAATCGGCGGGTTCCGCCGCACACACCCCGCCCCCGGATCAGGCGCTCAGGTCACCGCGGCGGGTTCCGGGCGCTGGGCGGGCTCCTGGCCCCCGGGCCGCTCCGCGGGTGTCTCCCAGTCGGGTTCGGGGCGCGCGGCGGAGGCCGCCGCCTCGGGCCGGGTCACCCGCCGGAAGGCCGACGTGCCGCGCGCCATGTCGTGGCCGATGGCCACCGCGTCGATGTCCGCCGAGGTCCAGCTCTGTCCCTCGCGCACGTCGGTCCGCACCTTCAACCGGCCCTGCACGATGACCGGCTCCCCCACGTCCAGCGATCCCGCCGCGTTGGCGGCGAGCTGGCGGTTGGCCCACACCGTGAAGAAGCTGGTGTGGCCGTCCGCCCACGCGCTCTTCTCGCGGTCCCAGTACCGCGCGGTGACCGCCAGCCGGAAACGGGCCGACGGGCCGTTCGCCAGTTCCCGGAAGACGGGCCGCGTCGCCACGTTGCCCACCACGCAGATCATCGTCTCGTTCATCGTCATCAACCTTTCCGCCGCCGACGGGGCTGTCCCGTACGGCCGGGGCGGTCGCGTCCGTCGCGATCGCCGCACGGCCAGACTGCGGGACGCCGTCCCGAGCCGCCGGGCCCTGTGGACGACGGCCGGCCTGTGGACAACTCCACCACCCGGAAGAGTGACGGCCGGCGTCCTCAGCCCACCCGGACCCCCGAACCCGGGACGCCCGGAACGCCCGGCCCCGGGATCCCCGCCCCCGTCACCCGCCCGTACTGCTCCCGCACCTCCCGGTACCGCAGCAGCTCCGCCGCCACCGGGTCCAGCACCCTCGCCCGGCCGCACCCGGCGGCAGTCTCCCGCAGCCGGCGTTCCGCCTCCTGGCCGTACCGTCTGGCCGGGCCCCGTGCCGCCATGCGGCAGCTCCACTCGATGAGGGGGCCGCCGACGATCCCGCACACCATGAGCAGCACCGGCACGCCCAGGTTGGGCGACAGGACGCCGACGATCTGCCCCAGCAGCCACAGCCCGCCCACCACCTGCACCAGCGTCATCGCCGCCTGTGCCAGCACGGCCACCGGCCACCACCCCGGCCGCGGCGGGCGCCCCGGCGGCAGCCCGGAACGGGCGGCCAGTTCGTCGAGCGCCTCGGGCAGCCCCTGGGCACCCCGGACCGCCGCCTCGCGCACCGCCTGCGCCCAGGGCGCGGGCAGCCCGACGGACGCCCGGTCGGCCACCGTGCGCACCGCCTGCTCGACGCGCTGCCGGGCCGTGGCCTCCTCGTCTGCCTGGGCGCGCGGCGTCAGCCGTCCGGTGACGGGTTCGCGCCGCCCGTGGTGCCAGCGCCACAGCCGCAGCCAGGGCGTGCCGCACGCCCGGCTCGCGTTGCGCAGCCAGGCGCGTTCGGCCGCCTCGCCCGCCGCGGTCGCGCCCACCGCGTCCGCGAGCCGGTCGGCGAACTCCTCCCGCGCCTCCTCGCTCAGCCCGGTCCGCCGCCCGGTGACGTACACCGACCGCAGCCGCCACGCGGCGGCGTCCACGTCGGCGGAGATCCGGCGGGCCGGCGCCTCCCGGGCCGCCACGAACTGGCCGAGCGCCTCGCGCAGTTCCCCGAGGCCGTCCCCGGTGAGCGCGGACAGGGCGAGCACGGTCGCCCCCGGTTCGCCGTGCTCGCCGAGCGCGATGCCGTCCTCGTCGAGCAGGCGCCGCAGGTCGTCGAGGACCTGCTCGGCGGCCTCGCCGGGCAGCCGGTCGACCTGGTTGAGGACGACGAAGGTGACCTCGGCGTGGCCCGCCAGGGGGCGCAGATACCGCTCGTGGAGGATGGCGTCGGCGTACTTCTCCGGGTCGACGACCCAGATGACGGCGTCGACCAGGCCCAGGACCCGGTCGACCTGCTCCCGGTGCTGTACGGCGGCGGAGTCGTGGTCGGGCAGGTCGACGAGGACGAGTCCGCGCAGTTGCTCGTCGGCGCCGGGCTGCTGCACGGGCCTGCGGCGCAGCCGGCCGGGGATGCCGAGACGGTCCAGGAGGGTGGCCGCGCCGTCGCTCCAGCTGCACGCGATGGGCGCGGCGGTGGTCGGCCGGCGCACCCCGGTCTCCGAGATGTTGACCCCGGCGAGCGCGTTGAACAGCTGGGACTTGCCGCTCCCGGTCGCGCCCGCGAGGGCGACGACGGTGTGCTGTCCGGAGAGGCGGCGCCGCGCGGCGGCCTCGTCGAGAACCCGCCCGGCCTCGGCGAGGGTCCTGCTGTCCAGCCGGGTACGGGAGAGGCCGACCAGTTCGCGCAGGGCGTCGAGCCGGGAGCGGAGCGGGCCGTCGTAGGCGAGCGGGGTCACGGAGGAGAGGCCGCCGGAGGGACGGCTCTCGGTGAGGGGGGAGACGGCGGAGAAGGGGTCGGCGGCGTCGGTCTCGTTCACCCGGCGCGCGATCAGGCCGTCGTCCCAGGCGTCCTCGTCACCCTCCGCGTCACCCGCGCGCGCGGGTGAGCCGTTCCCGCCGGGTGCGCGGGACGCCTCCGCGTGGCGCGCTCGTCCGGTGAGCGCCCTGCCGCGCGCCTCGCCCTTCCCGTCCTCGCCGCCCCGCTCCTCCTCGTGCTCCCCGTGTCCCTCCCCCTCTCCCTGCCCGTGTTCGTCCCCCCGTTCGCCGCGGCGCAGGAGACCCCGGAGCCCTCGCGGGCGTTCCTCGGCGTGCCTCTCATCGTCGCCCGGCGAACCGTCCGGTGCGGCCCTGGTGTTCCCCGTGTGGTCGCTGTGCTCGGTGGGGTCCTGGTCAGTGACGGCGGTCACCGGTCACCTCTCCTTCTGCAGCAGGGACAGCGCGGCGATGAGTTCGGCCTGCGGTTCGGGATGGACGTCCAGGGCGTCCAGCGGGGCGAGCCGGCGTTCGCGTTCGATGTGCATGATCCGGTCCACGTGTTCGGTGAGGAGGCTCCCGCCGCGGTCCCGCAGCCGCAGCGCGCCATGGGCGCCGATCCGCTCCGCGAGCGACTCCCCGGCGGTCCGCGCCCGGCGCCCGCCGAGCAGCACGGTGGCGACCAGGGCGGCGACCACCTCGGGGTCCGGGGCGAGACTCCGGTCCAGCTCGCGGACCTCCTCGTCGGCGTACTCCTCCAGCTCGCGCCGCCACCGCCGTACGGCCAGCCCGATCCGGTGCTCGGGGCCGTCCGGGGCGGGGTCGCGGGCCGTCAGGTCGGGGCAGGCGGCGGCCGGTTCGCGGCGCCACGCCTGGTCGACGCGCTCGTCGGCGGCGGTGACCGCGCACACCAGGAGCGCGCTCAGACTCTCCACCAGGGAGTCCAGCAGCTCCCCGGGGGCGCAGTCGAGCGGGAAGGCCCGCCAGCGCTTCAGGGCGTCCCCGGCGAGCACGGCGCCCGACTGCAACCGGCCCCGCACGCGCGCGTGCTCGCTGTCGTACGAGGCGTCGACGGCGGAGGTGAGCCGCAGGGCGGCGGAGTACTGCGCGGCGGCGGCACCGGCCAGCTCGGGCATCCGGCGCCTGAGGGAGTCCAGCAGGCCGTACGCCGTCCGGCCCATCACGTGGTGCCGGGCGGCGGGGTCCTGGGCCCGGTGCACGAGCCAGGCGCGCAGCGCGGCCACGGCGGTGGCCGGCAGCAGTCCGCCGCCCCACGCGGACTCGGGCAGCTCGGGCACGGTGAACCGGGGTACGTCGCCGAGGCCGGCCTTGGTGAGCAGGGCCGCGTACTGCCGGGAGACCTCGGAGACGACCTGGTGCGGCACCCGGTCCAGCACGGTGACGAGGGTGGCGTCGTACTCCTTGGCGGTGCGCAGCAGGTGCCAGGGGACGGCGTCGGCGTAGCGGGCGGCCGTGGTGACCATCACCCAGATGTCGGCGGCGCAGATCAGCTCGGCGGCCAGCGTGCGGTTGTCGGCGATCAGGGAGTCGATGTCGGGCGCGTCGAGGAGGGCGAGGCCCGGCGGCAGGGTGTCGGCGGTCTCGATGCGCAGCACGCGCGCGGGGTTCTCGCCGGGGAGCAGCAGGTCGTCGCCGGGGTCCTGGTGCGGCACCCACACGCGCGTGAGGTGCGGCAGCACCCGCATGCCGCTGAACCAGTGGTGGTCCTCCGGATGGCAGACCAGGACCGGGGTGCGTGTCGTCGGCCGCAGCACGCCGGCCTCGCTGACCCGGCGGCCCACGAGGGAGTTCACCAGGGTGGACTTCCCGGCGCCGGTGGAGCCGCCGACGACCGCGAGCAGCGGCGAGTCGGGGTCCCTGAGCCGGGGCACCAAGTAGTCGTCGAGCTGGGCGAGGAGTTCGTCGCGGTTGGCACGCGCGCGTGGCGCCCCCGCCAGGGGCAGCGGGAAGCGTGCGGCCGCGACACGGTCGCGCAGGGCGGAGAGTGCGTCGAGCAGCTGAGGCCGTACGTCCAAGGTCACCACATGGGAAGAATGCCCAATTTTAGGGGAATTCTGAAGCATATGAGTATGTCTGCGCGCCGACCCGACACTTGGGGCGGAAGGGGCGAGTAGGGCGAGAACGCAGTCCAGGCATAACGAGTGCACAACACCCGATGCGCGGGGCGTCAAAAGCGATGCGCGATTCGCACCTGCCTGCGATTATCGATGCTGCTTCA
This sequence comes from Streptomyces griseoviridis, assembly GCA_014649155.1. Classification (GTDB taxonomy): domain Bacteria; phylum Actinomycetota; class Actinomycetes; order Streptomycetales; family Streptomycetaceae; genus Streptomyces; species Streptomyces griseoviridis. The sequence continues at coordinate 43,063 of BMSM01000001.1, read as the reverse complement.
CTGAACCTCCACATCGAGCCACGGAGGGGAAGCATCAGGGACGAGGAGCCGGGAGCCCTATCCTTGTCCCCGGCACCGTCACGGACCGGCCCGCACTCCGGCCACCAGGACGTCAGGCCACCACACCAGGCCCCCGTAGCTCAGTGGATAGAGCAGGCGCCTTCTAAGCGCTTGGCCGCAGGTTCGAGTCCTGCCGGGGGCGCTACCACCATGCCGCCATCCGGGGCACTAAGAGGTCGTCCTCGCCGAAGGTTTCCGGCTGTCCGGCCTCGGCCCGCTTCTCGCGTTCGGCGTACAGGTCGAAGCCGGGCCGGAACTCCTGGAAGACGTCGCGGTAGGCGCGGCCCTGGGCGATGACGGCGCCGAACATGGCGGCGAAGGTGTGGCGGGGGACGCCGAGCCAGTCGGCCCAGGTGCCGTACTCCCGGGTCTCGTCCACGAGGCACTCGCCGACATCGAACATCACTGCGCGAATCATGCGGGGGGGGGCGTACCCAGACACGACGAGGCGGCCCCCGCCGCCCGGGCGACGGGGGTCAGCCCGGTCCGCTACTCCGTGACTTCGTACGTCACCGTCTGCCCCGCGCACTCGCCGGCCAGGTCCCGCAGCGTATCCGTTTCCGCCTCGTCCGCCGTCAGCTCCCAGCGGAGCTTCGTCCCCACCCACTCGGGTACGTACCGGCACAGCGTGCCTTCCGCCGGTGGCAGCCACTCCGCCGGGTCCTGGTCGCCCTTCGCCTGGTTCACCCGGTCCGTGACCGCGATCAACGACTCCTCCGCACCCTGGTCGTTGGCGTACGCCTCCCTCCGGGCGGCGGTCCAGTCCGACGCCCCGGAGTCCCACGCCTCCGCGAGCGGCACCATGTGGTCGATGTCCAGGTCCGCGACGTCCGTCTGTGTCCGCTCGTCGTAGTACGACCACCACGAACCACCCGTGATCTTTCACCGGGCTCCCACCGTCGGCGCCTCGACCGCCTCGGAGATGAGGATCTCCTTGCGGGTGTCACAGCCGTCCCGCTTCAGCCCCGCGTTCCAGTGCTTGAACAGGTTCCGGTCGTAGCCCGTCCGATCCTCGGCGCCCTCTGGGAGCTGACCCTCGCCTACCTCGCCGGAGCCGGCCACCGCATCCCGGTCGGACTGTCCGTCGCCCTCATGGCACTGCGTCATCCCTACGATGCCGCAGCCCAGGCCGGGTCCCTGGCGTCCTCACCGGCCACCCGCCCGTCGTCGCCTACGGCGCCGCCGAACTCCGCCGTAGCCGAGCACATCCGTGTCATGGGACGGCTACTCGAAGCGAACCGCGTGGACCACCGGGGCCCCTGTTCCACGTCGGCCGGATGGGCCTGCCGCGGCTGGCCACCGACGCCCTCCTCACCACCCCGGACGCTGAGATCGGCGCTGGCAGGCTGCGCCCGGGCATGGCCCGCGCGGCGGGCGCCTCGGCCGACGTCGCGGTCACCTGGCTCACCCCGCCCCCCTACGTACGCGACACCCTCCTGCCCGCCCTGTCGGCCGGCGCCACGTCGGCCGGGCGGACCCGGCCCGGGTCGCGACCGTGGTGCACGCCGCCCTGGGCCGGGACGGCCGCAACGCCCTCCTCCTGGCCCAGCTCGAAACCGGTGAACACCTCCGGGGCCACCACTACAGCGACATGCTGCGCCGCGCCGGCCTGGACGTTCACGTGTCCGACCCGGTGGGATCGGCCCGCGAACTGGTGGAAGAGCGCGTCTCCCTGTACGGCAAACCAGGTGACGTGGCCGCCGGCTCCGCGCCCACTACGAGGCCGGCATCGATGAGGTCGTCCTGATCCCGTTCGCCGTCGCCCGCGTCCACGGTATGGACGCCGCGTTCAGCGATGTGCGCGACATCCTGGCCGAGTTCGCCTGACCGTCCGGCAGCCGTGCGTCGGACGCGCAGAGGGAAGCCGCCGCGCGTCGACGGCACGGGAGGGAACCCGGCGCATCGCGCAGTCGGCACCGGCTTCGCCATCGACCGCGGACCGTTCTCGGGCGGCTCCGCAGCTATCTGGAGGTCAAGGCCGGCACGCTGCGCTTCCCCTCAACGGACGGGCGAGGTCCGGCGGCGGCAGAGGTGGCCCAGCAGCCCCTCTCCCTGAGTTTCGGCCGACCCTGCGAGTCCTGTGACAGCACCTTGGTCCCCTCGGCTGCAGTCCTGCCGGTCATTGCCGGGTGAACAACCCGGTCGTCACCCAGGCCAAGTTCGTCAGCTGCGCACATGCAGTCCGAAACCCGTGCGGCCTGCGGGCTCCAGTCCTTCCTTCAGACGCAGCGAGGGAATCTCGTAGTCCCCGAAGTTCTGCCGCCGGAACGCGATCGGTTCGGTCGACCCCATGGTCAGCAGGCGCTGCTCCCAGGCCTTGGCGACGTCCTGGTACTCCTCGTCGGTCATCCGGTCGGCGCTGTAGAGCACGAACGGCGGCAGCACCTCGATGCCCGGGTAGTAGAGGATGCCGTGCTGGATCGGGAAGAGCAGATCGTCGATGGGGCCGTTGATTCCGCGAGCGTCGTACTGCGATTCCGGACCGCCGGTGGTGACCGACAGCATGGCCCGCTTGCCCGCCAGGGTTCCTTCACCGTAACGTTCGCCGTACTTCGTTTCGTTATGCTCGCCGACGCCGTACGCGAAGCGGTAGGTGAACACCCGGTCCACCCAGCCCTTGAGGATCGCGGGCATCGTGTACCACCACAGCGGAAAATGGAAGATGATCGTGTCCGCCCACAGCAGCTTCTCCTGCTCGGCGAGGACATCCGCAGTGAGCGCACCGCTTTCGAAGGCCCGGCCTGAGTCGAGGGCGACCTTGAGCCGTTGCGAGGCATCCAGACCGTAGTCTGCGGCGTCCAGTACCGCCTTCCAGTTCATCGCGTAAAGATCGCTCACCTGTACCTCATGGCCAGCGCTCTCCAAAGTGGACACTGTCAGGTCCTTGAGCGAGCTGTTGAGCGACTTCGGCTCTGGGTGGGCGTGGACAACCAGCGTCTTCATGCGGCTATTCCTTCCGATCGTGTGACTTGACCCTAGGTCGCCATATGAGCCTCACTGCTGTCTCTCAGCGGGCTGGGCATGTTTCGTGATCGTTCGGACAGGACGCCCTCGTGCTCTGCCCGTCTACCGCACAGGCCGATTTCCCCCCGCCCCCGGGTAGGCGGTCCTCGGCCCCGCGCCTGTTCGGCTGATCGTGTTTGGCGACCCAGGTCTCACCCACGTCGTAGCGGGTGGCGCGATGCAAGCTCTTCGAGCCAGGTGGCCTGCCGGCCCACGAGGTACGCCGCAAGAAGCTCACCGGACGCTGGTCGGAGTTCTTCCTCGCCCGGCTTCAGCAGATCAGCCCCGACGTCGAGACCGCCTTCATCGACCCCGGTGACTTCACCACCCGCGTCAAGGAACGCCACGACGTCGACAAGACCTTCGCCCACAGTTCAGTCGGCGGCAGCCCGAGGGCCGCCACCAACGTCGCGCTGCTCCTGGCCCTGCGCGACCTCGGCCGCGTCGACCCCGCCGTCCGCGTGCCCCCGCTGCTCATCATCGACTCCCTCCTGGCCGGCCTCGGATCCCAGGGCCTGGACCACGCCACCGGGCTGCGGCTGATCAACACCTTCATCGACATAGCCGACGACGCCTCACCCGACGGCTACGCCTGCCAGGTCATCGCCGCCACCAACGACCCCCTCCCCCGCTCCTAGCCAGGCGTACGTGAGATCCGCATCGACACCGACAACCGGTTCTCCGACCACGCACCGCACCGCACCGTCTGATGCCTGCCCCTGCAGGCGGACCGGCGGCGAGCGCTGCGCCCCATTGGTTGATCGCAGTGCTCTCCGGCCACCACGCCTCTCGGCTACTCCATTTCCCCTGCACCCGGCCGTTCCAGCGCTTGGCCGCAGGTTCGAGTCCTGCCGGGGGCGCCACCACCATGCCGCCATCCGGGGCACTAACACGCAGGTCAGAGCCCCTAGAGCGACGCCCCAGCGAGAGTCCCACGCCCACACTCCGCAGGCGTCGATGTCCAGCTGGAACCGACCGAATCCGGGCCCCTACGGGTGTTCGTCCCACATACGTCCCAAGGAATCAGGCGCCCGAGGCCCCCTCCAGTGGGCACAGCGAAGCGGCCCCGCCCCCGCTCCCACGGGGCCGAGGCCGCTCGTCGTGCGCCCGCCGATTGATGATCTTCATCGTCTTCGAGGGCCTAGATTCCGCCGACCTCGCCATCGATGCAGCGCGCGTACGTGGCGAGCAGCACCTGGACACTATTACCCGTTCCGAAAGGACCTCCTCGCGCGCTTTGCCCCAGACACGCCGAAACACGGACCCTGCAAGCAGGCCACCCTTTTCACCCGGAAAGAGCAGGTCAGCCTCCCTAGTGATCTGAGTCGGAGATTCGTCGGCAGTAGGCGGCGACTTAGTCCAGGATCTCGTCGCGGTCTTGGTCCAGACGAAGGGCCGGGGGTGTTCGTTCCAGTCCGCGAGCCAGCCACGGATGTCGCGTTCGAGGGCCTGTTCCGGTCCAACTCCTCCTCAATGGTGCGGAAGGTGGCCATGAGGGCGTCGGCTCCGGGACCGGCGGGCAGAAGTCCCTGCTTGAACTGGCGGAAAGCCTCGACTGTCCGGGCCAGCTTCTCCTTGGCCCCGGCCTGCTTCCATTCCTGGTGGAATCCGGCTTGCGCGCCGCCGGGCCGGGCCAGGGCCTGTCGTTTGGATCAGGTCGCGGGGAATCGGCTGTGCCTTCCTCGTGCCGGTGAGCGGGGCCTGGTGCGTGCGGATGCAAGGCGGAGGAGGGAGTCGACGCGGAGCGTCGGCGAGTGACGACAACGCGGCAGGTGCGCGTGCAAGGCCCCGCGTCCGCGGCGTGATCCAAACGACAGGCCCTAATGGTGGAGTCGGATATCGGAACGGACGGCATAGCAGAGACCAGACCGTGGCCGGGCAGGAGCATGGAGACGCCGGCGAGTTCGTTGCAACAAGTGCGCGAACAGAGCCAGTGCTCCGTTGCTATAGATCGATGACGAAGGCGGCGTGATCCCGGCAGCTTCGCGGCAGGTGATGAGGGATGGGTGCGGCGTCTGTTCAGTTCCGGGCTGCCCGGTCGAAGTCGAGGAGCATCGAGATGAAGAATCCGGGGTTCTCCTCGGCGACCCAGTGCCCGGCATCGGGGACGATGGTGTGGGTGACGTCGTCGGCGTGTTCGCGCATCATGTCGCCGGCCATTGCCGCATAGTCGTGGCCCGCTCCGCCGGTCGCCAGGACCGGCATGGTCAGCTTGCCGTCACGGGCGAGAGCCGCCTTGTTGACCTCGGCGTCGTGGTCGAAGGCCCGGTACAGCTCGGCGGAGGCGGTGCCCGGTCCGCGGGACGGACTGGGCACCCAGGGTCGACCGGAGTCCGCCGGCGGTCTTCTGCTCGCGGCGGCCGCGGTGCCCGCGAAGCGGATCGCGGCCGGCACCTCGCGTTCTCCTCGCCGACGGCGCCCTCCACCCTGCGGGCGGACAGCGAACCTCGCGTCGGACCGCTCAGAGCCCTAGGCCCAGGCCGGCCAGAAGGGCTCCGAGTTGAGGCGCGATGCCGTTCACCGCACCGAGAGCGATGCCGATCACGCTGTCGAGCAAACCACCGACGACGGGCAGTCCCATCACCACTCCTACCATATGGACGGAAACACTGATTCACATGACGTTATCCGTCACAGCACGCTTTGGACTCCTCTGTCAGGGTCTCCAGTCACCCTTTGACCCTCATGGCCGTACGTCAGGCGACGCGGCCGGGGACCGCGGGGGAACCGCCGACGCAGTTGTCGGGGGACGCGGCCGACCGGGGTGAGGGTCATGGTGCTGTTTCGCGGTAGTCGCCGCCGGCCGGGGGCAGCGCAGTGTCGGCACTGACAGGTGTGCTGCACAGAGTGGTTGCGGTGGAGTCTTGGCGGCGCTGCCATGCCACCGCCCTGGGAGGCCGTTGTGGATGCCCCCGCCCCGGCCGGTGCAGGTGTTGTCCGAGACGGTGCCGCCCGTGAAGGTCGCCGTCGCTCCCGCCATGGGGGACACGATGTCCTTGCTGGCGAGTCCGCCGCCCTTGCCCGGTGGGCTGTTGCCGGTGAGCGGACCGGCGTGGGGGACGGCACCGAGGTTGGGGACGCCGCCGCCGTCCGTGGCGGCCCTGTCCTTGCTGAGGGGATCGCCCTTGGAGGTGAGGTCGCCGCCGCCGGCGCCCCTTGGCGATACGGACGGCGGGGGTGAGCGGTGCCGTCGAGCGGGTGACGGTGCTGTCGTCACCGGTGGGGGTGATGGTGGTGGCGATGACCGGGAGGGCGTCGGGGCCGTTCCCGTCACCGCTGGGGGGCCGCGGTGACGGTGTACGTGCAGCCCGACGCGAGGACGACGTTGCCCCCGCCCGCGGCGTTGACGGTCCGCGAAGTACGCCCCGCGACCGGCGTGCTCGCTGGTGATGCCGCTCGGGCGCCGCTTCCACGGATCGGCCCAGTGCTCGATGCCGCGCTCACACAGCCGCTGATACGCGCGGTCGAACAACTCGTCGTCGACCAGGAACACGTGATGCCGCATCCGGATCTCCACCGGTGGCTCGGCGAGCTGAAGCAGCACGCCGTCGGGGAGCCGGATGCCGGCGAACGGGCCCCAGGACGGCGCTTCAGGGCTTCCGACAGCCGGCGGAAGAACTGAGCCGACACCTCGCGGTCTTCGGCGGCGATGATTCGGACATCGTGGTTGTTCGACACGGAGGAGTGGCTCACGCCGCGTGAACGTGGGGAGGTCACGGGTGGCCACTCCGTAGGTGGCGGCGCAGTGGCGGTACCGCCCGTCCCCCGGCCCGACGGCTCGTACTCCACGATGGCCGGTGCGATCCGAAGGCCGGTTCCTACGCCGCGAGAGGATGGATCTTTCCCCTACGGCCTTGAGTCATGTGAAGATATCGGCGATGCCATGTCGCCCCATGGGGAGCCACCCCCCGGCTTGCCGGAAGGGCGCGGTCTCCCCAGATGTCTCCCAGCCGCACTGGGGCATCACCAGTTCAACGGGTCGGCGCGGCTCGGAGCGGGGTGCGCACCACGAGGGGACGGACGCCTTCTCGACGCTCTCACAGGTTCGGGTCCTGCCATTGGGGGGGGCGCCACCGCTCGTTCGTCCGGGAAATGCGGAGTGCCGGGAAGACCGGGGAGGGAGCCGCCGCGTGCGGTTGCGTTGTGTCGTCCTGGACGACTTCCAGCGGGTGGCGACCGAGGCGGCCGACTGGTCGCCGCTGCGGGACCGGGTGGACGTCGTCCCCCTCGACACGCACCTGCCCGACGAGGACGCGCTGGCCGCGGCACTCGCCGACGCCGACATCGTGGTCACCCTGCGCGAGCGGGTCGCGTTCCCCGGGTCGCTGATCGCCCGGCTGCCCCGGCTGAAACTGATCGTCGCCTCCGGCATGCGTAACAGCGTCATCGACCACGCCGCCGCCGAACGGCACGGCGTCACCGTGTGCGGGACGGCCTCCTCCTCCGCCCCGCCCGTCGAGCTGACCTGGGCGCTGCTGCTCGGGCTGGCGCGCGGCCTCGTCGAGGAGAGCAACGGGCTGCGCGCCGGCGGGCCCTGGCAGCGCACCGTGGGCGCCGATCTGCACGGCCGCCGGCTGGGACTGCTGGGCCTCGGCAAGATCGGCAGCCGGGTCGCGCGGGTCGGCCTCGCCTTCGGGATGCGGGTCGGCGCGTGGAGCCAGAACCTCACCCGGGAGCACGCCGACGAGGTCGGTGTCGACCTCGCCCCGTCCAAGGAGGCGCTGCTCGCGGAGAGCGACTTCGTCTCCGTCCACCTCGCCCTCGGCGAGCGCACCCGCGGCCTGCTCGGCGCCGCCGAACTCGCGCTCCTCAAGCCGACCGCGTATCTGGTCAACACCTCGCGCGCGGCCATCGTCGACCAGGACGCGCTGCTCGCGGCCCTGCGCGAGGGCCGCATCGCGGGCGCCGGCGTCGACGTCTTCGACACCGAGCCGCTGCCGGCGGACCATCCGATGCGGACCGCGCCCCGGCTGCTCGCCACACCCCACCTGGGGTACGTGACGCGCGGCAACTACGCGACGTACTACGGCCAGGCCGTCGAGGCAATCGAGGCGTTCCTCGCCGGCTCCCCCGTACGACGGCTGCCCTGAGCCCCCGCCGGTCAGGCGGTGCGGGTGTCCCGCCGGTCAGGCGGTGCGGGTGTCCCGCGCGGGGTGGGGACGCCGGTAGACGCCGCCGCTGCGGCGCAGGTGGTCCAGGTCCACGAGGTGCCGCCGGAGCGTCACATGGTCGACGTCGCCCTCCTCGCACCAGGCCCGCAGCTTCTCGTCGACGACGCGCTCGGGGTACTCCACGCCGGGCTCGAAGGTGCGTTCGGCGATGTGGCGCAGTACCAGCTTCTTACGCGTCCACCGGGCGGGCAGCCGGAGCAGCCGGCCGTCCCGGACGAAGGTCCGCACCACCAGGTCGGCCTTGGCCGCCCCGTCCGTCCGCGCGTCGCCGTCGACGGCTGCCGCGGGGGCCGGGCGGTCCGTCCGGGCGGCCTCCCGGAGCCGGTCGTGGGCCACGGTGAGCGCCCCGTCGCCGTCGAAGGCCACCACGCCGCCGTCCCGCAGCCGGCGCAGGGCGGCGGCCGTCTCCTTCGGGGACAGTCCGGCCGTCGCGGCGACGCGCTCGGCGCTGCCCGCGCCGAGGGCCACGGCCGCGAAGGCGCGCACCCGGCCCTCGTCGGCGAGGAGGGCCGCCAGGCGCGGCAGCGGGGACGACGGGTCACCGGTCTCGGTTGTCATGCGGGGAGGCTAGCCAAGACCCCCGCCGGACACGGAGCGAATTTCCGCGCTGTTCGAGAAGGGTGATCCGGGCGGTTCCGCCGTGACCAGCCCCCGCGTCGCGGCGTTGAACGACAAGTGCGGCGGCAACCCCGGCCGTCGCGCTTCCCCCGAGTCAGAAGGAGAACGTGATGTCTCGCATCGCGAAGGCCGCCGGTGTCGTCCTCGGCACCGGTGCCGTGGTCATCAGCGGCGCCGGCCTGGCCATGGCGGACGCTGGCGCGCAGGGTGCCGCCATCGGCTCCCCGGGCGTCCTGTCCGGCAACGTCGTCCAGATCCCGGTCGACGTGCCGATCAACATCTGCGGCAACACCATCAACGTGATCGGCCTGCTGAACCCGGCGTTCGGCAACTCCTGCGAGGAGAAGGACGAGCACAAGGGCGGCCACGGCTACGGCCGCTGACCCCGCACCCCGCACGGCAGGGCCCCGGCGTGTAGCGCGCCGGGGCCCTGCCGCGTTCCCCGGGCGGTCAGGCGTACCGGTAGATCCGGCTGTGGTCCTCCAGTTCGTCGGGGGTCGTGTCCCACGGCGGGAGCCGCTCGTGCCGGGCCACGATCCGGCCGTGCTGGGCGCTGCCCCGGCCGGGCGGTTCGGCGGGGAGGTAGCGGGGCCGGCCGTGCCGCCGCTGCCAGCGGGACCACTGGAGGTCGACGAAGGCGTGCACCAGCCAGAAGACGGGGTCGTTGACGGAGGCGCCGCCGAGCATGGCGCCGCCGACCCAGCGGTGCACCCGGTTGTGGTTGCGCCAGGAGGCGCTGCCGCGTCCGCTGCCCCATCCCTCCAGCTTGTTGCGGAACCCCTTGCCCGCGGTGGAGTCCCAGGGGGCGGTGTCGTAGACGGGGTCCTTCAGGGCCCACTCCAGGTCGCTCCTGGTGGGCAGCTGGATCGGGTCGCGGCGGCGGCCGAGGTCCCGGGTGAGGAACTCGGTGTCGGTCACGTTCTCCGTCAGCGTCCAGTTGCCCTCCGCGTGGGCGAACGGCCCGGTCGTCACCCGCTGGTCGGAGGGGCGGCCGGTGCCGCCGAGGAGGTCGGCCGTCCAGGGCGCGGCCGTGGCCGAGCGGTTCTTCGTCCAGTCCCAGTACGGCACCGTCACGGAGGAGTCCACGCGGCGCAGCGCCCGCTCCAGATCCAGCAGGAACCGCCGGTGCCAGGGGAGGAAGGACGGCGCCATGTGGGCCGTGCGCAGGCCGTCCTCGCCGTCGGAGACGTAGTACTCGATGTGGATGCGGACGAACTCGTCGTACTCGCCGCGGCGTTTGATCTCCAGCAGCGCCCCGACGAAACGCCGCCGTTCGGCCTTCGTCAGGGTGCTGACGTCCTTACGCGTGTACGCCATGCCCGCCTCCCGTGTGGGGGCCCGTCTCGCGCAGGTGCCGGCCGGGGCCGAGTTCGTCCACGGCGGCGCGGGCCGCGTCGAGCGGGGTGGCGTACGAGCGGTAGTGGTCGACCATCGTCAGCCAGGTGCCGTCGGCGCGGCGCATGAGGTGCAGGGGCCGGTCGTCCACGGTGACGTGCCAGGCCCCGGCGCCGGCGGCCGGCCGGACGCCGCGGATACGGCGGCCCCGGTAGGTCTCCTCGAAGACGGTGCCCTGCGGACCGTCGGCGAGGTGCGGGGCGGCGGTGTCCGGCCGGGTGGCACGGGAGACGGCCGAAGCCGCGGGGACGGCGGCCGTGGCGAGCGCGGCGGGGAGGAGCAGCCGCCGGATGACGCCCCGTCTGGTGGGGAGCGCTGGTTCCGGTGCCGCGGGGACAGGGGTCTCGGTGGGTGCGTTCGGCGCGCTGACGGCCATGTGCGGGCTCCTCGTCCGGTTCGGTCGGGTACGTACCGGTAACCGGGCGGCGGCCCGCGTGGTCACCGCCGGTGGGCCGGACGGGGACGCGGGGTCCGCCGAGGAGGCCGGGCGCGGGGTGGCCTCCAGGCCCGGACCGGCGCCCAGGCCGGCCGTCGGCACCGTGCGCACCCTGGGGGCCGGCCCGCCCGCCTGGGCCGGGCCGCCGGCAGGCCGAACGCCCCGGCGCGCGGCGCGCTGAGCGGGACGTCCGCCGACAGTCCCGGCGTCAGGACCCGCAGGCCGGAGGCGGGGGCGTCCAGGCCGGCGTGGGCGAAGCCGTCGCCGCCGAGGCGCGGCAGGAGTCGGGGCCGGCCCTCGACGTGGCGCGGTCCCTCCGGGGCGCCCGGCTGCGAAAGCGGAAACCGTGAAAGCGGAAACCGTGAAAGCGGAGGGCCGCGCAGGGGCCCGCGAGCCGCGACGGCGAAAGCCCCGCGGCCCGCGCTTTCGCGGCGTACGCGGAACGAACGGGGACGGCCGGGATTCAGCGGCCGAGCGGAAGACCGCCGAGCAGCCCGCCCTTGGAGTTCAGCTTCGAGGTCGCGCCTTTGACGTCGTGCAGCACGGAGTCCTTGTTCTCGGTGTCCAGCAGGTTCGACTGGCGGGACTGGTGCTTGATCGGCATCGGGTCGAGCGCGGGGCCCGCGGTGAGCGCGTTCACCGCGCCGTTGAGGCTGGTCGGCGTGAGGGCGGCGGTGTCGGCGGGGTCGTAGGCGAAGGCGGGCGCGGCGGCTGAGGCGGCGACCAGGGTTCCGGCGAGGACAGCGGCGGCCTTCAGCGACTTCATCGTGTTCCTTTCTTCGGCGACCGGTGTCGCCGGGGGAATTCTGACGCCGTGCCCAACGACTCCCGCGCAGTGCGGAAACTCCCGCCTCTTTTTCTCATATGAGAGTCCGGATGCCGGACCGCGGTCCCGCATGCCGTTGTGCCGGCCCGGAAGGGAAGGCCGGCACAACGCGTCCCCGCTGTTCTCCGCGAACCGTCAGTCGCGCGACGCCTGCGGCAGACCGGCCAGGTCGGGCGCGGGCAGCCGGCCGGCGGCCAGGGTGGCGGCGATGACGTTGACGGCGCTGGTGACGACCTTGTCGGCGGCCGGGCGGACCTGCTCGGTGTCGCCGGCGACACTGGCCCGGATCAGGGCGTCGACCTGCTTCTGGAGCCCGCTCGTCGCCCGGGCGGCGAGGTCGGCGGCCGGGGCGTCGGAGCGGGCCGGCAGCGTGGTCGGCGCGTCGGCGCCCTGGGCCGTGCCGTTCGGGGTGGTGGCGGCCGGGGGACGGGCCGGCGAGTTCGCGTTCGGCTTGGCGGCTGTGCCCGACGCGTTCGCCTGGGCGAGCGCCTCGCGGACGGCCTGGGCGTGCTGGTCCGCCTGGGTCTGCGAGAGCCGGCCGCTGCCGGACCCGATGACGGCCTCGATCAGGTCGGCGACGGGGCTGAGCACGCTGCCGATCAGGCCGAGGTCCTTGGCCTGGTCGCGCAGCTCGCCGGTGTCGGGCAACGGCGCCTGGGACGTGGCGCGCTCCCGGACCGTGCCGCCGTCGGCCGCCATGGCGACCGGTGCGGTGACGCCGAGCACGAGGCCGGCGCAGAGTGCGGAAGCGGCGATACGCCGTGCGGGCAGACGCATGGGGGTTCCTTTCGGTGGTGCGTCGGATGGTGTGCCCACCGTGGAATCGCCGTCCACTCCCTGCAACCGAGCGGTTGCTCCGTGTGCCCGGCCGGTTTCCGCGACCGCCGCTTCCTGCCTGGTCGGGGGCGTGTCACGACCCGTCCGCCGGGTCGGGTGCGCCGCCCCCCATTCGAGGCAGGCGGGAGAACGGGGAAACGAGGGAAGGGGGTGACGCGGACGGCCGCCCGGCCGCGGGGGAACCGCGGCACGGACGGCCGGTACGGTGCGAACGAGCCGACGTCAGTCGTTCTCGCACTCGTTGCCGAACGCCGGGTTCAGCAGACCGATGATGTCGATGGTGTTGCCGCAGACGTTGACCGGGATGTGGACCGGAACCTGCAGAACGTTGCCCGACAGCACGCCCGGGGAGTGGGCGGCGGCGGCCTGCGCGCCGGCATCGGCGGCGGCGACACCGGCGGTGCCCGCCACCGCGGCGGCGGTGACGGAGGTCAGGGCCAGGCCCTTCGCGATACGCGACATGGAGAGGTGCTCCTTGGGGTTGACACAAACATGCGGGCGGGATGCCCGGCGCAGTGTCAACGCGTGGCGCCCGCGCGAGTTGTGCCGCCAATGGAGTGATCTCCCCGGGGGTGCCCTTTCACCGATCCGACACACTTTTCCGGTTTCTCCGGATTAGTCCGTAAAGCGGCTACAGTCCTCACCGTCCGACGCACCGGCGGACGGACCCGGGTGGTGACCGGCCGGTCTCCGGCCCGTTCCGAGGAAGTCGCGCATGCACCAGTCACCGACCGACCGCCCTCGACCGCGGGTCCTGCACATCACCCAGCCGGTGGACGGCGGGGTCGCCCGCGTGCTGGCGGACCTGACCCGCGCTCAGCTCGCGGCCGGTCTCGATGTCGTGGTCGCCTGTCCGGAGAGCGCGACGGCCGCCGCGCTGCGGTCGCTGGGCGCGGACGTACGGCCCTGGGGGGCGGTCCGCGCGCCCGGTCCCGCGACGGTCACGGAGGTGCGGCGGCTCTCGGCGGTGATCGGCGCCGTCCGGCCCGACCTGGTGCACGCGCACAGCGCGAAGGCCGGTCTCGCCGGGCGGCTCGCCGTACGGGGGCGGATTCCGACGGTCTTCCAGCCGCACGCCTGGTCGTTCGAGGCGGTCCGGGGCGTGGCGGCCGGGCTGGCGCTCGGCTGGGAGCGCCGGGGGGCGCGGTGGGCGGCGCGAGTGGTGTGCGTCAGCGAGGGGGAGCGGCTGCGGGGCGCGCTGGCGGGCGTCCGCGCCCGGTGGGCGGTGATCCCGAACGGTGTGGACCCGGACCGCTTCTCCCCCGGCCCGGCCGCCCCCGCCGTACGTCCGCCGCTGCCGGCCGGGGACGGTGAGGCGGACGGGCCGCTGGTGGTGTGCGTGGGACGGCTGTGCCGGCAGAAGGGGCAGGACGTGCTGCTGGCGGCGTGGCCGCGGGTCGCCGAGAAGGTCCCCGGGGCCCGGCTGGTGCTGGTCGGTGACGGTCCCGACCGGGAGCGGCTGGCGGCCGCGGCGCCCGCGTCGGTGCGGTTCGCGGGGGCGGTCGAGGACCCGGTGCCCTGGTACCGGGCGGCCGGTCTGGTGGTCCTGCCGTCCCGCTGGGAGGGCATGGCGCTGGCACCGCTGGAGGCGATGGCCTGCGGCCGGCCGGTGGTGGTGACGGACGTGGACGGCGCGCGGGAGTGCCTGCCCCCGGCGCTCGTCCCGCACTGCCTTATCCCGCCCGGGGACCCGGCGGCGCTGGCGGACGCGGTGAGCGCGCTGCTGCTCGACGCGCCCCTGGGGGCGTCGCTGGGCCGGCGCGGGCGGGCGCACGTGCTCGCCGCCCACGACGTACGCCGCACGGCCGCCGCCGTCACGGAGCTGTACCGCACGCTGCTGACCGGGGGCGCGGAGCCGCGGAGCCGCGCCGCTGCCCGCACGCCCCTCGACGCCGGCCCGGCACCGCGCCGCCCCGCCCACCACGCGCCCCCCGGCACCGGCCCGGCGGCGGCCGGTGCTCCGGAGCGCCCGCCCGCCGGGGACGCCTCGGTGACCGGCACCCCGCCCGGCACCCCCGCCGTTCCCGCCCCCGGCCCCGCGGCCGGCACCCCGCCCCGCACCCCCGCGGACGACCGTCCGATCACCCGCACCCCACCCCCCACCCCCGTCGGCCACGCCCCGGTGGCCGGTGGCGCGGGGGCCTCCTCCGGGTTCACGGAGGACGGCAGGCACAGCGAGCGCAGGGAGTCCGTCCACTCGTGACCGCGGAAAGCACCGTCCCCAGCCCCGCCGGACAGCCGGACCTCGGCGGCTCCCCCGTGTCGGTCCTGCCGCCACGGACGAGCCCGGCCCCGCTCCCCTTCCCCGCCGGGCGCCCGGCACCCCCGGCGCCCCCGGCCCCCTCGCCGCTGCCGCTGCTCCTCGCGGACACGGTCGGCGCGCTGACCGGCGCCCTGGCCCTCGTCGGCGTGTCCCGGCCGCCGCTGTCCGCGGCGCTGCTGGTGGCCTTCTCCCTGCTGCTGCGGCCGTCCGGGGGCGGGCCGGCGCCGGGCGCCGGGCAGCTGCCGGGCGTGCTGGACGAACTGCCCGCCCTGGGCGCCCGGACCGCGGTGGCCTGGCTGGCGCTGGCGGCGCTGGCGGCGGCGTACGACCCGCGGCACGCGCTGGCCGCGCCGGTGCTGCTGCTGGGGTTCGCCGCGCAGACGGCGGCGGGGTGCGCGGCGCGCGGCGCGGTGCGCCACCGGCGGCGCCGGGCGCTGCGCGCACGGCCGCGGGCGGCGCTGGTCGTGGGGCCGGCCGCGACCGCGCGGCAGGTGGCCGCCGCGCTGCTGCGCGACCGGACGTGCGGGGTGCGGCCGGTCGGGATCGTCACCGACGCGCCGGACGGCGGCGAGGGGCCGCCGGTGCTGTCGCCGGGCGACGAGGCCCTCCGGGCGGTGGTCCGGGACGGCGTACGGGACGTCCTCGTGGTGCGTCCCGTGCGGCAGGGCCCGTCGCTGCGGGCGCTGGCCGAGTCGGGGTGCGCGGTGTGGGAGCTGGACGCGGAACCGCCGGGGGCGCCGGCCCCGCACGGGTGGCAGCGGCTGGCCGGATTCCGGTGCCGGCGGCTGTCGTACGGCGGCACGCGGACCGGCGGCGCGCGGAAGCGGGCGCTGGACCTGACCGTCTCCGGGGCGCTGTTGCTGCTGGCCGGTCCGCTGCTGCTGGCCTGCGCGGCGGGGCTGCGGGTCAGCGCCGGTCCCGGTGTCCTCTTCCGGCAGGAGCGCGTCGGCCGGCACGGACGGCCGTTCACGCTGCTGAAGTTCCGCACCCACCGCCCGGCCGACGCGCACGAGGCGGCGACCCGGTGGAGCGTGGCCGACGAACAGCGGATGCCGCGCTTCTGCCGCTTCCTGCGGCGGACCTCGCTGGACGAGCTGCCGCAGCTCTGGAACGTCTTCCGGGGCGACATGAGCCTGGTCGGCCCCCGCCCCGAACGCCCCTACTTCGTGGCGCAGTTCAGCCAGAGCCACCCGGGGTACGCGGCCCGGCACCGGATGCCCGTGGGGCTGACCGGGCTCGCCCAGGTCAAGGGGCTGCGCGGGGACACCTCGATCGAGGACCGGGCCCGGCACGACAACGCCTACATCGACGACTGGTCGCTCTGGCGGGACGTGTGCATCCTGCTGCGCACGGCCGTCGCGCTCGTGCGTCCCACGGGGAGCTGAGCCGGTGAGCCTCGCCCTGCCCCGCGCCGCCGTCCCGCCGTGGAAGGTCCCGCCGGCGGCCGCCGTGGTGGCCGTCGTCGCGCTGCTGGCCGTGCCGCCGGGGCCGGCCGCCGGCGGGAGCGGCGCGCATCCGGCCGACGCGGTGTCGGCGCTGGTGGTGCTGTACTGCGCGGCCCGGCTGGTACGGGAGCGGCGGCGCCCGCTGTCCCGTACCGCCACCGTGGTGCTGGGGCTGCCGGTCCTGGGGCTCGCGGTCGCGGCGGCGGGCGCCGCGTCGCCGGGGGCGGCGCTGGGCGGGCTCGGACGCTACCTCCAGGTCTTCGTGCTGGTCCCGGCGGCGGTGGTGCTGCTGGCGCGGGGGCCGGGTGACGTACGGCTGCTGGCGTGGGCGTGCACCGGGCTGGCGCTGTACCAGGGGGCGGTCGGCACGCACCAGTACGTCACCGGGACGGGCGCCTCGTACCAGGGGGAACAGGTGCGGGCGGTGGGGACCTTCGGGGCGCAGGACGTGATGGGGATGGCGACCGTGGTGTCGCTGGGACTGGTGTGCGCGGTGGGGCTGGCGCTGGGCCGGGGGCCGGTGCGGGAACGGGCGGTCGCGGCCGGGTGCGCGGTGGCGCTGCTGGCGCCGCTCGCGTTCTCCTTCAGCCGGGGCGCGTGGATCGCCACCGCGGTGGCCTGTGCGGCCCAGTTGCTGCTCGCCGGCGTGCGGCGGGCGCTGGCGGTGGGGGCGGCGCTGCTCGCGGCGGGGGTGGTGCTGGTCGGCGGGTTCGGGGTGGGGACGGCGATGCTCCAGGAGCGGGTCGGCAGCATCGCCCAGGTCGCGGACGCGCCCGACCGGTCGGTGACGGACCGGTACACGATGTGGTCGGCGGCGGCCGGCATGTGGCGGGAGCGGCCGGTGACCGGGGTGGGGCTCAAGGGTTTCCCCGCCGAGCGGGACTCGCACGCCTCGCTGGCGCTGTCCTCGGGCAGTGAGACGGACGGCGCGGGCGCCGGGTACGTACGGCAGCCGCTGCTCTCCCCGCACAACATGTACCTGCTGGTCCTCGCCGAGCAGGGCCTGCTGGGGCTGACGGCCCTGGCCGGGAGCTGGCTGGCGCTGCTGGCGCTGGGGCTGCGCCGGCTGCGGCCGGCACGGCGGCGCGGAACCGGGGCGGGTGCCGGTGCCGCCGGGTCCCCGCCGTGCGCCGGTCTGGTCGCCTGCGGGCTGCTGGTGTGGCAGCTGACGGACTTCGCCTACGCCGACATCGGCGGCCCCTCGACCGTGCTGACGGCCGTCTCCCTCGGCCTCGCGGCCCACTGGGCGCTGGCTGCCGGGGAGGACGCCCGATGACGGCCGCTGCGGCCGATGCCGCGCCCGCCGACGCTCCCGCACCGCCGGAGGCACCCCCCGCCGGCCGCGTCCTCGCGCGGGCCGCCGTCGTCACCGCCGTGCTCTCGGTCGCCGGGTCGGTGCTGGGGCTGGTCCGGGACCAGGCGCTGGCGCGGCTGTTCGGGGCCGGGAGCGGGACGGACGCCTTCCTGGTGGCGTGGACCGTCCCGGAGTTCGCGGCCACCCTGCTGATCGAGGAGGGGCTGGCCTACGCGCTGGTCCCGATGTTCAGCCTGGCGCTGGCCCGGCGGGCGGCGGGCGCGCCCGGCGATCCGGTGCGCTCGCTGGTCGCCGCCACCCTGCCCCGGCTGGCGCTGGCCTGTGCGGCGGCCGGCGCGCTGATCGCCGCAGTGGCGTCGCCGCTGGTCCGGCTCCTGGCTCCCGGCCTGTCCGAGCACGCCCTCGCGGTGGACTGCACCCGCCTCACCGCCACCTGCGTCCTGAGCTTCGGACTGGCCGGCTACTGCAGCGCGGCCCTGCGCGCGCACCGGCTCTTCCCGGTGCCGGCGGCGATCTACGTGGCGTACAACACCGGCATCATCGCGACGATGGTCCTGGGCGCCGGGGCGTGGGGGGTGCGCGCGGCGGCGGCCGGGGTCGCGGTGGGCGGCTGTCTGATGGTGGCCGTCCAACTGCCCTCGCTGGTGGGCCGGCTGCGCCGCCGGGGCGAGGACGGCGAGGCCGCCGGTGCCGTCGCCGATGGCGCCCGGGCCGCCGCCCTCGGCCTCGTGGCGACCGTGCTGCTGTTCGCGCTGTGCCGGCAGGCGCAGGTCGTCGTCGAGCGCTTCCTCGCCTCGGGGCTGTCCGCGGGTGCCATCTCCCACCTGAACTACGCGCAGAAGGTGGCGCAAATCCCGATGACGCTGTCGCTGATGCTGTGCACGGTCACCTACCCGGTGGTGGCGCGGGCGCTGGCCGACGGCGACACCGCGCGGGCCCGCGCCCGGGTGGAACGGGACGTGGCCGTGGCCGCCGCCCTGGTGCTGCTGGGCGCCGCCGTGGTCGTCGCCTGCGCCCCGCGGCTCCTCGGGCTGCTCTTCGAGCGGGGCGCGTTCACGGCCGCGGACACGGCGGCGACCAGCGCGGTCATGCGCGTCTACACCCTCGGGCTGCTCGGCCAGACCGTGGTGGGCGCGCTGGCCCGGTCCTACTTCTGCGCCGGGCGGGCCAGCTGGTACCCGCTCGCCGCGATGGCCGCCGGCCTCGCCGTCACCGCCGGGGCCGGCGCGGCACTGGCCGGCGTGTGGGGCGCGGTGGGCCTCGCCGCCGCCAACGCCGCCGGCATCACCGTGACCGCCGCCCTGCTGCTGGCCGGGCTGGGCCCGCGCAGCGTCCCCGTCCGCGTCCGGCGGGTCCTGCTGGACCTGGCCCGTCCGGTCCCGGCGGCCGGCGCGGCGGCGGGCGCGGGCGCCTGGGCCGCGGCCCGGGTCCCGGCCTCCTCCCCCGCTCTCGCCCTCGCCGCCGGCGCGGCGGTCTCCGCCGGCGTCTTCGTCCTGTCCGGCCGGGCCCTGGGCGTCCAGGGCCTGACCGGCGCCCCCGCGTCCGTCCTCGCATCCGTCCGCTCCCTTCCCCGGAGGCACCGCCATGGCCGCATCCGCAGCAACCGCCGCTTCCGTCCCCGCCGCTGACGCCCCCGCCGGCGCGGGCGCCCGTACCGCGTCCGTGCCCTGGGTGGCGATGTACCACTCCGTCGACGACTGCCGGGACGACCCGTACGGCGTCACCGTCACGCCCGCCCGGCTGGACGCGCAGCTCGGCTGGCTGCGCCGGCGCGGGCTGCGCGGCGTGTCCGTGGCCGAGCTGCTGGCCGCCCGCGCCCGGGGCACGGCCCGCGGTCTGGTCGGGCTGACCTTCGACGACGGCTACGCCGACTTCACCGAGCACGCCCTGCCGCTGCTGCGCCGCTGGGGCTGCGGCGCCACCCTGTACGTCCTCGCCGGGCGGCTCGGCGGCGACAACGCCTGGGACGAACTCGGCCCGCGCAAGCCGCTGCTGACCGCCGACGGGGTCCGCCGGGCCGCCGCCGAGGGCGTGGAGATCGGCTCGCACGGCCTCACCCACACCGACCTGACCCGGGCCGGCGACCGCGCCCTGCGCGCCGAGACCGCCGCCAGCCGGGACCGGCTGACCGAGCTGACCGGCACCGCGGTGACCGGCTTCTGCTACCCGTACGGCAGGGTCGACGCCCGCGCGGTGGACGCCGTGCGGGCCGCCGGGTACGGGTACGCCTGCGCCGTCGACCCCGGCCCGCTGACCGGCCCGTACGCCCTGCCGCGGGTGCACATCGGGCAGCGCGACACGGCCGTGCGGCTGCTGCTGAAGACCCGGCTGCACCGGCTGCGGCGGCGTCCCGCGGCGGGGGTGTGACATGGGTGGCGACGTGAGGGTGCTGCACATCATCACCGGCCTCGGCACCGGCGGCGCCGAGCAGCAGCTGCGGCTGCTGCTGCGCCATCTGCCGGTCCGCTGCGACGTCGTGACGCTGGAGAACCCCGGCGCGGTCGCCGACGGGCTGCGCGCCGACGGGGTGCGCGTGGTCCACCTCGGCATGGCCGGCAACCGGGACCTGTCCGCGCTGCCCCGGCTGACCCGGCTGATCCGGGCCGGCGGCTACGACCTGGTCCACACCCACCTCTACCGGGCCTGCCTCTACGGCCGGCTCGCCGCCCGCCTCGCCGGGGTCCGCGCGGTCGTCGCCACCGAGCACTCCCTCGGCGACACCCGGATCGAGGGCCGCCGCCTGTCCCCGGGCGTCCGGGCGCTGTACCGGGCCGGGGAGCGGCTCGGCAGCGCCACCGTCGCGGTCTCCCCCACGGTCGCCGCCCGGCTCGCCCGCTGGGGCGTACCCGCCTCCCGCGTCCACGTCGTCCCCAACGGCATCGATCTGGAACGGTTCCGCTTCGACCCGGTCGCCCGGCACCGCACCCGCCGCCGGCTGGGGCTGCCGGAGGACGCGTACGTCGTCGGCGGCGTCGGCCGGCTGGTCGGCGGCAAGCGGTTCGGCGTCCTCGTCCGGGCCCTGGCCCTGCTCCCCGAGGACTGCTGGCTGCTGCTGGTCGGCGGCGGCCCCGAGGAGCACGCGCTGCGCCGCGCCGCGCACGCCGCCGGGGTGGCCGACCGTGTCCTGCTCGCCGGGGAACGCCCTTACGTCCCCGACGGCTCCCCCGGCCCGGACCTGCCCGCCCTGCTCTGCGCGATGGACGCGCTCGCCGCGCCGTCCCCGGAGGAGGCGTTCGGGCTCGCGGTGGTGGAGGGGCTGGCGGCGGGGCTGCCCGTGGCGTACGCCTCCTGCCCGGCCGTCGAGGACCTGCCGCCGGGCGCGGCGCCGCTGGCCCGCCGGGTGCGCGGCGGCGAGGCGGAGTTCGCCGCGGCCCTGGCCGGGCTGCGGGCGCTCGGCCCCGGCCCGCGCACCGCCCCGCCGGCCGCCCGGCACTACTGCGTCACGCGCGCCGCCGACCGGCTGGCCGGCCTCTACGCCGGCCTCCTCGCCCGCCCCTCGTCCCCCGCCGCCCGCCCCGCGCCCCAGGAGGTCAGCCCCGTATGACCGAGCACCTGTCCGAGGACCGTTCCGCGCCCGGTGCCGCCGCCGGGGCCGGGCGCCGGCGGCCCGCCGCCGTCCGGTCCCGCCTCCGCGCCCTGCCCCCCTGGTCGCTGCTGGTCGCCGGCGCGCTCGCCGGCGGCCTCGCGGGCGGCGCGTACGGACTGGTCCGGACCCCGCAGTACACGGCCACCAGCTATGTCGTCGCCGTCCCCGGCAAGGGCTCCGACCCGGCCGCCGCGCTGGGTTTCGCCCAGGCCTACGGCCGGGTCGCCACCCAGCTCGCCGTGCTCGGGGACGCCCAGGTGTGGGCGGGAGTGCCGGTGGCGACACTGCGGGCGAGCGTACGGGCCGAGACCTCGCCGGACGCCCCGATGGTCTCCGTCAGCGCCACCTCCGCCCGCCCGGACCTGGCCGCCGACATGGCCGACGCCGTCACCCGCGCCCTGACCCGGCACGCCAGGGACTCCGCCGCCGGCACCCGGGTCACCCTGCGTCGGTTCGCCCGCGCCACCGAGCCCGCCGAGCCGTCGACGGCCTCGCCCGCGGTGACCGGCCTGGTCGGGCTGAGCGCGGGCGGCCTGCTGGGCGGCCTGGCGCTGCTGGTCCGCCCGCGCCGGACCGCCGGGGACCCGCCGGGCCGGGAGCCGGCCGCCGTCCCCGGGCCCTCCCCCGCCCCGGCCGCCGCCGGCGTCCGCGCACCGCGGTGACGTACACGACGGAGCTGGTCACCGACGGGCGCGTGTTCGCCGGGCTGGCCGACGAGTGGGGGCGGCTGTACCGGCGGTGCGCGGCGGCCACCCCGTTCCAGAGCCACGCCTGGCTGTACGCCTGGTGGCGCTCGTACGGCCGCCCCGGCCGGCTGCGGCTGGTCCTCGTCCACGACGGCCGGGACCTCGTGGGCGCGGCCCCGCTGACCCTGGTGTCGCGGCCGGTGCCCGCGCTGGTGCCGCTGGGCGGCGCGGTCTCGGACTACGGGGACGTCCTGCTGGACGACGAGCGGGACCCGCGCGCGGCGGCGGCGCTCACCGCCGGGCTGGCCTCGGCCGCGCGCACCGCGCTGATCGACCTGCGCGAGGTGCGGCCCGGCGGCGCCGCCGAACGGGTCTACGAGCGGTGGCGCGGTCCGCGTCGCCGGGTGGCCGACTCCCTCTGCCTGGAACTGCCCGCCGTCCCCCTGGACGAACTGACCGCCCGGCTGCCCTCCGGCAAGGCCCGGCAGCGGGTGCGCGCCAAGCTGCGCCGGCTGGACGCGCTCGGCGTCAAGAGCCGGCCCGTGCTGCCCGAGGAGACGGACGCGGCGCTGCGCCGGCTGCTGGAGCTGCACCGGCTCCAGTGGCAGGGCCGGAAGGTGACGGCCGAGCACCTGCGGCCCCGGTTCCGGGAGCACCTGGTGCGTGCGGTGGGGCCGATGGTGCGGTCGGGGGACGCGGTGGTGACCGAGTTCCGGCTGGACGACGAGGTGGTGGCGGTCGACGTGACGCTGCTGTCGCGGCGGCTGGCCGGCGGCTACCTCTACGGCGCCCACCCCCGGCTGCGGGAGAGCCGTGCCGATGTCGCGGCGATGCTGCTGGCCGCGAGTGCCGAGCAGGTGTGCGCCGGGGAGCGGGAGGTGCTGAGCCTGCTGCGCGGCGACGAGCCGTACAAGCGGCACTGGCGCCCGGAGCCGGTGGTCAACGGGCGGCTGCTGCTGGCCCGGCGGCGCACCGCGCCCCTGCTGGCGGCGGCCCTGGCCGACCTGGCGGCGCGGCGCCGGGTCAAGGAGCTGCGCCGCCGGTGGAGGGAGCGCCACGGTGCCGGCGGCCGGTGACCGCCGGGCCGGGGCGCTACCGGGTCCGCGCCCACCGGTCCGGGCCCGGGCACCGCTTCCCGCCGAGCCACTGCACGATCCAGTGGTCGAGGCCGAGCGCCGGGCACCCGCCCGGCGGCTCCCGCCGCGGGTCCGGCTCGGCCGGCGACGGTACGGTGGGCACGGGCGTGGGCGCGGGCCGCTGCGGCCCGGGGGTCTCCGCGTCGGCGCGGCCGGACAGCACGGACCGGTAGACCTCGGCGGCGCGGGGGTTCTCGTCGCACTGCCAGACGCCGTGCGGGCAGTAGTCGGTGAGCGTGTTGTACAACGCCCCGTGCTCCTCCATCCAGGCCAGCATCCGCCGCATGTACGCGGCGTTGTCGCCGTTGCGGAACAGCCCCCACTCCGGGTACGAGACGGGCTTGCCGTGGGCGCGCGCGAAGTCGACGTGCGCCTGGAGCCCGTACGGCTCGCTGACCTGCTCCTCGAAGGGCATGCCGTGTGGCTGGTCGTAGGCGTCCATGCCGACGATGTCGACGGTGTCGTCGCCGGGGTAGCAGTCGGTCCAGGGCACGGCGTCCCGGCCCCGGCTCGGCGCGAAGTCGAAGCGGAACCGCTGGCCCGGCACCGCGCGCATCGCCGTGACGATGCGGTTCCAGTACGCCTTCCACGCCTCGGGGTCGGGCCCGCAGCGGTGGGTGTACGTGGTGCCGTTCATCTCCCAGCCGAGGACCAGCACGGTGTCCGGGACGCCGAGGGCGACCAGCCGTTCGGCCAGCCGCCGGAAGTGGTGGTCGAAGTCGCCGGCCGCGCCCCGGCGCAGCAGCTCGCGCACCTCGTCGTCGTCGAGCCCTTCCTCGTTGCGCTCCAGCATGGGCACGTTGAGGACGAGCATCCGGTCGGCCTGCCCGTTCCGCCAGTCGGCCCACACGTCGAGGAAGCCGGGGGCGCCCTCGATGTTGCTCCAGCGGTCGCCGGGCAGATAGGTGTGGCCGACGCGCAGCCGGGTGCCGCCGAGCCAGTCGCTCAGCTCCGCCGTCCGCGCCACCCCGAGCGGCCCGTAGTCGAGGTAGGCGCCGAAGGCGGGGGCGGCGGGCGGCTGCGCGGAGGGGGCGGAGGACGGTGCCGGGGACGGCTCGGGCGCCGGAGGGACCGAGGGCGCCGCCGGGGCCGGGGGTGCCGTCGAGGACGGAGGTGCCGTCGAGGACGGAGGTGCCGTCGAGGACGGGGGTGCCGCCGGGGCCGGGGACGCCGCGGCCGGGTCGTCGGCGGCCTGTCCGGGGGCCGTCGCCGCGAGGACGGCGGAGACCGCCACCGCCGCCGCGAGCCATGCCGGGCGCCGCCCGGCACGGAGGACCCGTGACTGCTCTGGAGACATGCCGGCTCCCTCTCTCTCCGCGCGTTCCGGGGCTGCTCCCGCTACTGACAGCCAGTCATATGAAGGTGCGTCACGCCACCCCCGCTACGGCGTTCGAGTGTTCCGCCGGCCCGCACCGGTGACCCGATCCGAAGGACAACCATCCGTGTCGCTGTTCGACGTCCGCGTCCCCGCCGTCCTGCTGCGGACCGACCGCAACCCCTTCCACCACGGCACGCTGGGCGCCGTGCGCTCGCTCGGCCGGGCGGGCCTGGAGGCGCACGTGGTCGCCGACTGCGCGGGCAGCCCGGTGGCCGCCTCCCGCCACCTCGCCGCGCTGCACGCCCCGCCGGCGCCCGGCGCCGGTCCGGCCGAGGTCGCGGCCGTCCTCGGCCGGGTCGCGGCGCGGATCGGCCGGCCCGCCGTGCTGATCCCGCTGGACGACGCCGGCGCCGTCGCGGTGGACCGGGTCCGGGCCGCGCTGACGCCCGGTTTCCTGCTGCCGGCGCCGCCCGCCGGGCTGCCCGAGCGGGTCGCCGACAAGGCCGAACTGGCGCTGCTCTGTGCCGCGCTGGGCGTGCCGCATCCGCGCACCCTGGTCCCGGACGGGCCGGCGGAGGCGGCGCGGGCGGTGGCGCGGCTGGGGCTGCCGGCGGTGGCGAAGTGGAGCCGGCCCTGGCTGCTGCCGCCGGGCGGCGGGCTGCGCAGCACGGTGCTGGTGGGCTCGGCACGGCAGGCCCGTGAGCTGTGTCTGCGGGCCGGCGAGGCGGGCAGCCGGCTGCTGCTCCAGGCGTACCTGCCGTCGGGCCGGGACCGGGACTGGTTCTTCCACGGGTACGCCGATCGGGGCGGCGCGCTCCGGGCGGGCGGCGCGGGCCGCAAGACGCGGGCCAGGCCGCGCGGCGCCGGGCTCACCGCGGCCGGCCGGTGGACGCCGAACCCGCGGCTGCGGGCGCTGGCCGAACGGCTCGTCGGCGAGCTGGGCTACCGGGGCGTCCTCGACCTGGACTTCCGGCGCTGCGGCACGAGCGGCGACTACCACCTGCTGGACTTCAACCCCCGGCCCGGCGCCCAGTTCCGCCTGTTCACGGACAGCGCGGGGCTGGACGTCGTACGCGCCCTGCACCTGGACCTCACCGGGCGGGCGGTGCCGGCGGGGGCGCCGCGGCCGGGGCGGATGTTCGTGGTGGAGAACTACGCGCCGCTGACCGCGCTGCGGCCGGTGCGCGGCGGGCGGGAGCTGGCCTGGCACGCGGCGAACGACCCGGGGCCCGGACGGGCGCTGTGGGGGCTGTGGGGCCGGCACGCGGCGGGCCGGCTGCTCGGGCGGCCCCGTCCGGTGGCGACGGAGGCGGCGGACGGGCGGGCCGCGCGGCGGCGGACGGCACGGGTGCCGGGCCAGGCCGGGCCGTCCGAACCGACGGGACGCTGCGACGACGAGCGGGCGGGCCGCCGCTGAGCCCGGACACGGCACCGCGGGTGCCGGACGCGTGAGCGCCCGGCACCCGCGGGGTGGACGGCCCTGGACGGCTCAGCGCCGGGACGCGGCCCGGCTGCGGCGGTACAGGACGGCGCCCGCGGCGATCAGCGCGGCGGAGCCGGCCGCGGCGCCCGCCAGGGCGTCGCCGTGGCTGCCGGTCTCGGCCAGCGCCGGCGGGTGCTCGGTGTCAACGGCGGGCGGCGCCTCCTCCTCGGCGGGCGGCGGGGTGTGGTGCGCGGGCGGCGGCGTGTGGTGCTGCGGCGGCGGGGTGTGGTGCTCCGGCGGCGGCGTGTGGTGCGTCGGCGGTGGGGTGTGCGGCGGCTCCTCGTGGCCGTAGCCGGGCGGTGGCGGGGTCTTGTCGTCGCCGCCGTTCTCGCAGGAGTTGCCGAACGCGGGGTTCAGCAGGGCGATCACGTCGACGGTGTTGCCGCAGGCGTTGACCGGGATGTCGACCGGGACCTGGGCGTTGTTGCCGGAGCCGACGCCGGGCGAGCCCACGGCGTGGCCCTGCGCGGCGGCGCCGTCGGGGCCGGAGTGACCACCGTGACCGCCGTGGCCGGCGGACGGCCCGTCGTGGCCGTATCCGCCGTGTCCGTGCCCCTGGTCGTCCGCGCCGGTGTTGGCGCAGGCGTTGCCGAACGCGGGGTTCAGGGCCGCGATCACGTCGACGGTGTTGCCGCAGGCGTTGACCGGGATGTCGATCGGCACCTGGACGGCGTTGCCGGACACCACGCCCGGCGAGTCCTTGGCGGCCCCGTCCGCCTGCGAGTCGGCAAGGGCGGGGCTGCCGCACAGGGACAGAACACTCGTCGCGGCGGCTGCCACGACCATTCCCCTGCTCAGGGTCTGTCGCACTCTCGTTCGTCTTCCTGCTTGGAGAAAGTGGGAAAAGGCCGGCCCCGGAGCCAATCGAGTTGGCCAGGGCCGGCCGTGACGCAGCCGGACGGCTGGTGCGCGAGCGACGTCAGTCGTTCACGCACTTGTTGCCGAACGCCGGGTTCAGCAGACCGACGACGTTGATGGTGTTGCCGCACACGTTGACGGGAACGTGCACGGGAACCTGCACCACGTTGCCGGACAGGACGCCCGGGGACTTGACCGCGGCACCTTCGGCACCCGCGTCGGCGAAAGCCGGGGCGGCACCGCCGAAGGCCAGGATGGCGCCTGCGACGACAGCAGCGCTCTTCTTCATGAACTTTCCCTTCTCTGCGGTCATGACTGAGTGTCGGCTCGAAAGCCGTGCGAGCACAGCATTGACGGCTCGCACCATGACCAGCAGCCTGCAAACGAGGAATTGACGGCCGGAGAAACTGCGGAACGTGTACGCCGGGGGTATTCACTCGAATGCCCCGGAACGCGGTTCGGCCGTACGTCCATCAGAGCGATGGCGTCGTGTTTCCGCGCACCCGGAATTCAGGCCGGGCACGGCCGGGCGGCCCACGGGGAAGTCAGCGGGCCGCCCGGACCGGGCGGGATACGGCTCAGCGACCCTCGCCGTTGGCCGAGAGGACCGACAGGTCCTCCAGGATGTGCGAGAGGGCGCCGTCGCGCTTGGCCTGCGTGGAGTTGTCGCTGCACTGCTGGGCCAGGTCGTCCGAGAGGATCGGCACGTCCTGGATCGGCACGAGGTTGATGACGGCGACGTTGATGTCCTCCAGGGCCGCGCACGGCTTGTTCAGCGAGCCGTCGACGAGCGAGAGCTGCGGGCTCATGTCGCCCTTGGTCGAGGAGTTGCCGAACTTGCTGGAGGAGCCGTTGCCGTTGGCGACGGCCGGGCCGTTGTCGTCCCCGATGGCAAGCGCCTGGGGAGCAGCCGCCACCGACATACCGATGACAGAAGCGGCGGCCGCCGCGGCGACCATTGCCTTCTTGAGCACTTCGCGTTCCTTTCCTCGTAGCGACGCACTGTCCTACGGCCTCATCAACCCGGCGGGAGATGAATGGTTTCGGGCGTTCACCCGGTTGGCCCGCACGGGTTCCGGAAAGGCCAAGGCAGGGGCGCCGCGGGAGAAGATCGCATAAACAGCCGGGTGTGGGCCACAGGGGTGAACGGGAGAAACCCCGCCGTAGGCGTGAAGTTGACCAGGGGGCTCCGGTGGTCGGGGTTTCCTCAGAAAGGACTGTCAGTGATCAAGAAGGTTTTCGCCTCCGCAGCGATCGCCGCTTCCGTCATCGGTGCCTCCGCTGCCACGG
Organism: Streptomyces griseoviridis; assembly: GCA_014649155.1. GTDB lineage: Bacteria > Actinomycetota > Actinomycetes > Streptomycetales > Streptomycetaceae > Streptomyces > Streptomyces griseoviridis. The sequence continues at coordinate 15,337 of BMSM01000001.1, read as the reverse complement.
CTCCGCAGGCTATGGCGATCGGCGACGACAGCGGTCCGGCCGTCGCCAACGGCAACGGCGCCGCCCAGTACTTCGGCAACTCGGCGACCTACGGCAACATGAGCCCGCAGATGGCGCTCATCCAGGGCTCCTTCAACAAGCCCTGCCTCGCGCTGGAGGACATCAACGTCCCGATCGTGAACATCGTCTCGCTCCAGGACGTCCCGATCCTGTCGGACGACATGAACCAGCAGTGCGCCGAGAACTCCACGCAGACCAAGCGCGACGGCGCGCTGGCCCACCTGCTGGAGGACGTGTCGATCCTGTCGGCCAACGGCGAGGGCTGAGCACCGCGCCGAGGGGCGGGACACCGGCCGGCGGCCGGGGTCCCGCCCCTTTCGCATGGGGGGATCAGGGGCGGGGGGCGTACAGCGCCTCTATCTCATGGGCGTAGGCCGCCGTCGCCGCCTGCCGTTTCACCTTCAGCGACGGGGTGAGCAGCCCGTGCTCCTCGGTGAACTCGCCGTCGATCAGGCGCCAGGCGCGGATGGACTCGGCACGGGAGACGGCCTCGTTGGCGTGGTCGACGGCGCGCTGGACGTCGGCGCGCAGCCGTTCGTCGCGGGCCAGCTCCGCCGGCGGGGTGTCGGCGGGGAGCTTCCGTACCGCCAGCCAGTGGGCGACGGCGTCCGGGTCGAGGGTGATCAGGGCGCCGACGTAGGGGCGGTTGTCGCCGACGACGAGGCACTGGCCGATCGGCGGGCGGCTGCGCAGGCGGTCCTCCAGGACGGCCGGGGAGACGTTCTTGCCGCCGGAGGTGACCAGAAGGTCCTTCTTGCGGCCGGTGATGGTCAGGTAGCCGTCCCGGTCGAGGGCGCCGAGGTCGCCGGTGGCGAACCAGCCGCCGGCCAGGGCCTCGGCGGTGGCCCGCGGGTCGCCCCGGTAGGAGCCGAAGACGATGCCGCCGGCGACCTGCACCTCGCCGTCGTCGGCGATGCGGACGCGGGTGCCGGGGACGGGCCGGCCGACGGTGCCGGGGCGGGGCTCCAGGGGCGGGACGACGGTGGCGGCGGCGGTGGTCTCGGTGAGGCCGTAGCCCTCGTAGATCATGATGCCGGCGGCGTAGAAGAACAGGTTGAGGTCGCGTGCCAGGGGGGAGCCGCCGCTGATGGCGTAGCGCAGCCGGCCGCCCAGTTCCTTGCGGACACGGCGGTAGACCAGCAGGTCGTACAGGGCCCAGGCGGCCCGGAGGCCGGGGCCGGGGCCCTTGCCGCGGCCGAGGAAGTGGTTCAGATGGGCCTCGCCGAAGCGGACGGCGACACGGTGCGCGCGGTCGAAGGAGGCGCCGCGGCCGAGCTTCTCGGCGGTGGCCCGGCCGGTGTCGTGGATCTTCTCGAAGAGGTACGGGACGCCGACCAGGAAGGTCGGGCGGAAGGACTTGAGGGCGGGGCGGAGCTCGGCCGGTCTGATGCTGGGGAAGTGGCCGACCTCGATGCGGGCCAGCAGGCAGGCGATCTGGAGGGTGCGGCCCAGGATGTGGGCGAGGGGGAGGAAGAGGAGCGTGGAGGCGGTCTGGCCGGTGACGGCCTTGAAGACGGGGTGCAGCAGCTCGACCGTGTTGGCGGCTTCGGCGTGCAGGTTGGCGTGGGTGAGGACGCAGCCCTTGGGGCGGCCGGTGGTGCCGGAGGTGTAGCAGAGGGTCGCCGCGGTGTCCGGGGTGAGGGCGGCGCGGCGTTTGGCGACCTCCTCGTCCGGGACCCCGGCGCCGAGGGCGGTGAGGTCGGCGAGGGCGCCGGCGTCCAGTTCCCAGACGCGGGGGCGGTCGGGGTGGTCCGCGGTGGCGGCGGTGGCCGTGGCCGTGTGCGCGGCGGTCTCGGTGACGAGGTGCCGGGCGCCGGAGTCGCGGACGATCCACTCGACCTGGTCGGCGGAGGAGGTGGCGTAGACGGGGACGGTCTGGCCGCCGGCCGCCCAGATCGCGAAGTCCAGGACGGCCCACTCGTAGCGGGTGCGGGACATCACGGCGACCCGGCCGCCCGGTTCCAGGCCGGCCGCGATCAGGCCCTTGGCGACGGCGGTGACCTCGCGGGCGAACTCCGCCGCGGTCACCGGCCGCCAGCCGTCGCCGGCCGGGCGGCGCAGGACGACGGCGCCGGGGGCCTCCTCGGCGTTGGTGAACGGGATGTCGGCGGTGGAGCCGGTGGCCGGGGGCGGCACCAGGGGCTCGGTGCGGACCTCGCGCACCGCCCCGGAGCCGTCCCTGACCAGCTCGACCCGGGCGCGGGCGGCCAGGTCGGTGCGGCGTGCGGCCCGTTTCAGATCCTTGCGTACGCCCATGGCGGCTCCCGGTGCGACGGCGGCTCGACTTTCTTACTCACGAGTCAACTTACCCGCGCGTAAGAAAGTCAAGAGCCGCGCCCGGTGACCCGGTGCGGGAGGTCAGGCGGCGACGCCGCGCAGGAGGTTGTCCACGAGCCGGGCCGCGAACTCCTCGGTAAGGGGCTCGTTGGGGAGCAGCAGCCGGTGGTAGCAGGCGCCCCAGAGCTGGTCGACCAGGATCCGCGGGTCGGCGTCGGCGCGGAGCCGGCCCTGCTCCTGGGCGCGCCGCAGGCGCGCGACCGCGAGGTCGCGCCGGGGGCCGGAGTAGCGCTCCAGCAGCGCGGCGGACAGGGCGGGGTCGGTCTGCGCCTGGCCGATCAGTTCGGCGATGACCCGGCCGGCCGAGGTCCCGGCGAGCAGCCGGACGAAGGCCCGCACCTGGGCCGTCAGATCGGCCCTGATGTCACCGGTGTCGGGGAAGGCGAGGGTGGACTCCACGGCGTGGAAGTAGCCGTCGAGGGCGAGGGTGCCGCGGGAGGGCCACCACTTGTAGAGCGTGGTCTTGCTGACCGCGGCCTCCTGCGCGACCCGTTCGATCGTGAAGGCCGCCATGCCCTCGCGGAGCAGCAGGGCCCCGGCGGCGGCGAGCACCTCGGCGCGCACCTCGTCCGCCGGGCGCCGCCCCCGACCGCGCCGCACCGGTGCCCCCGTCGGCCGCGCCTCCCGTTCCGCCGTCACTCCGCGCCTCCTGTCCATGGTTCCCGGACACACACTGTGACATATGGACGGCGCGTCCACCATCTGCTTATATGGACTCGGCGTTCATTAATGGGGCTGTGGTCCCTTACCGCGTGAGGTGGTATCCCATGTCCGAGATCACTCGTGCCGCACTGGTCACCGGGGCGTCCGGCGGCATCGGCCGCGCGGTCGCCGAGCGGCTGGCGGCGGACGGGACGGCGGTCGGCGTGCACTACGCCGGCAACGCCGCCGCCGCGCGGGAGGTCGTCGGCGCCGTCCAGCGGGCCGGCGGCCGGGCCGTCGCCGTGCGGGGCGACGTCGCCGACGAGACCGCGATGAGCGCGGCGTTCGACACGGTGGAGGAGGAGTTCGGCCGGATCGACGTGGTGGTCAACACCGCCGGGGTGATGGTGCTCGGGCCGGTCGCCGAGTTCGACCTCGACGCGCTGGACCGGATGCACCGCACCAACATCCGCGGCACCTTCGTCGTCGCCCGGCAGGCCGCGCGCCGGGCCCGCGCCGGCGGGGCCGTCATCACCTTCTCGACGTCCATCACCCGGCTCGCCGCGCCCGGCTACGCCGCCTACGCCGCGAGCAAGGGCGCCGTCGAGGCGATGACCCTGGTCCTCGCCCGTGAGCTGCGCGGCCGGGACATCACGGTCAACGCGGTCGCGCCCGGCCCGACCGCCACCCCGCTCTTCCTGGACGGCAAGGACGAGGAGACGGTGGCCCGGCTGGCGGCGCAGCCTCCGCTGGAGCGCCTCGGCACCCCCGAGGACATCGCCGAGACCGTCGCCTTCCTGGCCGGCCCCGGCCGCTGGGTCAACGGCCAAGTGCTCTTCGCCAACGGCGGTATCGCCTGACGGCCCGTGGCCGCCTCAGGACACGACGTCCTTGCGGGCGAAGCCGCGGAAGGCCAGGGCGAGGAGGACCAGGGCGTACGTCACCGACAGGGAGGTGCCCTGGATCATGCGGGTCAGGTCGAGCTGGGGCTGGACGGCGTCGAGCCAGGCGTACTGCCAGTGCGCGGGCAGGAAGGAGCGCCAGTCGCCCAGGGCGGTCACCTCGTCCAGGACGTTGCCGATGATGGTCAGGCCCACCGCGCCGCCGACCGCGCCGAGCGGGGCGTCGGTCCGGGTAGAGAGCCAGAACGCCAGCGCGGCGGTGACGAGCTGGGAGACGAAGACGTACGCCACCGTCAGCGCGAGCCGGGCGGCGGCGGTGTCCGTGGGCAGGGTGCCGCCGGTGGGCAGCTCCAGCGGGCCCCAGCCGTAGGCGGCGGTGCCGACGGCGAGGGCGACCAGGGGCAGCAGGACGATCGCGGCGAGGCTGAGGCCGAGGCCGACGGCCAGCTTGGACAGCAGCAGGCGGGCGCGCGGGACGGGTGCCGCCAGCAGGTAGCGCAGGGACGACCAGCCGGCCTCCGAGGCGACCGTGTCCCCGCAGAACAGGGCGACGGGGACGACCAGCAGGAAACCGGCGGAGGCGAACAGGGTGACGGCGGCGAAGTTGGCGCCGGAGGCGGTGGCCGAGTCCATCAGGGAGACCTGGCCCGCCCGGCCCTCCGGTTCCCCGCCGACCGCGAACGCGATCAGCAGCACGAAGGGCAGGGCGAACAGGATGCCGCCCATGACGAGGGTGCGGCGGCGCTTGAGCTGGCGGATCAGCTCGACCCGGACCGGCAGGGTGCGGCCCGCCCGGTAGCCCTCGGCGACCGCGCGGGGCGGCCCGGCCCGCCCGGCTCGCCCGGTGAGCGTGCGCATGGGTCAGTCTCCGATCAGGGTGAGGAAGGCGTCTTCGAGACGGCGGTGCGGGCCGACCGACTCCACCGGGACGTCCAGCCGGACCAGTTCGGCGACCAGCCGGCGGGCGGTGGTGCCGGGTTCCAGGCGGACCAGCAGGGCGCAGCCGTCGTCGGCGGGCACGGCGGAGGCCACCCCGTCCAGCGCGGCGACCTTCTCCACGACCGGTTCCCGCAGCGGCTCGGCGGTGCCCACCAGCAGGGTGTCGCCGGAACCGATGATCTCCCGGACCGGGCCCGCCTGGACCAGCCGTCCGTGGTCCATGACCACCAGGTGGGTGCAGGACCGCTCGACCTCGGCGAGGAGGTGGCTGGAGACGATGACCGTGCGGCCGGCCGCCGCGTAACGGATCATCACCTCGCGCATCTCGCGGATCTGCGGCGGATCGAGACCGTTGGTCGGCTCGTCGAGGATGAGCAGGTCCGGCAGGCCCAGCATGGCCTGGGCGATGGCGAGCCGCTGGCGCATGCCCTGGGAGTACGTCCGTACCGCGCGGGCCAGGGCGTCGCCCAGGCCGGCGATCTCCAGGGCCTCCTCCAGGTGGGCGTCCTCGGCCGGGCGGCCGGTGGCCCGCCAGTACAGTTCCAGGTTCTCCCGGCCGGACAGGTGCGGCAGGAAGCCGGCGCCCTCCACGAAGGCGCCGACGCGGGAGAGGACGGGGGCGCCGGGGGCGATGGCGTGCCCGAAGACGCGGATCTCGCCGCCGTCGGGGGTGATCAGGCCCATCAGCATGCGCAGGGTGGTGGTCTTGCCGGCGCCGTTGGGGCCGAGCAGGCCCAGCACCTGGCCCTGCTCGACGCGGAAGGAGAGGTCGCGGACCGCGTACCGGTCGCTGTTCTTCGCGTACTTCTTGGTCAGGCCGGTGATCTGGAGGGGGACCTCGGCGAGGGCCGGGTCGGGGGGCGGGGCGGTGGTGCGGCGGCGGGCGGTCAGCAGCAGCGCGGCGGCGACGGCCGCGCCGGCGAGCGGCGCCCACCAGACCCAGGAGGGCAGCCCGGCCGTCTGCCCGGTCGCGCCGAGGCCGGTCGGCACCTCCAGGGCGCCCTGGACGGAGACCGTGTACGTCGCGGGCTCCGCCGGGGAGGCGTAGCCGAGGTCGGTGGAGGAGAGGACGACGCGGAGGCGGTGGCCGGCGGCGACCTCGTGGTCGATGGCCGGGAGGGTGACGGTGACGTCCTTGCCCGCCCGCGCGCCGGTGACGCGCAGGGGGGTGACGAGCTGGGCGGGGAGCACCTGCCGGCCTGTTCCGCCGGGGGCGACGTCGTACAGCTTGGCGAAGAGGACCGCGTCGTCGGAGGTGGACCTCACGCGGACGGTGACGGTGGGCGAGCCGGTGATCTGGAGGTCGCCGGTGAGCGGCTCCGACTCGAACGCCGCGTACTGGCCGGGGAAGTCCAGGGAGACGCCGAGGCCGAGGGCGGAGAGCTGGGAGAGGCCGCCCGCGCCGCCGAGGCCCGGCAGGGCGGAGACGGAGGGCGGGCTCGCGCCGGCCGGGTTCTCGAAGCGCTGTTCCCGGCCGGTCAGTCCGACGGTCTCCCGGTCGGCCGCCAGGCCGGGGTAGCGGTCGGCGTCGACACCGCCGAGGCGGGGTTCGCCGTCGCCGCTGCCGGTGCCGAGGGTGCGGGTGACGCGGAAGGCGGGGCCGGTGGCGGCGCCCTCGTCGCCCTTCAGGTAGCGGTCGAACCACGCCTCGGTGCGGGCCTGGACGCGGCCGGCCTCCAGGTCGCCACCGTCGTGCCCGCCGGAGATCCAGTCGACGTCGACGGGGGCGCCGTTGGCCTCGATCGCCTTCGCGGCGGCGTCGGCCTGGCCGAGCGGGAAGAGGGAGTCGGTCTGCCCCTGCATGAGGAGGGTGGGCACGTCGATGCGGTCACCGACGGCCTGCGGGCTGCGTTCCTCCAGCAGTTTCACGGCGGCGGCGTCGGGCTTCCCGGACTCGGCGACGCGCTGGTACATCGCGCAGAGGTCGTCCTCGAACCGGGCGCAGCCGCCGCCGGAGTTGACGAAGATGCCGGCCCAGAGCTTCTTGAAGACGCCGTCCGGGAAGAGGGCGTCCGCGAGGTTCCAGTACGTGATCGCGGGCGCGAGGGCGTCGACGCGGTCGTCGTGTCCGGCGGTCAGCAGGGCGATGGCGCCGCCGTAGCTGGCGCCGGCCATGCCGACCCGGGGGTCGCCGGCCTGGTCGAGCCGGACCTCGGGTTGCTCCGCGAGCCAGTCGATGAGGTGCGAGACGTCGGCGACCTCTGCGTCGGGGGCGTTCAGGGCGATCTCGCCGGTGGAGTCGCCGAAGCCGCGGGCGGACCAGGTGAGGACGGCGTAGCCGTCCGCGGCCAGGTCCTCGGCCTGTTGGCGTACGTCGTCCTTGGTGCCGCCGAAGCCGTGGCCGAGGAGGACGGCGGGGCGCCGGCCGTCACCGGCGGCGGTGAAGTACGAGGTGTCGACGCGGATGCCGGGGGCGGTGGTCAGGGTGTGGTCGGTGCGGCGCACCGGGGGTGGGTCGTCGTCGGCCGCGGCGGTGTACGTGCCGATGCCGAGGCCGGCGGCCAGCACGATGGCCGTGGCGGCCAGCCGGCGGCGGGTGCCGGGCAGTCGAAGATCCATGCGGCAACGGTACGGGGTTCAGCTGTCGGGGAGTTGTCGACCGGGGGGTGAGACGGGTGCCCTCCCCCGGTCGTACGCGGGAGGGGCGGGTACTGCGGATGGGGTAGGCGGGCGCGGGTGTGTCGTGGCTTGTCGCGCGGTTCCCCGCGCCCTGAAACGCCTTTGCCCCTTCGGGACTTCAGGCCCCCGTGTCCTCGGGGATCGAGACCAGCCAGCGGGTGTCCTTGCGGGGGCGGAGGTAGAAGGCCCAGTAGAGAGTCGCCGCCGCCGCGATGCCGCCCGTCCAGAGCAGGTACTCCGTCTCCTGCTGGGTCAGGATGTAGGCGAGGACCGCGATCAGGAGGACGGGGACCGCCGGCCACAGGGGCATGCGCCAGGCCGCGGCGTGGTGGTGGTGGCCGCGGCGGCCCAGCAGGGCGGCGACTGCGACCAGCAGGTACATGCCGGTGACGGAGACGCCGGTGACGCCGTACAGGGTGTCCAGGTTGACGAAGCAGAGGGCGGCGCCGGGCACGCCGACGGCGAGGGTGGCGACCCAGGGGGAGCCGAAGCGGCCGAGCTTGGCGAAGACGGTGTTGACCGGGCCGGGCCACGCCTTGTCACGGGCGGAGGCGAACAGGACGCGGGAGTTCTGGATGACCATCACGATGCCCGCGTTGATGATGGCGAGGGCGACGCAGAGGCTGACGAAGGTGCCGGTGGCGGAGTTGGACCAGGCGGTGACCATGGCGCCGATGTCGCCGCCGGTCAGCTCGGACAGGTCGGCGGCGCCCAGGGTGATGGCGACGACCGGGACCAGGATGATCGCGGTGGAGATGGCGAGGGTGGCCAGGACCGTGCGGGCGACGTTGCGGCGCGGGTTCTCCAGTTCCTCGGACAGGTAGACGGCCGTGGAGAAGCCCTGGGTGACGAAGAGGGCGATGGCCAGACCGGAGACGACCAGCATGCCGGTGACGACGTCCGCGTGACCGTCCGCGCCGGCCACCTGCATCGAGGCGAGGCTGCCGAGGCCGCGCTCGGAGTGGGCGAAGCCCAGCACCGCGACCAGCGCCGCCGCGATGACCTCCAGGACCAGGAAGACGCCGGTGATCCAGGCGTTGGCGCGCAGGTCGAGCAGACCGGCGAGGGTGGCCAGCACCATCACTCCGGCACCGGCGGCCGACGGGTCCAGGTGGACGATCGGGGCGAGGTAGTCGGCGGTGCCCATCGCGATGACCGGCGGGACGATCACCACGACCAGCAGGGACAGGACGAAGACCAGCCAGCCCGCCAGCCGCCCGGCCATCGTCGACACCATGGCGTACTCGCCGCCCGCGCTGGGGATGAGGGTGCCCAGCTCGGAGTAGCAGAACGCCACGGCGATACAGAGCAGGGAGCCGATGGCGACGGTGAGGGCGGTGGCCGTGCCCAGCGAGCCGAACAGGTCGGGGACGACCACGAAGAGGGTGGAGGCGGGGGTGACGCACGAGAGGGTCAGCAGGGTGCCACCGACGACGCCGATGGAGCGCTTGAGGGTCCGGGGACTGCTGTGGCTGCCGTCCGGTGCCGGGGGGACGTGGAGTTCGGCGGGGCGGAGCGTGTCGGTCATGCGGCGGTCCGATCGACTCGTGCGGCAGAGGGTGACGGACGGGAGCGCTATCGCCTCCGGCGGATCAGTGCGTACTCGTAGTTCTCCGCTCCCGGTTGCGCAGCATTAACCCCGACGAAAAGCGCGTCGTCAATGGCTGACCTCCTACGGAATCCGCAGCTCAGAGGGGTGCCGGAAGACCGTCGGGAGACAACAGGGCCACGGGCGGAGCGGCTTGCCGTCCTACGGGAACCGCAGCGGACGGGCGCAAAAAAAACGGGCCCGTCCGGTGGGCGGACGGGCCTCGGGGCGGCTTCGGGGGGTGCGTCAGTGGTGGCGCGGGAAGCCCAGGTCGACGCCGGCCGGGGCCTCGGAGGGGTCGGGCCAGCGGGTGGTGACGACCTTGCCGCGGGTGTAGAAGTGCGTGCCGTCGTTGCCGTAGACGTGGTGGTCGCCGAAGAGGGAGTCCTTCCAGCCGCCGAAGGAGTGGTAGCCGACGGGGACCGGGATCGGGACGTTGACGCCGACCATGCCGGCCTCGACCTCCAGCTGGAAGCGGCGGGCGGCGCCGCCGTCCCGGGTGAAGATCGCGGTGCCGTTGCCGAACGGGGAGGCGTTGATGAGGGCGAGGCCCTCCTCGTAGGTGCCGGCGCGCAGGACGCACAGCACCGGGCCGAAGATCTCGTCCTGGTACGCCTTGGCCGTCGTGGGCACCTTGTCGAGCAGGGAGATGCCGATCCAGTGGCCGTCCTCGTGCCCGGCGACGGTGAGGCCGGTGCCGTCGAGGACGACCTCGCAGCCCTCGGCCGCCGCGCCGGCCACGTAGGACGCGACCTTGTCGCGGTGCGCCCGGGTGATGAGCGGGCCCATCTCGGAGGCCGGGTCGTCGCCGGGGCCGATGGTGATCTTCTCGGCGCGTTCGCGGATCTTCTGGACGAGTTCGTCGCCGATGGCGCCGACCGCGACGACCGCGGAGACCGCCATGCAGCGCTCGCCGGCGGAGCCGTACGCCGCCGAGACGGCCGCGTCGGCCGCCGCGTCGAGGTCGGCGTCGGGCAGGACCAGCATGTGGTTCTTGGCGCCGCCGAGCGCCTGGACGCGCTTGCCGTGCGCGGAGGCGGTGGTGTGGATGTGCCGGGCGATGGGCGTGGAGCCGACGAACGACACCGCCTTGACGTCGGGGTGCTCCAGCAGCCGGTCGACGGCCTCGCGGTCGCCGTGGACGACGTTGAAGACGCCGTCGGGCAGGCCGGCCTCGGCGAGCAGTTCCGCGATCCGCAGGGAGGCCGAGGGGTCCTTCTCGCTGGGTTTGAGCACGAAGGTGTTGCCGCAGGCGATGGCGATCGGGAACATCCACATCGGCACCATCGCCGGGAAGTTGAACGGCGTGATGCCCGCGACGACGCCCAGCGGCTGCCGGATGGCGGCCACGTCGACGCGGGTGGCGACCTGCGTCGACAGCTCGCCCTTCAGCTGCACGGTGATGCCGCAGGCCAGGTCGACGATCTCCAGGCCGCGGGCGACCTCGCCGAGGGCGTCGGAGTGGACCTTGCCGTGCTCGGCGGTGATCAGCGCGGCGATCTCGTCCCGGTGGGAGTCGAGCAGGGCGCGGAACCGGAAGAGGATCTCCGTCCGCCTGGCCAGCGACGACTGCCCCCAGGCGAGGTACGCCTCCTGGGCGGCGGCGACCGCGGCGTCCACCTCCGCGGCGGAGGCGAAGGCGACGTGCCGGGTGACCGCGCCGGTCGCCGGGTTCGTCACCGGGCCGGTCCGGCCGGAGGTGCCTTCGACGGTCCTGCCGCCGATCCAGTGGTTGACGATGTCCGTCATGCCGAGAGCTCCTGTTCAGATGGCGGCGTCCGGTCGGGACCCGCCCCGCAGAGCCGGTCCGGGAACCATCCCACCAGGCCGGGGGGCGGATCGCGCCCGACAGAGTGTCTGCGGTTCGGGTACTCGCGTAGACAGGTACGGGGCCGCCGGCGCGGGGCCTCGTGTGCGGGGCCCTCGGCACGGTGCCGGACCGCCGGCGCGGGACCTCTGGCACGGATGCCGGGCCGCCGGCGCGGGGCCTCTGGCACGGATGCCGGACCGCCGGCGCGGGGCCTCGTGTGCGGGGCCCTCGGCACGGCGCCGGACCGCCGGCGCGGGACGGCCGGGCGGAAGCGCGGGGGTACGGCGCGGATACGGAGCCGCCGGCGCAGGTGCCGGGCCGCGGACACGGGACGGCCAGGTGGAAGCGCGAGGGTGCGGCGCGGATACGGAGCCGCCGGCGCGGATGCCGGAGTGCGGCGCGGATACGAGAGCGCGGCGTGGACGCGGAGCCTCGGACGCCGGGTGGCGGGGCTGGTCGGGGCCTTGTGGCCGAAACCCGGCGTGGACACGAAACCTCCGCGCAGGACCACGACGCGCTACCCAACCCTCGGCACGGAAGCACGGCGCGGGCACAGGCCCTCGGCACGGAAGCACGGCGCGGGCACACGACCCCCGGCACGGAAGCACGGCGCGGGCGCAAAACCCCTGGCAGGACGGTGCGGCGCGGGCGCAGGACCCCCGGCAGGACGGCGCGGTCGCGGATACGGAACCTCCGGCGCGGGGCCGCGGCGGGCGGGGAGTCGACGCCCGCGCGTTCGCTCCTGCCAGGGCGAAGCGGCCTGCCGCGCCGGAGGCGATCTCGGGACGGGGCGAGAAGATCACCGTACGGCCCCCGCCGCGAGTGCCGCCTCCACCTCGGCCGGGGTCGGCATGGCGGAGGAGCACTCCAGGCGGGAGGCGACGATGGCGCCGGCGGCGTTGGCGTACCGCACGGTCCGCGCCAGGTCCCAGCCGGCCAGCAGGCCGTGGCAGAGCGAGCCGCCGAAGGCGTCGCCCGCGCCGAGTCCGTTGAGGACCTGGACGGGGAGCGGGGAGACCTCGGCGGTACCGCCCCGCGCGTCCATGGCGAGGACGCCCTCGGGGCCCTGTTTGACGACGGCGAGGGAGACGCCCGCGTCGAGGAGGGCGCGGGCGGCGGCGTGCGGGTCGCGCAGACCGGTGGCGATCTCCACCTCGTCCCGGTTGCCGACGGCGACGGTGGCGTGGCGCAGGGCCTCCCGGTAGAAGGGGCGCGCCTCGCCGGGGTCCGGCCAGAACATGGGGCGCCAGTCCAGGTCGAAGACGGTCGTGGCGGCGCGGGCGCGGTGGGCGAGGGCGGCGAGGGTCGCCGTCCGGCTGGGCTCGGCGCACAGGCCGCTGCCGGTCATCCAGAAGATCCGGGCCTCGCGGACGGCGTCCAGGTCGAGGTCCCGGGCGTCCAGTTCCAGGTCGGGGGCCTTGGGCCGGCGGTAGAAGTAGAGCGGGAAGTCGTCCGGCGGGAAGACCTCGCAGAAGGTGACCGGGGTGGGCAGTCCGGGCACCGGCGTCACCCAGCGGTCGTCGACGCCGAAGTCGCGCAGCGCCTGGTGGACGTAGGTGCCGAAGGGGTCGTCGCCGGTACGGGTGATCACCGCCGTGCGGCGGCCGAGCCGGGCGGCGGCGACGGCGACATTGGTGGCCGAGCCGCCGAGGAACTTGCCGAAGGACGTGACCTGCGGCAGCGGGACGCCCGTCTGCAACGGGTAGAGGTCCACGCCGGTCCGTCCTATGGTGATCACGTCGTACGCCATACGCGGCCCCTTCGGGTCGGGTCTCCCCCAGGCTTTCTAGCCGGGTGCGCGGACCCTGTCAACGGTATGTCCGGACATTCTGACCAGATGGGTGGCCGGTGCCACGACCCGTGCCGCACTCCTGTCGCAAACACCTCGGCCGTGTCACGACTGTCACGGCGAGACGGGCGTTCGGTCACAGCTCCGCACGGCACGCGGCCGGTGTTCACGCCGGGTCACCGGATGGACACAGGCTGGCCGCATGACCGACCGCAGCCTCTGGTCCTACAAGGACATCGCGGCCCACATCCGGGTGCAGCCGGACACCGTGCGGTCGTACCGCAAACACGGCCTGCTGCCCCCACCCGACCACGTGGAGGCGGGCCGCCCCTACTGGTACGCGGACACCGTCCGCGCCTGGGTGGCGTCCCGGCCGGGCACCCGCAGGCGCACGGGGCGCCGCCCGGACCCGGAGACGTAGGGCCCTGCCGTTCGGATCAGGTCGCAGACGCGGGGAAGACGCAGCCGATTCCCCGCGACCTGATCCGAACGACCGGCCCCAGGCGCCGCCCGCCGGGAGCCGGACGGCGCCAGCGGTGGCCGACCACGTCGGCCACGCGGCCACCGGGGTCGCGGACGAGGAACCGCCGCACCCCCACTCCTCGCCCCGCAGCGGGTGCACGATCTCCGCGCCCCGGTCCCGCAGGGGCGCGTACGCCGCGTCGACGTCGTCGACCTCGACGCTCATGCCGGGTGCGGCCGGGCGGTCCGGTCGCCGGGCATGACGCCGAGCCGCGCGGTCGGGCGGGAGGGGGAGGCGGGCGTCACGATCCAGCCGAGGCCCATGGCCTCCTGACGGCCCAGCGCACCGTAGAACGCGCGGGTCTCCCACACGGCTTCCGACGGGATGGCGGGCACGACACGGCGAACAGTCATCTACGACTCCGGCGGGAGGAGGGACGGGGGAGGGAGGGGGGAGGGAGGGGGGGGAGGGAGGGGTGACGGTCCTCCGTTTCCTGCCCCCGGCCGCCTCGCAGATCACGGACCGGCTCCCTGACCGCTCCCCGATACGCCACCCGCGTACCCCCTAGGGGTATGCTGGAAGCAGGTGGCCCCCCAGGGACCACCGGTGATCCATCCCCACGCCCCGACGAGGAGCAGACATGACCACCACCACCGGCACCCCGGGCTCCGTCACCACCGTCTACCAGGTGAGCGGCATGAGCTGCGGGCACTGCGAGGGCGCCGTCTCCGCCGAGATCGGGGAGATCCCCGGCGTCAGCGCGGTGAAGGCCGTCGCCGCCACCGGCGAGGTGACCGTCACCTCCGCGGCCCCGCTGGACGAGGAGGCCGTGCGCGCCGCCGTGGACGAGGCCGGCTTCGAGCTGGCCGGCCGCGCCTGAGCGAGCGGCCGCGCCGCACCCCGTACCCGTCTGGAGCCGGAGCATGACCACCACCGTCCCGTCCCCCTCCCCCGCCCCGTCCGCGCCGCGTCCCGCCGGTGACGGGCCCGGCCGGGCCGAGACCGAGCTGCGCATCGGCGGGATGACCTGCGCCTCCTGCGCGGCCCGGGTCGAGAAGAAGCTCAACCGCATGGACGGCGTCACCGCCACGGTGAACTACGCGACCGAGAAGGCCCGGATCTCCTACCCGCCGGGCACGGAGATCGCCGACCTGATCGCCACCGTGGAGCGGACCGGGTACACCGCCGAGAGACCGCCGCCGCCCGAGCCCGTCCGTCCCGAGGAGACCGGGCCGGCGGCCGACGACGACCCGGAGCTGTCGGCGCTGGGCCGGCGGCTGGCCGTCTCCGCGCTGCTCGCGCTCCCCGTGGTCCTGCTGGCGATGGTCCCGGCCGCGCAGTTCGACAACTGGCAGTGGCTCTCGCTCACCCTCGCCGCCCCGGTCGTCGTCTGGGGCGGCCTCCCCTTCCACCGCGCCACCTGGACCAATCTGCGGCACGGCGCGGCCACCATGGACACCCTGGTCACGCTGGGCACCCTCGCGGCGTTCGGCTGGTCGCTGTGGGCGCTGTTCCTCGGGGACGCCGGCGCGCCCGGCATGCGGCACCCCTTCGACCTGACCGCCTCCCCCGCCGACGGCACCTCCGCGATCTACCTGGAGGTCGCCGCGGGGGTCACCGTGTTCCTCCTGCTCGGTCGCTGGCTGGAGGCCCGTTCCAAGCGGCGGGCCGGGGCCGCGCTCAAGGCCCTGATGGAACTGGGCGCCAAGGACGTCACCGTGCTGCGCGACGGCCGCGAGGTGCGCGTCCCCGCGGACCGGCTGGCGGTCGGCGACCGGTTCGTCGTACGGCCCGGCGAGAAGATCGCCACCGACGGCACGGTGGTCGAGGGCACCTCCGCGGTGGACGCCTCCCTGCTGACCGGGGAGTCGGTGCCGGTGGACGTCACCGTCGGGGACGCGGTCACCGGCGCCACGGTCAACGCCGGCGGCCGGCTGGTGGTCGAGGCCACCGGGGTCGGCGCCGGCACCCGGCTGGCCCGGATGGCCCGGCTGGTGGAGGACGCGCAGAACGGCAAGGCCCGGGTCCAGCGGCTCGCCGACCGGATCTCCGGGGTGTTCGTCCCGGTGGTGCTGCTGATCGCGGCTGGCACGTTCGGGGGCTGGCTGGGCGCGACCGGGGACACCGTCGCCGCGTTCACCGCCGCCGTCGCCGTCCTGATCATCGCCTGCCCGTGCGCGCTGGGCCT